>NZ_CM182067.1:0-1320532 GCF_059417825.1 Candidatus Pelagibacter sp. PS_37 | reverse complement strand
AAAAATTTGTAGGAATAAGGTCAGTTAGAAGCAAAATAATTTTTTTGCAATAAATAATTTTGTAAAAGCAAAAATAAATAAAATTAATATTTGCAATAAATAATTTAGTAAAAATAAAAATAAATTAAATCTATAGGTGATTCATTTCAAACGGGAATATTCTCTCTAAGCTGATATAATATTACAACCAAGAGGTGGTCTGTTTTAAATCTTAAAAATTATTTTGCCACAGTGTTGTTTGATTGAACGATTAAGTTTTACAAATTTAAAATCTATGATTGTGTGATTTATAAATTATGTTTCTTATTGTTTTACTAAATCTATATATAGTTAATCTAAAAATTTGATTTCTTATATGATGTAAGTACTATTAGTTGAAATTTAAAATAGTCGTATAAATTTATTATAAGCCTGAAATTTTCTTTGTTATTCTCGAAATGTTTCTTGAAGCATTTGCTTTCTTTATAATTCCAGTTTTTGCAACTTTCATTAACTCAGAGTTCAACTTTGGCAAGAATTTTAGAGCTTCATCTTTTTTCTTTTCTACCAAAAGAAGGTTCATTTTTTTTATAGCATTTCTGTACTTGCTCTTACGAGCCTTATTAACCAATGTTTGTGTAGCAATTCTTCTAATTCTTTTAATTGCTGATTTTGTGTTTGCCATAAGCGCAGTGGTATAGCTTGAGAATTTATACTGGTCAATAGAATAATTCCCTATTTTTGGCATGTATTACAAAAGAATGTTGACCTATTAGATATAAATATTTTCTGAATTTTCCCATTACATTTAGTTCTTAAGCAGCTTAGATTTTCTCTTTGATAAACCCTAAATTCTTTTTGGAAATTTCCACTTTTTCCAGTGATGTTTTTAAAATCTCGAATACTTGACCCTCCTTTTTTAATAGCCCTATTAAGTACACTTTTTGAATAAGTAATAATTTTTTTGCAATCTTGCTTGGTTAACTTTGATGCATAGGTAATTGGATTAATTTTACATAAAAATAAAATTTCACTAGCATAAATATTTCCAATTCCTGATACAAATTTTTGATCTAATAAGAAACTTTTTATATCCTTTTTTTTATTTGTGAAATAACCAATTAAATATTCTAAGTTAAAATTTTTAAAAAATGGTTCAGGTCCTAAATGACTAAATCTTTTTTCAAGTTCCTTCTTGTTTTCTATAAATTTAAAAAATCCAAATCTTCTAGGATCATTGTATATAACTCTTAAACCTTTAAAATGAATTTCAACATGATTATGTTTTTTTGGTAGGCTTGGTGAATTATAAAAACTAGTATTAGTAAACTTACTAATATTATTTTTTTTTATTAAATGAACAGTTCCAGACATCCCTAAATGAATTAAACAAAAAGATTGATCAGAAAAATTCAAGATCAAATACTTTGAAAATCTAGTTACTTTTTTAATAATTTTATTTTTTAATAATTCTTCAAATTTTAAAGGAATTTTAAACCTTAAATTTCTATTCGTAATTATTATTTTTTTGATTTTTTTATGCTCTAATTTTTTAGATAGCGATTGTTTGACTATTTCTACTTCTGGTAATTCTGGCATTTGAGACTATATTATCAATAAATAATAAATTTAATATGCAGCAATATCTCCAAAACAAAAAGGGCCTTGTCCAAAGTGTCTTTGATAATGTCTATGACAAATATGATTTAATGAATGACTTTATGTCATTGGGTGTTCATAGAATTTGGAAAAAAGATCTATTAAGTTGGATGAACCCTTCAAATAATAAAACTTTAATTGATGTCGCCTGTGGAACTGGAGATCTTGGTAAACTTTTTTTAGATGCAACTGATAAAAATGGTGAAATATTTTGCGTTGATCCAAATAAAGGGATGATTGGTAAAGGCAAAGAAAAGTTAAATACTTATAAAAATATCAATTGGATAATTGCTCCAGCTGAAAAGTTGCCTATTAAAGATAATTCTTGTGATTATTATACAATTAGTTTTGGACTACGAAATACTAAAGATCTAAATAAAGCTTTGTCAGAAGCTTATAGAGTTTTAAAACCAGGAGGTCGTTACTTATGTTTAGAATTTTCTAAAATTCAAAACTCTAATTTAGACTTTATATATAAAAATTATTCAAAACTTATTCCTTTAGTTGGAAAAGCTATAGTTGGACAAAAAGAACCTTATGAATATCTGGTTAAAAGTATTGAAGAGTTTATTAATCAAGAAGAGTTAATTGATTTAATGAATAAAAATAAATTTGTTAACTGCAGTTATAGAAACTTATCAGGTGGAATTGTAGCTATTCATTCAGGCTGGAAAATCTAATGTTAAAAAAAATATTCATCTTATTTAAATTAGGAAGAAAATTAGCTCGTTCTGATATATTAACTATTCTTTCTAAGTTTAAAAAACCACCATTAGCAATTAAGATTCTCTTCCAAATACTTTCATTTTCTTTTTCTCCACCTAATAAAAATAATTTAAACGAAAATGAAGGAGCAAAACTTTCTAAGTCGCTACAATTAATGGGAACTACATTTATTAAGTTAGGACAATTTTTGGTTACTAGACCTGATATTATCGGAGATGATTTAGCAAAACAGTTAGAGGGCTTACAAGATAGATTGCCCGCTTTTACTTTAACTGAAGCAAAAGCAATAATTAAAAAAGACCTAGGAGATGATACTTTCAATTCAATCATTGATTTAAGTGAACCAGTTGCAGCAGCTTCAATAGCACAGGTTCATAAAGCAAAAATAAATGACAATGGAACCATAAAAGATGTTGCTATTAAAATTTTAAGACCAAATATAAAAAAAGTATTTAATGAGGAGATAGATGCTTTGATGCTTTTTGCTTTTATGGTTGAGTCATTTATAAAAAAAACAAAAAGGCTGAAATTGGTAGAAGTAGTTTTTCTTCTTAAAGAAATAACTAATTTAGAAATGGATTTAAGATTTGAAGCAGCAGCTGCAAATGAATATGCCGAAAATACAAAGAATGATGCAGGTTTTAGAGTTCCTGCTATTTATTGGAATTTTACAAGCGAAAATGTCATGACACTTGATTGGGTAGAAGGCGTTTCTATTCGTGAAACAGAAGATTTACAAAAAAGAAATATAGATACTAAGAGAATAGCCTCTGATGTAATTCAGCATTTTTTAAGACATGCTGTTAGAGACGGTTTTTTTCATGCTGATATGCATCAAGGAAATATATTTATTGACGATAATGGGCAAATTGTTCCTATAGATTTTGGAATAATGGGAAGATTAGACAATCTTAGCAAAAGATTTTTAGCTGAAATTTTATTTGGATTTATTCAAAGAGACTACAAAAAAGTTGCTGAGGTACATTTGGTTGCTGGTCTAGTTCCTAAAGATGTGCCTGTTAATGATTTAGCACAAGCATTAAGATCAATTGGTGAACCAATTTTTGGTCAATCTGTAAAAGATATTTCTGGGGGAAAATTATTAAAACAACTTTTTGAAGTTACTGAAAAATTTAATATGCAAACTCAACCTCAATTATTAATGTTACAAAAAACAATGGTAGTGGTTGAGGGTGTTGCGAGAAAACTTAACCCTAATACCAATATATGGGAAACTTCAAAACCAGTTTTAGAAAGTTGGTTAAGAGAAACAAAAGATCCAATTAATACCTTAAATGAAAGTTTAAAAAGTACTACTGAAGTAATTAAAAGACTGCCTGATTTTCCAGAGATTATGGATAAAGCCAATCAAGCTTTATCATTTTTAGCAAGTGGACAGATCCCCCAAAATTCAAATTCATTTACTGCCTTAAATGAAAAGAGATCTGAAATGACTGCCTTTAGAAATCAGTCTATTGTTGGTTTATTACTGCTTGTAATTTTTGGTCTAGTAGTATTTTAATTCTCACAATGAATAATATATCTGAAAGAAAAATACTTTTAATAATATGTGGTGGGATATCTGCTTACAAAAGTTTAGAATTAATCAGATCATTAAAAAAATTAGGTGCAAAGGTTAAAACTATTCTTACTAAAAGTGCTAAAGAATTTGTAACTCCTTTGTCCGTTGCCTCACTATCTCAAGAAAAAGTTTATGACGATTTATTTAGCTCTGAAAATGAGGCTGAAATGGATCATATTTCACTATCTAGATGGGCAGACTTAATTATTGTAGCTCCAGCTACCGCTAATACAATCTCAAAATTAAGCACAGGGTCTTCAGATGATCTTGCTTCAACTGTAATTTTGGCTTCAGATAAAGATATTTTTTTAACACCAGCAATGAATGTTAGAATGTGGGACCATCCATCGACGAAAGAAAACCTTAAAAAATTAAAATCATTTGGTTATAAAATTATAGGTCCTGAAATTGGAGATATGGCCTGTGGAGAATTTGGTGAAGGTAAAATGACCGAACCAGATAATATTGTTCAAGAAATTAATTTATACTTTAGTGAATTAAATAAAAATTATAAATTAAAAGCCTTAGTAACGGCTGGACCAACCAATGAATATATTGACCCTGTAAGATTTATAACAAATAAATCTTCTGGAAAACAAGGTTATGCTTTAGCAAAAGCATTTGCTAAAAAAGGATTTCAAACCACTTTAATTTCTGGACCTACAAATTTAGAAGTAAGCAACAATATAAACTTAATTAAAGTAGAAACTGCAGACGAAATGTTTAAAGCTGCACAAAATAATTTACCAACAGATGTAGCAATTTTTTCAGCAGCTGTTGCTGACTTTAAAGTTAAAGAAATAAGTAATAGCAAAATTAAAAAGCAAGAAAAATTAAATCTAGAACTAGAAAAAAATATTGATATTTTAAATTATGTATCAAAACATAATTCTCTTAGACCAAAGTTGGTAATTGGATTTGCTGCAGAAACTAATAATATAGAAGAAAATGCAAAAAAAAAATTAGATGAAAAAAACTGTGATTGGATAATTGCAAATGATGTTTCCAATAAAGCAATTGGATTTGACTCTAGTTTTAATGAAGTTTCGATTTATTATAGAGATAAAAATATGGATGATGAAAGGCTTACAATAAAAAGTAAATCTGAAATTTCTGATGAAATAGTAGATAGAGTTATTAAAAGATTAAATTAAAATTCAGTGGCTAAAGTATTAATCAAAAAATTAAATCCTAAAGTAGAATTACCTGCTTACAAAACAGATGGTGCTTCAGGTATGGATTTGATGGCTTTTATAGAGGAGCCTATTAGAATAGCACCTAATAGCTCATATTTGGTTCCTACAGGGCTTTCAATGGCATTTTCAGAGGATTATGAAGTTCAAATTCGTCCTCGATCTGGTTTGGCTGCTAAAAAAAGTATTACAGTTTTAAACACTCCGGGGACAATTGATAGTGATTATAGAGGAGAAATTAAAGTTATACTTTTTAATCATGGTAAAGAAGATTTCCTTATCAACAATAAAGATAGAATAGCACAAATGGTCTTAATGCCTGTAATTAAGATGGAGTTTGAAGAAACAGATAATTTACCTGATACATTGCGAGGTGATGGTGGATTTGGCTCAACAGGTAAATGAATAGCCAATTAAAAAAAGCATCAATAGAAAGATACTCAAGACAAATAGTACTAAAAGATATTGGCACTATTGGACAAAAAAAAATTATATCTTCAAAAGTTTTAATTGTTGGAATGGGTGGTTTAGGATCTCCTGTTGCAGAATTTCTTGCAAGAGCTGGAGTTGGTTCGATAGGTATAGTTGATGATGATAAAGTTAGTTTATCTAATCTACACAGACAAAGTCTTTATAACACCAGCGATATAGGAAAATTTAAAGTTCAAGTAGCAAGGGTTAAAATTAAAAAAATAAACCCAAGTATTAAAATTAAAATTTACAAAATAAGACTTGATAAAAATAACTTTAAGAAAATTATAAAAGATTATGATTATATAGTTGATGGTTCTGATAATTTTTCAACAAAATTTTTATTAAATGATTTTTGTTATAAATTTAAAAAAATACTTGTAACCGGAGCCATAAGTAAATTTGACGGTCATATATTTACTTTTAATTTTAAAAATAAAAAAATTCCATGTTTAAGATGTTTTTTTCAAGACTCTGATATTTCAGATGACTTATTAAATTGCGAGTCAGAAGGTATTCTTGGCACTGTTGCTGGTATAATTGGAACAATACAAGCAAATGAAGTTTTAAAGAAAATACTTGGTATTGGAAAAAGCCTTGATGGATATATTTTTATCTTAGATCTATTACAATTAAATTTTAGAAAAGTTAAACTTAAAAAAAGAAAAAACTGTTTTTGTAAATGATAAAAAAAATAGCTATCTGGTTTTTGTGTCTATCAGTTTTATTTGGTCAATTTTCAATGGCAGAAGAAAAGTTTCTTTCTTTAAAAAAAAGTAAAGTAAATGTTCGATATGGACCAAGTTTTGATTCAAAAATCAAATATATTTATAAAAAAATAAATTTACCGATAAAACAAATAGATCAAAAAGAAAATTTTAGGAGAATTGTAGATTTAAAAAATAATAGTGGATGGATCCACATTTCTCAGATTAAAAAATCAAATTCTATTATTATTTTAGAAGATAAAATTTTATATAAAAAACCATCTAACTTTTCAAAACCAATAGCCAAACTAGAAAAGGGAAGACTATTAATCTTAAAAAAATGTGAAAATATATGGTGTAACGTAAAAACTGAAGATTATTCAGGCTGGGTCAAAACTGAAAATATTTGGGGTTCTATTAGATAAAATCATCACATAGCGATTTAATGCTATTTTCTGATAGTTTTGTTGTGTGAGTATACTCTTTATGATCAATCCCAAGTTCAATAGTTGCACTATCTGATTTAAATTTAGAAATTTGATCATCATTTAATTTGAAATGGATAAACTGTACTGAAGAAGCTTTTCCTTCTGCTGATGTTCTGTCAACATCTGCTTCTGGAACTGCTTTAACAATTTCATTATTTATTTTCATAAATACCTTTTCTTCAATACCTCCAACTTTACCTAAAAATTTAGCTCTTGAAATTGGATTATCAATTTCAAACATTAGTGTTGCTATAAGTTCTTTTCCACTTGGTACTAAGGGATTGTAGGCTATTAATTCATCTTTTAATTGCTCATCTCCACCTTTTTCGATATGAAGCATTTCTTGAACTTGGGCAACCATAGTTTCAAAACTTTCAAAATAAAAAGTAGCATAAGGACCAAGTGCTATTCTTCTATCTTTTTTAAACTCAACTAAATCTTTTCTGATTTGTTTTCTACTTTTTGCGTAAACATCAGATGGTAGTAAGTCTTCTTTTTCTATTAGTCTTTTTTCTTTACTCATAATTACAATCTATAACTTTTTGCCATTAATTCGATAGGATGAAGTGCCTCATCATTTGAAATATTTGTGTCTGTTTCTAATTGTTTCAAATGCTTACCTGCCAAAGGACAATCTGAAGCCATGTATTTATTATTTTTATTTTTAATTTGTTTTGCTGTTGGTGTTCCAACTTTTATAGCTAGATCGTGAGTTTCCTTCATCACACCAAAAGTTCCTCCGTGACCAGCACATCTTTCAACAACATCCATTTTTATATTAGGAATGAATTTAAGCATATCTCTAGATTTAATACCCATATTTTGTGCTCTTGCATGACAAGCGTTGTGAACTGTAACCCCACCATCAATTTCTTGTAAGCCCTCTGCTAAGCCTTCGTTTTGTGCAATATCAACGATATACTCATCTATATCACTAACACTTTTTGAAAGTCTTTTAATATTTTCATCGTTTGGTAATAGCAATGGCCATTCAAATTTTAACATTAGACCACAGCTGGCTGTTAGAGTAATAATTTGATAACCCTTATCTACCCACTCTAATAAATCTTTGGAAACTTTTTTAGCTTGCTCCACAACTTTTGGTAAATCTGCTTGCTCGAGATAAGGCATTCCACAACAACCTGGATAAGCCTCTTGAACCTCTACTCCATTTTTTTTTAAAACTTTTAATGCAGCTACACCAGTGTCTTTTTTATTAAAATTAACAAAGCATGTTGAATAAATTACAACTTTTCTATCTTTAGATGGAGCTTCACTGTTTACTGGAATATTATTTTTTTTAAAATATTTTGTAAATGTTTCTGAATTGTAGGTTGGAAGCTTAACCCTCATATCAATTCCAGCAACTAATTCTAATATTTTTCTAAAAAATCTATTTTTAATGTTTGATGCCCAGTTTATAAGTGATGATAACATTACACCAATTTTTGCATTTCTATCAATTCGAGCTAATTGTGCCGGTACTGCAGGTAATTTATTTAATTTTTTTTGAGCTGTTCTGTATCTCAACATTAAGTGAGGAAAGTCTAAATCAAAATCATGTGGCGGTACATAAGGACACTTGGTCATAAAACACATATCACACAATGTGCAAGCATCTACTACAGGTTCAAACTGTTCACTTTTTAAACTTTCTACATCCTCATTTTCTGACTCATCTATCATGTCAAATAATTTTGGAAACGAGTCACATAAATTAAAACATCTTCTACACCCATGGCAGATATCGAATGCTCTTCTCATTTCGTCATCTAATTTTTTAGGATCTAAAAAATCTGGATGCTCAAAATTGATTGGGTGTCTAATGGGTGCGTCTATACTGCCTTCTTTACTCATATTTAAAATTTTAGGATTTAATGGTGGGGGAAAACCCCACCATAAATTAAGTTTTATTTACGCAATAGATTCTAATGTTTTTTGGAATTTACCTGCGTGTGATTTTTCAGCTTTTGCTAAAGTTTCAAACCAATCAGCTATTTCTGGAAAACCTTCTTCTCTAGCTGTTTTTGCCATACCTGGGTACATGTCTGTATATTCATGAGTTTCACCTTGTACTGCTGAAGCTAAATTTGCTTTAGTCTCACCAATTGGTAGTCCCGTTGCTGGATCTCCAACTTCTTCAAGATACTCAAGGTGTCCATGTGCATGACCTGTTTCACCTTCAGCTGTAGATCTAAATACAGATGCTACATCGTTATAGCCTTCGATATCTGCTTTTTGAGCAAAATATAAATAACGTCTGTTTGCTTGGCTCTCACCTGCAAATGCATCCTTTAAGTTTTCTTCTGTTTTACTTCCTTTTAATGACATATTTTTCTCCTTAATGATTATGGTGTACATATAATCATTCTAAACTGTAAGTCAACAGTTTAGAATTATTTTAATGTAATTGTTAAATTATTGAAATTATTGAATTATTTTTGAGTTTGATTATCAGTTGCAACTTTAATTAATACTTCTACTGATTTTATTTTTTTTTCTGTGATATTTCTTTTTATATTCACTGAATCAATTTCTTCGTTGCTACAATCAATCAACTCATTTGTATCTTCGTCAAAAAAGTGATGGTGTTCAGTTACGTTAGTGTCAAAATAACTTTTATCACTATTAATTGAAATTTCTTTTAAGTATCCTTTTTTCTTAAATGCATGAATTGTATTATAAACTGTTGCTAGGGAAATTTTTTCACTCAACTTTTCTTCAATAATTTTGGTCAAATCATTTATCGTAAAATGAAAAGTTTTTTCAGGTGAAAACAATACATCACAGATTTTTAACCTTTGTCTAGTTGGTCTTAAACCAGATTCTCTCAGTTTTTTTTTGTATATATTAATATTATTCATTATTATTTATAATAATTCTAAACTATTTCTATATTATAATCATCATAAATCAAGTATTAAGGGACTGAAATTTATGAAAAAAAACTCATTCACATATGATGAGCTAATAAGCTGCGGAAATGGAGAACTTTTTGGCCCAGGTAATGCAAAATTACCGCTTCCACCAATGCTCATGTTTGATAGAATAACAGAAATCAACGAGGACAATGGTGCTTTTAGTAAAGGCTCTTTAAAAGCAGAGCTTGATATCAAAGAAGACCTTTGGTTTTTTGATTGTCACTTTAAAGGAGACCCTGTTATGCCAGGTTGTCTTGGCTTGGATGCTATGTGGCAGTTAGTTGGTTTTTATCTTGGTTGGCTTGGCAATCCAGGCAAAGGGAGAGCTTTAGGAGTGAGTACAGTAAAATTCACTGGTGAAGTTTTACAAAATGTTAAAAATGTAAGATATGAAATTGATATGAAAAAAATTATGGCACCAGGTGGAACAACAGTTGGTTTGGCAAATGGTTTAGTATTTGCCGATGACAAGAAAATATATTCAGCAGAAAGTTTAAAAGTGGGGTTATTTAAATAATGAGAAGAGTAGTAGTTACAGGTTTGGGAGTTGTTTCTTGTTTGGGGAATAATCAAGAAGAAGTTTATCAATCTCTTTTAAATTCAAAATCTGGAATATCTTTTTGCGAGGAATATAAAGAGCATAATTTAAGAAGCCACATTCATGGCAAACCAAATATTAAACTTGAAGATCATGTCGATAGAAAAACTATCAGATTTATGGGCTCTGGATCTGCATATAATTACATTGCAATGAAAGAAGCTATTAAGGATTCAGGATTAGAGGATAATGATATAAGTAATTTTAAAACTGGAATAGTTATGGGTTCTGGGGGTCCTTCAATTGAAAATGTTGTTTTATCAGTTGATAAGACTAGAGCCAAAACTCCAAAGTTAATGGGACCATTTATTGTTCCAAGAACTATGGCTAGTACATCTTCAGCAACTCTTGCTGTACCTTTTAAAATTAAAGGAGTTAATTATACGATGAGTTCTGCGTGTGCAACTAGCGGACACTGTATCGGTCATGCAAGTGAATTAATTCAAATGGGTAAACAAGACGTTGTGTTTGCAGGTGGTAGTGAAGAATTACACTGGGCAATGACTGCAATGTTTGATGCGATGACTGCATTATCTTCTAAATACAATGATGCGCCTGAAACTGCTTCTAGAGCTTATGATAAGACTAGAGATGGCTTTGTAATAGCAGGTGGTGGTGGAGTTTTGGTGCTTGAGGAATACGAGCATGCAAAAGCAAGAGGTGCAAACATATATGCTGAATTAACAGGCTATGGCGCGACTTCTGACGGGTATGATATGGTGGCCCCATCTGGTGAAGGTGCTGTTAGATGTATGAAAATGGCTTTAGCAACTGCTAAGAATAAAATGGACTACTTAAACACTCACGGAACTTCAACTCCTGTTGGAGATATAACAGAACTTAGAGGTGTTGGAGAAGCATTTGGTGCTGAGGTACCAAAAATAAGTTCTACTAAATCCCTTTCTGGTCACCCACTAGGTGCTGCTTCAGTTCATGAGGCAATTTATAGTTTAATCATGATGAAAAATAATTTTATCACAGCTTCAGCTAACATCACTGAAATGGATGATGAAGCAAAAAAATTCCCAATCGTTACTAAAACTGAAACAGATGTTAAATTAAACTCTGTTATGTCTAACAGCTTTGGTTTTGGCGGAACAAATGCAACTTTAATTTTTGAAAAGGTCTAAATGAGTTTAATGAAAGGCAAAAGAGGATTAATCATGGGCGTTGCCAATGAAAGGTCTATCGCTTGGGGTATTTCGCAGAAACTTGCAGAAGCTGGAGCAGAACTTGCATTCACTTATCTTGGTGATGCATTAAAGAAAAGAGTAATCCCTTTAGCAGAAAAATTAAATTCAAAAGCTACATTTAGTTGTGATGTTGAAAATAAAGAAGAAGTAATAAAACTTTTTGAAGATATTAAATCTGAATGGGGACAAATAGATTTTGTGGTTCACGCAGTTGCATTTTCAGATAAATCAGAATTATCAGGTGAGTATTTAAACACTACTAGAGAAAACTTTTTAAGAAGTATGTTAATCTCATGTTTTTCATTTACAGAAGTTGCAAAAGAAGCATCTAAAATAATGAAAGAAGGTGGAAGCATGCTAACCTTAACTTACGAATCTACTAAAGCTATTCCAAATTATAACGTAATGGGTGTTTGTAAATCAGCTCTTGAGGCAAGTGTTAAGTACCTTGCAAGAGATTTAGGAGCTAAAGGCATGAGAGTGAATGCTATAAGTGCTGGACCCATTAAGACTTTAGCAGCTTCTGCTATTGGAGATGCAAAATTCTTATACAAGTGGAATGAAGATCATTCTTTCCTTAAAAGAAACGTAGATATTCATGATGTTGGAAATTCAGCATTATATCTATTAAGCGACCTTGCAAATGGTGTTACTGGTGAAATTCACTACGTAGATGCTGGATATAACAAGGTTGGAATGCCAGATCCTAAAAATATTACCTAAAATATAGTTAAATTTAGTTAAAAAAATTTGGAAGAATTTTTTAGACTTAATAATTTATATTTAAAAAAAATAAGACATAAGCTAAGATTTTGAATGATTTTTGTAAAAAATCTTGCTTCTGTTTTGAGTCAAGAATGGTCATCAACTGAAAAGTATCCTGGAGTAAGGTGGAAATTTTTAATTGATGCAGATTTTGATGGTAGTTCTGGTTTATCCCTTGGTTTTGCTGAAATAGCGCCTGGTGGAGATTTAACACTTCATTATCACTCACCAGCAGAAATATATGTGGTTACCAATGGTACAGGAATTTTAAATAAATCAGGTAAACTTGAAACAATTAAAAAGGGCGATGTAGTTTATATAGCTGGAAATGCTGAACATGCCTTAAAAAATAATGGAAAAGAAACCCTTGAATTTTATTGGATTTTTCCGACAGATCGTTTTTCAGAAGTAGAATACTTTCCAGCAAAACAAAAGAGTGTGTAAGGTTTTTAATAAAAGCCTCATAAAAAAACCCCCAGAACTTTCATTCCAGGGGTTTAGAATTTTAATTTAAAAATTATTCAGCAGCTTGTTTCATAGAAAGTTTAACTTTACCTCTATCGAAACCAATCACTTTAACTTTTACTTCGTCACCTTCTTTAACAATATCAGTAACTTTTTCTACTCTTTTAGTAGCAAGTTCTGAAATGTGAACAAGACCATCTTGTTTGCCTAAGAAATTTACAAATGCACCAAACTCCATAATCTTCATTACTTTACCTGAGTAAATTTTATTTAGTTCAGCTTTTGCTGTGATGTCTTTGATCATTTGCATAGCAATGTTTCTAGACTCTTCGTCCGGAGCAGCAACAGTGACCACACCTTCATCGTTCACATCTAGTTTAGCACCTGATTTTTCAACAATTTCTCTAATCGTTGCTCCACCTTTTCCAATTACAGCTGCAATATCTTTTTTATCAACAGTAATTTGTTCCATTTTTGGAGTGTGTTCACCAACATCAGCTCTTGATTCACTTAAAGCTTTATTCATTTCACCTAAGATATGAATTCTTCCTTCTTTTGCTTGTTTTAAGGCCTGCTCCATGATTTCAAATGTGATACCTGTAATTTTAATATCCATTTGAAGCGAAGTAATTCCATCTTTAGTTCCAGCAACCTTAAAATCCATATCTCCTAGGTGATCTTCATCACCTAAAATATCTGACAAGACACTAAAGTCATCGCCTTCTTTAATTAACCCCATAGCAATACCTGCAACTGGCTCTTTAATTGGCACTCCAGCATCCATAAGTGCAAGAGATGCACCACAAACACTTGCCATTGATGAAGAACCATTGGATTCTGTAATTTCTGACACTATTCTGAAAGTGTATGGAAACTCTTCCTTTGGAGGTAATGAAGAGTTAATTGCTCTCCATGCTAATTTTCCATGACCAACTTCACGTCTTCCAGTTCCAATTCTTCCAGTTTCACCAACTGAGAAAGGAGGGAAGTTGTAATGAAGCATAAATCTTTCTCTATGCTGTCCATCTAAACTTTCCAATCTTTGTTCGTCATCAGATGTACCTAAAGTAGTAACCACAATCGCTTGTGTTTCACCTCTTGTAAATAAAGCTGATCCGTGAGTTCTTGGTAAAACACCAACTTCACACTCAATAGCTCTTACATCAGCCAAGCCTCTGCCATCAATTCTTTTTTTATTTTTAAGAATGTCAGTTCTAACAATTTTCTTTTCAAGATTTTTTAATTCATCATTAACGTTAAAATCAGAATAATTTTCATCCTCTGCAAAAAGTTGTTTTGCTTTATCAGAAATTTCTGAAATTTGATTTGATCGTTCTTGTTTGTCTATTGTTGCAAAAGCTTTAGTTAAATCTTCTGTAAAGTTTTCTTCAAGTTTTTTCTTAACTTCCGATAAATCTTTTTTCTCAACAGTCCATTCTGGTTTCCTGCATTCTTTTGCAAGTTCCTCGATCATTTCGATTACTGGAACAAAACCTTCGTGACCAAACTTAACTGCATCTAACATTACTTCTTCTGTTAAACCTGATGTTTCTGACTCAACCATCAGCACAGCATCTTTAGTACCAGCTACAACTAAATCTAAAGTAGAGTTTTCTAACTCAGCTTTTGATGGGTTTAATATGTATTTTCCATCAACTAAACCAACTCTTGAAGCACCTACAGGTCCCATAAATGGCATTCCTGAAATGGCTAATGCAGCTGATGAAGCTGTAATTGCTAAAATATCTGGTTGATTGTCTTTATCATATGAAATTACAGTTGGTAACAACTGAACTTCATTTTTAAATTCACTTGGAAACAAAGGTCTGATGGGTCTATCAATTAATCTTGAAATCAATTGTTCACTTTCAGTTGGTCTTGCCTCTCTTTTAAAATATCCACCAGGAATTTTACCACCTGCATAATATTTTTCTTGGTAATTTACAGACAGAGGAAAATAATCCATATCTGGATTTACTTTTTTGGCTCCTACTACTGTTGCTAAAATAACTGTTTCACCACATGAAGCAATGATTGCTCCGTCTGCTTGTCTTGCTACCTTACCTGTTTCTAAACTTATCTTCTTACCTGCTACTTCAATTTCCTTCTTGTATACTTTGAACATCTATTTTCCGTTTCCTTCTGTCTATTTTCTTAAATTTAATTGAGTTAATACATTTTTGTAAGAATCAAATTTATTTTTCTTTAAATATTCTAACAATTTTTTTCTTCTATTTACTGCTCTTAATAATCCAACTGAAGAGTGTTTATCTTTTTTGAATTGTTTAATGTGTGCTGAAAGAGTTTCAATTTTTCCCGTTAATAATGCAATTTGTACTTCTGAAGAACCAGTGTCCTTCGCGTGCATTTTTAATTCTTCTGCTTTTTTCGTCATACTATTTATTTTCCTATTTATTTGTTTGTTTTATTAAGTTTTCTATTTTTTCTGCGTACTCAAATGAGTCGTCTTTAGCAAAAAGTATTTTTGGTAAATATTTCATAATTATTTTTTTAGATAAAGCTTTTCTAATTAAGAAAGAATATTCTTTTAATTTTTTAATAACTAGCTCCGTATCTTTACCGCCTAATGGTAATACGTAAGCTTTTGCAATTTTAAGGTCTTGACTCATTTTTACTTCAGTAACCGTTATAGTGTTAGTTTCTAAATTCGGGACCTTAGCTTCATTTCTGGCAAAAATCATGCCTAAAGATTGCCTAATCATCTCTCCAACACGCAATTGTCTCTGTGATACTGGTTTTCCTATTCTATCAGCCATTATACTGTTCTATCCGTTGTGGTCGTACTAAAGGCCTCTATTGTATCGTTTTTCTGGAAATCGATAAAGTCCTTAAGCGTTATTCCACACTCTTGGCCATTACTAACCTGTTTTGCCTGATCTTTTTCTCTAAAAATAGTACTTATTTTACCCGTATAAATAATTGCTCCATCTCTTACTACCCTAGCACTTGCGCCACTAGTTATTTCACCTTCAGTTACTTTTGAGCCTGCAACTTTTCCTGTACCTGAAACTTTGAAAATTTCTAAAATTTGAGCTGTACCAATAATTTTTTCCTGAACATCTGGAGCAAGAAGTCCTGACATTCTTAATTTAATATAATCCAAAACTTCATAAATAATATTATAAGAAGAGATTACAATTTTTTCATTTTCTGCTAATTTTTTTGCTTCCTTACTTGGTTTAACATTGAATGCAATTAGTGCAGCGTTAGATGCTTTTGCTAAAGTTACATCTGTTTCTGTTACCATTCCAATATCAGATAAAATTATTTTAGGTTTTACTTCATCATGGGTAATTTGATTAATCGCACTTTTGATTGCCTCTGCAGATCCATGAACATCTGATTTTACAATAATATTTAATTCTGCAGCTGACTTATCAGCAAAAGCTGAGTCTTGAGTAGCAAAAGTTAAAGGACTTCCACCAGTTTTGCTTTCTTCTGCTCTATTCTGACTCAATGTTTTTGCCTCTTTTTCTGAATCTAGTACAATAAAATCATCTCCAGATTTAGCCGCTCCATTAATTCCAAGAATTTCAACTGGCATTGATGGTGGTGCTTCATTAACATTTTCTCCTTTATCATTAATCAAAGCTCTAACTTTTCCCCATTTTAATCCACTAACAAAGAAATCACCTTTTTTAATTGTTCCAGATGTAACCACAACTGTTGCAACAGCTCCTCTGCCAATATCAATTTTAGATTCTAAAACAATTCCTGTAGCTTTAGATTCAAAGTCAGTTTTTAAGTCTAAAATTTCTGCTTGTAGAACAATCGACTCTACTAACTTATCTAAATTTTTTTTATTTTTTGCAGAAATTTCAACCATTAAAGTATCTCCCGATAGATCTTCTGCAATAAGTTCGTACTCTAAAAGTTGATTCTTTATTTTTTGTGGGTCTGCTTCAGGTAGATCACACTTGTTAATTGCTACAACTATTGGAACGTTCGCAGCTTTTGCATGTTTTATAGATTCAATTGTTTGAGGTTTAACACCATCATCTGCAGCAACTACTAATACTACAACGTCTGTTAATTTTGATCCTCTAGCTCTCATTTCTGTAAATGCAGCATGACCTGGTGTATCAATAAAAGTTAGTTTATTAGATTCGTGTTGTATTTGGTAAGCTCCAATGTGTTGTGTTATTCCACCAAATTCACCAGAGACAACATTCGCACTTCTTAAAACATCTAATACCGAGGTCTTTCCATGATCCACGTGGCCCATCACAGTTACGATTGGTGGTCTATTCTTTAAATTTTCAGATCTAGACTCTTTTATTTTTTGAATAATTTCTTCTGCTTTTGTTTCTCTAATCGGATTGTGGCCAAATTCTTTTACTAAGTATTCAGCAGTATCTGCAGCTAATGTTTGATTGATAGTAACCGTAACACCCATTCCAAATAAATGTTTGATTACATTGCTTGATTGCTCAGCCATTCTGTTAGATAGTTCTCTCACTGTTATTGCTTCAGGAATATTTACATCTCTTTTTACAGGCTTTAAGCTTTCTTGAATTTCCTCTTTAGTAAGTTCTCTATTTTCTTTTAATTTTGCTCTTTTAAGCGAAGCCATACTTCTTGATCTTGCTTCAATCTCATCACTTAAAGCTCTTGATACTGTTAATTTTAATTCTCTTTTTTTAGTTTCAGGTTTACCTGTATCCCCTTTCAATCTTCTAGTTGCTCTTTGTTCAGCTAACTTACGTTTTTCATAATCATTAGTTATTGGAGAAGCCGGTTTAGGTGCTGATGTGGTTCTTGGAGGGAAACTACTTGTTGTTGATACTGCTGGTTTTGACCTAACACTAGCAGGTCTAGTAAAGTTACTTCTAGGTGCGAATTTGCTGGGCTTTTTTTCAATTACAACGGAATTTTTACTTTGAGTTTTTGCTAACTCTATATTCTCTATCGATTTCTTGGCTATGCCAGACAGTGTTAATTTTGTTTTTTTGTTTTCCATATTTCATTACTCAATCTTTGTAAATTATGCTTCTTGCAGACATTATTAATTCATCCGCTTCTGTTTTTGATAAAGCAAAATCTTCAAGGTATCCTTGAATCTTAATTCTTTCACCTTTCACAACATCATAACCACCTGTTAATTCATCAGAGGCAAGGTCTGCAAAATCTTCTAATTTTAAAATCTTTTGCTCTCCTAAAGTAACTAACATTCCAGGGGTCAGTCCTTTGTGATTTATAAGATCATCTTGAAGTCCCAAATCTTTAATTCTTTGAGTAATATCTTCTTGATCTTTTTGGTAAAACTCTTTTGCTCTTTCAATCAAAGCCTTGGCAGTGTCTTCCTCTATACCTTCAATTTTCATTAAATTTTCTGGTGAACTATCTTTAATATCTGAGATTGAAGAAAAACCTTCAGCAACAAGTAATTGTCCTAATGTTTCGTCCAGCTCTAAGTTTTTAACAAAGTTTTCGGTTTTTTCTTTAAATTCAGATTGTCTTCTTTCTGAATCTTCTGCATCAGTCATTATATTAATTTCGTAATTTAATAATTTAGTAGCAAGTCTTACGTTTTGACCTCTACGACCAATTGCTTTACTTAAATTTTCTTCTGTTAAAATTACATCTAATTTTTTTGCAACACTATCAACGTTTACTCTTTGAACTTCAGCTGGTGACAATGCATTTGAAACTACTATTGCTGGATCTTCAGACCAATTAACAATATCAATTTTTTCACCTTGTAATTCGTTAACTACTGCTTGGACTCTTGATCCTCTCATTCCAACACAAGCTCCTACTGGATCTAATGAAGTATCAACTGCTTTAACACAGATTTTTGCTCTACTTCCAGGATCTCTTGCTGATGATTTGATTTCAATTAAACCATCATAAATTTCAGGAACCTCTTGAACAAATAATTTTTCCATAAATTTTGGATGTGCTCTTGATAAAAATATTTGTTGTCCTCTAGCTTCTCTTTTAACATCATAACAGTAAGCTTTAACTCTATCTCCAGCTTTAATGTTTTCTCTAGGGATCATTTCATTTTTTTGAATAATTGCTTCAGTTCTACCTAAATCAACTATCACATTTCCAAACTCTAGACGTTTAACAATTCCACTTAGAATTGAGTCTTTTTTATCTATAAAATCATTGTATTGTCTTTCACGTTCTGCTTCTCTTACATTAAAACTAATAACTTGTTTTGCTGTTTGTGCAGCTATTCTTCCAAAATCAAAAGAGGGAAGCGGTTGTAAAATTTCGTCACCAATTTTTTTATCTTTGTTGACTTCATTTAAAATGATTGCATCTTGAAGATTAATTTCTGTATTTGTATTTTCTGGCTTTTCTACAACAATTAATTTTCTGAAAATTCCAATATCGCCACTTTCTCTGTCTATTAAAACTTTAATTTCATTGTCCTGTCCAAATTTTGATTTGGCAGCTTTTGCAATTCCAGTTTCCATGGAATCTATAATTAATTCTTTATCTATAGACTTTTCTAAAGCAACTGCTTCAGCAATTCTTAATAATTCTAATTTATCTGATCTTCTATTTAACATAAGTTTATTAGCTCCAAAAAAAAATGGGCTAAAGCCCATTCTGTAATTTCAATAATGTAAGGGCAATATATAAAGATTTTTTTTTAATTCAATAGCAACTATTTAGAAAAAACGTCTTTTTTATCAGTTTTTTCCCATGAAAATGAGCCGTTAGCTTCAGGCACTCTTCCAAAATGACCATAAGCTGCTGTTTTTTCATAAATAGGTTTATTTAAGCCAAGCATTTCTCTTATACCTCTTGGGCTTAAATCAAAATTTTCTGAGATCTTTTCTGTTACAAATTTATTTTTTTCTAAATCATTATCAAATAAATCTACATAAATTGATAAAGGTTTAGAAACTCCAATTGCGTATGCTAGTTGAATTAAACATTTTTCAGCAATGTTAGATGCAACAATATTTTTAGCAATATATCTTGCTGCATAAGCGGCTGATCTATCAACTTTAGTTGGATCTTTACCAGAGAAAGCTCCTCCACCATGAGGTGCTGCTCCACCATAAGTATCTACAATAATTTTTCTACCTGTTAAGCCACAATCCCCATCTGGACCACCAATTACAAAATTTCCAGTTGGATTTATATATAATTCCTCTTCATTAAAATCTTTCAAAAACTTTTCTGGAATTGATTTTAATAAATAAGGTTTTAATAATTCTCTAACTTTTGCTTGATCTACATCTGCTGAGTGTTGTGAAGATATAACAACTGATTTTACTTTGGTTGGTTTTGCATCTACATACTCAAACGTGACTTGACTTTTTGAATCTGGCTCAATATTTTTTAATTTTCCAGATTTTCGATCTTCCGCCATTAATCTCAAAATCTTATGAGAATAATGAATTGGTGCTGGCATTAATTCTTCAGTTTCGTTACAGGCATAACCAAACATTATTCCTTGGTCACCTGCTCCCTCATCTTTATTACTTGATGAGTCCACACCCATGGCTATATCAGCAGATTGTGCGTGAAGGTGGCTTTCTATTTTTGTAGCTTCTCTCCAAGTAAAACCATCTTGATCGTACCCAATATCCTTAATGCATTCTCTTACTTTTTGAATAAGATCTTCTTCTTTGATGCTCGGTCCCCTTACTTCTCCAGCTAAAACAACTTTATTTGTAGTGGTTAAAGTTTCACATGCTACTCTTGAAAAAGGATCACCTGAAAGAAAGCTATCCACAACCATATCAGAAATACGATCTGACACTTTGTCTGGATGTCCTTCAGAAACAGACTCGCTTGTAAATAAAAAATTTTTTAAATTACTCATGTGTAATTTTCTTAAATGAAAAAATTAAAAAAATATATAATAAAATAAGTATAAAAAATATCTTATCCCCATAATTCATATAAGGTGTAGATTTAAGGATTTTACTCTCTTTAAAATCAACATATCCAGTAGTGCCAAACTCAACTTTTTTTTCTATAATACCTATTGGATTAACAATGGCAGATATTCCATTGTTTGCTGATCTAATTACATATTTTCCACTTTCAATTGATCTAAAGACACTGTGTGCAAAATGTTGCTTTGGGCCAATAGAATTTCCAAACCACCCGTCTTCTGAAATATTAATTATATAATCAAAATTTTTGTCTTTAAATAGTCTATTTGAATAAATAATTTCATAACAAATTAAGGGAAGTAATTTTAATTCTATCTTGTCATTTTTTATTAAAAGTGCTTTTTGGTTCTCACCTTTTGAAAAAGATTGGTAATCATTGGTTACTGTTTTAAGTCCTATTAAACTAAAAACTGATTCAAATGGAGTAAACTCTCCAAATGGCACTAAATTAATTTTGTTATAACTATGAATTAAATCCAATTTATTGTTAAAAATCGCCATTGAATTAAAAAATAAATTTTCACTATTTTCAGTCTTTATACTATTTAAACCCATGATAATTAAATCATCACTCGAAAAACTATTTGAAAATAATTCCTTATATATATCCATATCTCTTAAATAACTGTCTGGAATAATTCCTTCAGGCCATAAAAAAATCATTGGCTCTTTTTTTTCTGGATTACTCAAGGTAATTAATTCTTGTATTATCTTTAATTCATCCTGCTTTGAATAAAATCGATCTAAACTAATATTGGGTGATACAGCTCTTATTGTAAAATTATTTTTAATATCAGCTATAGTATTAAATTGATTATATTTTAAATTGCCAAAAACTAAAAAACCTACAGAAATTATTATCAAGAAAAAACAGACAATAATTTCTTTTCTAGTTTTTCTTAAGATAAATACAGCTGGAACAGTAAACAAAGATATACAAATTAAATTGAAAGAATAAGTCCCAATTACTGAAAGAATTTGAATAAAATAAATACTTTCTGAAAAACTAAAAGCAATTAAATTCCATGGAAAACCAGTAAGAATGGACCCTCTAATAAATTCAATAGATCCAAATAAAATTGAAAAAATAAAAAATGTACTAACAACATCTCTAGAATAAAAAACAGAAAACAAATAAGTTATAAATCCATAAAATAATGCAAGAAAAGCAGGAAATAAAACTATAGCTATTGGTATTAAAAATTTAAAGCTTTCATCAAAAGTTAAAGAAATTGCAATCCAATATAAACTACATAAAAAATAACCAAAACCAAAAAACCATCCATATTTAAAGAACGATTTATTATTTGAATTAATTTTTTTTTGTGTAAAAAGGAAAATAAAGAATAACGAAAAAGTAAAAAAATTAATTATAAAATAATTATAAGGTGGCAAGCTGTAAGAGCTGATAGCACCTAAAAAAAATACATATAATATGTTTAAAAAATTTTTTTTAAGCAAGTTAAGCAACTTTTATTTTGATGAATTTATAAATTAAATCTTCTTCTTTAATCATTTTTTTAAAATCTTTTAGTTTTATATGATCGTGTCCTAATAAATGAAGAAATCCATGAATAAAAATTTTAACTACTTTTTGTTTAAACTCTAAAATGCTTATATTTTTTGGTTTATTCATAAACTCATAGCTAATTACTATATCACCAAGATAATTTGATTTTTTTGGGTTAAATTTTTTTTCAAATGGAAATGATAATACATCTGTAGGTTTATTTTTATTTCTAAAATCTTTATTTAGCTTTTTAATATTCTTATTATTTGAAAGTAAAATTGTTAGATTTATTTTTTTACCTATAAATTTATATTTTTTTGGAAAAAATTTTAGAATAGAATTAAAAAAAGTTTTATTTCTTTTGATTTTTTTGCTCCAGAGAGTGCACTCCGAAACTACATCAATTTTAATCATTTTCTTGGTCAGAGTACGCTTTTACAATCTTAGATACCAAAGGATGTCTCACCACATCTGAATGATCAAAATCTACAACTGAAATTTCTTTTAAGTGTCCAAGTAATTTCTTAGATCTACTTAGGCCTGACATGTTTTTATTTGGTAGATCTATTTGAGAAGGATCACCATTTATAACAATTTTAGAATTCTCACCTATACGTGTTAAAAACATCTTAATTTGAGTATCTGTTGCATTTTGGGCTTCATCTAAAATTGCAAAAGAATTCTTTAACGTTCTTCCTCTCATGAAAGCAAGTGGTGCTATTTCAATATCACCAATTTCAATCATTCTCTGTATTTTTTCGAAATCAAATAAATCATAGAGAGAATCATATAGAGGCCTTAAATAAGGATCTACTTTCTCCTTCATATCTCCTGGTAAAAAACCAAGTCTCTCACCAGCTTCTACTGCTGGTCTTGATAGAATAATTCTTTCAATTTTTTTATCAAGCAACATAGTTAATCCAACTGCTACTGCTAAAAAAGTTTTACCTGTCCCTGCAGGGCCTGCAGATATGACAATATCACTTTGTCTTAAAGCTCTAACATATTCTTTTTGTCTCTCTGATCTAGGGATAACAGATTTTTTTGGTGTTTTAATTATATCAGAAACATTTTGATTTTTTACTTTTTCTTCAATCATAAATTTATCTATAGATGAGATTATATCTTTTTTCTCAATACTGCCATTGTTAATAAATTGATTTGCAAGAAATTGAATAGCATTTTTTGTAATTTCGTTTTGTTCTGGGGTTGATTTTATTAAAATAGAATTTCCCCTTGAATAAAGATTTGTATTAGTAATTTTTTCAAGTTCTTTTAAATTTTCATTAAACTCACCAACAACTCCCATTAATAAATCATTATCATGAAAGATAACGCTTAAAGAGTTATTATCAGAGTATACAAATTTTAATGTTGAATTAATTTTTTTTGAAACTGTATTATTCAATTTTAAGCTACCTTTTTTTTAGAGCTTTCAGTTAATTTTCCAAAAAGACTATTTTGATTACTACTTGTTATTTCGACCTGCACAAGTTTTCCAATATTTTCTATATTGCCATCAAAAATTACTGATGTCATATATTCTGTTCTTCCAAATAACTTAATCCCATCTTTCATTTTATTTTCTACTAGAACATTTAAAATTTTATTTTCTAAAGATTTATTTTTTTTTATTTGGTTATTAAATAATTTCTCCTGAATTATCTCTAATCTTTGTTTAGATTTTTTTTGATCCACGAGTGTTAAATTTGCAGCAACGGTTCCTGGTCTTGGGCTAAAGATAAACGAATAAGAGTTGATAAATTTTACTTTTTCAATTAGTTCCATTGTCATTTTAAAATCTTGCTCATCTTCTTCTGGGTATCCAATAATAAAATCACTAGAAAACTCAATTTTTGGGTTAATCTTCCTTAATTTTTCATAAACTAGCAGGTATTCTTCAATGGTGTGTTTTCTATTCATTAGATTTAAAATTTTATTTGATCCACTTTGTACTGGTAAATGTACAAGGGGCATCAGTTTAGATGATGTCTTATAAACATTAATCAAATCATCTGTCATATCCTTAGGATGAGATGTTGTGTATCGAATTCTTTCAAGTTTATCAAAGCTATCAAGTTTGATTAGCAAATCTGATAGTCTATATTCTTTACCTTCCTCATCATAACTGTATGCGTTTACATTTTGACCTAACAAGATAATTTCTTTTGCACCACTTTGAACCAATTCTTTTGCTTCATTTATGATTTGATCAAAAGGTCTGGAGTATTCTGGTCCACGAGTATAAGGCACTACACAAAAATGACAGAATTTATCACAACCTTCTTGGATTGTTAAAAATGAAGAGACTTTACTGTCTTTATTTTTAATCTGACTTAAATAATTAAATTTAGAAATTGTATCAAATTCTGTTTCTTCCTCTTTTTTTTTGTTTTTTAAATGATTTAATATTGCCTCATTTATTTTATGGTAAGACTGTGGACCAATTACAATATCAATATAAGGTTCTCTTTTTAACATTTCTTGATTTTCAGCTTGAGCAACACAACCAGCAACAATTACAATTGGTTTTTTTTTCTCTCTAAAAATTTTTTTGACTCTTCCTATTTCATGGTAAACCTTTTCTTTTGCTTTATCACGAATATGACAGGTGTTTAAAAGATAACAATTTGCATCCTCATATTTTTCAGTTTTTTCAAAGCCTATTTTTTTTACAGTATCAAATATACGATTTGAATCGTATTCATTCATTTGACAACCGAAAGTTTTAATAAAAATTTTTTTTAACATTGTGTTAGGATTTTTTTTAACCCCATATAATTCTAATTTGTGATCAACCAATCGATAACCGTATTTATCAGCAATTTTTTCTTGTAGCTTTTCTATCTCTTCATCCACAAATTCAATAATTTCTCCTGATTTAACATCAATTAAATGATCATGATGTCCTTCATTTAATTCCTCGTATCTAGCTTTGCCTCCTTTAAAATCATGTTTAGCTAAAATTCCAGACTCCTCAAAAAGTTTTACTGTTCTATATACTGTGGCAATACTTATTTTTGGATCAATCTTTGAAACTCTATTATATAGTTCATCTACATCTGGATGGTCATTAGACTCTGACATTACTTTTGCGATAATTTTTCTTTGATCCGTTAGTTTAACTCCTTTAGCTAAACATTTTTGTTCAATATTTTCTGACATTTTTTAATTTTAACTTAAATAAATAGGATTAATCAAATTCTTTTTAATTTTAAATTTTTCACATAAACTAGGGACTTCTTCATACTTAACTTCTTTAAATCCTTTAAAATCTTCAAAACTAAAACAATAATAATTGATTTTTTTTGTTAGAAATAAAGCTTTAATCGTCGCTAATGAATTTCTAATTCCTGCAAAACTACCGGGTCCTCTGTTAACATAAATAATATCAATTTGATCTAAAGTAGAGGAATTTACCTTTAAAAAATCATTAATTAAGATCATTAATTTTTCAAAATTAATTTTACTATTTTCATGAGTACAAGTATAAATATTTTCACTAACTATGAGTGTTAAAAAAATTTTATCTCTTGTGGCATCTACTATTAAATTTTTCATTATAATAATGTTATTTGCTGTCAATTCTAAAGCAGAAGAAAATAATATCAAATATTATTCTGAAGATAGTGGCATTCTTTCTTTGATGTATCACCGATTTGATGAAAATAAGTATCCTTCAACAAATATACAAATGGATATTTTCAAAGAACAAATGTCTATAATCAATACCTCAAATTATAAATTTTTTGATCCACAATATTTACAAAAAGAATTTAATTTTCCAAAAAATAAAAAAGAAATACTTATCACTGTAGATGATGCTTTCTTATCTTTTTATAAAATTGCGTGGCCATATTTGAAAAAAGAAAAAATTCCTTTTATTTTATTTGTTTCAACTGAAACCGTAGGTAAAACTGGCTATATGAGTTGGCAACAAATACAAGAAGTAGAAAAAGAGCCATATGCTTACATTGGCAATCATTCTCATTCTCATAATTACCTGGTTGATATGGAAACAAAAAATTTTTTGGCTGATATTAATACTTCAATAGAAATTTTTAATCAGAACTTAGGTTATAACCCAATCTTTTTTTCATACCCATTTGGTGAATATAGCAAAACTATTAAAGATTTTATTTCCAAAAATTTTGATTTTGCTTTTGGACAACATTCTGGTGTTATTGATATTAATAAAGATCCTCATGAATTACCCAGATTCCCAATTAATGAGAAATATGGTGACTTAGAAAGATTCAAATTTTTAATTAATCTTGGTCCACTTCCATACAAATCTCTAAACCCTGAAGACAAGTATATTATCAATAACAATCCACCAAAACTATCTGTTGAATTTTTTGAAAATCAAAAAAATATAGAAAATATTAATTGTTTCTCTGATGAGGGTAGTGGATGGGATAAGTCAAATATTACTTTTAATAAAAATATACTAAACATAAATTTTAGAGAAAAATTTACATTCAGAAGAGGTAGAGTTAATTGTTCACTTAATGATGATGGAATATGGAGATGGTTCGGCGTTCAATTTTCAGTGAATCAAAATTAAATTAAACTTTCTAAATCTTTGCTAGATGGTAATAACTTTGCATCATCAAAATCTGTTAAATCATTTTGTCTAATAATTTGTTGTAAAATTTTAACATACTCTTTTCCTGTCTGTGCATATTTATCTAAGTATTCGGTAAGAATCATACTGTCTAATTCTTTTCCTTCATCTCTCAATTCTGCTCTTGCACTTCTAAAATCTTTATAAGACGAGTGTGTGTTTAAATTTCTTTGATATGCTTTTACAGACGCCTGCAAAACCTTAAATCTCATAACTTTATGTGTACTATCATCTTCTGCATCGGCTGGTTTTATTCCTTCACCACTCCACGTCCACTGACCAAACAATGCATTTCCCTCTTGAGCAAACCTTGATGTTCCCCAACCAGTTTCCTTTGCAGCTTGTGCAATTGCCATTGAAACGGGCACTTCATCCATTCTAATTTTCAATGTAGATAAATCTTTGTTTACAACTCCATATTGTTTAAATTTTATGTTTAACCACTCTTGTTCTGTCTTTGTATTTTTGCTTTTATTTAAAATATTAAAGAGCTTTATTCTATCTAGTTTAATACTATTATTTTCATCAATGACTAAAGGCAAAATTATCTGAATGAATAATTCTTTTCTTTTTTTAGTATTTTCTATTTTTCCAATTTCTTTTGGTAATAGATCTAAATTTATAGGCTTTACTAATTTATTTTCTCTAACATCTTTTAAATTATAATTTGTTGATTTAAAAAGTTCTTCAATTGTTGCAGCACTTAATAGTATGGCATCTGAAGGCTTTTCATCGAATGTTAAAACATCTTCATATAAAAACTTTTTATTTAATTGTTCATCTAGTTTTGTTGTTTTGTTTTCTAATAATTTTTTTAAATTATTCTTTGAATTATTTTCATAGTCCTTAGAAAATATCATTTTTTCTTTTGTAAGATTAATGGCTAATGGAGCTATAAAAAAAATCGATATAATGATTAAACTTGATAAAAAAGTTCTTGAAAGATTATCTAGTCCACTTTTTTGTGCTTCTAGTTTATTTTTTTTTTTAAATCTTTTGCAGTTTCAAAAAACGATGTAAGTTTTTTTCTAATAATTATTTTTTTTCTCATAACTATATTGCAACCACTTCTTTAACCTCAGGCAAATAATGACACAAAAGATTTTGTACACCTTGTTTTAAGGTCATTGTCGAGCTGGGACAACCAGAACAACTTCCTTGTAATTCTACCTTAACAATTCCATCTTTAAATTCTTTAAATTTAATATCACCACCATCTTTTGCAACAGCAGGTCTAATCTTTGATTCTAAGATACTTATAATTTGCTTTTCGATTTCAGTGTGTTCCTCTTTTTTTTCTCCAAGTAACTCATTGGCAATTACAAATTCTTTTCCTGTAGAATAAAAATCATTAATCAGTGAAATAGCTATATGTTTAATATCCTCCCAATTTACTTCTTCATTTTTATTTATAGATATAAAATCTTCTCCTAAAAATACGCCTGTAACCCCATTAATTGATAAAATATTTCTTACTAATTCATTATCAGTTTCTTCTTTTTTTATCACTTCAAATGAACCATTATTGGAAACTGTTTTTCCAGGCAAAAACTTTAGTGAATTTGGGTTTGGTGTTACTTCGGTTTGAATAAACATCTTTTTATATATAATGATTACTGAGAAAATTTAAACTAATTAATATAATCTTATTAAAAACCTACTAAATCTTTAATTTCTTTTATTTTTTTTGAAGCAATTTTATTAGCTTTATTAGAACCTTCTAAAAGAATTTTATCTAAATAACCCTCATCATTTAATAATTTTTTTATTTCTTTTGAGATTGGGTCAATAGTTTCAATTAAAGTCTCTGATAACTTCTCCTTAAACTCTGAAAAATTTTTTGCTTTAAATTCAATAATAGATTTTTCTAAATTTTGATTTTTTAAACTTGAATAGATCCCTAATAAATTTTCAGCTTCTGGTCTTTCGTTTAAATCTTTAATATCTGAAGGAAGTGGCAAAGGATCCGTTTTTGCTTTTTTAATTTTATTTAATATCTCTTCGCTATTATCTGTAAGATTAATTCTGCTCAAATCTGAAGGATCTGATTTGCTCATTTTTTTTAAACCATCTTTAAGACTCATTATTCTAGAAAACTCTTTCTGTATTAAGGGCTCTGGAACTTTTAAAAAATCTGTTGCATTAAAATCGTTATTAAATTTTTGTGCTATATCTCTACAAAGTTCTAAGTGTTGTTTTTGATCATCACCAACAGGAACATGGGTTGCGTCATACAGCAGAATATCAGCAGCCATTAATACAGGATAGGAGTAAAGGCCAATACTAGCTTTTTCCTTATCTTTTCCAGCTTTTTCCTTAAACTGAGTCATTCTATTAAGCCAGCCAATTCTTGAAACACAACTTAATATCCATGCGGCTTCAGAGTGAGCTGGAACCATTGATTGATTAAAAATTATACTTTTGTTAGGATCTATTCCACTTGCAATAAATGTTGCTGCAGTTTCTCTTATATTCTTTTTTAGTTCCTTAGGATCTTGTTTTACTGTAATTGCATGAAGGTCAACTACACAAAAAATACACTCATTTTCTTTTTCATTTTGGAGTTTTACAAAATTTTTAATTGCTCCGAGATAGTTTCCTAAATGTAGGTTACCAGTAGGTTGTACTCCAGAAAAAATTTTTTTAATCATATCAATAGTTTAAATTAATATCCGTTCTTTTAAAAGCCTTGATTAAAACTGCAATGAAAAAATAAAATATAAGACCAGCAATAACAGCACCCATTAAATAGATTGCTTTAAAATTTTCTTGATAGGACAATTCATTGTTAAAAAAATAAATTATATAATTAAAAAATATTCCCATAATCACTGATGTTGTTAAAATTTTAATTAATCTATCTATAAAGATAAGATTAAAATTGAAAAAACTTTCTTTTTTTAAAAAGATAAACAATAGCAATGCATTAAACCAAGATGAAATGGTAGTTGCGATTGGTATAATTATAAAACCAATTTGTTTAAAAAAGATAACACTAATAAATATATTTAATAAAACAGATAATAATGAAATATAAAACGGTATTTTTGTATTATGTCTTGCGAAAAAAAATGTCGAAAAAACTTTTATTAATGAAAAAGCAGGCAAACCAATTGCAAAATAAAATAGAGCTTTTGCTGAATTCTTAACACTTAACTCATCAAAAGAACCATAGCCAAATAATGAAGAAATAATTTCTTCTGAGGCAATTAATAATGCAACTGTTGCTGGGATACTCAAGAATAGACTAAGTTCTAAAGCTTTATTTTGAATTAAGTTTATTTTATCTTTATTTTGACTTTTAACATATTTAGATAGTTGGGGTAAAATAACTGTACCAATTGCAATTCCAGCAATGGCTAAATTTATTTGATAAACTCTATCAGCATAATAAAGATAAGAAACAGCACCAGCTTGAAAAGATGCAATAATTGTTCCTACTAAAATATTTATTTGAGTAACACCTGATGAAAAAATACTAGGTAATAATTTTTTAAAAAAGTTTTTAATTTTTTTATCAATATTAATTTTAAATTTAATCTCAGGTGAAAAATTTTTTTTTACAAAAAAATATAGAAAAATAAATTGTACACCGCCTGAAATGGTTACAGCATAAGATAAATAATAAACAAGATTATCGTCTAATGTTTTTGCAAATAACAAAACTCCAATTAAAAGTATATTTAAAATAATTGGAGCAGCGGACGCTATTGCAAATTTATTATGTGAATTTAAAATTGCAGAAAAAAATGATGCTAAACTTATAAAAATTAAAAATGGAAAAGTAATTCTTGTTAAGGTTATAGCTAGTTCCATTTTATCATAATCGCCTTCAAAACCTGGTGCAATTAGATAAACAAATAAAGGCATCAATATCTCTACAATCAGAACTAAAACTATTAGACCTAGGGTGAGTAGATTAAAAATACTATTAGCAAAATTTTGTGCTTTTTTTTTATTCAATAATGATGAGTAGCTTGGAACAAAAGCTGCATTAAAAGTTCCTTCAGAAAATAATCTTCTAAAAGTATTGGGAATTCTAAACGCCACAAAGAAAGCATCTGCCAAAATTCCAGTTCCAAGGAATACTGCTATTAAAATATCTCTTAAATAGCCCAGTAACCTACTAATTATTGTAAAAAAGCTAAACGTGCTTGTTGACTTAATAAGGTTCATAAATCATATTAGTCTTAAATTTGCTCCATTTGTATATCTAATTAACATAAATGAAAAAAACTAAAATAGATCATTATACTGATAAAGAAGCTCTAGAATTTCACAGCTTAAATAAGCCAGGAAAAATAGAAATAAATTCTTCAAAACCAATGACAACTAAGAGAGATTTGGCATTAGCTTATTCTCCTGGTGTTGCAGTTCCAGTTCAAGCAATCGCTGACGATCCAGAGACAGCATACGATTATACATCTAAAGGAAATTTAGTTGCAGTGATAAGTAATGGATCAGCTATTTTAGGAATGGGCAATTTAGGAGCACTTGCATCTAAACCTGTCATGGAGGGAAAAGCAGTTTTATTTAAAAGATTTGCCGATATAGATTCTATTGACTTAGAAATTGACTCTCAAGATTCCGATGAAATTATTAATAGTATTAAAAACTTTGCATGCAGTTTTGGTGGTATTAACTTAGAAGATATCGCAGCTCCTGATTGTTTTATAATTGAAGAAAAATTAAAAGAAATTTTAGATATTCCAGTTTTTCATGACGATCAACATGGAACAGCAATTATAACTACAGCTGCATTAATTAACGCCCTAGATATTAGTGGTAAATCAATAAAAGACATTAAAGTTGTTGTAAATGGAGCAGGTGCATCAGCAATTGCTTGTACAAATTTGTTTAAAAATAGTGGTGTACCTAGTGAAAATGTAATCATGCTTGATCGTAAAGGAGTGGTCTATAGAGGTAGAACTGAGGGAATGGATCAGTGGAAATCTGCCCATGCAGTAGAAACTAAAAAAAGAACTTTAGAAGAAGCTATAAATGGAGCTGACGTATTTTTAGGATTATCTGCCAAAGGAGCTTTGAAAAAAGAGTTAGTAAAAACTATGGCTAAGAACCCAATAATTTTTGCCTGTGCAAATCCTGATCCTGAAATAAAACCTGAAGAAATAATGGAAGTTAGAGATGACGCCATTATTGCAACTGGAAGATCTGATTATCCCAACCAAGTAAACAATTTAATTGGTTTTCCTTATATTTTTAGAGGAGCATTAGACGTAAGAGCTACAACTATTAATGAAGAAATGAAGGTTGCAGCTGCAAACGCAATTGCAAAATTAGCAAGAGAAGATGTTCCAGATGAAGTTGTTGCCGCCATGGGAGGAGATCGTCCTAAATATGGAAAAGATTATATAATTCCATCCACGTTTGATCCAAGACTGATTAGTGTAATTCCTGCAGCTGTTGCAAAAGCTGCTATGGATAGTGGTGTTGCAAAAAAACCTATAAAAGATTTTGAGGCTTATAGAGACCAACTCAAACAAAGGCTAGATCCCTCAGTAACTATTATGCAAGGTATTAACTCTCATATAAAAAAAAATCAAAAGAGAATTGTTTTTGCGGATGGAGAAGACGAAAACACTCTTAAGGCGGCAATTGCATTTAAAAATTCTAAATTAGGTACACCAATTTTAATTGGTAAAAAAAATAAAATTAAAGAAAGAATAAAAGAAATTGGCTACAATGAAAATTTTGATATCGAAATAGTTAATTCTGAAGACACACTAAAAAGAGAGAAATACGTAAACTTTTTATTTGAAAAATTGCAAAGAGAGAAAGGTCTTTTGGAAAGAGATTGTGATAGATTAGTTAGAAATGATAGGGTTGTATGGGCATCTTGTATGGTTGCTTGTGGTGATGCAGATGGTGCTGTAACTGGAAATACTAGAAGATTTGGAGCTTCTTTTGATAAAGTTACACAAGTTGTAGATGCTAGACCAGGTGAAATCATGTTTGGATTAAATATGGTTGTTGCTAAAGGAAAAACTATTTTTGTTGGAGATACGAGTGTAAATGAATATCCAAGTTCAGAGGAGCTTGCAGAAATTGCAATTTCATCAGCTAGAGTAGTTAAAATGTTTGGCTTTGTTCCAAAAGTTGCTTTTGTTTCTCACTCTACTTTTGGTCAACCTCTAACAAGTAGAACTAAACATATAAAAAAAGCTGTTGAAATTTTAAAAGATAAAAATGTAGATTTTGATTTTGATGGGGACATGCAGCCAGATGTTGCCTTAAATGAAGAATACAAAGAATTATATCCTTTCTCAAGTATTGTAGGAAATGCAAATATATTAATAATGCCGGGCCAACACAGTGCTGCTATCTCTTATAAAATGATGAAAAGCTTGGGTGACACAAAAGTTATTGGTCCTCTTTTAATTGGATTGGGTCAACCCATTGAAATAGCCCCTTTAAGATCATCTACTTCAGAAATCATAAATTTAGCATCAGTTGCTGCCTACTCTGCTGATGTAATTGATTATAAAAAAAGTTAATTTTTTTGAATTCTTAAGTCTTCAACCAAGACAATACTTGCAATAACATCTTCTACATCTAGTATTTCTTTTGCTTCATTTATTACTTCTTTTCTTTCTTCTGTGGTTAAAGAAATCCCATAAATAAATATTTTTTTCTTATAAGTATCAATTTGATAATTGGTTGCTTTAATTTTTTTGTTAAATATTAAAGCTGTACGAAGTTGAGATGTAATTAATAAATCTTTAGCAGATTGTTGAAAATTAAAATCTTCTTTTATTTTAATATCGTTTTTAACTGATCTAGCACCTTTTGTTTCCCATGCAAGTTTAGTAATTTGAAGTTTTTCTTCAGGATCATCTACTTTTCCTGTTACAAATATTTTTCCATCTAAAACTTTTGTGCTTACAGTTAAGATATAGCTCTTGTCTCTTAGGGCTAATCTTGTAGCTAAATTCTTTTGCATCACAGAATCGTCTATTTGGGTCCCTAAAGATCTTGGATCAAACGCAACACTAACACCTGTTCCAAAAACTCCTTTTGAGCTAATCCCAACACATCCTGTTAAGATTAAAAAAATTAAACTTATTAAAAATATTTTATTTTTCATTTTTTATTTTTAGACAATAATTGTAAATTTCTTTTTTTGATACATTCGTATTTTGGCTAATTAAATCTGTAATATCTTTTATGCTTAGTTTTTTAATTAATTTTTGAATAATTATTTTATCAGATTCTTTTAATATTATCGATGAATTTTTTTCTTTTACCTTTTCAGAAATAACAATTGTTAACTCTCCTTTGGGATCAGATTTAAATGGTTCAAGTGTCTCCACATCTGTTCTTATATATTCCTCGTAAAATTTCGTCATTTCTCTACAAACCAAAATTTTTCTATTTGAAAAGTAACGTTTTAAATCTTTTATCGATCTATTAAATTTTCGTGGAGAAATAAAAAAAACAATACAGCCCTCTAAATTTGCAAGCCTTTCGAAATCTTCATTTAATTTGCTATTTTTATCTGGAAAAAAACCATAAAAAAAATATTTTTCATTAAATCCACTTATGGAAACTGCAGAAGAAACAGCTGACGCACCCGGAATTGGAAAGATATCTATTTCATTAATAACACATTCATTGACTAATATAGCTCCTGGATCTGAGATAGATGGAGTTCCAGCGTCAGAAATCAAAGAAACGACCGATCCTGATTTTAAAATATCAATTACTTTCGATAAATTTTTTTTTTCATTAAATTTATGATTTGCAATAAGTTTTGATTTAATTTCATACCGTTCTAATAAATTTTTTGAAATACGTGTATCCTCACACAGTACATAATCCGATTTTTTTAATACTTCTAGGGCTCTTAAAGTGATGTCACTTAAGTTCCCAATTGGAGTAGATACAATATAAAGACCAATTTTAACTTTATTATTTATATTTTCAGTATGTAGAATCATCAAATTATAATAGTTATAATAATAACATTAAAATGAACAAAATTATTAAAATTATACTTTTTTTAGCTTTTGGTTTCTTAATTACTCCAGTAGCACTCTTGGCAAATGAGAAAATTAGGATTGGTCTTCTTGTCCCTTTAACTGGAAAGAACTCTGAAATAGGACCTTCTATAATTAAATCTACACGTCTTGCAATTAACACAATAAACAATGCATCAATTGAGATTATACCAAAAGATACACGGTCAAACCCTGAGGTCACTTTAAAGGCAGCCAAAGAGTTGGCTAATTCAGGAATAAAAATTGTAATTGGTCCAGTTTTTAACGAAAGTCTAATTTACCTAGGTGAGTTAAGTGAATTAACATTCTTGGCTCTAACGAATAAGAATGATAATTTTTCCAAAAACATTATTAACGCTGGAATTAATGCAACTTCACAACTAAATGCAATTAAGAAGTTTATAGAATTAAACGAAATAAAAAAAACTATCTTTCTTACTCCAGATGTAAGTTTTAAAAATGAAATTGAAAAAGCTATTTCTAATTCTAAAATAAAAACATTGGAAAATTATATTTATAATACTGACCCGACTAAACTTACCAAACAAATTGAAAAAATTACACGTTATGAAATTAGAAAACAAAACCTTGAAGATGAAATAAATAGACTAGAGAAATCGGAACAAAGCAATAAAGAGTTTTTAATTGAAAGGTTAAAAAAGAGAGATACTCTTGGTAGTGTAAAATTTGACTCAGTGGTAATTTCTGATTTTGATGAAAGTTTAAAAAGTGTAACAACTTCTCTACTTTATACGGATATAACTCCTAAAGAAAAATATTTTATTACTCTTAATCAATGGTTTGATGAGTCTCTTTTAAAAGAGACAAGCTCACAACCCTTGTATTTTCCTTCTGCAAATAAAGATAATTATGATGAATTTTCTAATGAATATTTTGAAAAATATAATCAGTACCCTAATCAATTGTCATTTTTAAGTTATGACTTGGTTGGGCTTGTGTATTATTTAATTCTTCAAAACGAATCTGTTATTGATAAAAAAATGTTTACTAAAAAAACCTTGTTTAAAGGAAAGGTTGGAGTTTTTGAAATTAAAAACAATAAAATTAATCATATTTTAAATTTTTATAAAGCTGAAGATGGAGAATTTAAAAAAGTTTTTTAATTTTTTTAAAAGCTTTAAATCTATGATCTATTTTATATTTCTGTGATGCTCTCATTTCACCAAATGTAATTTTTTTTCCAAGTGGTATGAAAATAGGATCATAACCAAAACCATTTTTACCTTTTATAACTGGTGAAATAAAACCTTCAACCTTTCCAATAGAATTTATTATTTCTTTATTTTTATTATAAATGGTTAAGGCACAAATAAACCTGGCCTTAATTTTTTTCTCTCGCCAATTTTTGTCTTTTTTATCTAACTCCTTAAAAACTCTATTCATTGCTTCTTTAAAATCACCTTTTTTACCTCCCCATCTAGCTGAATAAATTCCAGGGTCTCCATCTAAAACATCTATTTGTAAACCTGAGTCATCAGACAGACATATCATTTTTGATTTTTTAGAAAAAAATTTAGCTTTGATTAAGGAGTTTTCCTTAAATGTTTTGCCATTTTCAGGAGGGCTTTTTATTTTAAAGTCCTGTGGAGAGTATATTTCAACATTTTTAGGCAATAAATCCTTAATTTCTCTTAATTTTCCTTTATTATTAGTGCCTACCAACAATTTTATAATTTTATTCTTTAACATCTAGCAATTATCAAATTTCATACCATATAAGTTGTCATGGAAAAAGATCAAAACATTAATTCTGAAAACCAAAATGAAGAAGTTAAAGAGAGTGAAGCTGAGGAGCAAAACCAAGTAGAACAAGAAATTTCAGCCAATAAAACTGAAGAGGCAAAAGAGGTTATACCTGAAGAAAAAATTAAGGAGTTAGAAGATAAACTTACTAGAACTTTTGCTGAAATGGAAAATCAAAGAAGAAGATTTGAAAAAGAAAAAGATGATGCTTTTGATTATGGTGGGTTTTCTTTTGCAAAAGAAGCTTTAAATTTAATTGATAATCTTGAAAGATCAAAACAAATTTTAGAAAGTGATGAAGTACTAAAAGATACTGAAGCTTTAAAAAAAACTTTAGAGCATTTTGAAATTATTAGTAAAGATATGGTGTCAATTTTTTCAAAAAATGGAATTACACCTGTTGTTTCTATTGGTAAAAAATTGGATCCCAATCAACACCAAGCTATGATGGAAATTGATGATGATCAAAAAGAACCTGGAACAATAGTTCAAGAAATTCAAAAAGGTTTTATGATGAAAGATAGACTTTTAAGACCAGCATTAGTCGGAGTTTCAAAAAAAACTAAAACTCCAGATGAACAAAAAAGCGAGGAAAATAAAGAAAATTCAGACAATTAATTATAATTGTAAGAACTTGTAGATTGAAAATTAACACTTATATGAAGGAAAGGAATTAAATTATGAGCAAAATTATAGGAATAGATTTAGGAACAACAAATTCATGTGTTTCTATCATGGAAGGTAGTCAGCCAAAAGTTTTAGAAAATGCTGAGGGTGCAAGAACAACTCCTTCAGTTGTAGCTTTTACTGAGGATGGGGAAAAACTTGTAGGTCAACCTGCAAAAAGACAAGCTGTAACCAACCCTGAAAATACTATTTTTGCCGTAAAAAGATTAATTGGAAGAAGTTTTGAAGACCCTACTGTAAAAAAAGATATTGCAGCTGCACCTTTTAAAATTGTGAATTCAGAAAAAGGAGATGCTTGGATTGAAGCTAAAGGGGAAAAATATTCACCTTCTCAAATTTCAGCTTTTATTCTTCAAAAGATGAAAGAAACAGCTGAAAAATATTTAGGCCAAGAAGTAACGAAAGCTGTAATTACAGTTCCTGCATATTTTAATGATGCTCAAAGACAGGCAACAAAAGATGCTGGTAAAATTGCTGGTCTTGAAGTTTTAAGAATTATTAATGAACCAACAGCTGCTTCTCTTGCTTACGGTTTAGATAAAAAACAAAATAAAAAAATAGCTGTTTATGACTTAGGTGGTGGAACTTTTGATGTCTCTATCCTTGAGTTAGGTGATGGTGTATTTGAAGTTAAATCTACAAATGGTGATACATTTTTAGGTGGTGAAGACTTTGACAATACAATCGTTGATTATTTAATTGGTGAATTTAAAAAAGATTCTGGAATTGATTTAAGATCAGATAAATTGGCTCTTCAAAGATTAAAAGAAGCTGCTGAAAAAGCAAAAATTGAATTATCTTCTGCAGAGCAAACAGATGTTAATTTACCTTTTATAACAGCTGATAAAACTGGTCCAAAACATATTAATCTAAAAATGACTAGAGCAAAATTAGAGGCTTTGGTTGAAGATTTAATCTCAAGAACATTACCACCATGTAAAACTGCTCTTAAAGATGCAGGGCTTACTGCAAGTGAAATTGATGAAATTGTAATGGTTGGTGGAATGACAAGAATGCCTAAAGTTCTAGCTGAAGTTAAAAACTTTTTTGGTAAAGAACCTAATAAAAGTGTAAACCCTGATGAAGTTGTAGCAATGGGTGCTGCAATCCAAGCTGGTGTTCTTCAAGGAGACGTTAAAGATGTCCTTCTTTTAGATGTAACACCTTTATCGCTTGGAATTGAAACATTAGGTGGTGTTTCAACAAAATTAATTGAAAAAAATACAACAATACCAACAAAAAAAAGCCAAGTATTTTCAACAGCTGATGACAACCAACCTGCTGTATCAATCAGAGTGCTTCAAGGTGAAAGAGAAATGGCATCTGACAATAAAATGTTAGGAAATTTTGAGCTAGTTGGGATCGCACCTGCTCCAAGAGGAGTGCCTCAAATAGAAGTAACTTTTGATATTGATGCAAATGGAATTGTGAGTGTTTCTGCTAAAGATAAAGGAACGGGAAAAGAACAAAAAATTCAAATCCAGGCCTCTGGTGGCTTAAGTGATGAAGAGATTGAAAAAATGGTAAAAGATGCTGAAGCAAATAAAGAAGATGACAAAAAGAAAAGAGAATCTGTTGATGTTAGAAATCAAGCAGACACTCTTTTACACTCTACTGAAAAAAATCTAAAAGAGCACGGTGCCAAAGTTTCTGATGCTGATAAAAAGGCAATTGAAGATGCCTCAACTGATTTAAAAGAAGCTATTAAAGGAACTGATACTGAAGAAATTAAAAAGAAAACTGAGACTTTAGTTCAAGCCTCCATGAAGTTAGGTGAAGCAATTTATAAATCTCAAGAGAAAAAAGAAGGCTCACCAAAAGAAGGTGATAAAAATGATGAAGGAAAAAAAGACGATAATGTAGTTGATGCTGACTTTGAAGAAGTTAAAGAAGAAAGCAAAGAAGGCAAAGAAGAAGATAAAGAAAAAAGCGCCTAAGACTTACAGCAACTATCATCTTAAAGTAACTTATGGCTAAAAGAGATTTTTATGACGTCTTAGGGGTTAGCAAAAGTGCAAGCCCTGAAGAATTAAAATCTGCTTACCGTAAATTAGCTGTAAAATATCACCCAGACAAAAACCCAGGTGATAAAGCCTCAGAAGATAAATTTAAAGAAGCTGGTGAAGCTTACGGCATTCTTTCAGATAAAGAAAAAAAACAAAACTATGACAACTTTGGCCACGCTGCTTTTGAGGGTGGTGGAGGCAGACAAGGAGGAGGCTTTGGAGGTGGTTTTGGTGGAGCTGATTTTTCAGATATATTTGAAGATTTTTTTGGAGATTTTGGTGGTGGACAATCAAGAGGAAGAAGAAAAACTAATAATAGAGGGTCTGATCTTCGATATGATTTATCTATTACCCTTGAAGAAGCATATGAGGGTAAAAAACAAGATATAAAATTCTCAACTACAGAAAAATGTAATACTTGCAGTGGTAATGGTTCTAAACCTGGTCATTCTCCAGACAGATGTACGGTTTGTGGTGGAAATGGAAAAGTAAGATCTAACCAAGGTTTTTTTACTGTTCAACAAACTTGTCCTCAATGTGCAGGCTCTGGTGAAGAAATAACAAATCCATGCACAGATTGTAATGGTCAAGGTAACAAACAAGCCTCGAAAAAAATATCAGTTACAATACCTAAAGGTGTCGATGATGGAACTAGGATTAGATTAGCTGGCAAAGGTGAAGCAGGATCCAAAGGTGGAGCAAATGGTGATCTTTATCTTTTTGTAAATGTTCATTCACATGATTTATTTAAAAGATCTGATGAAAACTTATTTTTTGAATTTCCTATATCCATTGCTGATGCAGCTTTAGGAACCACAATAGAGATACCAACAATTGATGGCGGAAAAGCTAAAATTAAAATACCTGATGGAACTCAAAATGGAAAACAATTTAGGCTAAAAGGTAAAGGTATGCCTTATATGAGAGGTAGTGGAAATGGGGACCTTTATGTCCAAGTAAATACTGAAGTTCCTATTTATTTAAATAAAGAACAAAAAGCTTTACTTGAAAAATTTAGAGAAATTGAAAATGAAAAGTCTAATCCAAGTATCAAACAATTCTTTCAAAAAGCAAAAAGTTTTTGGAAAAACTAAAGACTAATTAACTAAAAAAGGTTAATATTTTCCTAGATGAAAAAAATTAATTTAGCTATTTCTGGCTGTCTAGGGAGAATGGGTCAACAGCTTATTAAATCCTCAAAAAATAATAAAAACTTTAAACTAACTGCTCTGACAGAAAACAAAGCTATCAATAAAAAAATTGCTGGTATCAAGCTTGATGTAAACACCGAACAAACTTTTAAAAAAACTGATGTAATAATAGATTTTACAGTCCCAAACTGTACTTTAGATATTTTAAAAATTGCCTCAAAATTAAAAAAAAGAGTAGTAATTGGAACAACAGGATTTAATCAAAAAGAAGAGGCCTTGATTAAAAAATTTTCTAAAACCATTCCAATTTTAAAAGCAGGTAATATGAGCCTTGGTGTTAATTTATTAATGTATTTAACAGAAATTGCCTCAAAATCACTAAATGAAGAATATTTAAGCAAGGTATTTGAAGTTCATCACAAACACAAAAAAGATTATCCATCAGGAACGGCTTTAATGCTTGGAAAGGGAATTGCAGATGGAAAAAATAAAAACCTTTATAACTTAATGGGTAAAAAATTTTTAAATAAAAAATCTTTTCCTTATGGAAAAAAAATTAATTTCAATTCAATTAGAAAAGGTGAAATTATTGGTGAACATGAAGTTACATTTTCTAGTGGCAAAGAAATAATAAAATTAAATCATGAGGCTTTTGATAGAGCACTTTATTCAGATGGAGCTCTAACTGCTGCAAAATGGTTGATTAATAAAAAACCAGGACTTTATTCGATGAGAGATTTATTAAACTTTAAATAATGGATGAAAAAGATAAAGCAAAAAAAATACTAAAAATTTTAAATAAACTTTATCCAACAACCCCTATCCCGCTACATCATACTAGTAACTTTACTCTCTTAATGTCAGTTCTTTTATCAGCACAATGTACTGATCTAAATGTTAATAATGTAACTAAAAATATATATCCGAAATATAATAGACCTGAGCATTTTGTAAAATTAGGCAAAAAACGAATAGAAAAATTGATTAAAAGTATTGGTCTCTTTCGAGTTAAGGCTAAAAGTATTTATTTGATGTCTAAACAGCTTCTTGAAAAGCATGGAGGCAAAGTACCCAAAAGCTTTGTAGAGCTCGAAAAACTACCTGGTGTAGGCCATAAAACTGCAAGTGTAGTTATGTCTCAAGGTTTTGGAGTTCCAGCATTTGCAGTTGATACTCACATCCATAGATTGGCTCAAAGATGGGGTTTAACGAATGGCAAAAATGTAATTCAAACTGAAAAAGATTTAAAAAGAATATTCCCAGAAAAAACATGGAGCAAATTGCATTTACAAATAATTTATTATGGAAGAGAATTTTGTAAGGCAAGAGAATGTTATGGTTTGACTTGTAAAATTTGCACGACTTGTTATCCTAATCGAAAAAATCCAGTTAAAATAAAAAATGCTTAATATGAAAATACTAGGAATTGGTAATGCCATTGTTGACGTCGTTTGTAAAGTTGATGATCAATATTTAATAAATAATCAATTAATAAAAAGTACAATGAAACTGGTTGATGAGACAGAATTTAAAAAACTTTTATCAAGTCTTAAGATAGAACAAACTATCTCTGGTGGATCAGTTGCAAACTCTATTGTTGGATTATCACAATTAGGAAATGATGTTGGGTTTATAGGTAAAGTTAACGATGATGATTTAGGACAAAAATACGAAGAAGGTCTAACCAAAGAAAAAGTTCAATATTTTTATAATAAAAAAAAGGAAATCTCACCAACGGGGACTTGTTTAATTTTAATCACACCGGATGCAGAAAGAACTATGGTTACATTTTTAGGTATTGCTGGAAAAATTAGCCCTAGTGATATTAATGAAAAAGCAATTAAAGATAGTGAATTGATATTTTTAGAAGGATATTTGTGGGATGAGGGCGAACCAAAGTCAGCTTTTGATAAAGCCATGTTATTCTCTAACACTAAAGCAATGTCCTTATCAGATCAGTTTTGTGTAGAGAGACATAAAAATAATTTTTTAGATTTAGTTAAAAATAAACTTGATATTACTTTTGCTAACGAACAAGAAATTAGATCATTAATTGATGCCAAAAGCTTTGAAGAGGTGATTGAATTTGGCAAACAACTAGGTAAACTTTTAATTATCACACGTGGTGAAAAAGGAAGTGTTGCTATTAAAAATCAAGAAATTGTAGAATGTCAAAGTAAACCAAATTTAAAAATTGTAGACTTAACGGGTGCAGGAGATCTCTTTGCAGCTGGATTTCTTCATGGACTAATTAATAATATCTCAACAAAAGAATGTCTTGAAAAAGGAACCGAAATGTCTTCAAAGATAATTCAAAAAGTTGGAGCTAGATTAAATTAACCTATTTTAGTCAATAAAATAGCCATTTTTATCGCTTAATATAAATTTTTCATCTTTAAATAAATCACTTATTTTTTTTCGTAATCTATAAACATGTGTTTCTACTGTATGGGTTTCCATATTTACTGCATAACCCCATATATTTTTTTGTAAGTCTGCAACATTGTGTTTAATTTTTTTATCATTTAAATATAATATAATTTCAATTTCTTTTTCTGTTAACTTTAATTTTAAATTATCTTTAGAAAAAAATTTAGAATTTAAATTTAATTCATAGCCCTTAATTATAATCTTAGACTGTTGGTTAAATTTTAATTTGATTAATTTAATATTTATTAATTCTAATAATTTTTTAAAAGATAAAGGCAAATCAATAAAATCTAAAAAATTTTTATCAGTTATATTATTATTTAATAATAATTTATGATCTGTTTTGGAAATTACTAAATAATCTAATCTATTTAGATCAAATTTCTTTTCAAAATCGTCTTCATTGTCAATTTTTATAATCGTAAAAGATAAATTTTCTTTTATCTCGTCTAAAATTTCATATAGTGAATTAAAGTTTATAATAAAAACATTTTGCATAATTATATTTAATATTACTTATGATAATTCATGTGCCCAATAAAAACACTCTTATAATCGACGACTTTAAATTGAGATGTTGTATTGGAAAAAGTGGCATAAATTCTAATAAAAAAGAGGGCGATTATTCAACCCCCAAAGGATTGTTTAATTTAAGAAAATTGTATTTTAGAAAAGATCGTGTTGGTATCCCAAAATGTAAAATCAATAAAAAAATCATTAAACTAAATATGGCTTGGTGTGATGACCCAAAACATAAAAAATATAATGAAGAAATCAAAACAAGTAAGAAAAATCTTAAAGAAAATCTACACAGAAAAGATCATAAATATGATTATATAATTTCAATTAGTCACAATGAAAAAAAAACTCCAGGTAAAGGGAGTGCAGTATTTATTCATTTAACAGATAATTATAAACCAACCGCAGGATGTATCGCTTTAAAAAAAAAAGATTTTGAAATATTATTAAAGTTAATAGATAAAAAAACTAAAATTAAAACAGGTTAATTTCTATTACCAAATATTTTTGAGCCTACCCTAACATATGTTGCATTGTATCTAATTGCTTCTAGATAATCTCCAGACATACCCATACTTAATTCTTTAAAATTTAATTCTTTATTTAGGTCACTCATCTCAGCAAAGTATTTTTCTGTATTACCATCATTTGGAGGAATACACATTGTTCCAATAATATCTAAATTTAAATTTTTACAAAATTTATAAAAATCTATTAAGTTGTCTTTATTTATTCCAGATTTTTGATCTTCATTACCAATATTAACTTGAATAAATATCTTAGGTTTTTTTTCTTGTTTTTTTTGCTCTTCCGAAATTTTAATTGCTAGTTTTTCACTATCTAAGGAGTGAATATAATCAAATATTTGTAATGCAAATTTAACTTTATTAGTTTGAAGTCTGCCAATCAAATGAAGCTTTATAGTATCATTTTTTATCTTTATATCTCTCCATTTATCTAGAGCCTCTTGAACTTTGTTTTCTCCAAAATGAAGCTGGCCGTGCTCTATTAGGGGTAAAATGTTTTCAATAGGAAAGGTTTTTGATACCGTTATAATTTTAGGTAATTTATCATGATTTGCTTTTGATTTGATAAGCTCTTCTATATAAATTAAATTTTTAACAGTGTTATGCATAATAAAACTTTGAACAGATATTACTTTATAAAAAAATTTGACCAAAGTCACATAGATAAACAGGATAAAAAAACAATCATAATATTTAGAAATTATAATCAAGATATTGATGAAAAATTAATTTTAACAATAAAAAATTATTGTAAGAAAAAAGGAAATAAGTTTTTAATTTCTAATAATATAAAATTAGCCATTAAGCTCAATTTAGATGGTGCATATATTCCCTCATTTAATCATGATAAAAAACACCTCTCTTATTCAGTTAAAAAAAACTTTATTTTATTAGGTTCGGCTCATAATGTTTATGAAATGAGAACCAAAGAGTTACAAAATGTTAATGCTATATTTTTATCATCAATCTTTAAAAAAAATAAAAATTATTTAGGTATAAATAAATTTAAATCTCTTTCTCTTTTAAGTGGTAAGCCTGTCATAGCTCTTGGCGGAATATCAGATAATAATTTCAAAAAACTAGCTCTTACTAACTGCCATGGTTTTGCTGGTATTTCTTTTTTTAAACAAAAAAAAGGCCCCTAAAAAGGGGCCCTTTTATTAATTTGTGTTCTAAATTAATTAGAATGCAAATGATAGGCCTAAAGCCCAATATTCCATGTCTTCATTAGAAGCTGTTGTGTGAGAAATGTTATCACCTTCTGCGCTTGTAAGTGTAACAGTCATTCCACCAGCAGTGTATGAAGCAGATAATTTTTCATATTCTGCATCAATAGATCCTGCTAAACCTGACTCAACAGTTTCAGAACCATATGTTAGTGAAATTGAATCAGACACAGTGTATGAAACTGCATAAGAAGAAACTTCTTGCTTAAGAGCTTCAGTATTAGCTGCTCCAACATCGTAATCACTATTAGAGTAAGCAACTGTTACTGGACCATAAGCGTATGAAGCGCTCATAACTGTCTGATCACCATCAGATGCTGAAGCACCTGTTTCGATATCAGCAATACCATAAGCAATTGATAAACCTTCAACACCTGTGTACACAGCATTATAACCTATTGCATTGTTTCCAGTGCTGTCAGTTTGTCCACCTGATGTAGATAATGAAGCACTTACAGATAAACCATCAACCATAGATGGTAATGTGTAATAAATACTGTTGTTTCCAGTACCTGCTTCTTTTGTTAGATTAGCTTGAACAGCTGCAGAGTTGCCTCCAGCAGTTGTTACAACGTCATCAAAGTTATCCATTATGTCGCCTGCAGCAGTAGTATCTATAGCTGTTGAAGCTGAAGATCCACCGTGAGCTGCGAATGTAACTGTTCCCAATGAATCAGATGAAACTGTTAATGAGTTATTATCGTATGCTGAAGATCCACCTTCGTTTACACCGTCTAACTCAAAAGACATTGAAACAGTCATTCCATTATCAAGCTCTGTAGAACCAGCTAAATAAACACTGTCACCCATTGAAAGAGCAGTTTCAGTTTGAACTGCAGTTCCACTAAAACCTTCCATAGTTACTGATGCTGAACCAGATGCTGTTAATTCACCAGCAAATGCTGATGTAGAAACTAGAGATGCTGCTAATGCAGACATACCTATTTTTTTAAAGTTATTCATATTTTTCCTTTGTTAGTTGTTATTGTTTTTATTATTAATAATAAACACTGAATATGTATCAATTTTGGTTCTATTTTTTATGAAAAGTTTAGTTTTTTATTGAAAATTATGATAAGTGTTGTATTTTTACATCACTTTAAAAATGGCTATTTTCTTATATTTTTACAATATTTCTCTATATATTGTATAAAAATATAAAATTAACAATTAATTTATTATGATTTCATTTAAGAACTTAAATATCACTCTGCTTTTATTATTATCTTCTACTCTTTTAATTTCATGTGGTGGAAAGCTTCCTGGGGCTGACGCTAGAAAGTACGATCCAGATCCTGCAAAAAGAGTTGCTAAAAACTTAGAAGAAGGAAGAGGATTTAGGCTTTCAGAACAGATGGGTAAATCTGGTGGGGGAGTTTTTGAGTTTGCAAGCTCTAATGAATTATGGAGAGCGTCTTTAGATACATTAGATTTCATGCCTTTAGCTTCTGTTAATTACAGTGGTGGTATTATAATCACTGATTGGTATTCAACTGATCAAAATTCAAATGAAAGTATTAAAATTTCAATTCGATTTTTAACAAATGAAATAAGGTCTGATGCTCTAGATATAAAAGTTTTTAATAAAAAATGTGTAGCTCAATCAAATTGTGTTACCTCTGAAAAAGAAGGTAATATCAACAATGAATTAAAAACTAAGATTTTAAAAACTGCTGCAGTATATCAAACAAATAAAAAAACAAAAAATTCAAAACCTTATATATATAGAAAACCAGATTAAGCTGTAAAATTAAAAAATATCATTAAATTTTATGGATAGATATAATTTTAAAATTGTAGAAGAAAAATGGCAAAAGTTTTGGGACCAAAATAAAACTTTTTCTACTAGGGTAGATAAGACAAAAAAAAAATTTTATTGTTTGGAAATGTTTCCTTACCCGTCGGGCAAAATCCACATGGGTCATGTCAGAAATTATACAATCGGTGATGTGCTAGCTCGTTATAAAACTTTACAAGGTTATAATGTTCTTCATCCAATGGGCTGGGACTCGTTTGGTATGCCAGCAGAAAATGCTGCAAGACAAAATAATTTAGATCCTAAAACTTGGACAGAGTCAAATATTGAAACCATGAGATCTCAGCTAAAAAAGCTTGGGCTATCAATTGATTGGGATAAAGAAATTTCAACTTGTTCTGAGGATTACTACAAACACCAACAAGAATTCTTTCTTGATCTTTATGATAAAGGATTAGTTTATAGAAAAGAGAATTATGTTAACTGGGATCCTGTTGATGAAACTGTTCTTGCTAATGAGCAAGTTGTAGATGGTAAAGGTTGGAGATCAGGAGCCATAGTTGAAAGAAAGAAGTTAAATCAATGGTTTTTTAATATCTCAAAATTCTCAGAAGACTTACTGAAGGGATTAGATACATTAGAAAATTGGCCCAACAAAGTAAAGGTGATGCAAAAGAACTGGATAGGTAAATCGTTTGGTTGTGAAGTTGAATTTAAAATTGAAAGTGAAAAACCTATTAAAAATATTAAGTGTTATACAACAAGACCTGACACTTTATTTGGTTTTTCTTTTCTTGCTCTTTCAGTCGATCACCCTTTAGCAAAATATTATGAGGAAGATAAGGAATTTCAAAAATTTAGAGAAGAATGCTCTAAAACAGGAACTACTGAAGAATCCATTGCTTCTGCGGAAAAACTTGGTTTTAAAACTGATATGATTGCAGTTAACCCGCTAGATAAAAATATGAAAGTTCCTGTTTATTTTGCAAACTTTGTATTAATGGATTATGGTTTAGGTGCTGTTTTTGGTTGTCCTGCACATGATCAACGAGATTTAGATTTTGCAAAAAAATATAATTTAAAAATTACACCTGTTGTTAAGCCTGAAAAAGATAAAGATTTTGAAATAAATAATGAGGCTTATACGGGTGAAGGATATCTTTATAATTCAGATTTTCTTGATGGTTTAAAAGTTCCGAATGAATCTATTATTAAGACTATAGAATTTCTTGAAAAGAATAATTTAGGGACAAAAAAAACTAATTATCGATTAAAAGATTGGGGTATTTCAAGACAAAGATATTGGGGTTGCCCCATTCCAATGGCCTATGATGAAAATGATCAACCTATTAAAATTCCAAAAAATATGCTGCCAGTTAAACTTCCGGAAATTGAAAAATTAGATACCACAGGAAACCCATTAGATTCGGAGGATAACTGGAAATTCTTTACTTTAGATGGAAAAAAATACAGAAGAGAAACCGATACATTGGATACTTTTGTGGATTCTTCTTGGTATTTTTTAAGGTTTTGCTCACCTCATAATTTAGATCGTGGATTTACTCAAGAAGAGGCTAATTATTGGATGCCAGTTGACCAGTATATCGGAGGTGTTGAACATGCTATTTTGCATTTATTATATTCTAGGTTTTTTATGCAAGCTCTTTCTTATAAAAATGATGATTTTAAATTAAAAGAACCATTTGATGGATTGTTTACACAAGGAATGGTTTGTCACGAAACCTATAAAGATCAAACAAATGCATGGTTAAGTCCTGATGAGGTAATTTCAGAAGATGGTAAAAAATTTTATAAAAAAGATAACCCTTCTGAAAAAATAATAGTTGGACCAACAGAGTCTATGTCAAAATCTAAAAAAAATACTATTGATCCAGAGAATATAATAAAAAATTATGGGGCAGATTCTGTAAGATTATTTATTTTATCAGACAGTCCCCCAGAAAAAGATGTACAATGGTCTGATCAGGGTATGATAGCATCATTCAAATTTGTTCAAAAATTATGGACTTTAAATTCTAAAATTTTAGATAAAATAAAAGATAATAACGAAGGAGATGAAGGTAAAGATTTAACTAAATTTACTAATCAATTAATCAATAAAATAACCCAAAACTTAGAAAAATTTCATTACAATGTAATAGTTGCTAACTTTTATGAAATGTATAATTTTTTAATCAAAGAAATAGACAAACCTATAAAAAAAGAGATTTTAATTGTAAATTATAAAAAAATTTTAATTCTAATGAATCCATTTATTCCACATTTTTCAAATGAATGTTTAAATACCATTAATGAAAATCAAATAAATTGGCCAAAAATTTCAAAGAAAGATTTAATAGAAGAAGATATTAACTTTGTTGTTCAGATAAATGGTAAAAAAAGAGCTATTTTAAAAGTAAAAAGAGATGTGGTTGAAAAAGAAATTTTAGAGATCATAAAAACAAACCTAGAAATTGAAAAATTTTTAAAAGACCAAACAATAAAAAAATCAATATTTGTACCCAACAGGCTTATAAATATTATACTATAAAAAATGTTCCAAAAACAAATTATACTTCTTCTTTTATTACTACTATCATCCTGTGGGTATGAAGCAATTTACTCCAAAAAGAATTCTGTAAATTATAATTTTTCAGTAAGTGAATTAAACTTTGTTGGAGATAGAAAAGTTAATCTAAAGATCAAAGAAAAACTAAATAACTATGTTCAAGCTAAAAAAGATAAAGATTTTATACTAAGAATCTCTAGCACTTCAGAAAAAATAACTTTAGCAAAAAATACTGCTGGGGACGCCACATCCTTTAAAAATTCAGTTTCTATTAATGTAGAAGTTTTGATGAACAATAAGTTTAAAAGCAATTTTATAATTTTGGAAAGTTTTAATTATAATAACATTTCTAATAAATTTAATTTGAAAAAATATGAAGAAGAAAATAAAAATAATTTAGCTGAGACAGCTTCTGATAAATTAATTTTTAAACTATCCAATATTCAATGATACTAAAGTCGTTTGAATTAAACAAAATAAAACTAAATAATTATAAATTTTATCTATTCTATGGTGATAATGAAGGTCTAAAAGAAGAGAATATTAAAAATTTATTTGAAAAAAATTATCAAGATAAAATTCATAGATATGAAGAAAAAGAGATACTAGATGATATTAATATTTTTTTTAATAGCGTTCTTACTAAATCCTTTTTTGATAATGAAAAACTCATAATTATTAATAGAACTACAGATAAAATTAAAACAATCATAGAAGAGTTGATGGAGAAAAACCCTGAAGATATACAAATTATTTTAAATTCAAAAAATTTAGAAAAAAAATCTAGCTTACGAAAACTATTTGAAAAAGAAAAATCAATTGTATGCATCCCGTTTTATGAAGATAATAGTCAAACTTTAAACTCAATTATTAGTCTTTTTTTTAGAAATAAAAAAATCCCAATATCTCAGCAATTAATTAATGTCTTAGTAGAAAGAAGCAGGGGTGATAGAAAAAATCTGAATAATGAATTAGAAAAGATTGAAAATTTTTCATTAAATAAAAAAAATTTGAACATTCAAGAAATAATTAAGTTAACTAACCTTGCAGATAATTATAGTGCTTCAGAACTCGTTGATCACTCACTAGCTAAAAATACTAGGAAAACAGTCACTATTTTAGGTGAAAACAACTATTCAGACGAAGATAATATCATAATTATTAGAACATTATTAGCTAAGCTAAAAAGACTAGTTAAAATTCATGAATTAGTTAATGAAAAAAACAATATCGAACAAGCGATTTCTGCTTATAAACCACCAATTTTTTGGAAAGATAAACCTCTTGTTACTCAGCAAATAAGGTCTTGGAAAAAAGATGGGTTAGAACAATTAATTTATAAAACTAATGAAATTGAACTTTTAGTTAAAAAAAACTCTGTGCTTGCTAAAAATATATTGGTAGATTTTATAATTAATAATTCAAAAAAAACTAATAATTAGATTTAATAATTTCAATTATTTTATTCAACTGATCTAAATCTTTATATTCTAATAATAAAGTTCCTGAATTATTTTTTTTATTTTTAATTAAAACATTAAGACCAATTTTTTCTTTAATTGAGTTCTCCAAGACTTGTAGGTTAATATCCTTAGATGTTTTAAGAGAGTGCTTTTTAGTTTTAAATATTTTAACAAAATTTTCTGACTGTCTAACTGAGAGATTTTTTTCAATTATTTTATTTGCAACAAAATCTGCATTATCCAGACCTACTAAAATTTTTGCATGTCCTGCTGATAATTTTTGCGTTTGAATTAACTTTAAAACTGCTTCCGGAAGGTTAAGTAATCTCAAACAATTAGCAATATGGCTTCTACTTTTTCCAATAAATTGTGCTACTTTTTCTTGATCATATGAAAACTCTTCAATAAGACGCTGATAACCTTGTGCTTCTTCTATTACATTTAAATCATTTCTTTGAACATTCTCAATAATTGCAAATTCTAAAGATTTTAAATCATCTATGTTCGTTATAACTACTGGAACTTCGTGTAGCCCTGCTTTTTGTGCTGACAACCACCTTCTCTCACCTGCAATTATCTCATACTTTGAGCTACCTTCATTAGACTTTCTGACAATAATTGGCTGAATAATGCCTCTTTCTTTTATTGAGTTAGTTAAATCTTGTAAACTTTCTTCATCAAATGTTTTTCTTGGCTGAAATTTATTACTTACGATATCAGATATCGAAACTTTATTGATATTTATTTCCGCTTTTGTTTCACCTATTAAAGATGACAAGCCTCTACCTAGGCCTTTTTTTATTTTATTTGCATCCATTATGCGGCGCTCCCTATTTTTTGTTCTTGATTAATAAATTCGTCTGTAAAGTTAAAATATGATTTACTACCTGGACAAGATTTATCATACATTAAAACTGGCATGCCATGGGACGGTGCCTCAGACAGTCTAACATTTCTTGGAATCACTGTTAGATAAACTTTTTCATTAAAATAGTCTCTTGCTTCTTTTTCAACTTGTGTGGATAGCTTATTTCTTTTATCAAACATTGTTAAAAGTATGCCTCTAATTTTTAATTCAGGATTTAAATTAACTTTTATCCGTTCTATGGTTTTCATTAGCTGGGTTAAACCCTCTAAAGCAAAAAATTCAGTCTGCAGTGGAACTAATAGTGAGTGAGAAGACACAAGAGCCATAACGGTAAGCAAGCTTAGTGATGGTGGACAGTCTATAAGCACATAATCATAAGTTGTTCTAGAATCATTTAAATAAGCGGTTAATTCACGTTTTAAAATAAATGCTCTCATGCTATCATCAGCTGTCTCAACCTCAAGCCCAGATAAATCTACATTCGAAGTGATAATATCTAAATTTTTAAACTCAGTTTTTCTAATCACATCAGAAATGACTCTTGTTCCATTTAGCACCCCATAAATAGTATCTGTCGAGCCTTCTAAATTGGAAAGACCAAGACCCGTAGTAGCGTTTCCTTGTGGGTCAAGGTCTATTACTAAAACTTTTTTCTCTTGTTGCGCTAAACCTGCTGCAAGATTAATTACTGTTGTTGTTTTTCCAACCCCACCCTTTTGATTTATCACAGAAATAATTTGCATTTAGTTTTTTAATTTTTTTTTTTATATTTTTTATATTTAATAAAAATGAATCTTCGCTCGTAATACTTTTTTTTTTTTCAAAATCAAAATCCCAATTCATTAAAGTTTCTTCTAAAACTTTTTCTCCGTTTTTTCCCATGAATACAATTAAATTTTTATAACTGCTAAAATTTTTATAAACTAAATCTAAAATTATTGGTAAAGGTTTAAAAGCTCTTGCCATTATTGTACCCGAGTCTAAATTTTCTGCTTCAAAAATATTTTCTTGCATAACTTCAGTATTTAATTTTAAATCTCTTGATACTTTTCTTAAAAAAGAGCTTTTATGGTGACTTTTTTCATATAAATGAACTTTGGCTAAATTTTTTTGATTTTTAATCATAATTGATATAATTATACCTGGCATACCTCCACCTGAACCTATATCTGTTACAATATTGCTATTTAAATCAACAAATTCAATAATTTGTGCTGAATCAATTATATGACGCTCTCTAATTACCTCATTCTTAGCTGTTTCTTTACTTATTATATTAATTTTTTCATTTTCTTCCTGAAGCATAGATATGAATAGATCAAACTCAATTAATGTTTCACGTGGAACATTTTGATTTTTTAGTAGTGAATAATTTTTAAAAATTTCTTCCATTAAGCTATTAGCTTAATAGACTTTCTTTTTACATGTGACAACAAAATATATACAGCAGCTGGGGTTATTCCATCAATTCTCAGTGCTTGTCCCATAGTTTTTGGTTTTATTTGTTTAAATTTGGCTTTTACCTCATTTGATAGTCCAGAAAGATCATCATAAATAACATTTTCAGGTATAACTAAATTTTCATCTCTTTTAAATGCTAATATATCTGCTTTTTGTTTTTTAAGATAACCTCTGTAATGAGCATTTATTTCAATTTGCTCGTCTATTTTTTTATCAAAATAAGGAATTTCAGGCCAAATTTCTCTTATTTTTTTCATATCAACACCTTTTTGGGTTAGTATTTCATAAGATTTTCTTATAATACCATCTTTTGCAATTTTAATATCAAAATTATTTATTTTTGTTGGAGATATTGATGATTCAGACATTATTTTGGATATTATTTCTAATTTATGTTCTTTATCTTTAAAAATATCCTCTCTTTGTTTTGATATTAATCCAATTTTAATTCCTTTATTTGTTAACCTTTGGTCGGCATTATCTGCTCTGAGACTTAGTCTATATTCTGCTCTTGAAGTGAACATTCTGTAAGGCTCCGCAACACCCTTTGTTACCAAATCATCTATCATAACTCCAATGTATGCATCTGATCTATCTAAAATAAATGGCTCTTCTCTCTTAAAGGATAACGCAGCATTAATTCCAGCAATTAATCCTTGGGCTGCAGCTTCTTCATAACCAGTCGTCCCATTTATTTGTCCAGCAAGATATAAATTTTGAATTTTTTTAGTTTCAAGAGTTAAAAATAGTTCTCTAGGGTCGATATAGTCATATTCTATGGCATAACCTGGTCTAATTATCTCAACATTTTCTAAACCGTTGATATTGTTACAAATTTCTTGCTGAACATCTTCAGGTAGTGAAGTAGATATTCCATTTGGGTATATTGTGTGGTCATTCAGGCCCTCAGGCTCTAAATATATCTGATGACGGTCCTTATCTGCAAACTTTACTATCTTATCCTCTATTGAAGGACAGTATCTTGGGCCAACCCCCTGTATACTACCTGAATACATCGCGCTTCTTTTTAAATTTTTTTGGATTATCTTATGAACTTTTTCATTCGTATAAGTCATCCGACATGAAATTTGTTTGTTTAAATTTTTTTTTGTTAAGAAAGAAAAAAAGTAAGGATCTTCATCTGCAAACTGTTCTTCTAAATTATCATACTTAATTGTTCTAGCATCAAGCCTTGGTGGTGTTCCTGTCTTAAGTCTTCCTATTTTGAAATCATATTTTTCAAGTTGTTCACTTAATCCTGTTGAAGGCTTCTCATTAAATCTTCCAGCCGGTGTTCTTTCATCACCAATATGAATCAAGCCATTCAAAAATGTGCCCGTTGTTAAGATTAGCTTACCACATAAAATTTTTTTACCTGACTTTGTTTCAAAACCACTTATAGTGTTTTTATTAAAAATAAATTTTATTACTGGATCAGAAAAAACGCTTAAATTACAATAGTTTAGTAATTTTTCTTGCATATATTTACGGTATAATGATCTGTCTGATTGCGTTCTAGGCCCCTGTACCGCTGGCCCTCTACTTCTATTTAATAATCTAAATTGTATACCTGATTTATCTGCAACATCTCCCATCACACCGTCTAAAGCATCTATCTCTCTAACAAGATGACCTTTGCCAAGACCACCTATCGCTGGGTTACAAGACATCTCTCCTATGGTCTCAATTTTGTGTGTAAAAAGAGCAGTGTTAATTCCAAGACGAGCAGACGCTGCAGCAGCTTCACAGCCAGCATGTCCTCCTCCAATAACTACTACCTCAAATGATAAATCATTTTTCATAAGTTAAATTTATAACTGATATAAATATTTACAAGCAGACAGTATTTTTTTAATAAATATTTCTTAAGTTAATTAAGGCTACTTTTTTATGATTAAAATTGAAGAATTAGTTATGGTTATCAACTAAAATAGAGAAAATAGGCTAAAAAACCCCTCTAATGTTGATTATTTGCCAATGCAAAAATCATTGAAAATACTACCTAATATCTCTTCAACATCTACTTTTCCAACTATCATTCCTAAATGTCGTGTTGCTAAACGAAGATCTTCTGCAGCTTTATCAAAATCTTCTGCTTCATTTTTTTCTTCAAAGTTTTTCAAACAATTTAAGCTTTGTTCAAGATGTTGTCTATGTCTTGCACGGGTAATTAAAATATCCTCACTTGTGATAAATTTATTTTTTAACTTATTTTTAATCTTTGAAATTAAATCTTCTAAATTGAGATTATTTTTTACAGAAATTAAAACATGTTCATAATTTTTTATTTCAGAATTTAAATCTTTATTTAGAAGATCTGATTTATTAATCACTAGTATTGCATTTTCGTCCATCAATTCCTTCAAAACTCCTTTAAAATCAATGCTTTTAGCGTCTATAACAATTAACTTTAAGTCTGCATTTTCTGCTTTATCAAGGGCTAATTTTATTCCTTTTTTTTCTATTTCATTTTTAGAATCTCTAATTCCTGCAGTATCAGAAACAACAACTGGATAACCATCAATATTTAAATGAGTCTCAATTACATCTCTTGTTGTTCCAGCTATTTCTGAAACGATTGCTACATCTCGATTAGAAAGGTGATTTAGTAAGCTAGACTTTCCAGCGTTGGTTGGTCCTATGATTGCAATCTTAAAACCTTCTCTAATTCTTTCTCCAATCTTTTGATCATCTAAAATTTTTTTAATATTTAAAATTACTTCATTGGAGATTTTTTTAATATTTTTCAAAATATCTTCAGGCAGGTCTTCATCTGGAAAATCTATTTTTGCTTCAACGTGAGATAAAATTTTTAAAAGTTTTTCTCTTAAACTATTAAATTTATCTGCAGATTTTCCATTCATAATTTTTATTGCTTGTTGTCTTTGGATTTCAGTTTCTGCCGAAATTAAATCTGCAATACTTTCTGCTTTCAGCAAATTTATTTTTCCATTTTGAAATGCAAGTTTTGTGAATTCACCTGCTTCGGCTAAACGGCAATTTTCAATTTTTGAAATAGAGTGGTGTAGGGCATCAATTACTGCCTTGCTACCATGTATATGAAATTCAGCCATATCCTCACCTGTGTAGCTCTCAGGGCCAGGAAACCACAATATTATACCCTCATCAATAAGCTCAGAAGTGTTGATTTTATTGATTTTTCTTAATGTAGCAACTCTTGGCTTAGGAAGCTCTGCATTTGTTAATAGCTTTATTACTTTCTTGGTGTCTTCTCCAGAAACTCTAACAATTGCTATTCCAGAAATTCCTGGGCCAGTGGAGAGAGCATAAATTGTCATGCTAATATTATAGCTTCAATTTTGTAGTTCTGTAAAACTTTAAATCAATTGGTAGTAAATTTTTACTAAGCTGGTTTATTCATTGAGCTAAAGAAATCTGCATTGCTTTTTGTTTCTTTAAGTTTTGAATTAATAAATTCAATAGCATCCATTGTTCCCATGGGACTGATAATTCTTCTTAGCACATTCATTTTTGAAAGGTCATCTTTATCAAAAAGTAATTCTTCTCTTCTTGTTCCAGATTTAGTTATATCAATCGCTGGATAAATTCTTCTTTCAGCAATTTTTCTATCTAGAACTGTTTCACTATTTCCAGTTCCTTTAAATTCTTCAAAAATTACTTCATCCATTCTTGATCCAGTATCAATCAAGGCTGTTGAGATGATTGTTAAAGATCCACCTTCTTCAATGTTTCTTGCAGCACCAAAAAATCTTTTTGGTCTTTGAAGAGCGTTCGCGTCAACTCCACCTGTTAATACTTTTCCAGAACTTGGAATTACTGCATTATAAGCTCTACCTAATCTTGTGATTGAGTCTAATAAAATTACCACATCTTTCTTATGCTCAGTTAATCTTTTTGCTTTTTCAATTACCATTTCAGCTACGGCAACGTGTCTTGAAGCAGGTTCATCGAAAGTAGAACTGATAACCTCACCTTTAACTGTTCTTTTCATATCCGTTACTTCTTCTGGTCTTTCATCAATCAATAAAACCATCAAGTAACTTTCTGGATAGTTTTTTGCAATTGAGTTTGCAATACTTTGTAAAATCATTGTCTTACCCGCTTTAGGAGGAGATATAATTATTGATCTTTGACCTTTTCCGATAGGGCTCACAAGGTCAATTAATCTTGGAGTTAAGTCTGGTTTTTTTTCAATCTTGGTTGTCTCAACTTCCATCACCATTTGTTTGTTTGGGTAGAGTGGAGTTAAATTGTCAAATGCAATTTTGTGACGAGCTTTTTCTGGTTCTTCAAAATTTATTTTTTCTACTTGTAATAACGCAAAATATCTTTCCCCCTCTTTGGGCGCTCTAACAGGACCCTCGACTGTGTCTCCTGTTCTTAAACCAAATTTTCTAATTTGACTTGGACTAACATAGATGTCGTCTGGTCCAGCTAAATAATTTGATTCCATTGCTCTTAAAAAACCAAATCCATCTTGTAATAATTGTAAAACACCAGCTCCAGTTATTTCTTCTTTTTCTGCAACTTTTTTTAGTATCGCAAATAAAATTTCTTGTTTTCTAAGTGTGCTAGCATTTTCAATCCCAAGCTTTTCTGCTTGAGCTATTAATTGTTCAGACGATTTTAGTTTTAATTCTTGAATATTCATGTTGAGGGATTGTGATTAAGGTTATTGGATAATTTCAATATATATACTCTAACGAGTATTTCAAGTCTAGATCGGTTTAAATATAACAATAAAAACAACCAAAATAAGCAATATTGTTGGCACTTCATTAATTATTCTAAAAAATTTAGAGGATTTAGTATTTTGATCTAGTTTAAAATCGTTAAGTAATTTTCCTAAATAAAAATGATAAATTGTCAACAAAGTTATTAATATTAATTTTAGTTTTAACCAAAGTGTTAAAATAACCTCAAAGCCAACAACAGTGATTAATATTAATCCAAAAATCCAGGATAAAATCATTGCTGGCATCATGATAAAATAAAATAATTTTCTTTCCATTGTTTTAAATATTGAGGATGAAATTTTATGATCAATATTTTCAACATGGTAAACAAAAATTCTTGGAAGATATAAAAGTCCAGCCATCCAAGAAATTACGGCTATCAGATGCAGGCTTTTAAACAAAAGATAACTATTCATAATTTAAACAAGGACACTTTTTGAAATTTGAAGGACACTGAATTTTTGGAGGATAAAGATTTTCACTTAATTTATATTCATTTTTTTTTATTATTAATTCTGACATTGCTTTAATAAAATCCTCATTAGTGCCAAGAGCCGGAACACGTGTATAATTTTTGCATCCATTAGCGTCTGCTATTTCCTTATATTCTATATCTAGTTCAACCAATGTTTCTGAGTGTTCAGAAACAAATGCGATGGGGACCAAAACAATGTGCTTGCCAAGTTTAGAATTTTCAACAATTATATCTTCTGTGGATGGTCCTATCCATTTCAGTGGACCAACTCTACTTTGATAACTTAATATCCAATCCAAGTTTTTAATGTTCAAATTCTCAACTATTTTTTTAACAGATTGCTCTACTTGCCATTGATAGGGGTCTCCCTTTTTAATATTTTTTTCTGGTAAGCCGTGCGCAGAAAATATTAATTTAAAATTTTTAAGATCTTTAATTTTTTTTATTATTTCTTTTGTATGTGCATTGATAAAATTTTGATCTGTTGGATAACAGCATATTGTACTTGTTTTAACATGGTAGTTGTTTTTTTTACAAACATTTTTCCACTCTTTAATTGAAGACCCAGAAGTTGCGGCAGAATATTGTGGATAAAGAGGCATTAAAATAATTTCTTCGGGGTTAAATGATTGAACGTCTTTGATCACATCATTTGCTCTAGGGTTCCAACACCTCATTACAATAAAACATTTATATTCGCTATCGGTTTCAGTTTGGTTTAATTTTGTTTCTAGTGCTTCTGATTGTTCTTTGGTTAATTTTAGTATCGGTGATGAGCCACCTAGCTCTTCATAAATTTTTTTAGCAACTGGTGCTCTTCTATTAGATATCAGTTTTGCCAAAGGGTATCTTAATAAAGCTGGTAAATTTAGAATTGCAGGATCATTAAATAAGTTAAATAAAAACGGCTCTACATTTTCAATTTTATCAGGACCACCAAGGTTAAATAAAATTACTGCTTTTTTCATTTAATAATCTTTCACTGTTTTGACTAAGTAGTCGACCATGTCAGGATTGGTTTCAGGTAACACCCCATGACCTAAATTAAATATATAGGGATGATCTTTAAAGATGTTTAAATATTTCAAAGTCTCTTTTTTCAAATTTTCTTTATCCGTTAACAAAACTTTAGGATCAAGGCCTCCTTGAACTGGTATTTTTATTTCTCTACATATTGAAACAGGATCGACATCATAGTCAATATTAACTGCATCAGGTTTAACGATATCACAATAGTTTTTATAATTTTTTATTCCCCTTGGAAAACAAATTACAGGAATATTTAATGATTTAATATAATTCACTAAATTTAGTGTTGGCACATATACATAGTTTGGTAGGTCTTTTTCTTCTAAGAGACCAGCCCAACTGTCAAAGATTTGAATTATTGTAGCACCATTTTTAATTTGTTGGTCAATATGTAATTTCAAAAATTTTTCTAAAATTATTAAAATTCTATTTATTAAAAATTCATCTTTAAAAAAACTTTTTACCAGATCTTTTTTTGGAGAATGTTTATTAATCATATAGACTAACAATGTCCATGGTGCGCCCACAAATCCTATTAAATTTTTATTTTTTATTAAATTGTCTTCGCTAACTTTTTTGATTGATTTATAAACCGGATATAACTTTTCTATAAAATCAATTTCATCAATCTTAGATATTTTTTGTAAATCTAATGAACCCAGTTTTGGACCAAAATTTTTTTCAAATTTTACCTCTTGGTTTAATCCATATGGAATCATTAAAATATCTGAAAAAATTATAGCAGCATCTAGATCGAATCTTTTAAGAGGTTGTAAGGTTATTTCTGAAGATAGGTTTTCGTTTAGACATAAGTTTATAAAATCTGGATTTAATTTTCTAATTTCTCTAAACTCTGGTAAATATCTACCTGCCTGCCTCATTAACCATATTGGAGAATTATTAGTTTTTTTGTTTATTATGGTATCTTGGATGGGTGTCATAATAATAAGTAGATATTTAATTATAGTATTAGTTATATAGTATGTGAATAATGGTAATTAATTGTTTTCAGTTTTTATACATGATTTATTAACAATTAATAATTTATAGAATTAGCACATAGTCTTAAATTTAAGGGTTTATTTAATATTATTAGATAAAATGTATATTATTGCTTAACATGTTTATTAATGTTTATAAAAATGGGTTTTTACAAAGAAAAATAACAAACAAGATTATTTTGAAGAATGATAAAAATAATACTTAATTATCAACATTTTATTCATGAGTAATACATATCAAATATACCTTATTTCCGACTCTACGGGTGAAACACTAGATAGAGTTTTTCTAGCAATTAAGGCTCAATTCAAAAACATAAAATATGATGTTAAATCTTATTTTTTTACAAGAACAGAAAATCAAGTTTCAAAAATAATGGATGAGGCAAAAAAAAATGATAATGCAATAATTTTATATACGATTGTTGACACTTCACTTGCAAAATTTTTAGCAAATAAAGGAGATGAAAAGAAAATTCCATGTTTTAGTGTTTTAGGAAATTTAATAATGAACTTCTCTAAACTTTTAAATCAAAAAGCATCTCACGTCCCAAGCGGACAACATGCTTTGAACGAAGAATATTATGAAAGAATAGAGGCCATCCAATTTACAATGGCTCATGATGATGGAAACCTTGTTGAAGATGTAGATAAAGCAGATTTGATATTATTGGGGGTAAGCAGAACAAGCAAAACACCAACATCAATTTATCTTGCTAACAGAGGTTATAAAACTTTAAATATTCCTTTGGTAAATGAGCAATCAATACCAGAAAGCTTAAAAAAGAATCCCAAACTTTCTTGTGTGGTTGGTTTAACAACCGAACCTCAGCGTCTAGTTGATATTAGAAAAAATAGAATGAATGCTCTTAAAGAAAAAGAAAATACAAACTATACAAATATTAGCAAAATCGAAAAAGAAATTAACGAAGCCAAAAAAACATTTACTAAATATAAATGGCCAACAATTGATGTTACTAGAAAATCAGTGGAAGAGACTGCAGCATCAATAATTAAAATATATGAAATAAAAAAAAATAATGGTTAAAGAAATAATACTTGCATCTAAAAGTGGTGTGAGAAAAAAAATTTTAGAGGAAAATAATGTTCAATTTAGGGTGGAGTCATCCAATGTGGATGAGGATAGCGTTAAAGAAAGTTTGTTAAAAGAAAAGGCAACTCCAACAATTATTTCAAAAAACCTAGCAGAATTAAAGGCCAATAAAATTAGCCAAAAATTTACAGAGGAAATAGTGCTTGGAGCAGATAGCGTAATAGATTTAGAGGGCGAAATAATCTCAAAACCAAATCATAGAGAAGAGGCACTAGAAATATTAAAAAGGATGAACGGAAAAACTCATCAATTGATAAGTTCAGTTTGTATCTCAAGGGGTGGATCGATGATATGGAATTACACTGATAAAGCCTCATTAACCATGAAAAATATGACTTTTTTAGAATTAGAGAACTACTTGAAAAAAATTTCTGATGAGGATCTCTATGCTTATAATGTTTATCAAATTGAAGGAGAGGGGAGAAACTTGTTTTCAAAGATAGAAGGAGATGAAGATACAATTATGGGCCTTCCTGTTAAAAAAATTAAAGAATATCTTAAAATTATAAAATGAAAAAAAATTTTTTAGTTATAGGAAATCCAATTGACCATAGCTTGTCACCAAAACTACACAATTACTGGATAAAAAAATATAAAATTGATGCAGTTTATGGAAAAAAGCTCTTAAATAGTAATGAGATAAAAGAATTAATTTTTAATATAAGAGAAGAAAAAATTCATGGAATAAATGTAACAGTACCATTCAAAAAAATAGTTATACCTTTTTTAGATGAATTAAGTGAAGAAGCAAAAATTTCTCAATCGGTAAACACAATCTTTAAAAAGGATAATAAAATTTTAGGCGATAACACTGATATTGAAGGTTTTAAACTTAGTTTAGAAAAAATAGAACAAGAAACTAAAAATAAAAAAGCCCTAATACTGGGGGCGGGTGGAGTTGTTCCTTCAATTATTACTGCGCTTAAAAAAATGCAAATTAAAAAAATTTATTTAAGTAATCGAACAGAATTAAAGGCAATAGAACTAAAGAGAAATTTTCCGGAAATTGAAATAATTAAATGGGGAGAAACTTTAGATTTTGATATAATCATAAACGCAACAAGTATTGGATTAAAAAAAGAAGATGAAATTAATATTAATTATCAACAAATAAGCAAAAATAAATTTTTTTATGATGTAATTTATAATCCACCAGAAACAAACTTTTTAAAAAATGCAAAAAAATATGGTGGAATAACAAAAAATGGTAAAATGATGTTTATTTATCAAGCTCAAAAAGCCTTTTTTATCTGGCATAAAGTTGTTCCAGAAGTAGACAATGAAACAATTAATCTTTTAGATGTATGATTAAAATTGCAGTTGTAGGAGATATTGGTTCTGGAAAAAGTCATATTGCTAAACTTTTTGGTTATCCAGTTTTTAATGCAGATCAAGAAGTAGCAAGCATATATAAAAAAAACAAAAATTGTTTTAGAAAATTAAAAAAAAATTTACCTAAATATTTTTCAGTATTTCCAGCAAACAAAATACAAATTATAAAAGCAATAGAAGACAGTGAAAAAAATTTAAAAAAAATTACAAAAATTATTCATCCAGAAGTTAGAAAGAAATTAAGTGTTTTTTTAAAAAAAAATAAAAAAAGAAAAGCTATAATTTTAGACATTCCTCTTTTATTAGAAAATAAATTAAACCAAAAAAGTGATATAATAGTTTTTGTTCAGTCAAAAAAAAGTGAAATTATAAAAAGACTAAAAAAAAGAGATAATTTTAATTTAAATTTATATAATCAATTTAAAAAAATACAGTTACCACTTAGTTATAAAAAGAAAAAAGCCAATCATGTTATTAAAAATAATTTTACCAATAAGCTTGTTAAGCAAAGTGTAAAAAAAATACTAAAAAAAATTATATAAAATGAAAGAAGTGATATTAGACACTGAAACAACAGGACTATCTGCTAGAGATGGACATAGAATTGTAGAAATTGGATGTATTGAGTTAGAAAATTTGATACCAACCAAAAATAGATTTCATTGTTATCTTAATCCTGAAAGAAAAGTTTCTGAAAAAGCCCTAGAAGTTCATGGTTATACGGATGAATTTTTATCTACTCACAAAAAGTTTGGAGATATAGTTGATGAGTTTTTGGGTTTTATAGAAAATAAGAGACTTGTAATACATAACGCTGAATTTGACCTATCTCACTTAAACAACGAATTATCATTGCTAGGTAAGGCAAAATTAAATAGTGAAAATGTTGTGGACACACTTACTTTAGCCAGGGATAAATTTCCAGGCTCTCCAATAAGTCTTGATGCGTTGTGTAAAAGATACAGAATAGATAACTCAAAAAGAATACAACATACTGCCCTTATTGACTGTGATCTATTAGCTAAAGTTTATATTAATCTTCTTGATCAAAAAGAACCAACTTTAAATTTTAAAAATGAAGATAATGAAAAAATAATAATAAACTCCAATGACACAAACCAGTATTATAAAAAAGTAGTTAAACCATCAGAGACAGAACTTAAACTTCATAAAGAATATCTAAAAAATAGTTTAAAGAAGAATTTTTTTAATTAGCTCTTTGTTTGTATAATTCAGTAAAATTAATTTTTTTTTCAAATTTTATTCCAGGATAGCCAGAGTCGGTTAATAAATTTAAAAATATTCTTTCTAAGTCAGGATAAATTTTATTAGGCACATCACATAGAATAATTTTTTCCATTTCTTTTTTATCAGAAACCTTTTCATCTACTTTAACTATAGATGTGTAAGTTATTTCAAAATGTGCTTTTTTTAAAATTTCAGGTTGGTCTGAAAATTTTATGATTGTGTTGACTTCAATAATTCCATCTTTTACTGCCTTTGAATTAATATCAATATTTAATCTATATTTAGAAATTTTATCTCTTACAAATATATGTGTTGGAGTGTCAGGTGTTTCACTCGACATATCTTTAATAAAGCTTCCAATAATTTTATAATTTTCTGTCATTTTCATCCTCTATATCTTCAAATTCACCATTAATAAAATCTTGTTTTTTATTTATAGGCTTTTTTTTAATTGATACTTTTTTAAATATCAATTTTCTTGTTGGTGGAAATATTATTAATAAACCTAGGAAGTCTGTAGCAAAACCAGGTAAAATCAAAAGTAAGGCTGCAAATGCTAAAGCAGCACCGGAAATAATTTCATAAACTGGCAGTTCATTTTTTACCATTTGAGACATCCCCGATTTTAGAGTGTTAAAGCCTTCATATCTGGCGTAGATAACCCCAAAAAAAGCCGTAATAAAGATAAGTAAAATGGTGTTAAAGGCGCCAATTTGAGAACCCAGCTTGATGAACAAATAAATCTCAACGATTGGAATACCAATTAATAATAATAAAAATGTGTTCATTTGTCCTTAGTCTAAATTGCTAGTTGTAATTAATCAACATAGTAAATATTATTAAATTATGAGTTATAGTTTTGAATACATAGATATTATTCTTTTAGCAATGATTGCTGGTTTTATTTTTCTTCGTCTAAGAGGAATACTTGGTAAAAAAACTGGTTTCGAAGGGAAAATTCCACCACAATTTGAAAAGGAATTTCAAAAAACAAATATAGCTCCAAAACCAGTTAGTGAAAACTTTGATGAAGTGTCACAAAAGGAATTTTTAAAAGGCGCTAAAATTGCTTATGAAACAATTATTACAGATTTTAGTGATAGTGACAACAAGCTGATAGCAAGCAAACCGCTTTTAAGTAAAAAAATTTATGATCAGTTTAAGGAGGCGCTTGAAGATAGAGCTAACAAAGGTCATTTTGCTGAAATAACTTTTATAGGGATTAAGTCAGCTGTAATTAAAACGCATAAAAAAATTGAAGATAGCTTAGAAGTTACAGTAGATTTTGTTAGTGAAATTATAACATGTATAAAAGATAAAGATAAAAATATTGTATCAGGGGATAGTGAGAAAATAAAAACTGTTTATGATACTTGGGTTTTTTCAAAAGACATTAAATCATCAAATCCAAATTGGTTATTAATTAATACTATTACCTAATTGATTAAGAAGATAACAGACAAAGATAAAGAAGATTGGGAAAACTTCCTAAATAATAAAAAAAAAATTCTTAATAAAAATTCTGTAAAACAAAAAGATATAAATAACCCAGACAAAAACATACAGGACTGGGAAAATTTTTTAAACACTAAAGAGAAAATTCCCAATAAAGATTTTATTCTTAAAAAAAATATAAGATACGAGAAGATAAAGAAAATAGATTTGCATGGTTACACTATTGAAGAAGCAAATAAGGCCATAGAACAATTTATTCAAAAATGTTTTGATGAAAATGTTACTAAAATAATAGTGATTACAGGCAAGGGACTAAGATCTAAAAATATAGAAAATCCTTATCTCTCAAAAGATTTGAGCATACTAAAATATTCAGTTCCAGAATTTATTGAAAAAAATAAAAGTTTAACACAGTTTATTATTCAAACAACAGATGCTAAGATTGAAGATGGTGGTAGTGGAGCTTTTTATATTTATCTTAAAAATAAAAACAAATTTAAAGAATAAATTTAGATAAATCTGTATCCTTAACAAGCTCATCTAGATTTTGTTTTACATAATTAGAATCTATTATAATTTTTTCACCAGCCCTATCTGTTGCTGTAAAACTAATATCATCTAATATTCTTTCTATAATAGTATGAAGTCTTCTAGCACCAATATTTTCTACAGTGTTATTAACTTCTGAAGCCATATTGGCAATTGCATCGATACCATCATCAGAAAATTCTAGCTCAACGTTTTCTGTTTTTAAAAGAGCAACATATTGTTTTATCAAACTATAGTCTGGTTCTTTAAGAATTCTTTTAAAGTCATCACTGGTTAAAGCTTCAAGTTCAACTCTTATTGGAAGTCTACCTTGTAACTCTGGAAGTAAGTCTGAAGGTTTAGCAAGCTGAAAGGCTCCAGAGGCAATAAATAAGATATGATCAGTTTTAATTGTACCGTACTTTGTACTTACTGTCGTTCCTTCAATTAAAGGAAGCAAATCCCTTTGTACTCCTTCTCTAGAAACATCTCCACCAGATCTATCTGTTCTTCCTGAAATTTTGTCTATTTCATCTAAAAAAACTATCCCATTATTTTCTGTTGAATCTTTTGCTGATTTTATAATTTTATCTTCTTCTATTAACTTGTCAGCTTCATCATTAATTAAAATTTCATGAGATTCTTTGACAGTCATTTTCTTCTTTTTCTGTTTATTACCAACAGATTTTCCAATCATCTCTCCAATATTTATCATTCCTATGTTTGCTCCAGGCATTCCAGGAATTTCAAATGCAGCTTGAGAGCCACTATTATTTACTTCAATTTCAATTTCGTTATCATCTAAATCACCATCTCTTAATCTTTTTCTAAAACTTTCTCTAGTAGCAAGACTTGCTTTATTTCCAACTAGAGCATCCAAAACCTTTTCTTCTGCTAACTTTTGTGCCTTTGTATGTACTTCTTTTCTTTTTTTTACTTTCTCCATTGCAATTGCAATTTCAAGAAGATCTCTTATGATTTGTTCAACATCTCTTCCAACATATCCAACTTCAGTAAATCTTGTAGCCTCCACCTTTACAAAAGGAGCTTCAGCTAACTTAGATAGTCTTCTAGAAATTTCTGTTTTACCAACTCCAGTTGGCCCAATCATTAAAATATTTTTAGGTAAAACTTCATTCTTCATTTCACCTTTTAAAGCTTGTCTTCTCCACCTATTTCTTAAAGCAATAGCCACTGCCTTTTTAGCTTTATTTTGTCCAACAACATATCTGTCTAATTCAGAAACTATTTCTCTAGGTGATAAAGAACTGACTAAAGAGTTATCTTTCTTTTCAGTTTTTTCTTTTGGGAAAGGTGTAACGTTTGTGTCTTCCATTAAATTTTTTCAATTTTAATATTATTATTAGTGAATACACAAATTTCAGATGCAACTTGAATTGCTTTTTTAGCAACTTCTTCAGCACTCAAATCTGTATCTAATAAAACTTTAGCAGCAGCCAAAGCATAATTTCCACCTGATCCTATACCTATGGCATCACCCTCTGGTTCTAACACATCACCTGTTCCAGAAATTATAAAACTATTTTCTTTATCACCAATTGCCATTAAAGCTTCAAGTCTTCTCAAGTATTTGTCAGTTCTCCAGTCTTTTGCTAACTCAACAGCTGCTCTTGGAAGATTACCAGCATGTTTTTCAAGTTTTGCCTCTAGTCTTTCAAACAAAGTTAGAGCATCTGCAGTTGATCCAGCAAATCCAGCTATTACATTTCTTTTTTCAATTTTTCTAACTTTTGCAGCAGTACTTTTTATAACAGTATTGCCCATACTAACTTGCCCGTCTCCTGCAACCACTACTTCATTGTTTTTTCTAATAAGTACTATTGTAGTCATAGATTATAAATGGATATTAATTTTTATTCTTCAAGTAGTAGATTGCAAATATTGATATAGTTAATTAATCCCTATATACATATTATATATTATGAGCAGAATTGGAAAAGTTTCCAGAAAAACAAAAGAAACCAGTATAAGTGTTGAAGTTAATATTGATGGGAAAGGTCAATATAAAATTGATACTGGAATAGGTTTTTTAGATCATATGCTTGAACAATTATCAAAGCATTCACTGATTGATTTAAAAGTTAAAGCAAAAGGTGACACTCATATAGATCTTCACCACACAACAGAAGATACTGGAATTGCTATAGGTGAGGCTTTAAAAAAAGCATTGAAAGATTTTAAAGGAATTAAGAGATACGCTCATGCAATGATTCCAATGGATGAAACATTAACAAGAGTTGCAATTGATGTTTCAAATAGACCTTATTTAATATGGAAAGTTAAATTAAAAGTAGAAAGACTTGGAGAGATGGACACAGAACTTTTTAAAGAATGGTTTCAAGCTTTTTCTCAATCAGCAGGAATAACTTTGCACATGGAAAATATTTATGGAGATAATAGCCATCATATAATTGAGTCTTGTTATAAGGCTCTTGCAAGATCATTAAGAACAGCTTTAGAGATAGACCCTAGAAATAAGAAGAGCATTCCGTCAACTAAAGGCTCATTATAAGTTTAATGAATGTCACAATTGTTGATTATAACTCAGGAAATATCAGCTCTGTAATAAATTCCTTTAAAGAAGTCGCTAAAGATAAAGTTAATATTGAAGTAACATCAGACTTAAATAAGATTAGATCAAGTGACAAGGTAGTATTGCCGGGACAGGGATCGTTTAAGAGCTGTGTTGATGCATTAAATGCTATAAATGGCTTAGTAGAAACACTCAATGAATTTGCAATAACCAATAAAAAACCTCTTCTAGGAATTTGTGTTGGTTTACAAATGTTCGCAAATTTTGGATATGAAGAAACTAAAACAAAAGGACTTGGTTGGATTTCAGGAAAAGTTTCAAAGATCGACAATCAAAATAATAAATTCAAACTTCCACACATTGGTTGGAATGAAATTAATATTGTTAAAGAAAGTAAGATTTTTAAGAACATAGAAAATAAGTCACATATGTATTTTGTACACAGCTACGAATTTATACCTGATGATAAAAGTGTAATTTCAGCAACAACAGATTATTCATCAAATATTGTTTGTTCAGTTGAAAAAGAAAATATCTACGGAACCCAGTTTCACCCTGAAAAGAGTGATAAATTGGGGCTTAAAATTATAGAAAATTTTTTAAATTTATAAATATGAAAATATTTCCAGCTATAGATATTAAAGACAAAAAATGTGTAAGATTAATTAAAGGGGACTTTAATAATAAAACTGAATATGAAATATCACCAGTTGATCAAGCTGGTAAATACAAAGATCATGGCTTTAAAAATTTACACATTGTTGATTTAGATGGTGCCTTAACGGGGGAGACAGTTAACCTGGATATTATTAAAGAAATAGTTCATAAATTTGATTTAAAAATTGAAGTAGGTGGAGGCGTTAGAAGCATTGATAGTATTGAAAAATACTTAGATGCAGGAGTTGAAAAAGTTATTTTAGGAAGCGCAGCTATTAAAGATAAAAATTTTTTAAAAGAAGCATGTAAAAAATTTCCAAACAAAATTGCCTTAGGTCTAGATGCTAAAGATGGTTACTTGTCAGTCTCAGGATGGAAGGAAAACTCTAATCAATTGACTTTAGATTTTTTAAAAGAAGTAAATGATTATGGTGCAAGCAGATTAATCTATACAGACATAAATAGAGATGGCACTAAACAAAGTCCTAATTTTGAAGAAACAATTAATGTTGCAAATGTATCTAATTGCCCAGTAATTATTTCAGGAGGAGTGTCTTCAATTGATGACATTAAAAAAGCAAAAGATTTAAAAAATATTGAAGGAATAATAGTTGGTAAAGCTATTTATGATGGTGATATTAAATTGGAAGAATTAGTAAAAGAATTAGATGCTTAAAAATAGAATTATACCCTGTTTAGATGTTAAAAATGGGAGAGTTGTTAAAGGAATTAACTTTGTAGATTTAAAAGATGCTGGCGATCCAGTTGAGCAAGCTAAAATTTATAGTGATGGTGGTGCTGATGAGATTTGTTTTTTAGACATTACTGCTTCCAATGAAAATAGAGACACAATATATGATGTGGTTGAAAGAACGTCTAAAAAATGTTTTGTGCCGTTAACGGTTGGGGGTGGGGTTAGAGGAGTTGAAGATATTAATAAATTATTAAATTGTGGCGCAGATAAAGTTTCAATCAATACTGCGGCAGTTCAAAACCCTGAAATGATAATTGAAAGTTCAAAAAAATTTGGATCACAGTGCATTGTTATTGCAATAGATGCTAAAAAAAATGGCAATAAATGGGAGGTTTTTACCCATGGTGGAAGAAACAACACAAATATAGATGCAACAGAATTTGCAAAAAAAATGGAAGATAATGGAGCAGGAGAATTATTAGTTACTTCTATGGATAGAGATGGCACCCAAATTGGTTATGATAATGATTTAATGTTTAAAATATCTTCAACAGTTAATATACCAGTGATTGCCTCTGGCGGAGTAGGTAACCTGGATCACCTTGTGGATGGTATTAGGCTTGGCAATGCTAGCGCTGTACTAGCAGCTTCAATCTTTCATTACGGAACACATTCAATTAATGAAGCTAAACAATATTTGAATTCAAAAGGAATTCCCGTTAGGATTTAGAGATGTCAGAAAATCTATTAAATTTAGTAAATACAATTAGAGACAGAAAAAATAAAGATGAAGATAAATCTTATACTTCATCATTATTGTCAGGTGGCCTGTCAAAATGTATAGATAAAATGGAAGAAGAATTTGATGAACTAAAAGAGGCCCTAAATGATAAATCTAATATAGTTCATGAAGCAGCAGATACAATATATCATATATTAGTTACACTTGAGGCAGCCGATATTAAGTTTGAAGACGTCTTAAAAGAGTTGGAAGACAGAAAAAAACAATCAGGTATTGAAGAAAAGAATAATAGATAATGAGTTACGACAAAAATAATATTTTTGCAAAAATTTTGAGAAAAGAAATTCCTTGTAAAAAAATATTTGAAAATGAACATGTTCTTTCTTTTCATGATATAAGTCCTCAAAAAAAAATACATGCACTAGTTATTCCAAAAGGTGAGTACATTGATTTAGATGATTTTAATGCTAGAGCTTCAGATCAAGAGATCGTTGCGTTAAGTAAAGCTATTACAGAAGTTTCGAAAATATTAAATATCTCAACAGACATGGGTAAAGGTTATAGAGCTTTAACAAATTTGAGTGAAGATGGCGGTCAAGAGGTTCCACATTTACACTTCCATTTATTTGGAGGAGAAAAAGTTGGAAAAATGGTTGAGTGACAGAAAAAATTTTCCGAAATTATTTAGAGATAAGATCTCTAGATGAATTAAAAGAAGTTAAGAGGCCTGCAGAGAATTACTCCGTAGAGCTTGTAGACCCAAAAGATTTTCAATTAAATAAATTTTTTTACAAATCTATTGGTAAGAACTGTCAATGGATTGATAGACTTATTTGGACAGACTTAAAATGGACAGATTACGTTTCTAATGACCAGTTATTTACATACATTCTTAAAGATAAAGGTGAAATAGCTGGCTATTTTGAACTATTATTTAATAAACAAAGCAAAGAAGCTGAAATTGCTTATTTTGGAATTTTAGAAGAATATTTTGGAAAAAAATTAGGAGGATATTTATTAAGTGAGGCAATTAAATGCTCATTTAATATGGGTGGTGTAAGAGTTTGGCTTCACACTTGTTCTCTAGATCACAAAAATGCATTAAAAAATTACCTAGCTAGAGGTATGAAGAATTTTAAGTCTGAAACCTTAATCAGATGATTAATTATTTTCAGGTAATTTAAAAATATTTCCATTTATCTCTTGGTTTTTTTTGATAGAAGAAATAAATGTTATTGATAAATTTTGATAAATATCTTCAGTTTGCCATCCAATTAAATTTAAATCTTTCTTATCAAAAAAAATATTAATTTCATTATTATTCTCAAAAATTTTAAAATTTAAATACTTATTATCAATATCCCTTGGCTCAAGTTCTTCTATTTTAGAAATTAGATATTCTTTATCTAGTAAAAATTCTAAAGGAGTTTTGTTAAGTGGGTAACGATAATAACTTCCCTTGTTACTGGTTTTAATAACTAAAGATTTCCCATTTGATACTAAATTCTTTTTATTGGGATTAATATAATCACAAAAAATTTTTTTAGGATATTCAATAATACATTTTCCATCTTCACTTTTATCATTAATTGTTTGTATAAAATTAAAACTTAAATTATTAGTAAGTTTCATTTGAGAAATTATTTTATCTTTTGGGGATGAGTTGGCTGGAAGATAAAAACTGAAAAACAATAAGATGATTATTACTTTAAGCATTAAAGAACATCTCTTTTACCAACATGATTAGCTTTACTCACAACCCCGTCAGCTTCCATCATATCAATAATTCTTGCTGCTCTATTATACCCTATTTGTAATTTTCTTTGTAAAAACGAGGTAGATGCTTTGCCCTCAGATCTAATAATATCAAGTGCAGCCTGGTACAACTCATCTTTATCCCCTGAGCCAGAAGCTTCTCCACTCAATTCTTTCTCATCAGCAAAATTTAAGATTTCATCTATATAATCTGGCTCTGCTTGACCTCTTAAATAATTATTAACTTTCTCAATTTCAGTTTCTGATACAAATGGAGCGTGAATTCTAACGATCTTATTTGCTGAAGACATATAAAGCATATCCCCCTTACCAAGTAGTTGCTCTGCACCTTGTTCACCTAAAATTGTTCTACTATCTATTTTTGAGGTTACTTGAAAAGATATTCTTGTAGGAAAATTTGCCTTAATAGTTCCTGTAATAACATCAACACTTGGTCGTTGTGTGGCCATTATAATGTGAATTCCAGCAGCTCTAGCCATTTGTGATAATTTTTGAATATAATTTTCTATCTCTTTACCAGCAACAAGCATTAGGTCAGACATTTCATCTACTACAACAACAATATAGGGCATAGCCAAAGTGTGCTTAGTATTATAGCCATCAATATTACGCACTCCTTCTTTGGTCATAAGTCGGTATCTATTTTCCATCTCTTTAACAACCCAACCTAAGACAGAAGCAGCTTTCTTTGCCTCAGTAATCACAGGACACAATAAGTGAGGTATGCCTTCATAGGTTGATAGTTCAAGCATTTTAGGATCGATTAGTATGAACTTACATTTGTCTGGTGTGTGCCTGTAGAGTAAAGACAAGATAATAGTATTTATACAAACAGATTTACCTGATCCAGTAGTTCCAGCAATTAATAAGTGAGGCATAGAAGCTAAGTCTCCAACAATAGGAACACCGGAAATGTTCTTACCAAGTGCAATTGGTAATCGAATATCTTTTTTATTAAAATCAGAGTTAGAGAGTATTTCACTTAAATAAACATTCTCACGACTAGAATTCGGAAGCTCTATACCGATGGTGCTACGTCCTGGAATAGTAGCAATTCTTGCTGATTCAGAGCTAGTATTTCGAGCAATATCATCTGAGAGATTTATAATTTTTGATACTTTAACACCTGCTGCTGGCTCAAATTCATTTAGTGTTACTACAGGGCCATGACTAACCTTCTTTATATCCCCACTTACCCCAAAATCTAATAAGATTTTTTCTAAAAATTCACTATCAATATAATCTTCATCTTTTAGTTTCCCCCTATCTTTTTGTGTTGGGACTTTAAGTAAGTCGATAGTAGGTAGTTTGAAGCGAATTTTTTTACTTGGAGATTTATTTTCACTTTTTATAAAAGGTAAATCTTCTTGAATTAAATTTGTAATTTCTTCTTGTGGTATAAATTCACTAATTATCTCATTTTCATTAGTATAACTCTTTTCTTTTTTTATAAAGATTAATTTAAAAAGTTTTTTTATCAATTTATAAAAATAAGTAATTTTAAATTGGATACTAATTAAAAATAAAATTAAAATAATTAAAATTAAAAAGTAATAAGAAATTTGAGGATTAATATTAATTAAAGAAGTTAAAAAAGTTGTTTCTAAATATTTTCCAATAAAACCACCATTTCCATTAATATAAAGTTTGAAGGCAGTAGGGTAAAAAAAAGAAAAAAATAGAGAACCAAATGAAGAATAAAGAACTGAATAAAAAATACTTTCAAATATCAAAAAAATTTTCTTATTCAGAACTATATTTATGCCAGAAAATATGAGCGTAAATGGAATTAATAAAGAAATGAGTCCAAAGGTTTGAAAAAAAAGATCAGCTGTGTAACTTCCATTAAAACCAAGCAAATTTTTAATTTCTGTATTATCTGGGAAAATAAAATTAGGGTCATCAGGAGAAAAAGTTGCAAGGGAAACCAGCAAAAGAAGACCAATTATAACAAAAGCAATTCCAGCAGTTTCTATAATTCTGTTTATACCGAAATTAATTGTATTGTTGGCTAATTTTTTAAATTCCATAAATAAATGAGTCTAATTAATCACTTTGTATCATCTAATTTTTATTGTTAAAATTAAAATTATTATGAATGTTTGTATTATTGGTGAAGGTCTAACTGCTCTATCTTTAGCTAAAAACCTTATAAATAAAAAAATAAATGTTCATTATTATTATAAAAGTAGAAATAGTAATTTTTCCTCCAATAGAACAATAGGAATATCTAAAAGTAATTTTGAATTTTTCAAAGAAAAAATTTTTCAAATTTCAAAAAATAATTACTGGAAAATAAGTAGAATAGAAATTTATACTGATAAAATTGATACAGAAAATTTATTAAAATTTGAAAATGATAAAAATGATCTATTTTATATTATAAAAAATGATGAGCTTCTAAAATCGTTAAATAGTAACCTTATTAAAAGTAAATTTTTTAAAAAAATAATATTAAGCAAAAATATTAATGAGGAGTTTTTAAATAAAAAAGAATATGATTTAATAATAAATTGTGATGCAAATAATTTTTTAGCAAAAAAGTACTTCACTAAAAAAATTAGTAAAAATTATTATAATCTTGCTTATACCACTATTTTAAAACATAAAAAAATAGTGAATAATACAGCAACTCAAATTTTTACAAAGCAAGGTCCAATTGCATTTTTACCAATCTCTAGTACTGAAACATCTGTAGTATACTCAATAGATATTAAGAATAAAAAATTTAATAATAGCGATGTAATAGATTTAATTAATAAAAATAACCCCAAATATCTAATCTATAAAATTAATAAATTAAATAGTTTCGAGTTGAGTTCTTCAAATTTAAGAAACTATTATCATAAAAATATCTTAGCTTTTGGAGACATGCTTCACAGAGTACACCCATTAGCAGGACAAGGATTTAATATGACAATACGAGATCTTAGAATTCTAACTAAAATTATTGAAGACAAAATTGAATTAGGTATGCAGTTAGATTCACAGATATTTGATGAATTTGAAAAAAAAACAAAAGATAAAAACTTTGTTTTTTCTAAAGCCATAGACTTAATTTATGAATCTTTTAATTTAGATAAAAAAGTTCAAAATAAAAGCTTTAGCAAAATTCTTAAAAGAATTGGAAAAAACAAAAATCTAAATAATTATTTTATTAAACTAGCGGATGCAGGAATAAATTTTTAAGTTTACTGAATAGTTGTATTGTGAAAATCATCAAAACTATAAGTACTTAATATTTCTGAAATTCTATCTTTTCTTGCTTCTAAATTTTTACTTTCTAATAAAATTTGTTTTTCTTCTAGTGAAAAAGGAGATGCCATTGCTAGAGCATTTATCGTTTCATTCAAATCTTGTTTCTCTAAAGATTTCCAATTTATAATATATCCTTTTTTTTCAAATAATAATTTTAAATCTTTAAATATTGACTCTAGATCAGAAAATTTTAATTTCTTTTTTTCAGAAGTTAAATCTAGCTCAAAATTATCATAAGTAGTTTCGCAAATACGATAAGGTTTTGAACTTTTAATTTCTTTAGTTACTTCAAACCGCGTTATACCATTTAGATCAATCATGTATCTACCATCTGATGTATCTTTAAAATTGGTTATTTTACCTAAACAGCCAACCTTATGAAGACCAGGGATTGAACTATCATCATTATTTTTTGGTTGAATCAAACCAATCATCTTGTTTGTTTTCATACTATCATTAATCATTTCAATATATCTTGGTTCAAATATATTTAATGGAACTGTTGTATGAGGAAATATAATAAAGTTACTTAATGGAAATACAGGGATAGTTTTTGGTAAATCTTGTTTTTTCATTCTTTCTTTTAGCAAATTTTTGAAAATCTATATACCAATGAAACACTTTATTATTGATTGAACTAAAAAAACCATCTATTTATAGTGTCTTTTATAAGCGGGTCTAGCTCATTGGTAGAGCGAATCGTTGCCAACGATTAGGTAGAGGGTTCGATTCCCTTGACCCGCTCCAAAATTTTGAAACATATTAATAAATGAGTGATTTACTTAATAAGAAATGTGTACCATGTGAGGGTGGAATTTTACCTTTTGATATTAGTGAAATTCATAAATATCAAAAAAAAGTTGATGGTTGGGATGTTAAAAAAAACACAAAAGAAATATATTTTTTAGAGAAAAATTTTACTTTTAAGAATTTTGTTAATAGTCAAAATTTTATAAATAAAGTTAGTGAAATATCGGAAAATGAAAATCATCATCCAGATATTTCTTTTGGTTGGGGATATGCTAAAATTGTAATTACTACTCATGCTATTGAAGGATTGTCAGAAAATGATTTTATTTTAGCAGCAAAAATTGATCAAATTTTTAATGTCTAAAATGTCTTGTTTTAGAGAAAACTAAAATAGTACCAGTTTGGTTTGCAAATTTTATTATCTCTTTATCTCTAATTGATCCAGAAGGCTGTATTACAGCTGAAACTCCTGATTGTACTAATTTTTCAATACCATCAACAAATGGAAAAAATGCATCAGAGGCTGCCACAACATCTTCTTTTAAGTTTTGAAATTTATTCATTTTATCTATAGCAATTTGACAGCTATCAAGTCTACTAGGTTGCCCTGAGCCAATACCAACGGTTGCTTCTTGGCTTGCAATAACAATTGCATTTGATTTTACATATCTGCAAACATTAAATGCAAAAATTAAATTTTTTAATTGAGATTTATTTGGTCTTAGTTTTGAAACTACTTTGAAATCTTTTGGTTCAAAAACTTTTAAATCCTCAGATTGTGTTAAAATAGATTCGTTCACAGAGCCAAATCTTATTAAATCTTTCATCATAAATTCCGATGCATCAATAATTCTTATATTTTTTTTCTTTTTTAAAATTTTTAAAGCATCAGTTTGAAAACCATTAGCAATAATAACTTCTAAGAAAATTTTATTTAGCTCTAATGCTAGAGTTTTATTTATTTTGAAATTACAAGAAACTATTCCACCAAAAGCGCTAACTGGATCAGAAGCAAGAGCTAATTTATAACTTTTTAAACTATTTTTATTAATTGAAACACCACAAGGATTAGCGTGTTTAACTATAACGGTTCCGGAGTTTTTTGGTAAAGATTTTGATATTGTTAATGCAGAAAAAATATCATTATAATTATTATAACTTAACTGCTTACCATGAATTTGTTTAATATTAAGATTTTGAGCTTTAGAATAAATTGCAGCTTCTTGATGTGGATTTTCACCATACCTTAATTTTTCAATTAAATTTCCATAAATAATTTTTTTTTTGGGGAAATTGTTTTTTTTAATTTTATTAAAATAGTTAGAAATTACAGCATCATAATAAGCTGTTTCAGAAAAGGCCTCTAAAGACATCTTTTCTCTAAATTCAATAGATGTTGATCCTTTATTATTTTCTAATTCATTAATTAAGGTTTCATATTGATCTGAGGATGTAATAACAGCAACATCGTTATAGTTTTTGGCAGCTGCCCTAACCATAGTGGGACCTCCAACATCAATATTCTCTATTATTTTTGAATGATTGGTTGTTTCATCTAAAGTTTTTTCAAAAGGATAAAAGTTAACAATAACAAGGTCAATTTCATCATATTGATTAGCTTTTAGTTCTTTAGTGTGAGATTTGTCGTTTCTTTTACTTAATATACCAGCATGAATTTTTGGGTGTAGTGTTTTAACTCTTCCACCAAGAATTTCTGGTGAACCAGTATACTCTGAAACTTCTTGGCATTTAAATTTAAGTTTCTTTATTTCTTTAAAGGTGCCTCCAGAGCTAATTAATTCAATTTTGTATTTCGCTAAAACTTTTAAAAGACTGCCTAAATTTTTTTTATCAGATACTGAAATAAGAGCTTTTTTTATTTTTTTCATTATAATTTTGTGATTTCCCATCTTATAGTTTGATTTTCTTCATTAGTCATTCCTGAAATAAATATATTTTGATTATTTGTAAAAGAATTTTTTTCTCCAAAATATAACCCTTCTTCAATATTTATCTTAGAATTTTCTGAGCTAAATTTCCAACCTTCTCCATCAAGATCAATAAGTATTGATTTTTCATCTTGAGTTTTCATTAATCGAATATTTGGCTCCAAGTGAAATCTAATATCAAATTTTAAGTTTTTAATACCCTTGTTAGAAATAATTTTATCATGGCCAATGAATTTTAATTGTTCTGGGTAAAATTCTATTTCTCGATCATGAACAATACCATGTGGTTTTAAATAGCCATCATGAGAAGCATTAATTTTCCAATAATTTTTTTCAAATACTACTTTTTTTTTTAATATTCTTAATTCTTGATTAATTTTAGATTTTTTACCTCTTACTTTGCTAAAAGTACAAGAGGACTTGTCATCTAAAATTAGTGTGCTATGGACTGCGCTTGACTTAGATATTTCATTTAATTGATGATCAATTTTTTGAAAATAACCACAATTACTAATTAATTTTTTACTATTTGATATAATCTCAAAAGATAAAGCACCAGCTTGATAATCTGAAGATAATTTTTTATTTGGGCTCGATCCAACATCCATTATTAAAGAATTTTTTTTACTATTAAGGACCACATAGCCACCCAGCTCATTATTTTGATTTTTAAAATTATATCCAAGTCTTTTTAAATAAAGGTCAAAATTATGATTATTTGTTTTATGATTACCATTAAAGAGAAAATATATTTTATTGTTTTGCCAAATAAAAGCGTAAGCCTGACCTAAATAATATATATTTTCATTTATAAAATCTGGTATTTCATTTTGAGATTCTTTGAACCATTCCCTAATTAATATAAAATATTTTAAGTAAAAACTTAATTGCCTAATATTCCTTGATTTTGGAAAGCCATCATTATCCAATGAATATTTGGCTAATTTTTTTAGTAAACTTAACCCAGTGTTTAAATAATTATTATTTTGAGGGTACGATAGACCAGTTAAAATGATAGCTGCACACCCTATAATTTTATTATCAATTAATTCAGAGATTTCAATTTCATTAATAAGGTGATTGATCTGCTTCTTAATAGTGCCGTTAAACTTGTCTTTATAATCTATATTACCATCTTCATAGGTAAGCCTAGAATTTGAAATCCAGGCTATTATTCTTTTTCCAATTATATCAATTTTCCAATTTTTAGAGTTATACCTGTCATTTGTATTAATCCATTGATTAATGACATTTTGAGTATCTTTTTTTGAAGATCTAAGATCTAGGCTAAATAGCCAAAAAAAACTGTTTAAATTTTGTTGGTCTTTCCCTTTTAAATTTGGATTATCCCAAATTTCATTTAACGAATAATTTTCTATGTTAATCTTTTTTTTATCATATTTTATAAGGCCATCTAATAAGTTAGGGCTTGGCTGATATTCGAGTAACTCAATAGAAGAGGGTGTAATTTTTTTATTATATAGATAAGAGTTTAAATAAAAGTGACGGATTTTTTTTTTAATAAGTCTAAATGAATTGTTTAAAATCATTATTTTAACTTGATTTTAAAAGGTCTATATTTTTTTTTATATCTCCATTGTTATTTTTAAATATAGTTGTCCCAGAAACTAAAATATTTGCACCAGCTTCTATTGCTAGTTTATTATTGTCAAAATTAATCCCACCATCAATCTCGATATCAAAATCTATATTCTTTTGATCTCTTATTTTTTTTAATTCTTTAATTTTTTCTAAAACTTCTGGCATAAACTTTTGTCCTCCAAATCCAGGGTTTACGCTCATAATTAGAACTAAATCTATCTCATTTAATAAGTCAGTTATTAAATTAATTTTACTTTCTGGATTTAAAGAAACCCCTACTTTTTTTCCTAAACTTTTAATATGGTCAATAGAGACTGCTAAATTTTCAGTTGCTTCTGGGTGTATAGTAATAATATCTGCACCTGCATCTGCATAATCTTTAATATACTTATGCACGGGTGAAATCATTAAATGAACATCAAATGGTAGTTTTGTGAATTTTCTTAATGATTTTATGATAGGTGGACCCATGGTTAAATTAGGAACAAAATGACCATCCATCACATCCACATGGATCATATCTGCACCACCTTCTTCAAGTCTTTTTATTTCATTTCCTAATTGACTAAAGTCAGCAGATAAAATTGAAGGGGATATTTGTATTTTTTTCATTGATTGCCAGCTCTACTAGTATCAATTTTTAAAATTTAATTGAATTAAATAATTGATAAATTTGTTTAGAAATTTCACTTTCTAGAGGAAATGATAACATTCCCATTACAGAATAACCTAAGACCCATGGCATAAAGTAAAATCTAATCATATAAAAAAACCAAGCAACATATAATGGAATCAGAGGTCCTATGATGAAAGAAGGGGTTATTGGCTTAAAAATTTTTATTAATGGATTGGTATATTTTACAAATATCTTCATAAAAAAAAATTCAGAATCTTCTTTTTGAAAAATATTCATCGCAACTCTTCCTATTAAAGTCCACATGATAACTCCAAGTAGATAATCTATAAAATAAACTAGAGGATGAAAGTTGGCAGACATTTAGAAATTTATATTTGAAAACTTATTGAATTAAAAGGGGCGAAATTAATCGCCCCTAGAATCAAGATTTAAGCTCTATTTACCAGTGACAGTTTTACCACTTGGTATACGAACTTCATCAACCATTTTTTGGATTGAAGCATCAGGTGCAGAAGTCATTAAACTTACTACCACCATTGATACACAACTAACAGCTGCTCCGAAGATACCAAATGTTAACTGAGTAAGTCCTAAGAACCCACTTCCACCATTTCTTACCCATACAAGGTACCAAATAGCAGAACCAAGACCTAAAACCATACCAGCAACTGCACCTTCTTTGTTAGCTCTCTTCCACCATACACCTAGTACAAGTGGGAAGAACAAACCAGACATCGCAAAGTCAAAAGCCCAGATAACTGAACCTAAAATACCTTGGATCTCCATTGCAGCAATAGTTGCTCCAGCAAAACCAATTACTACAAGTAATACCCTTGCAACAAGTAGTCTTTTTGCAGTTTCCGCTTTTGGATCAATCATTTTGTAATAAACATCATGAGAGATCGCATTAGCAATTGCTAGAATCAAACCATCAGCTGTTGACATGGCAGCAGCCATACCTCCAGCAGCAACCAGTCCTGAGATTACATATGGTAATCCAGCTATTTCTGGAGTTGCTAACACAACAGCTTTACCGCCCATGAAAAACTCATTAAGTTCAAGAGTTCCATTGCCGTTAAAGTCGCTGATAAACATCAAGTTTGCACTATTCCAGTTTTGGAACCAATCTAAAGATTGAACTTCAGCAAATGATTTACCAATAATACCAGTTGGTAATGTCGGATCAATCAATGATAGTTTTGATAGCGTTGCTAACATTGGCGCAGAAGAATACAGAAGGAAGATAAAGAATAATGACCAACCAACTGATTTTCTAGCTGCTTTAACGCTTGGAGTAGTAAAGTATCTCATCATCACGTGTGGTAATGATGCTGTTCCCATCATCATCGCCAATGCTAATGAAATAAACGCCCAAGGCGTTGCATTTACTGCAGAGTGTGCTTTAGTTATTCCAGCTAACCCTTTAGGTACCGTTGCTAGATCAGCAGCAGAGTTTTTAATAAACCCAAACTGTTGTTCTAACTCACCAATTCTAGCTACCTCGTCAGCTAACATAAAGTGAGGGAAGAAACCCGCACCCATTTTGTTACTGATCCAAAAAATTGGAAGCATGTAAGCTATAATTAGCACGATATATTGTGCAACCTGTGTCCAAGTTACCGCTCTCATACCCCCTAACATTGAACAAAGTAAAATACTTATTAGTCCAATATATACAGCATATTTAAAGTCGATATCTAGAGCAACAGATGCAATAGTACCCGTAGCATTAATCTGAGCAGTCACATAAGTGAATGAAGCAACAGTCAAAACTACTACAGCACAGAACCTTGCTAAGTTACCACCGTATCTTGTACCCACAAAATCTGGAACTGTGTAACATCCAAATTTTCTTAAGTATGGTGCTAATAAAGTTGCAACTAATATGTAACCACCAGTCCAACCGACAAGTAGAGCCATATATCCATAGCCTTTGAAGTAAATACCACCTGCCATTGCAACGAATGAAGCACCAGACATCCAGTCTGCCGCCGTCGCCATTCCATTGAATACAGTGGGCACTTGTCTTCCAGCCACGTAATATGCGTCTGCTTGAGCTGTTCTTGATAGATAACCGATCAGTGCATAGATGAATATTGTAAAGGCTACAAAAGCAACACCTATTGCTTTAGCAGTCATACCCATCTGCTCACCAATTGCCATTAAGATTATGAAACCTATAAAACCTCCTGTATAGATTCCGTAAACTTTTGGCAAATTGTCTATAAATTTACCTTTAATCATTATTGATCTCCTTTTTCGTTGAAGCCGAATTCTTCATCGATTTTCTCTTGCCTATTAGCAAACCAGAAACATAAAATTACAAAAATTCCAAGAGATCCTTGACATGTAAACCAGTATGTCCATGGATAACCGAAAGGTCCTGTAACCTCATTCATTTCAGCTGCAAAAAGGAAGATGCCGATTGAGAAAACAAACCAAATAGCCAGTGTTACGAATAACAATGATCTAGTCTTTTCCCAGTGTTTTGTTGCGTTTGACATTTATACCTCTCTATTTTTAGTTATAACTACCCTAAACCATAACCATTCTGTAAGTTTTTAAAAGACTTAAAATTGTTCATATTAGGTGCTTATTTACCTACCTTTTTAAGGTATAATGAGCATATATGAATTTTTATGCAAAAATATAAACTCTCCTGGAAAGACATATCGTTTGATGATTTTAAAGTTTATTTGTTTGCCATGTTTAGGGCTTTTATTCCAAAGAAAAAAATTAAGAATTTAGATGAGCTTGAACACTTTATTCAAACAAAATCTGCTTGGGTAACACAAGTAACTTTATATAGTTATTTAAAAACCAGGATGGGAACAAGGTATGTTCTTCACTTTGATAATGATGTGTTCATGTCTTCCCTTAATATTGCCAAATGGAATATTTATTCTGTAGCCTTACAAGATTTGATGTTATTTACGTTTTCTTATTTAAAAGTTAACTTTAATTTTCAAAACGTTGACCAGTCTAAAGAGATTTTTTCTAAAATTTTAGATGATGAGATTTCTAATAAGATGCCACTTGATATTATTGAGGAAGCAAAAAAAACTTTTAATGAAAGACTTCAAAATATAAACTGGGAAATTTATTATAAAGATTTACCCTTTAATCCTAGTGCTTTGTCATTATACAAATGGGCACCAATAGCTGAAGAGCTTAAAACTTTAGATCGAAAAATCGTATTGAATTCTATGATATTGAAATGGGATATTATTAAAAAAGAATTTGAGAAATTAATAGAATTTTAAATATTCTTTCTATTATCCACCAAACTTTGCACAACACTTGGGTCTGCTAAAGTTGTTGTATCCCCTAATTGTTCATGTTCATTAGCTGCAATTTTTCTTAAAATTCTTCTCATAATTTTTCCAGACCTTGTTTTTGGAAGACCAGGTGAGAAATGAATAATGTCAGGTGTCGCTAGTGCACCGATTTGTTTTCTTACCCAAAGTTTTAAATCTCTCTCAAGATCTAGGTCAGCTATCTCCCCAACATTTAAAGTGACATAGCAGTATAAGCCATTACCTTTAATGTCATGTGGGTATCCAACTACAGCAGCTTCGGCAACCTTTGGATGAGCAACAAATGCACTCTCAATTTCAGCAGTTCCAAGGTTATGACCAGAGACAATAATTACATCATCTACACGACCAGTTATCCAGTAGTAGCCATCCTTGTCTCTTCTAGCCCCATCCCCAGTAAAGTATTTTCCATCGAACTGAGAGAAATAAGTATCAATAAATCTTTGATGATCACCGTACACAGTTCTCATTTGTCCAGGCCAAGATTGAGAAATGCACAGTCTTCCCTCACCAGCTCCTTTAATTTCTTTTCCGTCCTTATCGACTATTGAAGGTTTAATTCCATAGAATGGTTTAGTAGCCGACCCTGGTTTTAAATTTATAGCACCTGTTTGTGGACTAATTAATATTCCGCCTGTCTCAGTTTGCCACCATGTATCAACTATTGGGCATTTAGAATTTCCTATTGTTTTATAATACCACATCCAAGCTTCAGGATTTATTGGCTCTCCAACAGTACCTAATAATTTTAAAGATTTTCTTGAGGTTTTTTTAACAGGTTTATCTCCCTCTCTCATTAAAGCTCTAATAGCAGTGGGCGCTGTATAAAAAATATTAACTTTATATTTATCAATGATTTCCCACCATCTTGAGCTGTCAGGGTAGGTTGGAATTCCTTCAAACATTATTGTTGTTGCACCATTAGCAAGAGGGCCATAAATTATATAACTATGGCCAGTAACCCAGCCAATATCAGCTGTACACCAATAAATATCTTTTGGTTTATAGTTAAAGACATATTGATGGGTCATAGATGCATAAACCATATAACCACCCGTTGTATGTAAAACCCCCTTTGGTTTTCCAGTAGAACCAGATGTGTAGAGAATAAATAAAGGATCTTCTGCATTCATTTCCTCAGGCTCACATTTAGTTGACATATCTTTAATCAAATCGTCAAACCAAACATCTCTTCCTTTAACCCAATTAACTATATTACCAGTTCTTTTAACAACTATACATTTTTTAACATTTGGACAGCTTCTTAAAGCTTGATCTGTGATCTCTTTTAAAGGAATAGTTTTTCCACCTCTAACTCCTTCGTCAGCTGTAATAATATATTCTGATTCACAATCATTAACTCTGCCAGAAATAGAGTCTGCCGAAAAACCACCAAAAATAATAGAATGAACGGCACCAATTCTAGCACAAGCAAGCATTGTTACAGCAAGCTCTGGAATCATAGTTAAATAAATTGTAACTCTATCACCCTTTTTAATTCCTAATTTTCTTAAACCATTTGCAGTTTTTGAAACTTCATTATGTAATTGTTTGTATGAAATTTTTTTTGTATCTTTTGGGTCATCCCCCACCCAAATAATAGCGGTTTTATCTTTTTTATCTTTAAGGTGACGGTCTATACAATTAGCAGAAGCATTTAAAGTCCCATCTTCATACCATTTAATTCTAACTTCTTTTTTACTGTACTTAACGTCTTTAATTTTTTTATATGGTTTAATCCAAGTAATTCTTTTCCCCTCATTCTTCCAAAAGTCATTGTTATTTTTAATCGAGTCTGAGTATTTTTTTTGATATTTCGCTTTATTTACTAGAGCACTTTTTATCCACTCAGGTTTAGTTTTTATGATTAATTCTTTTTCTTCTATTTTTTTTAAAACCTTTTTCTTAAAAGGCTTTACTTTTTTTTTAGCCTTAGTTTTTTTAGAAGTTTTTTTTTTTACTTTTGATAATGATTTTTTTTTAGGCATGAATTTTTTTTATTTAAATACTACTCATCTTATTTAAAATTTTCCAGCTTTTAGAGTCTATGGGCATAACAGATAATCTGCTTTGTCTAATAAGTGATAAATGGCTAAGAGACTTGGTTTTTTTAACCTCTTCTAGAGTTACACTTTTCTTTAATTTTTCTTTAAACTTTACTTGAACAGCTACAAATCGTCCATCTTTGTCAGTTTTATCTAAAAAAGCTTCTTTAATAACCTCAACTATACCAACAATTTCTTTGCCTATATTTGAGTGATAAAAAAAACAAAGGTCTCCTTTTTTCATTGCTCTTAAATTTTTTGCAGCTTGATAATTTCTTACTCCATCCCAAGGAGCACCTTTAGCACCAGCTTTTTTTTGCTGATCAATTGACCAAACATCAGGTTCTGATTTCATCAACCAATACTGCATTACAATTTTACTCCAGCACCCTTCAAAAAAGCAGCATCTGCATCTAGAGGCCACCTAGGTTTTGCAGGACTATCTAATTCACTAAACTGTTTTAACTTAAATTTTTCTAATCCAACCATTGCAATCATTGCTGCATTATCTCCACACAAATTAATAGGTGGAAATATTGCTTCAAATTCCTCTTCTTTGCAAAGATTAGTTAGAACTTCTCTAATTCTCTTGTTTGCAGCAACACCACCCGCAACTACAAATTTATTTTTATTTGTTGTGTTCATTTTTTTGAATTCTTCAAAAGCAATTTTACTTTTCTTATATAGTATTTCTTCAATTGTTTTTTGAAAAGATGCTGCAAGATCATATTTTTCTTGTTCAGTTTTTATTTGTTTTGATATTTTTAAAACAGCAGTCTTTAAACCTGCAAATGATAAATTACATCCTCCTTTATGAAAAATTGGCTTTGGTAGTTCATATTTATTAGGATCACCTTTTTTTGCGTATATTTCAATTTGGGGACCACCAGGAAATTCTATTCCTAATAATTTTGCCGTTTTATCAAAGGCTTCACCTACAGCATCATCAATAGTTGTTCCTAATCTTTTATAATTTCCTAAGCCTTGCACACTTAAAAATTGAGTGTGACCTCCAGAGATTAAAAGTAATAAATAAGGATAATTTAATTCAGAATTTAGTTTTGGGCTTAATGCATGTCCTTCTAAATGATTAACAGCTATAAAAGGTTTGTTTAGCGAAGAGGCCATTGCTTTTCCAAAACTTAAACCAACAGACAGACAGACCATAAGACCAGGTCCTGCAGTTGCTGCTATTGCATCTAGATCTTCCATTTTTACTCCACTTTTATCAAATGCTTTTTTTGTGATTAAATCTATTTTTTCCATATGGGATCTTGCGGCAAGTTCTGGCACAACACCACCAAACTCTTTATGAACATCCACCTGACTTGAAACAATACTTGATAAAATTGTTGGCATACCTTGCTCATTTTCAGTTATGATAGAGGCTGCTGTTTCATCACAGCTTGATTCAATTCCTAAAATTATGGGTTTTTTATTCATTAAATTAGTTTTTATTAATAATACATTCTCAATATAAGTATGAAGTATAAAGCAATTAAATGAAAAATAGAAAAATTATTATAGGCACTAGAGGAAGCAAATTAGCACTAATCTATGCAGAAAAGGCCAGAGAAAAAATTCTCAAACATTCAAAAGATTTTGGAATTGAAGAAGTAATCATTAAAGAAATTGTAACTAAGGGTGATCAAGTTCAAGACAAAAGGTTATCAGAAGTAGGGGGTAAGGGACTTTTCTCAAAAACTATAGAGGTTGAATTATTAGAAAAAAAAATAGATATAGCGGTACATGCATTAAAAGATATGCCTTCTGAAGAAACTAGAGGATTGTTGACAGATTGCTTTTTAGAAAGAAATGATCCTAGAGAAATTTTAATTAGCAAAGACAATAAACATCTAAAAGATTTAGCTTCAAATTCAATTATTGGAACATCTTCATATAGAAGAGAATTTCAGATTAAAAAAATAAGAGATGATCTTAATTGTAAATTAATTAGAGGAAACGTTGATACAAGAATAAGAAAACTTAAGGAAAATTTATATGATGCAATTATCTTATCTTATGCTGGAATCGATTCTTTAGGATTAAATCAAAATATTTCTCAAACTTTTTCTACTTCAGAAATTATACCTTGTGCTGGACAAGGAGTTATTGCTTTGCAGTGTAGAGATAACGATGAAAGTTTAATTGAATTATTAAAACAAGTTGATCACCAATCAACACATAGCTCCATAAAAGCTGAAAGAAATGTTTTGAAAGTTTTAGAAGGAGACTGTGAAACAGCAGTAGGAGCATTTGCAAACATTGAGGAGAATAAAATTAATCTAGAAGTAGAGCTTTTTTCGTTAGATGGCACTAAAAGATTTCATTTAAAATCATCTGAAAGCATAGACAAAGCAGAAGAATTAGGAATAGAGATGGGAAAAACTCTTAAAAAAATGTCTAATAATTCTTATAAAAAATAATATGCATATTTTATTCACACGCCCATTAGAAGATTGTCATGAAATGATATTAAAATTTCAATCACTGGGTCATGAAATATCTCATTTACCTTTAGTTAATATTGAAGGTTTAAAACATGAAGCTCCAAACTATTCTGAGTTTAAAGGAATTATCTTTACAAGTGCTAACGCTATTAAATTTTTAGATATAAAAAATATTGATAAAAAATTAAAATGCTTTTGTGTTGGAAGTGCTACTGAAAAAAAAGCTAGAAGTGTTGGTTTTCAAAATGTTTTTGCAGCTGAAGGAAATGTTAGTAATCTTAAGGAATTAATTTTACAAAATTTTAACACTTCTGATGGAAAGCTAATTTATATAAGTGGAGAAATAATATCTAGCGATTTAGATAAGGAGCTCATTTCGAGTGGGTATACGATAGAACGATTAATTAATTACAGAGCCAACCCAATTGAAAAATATGATGAAAGCTTTATCGAAAAACTAAAATTAAAAATGCCTGAAATCACTTACATTTATTCACAAAATAGTGCGATTAATTTTTTAAAAGTAATTAAAAATTATCAGCTAGAAACCTTATGGATGAATACTAATTTGATGTGCATTGGAGAAAAAACCTCTTCAATTCTTAATGAAATAAAGTGGAAAAAAATTTTTCTTTTTAACCCTGGAGAAGAGGAATTTTTGCTATATAAAATTTAGCTATGGACATTTTTAACAATTTTAGTGACTTATTTTTTTCAGTTTGGTCAAAGGGAATTCACGGTATTGATATTTTTCAAATATTAATTGGAATTGGGATTTTTTTTATTTTTTTAATTTTTAGAGGAATTATCAGTAAAGTAATTATTAAAAGATTAGAAAGTATCTCTAAAAGAACAACCAATAAACTAGATGATACTTTCGTTCATGCAATGGTTGGGCCAGCAAGATTTCTTCCCATTGTTCTAGGTTTTTTTATTGCAAGTTATTACATGTCTTTTGGAGAAGATGGCAAAGTAGCTATTGATACAATTAATAGAACTTTAATAACTATTTTTATTTTTTGGGTGATACATCAAATTGTTGAACCCATCTCTTATATTTTAAGTGGTTTAGATAAAATGTTAACTAGAGAGTTAATTGGCTGGATTATTAAATCATTAAAAATTTTGATTTTCATTCTAGGTTTAGCGGCTGTTCTTGAACTTTGGGGAATAAAAATTGGACCAATTATTGCTGGACTGGGTTTATTTGGTGTTGCAGTTGCTTTAGGCGCACAAGACTTATTTAAAAATTTAATATCAGGAATTTTAGTTTTAGTTGAAAAAAGATTTAAAATTGGAGATTGGATTTTAGTTGAAGGAACAATTGAAGGTATTGTTGAAAAAATTGGATTTAGATCAACAGTGATTAGAAAATTTGATAAATCTTTAGCAATAATTCCAAACTTTCAATTTGCTGAAAACTCAGTAGTTAATATTAGTGAAACAACCAATTGGAGAATAAGATGGTCCATTACTCTTCAATACGATACCACTGTTGCACAGTTAAAAAAAGTAAGAGAAGAAATAGAAAACTATATTAATAAAAGTGAGGACTTCAGCCAAAGTGTTGGTGTTGCGGTAAGAATTGAAAAGTTTTCTGATAGCTCAATAGATTTATTAGTTAGATGTTTTACGGCCAGCAACAGTTGGAGCGACTCTCTTTTAGTTAAAGAAAGATTAGCGATTGCAATTAAAGAAATAGTAGAAGGAAACAAAGCTTCATTTGCATTCCCAAGTCAGTCAATTTATATCGAGAAAAAATGATAGCAATTTTTTATTTGGTTCTTCAAATATTAAAGCTCTATTCTTATGTGGTAATTGCAAATGTAGTTATCAGCTGGCTTGTTGCATTTAATGTTTTAAATACTCAAAATAGATTTGTTTATTCTATTTTAGAGGTGACTTATCGATTAACAAATCCTGCACTTAATAAAATAAGAAGTTTTTTACCTAATTTAGGATCAATAGATATTTCACCAGTTATATTACTTTTATTGATTTGGTTTATAGAAATGTGTATGAAGTTGTACATTGCGCCAATGATTTTTTAGAGGAACACATGATCTTAATAGATGGGAAAAAAATAGCAGCTGAACTTAGAGAGCAATTAAGACAAGAGGTCGTAGAGCTAAAAGCTAAACACAATAAAATTCCTGGGCTTACAGTTATTTTAATTGGAGAAATGGCCCCTAGTCAAATTTATGTTCGTATGAAAGAGAAAGCTGCGAATGAAGTAGGGTTAAAATCTGAAGTAATTAGATACCCTGAAGCTGTGGAAGAAAAAACAGTATTAGATAAAATTGAGGAATTAAATAAAGATGAAAGTATTTCAGGAATTTTAGTTCAACTACCTTTACCAAAACATATCGATAAGCAAAAAGTTATTGAAACTATTTTACCAGGAAAAGATGTTGATGGGTTTCACCCAATGAATGTTGGAAATCTTTCTTCAGGTTATGAAAGTTCAGTTCCTTGTACTCCTTTAGGATGTTATTTAATGATTAAAAAAATTGAACCAAATTTGAGTGGAAAAAAAGCTGTTATGATTGGTAGATCAAATTTAAACGGTAAACCAATGGCGCAGTTACTTTTAAAAGAAAATTGCACAGTAACAATTACTCATTCAAAGACTAAAGATTTAAAAGCAGAATGCTTGGAGGCAGATATTATAGTTGCTGCTGTTGGCATTCCAGAGCTTGTGAAAGCGGACTGGGTTAAAAAAGATGCAATTGTAATAGATGTTGGGATTAATAAAACTGAAAACGGTATTGTCGGTGACGTTGCATTCGAAGAAGTTTCAAAAGTTGCAAGAGCTTTAACACCTGTTCCAGGTGGAGTAGGGCCAATGACTATTGCCTGCTTGTTAAAAAATACTATTGAGTGTTTTAAAAGATCTCAAAAATAAAAATATCATTATAGGTGGCAAAATTTATAATTTTTATATTTATAATTATTGCATATAACTCATCACTAATTGCTATGGAAAAAAAACCTTATCATCATTTACCAGATGGAACTTTTAGAAATCCAGAAGGATCACCTGTTAGAACTAGTCAAGCGAAGTTTTCTTACACACAATTCATTAAATTGAAAAAGAAAATAGACATGACGGTCCCTAAAGAACACGTTGTTGATAAAGAAAAAGTTTTATCTGATTTAGAAAAGTATAAAAATGAAGATTATATTGCATGGATTGGTCATGCTACTTACTTAATTAAACTTGGAGATACAACAATTATAACTGACCCAGTATTTTCAAAAAATGCGGGACCTTTAATTTTTGGCCCAGACAGATTTACTGAGCCTGCCTTAAATTTAAATGAAATTCCAAAGACAGATTTATTGTTATTAACACATAATCATTATGATCATCAAGATATGGGCACCATTAGAAAATATCCGTTTAAGAATACAAAAGTTTTGGCCCCACTAAATCTTGGAAAATACTTTACAAAAAATAAATTTAAAGATGTAAATGAAATGGATTGGTATGAGGAAATTCAGGTTAATGATGATCTGAAAGTAACATTACTCCCAGCTGTCCATTGGTCGAAGAGAAGCCTTACAGATATGAACAAAACACTCTGGGGCAATTTCTTAATTGAATATAAAGGTAAAAAAATCTTATTTGCTTGTGATACTGGCTATGGAAATATTTACAAAGAATTAGGTGAAAAATATGGTCCAATTGATTTAACAATGATTAATATTGGAGCTTATGACTTTAAGCCTATGTTTGATAAATCGATTTATCACACAACACCAGAAGAAGCTTTAAATGTAGCGCAAGATTTAAGAAGTAAAAAGGTTATGGGAACACACTGGGGAACTTTTGTTTTATCGCTGGAACCTATTATGGAACCACCAGTAAGATTTAAAGCTAGTGCTGAGGAGTATGGTTTTAAAAAAGATGATGCTATTATCTTTAAAATTGGAGAGATAAACTCTTTAAAAAATATATTATCAAATTAAGAAAGTTTCGATCTACCACCATCAACTGCAATTATTTGTCCAGTAATCCAAGAACTTTCTTCAGTAATTAAAAATTTAGCAAGCGCTGCGGAATCTTTTCCTTCACCTAATCTTTTAAGAGGATGAGCTTTAGCAATTCCTTCTGCAATTGCAGGATTTTTTAACATTGGCTCTGCGATTTTAGATTTTGATAAACTTGGTGCAATACAATTTACTCTAATATGTGGAGCAAACTCAGCAGCTAGTGTAACAGTTAGCCCCTCAACTGCAGCTTTAGCAGAAGCAATAATTGTGTGATTAGTAAAACCTCTTTGAGCAGCAACAGTTGAAAATAAAACAACTGAGCCTTTGTTCTTTTTTAAACTTTCTTGAAATCCTTTTATTGCTTCAATAGCTGAATAAAGGTTTAGTTTCATACATTTATTCATATCTGCTTCTGTAACCATCCTTAATGGTTTTAAATCAATAGATCCCACACAGTAAGCGATACCCTTAATTTCACTAATGTCTGATTTTACTTTTTCTATAAATCCTTCTTCTAAAACGTCAGCAACCGTATAAGTGCAGCCTAATTTTTCTGCAATAGTTTTAACTTCATTTTCATTTCTTGCTATTAGATGAATATCATTTCCTGAATTTTTCAATTGTTCAGCTAAGCTGGAACCCACAGAACCTGTCGCACCAAAAATAAGATATTTTTCTGACATATAATTTTTATTTAGTTATATTTAACTATGAAATTGTTTTTTATACTTGGCAATCAATTATTTCCATTAAAATACGTAGACCGCTTCAAAAAGGACCACTCTTTTTACATGGCAGAAGACTATGAACTATGTACTTATGAAAAGCATCATAAGCAAAAGATAATACTATTTCTCTCTTCTATGAGGTCTTATGCAGATATGCTTAGAGCAAATAAATACAAACTTGAATATTCTAAAATTGAGGACAAAGGTTTTAAAGATACCTATTTTAAAAAATTAAAAATTATCATTAATCAAAAAAAAATTACTGAAATTTCAAGTTTTGAGGTTGAGGATAAATTTTTTGAAAAGAAAATTTATCAATTTTTAAAAAAAGAAAAAATAAACTGGAATATTATTAAAACTCCAATGTTTTTAAACTCAAGAGATGAGTTTAAAAATTATTTAGTAAAATCAAAAAAACCTTTTATGGCAACATTTTACAAAGAAGTTCGTAAAAAATCTGGAATATTAATGGGAGCAGATGGAAATCCTATTGGGGGTAAATGGAGTTTTGATGAAGATAACAGAAATAAATTACCAAAAGATATATCAATACCAAAATTTCCAAAAATTAACGAAACTAATCATACTAAAAAATTAAAACCAATTATTGAAAAATTATTTAAAGATCATCCTGGTAGCACAAATGATTTTTGGTTAGCAACAGAATACAATGATGTGGTCAAACTTTTAGATTTTTTTATTAAAGAAAAATCAAATTTATTTGGCGATTATGAAGATGCTGTTAATCAAAAAGACAATATTTTATTTCATAGCGCATTAAGCCCGTACATTAATTTAGGATTGATAACCCCTGAAATTATCATTCAAAAAATTTTAGAATTTCATAAAAAACACAAAATTAGAATGAACTCACTTGAAGGTTTTATTCGTCAAATAATAGGCTGGAGAGAGTTCATGCGTGGAATTTATCAAGGTTACTCCGATGAAATGGAAACAAAAAATTTTTTCAACCATGAAAGAAAAATGAAAAAGTCTTGGTATGAAGGCACAACAGGTTTGCCTCCATTGGATCATGCAATTAAAAATGCCGTTAATCATGGCTGGTCTCACCATATTGAAAGATTAATGATTTTATCAAATATAATGAACCTTTGTGAGGTGAAACCAACAATTGTTTATAAGTGGTTTATGGAAATGTTTGTAGATTCTTCTGATTGGGTGATGGTTCCTAATGTTTATGGAATGGGCTTATTTAGTGATGGAGGTATTTTTGCAACGAAACCATACATTTGTGGATCAAGTTATTTTATGAAAATGATGGATTTTAAAAAAGGGGAATGGTGTAATACGATGGATGGTCTTTATTGGAGGTTTATAGATAAAAATAGAAAATTTTTTTTAAAGAACCCTAGATTGTCTATGATGGTTTATGTTTTTGATAAAATGAAAGATGAAAGAAAGAAAATGATTTTATCTGAAGCTGATAAATTTATTAAACAAAATACTATTTAATGAAAAAAGAAAATTTACCTTCAAAAGTTTGTCCCGTTTGTAAAAGACCTTTTGTTTGGCGTAAGAAATGGAAGCTTAATTGGGATAAGGTAAAGTATTGCTCCAAAAAGTGCTCTAAGTGATTTACTTATCTTTATTTGCTATATCTTTTTTAGCTGCAACAATTTTACCATTTTCATCTGAGCTGACATTGGCAGGATTAATTGCAACATCAAATTTTGATAATTTATTATTGTTAATTGTTGCTAGTTTTGGGAATATTTTGGGATCAGTTGTTAACTGGGTCTTGGGATTTTATTCAAGAAATCTTAGTACAAAAAAGTGGTTTCCGTTTAAAGACAAACAAATAGAAAACTCACCAAAATGGTTTAATAAATTTGGTAAATGGTCATTATTATTTGCTTGGGTTCCAATAATAGGTGATCCACTGACTTTAATTGCAGGCTTATTAAGAGTTAGATTTTTAGATTTTATTATTTTAGTGGCAATTGGAAAAGTAAGTAGGTACGTCTTAATTTATTATTTGTTTTAATATTTGCTGAATTTATCCAGGTAACTATGCTAGAAAAGTGAATGCTTGAAATATTTATTCAAACTTTCTTTTTATATTTTATTGTTATTGATCCACTAGGAAATACACCTTTATTCTTGGCAGTAACTCAAAATATGAGCAGCCAACAAAGAGTTAAAACTGCATTGAGCGCAACAATAATTGCATCAATCATATTGCTATTCTTTGCATTTCTTGGAAGCACTTTATTAAATTATTTGAATATATCTTTTCCAGCATTTACAATTGGTGGAGGCATCATTTTATTAATAATTTCCATGGAAATGTTGTTTGATAAAAGACAACAACGAAAAGAAGATGACATTGATTTTAATTCTGAAAATGTAAGTGTATTTCCTTTAGCAACACCCATTATAGCAGGACCAGCTGCAATCACATCTGTTATTGTTTCTGTTTCAGATATGGGAAGTAATTTTACAAACCAATCTGTTGGAATGATTGCTTTAGCTTCAGTTTTGCTTTTAACTTTTATATTTTTTTTTACTGCTTCAAAATTTTCTCAGATAATAAACAAAAAAGTTATTAGTGTAATTTCAAGAGTAATAGCAATTATTCTAGTTGGATTAAGTGTTCAGTATATTTTAGATGGAATAAAAACCTTTCTAGCTTAAAATATTGTTCAGTAGACTATTTTAAAATACTATAAATATAGAAATGAACATAATTGTCTTACAGCACATAAAGATTGAAGACCCAGGGTATATCAAAGATTTAATGTTAGCTGATGGTTTTAACTTAACTACCATAGAACTGGATGAAGGTGAAAAAATTCCAAGCGATCTGAGAAAATTTGATGGAATGTTTTGTATGGGTGGTCCAATGGATACTTTTATGGAACAAGAATATCCATGGCTAATTGAAGAAAAAAAAGCAATTAAAGAATTTGTTGTTAATTTAAAAAAACCTTATTTAGGTTTTTGTCTTGGGTGCCAGTTATTAGGCGAGGTAATAGGTGGTAAGGTAGTTAAATCAAATCCAGCAGAAATTGGAATAATGGATATAAATTTTACTAAAGAAAAAAATAAAGATATTTTATTTTCAAAATTTCCAGATCAAATTAAAAGTTTGCAGTGGCATTCATATGAAGTGCAAGGAATAGAAAATAATAAGGATATAACTTTGCTAGCATCATCTCCAGTAACCAAATATCAAATTTTCAAATACCAAAATCATGCATATGCAATTCAATTTCATATAGAAATTAAAGATACAACAGTTAATGAATGGGGGTGTGTGCCTGAATATAAAAAAGCTCTTGAAAGTCAATTAGGTGAGGGAGCTTTAGATAAATTTGATCAAGCTGCAAAAAATAATATGCCTGATATGAATAATTATTCTAAGATACTTTATGAGAATTTTAAAAGGCTATTATGAATAATAAATTTTTTGAATGGGCAGGGGTTATTACGGCAATCCTTTATTCTATGTTTGTAGCCTTAAACATTGGAATAGAGTTTTTAGGATTTTGTTTGTTACTGTTGTCTGCCATTTTAATTGGTATCTGGGCATATAGAGGAGGTCACAAGGGAATACTTGTGTTGCAATTTTTTTATGCAACAGCAGGTATAATCGGAATGATACGTTGGTTTTAATTAAAATTAGCAATAATTTTTGGAATATAATTTTTAAAATTAAAAAAACCCTTATTACAATATTGCCAAGAAAACTGATCCAACTTTCTATATAAAAATCTTATATTTTTTAATTGATTATTTTGAATAAAATTTAAATTTTCACCAACGGTTGGATAAAGCGCATAAACTTCTTCGGTAATATTTTTTAAATCATTAATATTAATAGTTTCACAATTTATTGATTTTTCTTTCAATCTTATTTTTTGATCCTCTAAAAGATTTGCTTTAAATTTCAACACCTTTTCACTTAATTTGATAGTTCTATCTGTATTATTTGAGACTAACAAAATTTTTTTAAACTTATGTTCTTTAAAATCAGAAAATTCAAATGTCATATTATTTTCAAATATTAATAAAGTTTTATCTTCCAAAATCTCAGAATTTTTAAAGCCTTTGTTAATAACAGAATATATCTTATCATTGGATATAGGTTTGGCATTTTCACTTAGTTTTATGTTTTTAAATCTATTATTTGTAAATTTATTTATATTCCATTCACTTGCGAGGTAATGCTTGCCTTGAGTTTGAATGCCAGCAACCCATCTCCAACCAAGGGTATTTGATGCAGCATCCCCATCATATAGATGTTGCATAAAAAACTCAGCACCCAACTGCCATGGTAATTCTAGTGTAAAAATCCAAATGCTAGCAAACCACATTCTTGTGTGGTTATGAAGATAATTGCTCTCTTTAAGTTCAATTACCCATTGATTAAAACAATCTACATTTGTTTTTCCTTCAATTGCATCCAAATAACTTTGATTGTTTTTAAATTCTTTTTTAATTTTATCTAATTCTATTAAGTAATCTGACCAAACATCAGGTCTTAATTCTAGCCAACCTTTCCAATAAACACGCCAAAGAACTTCCTGAATAAATTTTTCATTTTTTGCAAATGAAAACTTTTTAAGAGATTTATTAATTACTTCTAATTCATTAATTATTCCGTGAGTTATAAAGGGGGATAAACAAGAAACATTAGATCTATTACTAGGCCCAAAATCAAAATTTCTTAGTTTTGAATAATCTGAAAGATTTTGTTCAACAAAAGTATTTAATTTATCAACGGCTTTAGCCCTTGAAGCTTCAAAAATCATTTTAAACTATTTAGATTTTCTTTTCTTTAGACCCAATTTATCACTGTGTCTTAATCTTAAAATAACTATTGCAGATGCAATTAGAACTATAGCTATAGCTTCATAGACTAATGCTGATGGATCCATTTCTTTTCCTTGTAATATAATAAATCGTGCGAGAGCAGTGATGGCAATTAAAAGAGGTAAAGTTATACTGATTGATTGTTGATTCCAAAAAACACGAACCATTGCTAAGACCTCTAAATAAAGAAACATTAAAAGTAAATCTGCTAGCATTACAGATTGATTTAGAAACATATTATTAATTTCCATACCAACAGCAATTACAGTGCTCACTAAAATAATGCACATTAGTGCAAGCTGTAAAATTTTTGCTATTTTATCCATTACTTATCTTTACTAAATGGTAGCCATTTTTCAAACACTGATTTTACTGGTCCATCATATGGAATTGAATAAGAGCTAGGGTTTGGACTTGTTAAAATTTCTATTCCCTTAGAAAATACAAAGATGAATACAATTACAAAAACAATAACCATAATCTTAAATGGATCAAAGTTTTTAGTTTTGAATACACTGCTAGATTGCGCCTCTGCTTTATGAAAATGTTTGAATGTCATATAAACTGCAAATATCAATCCAATATGAGCAACGTATAAACCGGCCCAACCAAATACAAAAGTTGTATAAGAAAATATGTATAAACTAAAAACAGTTGTCCAAACGAAACTCAGAACTAATAAAATTTGTAATCTAACAGATCTTGGTAAAGACCTTAGATCATTTTTGCTATCATCAAATAAAATGTTAGCGGCATCTTTCATCCAATTTTTTAGTGCTTCCATATAGCTAGAATAGATATTTATATGTTAAAGGCAAAGGATAAAGTGTCCTTTAATTTTTAGCTTAAATTGGACTTTATTACACTTTCTAAATTTGCAGAGCTTTGGGCGCCTGAAATAAAATCTGTTCCTATTTCAAAGAAGGGTACTCCATTAATTTCTTTCTCTCTTGCGACTGAAATATATGAATTAACTTCTTCAATATTTTTTAAATTAAAAAAATTATTGATTGTATCTCCATTAATATTAAATTCTTTGCCAATATTAATTAAGATTTCTTTATCTCCAATATCAAGACCTTCAATAAAGTATGATTGATATATTTTTTCTTTAATTTCGTTGTGTACATTAGATTGTTCGGCTAATTTTATTAATAAGTGAGAAAATACAGTATTGGGTGTTTTCTTTATCTTATCTAGATTAAAATTAAGATTTTCTTTATTCGCCTCTTCTGTCATTCGATCATACATTGGTTGAGCAAAATCTTTTCCACCAAACTTTATTTCTAAGTACTTGTTTCTTTCAATTCCTTCTTTAGGCATGTCAGTATTTAGTTGAAATGGAACATGCTCTATCCCAAACTTAGTTTCAGGAAAATTTTTTAATGCTTTATTTAATCTTGTTTGACCAATAAAACACCACCCACAAATTGTGTCAGCAAATACTTTTATTTTCATTAATTTATGAACGAAGCTTTTGTTTATGAAAGTTAATAAATCTTTCTACATTTGATTTATTAAAGGTTTTATTTTCTTCAAAAGAAACTTTTTTCATTGAGTAAGCATTACTTTTTGTCTGTCTAGACATTATGGTGATATTACCTTTGTATAATTTAAGCTTTACAGAGCCATTAACTTTATTCTTTTTAAGATCAACAATTTTTTGAAGTTTAAATCTTGCTTTTGAGTACCAGTAACCATTGTAAATAAGTTCAGCATATTTAGGCATAATTTCATCTTTTTTATGCATAGTTTCTTTGTCCAAAGTAACAGACTCAATTGCTCTGTGCGCTGACATTAAAAGTGTTCCACCAGGCGTTTCATAAACACCTCTAGATTTAATCCCAATAAATCTGTTTTCAACTAAATCAACTCTACCTATTCCATTTTTGCCGGCAACATTATTAAGTTTTTCTAACAAATTTCCAGGCGATAGTTTTTTACCATTAACAGTTATGGGGTCTCCATTTTTAAATCCTATAGTTACAAATGAAGCTTTGTTAGGTGCTTTTTCAGGAGATACTGTTCTTTGAAAAAGAAACTCAGGAGCTGAATTTTTTGGGTTTTCTAAAATCTTACCCTCAGTTGATGTGTGGTATAAATTATCATCAATAGAGAAAGGAGGAGCACCTTTTTTATCTGTTGGAATTGGAATATTGTTTTTTTTTGCATATTTAATTAAATCTGTTCTAGAGTTTAATTTCCATATTCTCCATGGTGCAATAATTTTTACTTTTGGACCGAAGTAATGATATCCCAATTCAAATCTCACTTGATCATTTCCTTTGCCAGTTGAACCATGAGAAACTGCATAAGCTCCAAATTTTTTAGCGGCAGCAATTTGACGTTTTGCAATTAAAGGTCTTGCAATTGAAGTACCCAATAAATAAACACCTTCATAAATTGCATGCCCTCTAATCATTGGAAAGACATAGTCTTTTACAAATGTATCTTTTAAATCTTCAATAATGATATTTTTAACACCTAGTCTTTTGGCATTTTTTATAATTTTTTTTCTATCAATTTCTTGCCCAACATCTGCAGTATAACAAATAACTTCTGCATCATAATTTTCTTGAAGCCATTTTAAAATAATAGAAGTGTCTAGTCCGCCAGAATATGCGAGTACAATTTTCTTTTTAGATTTCATTTAATTAACTGCAGCTAGTTTTTGCAGCATTATAGGCTTTAGTAAATCCTAACAATGAATAATGGTCTATAGTTTGAGAGCCTTTTTGATTATGACCAGTGATCATAATTCTTGATCCTCTCTTCATGGTCTTAATCATTTTATTTTCAAGTTTGTTATCAGCAATCCAAGCAAATCCCTCTTGAGCAATATCAAATTTGTATTTAGATTTACCTGAAGTAGCTATAATAGAATTTTTGTTGTTAAATTCATAGCCACCAGTAATGCTTATTTCATTACTCACTTTTTCACTTGGTCTAAATGAAACAAACATCCTTGCTTCTCTAGGGTTAGATTTTGGAGCTTGTAATACCGGAACTGATTGAGCAAAACAAACTTTACCTGCTTGTTCAGTGATAACCATTGTTTCCCAGTCTTTAAATTTACCAATTTTTTTTACTTCTTGTGAATTTGCACTAAGAGAAAACACACTTACAATAATTAGGATTATGAAATTTTTAATTATGGACATGGATTAGGGTAAATTGTTTGTACTTCATTTATTTCTTTAATTACTTCATCAGTTAAATCTATATTTACACTTTCCACGTTGGTTTTCAACTGCTCCATTGTAGTTGCCCCAATAATAACACTTGTCATAAAAGACTGTATTTCACAAAACTTTAAAGACATTTGAGTTAAATCAAGGTTATGTTTTTTAGCTATTTCAAAGTATGCATCTACTGCTTTACCAGTATTAGGTTTTGCGTACCGAGTCCAAAAACTACCATCACGTTCAATTCTTGAATTTTTTGGCATTTGATTATTTCTATATTTTCCAGATAAATATCCACTTGCTAAAGGAGAGTAGGCCAATAAACCAATTTCATCTCTTACCGAAATTTCAGCAAGACCAACTTCATAAGTTCTGTTTAATAAGTTATAAGGATTTTGAATTGACATCATTCTTGGAAGACCTTTTTCTTTTGATAACTCTAAAAACTTAGAGACACCCCAAGGTGTTTCGTTAGATAAACCCACTTCTCTAATTTTACCAGCATCAACAAATTTTTGTAAGTTGCCTAAAACATCTTCAAATTTATTCCATTCTCCATTATCTTTATGTTCATAACCCAATCTTCCAAACATATTGGTATTTCTTTCTGGCCAGTGTAGTTGATAGAGGTCGATATAATCTGTTTGTAGTCTTTTTAGACTATCATTTACAGCTTGAGTCATTTTCTCTATTCCATAATTATTTCCACCACCTCTTAAATAGGCTCTCATAGGTCCAGCAACTTTAGTTGCTAAAATAACTTTGTCTCTTTTATTGGATTTTTTAAACCAATTACCAATTATGATTTCTGTATGACCGTAAGTTTCTTCTCTTGGAGGAACAGCATAAAGCTCTGCAGTATCCCAAAAATTTACACCTTGATCTAAGGCATAATCCATCTGTTCGAAACCCTCATTTTCAGAGTTTTGCTCACCCCAAGTCATTGTACCGAGACAAATAGTGCTTACTTCTAAATCTGTATTTCCTAATTTTTTATAATTCACAATAATTTAATCTTATTAAGACATCTTGAAATAATAGTAAAAGGCTATTATATATGTGTCATGGAATTCAATAAGCAAAACATATTAAATAAAGTAAAAGAAGCTCAGCAATCAACTGTAGTAATGGATGAGGGCTTAAGAGCCTACATGCTAAAAGTCTATAACTACATGGCTTCTGGTATTTTGTTAACAGGACTTATATCTTTAATATTTTTCAAACTATCTGTAGTAACAGATGCCAATGGATCAATTACAGCATTAACAAGCTTAGGAAATACTATATTTCTTTCAGGTTTTAAATGGGTGGTTATGCTTGCTCCACTTGGAGTAGTTTTTTACATGAGTGCTAGAATTAATAAAATGACAGCTTCAGCTGCTCAAACTACTTTTTGGGTTTTTGCTTCTTTAATGGGGCTATCATTATCTTCAATATTCCTAGTTTATACTGGAGCGAGTATCACAAGAGTATTCTTTATTACCTCTATTACTTTTGGTGCAATGAGTTTGTATGGTTACACAACTAAAAGAGATCTTACAAAATTAGGATCATTTTTAATGATGGGCTTAATTGGTATTATTGTTGCATCAGTTGTTAACATGTTCTTAAAATCTTCAATGATGGATTTTGTAATTTCAATTCTAGGTGTTTTAATTTTTGTAGGCCTTACTGCTTATGACACTCAAAAAATTAAAAACATGTATGTATCAAGCGATACGGGTGAGTTGATGGGTAAAAAAGCTGTAATGGGTGCCTTAACTCTTTACCTAGACTTTATAAATTTATTTATAATGTTGTTAAGATTATTTGGTCAAAGACGATAGTCTTTTTATTTCTTAAGGTTTTTCCAATTAGTATTTTTAAGTAAAATTTCTAGATCAAAGGAATTTTTTAAAACTTTCCCATTAGAGTCTGTAATTAAATACTTTAGATTTTTACTACTAGGTTTAAAGTTTTTACAAATTTTATATAAAGCATTTTCTGCTGCATTTTTAAAGACACTAAAACTAACCTGTCTGTTAGAAATGTTTAGACCATAGTCTTTCCATGATCCCTCAGAGACCATTTTTGCATATAGATCTAAAATGATTTTAAGTTCATTTTTTTCAAAAAATTGTCTTTCTTCTATTTGTTTGTGAGGATTATTTACGACTAGCTTTAAGTTTCTATTCATCAAGCTTGAATTTATTAATCAATGATATTTGAAATGCTGTAAAGACAAGGGTTATTGGTAACATTCCCCATACCTTAAAATTAACCCAAAACTCTTCTGTTTGCGTTCTCCAGACACATTCATTAAGGATTGCAAGAAAGAAGAAAAAGTACATCCATCTTTTGTTTAATAATTCCCAACCCATATCAGTTAGAGCAATTGATTTACCCATAATTTTTTTAAGGACAGGTTCTTTTGTAAAATATTTTCCAAAATATAAAGCAAGGGCAAATAAAATATTAATGATCGTTGGCTTTACATAGATAAAAACTGGATCATTAAAATAAATTGTTAGACCCCCAAAAAATGTAATTAAGATACCACTTATTAATGGCATCATAGGTATTTTTTTTTCAAAAAACCAAACAACTGCTAGTGCAATTAATGTTGCAACTATAAGTGGAGGAATCGCAACTGCTAGATTCTTATCATTATTATAATAATAATAAAAAAAAATGGCTAAAGGCCCAAAGTCTGTTGCAAATTTAAGAAAAGATTTATTCACTTGACAGATATTAACATAATAAAAAAAATATAAATGTTTTTTATTGATTTTTATTTTTAAACCCCCATATTAATAACAATGGCAATTCAAAAAGCAAAATTTTCAATAGGAGACATTGTAAAACATAAACACTTTGAGTTCAGAGGTGTAATTTATGATGTTGATTTCGAATTTAATAATTCTGAAGAATGGTATCAATCTATTCCAAAGAATGTTCGTCCTAGAAAAGATCAGCCTTTTTATCATTTGTTAGCTGAAAATGATGAAATTACATATGAAGCATATGTTTCAGAACAAAATCTATTAATGGACGATTCAGAAGATCCAATTAAACATCCTTTAATTGAAGAGATTTTTTCTGGTAAAAGAGGCTCTAGCTACTTTAAGCCCTCTAATTAATTCTTTTTTCAAACACAATTAATTCAAATCTTCGACATATATAGTTGCTATCTATATTCATGTTCTGATCAAGAGTGTTAAATAACGTTTTTTATCATTATTGACTCCCTCTGCATTCTTGATCAGGATGATCTTCCATAAAAAAAATTAATTTATCTTTTTTTTAATATATATAATTTAAAAATGTTTAAATATTTTGAACCTAATAAAATTTTTGCAATAACCTCTAAAGCACCAAAGTATGTTCTATTTTTATTTATTATTGTCCTAACAATTGGTTTAACAGAAGCGCTTATACTTTCACCTGAAGATTATAAACAAAGTGATGCAGTAAGAATTATGTATGTTCATGTGCCAGCTGCATGGATATCACTTGGAATATTTACAAGTTTAGCTTTTTTGTCTGTTGGAAGTTTTGTTTTTAAAAATAAAAATTTTGCATTAATTGCTAAAAGTTTAGCACCTTCTGGATTCATTTTTAATATTATAGCATTAGTTACAGGTTCAATTTGGGGAAAACCAACTTGGGGTACTTGGTGGGCTTGGGATGCAAGAATAACTTCTATGTTAATTTTAGCTTTGTTTTATGGAATGTATTTATTGGCCTGGAGAATTTATGAGGACAAAGAACAGGTAGTAAAGGTTACTTCTTTGATTGCAATTTTAGGAGTGGTAAATGTTCCTATTATTAAATTTTCTGTAGACTGGTGGAACACGTTACATCAACCATCTTCAATTAATATTTTATCAACCAACACGGCAATTCACCCATCAATGCTAGTCCCATTGGGCATTATGACTGCGGCATTTGCCCTTTTTTCATTACTCATTTTTTTGATGAAATATAATACAGAACTGATAAAAATTAAAAATAAAGGATTAGATAGATTATGATAAATGAAATAATTTCAATGAATGGATATGGAGCTTACGTATGGTCAGCTTTTTCATTTACATTGATTAGTTTTACAGCCCTGTACTTTGTAACTAAATTACAGCTTTCAAAAGAGCAAAAAAGATTTACTTCTAAATTTGGTTCTCTAAATGTTGAGAAAGCTAAGGCTGCAAGATCACAAAATATTAATAGAGAAATATTATCCAATACATCAAATATTTAACTAATAAACCATGTATGGTAAAAAGGTTAAATTACGAATTGTATTTTTAGCTTTAATCTTAGCCTCAGTAATTTTAACAGTTTTTTTAGTTTTACAATCATTAAAAGAAAACGTTGTATATTTTCAGTCCCCATCTGAAATAAAATCTTTAATAGAATTAAATAAAAAAAAAATAAGAGTGGGTGGGATGGTTAAAGAACAATCGATTTTTATAGACTCTGATAAAGTTAATTTTGTTATTACTGACTTTAAAAATGAAATTAATGTTGTTTATTCAGGGGCAGTCCCTAATTTATTTGCTGAAGGAAAAGGAGTGGTTGCTGAAGGTTTTTTAAAAGATAAGAATTATTTTACAGCTACTAAAATTTTAGCAAAACACGATGAAAATTATATGCCCCCAGAAGTTAAAGAAGCCTTAGGAGATAAATAAATTGCTAGCTAATCAGATAGGTTATTATTCTTTAATTTTAGGGTTACTACTTTCGGTATTGCTTTGTGGGGTTTCAATTAAAGACTTTAATAATACTAATAAGCAGATTAACCAAAATATATTATCTCTATCATTTCTACAGTTAGTTTTTGTAATTGTGAGTTTTTTGAGTTTGATTGTATCTTTTATAAAATCAGACTTTAGTAATGAGACTGTTTTTAATAATTCTCACACAACTAAACCATTATTCTATAAAATCTCAGGAACTTGGGGAAACCATGAAGGAAGTTTGTTATTATGGTTATTAGTATTAACTTTGTTTATTTTTTTATTTTTAATTAAATCAAGAGAACAACCTAAAAAATATAGAATTTTAACATTATTATTTCAGCAAATAATAATTATTGGGTTTTTCTTATTTGTATTAATGACATCTAATCCTTTTAATTATTTATTTCCAATTCCTAATGAAGGTCTTGGTCTTAATCCAATTTTACAAGATCCAGCATTAGCAATTCATCCCCCAATTTTATATTTAGGTTATGTTGGTACCTCTATAATATTTTCATCATCCCTTGCGGCAGTTACACAAAATTATGTCACTAAAGAATGGGGACAGCATATTAAAAAATGGGTTTTAGTTTCTTGGATTTTTCTAACTATAGGAATTATGCTTGGATCAATTTGGGCATATTATGAGTTAGGATGGGGAGGGTTTTGGTTTTGGGACCCAGTTGAAAATGTTTCTTTAATGCCGTGGCTAACATTAACTGCATTGTTACATTGCATTGTCGTGTTAGAAAGAAGAGCTGCACTAACATCTTGGGTAGTCATATTATCTATTACCACTTTTACCCTAAGTATGTGTGGAACTTTTTTAGTAAGATCAGGAATATTAAATTCTGTACATACATTTGCTAATGATCCTGCAAGAGGTATTTTTATATTAATATTTTTATTTGCACTAATTGTCTTATCGTTAGGAATATTTTTTATATTTCACAAAGAAAATAATAAAAGCTCAAATAATTTTTTTTGGCTTAGTAGAGAAACTTCCATCTTAATAAACAATTGGTTTATGATGTATTTTTTAGCTGTTGTTTTAATAGGTACGGTATATCCAATTTTTCTAGATGTAATATCTAGTGAAAAAATATCAGTAGGGCCTCCTTTTTATCAAAAATTAATTGTTCCTTTTTTAATACCATTTCTATTATTTATGTCTCTTGGACCAAGACTTAAATGGATTAAATCAAAAATTGAAAATAAGAACTCACTTATTATCACATTTATAATTTCGGTAATGTTAACCTTTTTTATTATAAAAAATTTAACTGCTGACTTACTTTTTTATACAGTTTTAATTTCAGCTGCTTTTTTTCTTTTCTTTGCCACTTTAAAAGAATTATTTATTAAAAAATTTAATAATATCTCTCAAACTGTTTCACACTTTGGTTTTAGTTTATTAATATTAAGTATTCTATTTAATAGTATTTTATCCTCAGAAATTATAACCAACATAAAAATTGGTGAAAGATATGATTATAATAAAGGTGAAATTTTTTTTAAAAAGATAGAAGAAAGAAATGAAAGTAATTTCAACTCTATCATTGCATCTTTTGAGATAAAAAACAAAAATGGCAAAACTATTGAATTAAAACCTGAGATTAGAATTTATAATCAACCTGTAATTATTACCAGTGAAGCAGATATAAGAACAACATTATTAGAAGATAAGTTTTTAGTAATGAACCTTGTAAAGGGTAATGAATATTTTAATATTAGATATCAAGTAAAGCCATTTATGGTTTGGATATGGATCTCAGTTTTACTATTATGCCTTGGTGGATTAATGAGTTTATTTAAAAGAAAGATATGAAAAATAAGTTTAGCTTATTTGTTGTAGTTATTTTCTTAAGCTTTTGTTTTGTTATTTTTTATAAAGGATTAAATACTCCAAACACCTATACCCCAAAGGTTAATGAGAAAAAAAATATCCCAACTTTTAAAGCTAAGGACTTTTATTCCAATAGTTATATAAACTCAGATAAGATTTTTGAAGAGAACACATTTTATATTGTAAATATTTGGGCATCCTGGTGTGTACCTTGTAGAACAGAACACCCCTTATTAATGCAACTAAGTAAAAATCAATCGATTAAGTTAATTGGATTAAATTATAGAGACAATTTTAATAATGCAAAAAAATTTATTAATGACCTTGGCAATCCATATTCAAGAATTTTAATTGATAAAGATGGAACTCTAGGAGTTGAATTTGGAGCTTATGGAGTTCCAGAAACTTTTTTAATAGATAAAAATAAAAATGTAATTAAAAAATTTGTTGGTCCAATCAATCAAGAAATTGTTAATGAAATTAAATTAGTTATTAAATGAAAATTTTAAAAATATTTATAATCCTATTTTTAGCCACAAGCTTTTTTGAGTTAAAATCAGATGAAGCAAATGATATTTTAAAAAATAAAATTTTAAAAAATATTCGTTGTTTAATTTGTCAAGGTCAGTCTGTATACGATTCAGAATCTGAATTTGCCTCCAGTATTAAACTAATTGTTGATAGAAAAATTAATGAAGGATTAAAAGAAAAACAAATATACCAATTTTTAAGAGAAAAGTATGGTGATTGGGTGATTTTTGATCCCCAGTTAAACAAAAATACTTATGTTTTATGGTTATTACCATTATTGTTATTTTTGTTTGGTGGTGCAATAATATATAAAAAAATAATATCTAATAAAAATAACAAAATTTAAATGAAACATTCCAAGTTAATATCAAAATTTATTTTTATCATTTTTTTTAGTCTATTGTCTTCAATGGTTTATTCAGAAGAAAATAGTTCTAAATTTAATGTCTATTCTGGAATGTTTGACTTCAGTGATACTGGTAAAAAATCAACATTAATCGGATTTCAACATCAAAATGAGGATTTAAATAGAGATACTTTTTTAGGTAATATTTCTCCAATAACGGGTGCATTAGTGACTGCGGACTCTGCTGCATATATTTATACAGGTATTCAAGCTCAATATAAGTTAGGTAAAATTAATTTTATTCCAAGCTTTGCACCGGGATTGTATAGTAAAGGTGATGGTAAAGATCTGGGTCATATTTTAGAATTTAAAAGTGAACTACAAATTTCTGTAGATTTTGTAAGCAACAGTCAACTTGGTTTTTCTTATAATCATCTTTCTAATGCTAGCTTGGGAACAAAAAATCCTGGAGCAAATAGTTATATGTTTAATTTCTTTAAATCATTTTAAAAGAACATATGAACTTAAAAGACTGCTATAATTTTAATGACTTTAGAAAATTAGCAAAAAAAAAATTACCTTCTCCAATTTTTCATTACATCGATGGTGGTGCAGACGATGAAAAAACTTTAAAAAGAAATACAGATTCTTTTGATGATTGTGATTTAATTCCAAACATTCTTGCTAGTGTTGGTAAACCAGATCTTTCTACAACTGTTTTTGGAAAAAAAATTGATATGCCAGTTTTTCTCTCACCAACTGCAATGCAAAGACTTTACCATCATGAAGGTGACAAAGCCTCAGCAAGAGCTGCTGAAAAGTTTGGAACTTTTTATAGCATGTCTACAATGGCCAATAATACTATTGAAGAGATTGCTGATATTTCAAATGGACCAAAATTATTTCAACTATATGTTCATAAAGATCAATCAATTACGGACGACTTAATAGACAGATGTAGAGTGTCTGGTTTTAATGGTATGTGTCTAACAGTTGATACGTTAGTTGCTGGAAACAGAGAAAGAGATCACAGAACTGGCTTTACTACCCCTCCAAAATTGACACTTCAAAGCTTAATGAGTTTTGCCATGAAACCTGAATGGGTATTTAATTATTTTACTCATAAAAAATTTGAATTATCAAATGTTAAAAATAAAACAGATAAAGGAACAAATATCTCAAAATCAGTTATCGAATATATCAATGAACAATATGACCCGGCTATGAATTGGAAGGATGCTGAATACTGTGTAAAAAGATGGAACGGTCCATTTGCCCTTAAAGGGGTGATGTCAGTTGAAGATGCAAAAAGAGCAATAGATATTGGTTGTACAGCAATAATGATTTCAAATCATGGGGGTAGACAATTAGACGGTTCAAGATCACCCTTTGACCAAGTTAATGCAATTAGAGAGGCTGTTGGTGATAAATTAGAGATTATTTTAGATGGTGGTGTAAGACGTGGAACCCATGTTTTAAAAGCTTTAGCAGCTGGTGCAACGGCGTGCAGTTTTGGAAAAATGTTTTTATTTGCTTTAAGTGCTGGGGGTCAACCAGGTGTGGAACGTCTATTGCAAAACATGCATGATGAAATTAATAGAAATATGGTATTAATGGGTTGTAAGACTTTAAGAGAATTAGATATGTCAAAATTAATTTATAGAAAATAGTTTTTACTTATCAAAATTATATATAAAAAAAATAAATTAAATTATAGAATATTGATATTAGAATTAAATTATTATGAAATTAGCAAAAAATTTACAAAGACTAGGAACTGAATCTGCATTTAGTGTTTTAGCTGAAGCAAAAAAATTAGAAGCACAAGGCAAACCAATGATCCACTTAGGTTTAGGTCAGCCTGATTTTAAGACACCCCAACACGTAGTAGATGCTGCAAAAAAAGCATTAGATGAGGGTCATCATGGATATGTTTTATCAAACGGAATTTTAGAGTGCAGACAAGCTGTTACTAGAAAAATTAAAAAACTTTATAATAAGGATATTGACCCTGAAAGAGTATTGATAATGCCAGGTGGGAAACCAACAATGTATTATGCGATACAATGTTTTGGTGAACCAGGTGCAGAAATTATACATCCAACACCAGCATTCCCAATATATGAATCAATGATTAATTATACAGGCTCAACTGCAGTGCCTTATGACTTAACAGAAGATAAAGATTTAAAATTTGATCCAGAAAAAATTCTATCTTTAATTACAGATAAAACTAGATTGTTAATATTAATTAACCCTAATAATCCAACGGGAAGTTTTGTTGAAAAATCTGCAATAGATGTTTTAGCAGAAGGGTTAAAAAAACATCCTCATGTAGCAATCCTAAGCGATGAAATTTACAGTAGACAAATTTATGATGGAAAAGAAATGCCAACATTTTTTAATTACCCTGATCTGCAAGATAGATTAATTGTTTTAGATGGTTGGAGCAAAGCTTACGCCATGACTGGATGGAGAATGGGATGGAGTGTGTGGCCAGAAGAATTAATACCACATGTAAACAGACTAATTATTAATAGTGTTTCATGTGTTAATGCTCCGTCACAATTTGCAGGAATTGCAGCTTTAGATGGACCAGATGATGCAATCCATGAAATGATGGTAAAATTCGATCAAAGAAGGAAATTGATTCACGAAGGTTTAAATAGTTTACCAGGTGTGGAATGCAGTTTACCAGGAGGAGCCTTTTATGCATTTCCTAAAGTTATTGGAACAGGAATGAATGGTTCAGAATTTGCAAAAAAATGTATGCATGAAGCAGGAGTAGCAATAGTTCCAGGAACAGCTTTTGGTAAAACTTGCCAAGATTACGTAAGATTTAGCTATGCAGCTTCACAAGACAACATATCTAACGCATTGGAAAACATCAAAAAAATGCTAGGCTAAGACTAATGAGTGAATTAGTTCTGCCAAAGATTGACAAAGCAACGATCAATAAAAAAGAATATATTTTTAAAAATCTTGCAAAAATTATCAATCCAGAAAATGTTTTAAGTCATGCAGATGATATTAAACCATATGAAACTGATGCATTAGCAGCTTATACACAAACACCACTCGCTGTTGTGATGCCAGAAAACACTGAAGAAGTAAGTAACATTTTAAAGTTTTGTCACAAAGAAAATATTAAAGTTGTACCAAGAGGTGCTGGCACTGGTCTTTCAGGGGGAGCTCTACCTTTAAATGATGCAATTTTATTAAGTCTTGGAAAATTTAACAAAATTATAGAAATTGATTTTGAAAATAAATGTGTAGTAACCCAACCTGGTGTAACAAATTTAGGAATAACACATGCCGTACAACATAAAAATTTTTACTACGCACCAGACCCATCAAGTCAACTTGCATGCTCAATAGGGGGCAATGTTGCTGAAAATTCTGGAGGCGTTCATTCTCTAAAATATGGAACGACAACTAATAATATTTTAGGTGTTGAAATGGTAATGATGGATGGAACAGTTTGTAGAGTTGGTGGAAAAACTCTTGATCAAGAAGGGTATGATCTAATGGGATTAATTTGTGGTTCAGAAGGATTATTAGGAGTAATTACTGAAGTGACAGTAAAAATTTTAAAAAACCCTCAAGTAGTTAAAGCAGCGCTAATAGGCTTTCCAACAATTGAAGAAGGTGGAAATGCAGCATCGGAAATAATTTCAAGTGGAATTGTTCCAGCAGGTATGGAAATAATGGATAAAGCTTTGATAGAGGCAACAGATAATTTTAGTAAAGCAGGATATCCAAGAGATGCGGAACTTTTATTAATTGTAGAATTAGATGGAACCGAATCTGAGGTAGATGAATTATTAAAACAGGTGAGAAGTATTTGTGAAAAAAATAATTGCTCAAGTTTAAAATTAAGTAAAAATGAAAAAGAAAGACTATCATTTTGGGCAGGTAGAAAAGCAGCATTTCCAGCATGTGGAGCTATGGCACCAGATTATTATTGTATGGACGGGTCCATACCAAGAGGAAAACTTGCGGAAGCTTTACTTGAAATAAAAAGACTTTCTGAAAAATACAAATTACCTGTAGCAAATTGTTTTCATGCAGGAGATGGAAATTTACATCCATTAATAATGTTTGATGGAAGTGATAAAGAACAACTGCGAAAAACAGAGGAATTTGGAGCCGAGATACTAAAGACGTGCGTTAGATTAGGGGGAGTGATCACTGGAGAACATGGGGTAGGAGTAGAAAAAAGAGAACTAATGTGTGAGATGTTTAATAATACAGATATTCAACAACAATTAGATATTAAAAAATCACTGGATGAAAAAAATTTACTAAACCCAGGAAAAGTTTATCCAATATTAAGAAAATGTGCAGAGGAAGGAAGGGTACATGTCCACAGAAATGAAGAAAAATTCCCAGATCTTCCAAGATTCTAATAATACTTATTATCCAGAAGATGAGCTGCAAGTTTCAAATCTAGTTCAGGAACTTTACAAAAAAAACCAACCAACAGAAATAATTGGCACAGGTTCAAAAAATTTTATTGGTAACAACATTCAATCTGCAAAAAAACTATCTATGTCTAAGTTGTCAGGTGTAATTGAGTATTTGCCTGAAGAACTATATATTAAGGTTAAAGCTAACACGCCATTAGAGTTAGTTGAAAAGGAGTTAGAAAAAAACAATCAAGAACTTGCTTTTGAGCCTATTGATTTTGGATTTATTGAAAATGGAAAATCAAATAAGGGCACCATAGCAGGCCATTTAGCTTGTAACTTTGCTGGCTCTCGAAGATTTAAAGTAGGAAGTTTAAGAGATCACATATTAGGTTTTAGAGGTGTGAATGGTAAAGGAGATATAATTAAATCAGGTGGGACAGTTGTAAAAAATGTTACAGGTTATGATCTATCAAAACTAGTAACAGGATCTTTTGGAACTTTAGTTGCTTTAACTGAAATAACATTGAAGGTTCTACCTAAAAAAAAATTATCTAATACAATTACTATACATACTGATGATAAAAAATTAGTTAAAAATTTATTTGATAAGATATCTAGTTCAAGCAGCGAAGTCTCTGGAGCTGTTTATATTCCTGAAGAACCCAAAGATGAAAATTATGACCAAAACAAAGAGATGGTCTTTAAATTTAATGACTTAAAATACAAAGGTTCATTTTTAGCGCTAAGAATAGAAGGAGATAAAATTTCAATAGATGAAAAATTAAAAGCTTTAACAAATGAACTGGAGCTTAGTAAGCTGAATACAACAGTTTTAGATGTTCATCAATCAACACCATTTTGGAAAAAAATAAATAATCTTGAAATATTCAAATCAACAAAGAATAACCTTTTAAGAGTAGTAGTGCCTCCTTCGAAAGGCCCTAAGTTGATGCAATTCTTAGGTAATAAGTATAAATATTACATTGATTGGTGTGGCTCATTATATTGGATAGAGGTTCAATCAAAGAAGAACTCTAAGGTTAGCGATATTAAAAAATTAACCAAGGAATTAGGTGGTTATTTAACTATCATAAAGACATCGGATGAATATGATTACGAAGAAACAATTTTTACAGTAGATGATACAAGACTTTTAATATCAGAAAAGATCAAAAAAAGTTTTGACCCTAAAAGAATTTTTAATCCTGGAAAAATGTATAGAGGAATTTAATGCAAACAAACTTTACTGAAAAACAATTAAAAGACAGTGACAACGCTGCAACAGAAAAAATTTTTAAAAAGTGTGTTCATTGTGGTTTTTGTAATGCAACTTGTCCAACCCATCAAATATTTGGTGACGAATTAGATGGACCGCGAGGAAGAATTTATTTGATTAAAGATATGTTGGAAAATCAAAAAAAGCCAACAGCAAAAACTGTAAAACATATAGATAGATGTTTATCTTGCTATAGCTGCATGACCACTTGTCCTGCTGGAGTGAATTACATGCACATCATTGATCATGGTAAAAAATATATTGAAAAAAACTATGAAAGATCTTTTTTTGATAGAACAATTAGAAATTTTTTATCAGTAGTGTTACCAAATACAGGATACTTCAGATTAGCAAGTTATATGGTTAAATTAGCTAAACCTTTTAAATTTTTAATGCCATTAAAAATAAAAGATATGATGAATTTGATGCCGACAAGTTTTCCAAAAAAAACCATAAAACAAAAAGAAATTTATTCCGCAACTGGTAAAAATAAAATTGCAAGAGTTGCTCTTTTAACTGGATGTGTTCAAAAAGAAATTTCTCCTCAAATTAATGAGGCAACAATCAGACTTTTAAATAGACATGGAGTTGAAGTAGTTGTGCCTAAAAAGATCAGATGTTGTGGATCATTAAATCATCATTTGGGAAAAGAAGATGACGCGCACCAAGATTTTAGAAATAATATTAATACTTGGTATGACGAACATCAAAAAGGAAATTTAGACGCTATTTTATCAAATACTTCTGGCTGTGGAACTACCATGAAAGACTATGGTTTCATTTTTAAAGATGATGAAGAAATGAAAAAGAAAGCAAAAGTGATTTCTGATTTAACAAAAGATGTTTCTGAATATTTAGATACTAATTTAAAATTAAATTTTAAAGTAAAAGATAAGAAGTACAAAATTGCTTATCATTCTGCATGTTCAATGCAACATGGACAAAAAGTACACAGTCAACCCATGTCATTACTTTCAAAAACAAATAATGAAATTATGGAAATTCCAGAAGGCCACATCTGTTGTGGATCTGCTGGAACTTATAATATTTTGCAAACTGAAATTGCTAAAGAACTATTAAGCAAAAAAGTAAAAAATATTGAAAGTTTGAAACCAGATTTTATATCAACTGGAAATATTGGTTGTATTACTCAAATTTCTAATGGAACGAAAACTCCAATTTTACATACCATTGAGATATTAGATTGGTATACTGGTGGCCCAAAACCAAAAATATTACAAAAAAACTAACTATGAAAAAAATTCTAATTACACGAAGATTGTTAAAAGAATCTGAAGACAAAGCTTCAAAAATGTTTGATGCAAAATTTAATGGCAATGATGAATTATATTCTCAATCAAAGCTTATCGAATTAAGTGAAGGTCATGATGCAATATTAACTTCTTTAACTGATAAAATGGATGAGGAGACCATAAACAAACTTCCAGACAGTATTAAGGTAATTTCTAATTTTGCAGTTGGATTTGGAAACATTGATTTAGAAGCAGCCAAAAAAAGAGGAATAGCTGTAACTAATACACCAGAGGTTTTATCTGATGCCACAGCTGAGATTGGAATTTTATTAATTCTTGGAGCATGTAGAAGAGTTCCAGAGGGCATTCAGGCTGCAAAAGAAAGTAGCTGGAAATGGTCTGCAGATTATTTGATAGGAAAGCAGTTAACTGGTACGAGGCTTGGAATTTTAGGAATGGGGAGAATAGGTCAAAAGATTGCAAAAATTGCAAAATCTTTAGGAATGATTATTCACTATCACAACAGATCAAAATTAAGTGACGAAAAAGAACAAGGTGCCATTTATCATGATAGCATTAAAAGTCTTTTTGGAGTTTCAGATGTATTGTCAATTTGTTGCCCCGCAACAAAAGAAACAGAAAATTTAATTAATAAAGAAACATTAGAATATTTTCCAACAGGTGCGGTTATAACAAATGTAGCTCGTGGAGACATTGTTGAAGATGAAGCTTTAATAGATGCATTAAATAGAAGAAAAATCTATGCAGCAGGACTTGATGTTTATAAAGGTGAACCAAATTTAAATTCAGGCTATCTGAAGATTAAAAGTGTTTTTATTTTGCCTCACCTTGGAAGTGCCACTAAGCACACAAGAATTGCTATGGCTAATCTAGCTATAGACAATATTGATGAGTTTTTCAAAACAGGAAATTGCAAAAATAAAGTTAATTAATACAACTTGGAATTGAAAGTTATTATTTTTTATAATGTTTATAGGAATTAATATAAATTTTACCTATTCACATTTGTTCTGTTTTGAGAGAAGCTTGATCATTGAATAATTAACAATAGAGGAGAGAAGAAAATGAAAAAAATACTTTCAACATTAAGTACTTTTTTGTTCGTAAGCTCAATTGCTACTTCTGTATTTGCTGCTGGTGATGAGGCAACAATTAAAAAGTTAAGTAGTATGTATAAATCAGGCGACGCTACACAAGCAATTGTAATTCCACAGGATACTAAATTTGCTGCAAATGTTAAAAAAAACATTTTGCCAAATATTAATTTGCCTGCTGGGTTTTCAATTAGTGTGTTTGCTATAGTACCTGATGCAAGACACATGGCTGTTGCAAGAAACAAAACAACAGTATGGATTGGAACAAGAAAAGATAAGGTTTGGCAAGCAACTGATAGAGACATGGATGATATTGCAGATACTGTAGAGCAGTTTGCTCCAACAGTTAAGTTTGATATCCCCAATGGTGTTTGTTTTAGTGATGATGGCCATTTGTATGTAGCAGAAAGAAACAGAGTTTTATGGTTCCCAGCTGCTGAATATTTTATGGAAAGTCCTGACACTGTAGCTGTACCGATTATTGATCAAGGTAATTTGATACCAGTTGAGGAGGAATCTTATAACCACACGGCTAGAGTTTGTGCTGTTAATAAAGCAGACAATAAACTTTATGTTAGTTTAGGTCAGCCTCACAACGTAGCTCCAGCTGATAAATTGGATTTATATCAAGAAACTGGAATTGGTGGAATGATTAGCTTTAATCGTTTCCCAGGAGACCTTGATAGAAAAGTTGTAGCAACAGGAATAAGAAATTCTGTTGGTCACGCTTTTAATCCTAAAGATGGATCTTTATGGTTTACTGATAACCAAGTTGACGGTATGGGAGATGAAACTCCTCCAGGTGAGCTAAACAGAATGCCTAAAATGGGCATGTGGTATGGTCACCCGTATACTGGTGGTGGAGAAGTTAGAACCAATGAGTATAAAGGACAAACAATTCCAAAAAAAGATGCTGATAGATATGTTAAGCCTCAAGTTGAGATGGTTGCACATGCTGCTGACTTAGGAATGATGTTTTATACTGGAAAACAGTTTCCAAAAAAATACCATAATGCAATTTTTAGTGCACAACATGGTTCATGGAATGCTGTAAAACCTAGAGGTGCTAGAGTTATGGTTACTTATCTAGACTCAAAAGGCAATGCTAAAAAGACAGAACCTTTTGCTGATGGTTGGATGACTGAAATGGGCACTTACTTAGGTAGACCAGTTGATGTTCAACAATACTTTGATGGCTCTATACTAGTGTCAGATGATAAAGCTGGAGTAGTATACAGAATCAAATACGAAGGTTAATAAAATATAAATTAGGGACCGGCTTAATCTCCGGTCCTTTTTTTTAAACAAAAATTTAAAGGAAACAATTATGATCAAAAAAATTTTAATAATTATATCATTTTTAGCAATTTGCACGGGAGTAAGCTTTGCAAATACAGATGAAAAAAAAGTATGCACAGGTTTTGGTACTTGGACAAAGGATGGAGAATATAAAATTGTAAGAAGTAAATGTATTACTGAAAAAGAATATCAGGCATCATTAAACGCTCCTGATTATCTGTGTAAATATTATCAAAAGTCTATTTGGAAAGAATCTGAAAGACCTTATGGAAAAAAACAGTATCAGTATACAGATTCAAGTTTAACAAAAATAAATGCCCTTAAAGATGAGGGTAAAGCCCTTTGTGATGCTGGAAAATTAAGGGATGGTGAAGCAAAACTTGTAGAAGCTATTAAAATTATTAGCCATACTCGGATGAATTAATAAAGAGTATGAAGAAATTAATTATATTAGCTATATTTTCTTTATCACTTTTGAGTACCCCTCAATTAGCTGCAGAAGTTAATTTAACGGAAACACTTAAAGCTGGTAAAGAAATTGCCCAAAATATTTGTTCTGGTTGTCATGGTGTGAGTGGTAAAGCCGAATCTGGTGGAAATTCTGGTGCAGTACCAAATATATATGCACAAGAAAGAGATTATCTAAAAATAAAGCTTAAAAATTATAAGTCTGCAAAATTACAACATCCTCAAATGACCATGATAGCTCAGATGCTATCAAACGAAGATATTGAAAATGTTTCAGAATGGTATTCAAGAATAAAAGTTAAAGTATTTGATCCAGAGATAGAATTATCAGAACCGAATTAAGTTAAGCAATTAAACTGTTTTTGGAAAACATACACCAACACCTATTTGTCCACCACCTTGTTTATTATAATAAGTATTAGAATATTTTGCATAACGAGTAATTTTATTAAACGTAAAAGTATTAATCATCTTTTCATTTAAAAAATGACCAACTAAAGCTTTTTCATTATTCAGGATAATTTCTAAAGAAAAAAGATATCTTTTTACTTCTTTATCAAAAATTTTAATCTCATCATTATTTGAAATATAAAAATCATAGTCTATAGTTTTTTGGCTCCATTCATTTTTGTCTGTCTCATAAAATTTAGTGTCCATTTTACAAAAATGTTCTAGTTTTTTTTCTTCTGTAAAAGAATTAAAAGGTAAAAAAAGTATAAACAATATAAAAAAATATTTCATATCAATTTTATTTAAAAGAATAATCTTTGAATAAACCAATAAAGACCAATGGATGCAATAATTAATGAAAGAGGTCTTGTAACTTTATTACGATACCATAATCTTTTTTGGAACAACAATGCTATAAAAACATAAGATAAAAAAATTACACTAATTTGCCCAAGTTCAACACCCACATTAAAAGAAATTAGACTTGAAATAAATAATCCATCTGAAATTCCAATTTCATTTAGAATACCAGCAAAACCCAAACCATGAAGTAATCCAAAAATAAAAATTATATAAGGTCTCGTTTTTTTTATATTTTCAGTAAATAAATTTTCAATAGCAATAAAACAAATAGATAAAGCTATAATAGGCTCCACAATAACAGATGGAATTTTAATTAAATTTAATACACCTAAAAATAAAGTAATTGTATGAGCCAATGTAAATATTGATACCTGTAGCAGTAAAGGTTTTATTTTGGGTGTTAACAAAAATAAGGCTAATACAAACAAGATATGATCTAAACCTTTGGGTATTATGTGTTTAAACCCTAAATGAGTGTATGATCTGATATTATCAAAAAAATCTACTTCTTTTTTATTTTTAGGGTTAAACCAGTCTGATTTTTTACTAGTCGCGATTAGTTTTGAATATAAATCTTCATTATTAGGAGAATTAACTCGTAAAATAATTGATCCTAAATTTTTGTCCCAAAAAAATTTTAAGTCTTCATCCTTTATATTTTGAATATCAAAATCAACAATAGTATCCCTAGCAACGTTGGTATTTCCAACCCCAGGTATATCTATATTCAGTAGAACTAAGTTATAATTAGAGTTAGTTGATATTAAATAAATTTTGTTTTGAAGGTTTTTTATTTTAGAATTAAATTTTTCAAGCAACTCAACTGCACTCATATTTCTTAAGCTTTCATATTTATCAGATTGTTTAGATTCTTTCGTATTCGAGTGATTTATGTCTACTTCTGCAATAATAGCCTCAAGATTTAATCGGATTGATAAAGTGGCATTTGTGATATTGTCTTCTTCATAAATATTGAGATTTGCAATTGCTGGACGCAATTCATGAGCATAAGATGATTGTATGAAAAATAATAAAAATATAAATATCTTAAAAAACATTAACTTATTAAAGCAGATTTTTTATTTTTTTGTAGTCTTATTATTTATTACTTTTTTGAAATTTAATTCATACGCACATGAATTATGGCTTGAGCCAATTAATTTTAAATTTAATAATAATGAAGTGTCCAAGATACATATTAAGGTAGGCCAAAATTTTAATGGCTCTCCATTTGGTTACTATGATCCAAATAAAAAAAATTTATATTTAGAAAACAAAAATAAAGTAATAAATTTACCTCAAAGAGATGGAAATTTTCCTGCAATTCAAACATTAATTTTAGATAAAGGTTTTCATATTTTAAATTATGAAACAAATTATGAATTCTTAAAATACGAATCTATTGAAAAGTTTGAAGATTTCTTAAAAGAGCAAAATTTTGAAAGCACTTTAGAAAAATTTGATAAAAATAAGCTGCCCACAGAGAGTTATCGAAGATTTGCAAAAGCATTAATGACAAATGGTAATAAAAGTTTTTTTATTCAAAAGCCAAAATTAGACTTTGAGATTATTGCTTTAACTTCACCATATAACTTAAAGGAGGAGATATTTGAGTTTCAACTATTTGAAAAGGGCAATCCTCTAGAAAACTGGCAAATTACTATCTTCAGTAGAGATGAAGAAAATAGCTACAAGGAAATTGTAAAAACAAACCCAAATGGAGTAGGAAAAATAAGGATTTTTGAAAATAGAACCTATTTATTGAGTGCAGTTAAGTTGGACAAAGCAAATTATATAGAAAAACTAAAATATAAATCAGACTGGTTTAGCTTGTGGGCAAGCTTAACATTTAAAAAATAATGCAATTTTAAGTTGTAGTTATAATAGTCGTACCATTGAATTAGCCTTATATAACAAGTGTTTTTTCAACAAAACTAAACACTATTCATTAGACTCTGATTTTGTTTTGTGCTTAAAATCATACCAGTTAATTAACTAATATAAATAACAAGGAGAGAAAAATAATGATTAAAGAAAAAAAATCATTGAAGAATTCAACTTCTTCAAGACGTAAGTTCTTTAAGACTGCTGCTAAAGCTGGTGCTGTAGCTGCAGCAACTGTTGCAATGCCAAATATTGCAACTGCAGGATCTCACGCTACTGTATTAAAGATGCAAGCTGCTTGGCCTTCAGGCGCAAACATCTTTTTTGAAATGGCGCAAGACTACTGTAACATGGTTAGCGATATGTCAGGTGGATCACTTAAAATTGATCTTCAGCCTGTAAACGCAATTGTTAAAACTTCAGAAATCGGAGCGGCGGTAAGCGATGGAATCGTTGATATGGGTCACTGGGTGACTGCGTATTGGTACGGTAAAAACGCTGCAGCTTCACTTTTTGGAACTGGTCCTTCATACGGAATGTCATCTCAAGAAGTTATGGGATGGATGGAGTATGGTGGAGGAAGAAAATTATATGAAGAAGCAGTAGCTAGTGTTGGATATAACTACACTGGATTCTTTCATATGCCTATGCCAGCACAACCTTTTGGTTGGTTCAAAAAGAATGTAACTAAAGTATCTGATGTTAAAGGTATGAAGTATAGAACAGTTGGTCTAGCGACTAACGTTTTAACTGCTATGGGAATGGTCGTAAGACAATTACCAGGTGGTGAAATCCAACCAGCAATGAAAACTGGTTTGATCGATGCTGCTGAGTTTAACAACCCAACATCAGACTCACAGTTTGGAATGCAAGATGTCTCTAAACACTATCACTTAGGAAGTTTCCACCAATCTCAAGAGATGTTTGAAATTCCTATGAACACGAAGAGACTGAACAGCCTTTCACCTGCTCATCAAGCTATCTTGAAGAACGCTGCTTATGCTGCTAACTCAGATAACTACTTCAAAGCACTTGTTAGATATTCTGACAGTTTAGCTGATTTGATGAACACACATAAGGTTAACGTTTACCAAACATCTGATGCTATTTTAGCTGAACAGTTAAAAGGTTGGGATAAAGTTGTTGGAGAATTCTCTGGAAAAGATGCATTCTTCAAAAAAGTGGTAGACTCTCAAAAAGCATACGCTAAGAAAGTAATGAAGTACTTGCTGATGAATCAGCCTAATTACAAACTAGCTTATGAAAATGAGTTTGGACCAATTGGAAAAGTTAAAATCTAATTAACTTTTTAATAATTTAAGAAGGGGGTTTCGGCCCCCTTTTTTTATAGTACAGTTTTTAACAAAATTAGAGTATCCTATTCAAATCATGATGAGAGCCTACATAAAATTAGCTGACACGTTAAGCACCTCGATAGGTAAGGCTTTTTCTTGGTGTATAGTTATTTTGATGGGTGGAACTTGTTATGAAGTTATGATGGCCTATGTATTTAATAAGCCAACACTTTGGAATTTTGACTTTAGCATGCAGATGTATGGTGCAATATTAATGATGTCAGGTGCTTATTGTTTAGCAACTGAATCTCATGTTAGAGGAGATGTAATTTACAGATTATTTAAACCAAGAACACAAGGCTATATTGATTTAGTACTTTATTTTATTTTCTTTTTTCCTGGTGTCGTGTCTTTAGCATTTTATGGCTATGAATATGCTGCACTTGCTTGGAAGATAAAAGAAACTAGTTGGAGTAGCCCAGCACAAATTAATATTTATATGGTAAAATCCTTAATACCAGCTGCGGGAGTATTTTTAGTTATTCAGGGAATAGCCGAAGTATTTAGAGCAATTATTTGTATTAAAACTGGACATTGGCCAGCAAGAATGGTTGTTGCAGAAGAAACAGAACAAATTTTAATGAGAACAGCGCAGGACGAGGATCAAAAAGATGTTATTTAGTTTAACAAATCCAGAAGTTGCCATCTTCATGATGGGGATATTTTTATTTGCGGTGCTATTAGGTTTTCCAATTGCCTTCACTTTAATGGCTATGGGAATAGGTTTTGGATATTATGCTTATTACGATCCTGCTTTAATGGATCACATATTTGATAATAGGATATTTTCTTTATTTGTAAAAAATACTTATACCGTTATGGATAATAACGTGCTCACCGCCGTCCCACTATTTCTATTTATGGGGTATCTAGTTGAAAGAGCTGGAATTGTATCAAAATTATTTTTTGCAATAAGACTTGCAGCTCACAGATTGCCAGCTTCAATGGCAGTAGCTGCTCTAATAACATGTACTTTATTTTCTACAGCCACAGGAATTATTGGTGCCGTTGTAACCCTAATGGGTCTACTTGCTTGGCCTGCAATGGTTAAAGCAGGATATGATAAAAAATTTGCTTCAGGAGTAATTTGTGCGGGTGGATGTTTGGGTATTTTAATTCCACCTAGTATCATGTTAATTGTTTATTCAGTAATAGCTCAGTTATCTCCTTTGAGATTATTTGCTGCAGCAATTTTTCCAGGACTTTTACTTGCAGGACTTTATATAGCTTATGCAGTAGGTAGAGCTTGGCTCCAACCATCAATTGCACCTAAGCCAAGAGCAGAAGATATTCCGCCACGAGCTGAAATTTTAAAAGAAGTATTAGTTTCTTTTGTTCCTCTTTTTGGATTAATTATGTTAGTTCTTGGAACAATCTTAGCAGGTATAGCAACGCCAGCAGAGGCAGCAGCAGCAGGAGCATTTGGTGCTATATTGTTATCTTGGTTTTACAAAACACTTAAATGGCAAAGTTTTAAAGAATCTGTTTTTCTAACAGCAAAAACTACAGCGATGATTATGTGGTTATTCATTGGTTCTTGGACTTTTTCGTCTGTATTTTCTTATCTAGGTGGTCATGAAATTTTTGAACATTTTTTTACATCAATTGAAATATCAACTTGGCAATTTTTAATTATTACTCAAGTAATAATTTTTCTTTTAGGATGGCCATTAGAATGGACTGAAATTCTAATTATATTTGTTCCAATATTTTTACCCTTACTTGAGGTGTTTGATGTTAATCCATATTTCTTTGCAATGTTAATCGCTCTAAATTTACAAACATCATTTTTAACACCTCCCATGGCTATGTCCGCTTATTACTTAAAGGGCGTTCAAAAGAAAAATGTTGAATTGATGGAAATATTTGCCGGAATTATGCCTTTCTTAGGAATAGTAATATTTGCTATGTTTCTTATGTATATGTTTCCAGGTATTGCTTTGTGGCTACCAGAAACGTTATTTGCAAACTAAATAATTTAAAATGTTAAATATATTTACTCTAACAACTAATAAATTAGTTGAGCACTTAAAATCGGGTCAGATTTCTTCAGTAGAGGTTTGTAATCAATATATTGAGAGAATTGAAAAATTTGAAAAAGATGTAAAGGCGTGGGAACATTTTGATAAAAAAAAGCTTTTAGAAAAAGCTGCTGAAGCAGATGAGTATAGAAAATCAGGAAAACCTCTTGGGTCTTTGCACGGTCTACCAATAGCAGTTAAAGATATAATAGGTACTTTTGAAATGCCTACTGAATGTGGTTCTCCTGTCAGAAAAAAAATGCCAAGCTCACAAGATTCTGAAGTTGTTAATCTACTTAAGATTGAGGGAGCAATAGTAATGGGAAAGACTGTAACCACTGAACTTGCATATTTTCACCCAGGCAAAACTACTAACCCACATGATAATTCAAGAACACCTGGAGGATCATCAAGTGGCTCTGCGGCTGTTATAGCAGCACATATGGCACCATTATCAATTGGATCACAAACTAACGGCTCAATTATTAGACCTGCTTCTTACTGTGGAGTTGTTGGTTATAAGCCCTCTTATGGGTTGATTTCACGAAGTGGAGTGATGAGACAATCTGATAAATTAGATCACATCGGAGTGTTCGGAAAAACGGTAGAAGATGTTGCCCTATTTGCAAAATCATTAATAAAAAAAGATTTATACGATCCATCAACTATTCATTATGCGGCAGATGAAATGTTAACTGTTTGTAAAAAAGGACCACTTTATGAGCCAAAATTTATTTTTTATAAAACTAAAAATTGGAAAAATATTGATAAAGAGTCACAAAAATCTTTTGAGTTCTTTATAAAAACTTTTAAAAAAAATATTGAAGTATTCGATACCCCTTCTTATTTTGATGATATTCCAAAATATCATAAAATAATTCATGAAACAGATATGGCAAATAATTTTCAAGGTTACTATAAAAAATCAAAAAAACATCTTTCTAAAGAAATGGTCAGTGCAATTGAAAGAGGACTAAAATACTCAGCCAAAGAATATGCTGAAGCGATAGATTTTATGAAGAGAAGTTATGAGTCTTATAAAGAGGTTTTTGAAGATTACCATGGGGTGTTAACTCCATCATCAGCAGGGGTTGCACCTAAGGGTCTCAAGAGCACTGGTAGCCCTGAATTTTGTACTATTTGGACTTATATGGGTCTACCATCTATTTCATTACCTTTACTTGTTGGAGAAAATAATTTACCATTAGGTATACAGTTAATTGGAGACAAGCTAGATGATTTAAGATTTCTAGGTGTAGCCAACTGGCTAGAAAAAAATTGTAAAAAATATGCTAAATAAAATAACAACTCTATTAGGATCAGGTCTTGCAACATTATTTCTTATAGGTCTTGCAACAACTTTAACTAGATCTTCAATGATAGGATTTTGGGATATATTACCAGTATATATTTTAATGGCAGTAGCAATTTATATGATGTTCTACGAGGCTTTTTTCGATAAGAATTAAATCTTCCTTTAAGTGAGTAATTCTAAAAATAGCTATTTACCTTTTTTATTATTATTTATTCAACCAATTTTTATGGCTAGCAACTTAATCGTTGCAAGAGGTGGGGTTGAGTATGTTCCTCCAATATCTTTAGCTTTTTGGAGATGGACTGCAGTTTTTTTAATATTACTACCATTTACCTACAGTTCTTTAAAAAAAAATTTTAAGTTTGTAAAACAAGAATATAAAAGAATATTTTTCATTGGATCAATGGGTTGTGGAGTTTGTGGAGCTTTTCCATTTTTAGCTGGTCAAACAACCACGGTTACCAACATGGGAATTATATATTCCTCTTCTCCAATTTTTATAATCATAATCTCAAGTTTATTTTTTAAAGAAAAAATCAATCTTCTTAGGATTATTGGACTAGTTTCATGTTTAATAGGTGTTTTTGCCATTATTATTAAAGGTGATTTATCTTTATTAATTAGTCTGAAATTCACAATTGGTGACCTCTGGATGCTAGCTTCTGCAATAGGTTGGGCTCTTTATTCTATCTATCTATTTTATTGGAAAACTAATCTAAAAATTTTTGATAGATTTACTTTGATTGCATTCTTTGGAGTGGTTAGCTTGCTCCCATTTTATCTAATCGAAGAGGCTTTTTTTGTAAGAACTGTATTTAATTCTGATTTTTTTATGTGGGTTTTATTTGCAGCTATTTCACCGGGAATTATAGCTTTTACCTTGTACACAATGGCGCAAAAAAAACTTGGGGCATCTATAACTGGTTTTACTCTTTACATTTTTACAGTTTATAGTGCCATTTATGGAGTTTTATTCTTTAATGAGCAGCTCGAGTATTATCATTACATAGGGACAGCCCTTGTTTTTGGCGGGGTATATATAGTTAAGAGAAAAGTTTAAATAAATTAAGCCACAATCTAAACAAATAATTTACAAATTTCATATTTATACGATAAGTATGAAAAAAATTGTTAGGACTTTATTCATTATAATCTTTGTAGCTAATTTTACTTATGCGAATGAAAAAGATTATTCTGCAGATAATTTTTTTCATATAGGTCAGATGAATTCACATGATGAAAATTTTAGTCTTTATTTTAAAACTAGAGAAAAACCTATTTTAGCACGAGGTGAAGAATCTAATTATATAACTGATTTTCCTCAGGATCTTTATATCTATAACTATAAAACAAAAACTTCACTTCCTCTAATTTCATACGAGTGGTTTCCTTCAAAGGCTAAATTTTTTTTAGAAGAGTATGATTTTCCAGTGTTCCCTGAAGATTTTGCTTATTATTTATTAAAAGATAATAATACATTAGTTATGATTAGTGCTATTAAAAATATTAATAAAAATTTTCAATTCGATATTACTAATAAAAAGTTAAATCAATATCCTTCTAGTGGAAAATTTGAATTTATAATTTCATCGATCGCAAAAAACTGTGGTCACTCACAATTAAAAGAAAATTATAAATGTAATTATTATAAACCTTTAATTTCGAATAATTTAATCAATTAATTTGAGTAAATGCTTCTGCAAATTTTTCTGCATTAAAAATTTGTAAATCATCCTCTTTTTCACCAAGTCCAAGAGCAATTATTGGAAGCTTATATTTTTTAGCAAGGGCTAATAAAATTCCTCCTTTTGCAGTACCATCTAATTTTGTCATTATCAAACCAGTAAGAGGTATAATTTTGTTAAACTCTTCAACTTGACTGATAACATTTTGGCCAGAGGTTGCGTCAAGCACTAGGATTACATCGTGAGGAGCATCTGGATCTATTTTTTTTGTTACATGGGCAATTTTTTTGTATTCTTCCATTAAATTTTTTTTATTTTGTAATCTCCCTGCCGTATCGATCAAAACATGGTTAAAATCGTTCTTTAATGCCTCTTCTATTGCCTTGTAGGCAACTGATGCCGGGTCGGATCCTTGAGTAGATTTTGTAATTTGCACATCAATTTTATTAGCCCAACTTTCTAATTGTTCTATAGCAGCTGCTCTAAACGTATCACAGGCAGAAAACATAACTTTATTACCATTAGATTTTAAAATTTTACCAACTTTTCCAATAGTTGTTGTTTTTCCAACCCCGTTAACTCCCGATACTAGGACTGCATTAAGTTTTTCTTTTTTATTAAAAAAATTCTCATTTTCCAAAGGTTTCATTAAAGTAACTATATAGTTTCTAAGAATCAAGTTTACCTCATTCATAATATCTTTTTTGGGGTCAATTTTTTCTTGAGCAATAATTTTTTTAATTTCTTCAGCTGCAACAAGACCAACATCTGATTGAATCAAATATTCTTCAATTTGATCTAATGTTTTGTCATCTATTTCTTTTTTTACAATTATATCTCTTAAACCAGATGTAAATGTAGAAGCACTTTTCTTAAAACCAATTTTAAATTTATCAAAAATTCCCATTACAACTTAATGTTGATATTTTTAATATCAGACACAGGTCCTTTCATATGAATGCTATTTCTTTCATCAATAGAAATTGTTAAACTACCTAATGCAAACTCTATATCTGTAGTTTTTTCTACCAGATTATTAATGTTAGCTGCAACAGCTGTTGCACAAGCTGCCGTCCCACAAGCCTTGGTAAGTCCAGCTCCTCTTTCCCAAACTTTTACTTTTATTAAATTTCTATTTATAACTTTGGCCAGGGTCACATTACATTTTTCAGGAAATAGAGGATGATTTTCAATTTTCGGACCAATATTTTTTAAGTCAAATGCTTCAATATCATCTACAAAAAAAATTATGTGCGGATTGCCTACATTTATGGCTATTCCACCAATATGTTTGGTATTATTTCTATCTATAATTTCAATTTTTAAGTCTTGAGTATCTAGCTGCTTACTTAATGGAATCTCTTGCCAATTAACTTTTGGTATACCAATTTCAGTCTCGACTAAATTATTTCCTAAAATTTTTGATTTTAGTGAGCCTGAAGTTGTTAAGAGCGTTATTTCTTTTTTACCACTTTCTTTTGATAGAAGATCTGCCACACACCTAGTGCCATTTCCACAAGCACCAGATATGCTTCCATCTGAATTAAAAAATTCTATATTTGCATCTATTTCTTTATTTTTCTTAATTAGGATGAGTTGATCGCATCCAATAAAACTACGATCACATATCTTAATTATTTGATCTTTATCTAAATTAAAATCTTGGCTTCTTTGATCAATAATTACAAAATCATTGCCTAAACCATCCATTTTAAATGCTTTAATATCCATATACAGATATTTAACTTATTTATTGACTTTTTGAACCTCTATTATAGGTTGATTTCGTTTCCACAAAAACGTTAAATTTGTGGTGTCTTTGGAAACAAAGAGATCAACACTAGTCAGCGATATTCGCCCACTAGTGCGAAACTGCTGTGCGTAATAAATATGTTTGAAAACTTAACAAATAAATTCGAAGAAATTTTTTCTTCTTTAAAAAAAACACCTTCACTTGATGAAAAGCAAGTAGATGAGGGCTTAAGGGCTATTAGGCAGGCCCTCTTAGAAGCTGATGTCTCTTTAGATGTAGCTAAAGATTTTATAACAAAAGTTAAACCTAAAGTATTAGGTCAAGAGATAATCAGATCAACTTCACCAGGAGATATGGTTGTTAAAATTGTTTATGATGAACTAGTAAGCCTTTTAGGCGAAAGTAACACAGATATTAATTTAAATGCAGTTCCGCCAGTTCCAATGATGCTAGTTGGTCTTCAAGGTTCTGGTAAAACTACAACAACAGCAAAATTAGCCAAATACTTAGAAAAAAATAAAAAGAAAAAGATAATGATGGTTAGCCTTGATGTTTACAGGCCTGCTGCCCAAGAACAATTAAGGTCTTTAGGAGAACAAAATAATATTTTAACACTCCCTATAATTGAAGGACAATTACCAGCAGACATTTGTAGAAGAGCAGTTAGTGCTGCAAGCTTAAATGGAGCAGAAATTATATTGTTTGATACAGCTGGTAGAACTCAAATTGACCTTCAGATGATGAGCGAAATTAAACAAATAGAGAATATAATCAATCCAACTGAAACATTTTTAGTTGCAGATTCTTTAACAGGGCAAGTTGCTGCAGAAGTTGCAAAAGAATTTAAAAATACGGTAAACTTAACAGGTATTGTTTTAACTAGAGCCGATGGTGATGCAAGAGGTGGTGCAGCTCTTAGTATGAAATATGTTTCTCAAGTGCCAATTAAGTTTTTAGGGGTAGGAGAAAAAATAGAAAACTTAGAAGTTTTTCATCCAGATAGAATAGCAAATAGAATACTAGGAATGGGAGATATTGTTTCCCTTGTAGAAAAAGCAGCAGAAGATCTTGGTGAAGAAAATTTAAAAAAAGCTGAAGAAAATTTGAAAAAAGGACAATTTTCAATGGAGGACTATCTATCCCAACTAAGACAAATGAAAAAAATGGGTGGTATAGAAGGAATAATGTCATTTATGCCAGGTGTTTCAAAGATGAAGTCACAGATGGATGCTGCGGGAATTGATGAAAGTATTATTACTCAAAACGAAGCAATAATTTTGTCTATGACCAAAAAAGAAAGAGGGAATCCTAAAATCATAGATGGTTCTAGGAAAAAAAGAATTGCTAATGGCTCTGGAACAGATGCGGCCACTATCAATAAATTGCTTAAGCAATTTAAAATGATGTCTGAAATGATGAAGAAGATGTCAAAAGGAAACCTGAAGGGTATGTCTGATAAAGGAATACCTCCAGAGCTACTAAATCAACTTAAATAAAAAAAGGAAAAAAAATGATAAAAATAAGACTATCAAGAGGTGGAACAAAGAAAAGACCAGTATATAAAGTAGTTATAGCTGACAGTCGTCGTGCAAGAGATGGAAGATTTATTGAGAAGGTAGGATTCTTTAATCCACTTTTACCAAAAGATAAAAAAGAAAGAGTAGGACTAGAAGCAGAAAGAATTAAATATTGGTTAGGTCAAGGTGCTCAACCAACTACTAGAGTTGCAAGAATTTTAGGTGAAAATGGTATTATAGCAATGCCTGCAAACGGTAGTAATCCAAGTAAAGCTATTCCTAAAAAAGAAAGAAAAAAAGAAGGAGACGAAGCAGCACCAGCAGCAGCTCCTAAAGCAGAAGCAGCACCAGCAGCAGAAGCTCCAAAGGAAGAAGCTCCTAAAGCAGAAGCAGCACCAGCAGCAGAAGCTCCAAAGGAAGAAGCTCCTAAAGCAGAAGCAGCACCAGCAGCAGAAGCTCCAAAGGAAGAAGCTCCAAAGGAAGAAGCTAAATAGTTGGATTCATGTGGCAAGCTCAGATATTCACACTCTATCCTGATTTTTTTCCTGGCCCTTTAAATAAAGGGCTATATGGAAAAGCTTTAACAAATAAAATTTGGGATTTAAAAGTTGTAAATTTTAGAGAGGCTGCTGAGGACAAACATAAAACAGTAGACGACACCCCTTTTGGAGGTGGATCTGGAATGCTGTTGAAAGCTGACATTTTAGCAAAATCTCTTGATGAAAATAAAAAAGAAGGAGAAAGAATTTTTTATTTATCACCAAAAGGAAAAAAGCTTGATCAGAAATTAGCACTAGAACTGTCTAAAGAAAAATCTATTAGTTTAATTTGTGGTCATTTTGAAGGTGTTGATGAAAGGTTGTTATCTACAAGGAATATAGAAGAACTTAGCATAGGAGATTTTATTTTATCTGGAGGTGAAACAGCAGCATTTGTTGTACTAGATAGTGTTCTAAGATTGCTTCCAGGTGTCTTAGGAAATGAACAATCAAAGCATGATGAGAGTTTTGAGAACGGACTTTTGGAGTATCCTCAATACACAAAACCTCAAATTTGGGAGGAAAAAAGCGTTCCAGAAGTGCTATTATCAGGAGATCACAACAAAATTAAAGACTGGCGTTTATCACAATCAGAGGCTATAACACGCGTCCGAAGACCAGATTTATGGGAAAAATATAAGAAAAATTAATTTGATAAATACTAATATGAAAACAATTGAAGAAATAAATCAACTAAACGTTAAAAAAATACTATCTGAGAAGAAAATCCCAGATTTTTTTCCAGGAGATGTAATAAAAGTTGGTGTTAGAATTACAGAGGGTAAAAAAGATAGAATTCAATATTTTGAAGGTGTGTGTATAGCTAGAAAAAATAGAGATATAAATTCTTCATTCACAGTTAGAAAAATTTCATTTGGTGAAGGTGTTGAAAGAACATTTCCACTATATGGTACTGTTATAGATACAATTACAGTTATCCGTCATGGTAAAGTTAGAAGAGCAAAATTATATTACCTAAGAGACAGAACAGGTAAATCAGCTAGAATTGCAGAAAAAATTAGAAAAAAAATTGGTATAGAAGTTGATGTTAAACCAGAAATGGTAACAGAAGAAACTTTAGCACCAGTAGCTGCAGAAGCAGAAAAAAAAACAGAAGTTCAAGCAGAACCAAAAATAGAAAAATCAGAAGAAAAAAAATAATTTTTTTTTCAATGCCTTTAACTCTTTACGATAAAATTTGGAATGATCATTTAGTAGATCAACAAGATGATGGTACAGCACTATTATTTGTTGATCGACATTTAGTACATGAAGTAACAAGCCCACAAGCTTTTGAAGGATTAAGAAACTCTAATAGAAAAGTTAGACAACCTGGCTTAACGCTAGCAGTTGCAGACCATAATGTTCCAACTACTGATAGATCTAAAGGAATAGCGGATGCAGAGTCTAAAATTCAAGTAGATACCTTAGAAAGCAATTGTAAGGAATTTGGAGTTCAATATTTAGGAATGAATGACAAGAGACAAGGAATTGTTCACATAATTGGTCCAGAACAAGGTTTTACACAACCTGGTACAGTAATTGTTTGTGGAGATAGCCACACAGCAACACATGGTGCATTTGGTGCTTTGGCATTTGGAATTGGGACCTCAGAAGTAGAACATGTTCTAGCAACGCAAACATTAGTACAAAAAAAAGCAAAAAATTTTAGAATCAATGTTAACGGAAAACTTCCTATTGGAGTTACCTCTAAAGATGTAATCTTACAAATTATAGGACAGATTGGAACTGCGGGAGGAACAGGATCAGTTATTGAGTATGCCGGCAGTCTAATTTCATCTTTAAGCGTAGAGCAACGAATGACTATTTGCAATATGACTATTGAAGGAGGAGCAAGAGCAGGGTTAATTGCTCCTGATGAAAAAATATTTGAATATTTAAAGGGTAAACCGATGTCTCCAAAAAATGAAAATTGGGATAAGGCTATGAAATATTGGGAAAGTTTAAAAACTGATGATGGAGCTAAATTTGATAAAGAAATCAACTTAGTTGCAGAAGATATTTTACCGATGATTACTTGGGGAACCTCTCCACAAGATGTAATCACTATAGATGGCAAAGTTCCAAATCCTAAAAATGAACAGGATGAAGATAAAAAGAACTCTTTAGAAAGATCATTAAATTATATGGGCTTAAAAGCTGATACACTAGCTACAGATATTAAGATTGATAAGGTTTTCATAGGAAGTTGTACAAATGGTAGAATTGAAGATTTAAGGGAAGCTGCCAAAATATTAAAAGATAAAAAGAAAGCGTCCCATGTTCAGGCAATGGTTGTTCCGGGCTCAGGTTTGGTTAAAGAACAAGCAGAGCAGGAAGGTTTAGATAAAATATTTATAGCTTCAGGTTTTGAATGGAGAGAGCCTGGCTGTTCAATGTGTCTTGCAATGAATGCTGATAAATTAAAACCAGGAGAAAGATGCGCCTCAACTTCAAACAGAAACTTTGAAGGAAGACAAGGTAGAGGTGGAAGAACACATTTAGTAAGTCCTGGAATGGCAGCTGCAGCTGCAATTTCTGGAAACTTAGATGATGTTAGAAAGTATCAAAACTAAAATGCAAAAATTTAATTCACTTACTAGTATCCCAGCATATTTACCAATAGTAAATATTGATACAGATATGATTATTCCAAAACAATTTCTTAAAACGATTAAAAGAACAGGGTTAGGAAAAAACTTATTTTTTGAAATGAGATACGATGATAATGGAAATGAAATTAAAGATTTTATTCTAAATCAAAAACCTCACAATCAATCAAAAATATTAATCACAGGAAAAAATTTTGGCTGTGGCTCATCAAGAGAACATGCACCTTGGGCACTGCTAGATTTTGGAATAACATGTGTGATAAGCTCTAGTTATGCCGATATTTTTTACAGCAACTGTTTCAAAAATGGAATTTTACCAATTACTCTGCCAGAAGAAAAAATAAAAGAATTATCAGAGTATTCAAAAAGAAAAGAAGAAATTTCAATAGACTTAAATGAAGAAAAAATAATTTTTGGAAATAGTGAAATCAAGTTTGATATTGATCCTTTTAAGAAAAAATGTTTGTTAGAAGGACTTGATGATATTGCACTATCGTTAGCCAAAAAAGAAAAAATTATAACTTTTGAAGAAAATCTAAAGAATAATAAACCATGGATATTTAATGATAAAAATTAAAAAAAGAAAAATTTTATTTTTACCAGGCGATGGTATTGGACCCGAGGTTATTCAAGAAGTTAAAAAAGTTATTTTATGGTTGAATTCAAATAAATCTCTAGATTTTGAAATTGATGAAGATTTAGCTGGAGGTTGTTCTTATGACAAGCATGGGACACCAATCACGGATGAAGTTTTTTACAAAGCTCTAGAAAGTGAATTTGTTATGTTAGGTGCAGTTGGTGGACCAAAATGGGATAACTTAGAGTTTTCAAAAAAGCCTGAAAGAGCCTTATTAAAATTAAGAAAAGAATTAAAACTATTTGCAAATTTAAGACCTGCAATTTGTTTTGAACAATTAGTTGATGCCTCAACCTTAAAACCAGAAATCGTGTCTGGATTAGATATTATGATAGTTAGAGAATTAACAGGTGGAATTTATTTTGGTGAACCAAGAGGAATTAAGCCGATAGAAAATGGTGAAAGAAAAGGGATTAATACCCATTCCTACACAACTAGCGAAATAGTTAGAGTTGCAAAAGTAGCTTTTGATTTAGCAAGAAAGAGATCAAATAGAGTTACTTCATGTGAAAAGTCAAATGTAATGGAAGCAGGACAACTTTGGAAAGAAGAAGTTCAAGAACTACACGACAAAGAATATAAAGATGTAGAATTAAGTCATATGCTTGCTGATAATTGTGCAATGCAATTATTAAAAAACCCAAAGCAGTTTGATGTAATTGTTACGGACAATTTATTTGGAGACATGCTTTCCGATCAAGCCTCAATGTTAACGGGATCTCTAGGTTTATTACCATCTGCTTCTTTAGGTGCAAAAAATAAAGATGGAGAAATGAGAGCTATGTATGAGCCTATTCATGGTTCTGCACCAGATATTGCTGGAAAAGAAATTGCAAACCCAATAGCCTCAATTTTAAGTTTTGCAATGGCTTTAAGATACTCTTTAGATTTAGATAGTGAAGCTGATGCTTTAGAAAAAGCTGTGCAAGATGTCTTAAATGATGGTCTTAGAACAAAAGATATTCTTTCTCAGGGAAAAAAAGAAGTATCAACATCAGCTATGGGTGATGCAATCATTTCAAAATTGCAATAATTAAATAATTATTCTAGAGTTCTGGAATGCCAAATTATACTGCTCCAGTCGAAGACATGATGTTTCTTTTTGATAAATTAAGAAATAATAAAAATTATAATGATCTGGAAAAGTATAAAGAGGTTAATTCAGAATTAGTAAAAGATATTTTAGAAGAAGCAGCCAAGATTAATCAAAACTTAATATTACCATTAGCAAAATCAGGTGATGAAAATCCAACAGTTCTAGAGAATGGTGTGGTTAGAACACCGCCAGGCTACAAAGAAGCTTATTCTAAATATATAGAAGATGGTTGGACTTCACTTTCTTGTGATCCAAAATATGGAGGACAAGGAATGCCAAAAACAGTAAGTGCTTTTTTTGACGAAATGTTATCATCTGCAAGTTTATCATTTAAACTTTATAGTGAGTTAAGTATTGGTGCATATAATTGTATTTCTCATCACGCTACAGATGAAATAAAAGAAAAATACCTTCCAAAAATGGTTGAAGGAAAATGGAGTGGTACGATGTGCCTTACTGAACCAGTTTGTGGAACTGATTTAGGTCTTCTAAAAACTAAAGCTATTGAACAATCTGATGGAACTTTTAAGTTAAGTGGACAGAAAATTTTTATTACATCAGGTGATCAAGATTTAACTGAAAATATTATCCACTTAGTTATTGCAAGAGCAGCTGACTCACCAGCAGGCACAAAAGGAATAAGTTTATTCTTAGTACCTAAATTTTTAGTAAATGAAGATGGATCTATTGGAGCTAGAAATGGAGTTTCTACAGGGTCTATAGAAAGTAAAATGGGAATCAAAGGTTCTGCTACATGTGTATTAAATTTTGATGATGCAACTGGTTATATGATCGGATTGAAGAATAAAGGCTTAAACGCAATGTTTACTATGATGAATTTAGAGAGAATTGTTGTAGGAATCCAAGGCTTGGGGATTTCTGAAATTGCCTATCAAAACTCTTTGAGTTACGCAAAAGAACGAAAACAAGGAAAAACAAATAATACAAAATCAACTAATGGAGCAGATTTTATAATTGAACATGCAGATATTAGAAAATCTTTGCTTAATATGAAATCTATTATTGAGGGCGAAAGAGCTTTATGTTTTTGGCTGTCTCAACAAACAGAAGTTAGCCTTTATCACCCAGATGAAAAAATTAAACAAGAAGCTTCAGATCTTGTGTCGTTAATGACACCTGTGGTTAAAACGATGTTTAGTGATATGGGAATGGAAATAACCAGTGAGGCTATGCAGGTTCATGGTGGTTATGGCTATACGAAAGATCAAGGTATAGAACAGTTATATAGAGATAATAGAATCACCCCAATTTATGAAGGAACAAATTCTATCCAAGCAGCTGATTTAGTTTTTAGAAAATTGGTAAATAAAAATGGTGATATAATCGACAAATATTTGGAACTGATCAAGAATGATTGCAGTACTGAAAATGAAAAATTAAAACCTTTTATAAAAGAATTAAAAACGCATCTAGAGGTATTATCTACTTTTACTGATTGGATTAAAGAAAAAGTGCAAAACTCAAAAGACGATGCAAGCGCAGCATGCAATGACTATTTAAAAGCTTTGGGGTTTGTGTCCATAGCACATGCGTGGATAAAAGTTTTAGAGGTAAGTTTTAAAGATTATGAACAAAACAAAGACTTTTATGAAGATAAAATACAGACTGCAAATTTTTATTTTAAAAGAGTTTTACCAAGAGCCGAAAGTCATTTTAAAACAGCCACATCAGGAAGTGACTATATAATGAATTTTAAATTTAGTTAATATGAGTCATTACGATACAAATTTAGATAAAAATGAGGCTAATTATGTTCCTCTTTCTCCTTTAACATTCTTAGAAAGAACTAAAGATATATATCCAAATTATGAAGCCTTAGTTTATGAAAGTAGGTCGTATACTTGGGAAGAAGTTTATAAAAGATGTGTTAAGTTTGCTAGCGCATTAGATAAATTGGGTGTGAAAACTGGAGATACAGTTTCTATAATGGCTTTCAATACACCAGAAATTTTTGAAGCACATTATTCAATACCTATGGTGGGGGCAGTAATTAATGCAATCAATACAAGACTAGACCCCAATACTATAAGTTATATTTTACAACATAGTGATGCAAAGGTTTTAATTGTAGATAGACAATTTCATGATGTAATTGAGAAGGCTTTAAAAAATGTTAAAAATAAGATTACAATTATTGATATTGACGACCAGGACATAGACACAAGTTCTTTTAAAAAAATAGGTGAACTTGAATATGAAAGTTTCTTAAACACAGGTAATGAAAATTATGAATGGAAAAAACCAAAAGATGAATGGGAAGCGATTTCATTAGGGTACACTTCAGGAACTACTGGAAACCCAAAAGGAGTAGTTTATCATCACAGAGGCTCATATTTGATGGCAACAGGTAGTGTTACAGCTTGGAATATGCCTAACAAATTAAATTTTTTATGTGTTGTTCCAATGTTTCATTGCAATGGTTGGTGTTATCCTTGGACATTAGCAATGCTGCACGCAAGAGTAATTTGTTTAAGACATATTGATGTTAAAAAGATGTTTGAACTAATTGATAAATATGAAGTAACACATTTTGGTGGAGCTCCAATAGTTTTAAATATGATTGTTAATTCTCCTAAGGAAGATCAAAAAGCCTTAAAAAGAAAAGTCAATGTTTTAACTGCAGGTGCACCTCCACCAAGTATTATTTTTGAAAAAATGGAAAATCTTGGCTTTGAGGTTATGCATGTTTATGGATTAACAGAAACTTATGGTCATATGTTGCAGTGTGCGTGGAATGATGATTGGAATTCTTTAGAAAAAGATAAAAAGAATGAAATCAAAGCAAGGCAAGGTGTACGTTACCCAAACACAGAGGGCGCTATTGTAATGGATCCAGAAACAATGAAGCCAGTACCTAAAGATGGAAAGACTATGGGTGAAATTATGATTAGAGGGAATATTGTAATGAAGGGATATTACAAGGATAAAGAAGCAACAGATAAGTCAATGGCAGGTGGATGGTTTCATTCAGGAGATTTAGCTGTTACCCATCCTGATGGATATATAAAAATTCAAGATAGATCTAAAGATATTATTATCTCTGGAGGAGAAAATATTTCTTCAATAGAAATTGAAAATGCAATTGCAAAACACCCTTCAGTTTCTTTAGCAGCTGTAGTTGCTAAACCAGATGAAAAATGGGGAGAAACACCTTGTGCTTTTGTTGAATTAATTAAAGATAAGCCAGCAACAGAAAAAGAAATAATAGATTTTTGTAGAGAAACATTGGCAGGATTTAAACTTCCTAAGAGTGTTATTTTTTGTGATTTACCAAAAACTTCAACAGGAAAAATTCAAAAATTTGAACTTAGAAAGAAAGTTAAGGAATTAAGTTGATCTTTCAAGTAGACAACAAAAAAGTCTTTGCATCAGATTCAGGCCAAGGTATTGATAAAAAAAAATCCACAATAGTTTTGCTGCATGGAAGTGGTCTCTCACACATTGTTTGGTCCTTAACAGAACAGTATTTATCAAATCAAAATTATAATGTTTTAGCAATAGATTTACCTGGACATGGAAATTCTGAAGGTGATTGTTTAAAATCAATAGAAGAAATTTCAGATTGGTTAGAAAAAGTTTTTAAAAAACTTAATGTTTCTGAATTAACAATAATAGGTCATTCCCAAGGGTGTTTGGAAGCATTGGAATATTCATTAAGGTATTCTAAAAGAGTTAAAAATTTAATATTTATAGGTGGTTCTTACAGAATGCCTGTTAATCAAGATTTAATTGATCTTGCTGAAAATGGAGATGATAAAGCAGTTCAGTTAATGATGAAATGGAGCTATGAGAATTATAAAAAATTCATTGGAGGTAATCCTGTAGAAAAAATTATTAATTCTCCAAGAAATATTAGAGAAGTTTTAGCCATCGATCTTATAGCTTGTAATAATTATAAAAATGGATCTGAGGCTTTGAAGTCAATCAAGTGTCCCACATTATTTATCTTTGGTGAGCTAGATAAGATGGTCAATATTGAAAAAGGTAAGAAATTTGCAGAGCTCGTTCTTAATTCAAAAACTCATATAATAAAAGATTGTGGACACATGATTATGTTTGAAAAAACTTTTGAAATGAGAGAAAAGATCTCTGAATTTTTAAAAAAATGAAAAATTTTTCAATAGCAAAATCAAGAAGATTAAGAAGTACTCCTTATACCTCAAGAATAGAGAAGCAAGGAGTTACAGCATACACAATATATAATCATATGTTGTTACCTGCTGCATTTGGATCAATAGAGAATAGCTACAAACATTTAAAAGAACATGTTCAGATATGGGATGTCGCTGCAGAAAGACAAGTAGAAATATCAGGAAAAGACTCGGCAGAGTTAGTACAATTGATGACATGTCGGGATCTATCAAAATCTAAAATAGGCAGATGTTATTATTGTCCAATAATAGATGAAAATGGAAATTTAGTTAATGACCCAGTTGTTTTAAAACTTGATGAAAATAAATGGTGGATATCAATAGCAGATTCGGATGTAATCTTTTTTGCCAAAGGCTTAGCATCAGGACACAAATTTGATGTTAAAATTGTAGAACCAGTAGTTGATATTATGGCAATACAAGGTCCAAAATCCTTTGCGTTAATGGAAAAAGTTTTTGGAAAAAAAATTACTGAGCTAAAATTCTTTGGGTTTGATTATTTTGATTTTGAAGGCACAAAGCACCTTATAGCTAGGTCAGGATGGTCTAAACAAGGAGGATATGAAGTATACGTTGAAAACACACAGTCAGGACAAAAATTGTATGACCATCTTTTTGAAGTTGGAAAAGAATTTAATGTAGGGCCAGGATGTCCGAATTTAATAGAGAGAATTGAGAGTGCACTGTTATCTTATGGTAATGACTTTGATAATAACGACAATCCATTTGAATGTGGTTTTGATCAATATGTTAGCTTAGATAGTGATATAAATTTTTTAGGAAAAGAAAAATTGAAAGAAATAAAATTAAAAGGACCCCAAAAAAAATTAAGGGGAGTTAAAATTGATATAAAAGAAATTAGTCTTACTGGATCAAAAAACATATATGATGAAAATAATAATGTAATTGGTGAATTAAGATCGGCTTGTTATTCACCTCATTTTCAAAAGGTTATAGGCATAGCAATGATAAAGAAATCCCACTGGGAAGCATCTCAAGGCTTTAAAATTCAAATAAACGATAATACCATTAATGGAAACGTTTGTGATTTACCCTTCATCTAGTATAAAAGTAAAATAATATCATGAATATAGCAATTGTAGGAGCCACAGGTAATGTTGGAAGAAAAATGCTCGAAGTATTAGAGCAGAAAAAAATTTCAATAGACCAATTATTTTTAGTTGCCTCTCCAAGGAGTGCTGGTCAAAAAGTAAATTTTAATGGTAAGGAGCATGAGATTTTTAACTTAGAGACTTATGATTTCTCAAAAGCTGAAATTACCTTTTTTGCAGCTGGTGGAAAAATATCAGAAAAATATGCAGAAAAAGCAGCAAAACATACTACAGTAATTGATAATTCTAGCTTTTTCAGAATGGATCAAGATGTACCTTTAATTGTTCCACAAGTGAATCCAGAAGCAATTAATGTTTTAAAAAAAAATATTATTGCTAATCCAAACTGTTCTACAGCACAATTAGTAATAGCTCTAAAACCCTTACATGATGAATTTAATGTAAAAAGAGTAGTTATATCAACTTATCAATCCGTATCTGGTGGTGGTAAAGCATCAATGGATGAATTGATTGAACAAACTAAATTATCATTAGATAAAAAGAAAATAAATTCTAAAAATTTTACTAAACAAATTGCATTTAATGCAATTCCTCACATAGATGTTTTTGCAGATGATGGTTACACAAAAGAAGAATTAAAGATGGTTAACGAAACAAAAAAGATTTTAGATGACAAAATTGAGCTAACTGCAACATGCGTAAGAATTCCAGTGCTAGTTTCTCATGCTGAATCTGTAAATATTGAATTTGAAAAACCATTTAGCTTACAAACAATACACTCTTTATTAGATAGTGCAGAGGGATGTGAGGTGTATGATAAAAGAGAAGATGGAGGCTACATTACTCCTTTAGAGGCAGAAGGTAAAAATGAAACTTATATTTCTAGGATTAGAGAAGATAAAACAAAAAAAAATACACTCAATATGTGGATAGTATCAGATAATTTATTAAGAGGTGCTGCACTGAATGCAGTAGAAATAGCTGAGCTTTTAATTAGGAAGAATAATGGATAATAACAACCCTTTATCACCACACATTCAAATTTATAGATGGCACATATCTTCTTTGGTTTCTATTTCTCATAGGATTACAGGAATAGTTAATATATTTGCAATAACAGTAATTTGTTTGTGGATATTTTCTTTGTTGTTAGGAGAATCTAGCTACGATCTAACAAAATTATTTTTGCAATCTATTTTTGGAAAATTTATTATTATTTGTTTAACTTGGTCTTTTAGCTTTCAGGTATTGAGTGAAATAAGACATTTAGTAATGGATCTTGGTTATGGTTTTGAACTAAAGACCACAAAGATTACAGGTTTATTGGTAATTTTTGGATCTATTTTTTTTACAATTCTATTTTATCTATTAGGAAGGAATTTTATTTAAAATGAACTCTGTAACAAAAAAATGGCTGTTCATGAAAATTAGTTCAGTAATTTTAGTACCTTTAATGATCTGGTTTATTCTAAATTTAGCTTCAATTTTTGATAAAGATTATATTGAGGTTGTTAATTTCTTTACCACTCAACCATCTAAAATTTTAGTTTCTTTAACACTAGTATTTGCTTACTTTTTTTCTGCCCTAAGTATTAGCGAGGTATTTGAAGATTATATTCAGAATGAAAAAATCAAAAATGCCGCAAACAAAGTACTTAATATTTTTGCTATAATAATGCCAATTATAACAATAACTGTAATATTGAATTTAAACTAATGAGCTCATATAAAATAATAGACCATGAATACGATGTCATCGTACTTGGTGCTGGAGGATCAGGCCTAAGAGCTGCTGTTGGTTTAAGTGAAGCTGGTTTAAAGACAGCCTGCATTTCAAAAGTATTTCCAACAAGAAGTCATACCTCAGCTGCTCAAGGCGGAATTTCTGCATCTTTAGGGAATATGGGTGAAGATGATTGGCGTTGGCATATGTATGATACTGTTAAAGGTGCTGACTGGTTAGGTGACCAAGATAGTATTGAGTATCTTTGTAAAGAAGCTCCAGCTGCTGTTATAGAGTTAGAAAAATATGGAGTTCCATTTAGCAGAACTGATGATGGCAAAATTTACCAAAGACCTTTTGGTGGAATGACAAAAAATTATGGTAATGGAATTGTTCAAAGAACATGTGCAGCTGCAGATAGAACTGGACACGCAATACTTCATACTCTTTATGGACAAGCTTTAAAACATAACACTGAATTTTTTATTGAATATTTTGCTTTAGATTTATTAATGAAGGATGGTGAATGCAAAGGTCTTATTGCTTGGAATTTAAATGATGGAACAATTCATAGATTTAGAGCGCACAGCACAATAATTGCAACAGGGGGTTACGGAAAAGCTTATTATTCTGCTACTTCAGCACACACTTGTACTGGAGATGGAAATGCAATGGTTTTAAGAGCAGGCTTACCATTACAAGACATGGAATTTGTACAATTTCATCCAACAGGAATTTATGGGCACGGAACTTTAATTTCTGAGGGTGTTAGAGGTGAAGGTGGATATTTAGTTAATTCAAAAGGTGAAAGATTTATGGAGCGTTACGCACCAAAAGCTAAAGACTTAGCATCTAGAGATGTAGTAAGTAGATCAATGTCAATTGAGATTAACGAAGGAAGAGGTGTGGGTAAAGAACAGGATCATGTTCATTTACACTTAAGTCATTTAGACAAAAATATTATTGAAAGTAGACTTCCAGGAATAACGGAAGCAGCAAGATTATTTGCAAATGTTGATGTAACTAAGGAGCCAATACCAGTAGTGCCCACTGTTCATTACAATATGGGAGGTATCCCAACAAACTATAAAGCTGAAGTATTAACAGGAAAAGATTCTGAAACAGTTCCAGGATTAATGGCAATTGGTGAGGCTGCTTGTGTTTCTGTTCATGGAGCAAATAGATTGGGATCTAATTCTTTAATTGACCTAGTTGTATTTGGAAGAGCTGCAGCCAAGAGAGCTGCAGAACTTGTAAAACCAGGAACTCCACACGAGGATATAGGAGAGACTGAAACAGAAAAATGTTTAGAAAGATTTGATAAATTAAGAAACTCTAATGGTGAAAATAGTACTGCAGAACTTAGACTTTCAATGCAAAAAACTATGCAATCAAAGTGTGCTGTTTTTAGAACAGAAAAAACGCTTAAAGAAGGTGTTGATAATATTAGAAAAGCATATGATGGAATGGAATCAATTTCTGTAAAAGATAAGTCACTTGTTTTCAATACTGATTTAGTGGAAACATTGGAATTTGATAATTTGATAAGACAAGCAATTACAACAGTGGATTCTGCTTATAATAGACAAGAGAGTAGAGGTGCGCATGCAAGAGAAGATTTCCCAAAAAGAGATGATGAAAAATTTATGCAACACACTATTGCTTGGTGCAATGGAAAAGATTCAAAAATTGGATATAGACCAGTTACTAAAACAACTTTAACAAATGAAGTTCAATACTTTCCACCTCAAGAAAGAGTTTACTAGTGGTTCAAATAAATTTACCTAAAAATTCAGAAGTTCAAAAAGGTAACTATTACCAAGATAAGACTGGGTCAAAAAATATTAGAAAAGTAAATGTTTACAGATGGGATCCCTCAAATGGAGAAAACCCAAGAGTAGATACCTATGAAGTGGATATGGATAATTGTCCTTCAAAAGTATTAGATATTTTAAATAAAATTAAAAACGAAATTGACCCATCATTAGCTTATCGTAGATCGTGTGCACATGGAGTTTGTGGATCTTGTGCAATGAATATGGATGGTAAAAATGGTTTAGCATGTACAAAGCCTCATTCAGAAATTGAAGGTGATATAAATATTTATCCATTACCTCATTTAAAAGTTAAAAAAGATTTAATTGGTGATTTAAGCGGATTATACAAACAGTATGAATCAATCGAGCCATGGCTAAAAACAAATACAAAAGTTGAAACCACTGAGATATTACAAACTAAAGAAGACAGAGTAAAATTAGACGGTGCATATGAATGTATCATGTGTGCATGCTGCTCAACATCTTGTCCAAGTTATTGGTGGAATGGTGATAAATATTTAGGTCCTGCAGTTTTACTTCAGGCTTATAGATGGATAGTTGATAGTAGAGATGATGAAAAAAAAGAGAGATTAAAAAAAGTAGCTGATGAGCTTAAACTTTATAGATGTCATACTATTATGAATTGTACTAATGCTTGTCCAAAGGGATTAAATCCAGCAAAAGCTATAGCTGAATTGAAAAAAATGCTTGCAACAAGCTAATTACCCCTTTAAATAACACCATTCATGAATTTATTAGAACATTTTGTTGGCGGAAAGCTAATTTCAGGCTCTTCGGACAGAAAAAGCAAAGTTTTTAATCCAGCAACTGGCGAACAAGAGTCTGAGATAAGATTAGCCAGTAAAGCAGATCTAGATAAAGCTGTAGAAGTAGCCCAAAAAGCTTTTGAAACTTGGTCTTTAAAACCTTCACTTCAAAGAGCAAGGGTAATGTTTAAATTTAAAGAGTTAATAGAAAAAAATGCCGATGAACTTACAAAGTTAATAGTCTCAGAGCATGGGAAAGTTTATGAAGATGCCAAAGGTTCTTTAACAAGAGGACTAGAAGTTGTTGAATTTGCGTGTGGGATTCCACATCTACTTAAAGGAGAATTTTCAGAAAATGTAGGAACAAATGTAGATAGTTGGTCTATGCGACAACCACTTGGAGTTGTTGCTGGAATTACACCTTTTAATTTTCCTGCAATGGTGCCAATGTGGATGTTTCCTATTGCTATTGCATGTGGAAATACATTTATTTTAAAACCGTCAGAAAAAGATCCATCTTGCCCACTAAGATTAGCAGAATTGCTAACAGAAGCAGGACTACCAGATGGTGTTTTTAATGTTGTTAATGGAGATAAAGAAGCTGTTGATGCGATTTTAACAAACAAAGATGTCAAAGCTGTAAGCTTTGTAGGCTCAACACCAATTGCAAAATATATTTATGAAAACTCTGCAAAAAATGAAAAAAGGGTTCAAGCTTTAGGTGGTGCAAAAAATCATTTAGTTGTAATGCCTGACTGTGACCTTGATGGTGCGGTAAATGGATTAATGGGTGCTGCATATGGGTCTGCAGGAGAGAGATGTATGGCACAATCAGTAGCAGTAGCTGTAGGAGATATAGGTGATGAGCTAGTTGCTCGTTTATCAAAAAAAGCTGAAGCATTAAAAGTAGGACCTGGTATGGATAAAACATCTGAGATGGGTCCACTAGTCACCAAAGAACATTTAGAAAAAGTAAAAAGTTATGTTGATCTTGGAGTTGAAGAAGGTGCTAAATTAGTTGTTGATGGAAGAAATATAAAACTTCAAGGATATGAAAATGGTTTTTTTATAGGAGGTTGTTTATTTGATCACGTTAAAAAGGATATGAGAATTTATAAAGAAGAAATATTTGGACCTGTTTTATCAGTCATAAGAGTTAAAACTTTTGAAGAAGCAACAAAGTTAATTAACGACCATGAGTATGGTAATGGAGTAAGCATTTACACAAGAGATGGTGATGCTGGAAGAACGTTTGCTAGTAAAATTCAAGTTGGTATGGTTGGAATTAATGTTCCAATACCTGTACCAATGGCATTCCATAGTTTTGGTGGATGGAAAAGATCATTATTTGGAGATAGTGCAATGCACGGAGCTGAAGGAATTAAATTTTATACAAAGCTTAAAACAGTAACATCAAGATGGCCTTCTGGAACAAGATCTAATGCAGAATTTGTCATGCCAACAATGAAATAAGGAGAGAAATGAAAAAAATATCTTTAATAGGAGCAGGTCAAATTGGGGGCACTCTTGCTCACTTAATAGGAACTAAAGAAGTAGCTGATGAGGTGGTACTTTTTGATGTTGCAAGTGGTATAGCTAAAGGAAAAGCTCTAGACATAGCTCAATCTTCCTCTGTTGATGGTTTTAATGTAAAATTTTCAGGTACAGACAATTATGAAGATATAAAAGATTCAGATGTAATAATAATCACTGCAGGAGTTCCAAGAAAACCAGGAATGAGCAGAGATGATTTATTAGGTATTAATTTAAAAATTATTAAACAAGTAGCAGAGGGTATTAAAAAAAATGCACCCAATGCATTTGTAATATGCATTACAAATCCACTAGACGTTATGGTGATGGCCTTTCAAAAATTTTCAGGCTTACCAGCAAATAAAGTAGTTGGAATGGCAGGAATTTTGGACAGCTCAAGATTTAAATTATTTTTATCTCTAGAGCTTAATGTTCCGGTAAAAGAAATTGAAGCAATGGTTATGGGAGGTCATGGAGACACAATGGTTCCCCTACCAAGATTTACAAAAGTTTCAGGTAAACCATTATTAGACTTAGTTAAAGAAGGAAAAATATCTCCAGAAAGGTTAGAAGAAATTAATCAAAGAACTAGAGATGGAGGAGCTGAGATTGTTAAATATCTAGAAAAAGGTTCTGCATTTTATGCACCAGCAGCTTCAGGTGTACAAATGGCAGAAGCATATTTAAAAGATGAAAAAAAATTACTTCCATGTGCAGTTCATTTAAATGGTGAATATGGAGTTAGTAATGTTTATGCTGGTGTACCAGTAATAATTGGTAAAGATGGTGTTGAAAAAATAGAGCAAATAGATTTAGATGAAAAAGAAAAAAAAGAATTTATGCACTCTATAGATGCTGTGAAAGCATTATGGGAAGCTGCATCTAAAATAGATCCAGATCTTTCTAAATAATGAATATTCACGAACACCAGGCCAAGCAAATTTTAAAAAAATATGGAGCGGTAGTTCCTGAAGGAGTTTTTGCTTTTACAGTCGTTGAGTTGATTGAAAAAGCAAAATCATTAAAAACAGAAAAATTTGTTTTAAAAGCACAAATTCATGCTGGTGGACGAGGTAAAGCTGGAGGTGTAAAAATTTTAAACACAATTGATGAATTAAGTGTTGCTGCAAAAGAATTGCTTGGAAAAACACTCGTAACACATCAAACTGGCCCAGCAGGAAGAGAAGTAAAAAGATTATATGTAGAAGAGTCCTCTAATATTGATAAAGAATTTTATTTATCTTGTTTAGTAGATAGAGCAAGTTCAAAAATAGTATTTATATCCAGCGATCAAGGTGGAATGGACATTGAAGAAGTTGCAGAAAAAACTCCAGAAAAAATTATAACAACTAAAATAGATATTACTGATGAAATTTCTGATGCTGACTGTGAAAAAATAATTGCAATTTATGCTTTAGCAGATGATGCAAAAAAACAAGCAATAGCGCTGATAAAATCAGTATATAAAATGTTTTTAGGCACAGACGCCAACATGGTTGAAGTTAACCCACTAATATTAACTAAAGAAAAAAAAATAATTTGTTTAGATGCAAAAGTTAATTTTGACTCTAATGCTTTATTTAGACATCCTGAAATAATCGAGCTTAGGGATTTAAATGAAGAAGATCCTGCAGAAATAGATGCGAGTAAACACGATCTTGCTTACATAAAGCTAGATGGAAGCATTGGCTGCATGGTCAATGGAGCAGGTCTTGCAATGGCAACAATGGATATAATTAAATTATATGGTGAAGAGCCAGCAAACTTTTTAGATGTTGGAGGAGGAGCTTCAAAAGAAAAAGTTTCAGCTGCTCTTAAGATTATTCTTTCGGACAAAAATGTTAAAGGCATACTAATAAACATTTTTGGGGGAATTATGAGATGTGATGTACTTGCTCAAGGCGTTGTTGATGCTGCCAAAGAAATAAATATAAGTGTTCCATTAGTAGTTAGACTTGCAGGAACAAACTTTAAAGAAGGAAAAGAAATTTTAGATAATTCAGGATTAAAATTAATTTCAGCAGAAAATTTGGATGATGCTGCAAAAAAAATAGTTAAGGCTATAAAATAGAATGTCAGTTTTGATTAATAAAAATACAAAAGTTATATGCCAAGGTTTTACAGGTACACATGGAACTTTTCATTCAGAACAAGCATTAAAATATGGAACTAATCTTGTGGGTGGAGTTACTCCAAAAAAGGGAGGACAAAAACATCTTGACCGTCCAGTATTTAATACTGTAGCTGAAGCAAAACAAGAAGTTGGCGCTGATGCAACTATGATTTATGTGCCAGCAAAATTTGCAGCAGCAGCTATTATAGAAGCAATTGATGCATCAATTGAGCTTATAGTTTGTATTACCGAAGGTGTACCAATTCAAGATATGCTCCGTGTAAAACAAAAGCTAAATAATTCAAAAAGCAGATTGATAGGACCTAATTGTCCAGGAATAATTACTCCTGATGAATGTAAGATTGGGATTATGCCTGGAAATATTCACAAGAAAGGTTCTGTTGGAATTGTTTCAAGATCTGGAACTTTAACCTATGAGGCAGTTGCACAAACAACTGAAAATGGATTAGGACAATCTACTTGTATAGGAATTGGTGGAGATCCGATAAATGGAACAAACTTTATTGATTGTTTAGATTTATTTTTAAATGATGCTGAGACAGAATCTATTCTTATGATTGGTGAAATTGGCGGTTCTGCTGAAGAAGAAGCAGCTGAATTTGTTAAAAACCATAAAATAAAAAAACCTATGGTTGGATTTGTTGCTGGAATAACAGCACCTCCAGGAAGAACAATGGGTCATGCAGGAGCTATTATTTCAGGTGGTAAGGGCGGAGCAGAGGATAAGATAAAAAAGATGGAAGAATGTGGAATTACAATTGCAAAATCACCATCAGAACTTGGCAAAACATTATTTAATAAATTATCTAATTGAAAATTATTTATCTGATATTATATCAATAGAATAGATGTCATCATCAAAAAATCTCGAATTCGAAAAAACTTCATTTCTTAGTAAGTCTAACAGTGCATTTATAGAGCAAATGTATTTAAAGTTTATAAATAAAGACAAAGATCTTCCTGAAAGTTGGCAAAATTATTTTGAGGGTATGAGTGAAGATTTAAGTATGATTGCCAAAGAAATTAATGGTCCATCATGGAGTATAAAAAAAAAAATTGATATTGATGAAGTTGAAAAAAGGACTGAAGAAGGCGAAAAAAAACTTTCTAATGAAGGCAACATTCCAAAAGTTAATTCAAAAGATTTAGTCAAAAGCAATATTAACTCAATTAGAGCTGTTGCATTAATTAGAGCATATAGACAAAGAGGACATTTACTAGCTAAGCTTGATCCTCTAGGAATGATGGAAACAGAATATCTAGATGAACTTCATCCTGAGCATTATGGATTTAAAAAAGAAAATTATGATGAGAAAATTTACTTAGATGGTGTAATTAATAAAGAACACTCTACTATAAAAGAAATATTAAATTTCCTAAATAAAACTTACTGTGGTCCAATTGGTTATGAATATATGCATATATCAAACCCAACAGAAAGAAAATGGCTTAGAGATAGAATTGAGCAAGATGAGAACTCTCTTCAATTTACAAAAAATGGTAAAGAAGCTATTTTAATGAAACTAATTCAAGCAGAAGGTTTTGAAAAATTTTTACATAAAAAATATGTGGGAACAAAAAGATTTGGTTTAGATGGGGGAGAAGGTTTAATACCTGCGCTAGAACAAATAATTAAAATTGGTGGGCAAGCTGAAGTTAAAGAAGTCAAAATTGGTATGTCTCATCGAGGAAGACTCAATGTATTAGCAAATGTATTACAAAAATCTTACAAAAGAATATTTAATGAATTTGCAGGAGATGTTCAAACATCAGGGGAAGAAGGTGCAGGAGATGTAAAATACCATCTAGGAGCATCATCAAATAGAGAGTTTGATGGCAATTCTGTGCATGTTAGTCTTACAGATAACCCTTCACATTTAGAGGCAGTCAATCCTGTGGTACTTGGACAAACTCGAGCAAAACAATTTTTTCACAAAGATAAAGAAAGAAATAAAGTTATACCAATTCTGATACATGGAGATGCAGCCTTTGCTGGACAAGGAGTGGTGGCTGAATGTTTTGCCATGTCTGGTTTACCAGGCCATAACACAGGTGGAACAATTCATATTATTGTTAATAATCAAATAGGCTTTACTACAAGCCCAAGATTTGCAAGGTCATCACCATATCCATCTGATGTTGCAAAAATGGTAGACGCTCCAATACTTCATGTGAATGGAGATGATCCAGAAGCAGTTGTTTATGCAACAAGGATTGCAACAGAATTTAGATTAAAATTTAATAGAGACGTAGTGGTTGATTTAATCTGTTATAGAAGATTCGGACATAATGAAGGAGACGAACCTTCTTTTACACAGCCATTGATGTATAAAAAGATTAGGTCTCACCCCACACCAGTTGAGCTGTATGGGAAAAAATTAGTAAATGAAAATACACTTTCAGAAAGTGAGTTAAGTAAATTTAAAACAGATTTTAAAAATTTGCTTGATGATCAATATAAAAATGCAAAAGACTATAAACCAAAAATAGAATGGTATGAGGGAACATGGTCAAGATATAAACCAGAAAAAGGAAAAGATAAAAGAGGTGTAAGTGGCTATGATCAACAAAAACTTTTAGAAATTTCTGAAAAAATTAATGCAACTCCAGAAAAATTAAAATTACATAAAACTATTGTTAAAATTTTAGACGCTAGGAAAGCATCGGTATCTAATGGAAAAGGTATTGACTGGTCAACCGCTGAAGCACTAGCATTTGGATCATTGTTAGAAGAAGGTTATCCAGTAAGATTAGTTGGACAAGATTCTGGTAGAGGAACATTTAGTCAAAGACATTCAGTTTTGAGGAATCAAGAAGACAACTCTAGATATATACCTTTAAATAATATTTCAAAAAATCAAATGAGATACGAAATAGTTGATAGTTTTTTATCAGAATTAGCAGTTTTAGGTTTTGAGTATGGATATAGTTTAGTTGAACCTAATACTTTAACTATTTGGGAAGCACAATTTGGAGATTTTGCAAATGGAGCACAAGTAGTTATTGATCAGTTTATTGCATCAGGAGAAAGAAAATGGACTAGAGCATCTGGGCTAGTAATGCTTTTACCTCATGGATATGAAGGCCAAGGACCAGAACACTCTTCAGCAAGACTAGAAAGATTTTTACAACTATGCGCAAATGATAACTTACAAGTATTGAATTGCACAACACCTGCAAATTATTACCATGCTTTGAGACGTCAAATGCATAGAGAGTTTAGAAAACCTCTAATAATTATGACACCAAAATCTTTGTTAAGAAATAAATATTGTGTTTCCAATATAGAAGACTTTAATAAAGATACTTTTTTTCACAGAATCTTATGGGATCACGCACTAGATGAAGAAAATGGATTTATAAAATTAAAAGAAAGCTCAAAAATAAAAAAAGTAATTTTATGTTCAGGAAAAGTTTATTTTGATCTACTAGAAGCGAGAGAAAAACTTAAAAAAGACGATGTAGTGTTGTACAGAGTTGAACAACTTTATCCTTTTCCAGTTAAAAGTTTAGTTAGAGAAATCAAAAAGTATGCAAAAAATGCTAAATTTTATTGGTGCCAGGAAGAACCAAAAAATATGGGAGCATGGTTTTCTGTAAGAGATTATATACAATGGACATTAGAAACTATTAACGCTAATAATAAGGAAATTTCTTATATAGGAAGAAGTCCAGACGCGTCTCCAGCTACAGGGTTTGCAAAAAGACATATTTCACAACAGCAAGAAATTATTAACAAGGTTTTTGAATAAAAATGAGTGAAAAAATTTTAGTACCAGTTCTTGGAGAAAGCATTACTGAAGCGACAGTTGCTAAGTGGCTTAAGAAAGAAGGCGATACAGTGGTAGCTGATGAGGCAATTGTAGAATTAGAGACAGATAAAGTTAATTTAGAAGTACCATCTCCAATTGATGGGGTTTTGTCTGAAATAAATTCTAAAGATGGAGAAACAGTCGAAGTAGGTGCTCTTCTTGGTATGATAAGTCAAAATGGAGCTCAACCATCTGAAAAAAAAATAATTACAAAAATTGAACCTAAGAAAACAGAAAATAATGTAGTTAATTTAGAAATTAAAAAAGAAGCTCCTAAAGTTCTTAAAGAACCTGAAGAGGAAGAGCCATTGGTATTAACCAATGAGGTTAAAGAGGAGAAAACTAATTCTTCAAATAATAATAATGAAATACTTTCACCAGCAGTAAGAAAAATTGTAGTTGAAAATAAAATTGATTTAAAAAAAGTTAGTGGCTCTGGTAAAGAGGGTAGAGTTCTTAAAGGTGACCTAATTAGTATGATGGGAGAGAACCCTCAACCATCAGAAAGAAAAATTAAATATGGTCAAGAAGAGAGAATTAAAATGTCTAGGCTTAGACAAACAATTGCAAAAAGATTAAAACAAGCACAAGAAAATGCAGCATTATTAACAACTTTCAATGAAGTTGATATGACTGGCATAATGGAAATGAGAAAAGAGAACCAGGAAGACTTCCAAAGCAGGTACGGAATTAAATTAGGGTTCATGTCATTTTTTGTAAAAGCATGTGTTGCTGCACTAAAAATGTATCCATCAGTTAATGCTGAAATTGATGGAGATGAAATTATTTATAAAAATTATTATAATATGAGTTTTGCAGTAGGAACTGAAAAAGGATTAGTAGTACCAGTATTAAGGGATGCAGATCAATTGTCATTTGCTGATATTGAAAAAAATATTAAAACTATTTCTGAAAAAGCGAGAGATGGAAAAATAACCATAGAAGACCTTCAGGGTGGAACTTTTACAATTAGTAATGGTGGAGTGTATGGTTCAATGTTATCTACTCCAATATTAAACTTACCTCAATCTGGTGTATTAGGTATGCATAATATAGTCGAAAGACCAATGGTAGTTGATGGTGAGATTAAAATTAGACCTATTATGTATCTTGCCTTATCTTATGATCACAGAATTATAGATGGAAAAGAGTCAGTATCATTCTTAAAAATGGTTAAAGAAAATTTAGAGGATCCAAGAAGGTTATTTTTAAATATTTAAATGTCAGATAAATTTCAAGCAGTAGTAATAGGTGGTGGTCCAGGAGGCTATGTGTGTGCGATAAGATTAGCACAATTAGGACTTAAAACTGCATGTATAGAATCAAGAGGTTCATTAGGTGGAACCTGTTTAAATGTAGGGTGCATACCTTCTAAAAATTTATTAAATATTTCTGAAAATTATCATAAGGCACAAAATTTTTCTAAACTTGGCATAGAAGTGGGTGAGGTAAAACTTAATCTTCAAAAAATGATGCAAAATAAGGATAAAGCAGTAACAATTTTGACTAAAGGTGTAGAATTTTTATTTAAGAAAAATAAAGTCACTTACTTTAAGGGTACAGGAAGCTTTAAATCTGCAAATAAAATTTCAATATTAGATGATCAAAAAAAAGAAACTATAATTGAAACAGATAAAACAGTTATTAGCACCGGGTCAGTTCCAGTTGCATTACCAGGTATTGAATTTGATGAAAAAATAATTGTATCTTCAACAGGAGCATTAACTTTAGAAACTGTGCCAAAAAAAATGGTTGTAGTTGGTGGTGGTTATATAGGGTTGGAGATGGGATCTGTTTGGTCTAGATTAGGTGCTGAGGTTCATGTGGTTGAATTTTTAGAGCATATTACTCCTGGTATGGATAGAGAAATATCTACAGAGTTTATGAAAATATTAAAGAAACAAGGAATTAATTTTCATATGCAGACAAAAGTAGAAGGAATTAAAAAAAATGCTAATGGTGCTATAGTTTCAACATCAGATAAAGATGGAAAAAAAGCAGATTTTGATTGTGATGTAGTTCTTATATCTGTTGGTAGAAAACCTAATACAACTAACTTAAATTTAGAAGCAATTGGTGTTGAATTAGATGAAAAGAAAAGAATTAAAACTGACAAAACATTTCAAACAAATGTTGAGAATGTATATGCTATTGGAGATGTAATTGATGGACCGATGCTTGCTCACAAAGCTGAGGACGAAGGTATTGCAGTTGCAGAAAATATTGCAGGACAATCAGGACATGTTAATTATGATATTATTCCTGGAGTTGTTTATACAACACCAGAGGTTGCTTCAATTGGGAAAACAGAAGAACAATTAAAAGAAGCAAATACTAAATATAAAATTGGTAAATTTTCATTTATGGCAAATTCAAGAGCTAAAGCAATTGATGAAGCAGAAGGTTTTGTGAAAATCTTAGCTGATGAAAAAACAGATAGAGTTTTAGGAGCACATATTATTGGACCTCATGCAGGTGAATTAATTGGAGAAATTGGAGTAGCAATGGAGTTTGGTGCTAGCGCTGAGGATATTGCAAGAACGTGTCATGCGCATCCAACATTCTCAGAAGCTGTAAAAGAAGCAGCTTTATCAGTAGATAAAAGAGCAATACACTCTTAAAGTATTTTCATATTATAAAAATATGAAAGTACCGATTCTTATACCAAATATTTTTAATCATCCATTTACCTATAATTCAGATTTAAATTTAAAAGTTGGAGACTACGTGGCAGTGCCTTTTGGAAAGTCAGAGGTGACTGGAGTTGTATGGGATGATTTTGAAAAAAAAACAAACAAAAATTTTGCTATTAAAAAAGTTTTAAGAAAATTAGATGTTCCACCCTTAAAGAAAAATACAATTAAATTCTTAAATTGGTTTTCTGAATACAATATGACCCCTAAAGGTATGGCATTAAAATTGTTATTATTAAGTAGTGGCGCCATAGAAAAGTTACCAATTGAAGCTTATGAGCCATTCAAAATTGATATCAAAGAAAATGAAATAAAACTTTCTAAAGAGCAAAAAAATTCATTAAAAAAAATGAATGTATTAAATCAAAAATTTAGAGTTCATGTTTTACAAGGTACTACAGGCTCAGGTAAAACAATGGTCTATTTTGAAGCTTTAAAAGAGATAATTAATAAGGGTTTTCAAGGATTAATTCTATTACCAGAAATCGGATTAACAGGACAATTTCAAAATAAATTTATAGAATTTTTTGGTTTCAAGCCTGCTGTGTGGCACTCAGGTATTACAAAAAAAAATAAAGAAATTATTTGGAGTGGAATAGCAAATGATAAAATTAAAGTTGTAATTGGTGCTCGATCTTCATTATTTTTACCTTTTAAAAAACTAGGATTAATCATTGTTGATGAAGAACATGATCAATCTTATAAGCAAGATGAGGGAGTAACTTATAACGCAAGAGATATGGCAATTTCTAGAGCATCCTTTGAAAATATTCCAATCAATTTAATAACAGCCGTACCCTCTATTGAAACTTATGACAATATTAAAAAAGGCAAATATAGTTTATCAAAACTTGATCAAAGATATTTAAATGCATCTTTACCAAAATATGAAATAATTAATCTAAATAATTCCAAACTCGAATCTCAATCTTGGATAGCTAAAGAAACAATCGAGAAAGTAAAATTTCATCTTGAAAAAAAAGATCAAGTATTATTTTTTTTAAATAGAAGAGGATTTTCACCCCATGTTTTATGTAAAAAATGTTTTACTAGTTATTCATGTCCAAATTGTTCAATAAATTTAGTTTATCACAAAAACAAACAAAATTTATTATGTCACTACTGTGGATACAAAACTTTACTAAATAGGGACTGCTCAAAAGAAGGAAAATGTGATTTTATTTTTAGTGGGCCTGGAGTTGAAAGGATATCAGAAGAAGTAAAAAAAATTTTTCCCACCAAGGAAACAACTATATTTTCTAGCGATACAATGAATAAAAAAAGTTCAGCAGATGTTTTAGAAAAAATTATAGATAATAAAATTCAAATTTTAATTGGAACTCAATTAATTTCTAAAGGATTTCACTTTCCAAGTTTAAATTGTATTGTTGTTGTTGATATCGATTTATCATCACAAGGTCACGACCTAAGAGGTGCTGAAAAGAATTTACAATTATATCATCAACTTTCAGGTAGAGCAGGAAGAACAGGAAAGCCAGCAACTGTTTATTTTCAAACTTATAATTTAGATACCAAAATGATAACAGACATTACCAATAAAGATCCTGATATTTTTTTAGATAAAGAACTTGAAATTAGAAGGGAAAATAACCTTCCACCGTTTCAAAGATTTATTGCCTTAATAATTACCGGTAATAATGAAAGAGAACTTGAAAAAGAGGCTTATAAATTTAAAAGTTTTATAGAAAGTGCTGTTGATGGTAGAGTGCTTGGTCCTGTAAATGCACCTATATTTAGATTAAAAAGAAGGTTTAGAGTAAGACTTTTGATCAGGGGTCGAAAATCTCTCAAGGTTCAAAATTCCCTTTCAAAAGTCATTGAAAAATTCAAATTTCCAGCTGGAATGAAACTAACGGTTGATGTTGACCCAATAAACTTCAATTAACAAAGAAAAAACAAGACTTTTAGACAATGTGTGACTTGAAGAGCTAGGAGTCATATGTTAATTAAAACGAAATTTTAATAAATCTTCTAATATTTATAAGGAACAATAAATTGAGCAAAAATAAAGGTTTTTCTGAAACATCAGCAGGTAGATATTCCCTGGCACTTTATGAATTAGCTGTAGAAGCTAATAATTTAAATGAGATCGAGGTTCATTCTGCTTCAATTATCAATTTAATTACTTCAAGTGAAGATTTTAAATCTTTAATCAAGGATCCAACGAATAACAAAGAAGACCAATTAAATGCTCTAAGTAAAATTTCAGAACAATATAAATTGAATGAATTATTAACTAAATTTTTAAGCTTTCTAATATCTAAAAGAAGATTCTTTTATGTGGATAAAATTCTAAAAAGCTTTGTTGAGACATGTTCAGTCAAAAGAGGTGAATTAAAAGCAGAATTAACTTCTGCAAAAGATCTTACTGAAAATGAAATTAACAATATAAAAGAAGAATTGACTAAAAACTTTAGTTCAAAAATAAAATTAAACTACAAACACGATGCAAGTTTAATTGGGGGTTTGATTGTGCAAGTCGGAAGCACAATGGTGGACACTTCCATTAAAAATAAATTACAACAAATCGAAAATAGGATGATAGAGGCATAAATGGATATAAACCCATCAGAAGTAACAAAGATATTAAAAGAGCAAATTAAAAAATTTGGCGATAAAGCAGAAGTGACTGAGGTTGGTCAAGTTTTGTCAGTAGGAGATGGTATTGCTAGAGTGTACGGATTAGACAATGTTCAAGCTGGAGAGATGGTAGAATTTTCTGATGGATCAAAAGGAATGGCTCTAAACTTAGAAAGTGAAAATGTTGGAGTTGTAATTTTCGGAGACGATAGAAAAATTAAAGAAGGTGACGTTGTTAAAAGAACAGGAAGTATTGTAGATACACCTGTTGGAAAAGAATTATTAGGAAGAGTTGTTGATGGATTAGGAAATCCAATTGATGGCAAAGGTGCTTTAGATAAAGCAACTAAAAGAAGTAGAGTTGAAGTAAAAGCTCCTGGAATTATTCCAAGACAATCTGTTAGTGAACCAATGCAAACAGGCTTAAAATCAATTGACAGTCTAGTTCCAGTTGGAAGAGGACAGCGTGAATTAATTATTGGGGATAGACAAACTGGAAAAACTGCAGTTGCTATCGATGCGATCATTAACCAGAAAAAAATAAATGAGTCTGGTGATGAGAAGCAAAAACTTTATTGTATCTATGTTGCTATAGGTCAAAAAAGATCTACCGTTAGACAAATTCAAAAAACTTTAGAAGAAGCTGGTGCAATGGAATATACAACAATTGTTGCTGCTACTGCTTCAGACGCAGCGCCGCTTCAGTTTTTAGCACCATATACAGGCTGTACTATGGGTGAATACTATAGAGATAATGGTATGCATGCATTAATCATTTATGACGATTTATCTAAACAGGCTGTAGCTTATAGACAAATGTCACTTTTATTAAGAAGACCGCCAGGAAGAGAAGCTTATCCGGGAGATGTATTTTATTTACACAGCAGATTACTTGAGAGAGCAGCCAAGCTTAGTGATGAGCATGGTGGAGGTTCGTTAACTGCTCTTCCTATAATTGAAACGCAAGGTGGAGACGTATCTGCTTTTATTCCAACTAACGTTATTTCAATTACGGATGGTCAAATATTTCTTGAAACAGAATTATTTAACCAAGGAATTAGACCAGCGATTAACGTAGGTCTATCAGTTTCTAGAGTTGGATCTGCAGCACAAACAAAAGCAATGAAAAAAGTTTCTGGTTCAATGAAGCTAGAGCTTGCTCAATATAGAGAGATGGCTGCCTTTGCACAATTTGGATCTGATTTAGATGCATCTACACAAAAACTTTTAAATAGAGGTTCAAAACTAACTGAACTTTTAAAACAAAAACAATATTCCCCTATGACAGTTGCTGAACAAGTAATTTCAGTTTTCTGTGGAGTTAAAGGTTATTTGGATGATGTGGAACTTAAAGATATTGCTGAGTTCGAATCTAAGATTATTGAAAAATGTAAATCTGAAAAACCAGAAATTTTAGAATCTGTTTTAAGTTCAGGTAAGCTTGAAGAAGATACTGAAAAATCATTAGTTGATACTATCATGGAACTTAAGAAGAACTTTAATTCTTAAAATATGGCAACACTAGACGACTTAAAAAAAAGAATAGCGAGTGTAAAGTCTACACAAAAAATTACCAAAGCCATGAAAATGGTTGCGGCCGCTAAACTTAGAAGAGCCCAGGAAAATGCTGAAAAGGGAAGACCTTATTCTGAAAAAATGAATAACATTATTCTTAATTTATCTAGTGGCATTTCTGATAAGGAAAATGCTCCTAAGCTTCTTTCAGGAACAGGAGAAGATAAAGTGCATTTATGTATTGTGTTAACATCTGATCGTGGTCTATGTGGTGGTTTTAATACAAATATTATTAAAAAAGCAAAAACATATTTTCAAAAAATATCTGATGAGGGAAAAACTTTAAAAATTATAACTGTTGGATCTAAAGGGTATGATCAATTAAAAAGAGTTTATAAAGATGATATCGTAGAGAGAATATCTTTTAAAGATTCAAAAACTATCAACTATCTAGATGCTGAAAAAGTTGGAAAAATGATAATTGAAAACTTTGAAAAAGAAGAATTTGATGTGTGTACAATTTTTTATAATAAATTTAAAAATGTAATCACTCAGATACCTCAAGAACAACAAATAATTCCTTTAAAAACATCTGAAGCAGAAGAAAATTCTTCTGAGGATAATTATGAATTTGAACCAGACGAAGATGAAATTTTAAGCAACTTATTGCCTAAAAACATATCTACTCAGATTTTTAAAGCGATGTTAGAAAATTCAGCTAGCGAACAGGGCTCAAGAATGAGTGCAATGGACAATGCAACCCGTAACGCAGGTGAAATGGTTGACAAGCTAACTATTGAGTATAATAGAAGTCGTCAAGCAGCTATTACAAAAGAACTAATTGAAATCATATCAGGAGCGGAAAGTTTATAATTATGAGCAAAGGAAAAATCACACAGATCATTGGAGCAGTAGTAGACGTAAAATTTGATGGAGAATTACCAGAAATTTTATCAGCATTAGAATGTAAAAATGGAGACAACAGATTAGTTTTAGAAGTTGCTCAGCACCTTGGTGAGTCAAGTGTTAGAACAATTGCAATGGATGCTACTGAAGGATTAAAAAGAGGAGACGAAGTAACCGCAACAGGTGCTCCTATACAAGTTCCAGTTGGTCCGGAAACTTTAGGAAGAATTATAAATGTAATAGGTGAACCCATCGATGAAAAGGGTGAAGTTAAAACAAAAGAAAAATGGCCAATTCATAGAGCCGCACCTGAATTTAGTGATCAGTCAACAGAGACAGAAATTCTAGTTACAGGAATTAAAGTAGTTGATCTATTAGCACCATACGCCAAAGGAGGAAAAATTGGTTTATTTGGAGGTGCGGGTGTTGGTAAGACAGTACTTATTATGGAATTAATTAACAACGTAGCAAAAGCTCATGGTGGATTTTCTGTGTTTGCTGGTGTTGGAGAAAGAACTAGAGAAGGAAATGACCTTTATCACGAAATGATAGATTCAGGCGTTATTAAGCCAGAAGGTCCAGGATCAAAAGCTGCACTAGTGTATGGTCAAATGAATGAACCTCCAGGAGCTAGAGCAAGAGTTGCCTTAACAGGTTTAACTGTGGCTGAATATTTTAGAGATCAAGAAGGACAAGACGTATTATTCTTTGTTGATAATATCTTTAGATTTACTCAAGCAGGTTCAGAAGTTTCTGCACTATTAGGAAGAATTCCTTCAGCAGTGGGATATCAGCCTACACTTGCAACTGACATGGGTAATCTTCAAGAAAGAATTACGACTACTAACAAGGGTTCTATTACATCTGTACAAGCGATTTATGTACCAGCAGATGATTTAACTGACCCGGCACCTGCTACATCTTTTGCTCACTTAGATGCAACAACTGTATTATCGAGACAGATAGCTGAAATTGGAATTTATCCAGCAGTTGATCCTCTAGATTCTACTTCTAGAATTTTAGATCCTAGAATAGTTGGTGATGAGCATTACAGAGTTGCAAGAGAAGTGCAAAAAATTCTTCAAACTTACAAATCTCTGCAAGATATTATTGCAATTTTAGGAATGGATGAATTATCTGAAGAAGATAAATTAACAGTAGCTAGAGCGCGTAAAATACAAAGATTTTTATCACAACCTTTCTTTGTTGCTGAAGTCTTTACTGGTTCTCCAGGAAAATTAGTAGATTTAGAATCTACAATTAAAGGTTTTGCTGCAATATGTAATGGTGAGTATGATCATTTACCAGAAGCTGCATTTTATATGGTGGGCACAATTGAAGAAGCTGTAGAAAAAGCAGAAAAAATGGCGAAAGATGCTGCTGCATAATGAGTGAAGAGTTCAAAATAGAAATTGTAAATCCAGAAAAATCTTTTCTTTCAAAAGAAGATGTAACAGAAGTTGTTGTACCTGCTTTTGAGGGAGAAATGGGGATTTTAAAGGACCATATCTCAATTATTTCATTTCTAAAGCCAGGGATTATTAAAATCTTTTCTAAATCAGGTGAGGATAATTACTATGTTGAGGATGGAATTGTTGAATTTAAGAATAATAATTTATCAGTTCTAACAAGTTCTATTTTTAATATTAAAGATATTGATAAAGATAAAATTAGTGAACTACTTGCTCAAGCAGAAGAAAATTCAAAAAATAGTGACATTACAGATCAAAATAAATACTTAGTTGATCAAAAAATTGATGTGCTAAAAACTCTTAATTAAGAATTTCTTTTACTTTTTCTTTAACATCTTTGTACACATGTAGCTTAAAGTCTACAACTAGGTCAGTTATATTTTCTAGATCAATCCATTTCCATTCACAAAATTCAGGGTGTTTAGTTTTAATATCAATCTCATTATCTTGTCCTAAAAATCTCATTATAAACCACTTTTGTTCCTGACCTCTATATTTACCTTTCCAAATTATACCTAGTAAGTTTTTTGGTAATTCATAAGAGATTAATCCATCACATTCTTTGATTAGTTCAACATTTTTTATACTAGTTTCTTCTTCTAGCTCTCTGTAAGCAGCAGTTAAATAGTCCTCACCCTTATCAACACCACCTTGGGGCATCTGCCAAAAATTTTTTTGATTATCAATCCTTTTTGCAACAAAAACTTTATTATCTTTGTTCAGGACAACAATTCCAACCCCACTTCTAAGAGGTAAATTCACTTTACTATCTGGCATTTATCCGTTGAATAGTTTTATTGCAAAATTCAATTGATTATCAGTTTCAGAGTTAAATTTAAAATCATCCGAACCTTCTGCAACTTCTATATCAGGTGTTACACCTACTTCAGAAATAGATTTTCCTGAAGGGAGATAATATTTTGCAATTGTTAATCTAATAGCACCTCTATTTTTCAAAGGGATTATTGATTGCACAGAACCTTTTCCATAACTATTTTCTCCAAGTATAATAGCTCTTTTATGATCTTTTAATGCACCAGCTACTATTTCCGATGCTGAAGCTGATCCATAGTTAATAAGTATAATTAGTGTTTTACCATTTGTTAGATCACCTTTTTTAGCAAACCATTTTCTATTCTCTGAAGCTTGTCGACTTCTTGTTGATACAATCTCACCATTTTCTAAAAAAAAGTCTGAAATTTTAATTGCCTGAGAAAGCAAGCCACCTGGGTTGTTTCTTAAATCTAAGATATAACCCTTTAGATCTTTGTTTTTATTTAATTTATTAATTTTTTCTTTAATTTGTTCACTGCTATTTTCGTTAAAGGAAGTTAATCTTATATAGCCAATGTTATTATCTATAAGTTCAGATTTTACAGACTGAACCTGAATAACTTCTCTCGTTATATTAAAAATTAATGCTTTTTTTACACCTCTTCTTCTAACTGTTATTTCAATACTCGATCCAACAGGTCCCCTCATTAGGTCTACTGCTTGCATTAATGTTTTGCCTTGGACCTGGGTATTATTAATTTTTACAATATAATCACCAGCTTTTAATCCTGCTTTTGATGCTGGAGTATTATCTATTGGTGATATTACCTTTACAACACCTGCTTCCATGCCAACTTCAATACCAAGCCCACCAAACTCTCCACTAGTTTCAGTTTGCATACCCTCAAAACTTTCAGGTGTCATATATGCGGAATAGGGATCAAGAGATTGCAATAAACCATTTATGGCTGAGTCCATACTTTTTGATTGATCAACTTCATCAACGTATTCTTTGCTAATTTTCTCAAGAACCTCACCAAACAAATCAATTTTTTTATATAAGTCGGTGTTTTCAGAAAAACTTTTTTGAAAAGTAAATAATAGTATTATAAAAAAAAGAAAAAATCTTTTAGTCAAAATCATATCATCACTTTTTCTTTAGGAATGATTTCTGACCATATTTTTTCTAATTCATAAAATTTTCTTTTATCAGGATGAAATATATGAACAATCAAATCTATACCATCAACTAATTTCCAATCACCACTTTCTTTTCCTTCAATCTTAGAATTTTTTATTCCATTGGTCTTTAATTTTTCTAGCACCATTTCAGATAAAGCCTGAATATGTCTAGAAGAAGTTCCGCTTGCTATAATCATATAGTCAGCCATTGAACTTTTATTTTTAAGATCTATTGAAATAATATCTAGGGCTTTATTAGAATCTAGGGTTTTTAGGATTAAATCTTTAAGGTCTATGTTTTTTTCCATTAATTTATTTAACCTTATCAAATTTTTCTTAATTGAGAAGATGAAATATTAACCTTTTTAAAATTAATAAAAGATAATCTATTTTTATTTACACCGTTATAGGTCACAGACTTTAGCGATTTAGCTTTATATCCCTGTCGATCAAACACAAGTAGATTGCATTTTTTTATAATGGATTTCCATTTATACCATTTATGAAAATTGATTAGATTGTCAGCACCCATAATAAAATAGATCTCAAATTTTTTATCTTTATTTAAGTAATTGATGAGGTCAATTGTTTTATTGGAGAGAACTTTTTCCTCATAAAATTTTACTTTAATAAAATCATTTTTACCAATAATTTTTTTTGCAAATTTTATTCTATTTTTTAAATTTGTTTTACTTGTGTTTTTAAATGGGTTTTGTTTGGTAATTGCCCATATAATATTTTTTAATTCTAATATTTTTTTAGCCTGTTTAGAAATTTCTAAATGACCTTTGTGAGCAGGATCAAAAGTTCCCCCCAAGATTCCAATTTTTGTTTTTTTTTGTTTTAAGTTATTTTCTAGTTTTACCATTACTAATAATTTCGTATTTGTATGAAACGAGCTGCCCTAATCCAACAGGTCCTCTTGGAGGCAAAGTATTTGTCGAAATGCCAACCTCACCACCAAAACCGAATTCACCACCATCAGCAAATTGAGTAGATGTGTTATGCATTGCTATTGAACTTTTAACATTTTTTAAGAATTTATTTGCAGTTTTTTTATTTTTAGTAATGATAGAGTCAGTATGCATAGTCCCATATTTATTAATATGGCTAATAGCGTCGTCACAATCTTTAACTGTTTTTACAGACACTGTTGATGATAAATATTCAGTAGACCAATCCTTTTCTTTTGCTGGATAAATCTTTCCCTTGTAATATTTTTTCAAAAAACGATCTCCATAAATTTTGCAGTTATTTTCTTCTAACTTTTTTAAAATTGGGTTACAGAATTTCTTAACAATTTTTTCATGCATCAAAATTGTTTCAGTAGCGCCACAAATACTAGTGTTTCTTAGCTTTGCATTATAGGTAACGTTTGTAGCCATCTTTAGATTGGCATTCTTATCAATAAAAGTATGACAAAGACCTTCCAAGTGACCGATAATAGGGACGTTAGAAAATTGCTGAACTCTTTTTACTAAATTTTTTCCACCACGAGGTATTATTACATCAATATAATCTTTCATTTTTGAAAGCATAAAGTCGACCATTTTTCTGTCTTTAGAGTCTATAAATTGAATAAAGTTTTCATTCACTCTAGTTTCCTTAAGCGACTTTCGAAATAGTTTTGCTAAAATTTTATTAGTATTTATAGCTTCAGAGCCACCCTTTAAAATTACAGCATTTCCAGATTTAAAGCATAAACTTGCAACATCGGCTGTAACGTTGGGTCTGCTTTCATAAACAACACCTATAACACCAATAGGTATAGACACTCTGCTAATTGTTAAACCATTTGGTCTGCTCCATTTTTCTAAAGTAGCATCAACAGGATCTTTCAATTTAGCAATTTTATTTATAGAATTTTTTATGCCTATTAACTTTTTTTCATCAATAGTTAATCTTTCTATCAGATTACTTTTTAGGCCCTTATTTAGAGCAAATAGAATATCTTTTTGATTAGCTTTAAATATAGATTTTTTTTCTTTGCCTAATAAGAAAGCATATTTTTTTAAAACTTTATTTTTAGTTTTTGAATTAACTTTATCAAGTGATGCCTTTCTTGCATTTTGACCTATTAATCTCATATATCTGCTCATTCTATACCTCTACTATATCATCTTTATGAATTACTTCTGATTTGGAAATATATCCTAGTAATTTTTCTATTTCTTTTGAGTGGTGACCCATTATTTTTTCTATTTCGTTAGATGAAAAAGAGCTAAGTCCTCTTGCACATTCATAATTATTTTTATCTAAAACTTTAATATGATCTCCTTTACTAAATCGCCCAGATACTTTTTTTATTCCTGCTGCTAATAAACTTTTACCATTTGAAAGTGCTTGTTTCGCACCATCATCAATAATCAGCACACCTTTAGGTGAAACAGAGCTGATAATCCATTTTTTTCTAGCATCTAATTTTGAAACCTTAGGTAAAAACCATGTACAATTATTCTCTTCAGTTATTTTTTTAATAGGTCGGTTTATTAAGCCATTTGCTATTACCATTTGGCATCCTGATAATTGACAGATCTTAGCAGCATCTATTTTAGTTTTCATGCCACCCGTTCCATGCTCACTAATACTTTTGGTCGCTATTTTTTCTATATCTTTATCTATATTTCTTATTTCTTTTATTAATTTTGCATTTTTATATATTTTTGGATTATGTGTATAAAGACCATCTACATCAGAAAGCAATATAAGGGAGTCTGCACCTGATATTTGTGCAACACGAGATGCTAATCTGTCATTATCACCATACTTAATCTCTGAAGTGGCGATAGTATCATTTTCATTTACTATTGGTACAAAGCCTAGTTTAAATAAATTGTCAAAAGTTCTTTTTGCGTTAAGGGCTCTTCTTCTTTGTTCAGTATCTTCTAGAGTGAGAAGAATTTGGGAAATATTAATTTTTAATTTAACAAATGTTTCTGAAAATAAATTCATTAGTTCAATTTGCCCAATAGAAGCAACAGCCTGACTTTTATCAATCTTAAGGTTTTTTTTGCTAATATTTAGTTTTTTGCAACCCATTGCTATTGCTCCGGAGCTTACAATAATAACTTTTTTATTCTGTTTTATTAATTCCTGAATATCTTTAGCAAATTCAGTGAGCCATTTTCTTCTTACTTTTTTTTTGTCATCTATTAATAAGGATGAACCAATCTTAATTACAATTATTTTAGAATCTTTAAGATACATAGGAGAGCAATTTAGCTTTAATTTTAGATATTGAGTCTTTTTCTAATGTTGAGAGTGTAACTACCTCAGAATCTTTATTTTTAGAAAAATTTTTTAAAATTTCTTTCACTTCTTCTTCTTCTAATAAGTCTGTCTTATTTAATACAATTATTTCTTTTTTTTCTAGTAAATCTTTACTGTAACTCCCCAACTCATTTCGAACTTGTTTATACGTATTTTCAAGGTCCTCATCAGTAATATCTATTAAATGCATTAAAGTTTTGCATCTTTCTATGTGTTTTAAAAATTGAATACCAAGACCTACACCCTCGTGCGCACCTTCAACCAATCCAGGAATATCAGCTAGAGTTATTTCTTTATCATCATAACTTGCAACACCAAGATTTGGATTTAATGTTGTAAATTTATAGTTAGCAATTTTAGGCATCGCATTTGTAATGGAAGCTAATAAGCTTGATTTACCTGCATTAGGTAGTCCAACAATACCAACATCAGCAATAGTTTTTAACTGAAGCCAGATTACATACTCTTCACCAGGCGCACCTTTAGTAAATTTTTTGGGAGCTCTATTAGTGGAACTTTTAAATCGAGTATTTCCTAGACCACCTTTACCACCATTAGCTACAATAAATTCTTCACCTTCTTTTTTAAAATCATAAATTAAGGTTTTATTATCTTCTTCAAAAACTTGCGTACCTATTGGAACTTTTAAAATTAAATCTTCTCCACTGTGACCTGTACGATTTTGTCCAGAACCATTAACTCCTCTTCCTGCTTTATGGTGTTGTTGAAATCTATAGTCGATAAGAGTATTTAAATTTCTTTCTGACCTAAGATATATGGTGCCACCTTTACCTCCATCGCCTCCATCAGGTCCGCCGTATTCAATAAATTTTTCTCTACGGAAGCTAGGAGATCCATGTCCTCCATTGCCTGCTTTTACATAAATTTTAACTTGATCTAGAAACTTCATAATACAACTCTTAGTTTTTTAGTTGTACTACTAATTGGGCTTTACTGAAACGAATGTTCTATCTGATTTACCCTTTTTGAAAACAACTTTTCCTTCAACAACAGAAAAAATTGAATGATCTTTACCCATCCCCACGTTTTCACCAGGAAAAATTTTTGTGCCTCTTTGTCTTACAATTATGTTTCCAGGAATTACTACTTCACCACCATACTTTTTAACGCCAAGTCTACGACCGGCACTATCTCGTCCGTTTCTCGATGATCCACCTGCTTTTTTTGTTGCCATAATTTACCTAATTTATTTGCTTGCTACTTCAGTCTCAACTTTTTCAACTTTTTTAGTTGGTTTTACCATTTTCTCAGCTTCTGATAAAACTTTACCATCTTTTGAAAAAATTTTGCTAATTCTAATTAATGAGTACTGTTGTCTATGACCATTTTTTCTTCTTGAATTCTGTCTTCTTCTTTTTTTAAATATTAAAATAGTTCTATTTTTACCGTTTTCTACTAGGTCGGCTTCAACTTTTGCACCTTCAACTACTGGAGAACCAACTTCAATAGTTTTATCATCTCCATAAGCGAGGATTTCTTTAAATTCGATTTTAGTCTCAGGTTTAGAATCCTCTAATCTTTCAATTTTAAGGATTTCACCAGCTTTAACTTTGTACTGTTTTCCACCTGTTTGTATTATTGCGTATGACATTGTTTAATCTGTTTTTTATAATCAGCAATATAGTCTTGACCAAATTATAGTCAAGCGCGAATAAGCTAAAAATTGTCCTTTAAATCTCTCAATTTTGAAAAGTTTTCCTCTGTACCCGATCTAAGAAAAATATTGCACTCTAATTCTTCTTTAATCGTAGATGGAATAGTAGGTAGGTTTTTTTCTAATTTTTCATCTATAAGTTTAATCTTAACTTTAAGGCTTTCATTGTCTTGGTCATGAGCAATACAAAATTTAGAGTTTTGTTTGGTATACTCATGTCCACAATAGATCTTAGTTTTTTCTGGTAGAGCTTTTATTTTCATTAATGAATTATACATCTGTGAGTATGTTCCTTCAAAAATTTTACCACAACCAAGTGAAAAGAGGGTGTCTCCAGTAAAAACAGACTCTTCATTATAAAAATAAAAACATATATGGCCAAGGGTATGACCAGGTATATGAAATATTTTAGCCTGGAAATTTTCTTCGTGCCAAATGTCCTGATCACCAACAAGTATATCTATTTCTGGAATTCTATCTTTGTCTCTTTTGTATCCAATAACACTAGCTCCATATTTTTCTTTTAATTCTTTATTTCCCCCAACATGATCATAATGATGATGTGTATTTAATATATATTTTAAATGTATATTTTTATCTTCCAAATATTTGATAACAGGTTTTGCTTCACTAGGGTCAATCACACATGCAATATTTTTAGCTTTATCAATAATTAGATAAGAATAATTATCCTGTAGACAACGTATTATTTGAATTTCCATTTAACTTTCAATTAAAAAAATACCCAATTCTGCAGACAAATTTTTAGTATTTAGATTAAGTCTATTAATAGAAGATATCTTTTCGTTATGTAGAGCTAATGATTTATCTAATTTAATTTTTCTATTTTCACAAAAATTATAAAAATCTTTTATAGTACACATATGAAGGTTGGGAGTATTGTACCACTCATCAGGTAAATTTTTTGTAATTGGCATTGTTCCTTTAATTAATAGATGAAGTCTAACCTTCCAAAAACCAAAATTAGGTATTGTAACAATAGCTTTTTTGCCAACTCTTAATAGTTCTTTGATAACTATTTCAGGATTTAAAAATGCTTGTAATGTTTGACTTAAAATAACGAAATCAAAGGAACTGTCAGGAAATTGTAAAAGATCTTTTTCTGCATCACCTTCGATAACAGTTAGTCCTTTTGATAAACATTTTTGAACATTATCTTTTGAGATTTCTATTCCTCTTATGTCTATTTCTTTATTATACTTAAGATATTCCATTAATATGCCATCTCCACACCCCACATCTAAAACTCTAGTATTTTTTTCAATTAAATCGGAGATTATTTTAAATTCTTGTTTCATGTTTAGTTTTTAGAATAAGCTGTTTTAATATAGTCACCTAGAGTATTTAAAAATTTAGGAACTTTTAAAAGGAATGAATCGTGCCCTTTGTCAGATTCAATTTCAACAAATCCGACCTCAGCACCTATAGCATTTAAGGCTATAACAATTTCTTTATTTTCAGAGGTTGGATAAAGCCAATCAGAAGTAAAAGATATAATAAGAAACTTAGTTTTAGTTTTTTCAAATGCTTTAGATAAATTACCATGATGTTCTTTTACTAGATCAAAATAGTCCATTGCTCTTGTTATGTATAGGTAGCTATTGGCATCAAATCTATCAACAAATACAGATCCTTGATATCTTAAGTAGCTTTCAATTTGAAAGTCAGCATCAAAACCAAATTTCAGATCATCTCTTTCTTGTAACTTCCTTCCAAATTTTTCCTGAAGACCATTTTTAGACAAATAAGTTATATGTGCAGCCATTCTTGCAACAGATAATCCTTTATCAGGATTTTTATTTTGATTGGAATAATCACCGTTCTCCCAATTAGCATCAGCCATAATTGATTGTCTACCAAGTTCATTAAAAGCAATGTTCTGTGCCGAATGACTAGCTGTACAGGCTATTGGAATAGCAACTTTTGCTTTATCAGGGAAGTTATTAACGAATTGAAGTGTCTGCATACCACCCATTGATCCACCCATAACAGCAAATAATTTTTCAATATTAAAAAAATTTAAGAGATTAAATTGCGCGTTAACCATGTCATTAATAGTAATAACAGGAAAAGTAGTGCCATATTTTTTATTGGTATCAGGGTTGATATCACTAGGACCAAATGAACCCATGCACCCACCAATAACATTTGCACAAATTACAAAGTATTTATCAGTATCAATAGCTTTACCAGACCCAACAGCATAAGACCACCAACCTTCTTTTTTAGTAATTGGATTTATTCCAGATACAAATTGATCACCAGTCAAGGCATGAAAAATAAGAATAGCATTATCTTTATTCTCATTAAGAGAGCCATAAGTCTCATAAGCAAGAGAATAATTATTGATAGTTTGGCCACAATCTAATTTTAATGGTTTATCAATTATAATATTTTTTATGTTCACATTTATATTCATAAGTATTAGCCAAATTTGAATTGTGAGACAAAAAAACTTATTTAGCGGTTTTTTTTAAGCGCTCGCAATTCAGTTAAATCAGCGCATATTTTTTGTACTAGATAGCATTTCTTATGTCAATTTTTTTAAAAAATGACTTATTCTATATGAAAGGATAATATTTTATTTATAAGGTAAATTAAATTAATATGATGACAGTTCCAAAATTTAAAAAATTCAAAATAGAGGCTTATAAACCAGGTAAGTCAAATATAGCAAAAATACGAAATATTATAAAATTATCAGCAAATGAGTCAGCTCTTGGTGTAAGCCCGAGAGTAAAGAAAATTTTACAGAATAAAGAATTGTTAATATCGAAGTATCCAGATGGTAAAGCAAAAAAATTAAGAAAAGAAATTTCAAAGAAATTTAAGTGTGATTTTGAGAGAATAATTTGTGGTGCAGGGTCAGATGAAATTATTCAAATGATTTGTCAGTTATACTTAAAACCCTCTGATGAAGTGATTGTTCCTCAATATAGCTTTTTAATGTACAGGATATATGCACAAATAGTGGGGGCAAAAGTTGTTTTTTCTAAGGAAAAAAATTTTAAAGTTTCGATAAATGAAATTATTAAGAAAGTAACAAGAAAAACCAAGCTAGTATTTATTGCTAATCCAAATAACCCAACAGGAACATACTTAACTAGAGCAGAATTAATAGACTTAAGAAAGAAATTAAATAAAAACATTTTACTAGTTTTAGATGATGCGTATTTTGAATATATGAAAAATAAAGATTATAAATCTGGTTTAGATTTATTTAAAAATAAAGATAATGTTGTTGTGATAAGAACTTTTTCAAAAATATATGGACTGGCCTCCTTAAGAGTTGGCTGGGGTCATGGGCCAAAAAAAATTATATCTGCAATGAACTTAATTAGACCGCCATTTAATGTAAATCAAGTTGCACAGATGGCAGCAATAGAAGCTTTAAAAGATAGAAAATTTGTTAATAATTCTGTGAAACACAATATTAGAGAAGCAAATAAAGTTAGAAATGTTTTACAAAAACTAAAAATTTTCTCAAATGAAGTAACCGCTAATTTTTTACTATTAAATTTTGATAGATGTAAATTTTCAGCTAATTATATTTTTAACAAACTGCAGTCAAAAGGAATTATATTAAGATCTACAGAGGATGGGTATAATATTAAAAACAAATTAAGACTAACAATTGGATCAACAAAAGAGAATATGAGATTCATAACAACAATTAAGGCTATCTTTAATTGATTATGAAAAATATTTTAATTATAGGCTGTGGTTTAATTGGTTCTTCATTATTAAGAGCAATTTCTGAAAAAAAAATAGCTAAAAAAATATTTGTCTATGAAAAATCAAAATCAAATATTTTAAAAATCAAAAAATTAAAATTACCATGTGAAATTACAAATGATTTAAAGCAAATTATCCCAAACTTAGATTTGATAATATTTTGTACTCCTCTAGGAGAATATGAAAAAATAATTTTAAAGATAAACAGATATTTATTACCCAAAACTATTATTACAGATGTTGGATCATCTAAAGAAAAGTCTATAGACTTAATTAAAAGAAAATTAAAAAAAGGAATTTTTTGGACATCCAGTCACCCTATTGCAGGCTCAGAAGTTAGTGGCCCAGAAAATGGAGTAAAAAATTTATTCTTTAATAAATGGTGCATATTAATAAAAGAAAAAAATACTAACAAAAAACATCTTCTGATACTTACCAAGTTTTGGAAAAAAATTGGTTCAAAAGTTGCAATTATGGACTCAAAAAAACATGATACAGTTTTTTCTATGACTAGTCATTTGCCTCATTTAATTGCATATAATTTGGTTAAAACAGCTACAGACTTTGAAAAACAACAAAAGTATGAATTAATAAAATTTAGTGCTGGTGGTTTGAGAGATTTTTCAAGAATTGCTGCATCTAATGAAATTATGTGGAGAGATATTTTTTTTAATAATCAAAAAAATATTTCAAAAGTTATTGATCTGTTTATTAAAAATTTACGTTCATTTAAAAGAGATATTCAATTTAAAAATAATAAATCTATTATTAAAAAATTAGTTAATACTAAGAAGGTTAGGAAAAAAATAATTAAGTTAAAACAAGATATTAATAAGCCAGATTTTGGAAGAAATTAGTATTTTATAGGGGATATTTTTTTTACTGTTAATTTTGCTGTTCTTTCAATTCTATTTATTGTCTCTTTTATATTCATAATCAAAACTTTCTTTTCAGGACCATATGCATGAATTAACTTTTGAGCGTTAATACAAACAGCAACATGACCTTTCCAAAAAATAATATCACCTTTTTTAAAAACTTTACTTCTATTTTTTTTTGCTGAATATTTTATTTGGTCTTTTGTGTCTCGTGGATAAAATTTATTATTATAGTAAAAAAATAATTGTAAAATAGCAGAGCAGTCTATACCTCTATAAGTTTTACCACCCCATAGATATTTAATTTTTAAAAACATTTTTAATACTTTTAAATAATCTTTTTCAATATGATTAATTTTTTTTATATTAACTTTTTTAATCCATTTATTTTTTTCAAACTCTATGAATTTTTTATTTTCATGAATCATTGAAATTCTTGATGCAAAGGGTAAAAAATTTTTTGTTTTATTTTTTTGTTTATTATAAATATTTGCTTTTAGAGTAAATATTTTATGGGTTGGTTGGTGATCTTTTGTGTAATCTTTATTTTTTATGTATCCAGTATAATTATCGAATAAAGCCTTTATTTTTATCCAACTTTTGTTCTTAGATATAATTTTAAATTTTTCTCCATACAAAATTTGAGAGGTAACCTCAGAAAATGCATTGGGCTTTTTATGGATATTTGATAATGGTTTTTTATAAAAATAATTATCTTTCATGAAGTTTTAATTTATCTTTTATAAGCCACAAACAAATCAAAGAAGGTATCACCATGATGGCTGTAATAATAAAAAATACTCCCCAATCTCCATTAAGCCAATCTACTAATGCTCCAGATGATGATGCAAGTGTAGTTCTGCCTGCAGTTCCAATTGATGCAAGTAACGCGTATTGGGTTGCAGTATATGTTCGGTCTACTAGTAATGAAATAAATGCTACAAATGCAACTGTTGCAAATGCTGCTGCTATATCATCAAATATGACAGCTACTGCGAATAACAACTCAGATTTATCACTCCACGCTAAGACTGTGAATAATAAGTTAGTTGCAGCCATTAATATTCCTGCAACAAACATTGCTTTTAAAACACCAGATCTAATTACAAAAAGTCCACCCAGCAATGTAAACATAACTGTAGTAATCCAACCTAAAGTTTTAGAATAAATTGCAATATCACCTTTAGAGAAGCCTATTTCTTTATAAAAAACTATCGACATACGTCCAAGAAAGGCCTCACCAATCTTAAATAAAAAAATAAAACTTAAAATTCCAACAGCAATTGTAAAACCATTTTTCCTAAAAAAGCTTATTATAGGGCCACCTAATGTGCTGCTTATCCATGTTATAAAATTAGTTATAATATTTTTTGATCCAAGTTTACTTTCTATAAGTTTATCAGTTTCTTTTTGTTTTTTTTGTCTGTCAGTATAAAGAGGCTCATGGACAAACATCAAACCTATATTCATTAAAATTACTACAACTCCTAAAATTAAAAATGTAATTTGCCAGTAATTTGTAACACCCATATTCTCTAAATATTCTGCTGTAAATAAAGCTATTACACCACCTAATTTGTATCCACTCCACCAGCCAACAACAGCCATAGCAGCGCCAGCGGCCATTGATTTACTTTCGTGTTCGCCTATTTGTTCAATTCTTAAAGCATCAACTGTAATATCTTGTGTGGCTGATGCTATAGCAATAATTAAACCAACTGTAATTAGTAGCGCAAGGTTTTCGGTAGGATTAATGAAACTCCAAGTAACAAGACAAGCTAAAATTGCAATTTGCATTAAAACTATCCAGCCTCTTCTATGACCAAGTTTTTTTGTTAGGTAGGGTATTTGAAATCTATCAATAAGGGGGGCCCATAAATAATTAAAAGCATAAACAGCAAATATTAGTCCTGCCCAACCAATTGTTGATCTGCTTAAGCCCTCTTCTTTGAGCCATAGACTTAAACTGCTCCCAATTAAAACCCAGGGAAAACCAGAAATTGCACCTAATAATAATATTCTAAGCATTCTCTTATCAAAGTAGACAGCAAAAGTTTCTGATAAGGATTGTTTTTTAATTTCAATCATAGTTAATTTCTCCAAAATGATGGAAGAAACAATACAAGTATAGCAAATAATTCCAACCTACCCAATATCATTCCGAGACTTAAAATCCATTTAGATATTTCTGGTAAGCTTGAAAAATTGCCATTAGGGCCAATTGTAGAGCCCAATCCTGGACCAACATTTGAGATAGAAGTTGCGGCACCAGAAATTGAAGTAACAAAATCTAGACCACTTAAGGATAAAAATGCAGTTATTAAAAAAAATATAACCAAATAAAGAAAGATAAAAGAAATGATGGAAGCCATAAATTTATCATCAACATTATTTTTATCATATTTTATTATGAATATGCCTTTTGGATAAATAATCTTTTTTAATTGATTAATAATAAAAAGGTATAAAATTTGAATTCTAAAAATTTTAATTCCACATGTGGTAGAACCAGCACAACCACCAATGAACATTAAAGTTAGAAAGAAAATGAGTGGAAAATTACCCCATCCATCAAATTCTCCAGTAACATATCCCGTTCCACTTAATATAGAGATAACATTAAAACAAATAGTCCTAATATTTATTTGAGAAAAATCTTTGTTGTGAAAAAGTAAATAAATAAAAAGTATAATAATTGAAAAAATAATAATTTTTAAAAACGATTTTATTTGAACATCAGAGATAAGAATTTTTCTGTCTCCATTTAAAAATTTTATATAAGTAATAAAAGGTAAACTCCCTAATATGATGAAAACCATGGATGATATTTCGATAGGTAGACTATTAAAATATCCAATAGATTCGTTATAATTTGAAAAGCCACCAGTTGCTATCGTGGTCATTGAATGAGTTAAGCTATCAAAAATATTCATACCAAAAATTTTATATGTAGAAGCACAAAGCACGGTTAGACCTAAATAAACGTAAATTAGTCTAAGTGAAATTTCTTTTGATTTTGGTAATAGTTTTTCAGAAGAATCATTACTTGAAATTTTAAACAATTGCATTCCACCAACATTCATTATTGGCATTAAGGTTATTGCCATTACAATAATACCAATTCCACCTAACCATTGAAGCATTGCTCGCCACAAAAGTATCGATCTTGGAGCACTCTCTAAGTTGGAGATAATTGTCGACCCTGTCGTGGTGATTCCAGACATACTTTCAAAGAAAGAGTCAGTAATTGAAAGTTCAAGAGTAGAAAAAATAAAAGGTAAAGAACCAAATATTGCAATACTTAACCAAGAAAGAGCAGTTAATAAGAACGCTTGTTGTAGATTTAATTTTTTATCATGATTTAAATTTGTTAAAAAAAATAAAACACCAAATATTATAGAAATTATAGAGCCTCCAATAAAAGAGGAGTCAATTTCTGAATATATAAACTGAGCTATAATTGGAATCATCATGGAAATTCCAAGAATAATTTGCAAAACACCCAAGGTAAAAAAAACAGTTTTATAATTAGACATTTTGAAAGAACATTATTTTATGGTAAATAAATTTCAACTCTATAAGAATTAATAAAAACACCAAATATAAGATATTTGTTATTAAACAAAGTGATTGAAAAAGATAATTTAGATAAAACTAACGCATGGCCCTTTGTTGAGGCTAAAAAATTACTGCGTGAAAGAAAGTCCTTTATTGATAAAAAAGGTAAAATAATTTTACAAACTGGTTATGGTCCAAGTGGGCTGCCCCATATAGGTACATTTGGTGAAGTTGCAAGAACATCGATGATGGTTAATGCTTTAAAACAACTTACAGATATACCAACGGAAATCATAACTTTCTCTGATGACATGGATGGCTTTAGAAAAGTTCCAGAAAACGTTCCAAATCAAGAGCTCTTAAATAACAATCTTCATAAGCCTTTAACTCAAGTGCCAGATCCATTTGAAAAATTTTCAAGTTTTGGTGAACACAATAATGAAATGTTAAAAGATTTTTTAAATAAATTTAATTTTGAATATAATTTTCAAAGCTCTTCGGTTCTTTATAAGGGTGGTTTTTTTAATCCCACATTACAGATAATCCTAGAAAATTATCAAGGTATTATGGATATAATTCTTCCAACACTAGGGAAAGAAAGACAAAAAACTTACAGTCCATTTTTACCAATTTGTCCAGACACTGGTAAGGTTTTAGAAATTCCAGTTTTAGAAATACTAAAAAAAAAATCCAAAATTATATTTGATAATAATGGAAAAAAACTTGAGGCAAGTATCTTAGATGGAAATTGCAAATTACAATGGAAAGTAGATTGGGCAATGAGATGGTACGCTCTTGATATAGATTTTGAAATGTATGGAAAAGATCTAATTGAAAGTGCAATATTATCATCAAAAATAATCAAGTTAATTGGAAAAACAAACCCATCTGGGTTTGCTTATGAGCTTTTTTTAGATGAAAAAGGAGAAAAAATATCCAAATCAAAAGGAAATGGAATTACAATTGATCAGTGGCTGGAGTATGCATCACCCGAAAGTCTTTCATTGTATATGTATCAAAATCCCAAAAGAGCAAAAAAACTATATAAAGAAATAGTTCCTAAAACAGTCGATGAGTACTTGGACTTTATAGAAAAAGCTAAAACACAAAATGAGTTACAGCTATTAATGAATCCTGTTTGGCATGTGCATAATGGATTAATTCCTAAAGAAGATACTATTATGAGCTTTTCAATGCTTTTAAATTTAGTAGAAACGAGCAATGCAGACTCTAAGGAGTTACTTTGGAAGTTTGTAAAAAAATATAAAAAAAACCTTTTAGAAAAAGAACACCCAATTTTTGATAATCTTATAGGTTATGCGATTAAGTATTTTAATGACGTAATAAAATTACAAAAAAAATACAAAACTCCTGACGCAAATGAAAAAGTCGCATTAGAAGCACTGGTTAAGTCTCTTGATAGCTGCAATGATAAGATGTTGCCTGAGGATATTCAGACATTAATTTATTCAACAGGAAAAGAAAATGGTTACGCAGAAAACTTGCGGGATTGGTTTAAATTAATTTATGAGGTTGTTTTTGGAGATGAAAATGGACCAAGAATGGGATTTTTTATAAGTTTTTTTGGAGTAAACGAAACTAAAGAGTTAATTAAAGAAAAAATAAAATAATGTTTTCAAAATTCAGATCACTAATTTTCAAAATTGATCCTGAAACTGCTCATAATTTAGCAATTAAGTCTTTAAAACTAAACATATTACCAAACATAGCTGATCAAAATAAAGGAGATCCAATATTTAAAACTAATTTATTTGGTAAGAATATAGATAATCCAATAGGAATGGCTGCCGGGTTTGATAAAAATGCTGAAGTTTATAACCCACTGTTTAAACTTGGGTTTGGTTTTGTTGAAGTAGGAACGGTTACCCCACTTGAGCAATATGGAAATCCAAAGCCAAGAGTTTTTAGGTTGGTTGAAGATCAGGCTCTTATAAATAGGTTAGGTTTTAATAATTTAGGAGCAGAAAATATTAGCCATAGAATTAGATCTAATTCACATAAAGGTTTATTAGGAATCAACATAGGTCCCAATAAAGATAGTGAAGATAGATTAAATGATTATTTGATTGGACTTAGAAACTTTTATGATATCGCTGACTATATTACAGTTAATATTTCTTCGCCTAACACAGAAAATCTAAGAGCTTTTCATGATGAGACTAAATTTGATGAATTGTTGAATGCAATAGAAAAAGAAAAAGTTAAACTTAAATCAAAAATTCCAATTGTAGTAAAAATCTCTCCAGATATTTCAGATGAACAAATTGAACTAATAAGTAAAATTTTAATTAAACATAAAGTTAGTGCAATAATTGTTTCAAACACAACAGCTAAAAATAGAGAAAAATTGAATAATATTTTAAAGCATCAAAAGGGTGGGCTATCAGGCAAGCCACTAGAGGAAGAGGCCAATAAACTAATAAGTAAGTTTTATAAACTGCTTAAGGGCAAGATTGAAATTATAGGTGTAGGAGGTGTGGACTCGGGAGAAAGTGCTTATAAAAAGTTTCAGGCAGGAGCTAGCTATGTTCAGTTATATACAGGAATGGTTTTTCAAGGACCAAACATTGTAGGAAAGATAAAAAAAGAGCTTAAAGAAATATTAATTGACGAAGGTATTAAGAATTTTAAAGAAATAATAGGAAAGAAGCTGACTAATTGATCCTAATAAACTTGACGAGATCATGAACACATCTTATATAGTCACTAAATATTATGTCTAAAAAATGTGAATTAACTGGTAAAATTCCTATGAAAGGTCACAATGTTAGTCACGCTAACAATAAGACTAAAAGAAGATTTTTACCTAATTTAAAAAAAGCTAAATTTACAAGTGAACTTTTGAAAAGAAGCCTAACTTTAACTGTTAGTAATGCCGGGGTTAGAAGCGTTGATAAAAAAGGTACTTTTGATCAGTTTTTAAAGACTGTAAAAAATAAAAATATTTCGCCTAGACTAAAAAAATTAAAAAAAAGTATATTAATTAAATCACCTTTTATTAAAAAAGCACCAAAAGCATCTCCTAGTAAATCAGCTTAATGAAAAAGTTTTTTATACTACTCTCATTTATAATGGGAGTTGTTGTCTTAACTTCAAATTATTTAGTACAATTTCCAATCAATTATTATGGTTTAGAAGAAATATTAACTTATGGTGCTTTTAGCTATCCAGTTGCTTTTTTAATTACGGATCTGGCAAATAGATCTTATGGCAAGGTTGTAGCTAGAAAAATTGTTTATGTTGGTTTTATTATAGGGATTGTATTTACTCTTTTCTTTTCAACAAATTTTGCAGACTTAATTTCAGTTAGAATTGCTATAGGTTCAGGTATAGCATTTATGGTTGCACAGTTGTTAGATGTTCAAATTTTTGACTATTTAAGAAAAAAGAAATGGTTTGTTGCTCCATTAACTTCTTCGTTAATTGGGTCTACTGTTGACACATTTTTATTCTTCTCCATCTCATTTTATGCAACGGGAATACCATGGGTCACTTTATCTCTAGGTGATTTAGCTGTTAAAATATTTGTTGCTTTAGCAATGTTAATTCCATTTAGATTATTATTAGGAACTTTTAAAGCTTCAAAAGCTTAGTATAAAAATTTGTACGACAAGATTTTATAAGCAAGTTTAGCTACAAGAAAATTGTAAGAATTAAAACCTTTAATAGGTGAAAGCTCATTTATATCTGCACCAACAATATTAGAGTTTTTAGCAGCTATCCGTATGATATTTAAAGTTTCATCCCACAATAATCCACCTGGTTCAGGTGTGCCTGTTGCAGGCATTATGCTTGAATCTAAACCATCAACATCAAATGTTAAATAAACTGTTTTATTCTTTATCATTTTTTTAAATTTTTTTAGGTCCCATTTATTTTTGTCTTTTGCCCAAAAGATATCAATCCTAGATGAGTTTTTTTTTAAGAATGGTATTTCACTTTGAGATATATTTCTGATCCCAAATGAAATTATGGAAACATTTTTATGATCAAGACATCTCTTAATAGCTGAAGCATGTGAAAATTTTTCACCATTATAACTCTCTCTTAAATCTGCATGTGCATCAAAATGTAGTAAACATATATCTTTATATTTTTTTACAAATGGAGCAATACATCCAGGTGTTATTGAGTGCTCCCCACCAAAAGTGATTGGAAATAATTTTTTATCTAATATTTCTTGATTTATATCAGACATCTTTTTAAGAGCTTTTTTAATGTCTTTATCAATTTTAAATGGTTTTAAAGTTTTAATCCCAATTTTTTTATAGGGTTCACAATGTAACTCTTCATCATATAGCTCAACTTGATGAGATGCTTTGATGATTTCTTTAGGGCCATTACGAGTGCCACCACCATAACTTACAGTTTTTTCTAAACCAAATGGAACAACTACTACTTTCTCTTTAAAATTAACATCATTGTCAATTCCTAGAAAACCATTTTTATTAGAAAGATATTTCAATTTTATTTAAATATTTTTGAGAAGTTTTTTCTCGTTCTATTTTTCCAATCACCTTTATGATAAGCATCGCTTGCAATCAAAGGAAGGACACTAGTTGCTTCTGCAAAAACCATTTGTTCTTTAGCAATATCTACTTTACCCCATGAGCTTGCCTCTTTTAATGTAGAGCTGCTGCAAGCACCATCTCTAGAATCTGCTACTGTAATTTGAACTGCATACTTATGCATCTCAACCTCTTTTCCTAAAAGTTCAGCACAGATAACAGTATCTTGAACAAAGTTTTTAGGTACTCCTCCACCAATCATAAATAAGCCAGATCCTTTTGATTGAATCTTTATTTCAGTTAATTCACGAAGCTCTCTAATAGAATCTATCGTAATATGCTTTTTAGGATTATTTTCTTGATGAGTGACCAATCCAAAACCGGCACTTGAGTCTGTAAATGCAGGACAAAAAATGGGAACATTATTGTCATATGCAGTTTCAATTAAAGAGTCTTTTTTTTTAGAATTTTTCTTTAAATATTTTCCCATTTCATAAATAAATTCTCTTGATGTGTAACTTCTAGGATCAAGTGTATCTGCTATTTCACATATTTTTTGATCACATTCCTGTAATTCATCTTCATCAATATATGTATCGTAAATTCTATCTATATAATTTTTTCTTAATTCAGTGTCATCTTGAAATTGTGAACCTTGATAATGTTTAAAACCTAAAGCTTCAAAAAAATCCATATCTACTATTGAAGCTCCTGTAGCAATAATTGCGTCAACCATATTATATTTAACTAAATCTTTATAAATATTCATACATCCCGCAGCAGAAGTGGAACCAGCAAGTGTTAAAAAAATTGTACAATCCTTATCTTGAATCATTTCATTAAAAATGTTGGCTGCATTTGCTGTTTCTCTTGAAACAAAAGACATTTTTTCCATTGAGGAAATTATCTTTCTTGCATCAAACGATGTAATATCTATGTGTTCAACTGGATTTTGTAAGAAGCTTTTTTTGCTATTATGAGTTAAATTTTTGTTTTCTGGCATTAGGCAACTAGTATAGCCTTATTGCTGTCTTTACCATACATGGTCATTATCGGCTCATCTTCTACTTCATAAATTTCATTAGAATAAAAACCATTAAATTGAGTTCTAAAAGTTAGACCGTAGGCTCCAAGCTGACCTAGTTCAATATAATCATTTTCTTTAATATTATTTGGAAGTAAAAATGGTCCTTTCATGTAATCCATGCTATCGCAGGTGGGGCCATAAAAATCAAAAGCAGTTAATTTTTTTGATATTATCTTGCTAGATTTAATTAAACGAGATGGGTAAACCATATTTGGTGTACCAGCATCAAAAAGAGTTCCGTATGTTCCATCATTTATATAAAGTTTTTGTTTTTTTCTAAGATTTACTCTGACAATTGTAGAACCACTTTCTGCAACTATTGCTCTTCCAGGCTCACATAATAATTCTGGAAGTTTTTCTAGTTCTAAATTAGTTAAACTTTTTTTTATTTCTTCAAAATAATTTTCTAAAGGTTGAGGTACTAAATCAGGATAGATTGCAGGAAATCCACCACCAATGTTTATGTAATCAGGAATAATTTTTGTTTTTTTTATTATGTTTCCAATCTCTCCAATTCCTTTTGCATAAGAAATTGGGTGCATACATTGAGAACCAACGTGAAAACTTAAGCCGATTTTTTTTGCATATTGTTTCGTTAGTCTTAATAAACCAGTAGCTTCAGAGGTTAAAACACCAAATTTTTTAGATAGATCTATTTCAGCATGTTCATTTGAAACAGCAACCCTTACAAATAGTTCAAGATCTTTTGCTTGATTGGTTGCTTCAATAATTTTTATTAATTCATCTTTAGTATCTAAAGAAAAAGCTTTAATATTGTAGTTAAAGTAAGCTTCCTTAATACTTTCTCTACTCTTAACAGTATGCATATATGAGCATTTTGCATCAGGGGAGATAGCTCTTATGTCTTTAATCTCTTGAATTGAAGCTACATCAAAGTTTTCAATTCCACTTTCTACTATTGTTTTTAAAACCTCAGGATGTGAGTTAGTTTTAACAGCATATAGAACTTTACCAGGAAATTTATTCCTAAAATAAGTAGAAGCAGACTGTATAGATTTTTTTCTAATACAATAAATAGGCTTTTCTGGTTTTAGTTGATTTATAAGCTCATCAACTGTTTTAAATTTTTGCATTTTATATGTCCCCAAAAAAAATTTAATAAAAAAAAGTTCTTAAATACTTAAAAACTTTCATATAAATCATGCAATTAAGGCAATACTTAATTAATGTAAAGCAAATAATGGGTGTTGAAATTATCAGATAAGGCACCATATTAATAATATGGTTGAAGCAGCTAATTTAAAAAAATTAAGTGATTTTGATAATAAATCCTTATTAATCGTTGATGATGACAATCCTTTTAGAGATAGGCTTGCAAGAGCCATGGAAAAAAAGGGATTTGAGGTTTTTCAAGCTGAGGGTGTACAAAAAGGAATACTATCTGTTAAAGAAAAAAAACCAGCTTTTGCAGTTGTCGACCTAAGACTAGCTGATGGAAATGGACTTGAAGTAGTAAAGCAAATTCAAATTTCTAATCCAAGCAGTAGAATTATAATGTTAACTGGATATGGAAATATTCCAACGGCTGTTGCTGCGATTAAAGAAGGTGCAATTGATTACTTAGCAAAGCCAGCAGACGCAGATGATGTTGAGAAAGCATTACTAGCCGATCCAGAGAAAAAAGCTGAACCACCAGAAAACCCTATGTCAGCTGATAGAGTTAAGTGGGAACATATTCATAGAGTTTTTGAATTATGCAATAGAAATGTATCTGAGACTGCTAGAAGACTTAAAATGCACAGAAGAACGTTACAAAGAATTTTATCTAAAAGATCCCCTAGATAAATTTTCTAAATTTGATAATTTTTTTAGCCAATATAGCCAATAAGCAAATTTTAAATAATTCAGCTAATAAAAATGGTGTCACTCCTAATTGAAGAATTGGTTTATCCCATCCAATTAAAGTTCCCAACCAAATAGCTCCAAATACATAGATTACAGAAACAGAAAATATTAATTTTCCAAAAATTATAAAAATATTTTTATTAAGATTTAAATAGCCTGCAAAAAAAGAAGCAAATAAAAATCCAATTAAATATCCCATTGTTGGACCAGTAAAATAAACTATTCCAATACCTTTTTCTGGTGAGTTAGAAAATACAGGCATACCTAGAATACCCTCCAGAAGATAAACAGCTACAGATGCCAGGCCAATTTTATACCCGAAAGCAATTCCTAAAAAAAGAACTACAAATGTTTGCATTGTCATAGGCACAGGATAAAATGGTATTTTTAATTTAGCTGAAATAGTTAAAGCCATTGTTCCTATAAAAATTAGAATAAATGTTTTTAATACTTTTTGAATTGTATTTGTTTTTAATAGATCCATATCCACAAATTACTATTTATTAATGTGATAATCTAGTTTTTTATTAATCTTAAAAAAACATCCTCTAAATCACCGTCGTCAGTTGAAATATCTATAATTTTGACGTTATTTTTCTTAATTAAATTAATTAATTCTTCCATATTAATTTTACTTTTTTCATAAGAAACACAAACTTCATTATCTAAGTGTGAAACTATTTTTAAAGATTCTAGATCATCATCGTTAATATTTATCTTTATATCAGTTTTAAAGGTTACTTTTTTGGTTTGAATTCTATCTAATAAATTCTTAGTGCTGTCTAGGGCAACAATATTTCCTTTATTTAATATAGCTATTCTTCCACACATTTCCTCAGCCTCCTCGAGGTAATGAGTTGTTAAAATGATTGTTACACCAAGTTCATTTAATAATTTTACATTTTTCCATAAATTTTGTCTTAATTCCACATCAACACCAGCAGTAGGTTCATCTAGAATAACTATTGGTGGCTGATGAACTAAAGCTTTAGCCATTAACAATCTTCTTTTCATTCCACCAGATAAACTTCTAGCATAGCTGTTAGCTTGTTTTTCTAAGGACACTAATTTTAGAATTGTATCTGTAATTCTATCTTTTTCTTTAATTCCATAAAGACCAGCCTGTAATTCTAATAATTTTCTTGGGCTAAAAAATGGATCAAGATTTACTTCTTGAGGAACTATTCCAACCGAAGCTCTAACTTGTCTTGGGTTTTTATCTAAGTCAAAACCCCAGACACTTACTTGTCCTGCTGTTTTAACCACTGTTCCAGCTAAAATATTTATAAATGTTGTTTTCCCAGCACCATTAGGACCAAGAAGGCCAAAAATTTCTCCCTCTTTCACGTCTAAGTTTAAATCGTTTAAAGCAAGGTTGTCCCCATCTTGTTTGTCTGAATAAATTTTTTTTAAATTTTTAACAGAAAGTATATTTTTTTGCTCCATGCGTGGTAATACATTTATAGTATTTAAAATATTTAAGATAATATTATTTAATGGATAAAATTAAAAAAACAGATCATTTTTATTTAATAGATGGTTCAGGTTACATTTTTAGAGCTTATTATGCATTACCACCCCTAACTAGAAAAAGTGACGGTCTTCCAGTAGGTGCAGTTAGTGGATTTTGCAGTATGCTATTTAAACTATTAGAGGATTCAAAATCAAATGAAAATCTTCAAAAACCAACACACTTTGCTGTAATATTTGATGCTGCTAGAAAAACTTTTAGAAATGAAATTTATTCAGACTATAAAGCTAATAGATCAGAAGCCCCAGATGATTTAGCACCACAGTTTGAATACATAAGAAAGTCTGTAGTTGCTTTTAATTTACCATCTGTAGATCTTCCAAATTATGAAGCAGATGATTTAATAGCCACTTATGTAGAACAAATTTTGGCAAAGGGGGCAAAGGTGACAATAGTCTCTTCAGATAAAGACTTAATGCAATTGTATAGAAAAGACGTTCGTATATTTGATCCTATGAAAAATAAATTTATAACACCTGAAGATATAGTAACTAAATTTGGAGTGGGCCCAGAAAAAGTTATTGATGTTCAATCCTTAGCTGGAGACAGTAGTGATAATGTTCCGGGAGTACCTGGGATAGGTGTAAAAACTGCAGCAGAACTGATTAATAAGTATGGAACCCTAGAAAAATTATTAGATAATGCTCAAGAAATAAAACAAAATAAACGAAGAGAAACACTTATAGAGAACAAAGATAAAGCGATAATTAGCAAAAAATTAGTGACACTAATGAAAGATGCTCCAGTTGAAAGAAAGTTAGAGGAATTTCATCTAAAGAAGATTGATAAAGATAAACTATATAAATTTTTAAGAGAAATGGAGTTTAATAGACTTCTTAGTTCTGTCATTTCTGCATACGGAGAACCACTGTTAGAAGAGACAGCAAAAGAGACAAAGCCTGAAAAAAAACATCAAAATATAAGTAAAAAAAATTATCATCTAATTACAAATGAAAAAGAAATAGATGAGTGGATTAACGAAGCAGAAGAAGCTGGAGAGCTAGCAATTGATACAGAGACTAGTTCTTTAGATGCACATCAGACTGATTTAGTGGGAATTTCATTAAGCACTAAAATTGGCAAGGCTTGTTATATTCCAATCGGTCATAAGTTTAAAGGATGTTTAAAAAAAGAAACTGTAATTAAAAAACTCAAACCACTTTTAGAAGACAAGAGTGTAAAAAAAATTGGTCAAAATATTAAGTTTGATTTTATTGTCTTGTATAAACATGGAATAAATATGAATTCAATGGAGGATACAATGCTGATGTCTTATGTATTAGATGCTGGAAAAAATAGACATAATATGGATACCTTGTCTGAGATTCATCTACAGCATAAAACAATTTCATTTAAAGAAATTGTTGGTACAGGTAAAAAAGAAATAAACTTTAGTGATGTAGAGCTAGATAAGGCAATGGAGTATGCTGCTGAAGATGCTGATATTACTTACAGATTATACAAAATATTTAGTAAAAATTTAAAATTAGAGAAATTAACTAATATTTATGAAATCTTTGAAAAACCTTTAATTAAGATACTAGCATTTATGGAAATTGAAGGAATTAAAATTGATAATAAATTTTTAAAGGTTTTGTCTGAAAAATTTGAAAAAAAAATAAGTAAACTAGAAAAAGAAGTTTTTAAAATTTCAAAAAAAGAATTTAATATTGCATCACCAAAACAATTAGGTGAAATTATTTATAATGATTTGAAAATTGCTGTACTTAAAAAAACTAGAAAAGGTAGTTTTGCCACAAATGCAAGTGTGTTAGAAGACTTAGCATTTAAAGGACATGAATTTCCAAAATTAATTCTAGATTGGAGACAAGTGTCCAAGCTTAAAAACACTTACTCAGATGCTTTACCTGAACACATTAATCCAAATACTAAACGAGTTCACACATCATTTTTATTGGCAGCAACAACAACAGGAAGATTGGCATCCAGTGATCCAAACCTACAAAATATTCCTATTAAATCAGAGGATGGTAAAGATATAAGAAAAGCTTTTATAGCAGAAAAGGGCTTCACATTAATATCTGCAGATTATAATCAGATTGAAATGAGAATTTTAGCTGATTTGGCAGAGGTTAAAGAGCTGAAAAAAGCGTTTAGTAACAATGAAGATATTCACTCTCTTACAGCAAGCCAGGTATTTAATGTTGATATTAAAAAAGTAGACCAAGACATGAGAAGGAAGGCTAAGGCTATTAATTTTGGAATAATTTATGGTATTTCACAATATGGACTTGCAAAACAAATCAACGTTTCAAATCATGAAGCAGATGAATTTTTAAATGCCTATTTCTTAAAATTTCCTGAAATAAAAATTTATATGGATAATACAATTAAGTTTTGCAGAAAAAGTGGATATGTAACCAATATTTTTGGTCGAAGATCTCACTTTAATGGAATTAATGATAAAAATTTCAATGTGAGAAATTTTCAAGAAAGAGCAGCTATTAATGCTCCTATTCAAGGATCAGCATCAGAAATCATGCGACTTGCAATGATTAGACTTAATAAAAAATTTGAAAGCATTAAAAATAATAAATCAAAAATATTATTACAAATTCATGATGAATTAATTTTTGAGGTTCCAGTAAAAGAAGTCAAAAATATAACTGAAATAATCAAGGATGAAATGACGAGTGTTACAGAAAGTGATTTACACACTTTTTCAACACCATTGACGGTAGACGTGAATACAGGGGACAATTGGGGAATACTTCATTAATTTATCTCCATTGCCTAAATTAGAACAATTTAGTATTTTTAAAGTAGAATATGCAAACTCAAACAATAGCTCTTATTGATGATGATAGAAATATACTCACAAGTATAAGTATAGCTCTTGAAAAAGAAGGCTTTAAAGTTCAAACTTATATTGATGGAGAAAGTGCTTTAATTGGGTTAACTAGAAATCCACCAGATCTTGCTGTTATAGATATAAAGATGCCAAAAATGGATGGTGAAGAGCTTTTAAAAAAGTTAAGAAAAAAAACTTCCTTGCCTGTAATTTTTTTAACTTCAAAAGATGATGAAATAGATGAATTATTAGGCTTAAAATTGGGTGCAGATGATTTTATAAAAAAGTCAGGAGGTTTTTCCATTAAAGTTTTAATAGAAAGAATAAGGGTTCAACTTAGAAAAAAAGATATTAACAACAATCTTGAAGACACAAAAAATATTATTTCGCATGGGAAGCTAAAACTTGACCCTTCACAACTTGAATGTGAATGGGATAACAAGCAACTACCAGATAAACTAACTACTACAGAATTTTTAATAGTTAAAGAATTAGCAAAGAGACCAGGAATAATAAAAGAAAGAGCTCAGCTTATGGACATTGCTTATCGAGAAGATACTGATATTGAAGATAGAACTATTGATAGTCATGTTAAAAGAATTAGAAAAAAATTTAAAAAAGTTGATCCTGATTTTACAGCTATAGAAACAAGATATGGCAGTGGATACAGATGGAACGTTAGTTAATGTTCAGTAATTTTCTAAAAAGTTTATCTATATTAAAAAAATTTTTATTCATTAATTTGGTTATTTTTTTAATTATAGGAATTTTAACAGCACTTTACATTAGCAATGCAAAACCTAACTTAATAAAAAATAAAACCTCCAAACATATTCAAATAATTAACAATACAATTGAGCATATTTTAAGGTTAAATATAAAATTTGAGGAAGAAGATATTAGAAAATTTTTATTTTCAACAAGATTTTTATTTCAAAACTTAGATAGAGTTATCTTATTTGATAATCAATTTAATTTAGTAGGTGATACTGATACGCTAGATTTAGACCCGAGATCCTTTTCTAGTAGACTAGATATAGTTGAGCTAGAAATATTAGACGAAGAAAAAAGCAAAAAAATTGTTGAAACAAAAAACATAAATAAAGAAAAAACCGTTTCATTCAAAGATGTTCTTACTAATTATTCGTGGTCAAAAGACTATGGAAAGCCCTTTACTTTTATACAGGAAGGCTATGATCAATTTTTACTAACAACAGTTAAAAACATTACACTAAATGGAGTTAATATTGGATACCTAGCAATTTCAGAAAATGCTAATGATGTAAAATCTGCTATTGATGAAAGAAAAACATTTATTCTAAGAACAGCAATATTTATAATTATAGTAATATTTATATTCTCTTTTGTTTTAAATAGATATTTTCTAAAACCTATAAAGAACTTAGTAGCATATACAAAAATTATAAAAGAAAAGAGCAAAAAAAAAACAAATATTAATGAACTTAAAAGTAGAAATGACGAGCTAGGAACTTTGTCAAATTCTTTAGATGATATGACAAGTGAACTTCAAAAAAGAATTTCACATGCAGAAAATTTTTCAACTGATCTTGTTCATGAGATAAGAAACCCCTTAACATCATTAAAAAGTGCTTCAGAAATATTGAATGAGACTGATGATCAATCTCAAAGAAGTAAATTAATTAGTATTCTCAATCATGATGTCCAAAGAATTGAAAGATTGATCACTGATTATTCTCAAATACTAAAAGATGAGGTTGCATTAAGTAAAGAAAAAATGAAAAAAATTAATCTCAAATTAATTGCAAGATCTGTAGTAGATGATTTTAATAATATTTATGAAGCAAAAAGAGGAATTAAAATAATGTTAAATGATCAAGATGATCAAGAAGAATATTTTATTAATGGAATAGAAAATAGAATTGAACAAATTATTGCAAATTTATTAGATAATTCAATTTCATTTAGTGATGATAACAAAAAAATCTTAGTTGAAATTTATAAAGGAGATAAGGATAAAATTATTTTTAAAGTTATTGATGAAGGTAAAGGATTTAAGGAAACAGATACAAAAAAAATATTTAATAGATTTTATAGTAATAGACCTGATACCTTTGGAGAGCATTCTGGTTTAGGCTTAAATATAGTAAAAAACCTTGTTGAACTCCATAGTGCTACCATTAATGCCTCAAACAATGTAACGCAAGAAGGTGCAAATGTTGAGATTGTCTTCCCTAAAGTTTAATCATAAGTTGATTAATTAAATTTTTATTATATAAAACTGAGCAATGGATGATTTTAAAGTCAAAGATATATCATTAGCAGACTTTGGAAGAAAAGAAATTTCAATAGCTGAAAGTGAAATGCCTGGTCTAATGGCATTAAGAGAAGAATACTCAGGAAAAGCACCCTTAAAAGGAGCAAGAATATTGGGATGTCTTCATATGACAATTCAAACAGCAGTTTTAATTGAAACTTTAGTAGAGCTTGGAGCAGAGGTTAGATGGTCTTCTTGTAATATTTTTTCAACACAAGATCATGCTGCAGCAGCAATAGCTAAAGCAGGAATACCAGTTTTTGCTTGGAAAGGTGAAACTGAAGAGGAAGCTGTATGGTGCATCAGACAAACAATAGAAGGTAAAAAAGACTGGAAAGCAAATATGCTCTTAGATGATGGTGGTGATTTAACTGCAATGATGCACAGTGATTACAAAGATTTGTTAAAGGAAGTAAAAGGTGTTTCAGAAGAAACAACGACTGGAATTAAAGCATTAAACAAAATGGAAAAAGATGGAACATTAATGATTCCAGCAATTAATGTTAATGACTCAGTTACAAAATCAAAATTTGATAACCTATATGGTTGTAGAGAAAGTTTAGTAGATGGAATTAGAAGAGCCACAGATGTAATGATGTCTGGTAAAGTTGCAATTGTAGCAGGCTTTGGGGATGTTGGAAAAGGTAGTGCTGCATCTTTAAGACAAAGTGGTGCTCGAGTAATGGTTACAGAAGCGGATCCAATTTGTGCACTCCAAGCAGCAATGGAAGGCTATGAAGTAGTTTTAATGGATGAAGCTATAAGTAAGGCAGATATTGTTGTTACTGCTACAGGTAATATAGATATTGTTACTGCAGATCATATGAGAAATATGAAAGATAGAGCAATCCTTTGTAATATTGGACACTTCGATAATGAGATTCAAGTAGAAGCCTTAAAAAATTATAAATGGACAGAAGTAAAACCAGAAGTTGATGAAATAGAATTAGTTGATGGAAAGAGAATTATTCTTTTAGCCAAAGGTAGATTGGTAAATTTAGGTTGTGCAACAGGGCATCCAAGTTTTGTAATGAGTGCATCATTTACAAATCAAGTAATGGCTCAAATTGAACTTTGGCATAATCATAAAAATTATGAAAATAAAGTTTATGTATTACCAAAATCATTAGATGAAAAAGTGGCAATGCTTCACTTAAAAAAAGTAGGTGCTAAACTTACGAAACTATCAAAAGACCAAGCTGACTATATAAGTGTTGAAACAGAAGGTCCATTCAAACCAGATGCTTATCGCTACTAATAGCGAAAAAATAGATATCTCCCTAGAAGATAAAACATCTGAGCTAGCTAAAAGTTTTTCAAGAACACTACAAAAAGGAGATGTAGCTTATTTTCATGGAGAAATAGGTGTTGGCAAAACCACATTTATAAGACACCTCATTAATAATCTTCAACAATTAAATAAAATCAATTTAACTGAAGTTACTAGTCCTACCTTTAATTTGGTAAATGAATATGATGTTGGAAATTTTATAATACAGCATTACGATTTGTACAGGTTGACTGACTATAGTGAGATAAAAAACATTGGTTTATTTGAAAATAGAGAAGAAGTTGTGACATTAATTGAATGGCCTGAGAAAATAAAAGAAACTATTGATTCCAAAATTGATTTACATTTTGAATACAATGATGATTTAAGTAAAAGATATTTAACAATTAAGGGAGTTAAAAATAAATAATAGATGTTACAAACTAATAATAAATTAAAAAAAATTAAAGGTGACGCATCATTTAGATCTTTTTATAGAAAGTCATTATTAAAAAAAAAATCAATCATAGTTTTTGCTTCTAAGGAAAAAGAGAAAAATTTGCTAATATATGATGCAATAAATAGTCTCCTAATTAAAAATAAAGTTTTAGCACCTAAACTTTATAGCGAAAATTATAAAAAAAATTATATAGAAATTGAAGATTTTGGAGACGACTCAGTTTTTAGTTTATTAAAAAAAAATAAAAACCAAAAAGAAACTCTCTATAAAAAATCTATTGATTTACTTGGAGTGATTCAAAAAATTAAACAAAATAGATCTAAAAACTTTAAAGGTAAAACTTACAAAATACCTATTTATGATAATGTTAAATTATTCAATGAGGCAAATTTATTTTGTGAATGGTATGCAAAAAAATTTATAAAAAAAAATAAACTAACCAAGTTTAAAATTGATATTAAAAAACAAATTAGGTTTTTATTAACACTCCTTCAATCAAAAGAAAAAGTTTTAGTTCATAGAGATTTTCATGCATCGAATTTAATGAAGTACAAAAATAAAATAGGAGTTATTGACTCGCAGGATGCTTTAATTGGAAACAGGGCTTATGATTTAGCTTCCCTAATTGATGATGTTAGATTTAGAACAGATGAAATATTTAAAAATAAAATTTATCGTTATTATCTAAAACTAAATAAAAAAAGAGTTAACAAGTCTACGTTATTAAGTGATTTTGAAATATTATCCATTTTAAGAAATATGAAAATTATTGGAATATTCACAAGATTGGCAATGAGAGATAAGAAAAAGCAATATTTGAAATTAATTCCCTATGCTTGGAAGTTAATTGAATTAAGAATTTCGAACAATAAAAAATTTTCTGAGCTGAAAAGCTTATTAGAGCTTAATTTTTCCAAAAAAATAAGAAATCAGAAATGAAGATTAAAACTGCATTAATTTTATGTGCTGGATATGGTAAACGCTTAAACCCAATAACACTGACAACCCCGAAACCTCTACTAAAGATAAACGAAATAACTTTATTAGAAAATTGTATTAATTTAATACATTCTTTGGGAATTGATAAGATTTTAATTAACACATTTTACCTAAGTGAAAAAATTGAACAATTTCTTAAAAATAAGAAATTTAATTTAGAAATTAAAATAATAAATGATGGCTCAAATATTTTAGATACGGGAGGTGGAATTTTAAATTTAATAAATTCATCTGATGAAACAGATTTTATGATATTTAATCCAGACACCGTATGGAATGAGAATTATAAAAAATATATTAATGATATGGAGAAATTTTATTTTTTAAATAAAGTTAAAAATATACTTTTATTAGCTAATGAAAACTTGAGTTTTGACAAAAATTTGAAGGGTGATTTTAATCTTAAAAAAAATATTATAAAAAATGATGAACTTAATCACTTAATTTATACAGGGTGCCAAATCTTAAATAAGAGTTTATTTGATTCTTATGAGGTAGGTAATTTTTCCATTTCAAATATTTGGAATAAATTAATTGATAAAGACGATTTATATGGTTTTGAGAGTTTTGAAGACTTTAGACATTTAACAGATCTCAATATTTACAAAAAATTATTAAAAAACTAACAAGTCCTTAGCTCTATCTTGATCTAGGTAAGAGCATTCTTTAATATTTTGCTTTGAATCTAAATCTATCAAAAGTGGATTGCCTGTTGGTATTTCGAGTAATGTTATCCTTTGATTGTCTAATTTAAATAAAAATTTGCATAACGCCCTTATAGAATTTCCATGAGCTGAAATTAAAATATTTTTATCATTTTTTAGTTTCATTTGAATTTCATCAATATAAAATTTTATTACTCTTTCGTAGGTATCTTTAAGGGACTCGGTGTCAGGAATATTTTCTTTTGGAATGCTTTTATAAACCTCTATATTTAACGGGTGATATGGATTGTTTCTACTTAATGGATCTGGTTTAATATCCCAAGATCTTCTAAAAGCATGTATTTTATCTTCACCGAGCTTATCTTTCATTTCATCTTTATTTAGCCCAGTTAAAGCTCCATAATGTCTTTCATTTAATTGCCAGGCTTTAACTGGTTCTCTTTTGTCTCTTAATGTGTCCTGAATAAATTTTAGTGTATTGATAGCCCTTAACTGAAATGATGAATAAAAATAATCAATATCAATTTTAGTTTTCTTAATATACTCTCCAGCCTTGCAGGCCTCTAATTTACCTTGCCCTGTAAGGTCAACATCTACCCAGCCTGTAAATCTTTTCTCAAGATTCCATTCACTTTGACCATGTCTTACTAAAATTAAATGAGTCATTTGATATATTCTGATAACTGATAAAATAAATAAAATAAATAAAATAAATAAAATAAATAAAATAAATAAGATTATTATGAATAAATTAAAAAACTTTTTTAGAATTGGGTTTTATTTTTCAAATATCATATTGATAATATTTTATTTATACCCAGGGAGTATTTTTGGATGTTTTTTGTATAATGATTGTTATATTCAACCCCAAATTACTCAAGATTTTATAATTTCATCAAACCATTTCTATGCTTTTCTTTTACTTACAAGCTTAGGGGTACTTTCTTTTCATAATACTAAAAAGATTAATCTTTTAAGTGTTTATTTAATTCTATTATCAATTTTTTTAGAACTATTTCACATTATCATTCCAAATCGTGGATTTGAGATGAGTGATTTATTTGGAAATATTGTAGGTGTAATATTGGTTATACTTATCTATAAGATTGTAATTAGGTATGTCAAAACTTAAAAATCATTTTTTAATACTATTAATTATTTTTATAGCTGGCTGCTCCTCAATACCTCAAAATACTTCAAATAGTTGCTCAATTTTTAATGAAAGATATCTTTGGTATAAACATGCAAAGAAAACTGAACAAAAATGGGGAACCCCAATTTATATTCAGTTAGCTATAATTAAGATGGAATCAGACTTTGATTGGCTAGCTAAACCGCCAAGGCAAAAATTATTTAAGATTATACCATTTAAGAGGCCCTCTAGTTCATTTGGATATTCACAAGCAGTAAAGGGAACTTGGGAGCAGTATAAAAATGAAACTGGAAATAAATTAGCAACAAGAACAAGGTTTAAAGATAGTGTTGATTTTATTGGTTGGTATACCGATAAAACTGAATCTCTTTTAAAAATTTCTAAGAAAGATGCCTTTAGACAGTATCTTGCGTATCATGAAGGGTGGGGTGGTTATAAAGATTATAAGAATAACCAGAAAGTTATAGGTTTAGCTAAAAAAGTAGAAAAACAATCTAATAAATACAAATCACAATTACATGATTGCCAGAAAAGATTAAATAAAAATAAATATATTATATTTTAACGAAGTTGTTTTTTTAGCTCAATATCAACCGCATCAATTCGTTTCGTATTCTTTGCTAATACCAAATACATGGTTGGTGTTACATATAATGTAAAGAATGTTGATATAATCATTCCTCCCAGAATAGTTGCACCCACTGCTAATCTTGAAGCTTCACCTGCGCCTGGTCCAATATTTCCTATAACCAATGGCATCATTGCTATCATTGTGCTTATTGACGTCATCATTATGGGTCTAAATCTTAATTGACAAGCTTCCTTAACAGATGTTTCTATATTTTTTCCAGCTGTTCTTAACTGATTGGCATAATCAACAATTAGAATACTATTTTTAGTTGATATTCCAATTAGTATGACAAGCGCTATTTGTGAGAAGATATTAATAGAACTGTTCAGGAATAATATAAAGACCAAACCTCCAAACAAAGCAAGTGGAACAGTTAACATAATAATAAATGGATGAATAAATGAATTAAAGGTTGCAGCCATTACTAGGTACGCAGTTAGAAAAGCTAATCCAAAAATAATAAATAGTTCATTACTAGTTTCTTTTATTTCTTCTGATTTACCTTTCCATGCAATTTGATTAGAAGAGCCAATTTCTTCCATTGTTTCTTCTAAATATGCAATTGCTTCTGTAAGTGTATAAGATTCCGATATATTTGCAGATATTGTTACAGCTCTCTGCCTATTATATCTTGCTAATTTTTTTGCAGATCCAATTTCACTGAACTCTACTAAATTTGATAAAGAGATAAGTTTACCAGAGCTTTCAGATCTAACAAATATTTTAGAAAGACCTTCTTGCGATCGTCTATCTGCCAAGTATTGTTGAAGTATAATTGGGTATTCTTTACCAAGTCTATTAAATTTTGTTACAGTTTTTCCACCATAAAGAGTTTCTAAGGTTTTGCCAATTGAGTCAGTAGACACACTTAAATCCTTAGCCTTATTTTTATTAATTACTAATTTGACTTCCGGTTTGTCTCTAGAATAGTCCGATTCTATTCTAGATAAATTTTTATTTTGTCTTAATTTATTGATAACTTTTGACTGTATTTCCTCTAACTCCTCATAAGTGCTGCCCAATATAACCATTTGAACAGGTTTATTGTAACTAGAAACTCTAATAGATTGAGGTGATATTGGAAAAGCTACTGTTTCAGGAACAGTCACAATTTTTCCAATTGCTTCTCTCATTATTGTTTGTGAACTTTTATCTCGTTCAGCCCATTCATCTAATAATGCAATTATTATAAAGCTATTAAAAGAATTTTTATTGCTACCAAAGCCTGGCACTCTCATTATAAATCTTTTGTATGGACTGTCCTCAGCTTGAAGAAGAGGAATTAATCTTTTTTCAACATCTTCTGCTCTTTTTTCAGTATATTCAAAAGAGCTTCCTTCATCTGTAAACCCTAGAACAAGATAAACCCCTCGATCTTCTAATGGTAATAATTCCTTTTTTGTAAAATGAAATAAAACACCAGAGACAATAATAGTGAAGACTATAAATGAAATTATGATTTTTTTCTTATTAAGCCAATACCCCAATGTTTCCTCATAAAATTTTAAAAATGATTTAAAAAATTTATCAAATTTAGTGACTATAAAATTTTGTTTTGGCTCTTTCTTTAAAAACTTACTCGCTAACATAGGTGATAGTGTAAGAGCAACAAAAGAGGACACCACAACAGAAACAGATAATGCTATTGCTGTTTCTCTAAATAATGTTCCTGCAATTCCATCTATGAAAATTAAAGGAATAAAAACCGCAACTAGAATTAAAGTTGTTGCAATGATTGCAAAGCTGATTTGCTTTGACCCTTTGTAAGCTGCAATTAATGGACTCTCTCCATTTTCAATTCTTCTATAAATTGCATCTGTCATTATGACCGAGTCGTCAGTAATTATTCCAATAGCTAAAATAAAACTTAATAAGACAAATATGTTTATTGATAAACCAAATAAATAAAGACCCAAAAACGATGCTATTAAGCTTACAGGTAGTGCAACTGCTGGTACAATTACAGCTTTTATATTACCTAAGAATAAATAAATAATAATGACCACAAGAATAAAAGCAATGATTAAAGTTTTGTATACTTCATCGATAGCTGTACCCACATATGTTGCTCTGTTAAAAGCTACTTCTATATTTAGGTCATCTGGCAATGTTTTTTTAACTTCTTCAATTTTTTTACTTATTTCTTTAGAAAGCTCTACTGTTGAGGCACCACTTTTCGCATAAATACCAATTCCTACAGTGTTTAAATCTAAAGCATCTTTACTTTGGGCTTTAAAAAGATTTTTTTCTGAAACCGGGCCAAACTCAACATTTGCAATATCTGAAAGTCTTACAACACTATTTTGATTTTTTTTAATAGGTAATGTTTTTAGTTTTTCTATATTGTTATATGACTTATCTAAATTTAGTATTAAATCTATGTTGGTAGCTTCTAATGTTCCTGCGGGTAGGCTGACATTTTCTTTCCTTATTGCTCCTTCAACTTCTTGAATAGTTAAATTATTTGCAGCAAGTTTAATTGGATCAATCCAGATCCTAACACTTAAATCTCTTAAGCCACCAGTTGAGATTGTTCCAACATTTTTAACACTTGAAAATTGATCTACTAAATATCTTTCAACATAATCTCCAAGCTCTAAATCACTCCAGGTTGCTGAAGATACGGCCAGCCACATAGTGGTTGAAAATCCTGCTGATTGTTTAAGTATTTGAGGCGCTGCTGCTTCACTTGGCAATCTATCGACAACTCTTGCAACTCTTTCTCTTATATCATTAGCAGCATTATCAAGATCAATATCAGGATTAAATTCAACATTAATTGAACTACTCCCATTTTCTGATGTTGAGTTAATATTTTTTATTCCTTCTACTCCACCTATTACATCTTCTATTACTTGTGTTACTTCCTGATCAATTATAGGAGCTGATGCAGATTTGTAGTCTACTTTAACTTGAACTACAGGTGGTTGTAAGCCCTCGGGTAGTTCTCTTACTGGCAATTGTGAAAAAACAAATATTCCAAAAACAATTAATATAAGAGACATTACCCAAGCAACAACTGGTCTTCTTATACTTACGTCAGTTATAAACATTATTTTTTAATTGGTTTAATTTTGCCTCTTGGTCTAACTTTTTTTAAACCCTCAGCTACAATGTTATCTCCATTAGCTAAACCTGAAACCACTTCAATAAAACCAGAATCTCTTATTCCAATAACAATTTCAGTTTTATTAGTCACATTATCTTCTGCAACTTTATAAACATAAGTTTTGTTACCTTCCATGATTAAACTTGTATCCGGAATACTCATGGAATTTCTCTCATTATATTTAACTATAATCTCCAAAAGAGAACCTGGTAAAATTTCAAAATTATCATTTTCTAATTTTATTCTTATAGCTAAAGATCTTGTATCCACATCAATCCTGCCAGCTGTTGAGTCAACAACACCTGAATAAATTTTTTCACTATTACCTGAAAATTTAACATCAACATTTAAATTTTCTTTAATAAAACTTGCGTAAAGCTCAGGAATATCTACATCTACATAAATTGTCGAAGTATCTTCTAGTTGTATTAAAAGTGAACTTTCAGAAACTTTAATATCATTTGAAAAATCTCTTTTAGTCACCACTCCATCAAAAGATGCTATTAAATTTCTAGTTTTTAATTTTGTTATTAAATCACCTTTTTTTAATTTTCTATTGAATTCTATTGGGTTAACTATTTCATATTTTTCAATTTTGTATGATTTAGTTCTAAAAGGAATTGCTGTTCCATAAGTTGAAACTTTTTGAGCAAATTTTTTTGCTAGAACCTCAGTTACTATTATGCCTGGAGGAGGTCTTTTGCTAAATTTTTTTTTAAAATGATTTCCTATCATTGTTCTTCCAACAATTACTATTGTAATAATTAAAAAGAAGGCAAGGATTGCAGTTCCGATTTTTGTAGATCTTTTCATATTTTAATTTTTTCCATATTCACTCCATGATCCGTCGTAAATAGTAGGCATATATTTATTATCTATTAAAGAATAAGCAAGGGCCAAAACTGAAGCAGTAACACCAGAGCCACAAGTAAACACAATGTTTTTACCTATCTCATATCCAGTTAATTTAAACTTTTCATGAATCTTTTCTTTACTAATAAATGTATGATCTTTATTTATAAGTTCAGAGAAAGGTAGACAAAAAGAGTTTTTGATTGAGCCACTTCGCAATCCTTTTCTTGGCTCTGGAACCTTACCCTCAAATCTTTCTAAACTTCTTGCATCAATAACATTAAAATTGTTTTCTAAAATATTTTTGTTAATTTGGTTTATATCTTTTACTAACTCTCTTTTTTCATTTGCAATATAGTTAGAGGGAATAATCTTAATTATATCACTAGTGGTTGCTTTATCTTCTTTAATCCATTTTTTTAATCCACCATCTAATACATGAACTAATTCTGGATTGTGACCAAAATAGATAAAATTATACCAACATCTACATGAACTAATTACATCCGAATTATCATAGATAACTATTTGATCATCATTTTTAATTCCCATGCTAGAGACAATATTTTGCCATGACTTAGCATCTGTTAACATATGAGGTAGATCAGTATCTATTTTAGAGTTTTTATCTAAATCAAAAAAAATTGCGTTTTTAATATGATTGTTTTTATATTCATCAAAACCATTACGTTCTGTCTGAGGCATGTGCCATGAACAATCAATAATTTTTACTTTATCTAAATTTTCTTCTAACCAATTTGTATCAACTAAAGACATATTATCTTTTTTCCAAATATCTCTGATGATATTCTTCTGCTGGACAATAATTTTTTAATAAAGAAGATTTTGTTACAACATTTCCTGATAATTTTAAATTTACTTTTTTTATAACACTCTCAGCAATTTCTTTTTGTCTGTCACTTAGGTAAAATATTTCACTTCTATATTGCGTCCCAAAATCAGGTCCTTGTGAATTTAAGGTTGTAGGGTCATGAATTTCAAAGAAGAAATCTAAAATCTTTTCATAAGAGATAATTTTAGGATCAAAATCTAACTTAACAACTTCTGCATGATTTGTATTACCAGTACATACCTCTTTGTAAGTGACTGTTTTGCTGTCACCTCCACAATAGCCAACTTCAGTTTTAATAACTCCTTCAAGTTTACTAAACTTAATTTCTGGTCCCCAAAAACATCCTAATCCTAATACTGCTATTTCCATTGATTATACTTTAATTTGATTTACAAATTATTGCTATGCTAACTAAAAATCAATTAGGTTTTTTGTACATGTTTCTATCTGTATGCACCTTTTCTGTTATGGATTTGCTGGTAAAATGGTCAAGCGACTATCCAACTGGGGAAGTTTTATTTTTTAGGGGTTTTTTTGGTCTGTTGCCCACATATTTTTTAATTCCAAAAGGTAAATTAAAAACTTTTTATACAACTGAAAGATCAAAAGAACATTTATTCAGATGTCTTATGGGTTTAATGGCCTTGATAGCAATAGTTGTTGCGTTAAGAGAACTTCCTTTAGCAGTCGTTGTTAGTTTGTCGTATGCGGCACCATTATTTATTACTGTATTATCAATTTTTCTATTAAGTGAAAAAGTGGGTATTTTTAGATGGTTAGCTGTCTTAATTGGATTTATAGGTGTTATTATAATTGCTGAGCCTGGCTTTAAGGGTATGAATTATCTTTATTTCCTTCCTCTAATATTTTGTATTGGAATGGCTTTTGTAACCATCACAATTAGAAAGCTATCAACAACAGAACCTATTTGGCTTATCTCAATTTTTTTTACAATTACTATTTCAATTGCTGGCTTGGCCACAATTCCAATGGGATGGAAAATGCCAAATTTTCAAGACTTTATTCTTTTAGCTTTAATTGGAGTAACAGGAGGTTCTGCAAATTTATTTTTAACTCAATCATATAAACTTTCAGAAGTATCTTTGGTAGCACCATTAAAATATTTAGCTTTGGTATTTGCTATATTTTTTGGTTATTTTATTTGGAATGAGATACCAACTATAAAAACACTAATTGGTGCATCACTTGTAGTTCTTGCCTCTCTTATAATTTTTAGAAGAGAAATTTATCATAAACAAAAAATACCATCAACAACTAGACATGAATAAAAAACCAAAATATTGGAATACTGCAAAAAAATATTTATCCAATAAAGATAAAGTAATGTCATCATTGATAAATAAATATAAGTCTCCTTCAGAGGCTGTGCTTACTTCTAGAAAAGATATATTTTTTTCATTATGCAAGAGTATCATTGGGCAGCAAATCAGTGTTGCAGCAGCCAACTCAGTTTTTTTGAAATTTAAAAAGAAATGTAAAAATAAGATTAATGCAAAAACAGTCTCTAAACTTTCTTCTGTCCAACTTAAAAGCTGTGGATTAAGTGGACAAAAGGTTAAGGGAATAAAAAGTTTAGCTAAACAAATATTAGATAAATCATTTAATCCTAGATTAATTCCCAAGATGTCAGATGAAGAGGCTATTATTTATTTATCTCAGTTAAGACAAATTGGAAGATGGTCAGCTGAAATGATTTTATTGTTTACTTATAATCGGTCAAATATTTGGCCTATACAAGATATTGGTCTTTTAAGAGGAATTTCAAAAAATTATAAAAAAAAATATCTACCACCTGAATCTTATGTAAAATTATTAAACAAAAGATTTAGTCCATACTGTTCAGTTGCAACTTGGTATCTTTGGAGAAGTATAGATCCAGAACCTATTCAGTACTAAAACCTTCTACTATTTGTAGGTTTCGTTCAGTAGTATCTCTAGCTATAGCCCAACCATCTTGATACTCTTTAGAATCGTGACATTTCATAGCTTGCTCATGATTTGGAAATTCCCAAATTACAGTTCTTGGGTAAGTTTCACCCTCTAAAGTTTCAAATTTTCCACCTCTTACAAGAGGTTTTCCTCCATAACTTTTTATTATTCCAGTAACTTTTGCCCCATAATTTTTTAAATTTTCTTGGCTATCTATTCTTTTGTATAAAGCGATCCAGTAGGCTTTCATTATTTCTCCTTTTTAAATAATTTTTTATATGATAATGAATTTTATGGCAGAGAAATTAATTATCACTTTTGATCAGTATACAAAAATTGTAGAAAAACTAGCAATAGAAATCCACAATAATTATAAGCCAACAGTACTAGTAGGCATTATGAGAGGGGCAGCTCCTATACTAGATATCCTCTCTAGAATTTTAAAATTACCTATAGCTTATATAGTTATCCAAAGTTATTCAGGAAAAGGAATGGAAGATAAACAGGGTCAATTAATGTTTGCAAGAGAAATTAGTTCTTTAGCTGAGAATAAAGATTTTAATAAAGTTTTATTAGTAGATGATTTATCTGATACAGGATTAACTTTAAACAAAAGTATTGAGTGGTTAAAGAATTATGAACCAACTAGAAATTATATAAATGAAGTTAAAACAGCCTGTTTGTGGAAAAAAAAATCATCTACATTTGAGCCAGATTTTTGTCCAGTTAAACTTGATTCAGATCCATGGATTGTTCAGCCAACTGAACATTATGAAGAGATGTCTATGGAAGAAATAATTAAGAAAAATAAATAGGGCTGGAATAATTCCAGCCCTAAAAATTATATTTTAAGCAACTGCAAAACTAACAACACTCAAGATTGCAATAATCCATATTGCTGGTGAAGTTGAAGAAAACTTACCAGTAAATAATCTGATTAATGCGTATGATACAAATGCTAAAGCAATACCATTACTAATACTATATGTTAACGGCATAGCAATCATAGCAAGAATAGCAGGAGCTGCTTCACCAATATCATCCCATTCAATATCAGTTATGTTTCTAACAAAAAGAACAGAAACAAACACTAAAGCTGCACCATCAATTTGCTTAGGTAAACTTGTTGCTAAAGGAGCAAAGAATATACAAGCTAAAAACAGAAGACCAATTACTAAAGAAGTCATTCCTGTTTTTCCACCAGCTTTTACACCAGCACCAGACTCAACATAACTTGTTACAGTTGTTGTTCCCATCATTGCACCCGCTACAGTTCCAACACTGTCAGCCATCATCGCTTTTTCAATGTCTTTAACTTTACCATTTTTATCAACCTTACCAGCAACGTTTGCTACTGAAGTTAATGTTCCTGCAGTATCAAAGAAATCAACAAATAATAAAGTAAACACTACAGTTGTCATACCAGCTGTTAATGCTGCTGATAAATCAAAATCAAATAGATAAGTCATTGGAGGTGGTGAGCTCGCAATTCCATTAAATTTAGCAAGTCCAGTAGCCCATGCAATAATACTGAATAGTAAAATACCAATAATGATATTTCCCTTAATTTTCATTTTTTCAAGAACAACCATCAAAATAAATGCTGCACAACCCAATAGAACAAGGGGATCACTCAAGTCACCTAATTGAACTAGTGTTACTGGGTTATCAACAACAACTTCCATGATCTGAAGTCCAATTATTGCTAAGAATAATCCTATACCAGCGCCAATTCCTAATTTTAAACTTCTTGGAATTGAATTAATTAACCACGCTCTGATAGGTGTTAATGAAATGATTAAGAATAGAACCCCAGCAACTAGTACAGCTCCTAAAGCTTCTTGAGGCGTATAGCCCATTCCAGCACAAACACCAAATGCAACGAATGCATTAATTCCCATACCTGGCGCCAAACCTATCGGCCATGTTTTTCCATAAAATGCCATTATGAAACAAGCAAGCGCTGTTGCAACAATTGTTGCCGTGTATACCGCTCCAAATTCAAAGAACCCTTTTTCTGGTCCAGCAAATTCACCTGATAGTATAAATGGATTTAAAAACATAATGTAAGCCATTGTCAAAAATGTTGTTACACCAGCTATTACTTCTGTTTTAAAATCAGTCTTGTGTTTTTTATAGTCGAAATATTTTTCTAACATTGATCCTCCTAAGATTAAGATGGACTAATATTAGATTAATTAAGAAAATACTCTTAAAAATCTAAGTTTATCAACATATTTCAACTTATAAGTTTATATTTATGCCATATTTTGAGTGTTATCATTGAACCATGCATAAATTAAAATTTATTTTAATAAGCTTATTTCTTTTAACTCTTGTTGCTGGCTGTCAAACAATCAAAAATAAAACAGACACAATTGTTGAAAAAGAAAATGCTAAGTTAAGTGAATACATTGGAAAAACTTCAAGCAATTTGCAAATGGAATTAGGTAAGCCAGATGAAGATTTTAAAAATGATAAAGGTAACTTAGAGCTTGTTTACAACACCAAAAAATATGGAATACTTTGCGAAAGAAGATTTGAAGTAGATTCTAATTCTATAGTGATTGGTTTTGTTTCAAACGGTTGTTTTTAAAAACTTAATACTTGTGGGGAATGTACCCCACAAGTAAGGTTTTTACTTATTTAATTTCAATAAGTTTTTTCTTTTTATATTCAGGTACAATTCTTTCACAGGCAATCGTTAAAAGACCGTCTTTTAATTCAGCACCATTAACTTTCACATCCTCAGCGATTGTAAATGATCTTGCAAATTGCCTTTGTGAAATACCTTTATGAATAATTTCACCATCATCAGATTTGTCCTCAGATTTATCAACTTGTTTAGTTCTTACAGTTAATAAATTGTCTTCAAACTCCACCTCTACATCATTTTTATTAAAACCAGCTAAAGCAACTTCAATAGCGTAGTTGTCTTTTCCAGTTTTTCTAATGTTGTACGGTGGATAATTGGACTGCATAGTTAACCCTCCATTTCCCAACATATTTTCAAATTGGTCAAACATATCGTCAAATCCAATTGAAAAAGGTCTTAGAGTGTTAAATATAGATAGATCCCTACTTGTCATAGTTTCCTCCTTTGTTAGCAAGGTTAATTTAGTAAGCCCCATTAGGCGACTTACTTATGATATTTAGGAATTATGCTAAAAATTTCAAGATAGGACGACTAAATTTTTTTAGAAATTTTTAATGCAAATGCATAATCTAGTGCAATTTCTTCTATAGCCCCATCTCTACCTGATTTACCACCATGACCTGCGTTCATTTCAGTTTTTAAAAGCAATAAATTATTATCAGTTTTATATTCTCTTAGTTTGGCAGTAAATTTTGCTGGTTCATCAAACAATACTCTGTTGTCGCTTAAACTTGTTGTGATCAACATATGAGGATAATCCATTTTCTTAATATTATTATAGGGAGCATAAGAATAAATATAATCAAAGTGATCTTTTTTATCTTTTGCATTTCCAAACTCATCAAATTCTCCAACTGTTAAAGGTAAAGAGTGATCTAGATTAGTTGTCAGAGAGTCTACAAATGGTACTGCCATTATAATTCCTAGAAATAATTCGGGGGCTTGATTAACTACAGCACCCATAAGAAGACCACCTGCGGAGCCACCCATACCTATTATTTGATTTTTTGAAGTATATTTATTTTCAATTAAGTATTTTGCAGAAGCAATATAATCTTCAAAAGTATTTTTTTTATTAAGCAGCTTTCCTTCTTTCCACCACTTCATACCTCTTTCCATACCCCCTCTAATATGGGCCGTAGCCCAGATGATATCTCTATTAATCAAACTTAATCTAGTAGCAGAAAAGCTAGGGCTCATAGAGCTTCCGTAAGAGCCATAACCATAAAGCAGCAATTGAGCACTTCCATCCATTTTAGTATTTTTGTGTCTTGTAATTGTAAGAGGAACCAGTCTTCCATCGTGTGATTTACAATCTACTCTTTCTACAATGTAGTCATCAGGATTATGACCGGATGGGATCTCTTGTTCTTTAACTAATTTTTTTTCTTTTGTGCTTAAGTTATAAGAATAAACTCTAGATTGTGTTTTAGGTGAAGAATAACTTATGTATATTTCGTCTGTATTTTTATCTCTTTGCATTAAAGAGGCACCAGGAACATATACAGTTTCATCAGAAAAAATTAACTCTTCTTCTTTTCCAGTTGCAATATTTTTTACAAATAATTTATCTAAAGCATCTGAAGTTTCAGATCTTATGATCCAATTTTTTAAAAATGTTAACCCTCCAATTAGAACCTCATCTTTTGCAGCAATAAAGGTTTTCCAGTCTGGTTTTTCTAAACTATTGCTAATGTCTACTTTAAAATCTTCTGCATTTTCATTTGTATGATTGTAAAATTTACCATCCCAAGAATTGACAGAATAAAGAATTCCTTTTTCTCTTTTTTTTATTAATTTAGGCTTGGGATCTTTTTCATTAACATCAAAGTAATATTGTTCAGATGTATTATGGTCTGAAGAATTGATAAAGAAATATTTATCATCTGAACTTAAACCAATTCCAACCGTAAAAGCTTCACTTTTTTCTTCAAAAATTAATTGATCCTCACTAACTTTAGTTCCTAATTTGTGTCTATAAATTTTTCTTGGTCTATGATTTTCATCGAGTTTTGAATAAAAAACATACTGATCATCTAAACTGAAAGTTATACTACCTGATGTTTCCTCAATCTTTTCAGTAACTAATTTTTTTGTATTTATATCTCTAATATATATTGTGTAATATTCAGAACCCTTTGTATCTAAAGAATATCCCAAATATTTGTCATTAAAACTAACCTCCAAATCGCCAACACCAAAGTATTCTACTTTTAGTTTTTCTTTTTCTTCATCTCCATTCCAAATTTCTTCAATATTATTAGTTCCGATTTTTTTCCTTAATTTTATGGAATAATTTCCTTTGGTAGTTGTTTTTGACCAATATTCATAATCAAAATCTTTAAAAGGTAGAGACTCATCATCTAATTTTATTCTTCCTTTAATTTCATCAAATAATTTTTTTTGAATGGTCTTGGTATCTGACAAGTGAAAATCAGTAAAAGAGTTTTCTTCTTCAAGATATTTTCTGACTTCAGGGTTTAATTTTTTGCTATCTTTTAAAACTTCCAGGATGTCATCTTGATGTATCCAACTATAATCATCTCCCCAACTAATATTATGGCACGTTTTTATTTCTGATTTTTTTTTAAGATGTGGTATTTTCATGGATACAAATTAAATATATGAATATTATTATTTATACACTAGTTTTTTTGGGAATTGCTTACTTTTTACTTAAATTAGTAGCTAACACTTCATCAAAAAAAATATCAAAACATTTAAGAAAATTAATTTTCTTAGGTTTAATAATTTTAGCAGTATTATTTGTAGTTGCTGGCAAGTTTTTATTAAGCATTCCTCTAACATTACTGAGCTTAGCTTTAGTTAAGTTAAAAGGGTTTTCAATATTTCAATTAATTGGTTTATTTAGACTTATACAAACACTTAGAAACTCTGGGAGATTTTCATTTAACCAAAATCAAAATGTTAAAAATTCTTCTACAATAACTATAGAAGAGGCTTATAAGATCTTAAACTTAGATATCAAAAAAAAAATTACTAAAGATGATGTTCAAAAAGCATACATAAAAATACAAAAAAAAATACATCCTGATATTTCACCAGAGACCACGAGATTATCGATGATTGTAAACGAAGCAAAGGAAGTAGTTTTAAAAAATTTAGTCTAGAATTTATTATTGAGAATTTCTTGATAGACTTTCTCAACAGATACATCGTCTGGGTTTAAATTTGATCCATGAGTTATATTTTCAATTTTAATATTTTCCGGAAATATTCTCTGATAATTTTTACTATAATCTGTGTATGCTTTAGGAGAATCTAAGAGTATTACTAAACTTTTTATTCCTGACTGAGCTGTTATATGAGATCCAAATGAATCATTACCAACATACATGTTGGCTGAACATAGAAATGGAATAACTTCTTCTATCTTTTTATCATATAATGAAACATAATTATTACTTTTAATATTATTTGTAATTTCATTAGATAAATCTTTATCCTTTGGACCACAAAGAATAAAAAAATGATAATCTCCATTATTGTTAAGTTTGTTTATCAAGTTAGAATAATTTTTAGCACCCCACTTTGTTGTAGGTCCAGAAGATCCAGCTCCAATAACAATTGTAAATTTTTTAGTGTCTAAGTTTTTTTTAATATTTTGTATTTTATTTTCTTTAATGAAATAGTTTGCTTCAGTTGAGCAATTAGTTACTCCCAAAGATTTTTCAGTGAATTTTTTTGCAGCATCAACCAAATGTAATTTATTTTTCTTGAATAATGGATAGCAAAAAACTTTCTTAATATCAGATAAAACTGAAGCTAGATAAATTCTTACACTTGGATAAAAAATAAAAATTTGATCAAAATTAAAAGAGTTAAAAAAGTTTCTTAACCTTAAGATATCAATAAATCTTTTATGATACCTATTTATAAAGATAATTTTATCAATTAATGGGTCATCCTTTAAAGCAGCCTCTAAATTATTGCACAATGTAATAATCGTGACAGGACCATATTTTCGAGCTATCTCGTGACAGTAAGCAAGGTGTAATAAATTTGCACCTAAACCTTTATAGCTTAAGTATATACATGTTTTCATATTGAGTTAAAAATCTTTTTGACTAATTTTGTACCACCAATTTTTATTTGATATTTAAATTTCTTATTTAATATTTCATAATTTTTTTTTGATCCCATCATTACATCAACCTCATTAGGTCTAATAAATTTTTTATTAATTGAAAAATATTTTCTGTAATTAAGTTTATTTTGTTCATAGGCAATTTTTAAAATTTCATAGCCAGAAATTCCCTGACAGCTTGATAACATCAAATCTCTTGGTTTAATTTTTGTAAGGTAATAAATGCCTTCAACAATTTCTGGAGCCCAGGAATAATCTCGTATCGTATTAAGATTACCAACTGTAATATTTTTTTTTAACTTAGCATGTGTACAAATTTTTTTTATAAAAAAATCATTATTTCTTAATGGAGATTCAACTTGTAAAAAAAATATACTAGAGCAATTAACTCCTTTTTTTCTGAATTTTTTAACTTCTTTATGGGCCTTAATTTGTGATTGAATATAAGGATTTTTATTCTTTGAAATTTTAGATTTTATATTAACCAATCCTTTATTTGGTTCAAATATATATCCTGAATTAGCCTTATAAAAATTTGTTTTTAATTCATATTTATGAAGAATTTCCAAAATCTTTTTAGCACCAATATAATTGGAATCATTGGTTACTTTTTTAAGTTTGATACTTTTAGTAAGAGAGCTTTGCCCAGAAAAGTAAAATATATTTTTTGGAGTATATTTTTTTAAAAGTTTTAATATTTCATCTTTTTTTAAAAAATTTAACTTCTCAAATATTATTTTATTTTCAATATTTAATTTATTATAATTTGTATAAGACTTTTTTCTTTTTCTTGAAGTTACTATAATCTTTTGTTTTTTTGATAATAGAAATTTTGCTAAATAACTACCTATAACTCCAGAACCTATGATTATTGAATTATTCTTTTTCATTTTTAATTGTTTAAAGTATATAAGTAATCATTATAGGAATTAATATGAAAAAAATTAAAGGTATTTACGCAGCTGGAATGTCAGTTTTTAATGATGATTTAAGTCTAAATATAGCCAAGACTATAAATCATGCAGAAAGAATAATAGATCAAGGTTGTCACGGTGTTGCTATTTTTGGAAGCACTGGGCAATCACAACTTATATCTATAAGTGAAAAAATTAGCCTCTTAAATGAATTATCGAATAGCAAATATAGAGAAAAATATTTAATTGGAACTGGGCTAAATTCTTTAAATGAAACTATAAATTTAATGAAAGTGGCTAACTCTTTAAACTTTAGTGATTTTTTAATAATGCCACCAGCTTATTATAAGTATGGTGATAGTGAGGTAATAGAATTTTACTCAAAAGTAGTTGAAGCTGTGCCAGACAGTAAGATTATTTTATATAATTTTGAAAAGTTGTGTGGCTACAAATTTAGCGTTGAGTGCGTTAAGGAGCTTGTTAAGAAATTTCCAAAACAAATAATTGGTGTCAAAGATAGCTCCTATAACCTATATGAAAATTTAAAGATTGATAATTTCTCTGTTATGCCGGGATCAGAACTAAAACTCCTAAAGGGTCTTGAGCTTGGATGTGATGGTATTATTACGGCAACTTGCAATGTAACTGCTAATTTATCTAGAAAAGTTTACGATGATTTTAACGAAAAAAAACAACAAACCGTAAATGATATACTATGCAAGGTTAGGGGTACTTTTGACCAATACAATTTAATATCAGGATTACATTCTTTTATGTCAGATCAAGATGATTGTTACAAAAATGTTATACCACCGGTTAGTCTTTTAAACGAAAAAGATAAAAAACAACTTGGGGAAGATCTTGGTAAGCTTAATTTTACATTAGGATCACTTAAGGTAGCTTAAATATAGCTAGCAAATTTTTAACAATATTTTGAAACAAGAGACTATATTTATCAGTAATTAATTGATAAATCTAATTTTCTTAAAGTATGAAAAAAATAAAAAAAAATTCAGCTAAAAAAAAACCTTTATTAAAAAAGAAGGTTAAAAAAATTACAAATAAAAAGCAGAAAAAAAATTTAAAAATAAAAAAAAATATTTATAAAAAAAAAAATAAGTAAAAATATAAAAACAAACAAGAAAAAACAAAAAGTTAACATTAGAAAAAAAGTAACCTTAATATCAAGAGTAGTTACACTTCAGAATTCTTTAAAACCAGAATTTAACTTTAAAATTAATTTTAATTTAGAAAAATACATTCAAGCTTTTTTTGATAGTATCGCTAATAGAATATCTGAATATAAAACCTTAAAAGCTGAAGAAAAAAGAAGAAGACAACTTGATGAAATTGAAAAAAAAGAACAAGAAAAATTACAAATCCAAAAACAAAAAGTAAAAGAAGAAGAGGAGCAAACTAAACTTAAAGAAAAAGCATTAAAAGAAGAAATTAAACTTGAAAAGGAAAGAGCAAGAGACATAAAATTATTTTTACGTAAGGAGCAAGCATTACTTAGAATTGAACATGCAGAAAGGCAAAAACAATTTTTAAAACAATTACAATTAGAAAAACAGATAGAAAAATTTAGAATAAGAGAGATTAAAGAATTAGAAAAACTTGAAAAGATTTCATTAAAAGAAAAAAGAGATGATTATGCTGGTCTTCAAGCAAGGATAGAGAAACTAAAAGATAAATATAGAATCATAAGAGACCAAAAAATTAGAGAGAGAGTAGAAGCTTTAGGAGTAAAAATCCAAGGTGATGAGGATAGGGATACTTTACTTCAAAAAGAGAAAGATTATAAAGTTGCGAGGCAGAAAATTGAACTTTCTCTTGAAAGCTTTTACAGAAGTGCCAGTAGTTTAGTTTTTCAACTAAATAAACGGCACATCACTAGACACATGTCTATTTTTAGATGCATTGATCAAAGATTTGAAACTGGTGAAATCTTTATCAAATGGGATGAAGCACCCGATGAAGAGTGGCTGCTATTAATTTATATAAAAAATAATTCTCCTGACGAAGGGATAGTCATTGAAGATAAATCAGATCCTGAAAAAAATTTATCTCATGAATTCAAATCAAATGAAATATTTAAAGCATCAGATCTAATGGTTGACTCGTTAACTCAGTTAATTTCAAGAAAAAGAGCCAAAAAAGATTAAATTAGATACTATCTTCTTTAATCAATCTTTCAATTTCAGGTATTAGTTCACGACTTTTAAATGAGGGGTGGAATTTTAATGCACTTTCAATACTCTTAATTGCTTTTTCATATTCTTGAAGTTTTATGAAAATTCTTGCTTGTCCTGATAAAGCCCCAAAGTGTCTAGGCTCTATATCTAAAACTTTATCAATATCATTTAATGAATTTTTAAACTGACTCATTAAAAAATAAACAGTTGCTCTTTTATTCCAGGCTTCAGACCATTTAGGGTCATTCTCCAAGATATTACTAAAAACTTTTAATGCATAATTATAATCACCATATTGCATTAACTCTGTTCCAAACTCTAACTTTTCAGTTAATTTAAAATCACTAGGATGTTCATTCCAGACAGACCAAATTTTTTGCTCCAATAGAGCAGCACTTTTTGAATTATCAATAATTTGAAGTTGGTGAAAAAGATTATTTAAAATAACTTTCTGAGATGACTGAGCAGAAGAAACAAAACTAAATATAAATACGAATAGTATGAAAACTTTCATAATTAAAATATATTTTATTCAGTGCCTCATCTCAACATTAAAAACTTATTTTAAAAGTTGTTTTTTATTTTTTAAAAATAAAAAGAAAGCAATAATCTCATAAAAAAATGAAAATAAAGTAAAAATTATTGGAGTTTTAAAAAAACTATAAAGAAACTTATATTTAGGAATTTTTTTCCATACTAATAAAAAAGCTTCTGCCCCTCCAATTACTTTCTCCCCATCTTTAATATGAAGTCTACGCAAAAGGTTCTTAGCATTTCTTTGAGTTTCTATTTCTGCTGATTTATTATTTGTAATATCCACCCATTCAATGTCTTTAATATTTTGTTTTTTATAAAGATTTATCTCAGCACGGCAAATTTTACATGAATTGTTAAAATAAACTTTCACAATCTATTTTTTATCTTTCCAAGCTGTCATTCCGCCAGTCATATTTTTCACATTTTTTATTCCCATTTCCTGCATAGTTTTAGTTGCAAGTGTGCTTTGACCTCCAAGGCCACAAAAAACTATATATTCTTTGTCAGGATTTTTCTTAAACATTTCATTTTCTAAAGGACTACCATCTGCTAGATAAAACTCTAATAAGCCTCTTTCTAAATTTACAGCATTACCAATAGTCTCTGACTCAAAACTATCTTTATCTCTTACGTCTATAAATTGAACATTTGGGTCATTTAGTTTTTCTTTGGCTTCATCTACCGAAATATTTTTTATCTCGTTAGAAACGTTCATTAATTCATCAAATTTTTTCATTATATTGTCCTTTTTTTTAATTTATCCCTAAAATTATATAGAATCCGATAGATTGTATATGTGCGAAATACGACAATTGAAAAAATAATTATAACTATTACTTGTTATGTATGAATGATTTTTTTACTAAAACGGATTTATCAAGAAAAGATGCTGAGAGCATTATATCAGAAACATTAAATAGTTGTGATGATGGTGAGCTTTACTTAGAAAACTCTAAAAGTGAATCTATTGTACTTGATGATGATAAAATAAAGAGCTCTAGTTATAGTTCTGATCTAGGATACGGTTTAAGAGCGGTTACTGGTGAAGTAGTAGCCTATTCTCATTCAAATGAAATTTCAAAAAAATCATTAAAACAATCAGCTAGCAATCTAAGCTCAACATTAAAATCTCAAAAAGGTATTTACAATCATGAAATTCCACAAACTAATGAAAAATTTTATAAAGATGTGAATCCGATAGAAGAAAAATCACTACAATCTAAATTGGATCTTTTAAAAGAAGTTAATAACTATACGAGAGCTAAAGGTGGAATGGTAAAACAAGTCACTGCTAGTTTTGCAGGTGAGCATAAATCTATAGAAATTATAAGATCTGGAGGTGAAGTGTTAACAGATGTTAGGCCTTTAATTCGTTTTAATGTTTCAGTCATGCTTGAGAAAGATGGAAAAAAAGAAACAGGAGTTTATGGAATTGGTGGAAGACAATCTTATGATGAATATCTTAAAGATGATAATTGGAAAAAAGTATGTGATGAAGCATTTAGAATTGCTTCAGTAAATCTTGAAAGTAAACCTGCCCCAGCAGGAGAAATGAAGGTTGTTTTAGGATCGGGCTGGCCAGCAATACTAATTCATGAAGCTATAGGGCATGGTCTTGAAGGTGACTTTAACAGAAAAAAAACATCTGCTTTTCATAATTTAATGGGTCAAAGAGTTGCTAGTGAGGGTGTTACTATAGTTGATGATGGAACTCTTCATAATAGAAGAGGAAGTTTAACAATAGATGATGAAGGGACACCTACTGAAAAAACTGTTTTAATAGAAAATGGTATATTAAAAAATTTTATGCAAGATCGACTAAATGCTAGATTGATGAACACAAGATCAACGGGTAGTGGAAGACGAGAAAGCTACAAGCATGTTGTTCTACCAAGAATGAGAAATACCATGATGTTAAATGGAAAATATTCTCAAGAAGAGATGATTAAATCGGTTGATAAAGGAATATTTGCAGTAAGTTTTGGTGGTGGGCAAGTAGATATTACTTCAGGAAAATTTGTATTTAACTGTACAGAAGCTTATGAAATTATTAATGGTAAAATTGGATCACCTATTAAAGGTGCAACGTTAATTGGTGATGGACCTTCAATTTTAAAAGAGGTTTCATTGGTTGGCAACAACATGATGCTTGACCCAGGTATTGGAACCTGTGGAAAAGCAGGGCAAGGTGTTCCAGTAGGTGTGGCACAACCATCGATCTTAATTGATAAAATGACTGTTGGTGGAACTCAATTATAAATCATATGGTTAAAGATCAAGATTATTTAAAAAAGACAGCTTCTTTTTGTATAGATTTAGCAAAAAAACTTGGAGCAACAGATTCGACTGCTGCTGTGATGCACTCCATCTCAGAAACAGTAAATTTTAGAAATAAAAAATTAGACGAATCTGATCGGTCAGATAGCCTAGGCGTTAGTCTTACAACTTATATCGGCAAAAAAAAATCAAGTATTTCTTCTTCAAATCTTACTGAAGAAAATATCAAGACATTGGTTGAAAGATGTATTGAGACAACAAAAATTACTCCAGAGGATGAATATAATTCATTACCAGATAAAGACTTACTGGCTAATAAAATTAATGATCTAAATTTATATGATGATGACCATATAGAGAATGATGAAAAAATTGAATATTTAAAAGAAGTAGAAGAGGCTGCATTTCAAAAAAAAGAAATTATTAATACAGAAACTGGTTTCTCTGAGTCAAAATCAAACTTTATATTAGCAAGCAGTGATGGTTTTTTAAATGGTTATAAATCTTCTTCTTTTTCAGCATCATGTGTGGCTGTAGCAAAAGATTCTAATAATAAAATGGAAAGAGATTATGAATTTACCAGCACTTGTCATCTAAATGATATGTTAAGACCCAGTCAAATTGGTGAAATGGCAGCAAAAAAAACACTACAAAAATTAGATCCAAGAAAAATAGAAAGTGAAAAAATTAGTATTGTCTTTGATAGAAGAATTTCAAAAGGAATATTGAGTACTTTTGCAAGCGCAATATCTGCTTCCTCAATTGCAAGAGGCACATCTTTTTTAAAAGACAAAATTAATGAGGAAATATTTACCTCTGCAATAAATATTTTTGATAAACCCAATATAGTTAAAGGATTAGGGTCAAGGTATTTTGATTCTGAAGGAGTGAAAACTGATGAATTAAAGTTGGTAGATCAAGGTGTTTTAAAACATTATTTAGTTGATACCTATAATGGAAAAAAATTAAATCTTAAGTCAAATGGTAGAAGTGGTGGAACAAGTAATTTATATTTTGAAAAAGGTTCTATTTCTTACAAAGACTTATTAAAATTAAATCAAAGAACTTTATATATTACAGAAACAATCGGTCATGGAAGCAATTTAGTTACAGGAGATTATTCTGTGGGTGCCACAGGGTTTATGGTTGAAAATGGAGTGTTTAAATATCCAGTAAGTGAAATAACTATTGCTGGAAATTTTAAAGATATATTCAAAAATATTACTTTGGCTGATGATCTTGAGTTTAAATATTCTACCAATGCTCCTACGATGTTAATAGAAGGCATGGTAGTTGCGGGTAAATGAAGGATTTCTGTATTATTGGCTCAGGTATTTCTGGTGCAACAATTGCAAATTCTCTCAGTAAAAAATATTCGTTAGATGTTTATGACAAAGCGAGAGGAGTTGGGGGAAGATCGTCTAATAAAAAGCTTAATAAGAATGAAAGCTTTGATCATGGTGTTCAGTATATTTCACCAAAAAGTATTCAATTTAAAAAATTTATAAAAAGTTTAATTTTAAAAAAAGTTGTTAAAAAATGGCCAGGAAAACATTTATTTTTAAATACTGATAAGAAAGAAGACAAAAAACATACTAAAATAATTGGAAAAAAAGGTAACAACGCAATCAGCAAATATCTATTAAAAGATATCAACTGCAATTTTAATAGTGAAGTAATTAAAATTTTTAATAAAAATAAAGTTTGGGAAATATATTTTTCTGATGGGTCAAAAAAATTATATAAATCATTGATATTAACCTGTCCATTTCCTCAATTAAAAAAACTTTCAAAAAAATATATTAAACATTCATTTATTAATCAAAAAATAAAAATGGATGCAAATATAACAGTCATGATGGCAACAAAAAAAAGTAAACTTAATGTTAGCAGTTATTTTTTTAATGATAAAATTTTAGGTTGGGCTGGCAACGAAAATAGTAAAATGAGATTTAAAAGTAAAAATGATCTTTGGACTTTGCAGAGCACTTACTCATGGGCAAATAAAAAAATTGATAAAAATCGAGAAAATAAAAAATTAAACACAAAGATTATGATTGAGCAGTTTTTTAAACTTACAGGTATCAAAAAAACCAAAGTTTTATTTTCATTAAACCATGGCTGGAAATATTCATCTAACTCAAAACCTTTGAGAATTAAAAGTTATTGGAATTCTTCCTTAAACCTAGGAGTTTGTGCGGATTGGTTTGTTGGACCTAGACTAGAGTCGGGATGGATAAGTGCTCAAGATCTTTTTAATAAAATAAATAAATAGTTTTATTCAAACTTTTTAACCTTATATTCCCAATTTCCTAATCTAGAATAAGCAACCTTTAAAATTAATGAATTTTTTTTATCAAACCATATATCAAAATTAAGTCTTTTATCTTTTGGTAAAGACATGTCTTTTGAGGTTAATTTAAAATGATCCACGTCATAAGTTTTACCGTAGAGTTCGATTTTTTCTTTAGCAACAAAGGTTACTACTTGTTCTTTGATGCTACCTGATATTGGACTAATTTGACTATCAGTTTGTAAAATTTTATGGCTCCACCAGTTTCCAACTACGTTATTTATTGATGCTATACCACTATAGGAAGAACCCTGAATATCAAATTTATTTGTTTGTTTATTAAATTCTAAATTTACATATTTTTTTTTATCATTTTGAAGTGTTTTAGAATTAAAAGAAATTAATTGATCTTTAACATACTTTTCTTCTCCAAACCCTTCAACTTCAAAAATTGTTGCACCAAATAATTTCACTGTAAATTTAATTTGATTTGTAACTATTGTCTTATCTCCATCCTTTTTAAAAAAATAATAATTATAACCAATAACTTCACCATCTTTTAAAATCTCCATTTCAATTTTATTAAATTTATTATAATGCGCCATATGAGCATTAGAGCTGAGTGAATATGCTAAGAAAAATATTATAATAAAAAATTTTTTCATAAAGGAGTAACAATAATAGACTTTAGTTTTAAAAGAAGTAATTTATTGAAAATATGTTCTTGAAAATTAAAGATATTCCTAAAGTATATTGGAGTTCTGAAAAACCATTAAATCTTAAACCAAAAATTTCAACTTTCTTTTTTTTGTGTCTTGGATTAGTTTTATTTGGTCTAGGTGAGGGATTATTAATAGTTTCTTTTGCGGGGGCTTCCCCTTGGTCTATTCTTGCACAAGGTATTGCATTGAATGTTGATCTTTCAATTGGAATAATAACAGTATTAATTAGTATTGGAGTTTTGTTTCTTTGGTTGCCACTTAAACAAAAACCTGGAATTGGAACAATTTTAAATGCAATAATTATTGGTTTAATGATCGATGTCTGCATAAAATTTATACCAACCCCCGAAAATTATTTAAATCAATTAATTTTAGCAACAATTGCTGTACTTACGGTTGGTCTTGGTGGGGGGATTTATCTTGTTGCAAACCTAGGTGCAGGACCAAGAGATGGACTAATGGTTGGTTTACAAAAAAAAACTAACTTACCCATTGCAACTGTAAGAGCTTTTCTTGAAATAACAGTGATGTCTATTGGGTGGTATTTAGGTGGAACAGTTGGAATTGGAACTTTATTATTTGCTTTTGGAATAGGACCTTCGGTTGCTTTAGGATTATATCTTGTTGGAAAAACTTTTAATTAAAGAGGCGTTCCAGATTTCTCATTCTTTTTTCTGTCATTAGGATTTAGAATAGCTTTTCTTAATCTAAGAGATTTTGGAGTAATCTCCAAAGCTTCATCAGTATTTAGCATACTTAATTGTTCAGCAATTGACATTTGTCTTACTGGTGTAAGTACAACATTTTCATCAGTTCCTTGAGTTCTCATATTCGTTAACTGCTTACCTTTCATGACATTAATAATCATATCACCTGGTTTTGGGGCTAATCCGACAATCATTCCTTCATAAACGGGATCATTATGAGTTACAAACATTTCACCTCTTGCCTGCAAGTTAAATATTGCAAATGCAACAGCTTTTCCGTTTGCCATTGAAATTAAAGCACCATTTTTTCTGCCATCCATTTCACCTTCAAATTTTCCATAACCATGGAAGATTCTATTAATGACACCAGTTCCTTTTGTTAAAGTTAAAAATCTACTTGTGTATCCCATCAAGCCTCTTGTTGGTGCATGAAAGATTAATCTTTTTTTATCTTTTCCTGTATCTTTAAGATCAAGTAATTTACCTTTTCTTCTATTCATTGAGTCAATAATCTTTGATGAAAACTCTTCATCTACATCAACAGTAATCTCTTCAATTGGTTCTAGTCTGTTACCATTATCATCTTTTTGGTACAAAACTTTTGGAGGACTTACAGTCATTTCAAAACCTTCACGTCTCATTTGTGTCAGTAGAATTTCAAGCATTAGCTCACCACGACCACTAATTACAAAAGCATCTACGTTTGCATTTTGAGAAAAAGAAATTCCAACATTATTTTGTGCTTCAGTAACCAGTCTATCTCTGATTTGAGTACTTGTTAATTTTTTACCTTCTGTCCCAGCTAAAGGTGAACTATTCACACTTATAGTAATAGACATTGTTGGAGGATCTATTGGAGTTGCTGGAAGTGGATCGTTTACTTCAAGATCACAAATTGTATCTGCTACATTAGCTTTTTCTAAACCTGCAATTACAACAATATCTCCTGCTTCACCAACTTCAATGGGTACTTTTTTAGTTCCTTCGTATCTAAAAATTTTAGTTAATCTACCTTCATCAACTTTCTCACCTTTAAGATTTATTGCTTTAATAGCTTGGTTAGCTTTTGCTGTTCCTTGAGATATTTTTCCAACTAAACTTCTACCTAAGAAACTATCTGCGTATAATAAAGTAGATAGCATTGCGAAAGGTTTAGTTTTATCAAGATCTGCTGGCTTAACATGTTCTATAATTAAATCTAATAATGGGTGTAAATTTTCTCTTGGTCCATCTACTTCTTTATCTGCCCATCCAGATCTGCCACTTGCATACATAACTGGAAAATCTAACTGTTCTTCGTTTGCATCTAAACTTACAAATAAGTCAAATGTTTCATCTAAAACTTCATTAGCTCTTTGATCAGCTTTATCCAGTTTGTTAATTACAACAATGGGCTTTAAACCTTGCTTAAGAGCTTTTGCTAACACGAATTTTGTTTGTGGCATTACACCTTCAGCAGAATCAATTAATAATAAAGCACCATCAGCCATACTTAAAACACGTTCTACTTCAGCTGCAAAATCTCTGTGACCTGGTGTATCAATAATATTAACTCTAGTACCTTGCCAATCAATAGAAGCAGGTTTAGCTAGAATAGTAATTCCTCTTTCTTTTTCCAACTCCCCAGAGTCCATCAATCTTTCATCTACAACTTCATTTTCTCTAAATGAACCACTTTGTTTCATTAGATTATCAATCATAGTTGTTTTACCATGGTCAACGTGAGCGATAATTGTGATGTTTCGAATATTGTTACTCATAATTTGACGCTCTTATACATTAATTGAGTCATTTGAAAACTTAAAAAAAATCAATATTTGCTTGCTTAAATTAATTATTCTAAAAATTCACTTCTTGTGATTGTTATAAAAACGTATAGATATCCCTATATAAATTAGACGTATTAAAGGATTAAGAGCATATCTCCTTAAATTTTAAAAAATCTAAATACCTAAATGGAAAACTTTAAATTACTAAAAATAGAAGATTCGTTAAAGAATTCATTGGAAAAAATGAAGTTTACGAAACCAACTCCAATTCAGGCGATGGCAATTCCTGTTGCTTTAGAGGGAAAAGATATTTTAGGAACAGCTCAAACAGGAACTGGAAAAACATTGGCATTCAGCATTCCTCTAATAAATAAATTAATATTAGATAAAAATGCATTTGCATTAGTTATGTGTCCAACTAGAGAGCTTGCAACTCAAGTAATGGCTGCAATTAAAAGCATTATTAGTGATAAAATTAACATTAAAACTGCCTTACTTATTGGTGGAGAGGCAATGCAAAAACAACTTAGACAACTAGGTAATAGATCAAGAATAATAGTTGGAACTCCTGGAAGAATTAATGACCACTTAAAAAGAAAAAGTTTAAATCTATCAGCTACCAAATATCTAGTACTAGATGAAACTGACAGAATGTTAGATATGGGTTTTACCCCTCAAATAGAATTAATTTTAAAATTTGTTCCAAAAGATCATCAAACTTTATTATTTTCTGCAACACTACCTCAGAATATTGTTAGAATTTCTGAGAGATATCTAAATAAGCCTCAAAGAATTTCAACAGGATCAACATCAGTACCTATTGCAAAAATTAAACAAGAAACTCTTCAAGTTTTTAAAGAGAATAAATACGATCAACTAGTAGACCAATTTATAGCAAGAAAAGGATCAATATTAGTTTTTGTTAAAACTAAAAGAGGTGCTGATAAAATGGTTAAGCGTCTTAAAGAAGAGGGTCATTCAGCGGATGCTATTCATGGAGATCTTCGTCAAAGTAAAAGAGATCGTGTAATTACCTCATTTAGAAAAGGCCTTAAGAGAATATTAATTGCAACAGATGTTGCTGCAAGAGGTTTAGATATTCCTTTAATTCAACATGTAATTAATTTTGATCTTCCACAAGTACCAGAAGATTATGTTCATAGAATTGGAAGAACTGCTAGAGCAGGAACAGAAGGTTCTGCCTTAACTTTTCTTACTCCAGATGATAGATCGATGTGGAATGAAATTAGTAAATTAATTGATCCAAATTTTAAACCTGCACCTCGTGGAGCAAGAGGGGACTCAAGGGGAGGAAAAAGAGGAAAAGCTCCTTACAATAAAAAAAGAAAATTCAGAGATGAAAAAAAATCATTCGGTAAAGGAAGACCTGACCGATCATCAAGAGATGGAGAGAAAAAAAGTTTCGGTTACAAAGGGAAATCTAGTTTTGGGGATAAATCAAAACCCTCTAGTTATGGAAGACCTGATCGATCATCAAGAGATGGAGAGAAAAAAAGTTTCGGGTACAAAGGAAAATCTAGTTTTGGAGATAAATCAAAACCCTCTAGTTATGGAAGACCTGATCGATCATCAAGAGATGGAGAGAAAAAAAGTTTCAGGTACAAAGGAAAATCTAGTTTTGGAGATAAATCAAAACCCTCTAGTTATGGAAGATCTAGTTCATCATCAAGAGATGGAGAGAAAAAAAGTTTCGGGTACAAAGGAAAATCTAGTTTTACAAAAAAGGATAACTCGAAACCAACAGGATTCACAAATAATCCAAAATACTTTGGAAAAAAAACATCTGAAAGTTCATCTACTAGTGGAGAGAAAAAAAGCTCTAGTTTTGATGGAAAGAAGAAGTTTAAAAGCAGAAGTGATAGACCTAAAAGCTTTACCTTCAAAAAACATAGTCAAAAAAGAGCTAAAGTCTAAGATTTTTTAGATTTCTCTTTTTTATTTTTTCTTTTTTCTTTCAAGCTTAATTTTGGTTTTTTAGCAGTACTTGAATCTTTAAATGATTTTCCGCTGTATCTTTTTGACATATCTTAATCTTATAACAGCTTAATAAAAAAAAAGGCCACCTAAAAAGATGGCCTTTGAATTTTTTTTTGAAAAGAGTGGGATTACATACCCATTCCACCCATACCACCCATGCCGCCCATTCCACCAGGCATTCCACCAGGCATTCCACCGGCACCAGAATCTTTGTCGTCTGGTTTGTCAGCAATCATGGCTTCAGTAGTTACAAGTAATCCAGCAATCGAAGCCGCATCTTGTAAAGCTGTTCTTACAACTTTAACAGGATCGATGATACCTTTCGCAAACATATCAACGTATTCTTCGTTCTGAGCATCGTAACCCATATTCTTTTTATTTTGTTCAAGTAGTTTTCCAACTACAACTGAACCATCAACTCCAGCATTTAAAGTTATTTGTCTAATAGGAGCCTGTAAAGCTTTAGCAACTAATGCAACGCCAGCTTTTTGATCGTCTCCTTTAACTTTAAGTGTGTCAAGACTTTGTGAAGCGTATAAAAGAGCACAACCACCACCAACTACTATTCCTTCCTCAGCAGCAGCTCTAGTTGCATTAAGAGCATCTTCAACTCTATCTTTTCTTTCTTTAACTTCTACTTCAGTTGCACCACCAACTTTGATTACAGCAACTCCACCAGCAAGTTTTGCTAGTCTTTCTTGAAGTTTTTCTCTGTCATAATCAGAAGTTGTTTCACCTACTTGTTGTTTGATTTGAGCACATCTAGCTTCAATTTCAGATTTCTTACCATTGCCGCTAATGATTGTGCTGTTATCTTTATCAACTTTAACTCTCTTACAAGATCCAAGATCAGTAAGTTTAACGTTTTCAAGTTTAACACCAATATCTTCAGAGATAACCTGACCGCCTGTTAAAATTGCAATATCATCAAGCATTGATTTTCTTCTATCACCAAAACCTGGAGCTTTAACTGCAACAACTTTTAAACCACCTCTAAGTTTATTTACCACAAGAGTTGCAAGAGCTTCGCCCTCAACATCTTCAGAAATAATCATTAGTGGTCTACCAGCTTGTACAACAGCTTCTAAAAGTGGAACCATTGGTTGTAAGTTGGTTAATTTCTTTTCATGCAATAAGATGAAAGGGTTTTCTAACTCTGTAGTCATTTTATCAGCGTTAGTAATAAAGTATGGTGATAAATAACCTCTATCAAACTGCATACCTTCAACAACGTCTAACTCAGTTTCTACTCCCTTAGCTTCTTCAACAGTGATAACACCTTCATTGCCAACTTTTTGCATAGCTTTTGCAATCATGTTACCAATTTCTTTATCACCATTAGCTGAAATAGTTCCAACTTGAGCAATTTCATCAGTATCTTTTACTTTTTTTGCTGAAGCAATTAAACTTGCTTTAACATGATCTACTGCTGAGTCTATTCCTCTTTTAACATCCATAGGGTTCATGCCAGCTGTTACATATTTTACACCTTCTTTAACAATTGCTTGTGCTAAAATAGTTGCTGTAGTTGTTCCATCACCAGCTTCCTCATTTGTTTTGCTAGCAACTTCCTTAACCATTTGAGCACCCATGTTTTCAAATTTATCTTCAAGATCAATTTCTTTTGCAACAGAAACACCATCTTTAGTAATTCTTGGTGCACCATAAGATTTGTCGATAACAACGTTTCTACCTTTTGGTCCAAGAGTAACTTTTACTGTGTTAGCAAGGATATCAACACCTCTTATCATTGCTGCTCTTGCTTCAGAGTCGAATTTTACAACTTTTGCCATTTTATTTTCTCCTTTAAATTAAATTATTTGCCAGAAATACCCATAATGTCAGACTCTTTCATTATGCTGTATTCTTTGCCATCTATTTTGATTTCAGTTCCTGACCATTTGCCAAAAAGAACTTTGTCTCCAACTTTCACATCCATTGGAATTAGTTTTCCATCTTCAGTTTTTGCACCACCACCAACAGCAATAACTTTACCTTCTTGAGGCTTTTCTTGAGCTGTATCGGGGATAATTATTCCTCCAGCAGTTTTTTCACTACTGTCTAAAACTTCTATTAAAACTCTATCGTGTAACGGTTTAAATTTCATAAATTCTCCTTTTATTATGCGACTCATATAGCTATTAGGTTTACTATTTCAAGAGATGTTAAAAAAAATATGTAAGGCAAAAAACCAGAGAAATTGTGTTTTTTATAAGTTATACCTCCCATAATGACTAAGAATTTAGATAAGGATGGATTAAGGTCGATTGTAGAGAATTATGATATTTTTTATATCGATTTATGGGGTGTTGTTCATAATGGGATAACTCTTCATAAAAACGCAATCGAAACCTTAGAAGAAATCACCAAAGCAAATAAAGACTATGTTCTTTTAACCAATGCGCCAAGACCTAATAAAATAGTAAATAATTTTTTAGAAAAAATGGGGATGAATAAAGAAATTAGAGAAAAAGTTTATTCTTCAGGAGAAGCAGCGCTGAATTATTTAAAAAAAAATTCTCTAGAAGAAAAGTTTTATCATGTGGGACCACCAAGAGATTTTGATTTATTTTTAGATTTTAAAAAAAATAAGACTAATAACATTAAAGAAAGCTCATACTTACTCTGTACAGGATTATTTGAAGAGCAAGGTGAGGATTTAAAATATTACAAAGAGTTATTCAATGATCATATGGATAAGAAAATGATATGCACTAATCCAGATTTAATTGTTGATAGAGGTGAAAAAAGAGAATTATGTGCAGGGTCTGTAGCTCTTGTTTTTGAAAAAATGGGTGGAGAGGTTATTTATTTTGGAAAACCATTTCCTGAAGTTTATAATCAAGCAATTAATAACGAAGGAAAAAGAGTTTTATCTATCGGCGATAATTTAAATACGGATATTAAGGGAGCCAATCTTTTAAATTTTAATTCATTAATTATATCAAATGGTGTTCATAAAGATGAAATTAAAAAAGAAGGCATTGATGTAATTTCAAAAAAATATGAAGTTGTTGTAAACTTTATTCAAACAGAATTAAAATGGTAAAATATGAAGTTGTATAAAGATTTTAATATTTCAAACAATCATAAAAAATCAATTATCTTGATTGGAAATTTTGATGGCGTTCATTTAGGTCATCAAAAATTATTTAAATTAGCAAATACTTATAAAAAAAAATTTAATCTAAAAATTGGTGTTTTAACATTTGAGCCAATGCCTAAAATGTTTTTTAATAAACGTTTTAAAAACTTTAGAATTTCAAATATAAATCAAAAAAAAATAATTTTAGATCATTTAGGAGTTGATTTTATAATTACTAAAAAATTTGATAAAAAATTTTCCGCAATTAAGTCTGATTTTTTTATTAAAGAAATTTTATCAAAAAAATTAGAAGCTCAATACATATTTGTTAGCAATAACTTTAGATTTGGTAATAAAAGAGAGGGAGATGTTAGGCAGTTAATAAAAAATGAGGGAAGATACCATTACAAAATAGTAAAACCACAACCACTAATTTTAAATAAAAAAGTTATCTCCTCAACATATATCCGCTCTCTTCTAGAAAAAGGGCAGTTAAAGAAAACTAATAAGTTATTAAGTCGAAATTGGTCAATTGAAGGAATTGTTCAAAAGGGAAGACAGCAAGGAAAAAAAATTGGTTTTCCAACCTGCAATATTGATATTAAGGATTATGTGATAGCAATGCCTGGAGTGTATGCCGTTAAAGTAAAACAAAAAAACTCCAATAAATCACTAAAAGCGATTGCCAATCTTGGTTATAGACCAACTTTTAATCAAAAAAAAATTTTATTAGAAGTGCATATTTTTAATTTTTCTGGAAATCTTTATAATAAGTATTTATCAGTAGAGTTCACAAAATTTATAAGAAAAGAGAAAAAATTCAAAAACGTTGATCAATTAAAAAAACAAATTCAAAGTGATTTAAAAGTCGCTAAAAAAAGTTAACATGAGCAAAGAAAATATAAATTTACCTAAAACAGCTTTCTCCATGAAAGCAAATTTACAGAACAAAGAACCTGAAATTTTAGAATATTGGAAAAAAATTGACCTTTATAAGGAGTTGAGAAAATCTAATAAGGGAAAAGAGAAGTTCATACTTCACGATGGCCCACCATATGCGAATGGTAATATTCACATGGGCACTGCTTTAAATAAGATTTTGAAAGATATCATTGTTAAATTTCATCAAATGGATGGTAAAGATTCTGTATATGTTCCAGGATGGGATTGTCATGGTTTACCGATTGAGTGGAAAATCGAAGAGCAATATAAAAAAAATAAAAAAAATAAAAATGAAGTTCCAATAACAGAATTTAGAAAAGAGTGTAGAGAGTTTGCTGAAAAATGGATTGAAGTTCACAAAACACAATTTAAACGATTAGGTGTTGTTGGAGATTGGGAAAATCATTACGCAACAATGAGCTTTGAAGCAGAAGCTCAAATCGTAAGAGAATTAGGAAAATTTTTAAAAGAAGGAAGTCTTTATAGAGGTTTTAAACCTGTTCTTTGGTCAACTGTAGAAAAAACAGCTTTAGCAGATGCTGAGGTTGAGTATCAAGATCATAAATCAGATACAATTTATACAGCATTCCCAGTTAAGAAAACAAATATAAAAGAATTAGAAAATACAGATGTTATTATATGGACAACCACACCATGGACTATACCTGCAAACAAAGCTCTAGCTTATAATGAAGCCTTAGATTATTTAATAATTGAATTAGGTGATGAAGGAGATTTTAAGAATAAAAAAATAGTTGTTGCGGAAGCTCTACTAGAATCTGTAATCAAAGATTGTGAAATCAAAAGTTATAAAGAAATAAAAAAATTTAAGGGTAAGGATTTTAAAGATACAATTTGTAGTCACCCTTTCTTAGAGCTAGGTTATGATTATGATATACCAATGCTTGAAGCAAGATTTGTTACAACAGAACAGGGAACAGGTATTGTTCATTGTGCACCCAGTCATGGTCCTGATGATTTTAATCTTTGTTTAAAGTATGGGATAAAAGCCATAGAGACAGTAGATGGTGATGGTAAATACACTAAAAACCTTCCTTTATTTGAGGGAACTCATATTTTTAAAGCTAATCCAATTGTTATTGAAAAATTAAAAGAACAAAAAAAATTATTATCTAATGGAGAGCTAGTTCATTCATATCCACATTCATGGAGATCAAAAGCACCTCTTGTTCATAGAGCAACTCCGCAATGGTTTATTTCAATGGAAAGTCATGGCTTGAGAAAAAAAGCGTTAAAAGCTCTTGATGATACTAAATTTTATCCAGACAAAGGCAGAGAAAGAATAAAAGCAATGATTGAAACAAGGCCAGATTGGTGTGTTTCAAGACAAAGAGTTTGGGGAGTTCCACTTCCAATATTTGTTCATAAAACTACTAAAGAAATTTTAGTAGATGATAATGTAAATGAGAATATTGCGAGCATTTATGAAAAAGAAGGTTCTGATTGTTGGTTTTCTGACAGTCCTCAAAGATTTTTAGGGGATAAATATAAAGCAGAAGATTACGAAAAAATAAGTGATATTGTTGAAGTTTGGTTTGATAGCGGTTGCACTCATGCATTTGTTTTGGAAAAAAGAGAAGATCTTCAATGGCCAGCATCAATGTATTTAGAAGGCTCAGATCAGCATAGAGGATGGTTCCATTCGTCACTTTTAGAATCTTGTGGAACAAGAGGGAGAGCGCCTTATGAATCGATATTATCACATGGATTTGTTGTGGATGGCAAAGGTCTGAAAATGTCAAAATCTGTAGGAAACGTAATTGCACCTGAGGATATTTTAAAAAAGTATGGTGCAGATATTTTAAGAATATGGGTTGCATCATCTAATTATGCTGAGGATTTAAGAATTGATTATTCTATTTTAGAACAACACGCTGATTCATATAGAAAAATTAGAAATACATTTAGATATTTGCTAGGTAACTTAAATGATGATTTCCAAAAAATTGATTTGGAAAGTCTAGACATTAAACAATTGCCAGAGCTAGAGAGATATATGCTTCATAGAGTGTATGAGCTAAATAATAATTTTAAAAATTATTTTAAATCTTATGATTTTCACAATCTTTATAAAGAGCTTTTAAATTTTTGCACAGTAGACCTATCTTCATTTTATTTTGATATTAGGAAAGACGCTTTATATTGTGACTCAAAAAATTCTGATAGAAGAAAGAGTAGTATAGTAGTTTTAAATATTATTTTAGAATCTTTGGTTAAATGGTTTGCACCAATACTTTCATTTACAACCGAAGAAATTTTTACCCTGATAAACAAAGAGCAAAAAAGTATTCATCTTGAACAATTCATGAAATATCCAGAGTCTTTTCAAGATGAAGAACTGCATAAGAAATGGATAGAGTTAAAAAAAATTAGAGATATCTGTAATATAAGTATTGAAGCAAAAAGAGCTAGCAAAGAAATAGGATCAAGCTTAGAAGCTAGTCTAATTATTAATCTAAATAAATCATTATTCGAAATTTCAAAAAATGTAGATTTTTCAGAAATATGCATCACATCCTCTGCTTTAGTTCATCAATCAAACACTGATGAAATAATTATTAAAACGATTAAAGCCGAAGGAAATAAATGCCCAGTTTGTTGGAAGATCAATAAAGTTAAATGTGAGAGACATTCAGATTAACTAAAAAGGTTGATGAACAAAATTAACTTAAAAAACTTTTATTTAAATTTAGTAATTATATTAGTAGTTTTTATATTTGATCGTACAACAAAGCTATATATCTTAAAACTTGCAGAAGTAGAAACCTCGGTTGATATTTATATCACTCCTTTTTTAAACTTATTTTTAATCTGGAACAAAGGAATAGCTTTTGGATTATTTTCTATAGATGGAAGTGTTATTTATAATTCTATTACAATCTTAATTGGTCTTATCATTATTGCTATTATATTTATGATGTTAAAAAATGATAATATTCAGCGTTACTTTTTTGCTTTAATTGCAGGTGGCGCTTTTGGGAACTTTTATGACAGGATAGTTTATACAGCCGTTCCAGATTTTATTGATTTACATTTTTATGGCTTTCATTGGTTTGTTTTTAATGTAGCTGACATATTTATTACCATTGGAGTTTTTTGCCTTATTTTAGTAGAACTTTTCTTTAATAATAAAAAAACAAATGAAAAAAACTAATCCATTAATAGCTTCTTTTTTAATAATTCTCTTTTTAAACTCTTGTGGCACAATTGCTGAAGGATTGGGAGGAAGCAAAAAAAAAGGAAGTGACGAATTTTTGGTTGAAAAAAAGTCACCATTAGTACTACCCCCTAGCTTTGGAGAGTTGCCAGAACCTGGAAAGGAACCTGAAGAAAACATAAAATCAGATAAAAAAGATACATCAGATATTGAAGATATAATAAATCAAAGCTCTTCTATAAGCACAAGTGAAAAAAGTGATGATGCAAAAAATTCTATTGAGCAATCTATTATTAAAAAGATTAATGAAAAAAAAGTTAATTTAATAGAAACTACAGAAATAAATTTAGATGAAGCTATAGAAGAAAATGAAAAACCAAAAAAAAAAGGTTTTTTTAAAAGACTAAAAGATAAATTCAATAAATCTGATAGTTAGTAAATGATATTTAAAAATTTTTTAAATATTAAAAGTTCCAAAATAATAAAAAAAGATTTTTTAAAACTACTAAAAAATCAGCCAGCATTGTTTGAAACTTTAAAACCCACATATAAATATAGCTATTCAAAAAAAATAATTAAAAAATATAAAAAATTATCAAATTTAAGAATAATTGGTATGGGTGGATCTGTTCTTGGCTCTGAAGCTATTTATGATTTTTTAAAACCTAAAATAAAAAAAAAAATTACTTTTGTAAATAATTTAAACAGCAATGCAGATTATTTTAATAATAAAAATATAAATTTAAATTTAATTATTTCTAAATCAGGAAATACATTGGAGACAATAGCGAATGCCAATGCATTAATTACCAAAAAAGAAAAAAATATTATTATTACTGAGTCAAAAAATAGCTATCTAACTAACTTAGCAGCAAAACTAAAGGCAGAAATATTTGAGCATAAAAATTACGTAGGAGGCAGGTATTCTGTGTTGTCAGAAGTTGGAATGTTACCTGCAGAATTAATGAATTTAAATGAAAAAAAATTTAAACAATTTAATAATCTTATTAAAAATAAAAATTTTATTAATAATTTAGTAAGCAACGTGTCAACTACGTTAAACTTAATTAAGAGTGAAAAACAAACCTCAATAATTTTAAATTATGATGAGCAATCTGAAAATTTATTTAAATGGTATCAGCAACTAATAGCTGAAAGTTTAGGAAAAAAATCACTTGGATTATTACCCGTTGTTTCTTCAATGCCAAAAGATAATCATAGTTTAATGCAGCTTTATTTAGACGGCCCAAATAAGTATTTTTATACATTTTTTAATGTTCTAGAAAATAGAAATATAAAAATTAAGAATGATAGTGTTTTAAATACTCATAAGTTTTTAAAAAACTTATCAATCGAAAAAATAAAACAATCTCAAATGATTGCTACAGAGAAAGTTTTTATCTCAAAAAAAATACCTTTTAGAAGCTTTAGAATTTTAAAAAGAAATGAACAGTCTCTGGGTGAATTGTTTTGTTTCTTTATTTTAGAGACTATTTTACTTGGTCGAGCTTTAAATGTTAATCCATTTGATCAACCTTCTGTTGAGTTGATAAAAATAGAAACAAAAAAAATATTAAGTTAAAATATTTCCAAATATAATTTTTGAAATACCATAATTTTTTTCTAGAATTAGGTTGAATTCCTTTGGTAGGTCGTCATCTTCTTTTTTATGCCTATGAATAATTATGATGCCATCTGTGTTAAGCAATTCTAATTTAGTTATCGCATTCAGCAGAAAAGGTAATTTTTTTTCCTTATAGGGAGGGTCCATAAAAATAATATCAAATTTGTCATTTAATAGTTTAAGTGTATTTTCAGAAAAAATATCTTTTTCAATTATTTTTGTTTGATTTTGTTGATTTAAATTATCTATATTTTTTTTTAAAATATTTAATACTTCTGTGTAACTCTCTAAGAAGGTAATGTTTTTAGCACCTCTTGATAAACATTCGAGACCAAATGATCCAACACCTGAAAATAAATCTAAAATATTAGAATTTTCTAACTCTACATTTAATAATTTAGAATGTTTTAATATATTAAAAATTGACTCTTTTGTTAAATCTTTGAGAGGTCTTGTTAGTTTATCTTTAGGTAGAAGAATTTTTTTGCCTTTAAAATTTCCTGAAATAATTCTCATTCATCAATCACCTTATGACCAATATCTTTTCTATAGAAACCATCTTTCCAATTAAGTTTTTTAATTAAACTTATAGCTTTATCTCTACTATTTTTAAAATTTGATGACAGACTAACAAAATTAATTACTCTTCCACCATTTGAATAAACCTGATCGTTTATTTTTTTTGTACCAGCATGAAAAAAATAATCATCCTCATCAAGCTTTAGATTTCCAATATTATCTATTAAAATTTGATTATTATATTTATCTGGGTAGCCCTTTGAACATAAAACAATACATAGACTTTTTTTATCATGCCACTCTATATTTATATCTTTTAGGTTTTCATTGCAGCACGCATTGATAATTTCAAATAAATCTGTTTTTAATTTTGGTAAAATAGTCTGACACTCTGGATCTCCCATTCGTACATTGTATTCAATCAAATAAGGTTCATCTTTAACTATCATTAAGCCAGCGTATAAGAATCCTTTATAATTAGATCCCATTTCTTCTAGAGCGTTAATGGTAGGTTTGATTATTTTATTTAATATTTTTTCTTCCAAAGGCTGATTGAGTAGTCTTGAAGGTGAATAAGCACCCATTCCACCTGTATTCGCTCCTTTATCACCTTCTAGAACTCTTTTATGATCTTGTGCAGTTTCAAAGCCCTTGATTTCTTTACCATCACTTATAATAAAATAGCTCATTTCTTCACCAACAAGAAATTCCTCAATTAAAATATTTTTTGCTAATCCAAACTTTCCATCAAAAACTTCTTTTATTGCTAAATTTGCATCATCTTTATTTTCACAAATATAAACACCTTTTCCAGATGCAAGACCATCAGCTTTGACAACAAGTGGAAACTGAGTTTTATCTAAAAAAGATATTGCATCATTGGCATTTTCAAAAATACCAAATTTAGCAGTTGGTATATTGTGCTTTTCACATATTTTTTTTGTAAATATTTTTGATCCTTCTAACTGAGAAGAAATTTTATCAGGACCAAAAATATTTATTTCAGTATCTTTAAAGAAATCCACTATTCCATCAACTAATGGTTTTTCTGGTCCAACAATTAATAAACTAATTTCATTTTTGATTGAAAATTCTTTAATCTTGTTAAAGTCTGATAAATCAATTTCAATATTCTCAGCTATATCAGAAGTTCCTGCATTACCAGGAAAGCAGTATATCTTGTTAACTCTAGGCGATTTTTTGATGGACAGACATAGAGCGTGCTCTCTTCCACCACTTCCAATTATTCCAACTTTCATATAGATGTATATAAACTAAAAATGAATAAAAAATTAGCAAAATTAAAATATTTACCAAATAACTTTGAAATTATTGAAAATGGTGATCATGTCGTTTGTGCTGTATCAGGAAAATTAATTAGTTTAGAAAATCTTAATTACTGGAATGTTGAGCTCCAAGAACCATATTTTTCATATGTAGAAGCTCATAAAAAAAAAGAGACACACTAAATTCTTACTTCCATCTATCATGAGACCATATCCATTCCCCTGGATTTTTTAAAATTGTTTTCTCCAGCCAAATGTTTAGCTCTCTAGTAATTTTTTCAGTAGAGGAGTTTTTTGAAAACTCAATAGGTTTTTCAACTTTAATATTAAAATTTACACCATTATGCCTCTTAATAGAAATTGGTACCACTTTACAATTAAATTTTTTTATAAATTGTGCAGGAATTGTTGTGGTGAATGCTTCTTGATTAAAGAATTTAGATTTTATTCCTTGAGAGACTCTCTGATCAATCATTAAGGCTATAGAGTAGCCTTTTTTATATAATTTTAATAATTCTCTAACTCCACTAGTTCCTTTTTTAATTTGATTTTTGCAAATATATTTTTTTCTAATTCTTTCCATTAATATATTTAAGAAAATATTGTTTAATGGTCGATATATTGCTGATAGATTTACACCAGATTTTTCAATTTCCATCGCCATTAATTCAAAATTACTAAAATGACCAGAAACAAAAATTACTGGGGTTTTTTCAAGCTTTATTTTTTGAAGAATTTCTTTACCTGCAATATTAATATTTGATCTAAATTGATCATTTCTAAAACCTTTAAGAAACATATATTCAGACAATGTCCTTCCATAATTATTCCACATATTTTTTGTAATACTCTTAATTTTTGATGAATTAATTTTAGGAATAGCTCTTTGAATATTAGTTTTAATGAGATTTTTTGATCTGAAAATTGGACCAAATGTTTCAAATAATTTTCCACTGAAGTGAGATGAAATTTTTAATCCTAAAAATTTATAAATAATAAAAAGAGAAGATATAATTAAAAATTCAAAAAAATATTTAATTTTTTTCATTTAATCTAATTAGTTTGTTTGTGAGATTTTTCTCGTCTGATACATCAAGACTTGATTTAACATACAAAATTTCATTTCTATTTAAGTTTTCTAGCCTTAAATAATCTTTTTCAGTAGTTATAATATGTGCGTTGAATTTTTTTGCATTGATTATTATTTCATCAAAATCTTTTTTTGAATACTGGTAATGATCTGGATATTCTAAATCACTTACAATTTTTAATTTATTATTTTTTAACATCTCTACAAAAGTTTTGTGATTACCAATACCAGAAAAAACCAAGTAATTTTGATCTTTATCAAATTCACCTATGTTTAACGGTGTATATTTTCCAGAATTAATATCAATATTTGGGTTAATTCTTTTAATCTGTTCTTTGATGGCAATTAGACTTTCTTCATTTCCATTTAAAAAAACATTTTCATAAGATTTTAGATTATTAATATTTTCTCTTAAAGGTCCTGATGGTAGTGTAAGTCCATTTCCAATCCAATTAAGATTATTAAAACAAACAATTTCTAAGTCATATTTGATAGAGCTATCTTGTAGTCCATCATCAAAGATAGCAACTTCAAAACCTTCTGCGATGGCTTCATTAAGTGCATTAATTCTTTTTAAATTACTAAATAAGGTTCCATTTTTACTAAGTAGTTTTTGCTCATCAGTTTGATTAGAATAAAATTTTTTAATAAAACAAGCTTTGATATTATTTTTATCTAAAATTTCTTTTATCTTGATGGCTAGTGATGTTTTGCCTGTTCCTCCAATATAGATGTTTCCAACACAGATTGTTTTAATTTTTGAATTAGAAAATTTAGGTTTTGATTTTATTTTAGTGATTAAGCCTAAAATTATTGAAAAAGGTAATAGTAGATATGAAAAAAAGGATGGTTTTTTCTGATCCCAGAATTTAGGTTTTTTTAATTTCATTATTAAATAAACTATTTATCTCATCTTTAGTTTCATTAAGTATTTTTTTTCCTATTTTTGCAATTTTTAAATAGTTTTTTTTGTTATTGGGATTAGTAATTAATTTGTCTATTGATTGAGTTAAGCTTTTTACTCCATTAACTTTATAAGCAATCTTTAGTTTATTGAGTAATTTGTAGGTATCTTTAAAGTTATCTACGTTTGGTCCGTGCAAAACAGTAGAACCTAAGTTGGCAGGTTCAAGAGGGTTTTGACCACCATTTCCCGATATTGATTTACCCATAAAAACTATATTAGAAGATTGATAAAATTTCTTTGTCTCACCATATGTGTCCACCAAATAAATGTCTGTATTATTTAATTTTTTTGGTTTTGAACTGTGTAAAACTATATTCAAATCTAAACCTTTAATTTCATCAACTATTTTACTAACACGATGAATATGTCTTGGTATTATTATTGTTAATAAATTTTTATATTTTTTCTTTAGTTTTACGTGAGTATTTGCACAAATGATTTCTTCACCTGGGTGTGTGCTTGAAGCACACCAAACTTTTTTAAGATTTATATTTTTTAAAAAAATTTTGTCTAGTTTAGTAAATTTAGATTGTTGATTATTGAAAAACTTAAGATTTCCTATTTTTTTTACTTTTGAGATGTTTAATTTTTTAAGATAATTATATGTTTCTTCATTTTGAGGGTAGGCAATTGAAATATTCTGAAACACTGAGTTTGAAAATTTTTTTACATGTCTCCATTTATCAAAAGTTTTTTTTGTAATTCTTGCATTAAGAAGTGTTAATGGAATTTTTTTTTTATTAATAATCTTAAAGATGCTAGGCCAAATCTCAGACTCAATAAATATTGCAATAGTTGGCTTCCAGTAATTCAAAAATTTATAAGAAAAAAATATCGAGTCTATTGGAAAAAATTGATGAACAGTTTTTTTAAAATTAAATTTTTTAAATATTTGAGCAGAACTCAAAGTTGAAGTAGTTATTAAAATTTGGTTTACAGACTTATTTTTTTCAAGCTCTTGAACTAGAGGCAAAATACTTAAAAGTTCACCCACACTTGATCCATGAAACCAAATTAAATTACCACTAATACGTTTTTTTGATGGAAAACAAAATTTTTCTTTATATCTTTTTTTATCTTCTTTTTTTTTCAAAATTCTAAAAAATATAATTAATGGAGAGAATATTAGAGTAATGGTTATTATTATTTGATATAAAAAAAACATTATTCTTTACGAATTTGCTTCTCATAGAAATTTTTATAAAGTTCTGAATTATTTAACAATTCATCATGTTTACCGTTCGCAACAACATTTCCAGAATCAATAATATAAATTTGATCAGAGCTTAAAATTGTTGACAGTCTATGGGCTATTACAATGGTTGTCTTATCTTTAGTTAATATTTGTAAAGCATCTTGAATTTTACTTTCAGTTTCAGAATCTAATGATGAAGTTGCTTCATCTAAAAGAATTATTGGACTTTTCTTGATCATAGCTCGAGCTATAGACAGTCTTTGCTTCTCTCCACCTGATAATCTAATTCCATTTTCGCCTATTATTGTTTCATATTTTTTTGGTAATTTTTCTATAAACTCATGTGCATAAGAGAATTTTGCTGCTGAAATTACCTCTTCATCTGTGACATCATTTTTAGCATATTTGATATTATTTTTTATCGTATCATCAAACAAAGTCGTATCTTGACTTACAAGGGATATTTTATCTCTTAGAGATTTAATTTTCACTTTGTATATAGATTGATTATCAATCAAGATATCTCCAGATTGAACGTCATAAAATCTAGGTATTAAATTTAAAATTGTTGATTTTCCAGAACCGCTATGCCCAACTAATGAGGTCATTTTCCCCCCAGCAATATTTAGATTTATGTTTGTTAAAACATCTTTTTCATCAGCATTATATTGAAAGTTAATGTTATGAAACTTAATATTAGAATGAGTAATATTAATATCCTGAGCGTCTTCATGATCAGCAATTTTATTTTGATTGTCAATAATAGGTAGAATTCTATTGGCTGCAGATAACCCCTGTTTTAATATCATATTCATTGTAGATAGAGCTCTTACAGGTTGATATGCGAGCATCATTGCTGCAAGAAAAGAGAAAAAATTTCCTATCTCAATCTCGTCATTAAGAGCTAATTTTCCAGAATAAAATATTAAAATTGCAATCATTATTCCAGTCAAGGTTTCCATGATTGGTGACAATCTTACAAACACAGTATTGATTTTAATATTTTTTTCTTTTAGTTGATTTAAATGACCATCTGTTCTTTTACTTTCATAGTCTTCTCTTTGAAATATTTTAATTAATTTATGGTTTTTAAATAATTCGATTAAATGAGTATTTAAAAAACCAGATTTTTCTTGTGCTTCTGTCACAACTTTTCCAATTCTTTTACCGAGAGTTTTTGAAGCCATACCAGCAATAGGAATCATTATTATTGCAATTAATGATAATTTCCAATTCTGATAAAACATTACAAATAGCAACCCAAACAAAGTTAAGCTATCTTTGAATAAGCTTAAAATGGCTGTACTGAGCATATTGGTAATATGGTTTACATCAAAAGTAAGATTTGAAATAAATTTTCCAGAATGTTTTTTATCTATTAGCTGTGTATCTGCATTAATTAGAGATTTTACCATTTGAGATTGAAGAATTTTTTTAATTTCTTCAGCAACTTTAATCATGATTGCTTTTGCAAAATAAAGAGCAAACCCTTTGATAGTAAAAGCTATAATTATTAATAAAGGAATTATGAATATTAGTGACTGATCTTTCTCAACAAATATTTTTTTAATAGCGGGATCTAAAAGCCAAGCTATAGCAGAAGTGCTTGCTGCAACAAGAACTCCAAAAAAAACTGATATTAATATTTTATTAATATATTTTTTTGAGTAATCTTTATAAAGTCTTTTATAAATCTCTGAATTATTCATTAAAATTTCCCGATTAAAATATTACAAAAAATGAGAAGACCAACTAAATTATTACTTTTAAAAACTTTTAAGCACATAGATGGGCTTTTTGGGTTAAAAGATTTAATTTGGTAAAAAAATAAGTGGGCAATTGTTATTAACAAGCTTGCATAAAAAAAGTAATTATAATTCATCATATAGCCCACAATTAAAATAGAAAAAATTAGAAAAACATAACATGTGGATACAAAATTTTTTGGTTTATTTTTGAATTTTATTGAAGTTGATTTTACACCTATAATTTCGTCATCTTTAATATCTTGAAACCCATAAATTGTGTCGTATCCTAGTGTCCAAAATATGGCTCCAAAGTAAAAGATAATAGCAACAGTATTTATTTCACCCTGAATTGCAGTCCATCCTAAAATTAGACCATAATTAAATGTTATTCCTAAAAATAATTGAGGCCAATAAGTAAATCTTTTCATTAAAGGGTAAGTGAAGGCTAGAGGCATAGACCCAAGAGCAAGTAAGATTGTTAAGTTATTAAAGTTAATTAAAACCAAAAGTGCAAGTAGACATAAAATAAAAGTATAAAATATTCCTAATTTTATGGAAACTTGATTAGATGCAATAGGTCTATTTTTTGTTCTTGAAACTTTTTTATCAAATTCTTTGTCAGAAATATCATTTACAATGCATCCTGCAGAACGCATTAGAACTGATCCTAAAAAAAATAATAATAAGTAAAAAAAATAATCATTTAAGTTTTTTGAGAAATCATAAGCAAGAGTTAGTCCCCATGCACAGGGCCAAAATAATAACATATAGCCAATAGGCCTTTTCAATCTTGTTAGTTCAATAAAGAGATTTAATTGTTTCATAATAATTTACTTGTAAATAACAAAGGCTAGTTTCATAATCAAATTGATTCGTATGAATATAGATTACACAGTTACAGCATTGATGTTTCCGGCCATTCCTTTATTGATGAGTGTATATAGCAACAGATTTCATTCTTTGAGCAAGCTTATTAGGCAGCTTCATGATGAACATGTGTATGAAAATCATATTCCTCCTGAGTGGAAAAAACAGTTTATAAATTTAAGTGGAAGAATTGTTCTTTTAAAATGGACTATTATGTTTGCTGCATTTGGTTTCTTATTTAATATGTTGACTGTGTTTGCCCTTTATTTGAATGAAATTTTTGCTGCAAGATTAATTTTTGGATCTTGTTGTTTATCGATGATGATTTCAATCGTTGTTTTTATGAGAGAAATTCAAGTATCAACAAATGCATTAAAATTGCATATGTCTGATATGGATGTTAATTTAGATTAATTAGGAATAATAACTGCAGGACCGGTTAATAGTCTTGCTTCTAATTCTTCATGAGCTTTTTTAGCATCATCAAGTGAGTATTTTTTTGAAATTTCAACTTTAAATTTTTCAGACAAAATTGCATCAAAAACTTTTTTAGCTGATTCAACTAATTCTTCCCTTGTCATTGTATAATGTGCAATAGAAGGACGAGTAAAAAATAATCCTTTTGCATTAATATGTTTTTTAACATCTATCGTATCAACGTAACCTGATGCGTTACCAAAAGCGACCATCATACCTCTAACCTTTAAGGTTTCAATCGATCCATCAAATGTTTTAATACCAACACCATCATAGACAACATCAACTCCATTTTTACCTGCAATTTTTTCCACCTCTTCAACAAAGTTTGTATCAGTATAATTTATTACATGATGACAACCATTTTTTTTAGCAATAGCCTCTTTTTCTTTAGAGCCAACTGTTCCAATGACTTCAGCTCCTAATGCATTAGCCCACTGGCATAATATTTGGCCAACACCACCAGCTGCTGCGTGGTATAATACTTTATCCCCTTTTTTAATTGGATAAGCTCTGTGTAATAAATATTCAGCAGTAATCCCTTTAAGCATAATACAAGATGCTATTTCATCAGAGATACCCTCTGGAACTAAAACTAATTTTTCTTGAGGAAACAATTGTTTTTCTGAATAACTTCCAATTGGCATTGAAGAGTGAGCCACTCTATCTCCAACTTTAAACAGATCAACTTCAGAACCAACTTCTTCTATTATTCCACATGCCTCTAGGCCAATTCCACTTGGTAGAGGAATAGGGTACAAGCCTGTTCGATGATAAACATCAATATAGTTAAGACCAATTGATAGATTTTTTATAAGAACTTCTTTTGGACCTGGTTTACCGATTTCAATATCTTTAACCTCTAATACTTCAGGACCACCAAATTTTTCTATTTTAATAGTTTTCATTATTTTACAAATGTATCATTATGATAATCTTGAACTGCTTGCAAGATCTCTGCTTTAGTATTCATTACAAATGGACCTCCTCTAGCAATAGGCTCACCAATTGGCTTTCCAGATATCAATAAAAACTTGGCTTTAGTTAAGCTAGAGACTTTTAATTTTTCACCTCTAGTTAGAATAATTAAAGTAGAGTTTTTAGCTTGGTCATGGTTTTGATCTCCTACCTTAATTTCACCTTCAACTAAATATATTAATGAATTGTGAGTTGAGGGAAGATCAAAATTAAATTCTTTTCCTTTTTCAAGCTCTACATCAAAATAAACAGGTTCAACATTGTGACCTTTAACAGGTCCTTCTGCATCTTGAAATTTTCCAGCAATCACTTTGACAGTTTTATCATCATCTTTATGAGTGCTCATTTTATCTGCATCAATATAAATATATTCAGGTTTAGTCATTTTCAATTTAGCAGGCATGTTTACCCATAATTGAAATCCATGAAGCTTACCTTCTTTCATTGCAGGCATTTCTGAATGAATGATACCACTTCCAGTTTTCATCCACTGAACATCTCCAGCAGTCATTATTCCTTCGCCACCTGTACTGTCTTTATGTTCAAAGTCGCCAGCAAGCATATACGTTACTGTTTCAATTCCTCTATGAGGGTGAGGAGGAAAGCCTCCAATATAATCATCTTTATTTTCAGAACCAAATTCATCTAACATTAAAAAGGGATCATGGTAATCAATAAGGTGAGTGCCAATACTTCTCTTTAATTTAACACCAGCACCATCTGATGCCGCAACTGGCTCTATTATTTTTTCTACTTCAATATTATTCATTTCTATCCTCTATTTATTGTTTTGCTTATTATTTATAACTCCACCAAATGACACACCAGATAGCTCGCTCATTTCCTTCTTCCAAGTTGTTAAATCATTTATAGAAAGTTTATTAAGATGATCATGTCCGCATGCTCTTGCTAATATCTTCATTAGATCTACAGATGCATTAAAAAATCTAGTTAATCTTGCAGAAGATTCGTCAATATTTAATTTTTTTCTAAGTTCTGGTCTTTGAGTGGCAATACCAGCGGGGCAATTATTTGTATTACACATTCTAGCACCAACGCATCCTATTGCTTGCATGGCTGAGTTAGAGATTGCAATACCATCTGCTCCAAGAGCAAGTGCTTTTACAAAATCTGCAGAAGTTCTTAATCCACCTGTTACAATTAATGATACATGGTCATAACCTTTTTTATCTAAATAATTTCTAGCTCTTGCTAAGGCTGGAATTGTGGGAACAGAAATATTATCTCTAAATATTAAAGGAGCAGCCCCAGTTCCACCACCACGCCCATCAAGAATAATATAATCAGCACTAGCACTTACGGCAAATTCAATGTCATCTTCTATATGTTGAGCAGATAATTTAAATCCTATTGGAATACCACCAGTTAACTCTCTAACTCTGTTTGAGAATTTTAAAAAATCATCAACTGTTGTCAGGTCTTTGAAAGTAGAAGGGGAGATAGCATCTTCACCTTCTGGAATTTGTCTTACCTCAGATATTTTACCTTTAACTTTGTTCCCTGGTAAATGTCCACCTGTTCCAGTTTTTGCAGCTTGACCACCTTTAAAATGAAAAGCTTGAATATTTTTTAACTTATCTTCTGAATAACCAAATTTAGCAGAAGCAAGTTCATAAAAATACTTTGAATTATTTTTTTGCTCTTCTAAAAGCATTCCACCTTCTCCGGAGCAAATTCCTGTACCAGCTCCCTCAGCACCTTTTGCTAGGGCAATTTTTGCCTCCTCTGATAGCGCACCAAAACTCATGTCAGATACAAAAATTGGAATCTTTAACGTTAGAGGTTTATTTGAGTTTTTACCTATAATTATATCTGTCTCAACTTTATCATTATCTAGAAGAGGTTTTTTTGCTAGTTGGGCTGTAAGTATTTGAATATCTTCCCACTTTGGCAAGTCTTTTGAGGGAACACCCATTGCTCCCATTTCTCCATGATGACCAAGTTTTGTTAAGCCATTTTTTGCAAGCTCATGAATGTATGCAAGATGTGGCTCTTCTTCTGTACTCTTTGTCTCATTAGTGCCTGAAACTTCTTCTGATTTATTAATTTGATCAGAGGTAAAATTTTTATGCGTACCGTCACAATAAGGTTTGGTACTACTATGTTTACACATACAAAGATAAGCATCACCAGTTTCTTCAGCTTTAAAATTTATAGGCTCAAATGAAGTACCAGCATGAGACCAATCACAAAATGGTTGGTTTTTAGATTTTCCACAAGTACAAAACATGTATTCTTCATTTTGTACTAGTTCTACTTTTTTAGGTTTGTTATCTGCTATAGTTGGCTTGTCCATTAATACCCTTACTCTAATAAATTAAATCTTAAAATAATATGTAATTTTTATAAGTGTCTTAATTTAAAGCATCAAGACACTTATATATTTAGTTAATTAACGATTATTTAATTTTTTATTTAGGCTAAAATCTTTTGTTTCATTAACAACTAAGAATAAAAAACCTCCTGCAAGAGCAATATTTTTCATAAAAGATATAAACTGCATTTGATCAGAAAGATTATTATGAAAAATAACCGCTGTGGCGATACAAAATATACTTAATAAAGCTGCTGAAACTTTTACTTTATATCCAATCATAATTAATATCGGTGCACCTATCTCAAGTATGATAGCTGGTATTAAAAAAATGCCTGGCACACCTAAAGACTCCATCCAACCAACCGTTCCTTCATAGTTTCCAATTTTATTAATTCCACTTAACAAAAAAATTAGAGAGATAAGTATTCTACCAGTCAGATCTAAGATATTGTTCATATTTTTAGTTCTTTTACTTGCTTTAATCATTACTTACTGTGTGAACCATCGCAAAGAGGCTGGTTGTTAGTTTGTTTACAAGCACAAAAAAATACTTTTTTTGTTTCTTCTGCTTTGTAAGCTAGAGGAGTGAATTCTGAACCTTGATGAGATCCATCGCAAAATGGTTGCTTTGAACTCTTTCCACATGAACACCAGTAGTAAGATTTATCTTTCTCTACATCTACTGCAATTGGTCCGTTACCTGCGTTTTGTCCTTTAGTCATATTGATCCTTTCAATTTATTTGACTTCTATTTAGTGCTTTGGTATTAATAAAGCAATAACGCAAAGTAAACATACTAGTATACAAAAACATACCATGAAAAATTTAATAGATTGTCCAGCTGAAAGAGCCGTTTACTTTCTTGGAGGTAAATGGAAAATTAGAATTTTGTTTAGTTTACTGCAAAGTAAAAAAATTAGATTTGGTGAGCTCAAAAAAGGATTAAAAACCATTACACAACAAATGTTATCCAAGCAGCTTAAGGAACTAGAAGGAGATGGAATAATTAATAGAAAAGTAATTCGAATAATGCCCCCAAAAGTTGAGTATTCACTTACAGAATTTGGGCTTTCGGTTATGCCTATCTTAAGATCCTTTTCAGAGTGGAATAAAAGAAATACTCGAACTATTTCAGTAAAACTAAATAAGAATTTTGAAGAAAATAGAATTAGATAATATCAAGCAATTGTTTTAAGTTTTTAACCTCATCTTTAGGTTTATAATCAAGATTATCAAAAATATTATTATTTCTGTTTACCCAAATAGAACTGTAACCATAATTTCCACCACCAGAAACATCCCAAGTATTAGCACTTAAAAATGCGACTTCTTCTTTTTGTATTTTGTATTTTTTAATTGGCATGTCATAAACTTTTGAGTCTGGTTTATAAATTCCAACTTCTTCAATTGAAAAAATATCATCAAATATATTATCTAAATTATTACTCTTAACTAATTCGTTAAGAAGAGAGGGTGTTCCATTTGAAAGAATACCTAATTTATAATTTTTTTCTTTTAATCTTTTTAAAATTTCAGGTACTTCAGGAAAAGGTGAGAGCACCTTATAAAGATTTAATAATTCATTTTTCATTGATAAATCTATTTCGTAAGCCTTCATAGATTTATCCAAACTATCTTCTGTCACCTGCCAAAAGTCTTTATGTCTATTCATTAGACTTCTAAGCCAAGTGTATTCTAATTGAGTAGTTCGCCAATAATTAGCAAAGCCTTCCCATTTATCACCAATTTTATCTTTACATTTTTCTGCTGCTGAATTGACATCAAATAAAGTGCCATATGCATCAAAAATTATTGCTTTAATATTTTTCATAAATTAACTTAACATTAATGAGTAATATTAGATTATTTTTTAAAGAAAGTTTATCACTTAATTTAACTGCTAAGCTTGATAAATCTCAATCTCACTATGTGAATAAAGTAATGAGAATCAAAGTGGGCGAGGTTTTTTCTTTATTTAATAACAGTGGAGAGTGGGAAGCAAAAATTTTAACTATTTCAAAAAGTATAGTTGAATTTAATATTACAAAACAATTAAGACAAAAAGAAAATGTAAAAGATTTGTGGTTAGCTTTTTCACCCCTTAAATCAAATTATTTTAATTTTATGATTCAAAAAGCAACAGAGCTTGGTGTTACAAAATTTTTACCAATAATATTTGATAGAACAATTGTTAGAAAAATAAATAAAGAAAGATTAGAAAAAGTAATCATAGAAGCTGCCGAGCAATCTAATCGTATTAATGTTCCGCTTATTGAAGATCCCCAATCATTAAAAAGTTTTTTAAATCATGAAAAGATGGACTTAATATTCACAGATTTAAATTCTGAAAATAAAAAATTAGATTTTAATAAATTAGCTCATAATCCAACTTGTGTAATTATTGGTCCAGAGGGAGATTTTTCTGAAGAAGAAAGGGGGGAGATTCTTGCCTTTAAAGGGGTTCAGCCAATTAAAATAAACGAAAATATACTTAGATCAGAAACTGCTGTAATTTCAGCCTTATCAATTGTTAATTACCTAATTAATTGATATTTTGTCGCGAAAACTAAAGTGTAATTTTTTAAAAGACACTTTATATAGTGTGTAACAAATGAAAAAATTTTTAATAACAATTATAACTACAATGTTAATAACTAGCGCCTGGGCGGATCAGCCTAAAAACTGGCAGCTAGGCTTTCAAGATTCTGCCTCTCAAAGTATGACTGAGATTGTTAGTTTTCATAACAACATTCTCCTTCCTGTAATTATTGCTATTAGTGTTTTTGTTTTATTTCTTATGATTTATGTTTGTATAAGATTTAGAGCGTCAAAAAATCCTAACCCATCAAAAACTACTCACAATGTTGCTGTAGAGGTTTTGTGGACACTGATTCCATGTTTAATTTTGATAGTGATGGCAGTTCCATCTTTTAAAATTTTGTATAAACAAGATACTATTCCAAAAGCTGACCTAACAATTAAAGCTGTTGGTTACCAGTGGTACTGGGGCTACGAGTATCCTGATGAAAATATTATTTTTGAATCGTATATGATTAAAGAAGCTGAATTAAAAGAAAACCAACCTAGATTATTAACTGTTGATAATGAAGTTATTGTTCCAGTTAATAAAGTGGTTAAAGTTTTAATTACAGCCAACGATGTTTTGCATGCTTGGGCATTACCATCATTTGGAGTTAAGAGAGACGCAGTTCCTGGAAGAATAAACGAAACTTGGTTTAAAGCTGAAAAAGTTGGAACGTACTATGGTCAATGTTCTGAACTTTGTGGAATTGAGCATGCTTTTATGCCTATCACAGTAAAAGTTGTGACAGATGAAGAATATGCAATATGGTTAGCAGAGGCTAAAATGAAATTTGCAAAAGAGCCAATTGCAGTAAATGAATATAAAAAACTAGCGAGTAAATAAAAATGTACACAAAAACAGCATCACACGACGATCATCACACACCAACAGGTTGGAAACGTTGGGCTTACTCAACTAACCACAAAGACATTGGTACAATGTATTTAATTTTTGCAATTGTTGCAGGAATTATTGGTACAGCTTTTTCAGTATTAATGAGAATTGAATTGATGCATCCTGGTGATGGAATTTTAGGTGGCAACTATCACTTATATAATGTGTTGGTTACAGGCCATGGATTAATAATGATTTTCTTTATGGTAATGCCTGCAATGATTGGTGGATTTGGTAATTGGTTTGTCCCAATTATGATCGGTGCACCTGATATGGCTTTTCCAAGAATGAATAATATTTCATTTTGGTTATTACCAGCTTCATTTATTTTACTATTACTTTCAATATTTGTAGATGGCCCTCCAGGTCAGCAAGGTGTTGGTGGAGGATGGACTTTATATCCACCTTTATCGTCAAAAGCTGGACAACCAGGACCTGCTATGGATTTTGCTATTTTAAGCTTACACTTAGCTGGAGCTTCTTCAATTTTAGGAGCAGTTAACTTTATTACAACAATTTTAAATATGAGAACGCCAGGCATGACTTTGCATAAAATGCCTTTATTTGCTTGGTCTGTTTTAGTTACAGCATTTTTATTATTACTATCACTACCTGTTTTAGCTGGTGCTATCACAATGCTTTTAACAGATAGAAATTTTGGAACAGCATTTTTTGATGCTCAAACTGGAGGAGATCCAGTTTTATACCAACACTTATTTTGGTTCTTTGGTCACCCTGAAGTTTATATTTTAATTTTACCTGGCTTTGGAATGATCAGTCATATCGTTTCAACATTTTCTAAGAAACCTGTATTTGGATATTTAGGAATGGCTTATGCGATGGTTTCAATTGGGGTTGTTGGGTTTGTTGTTTGGGCTCACCACATGTATACGGTAGGTTTAAGTACAGACACTAAAGCATATTTTTTAGCTGCAACAATGATTATTGCGGTCCCAACAGGGATTAAAATATTTTCATGGATTGCAACAATGTGGGGTGGATCAATTTCATTTAAAACTCCCATGATGTGGGCATTAGGTTTTATATTTTTATTTACAGTAGGTGGTGTAACAGGTGTTGTTCTTGCAAATGCAGGTGTTGATACTGCAATGCATGATACTTATTATGTAGTTGCTCATTTTCATTATGTATTATCTTTAGGTGCAGTATTTGCAATCTTTGCAGGATTTTATTATTGGTTTGGTAAAATGTCTGGGTATGAGTATTCAGAATGGATGGGACAATTACATTTTTGGTTAACATTTATTGGAGTGAACTTAGTATTTTTCCCTCAACATTTTTTAGGTTTAGCTGGAATGCCAAGAAGATATGCTGATTACCCTGATGCATTTGCTGGATGGAATTATGTTTCGTCAATCGGCTCATACATAGCGGTTGCTGGCTTACTAGTATTTTTTGCTAACTTAATTTATTCTTTTTCTAAGAAAAAAGCTGCAGCTCAGAACCCTTGGGGAGAAGGAGCTACAACTCTAGAATGGACTGTACCATCACCACCAAATTTTCATACTTTTGAGGAATTACCAAAATTTGAAGATCCAGATGGTGCTGAAAAAGTATCTAGTTAATAAAGTTACAGCTTTTTCTATATTAAATATTGATGATTAACTCTAAATTAAAAAATAGAAATTTAAACCAAGTGAATGTGTTTAATTTTTCTGAATTATTCAAGCTAATGAAACCAAGGGTAATGTCTTTGGTAATCTTCACGTGTGCTGTGGGTTTGTTAATGGCGCCTTCTACAGTTTCTACAAAAGATGCAATGATTGCAATTCTTTTAGTATCAATTGGTGCAGGAGCCGCTGGTGCTCTAAATATGTGGTACGAATCTGATCTTGATGCATTAATGACAAGAACTTGCTTGAGACCAATTCCAATGGGAAAGGTTAATAAAAACCAAGCCTTAATTTTTGGAACATCACTTTCATTTTTTTCAGTAATCGCATTAGATTATTTTGCTAATACAATTTCAGCAGTATTACTGCTGTTTACAATTTTATTTTATGTTTTTGTTTATACAATCTGGTTAAAGAGAAAAACTCCACAAAACATTGTCATTGGAGGTGCTGCAGGAGCATTACCGCCAGTAATTGGATGGACTATAGCAACTAACTCATTATCTCTTGAGCCAATAACCTTTTTTCTGATTATATTTTTTTGGACACCATCGCATTTTTGGGCGTTAAGTCTTTATAAATCAGATGATTATAAAAAGGCAAAAATTCCAATGCTTCCATTAACTAATGGGATAGAGAGCACTAAAATAAATATTTTAGTTTATTCATTATTAATGTTGCCAATGGTTATTTTACCCTACGCAATAGATTTTGTTGGATTAGTATTTCTAGTACCAGCCCTAATGCTTACATTGTATTATAACATTTTATGTTTTGAGCTTTATAAGTTTAAAAAAAATAAATTTAACCCCAAGAAAGCAAAAACAATATTTGGATATTCAATTTTATATTTGTTTTTGATATTCGTTATTTTTTTGATAGATAAGATATTATGATGATACCAGACAAAAAAACTAAGCGAAAAAATATTTTAACAGCAGTAGCAATAATAGGATTTATGATATTTCTGTTTTTTTTTACACTTTATAATACGGGTGTTTTTGATAGATCAATATAGTGAAAAATAAAACCTTAACTCCAATTCTTTTAGCTGGAATATTTTTTTTAATGTTAGGACTCTCATTTGCTGCAGTACCCTTGTATGATTTATTTTGTAGAGTAACTGGGTTTGGTGGAACAACACAAATATCAAGAGAAGCGCCAGATATAATTTTAAACCAAAAAGTTAGCGTTCGTTTTGATACAAATGTAAATAAACTTCCTTGGAATTTTAAAGCAAAAACAAATGTTATGGATGTTAAAATTGGTCAAGTGAACCGAATCGAATTTGAAGTTGAAAACTATGGCAATGAAACGACTTATGGAGTTGCATCTTTCAATGTTTCCCCATCATCATTTGGTAAATATTATAGCAAATTGGGATGTTTTTGTTTTGAAAAACAGGCCTTAAAAGCAGGCGAAAAGGCCACTTATATTATGACTTTTTATTTGGATCCAGAAATGGTAAATGATCCCAATACTAAAAATATTAAAGATGTAACTATGTCCTATACTTTTTTTTCATCAGATTACTATAACCAATCAAAATTATAAAAATGTCCGCAGAAAAAAAACATGACTATCATTTAGTAGACCCAAGTCCATGGCCTATCTACGTTTCATTTTCATGCTTAATTTTAGCAATAGGTTCAGTTTATTATCTACATAGCGAAGTTTCTTGGGGAATGTATTTGGGATTAGCACTACTATTATATGGAACATACATGTGGTTTAGAGATGTTGTTATCGAAGCAGAGCACCAAGGTCATCACACACCAGTAGTACAAATTCACCACAGATATGGAATGACATTGTTCATTGCTTCAGAAGTTATGTTCTTTGTTGCATGGTTTTGGGCTTATTTTGATGCAAGTTTATTTCCATCTTTAGCAATAGGAGGAATATGGCCACCCAAAGATATTGTAACTTTTGATCCATGGGATATCCCACTAATCAATACATTAATTTTATTATTATCAGGAACGACAGTAACATGGTCACACCACGCATTGTTAGAAGGTGATAGAAAAAGCTTTATTCAAGGACTAGTTCTAACAGTGATACTTGGTTTTTCTTTTTCACTACTGCAAGTTTATGAATATCAGCATGCAACTTTTGATTTTGCAGGAAATATATATGGCTCAGTATTTTATATGGCAACAGGCTTTCATGGTTTTCACGTTATCATTGGTACTATATTTTTAGCGGTATGTTTAATGAGAGCAAGAAAAGGTCACTTTACTGAAAAGCATCACTTTGGATTTGAAGCAGCTGCTTGGTATTGGCACTTTGTAGATGTTGTGTGGCTATTTTTATTTGCTGCCATTTATATTTGGGGAAGTTAATTTTTAGCTCTTGAGATATAAATTTTTATTTTCTATTTTTGTATTTTTCTTCATTTCTGTCTTTCTAGCATTAGGGAGTTGGCAAATTATTAGACTTAATTGGAAATTAGAATTAATTAATCAAATAGAGACATCTCTGAAAGACATACCTGTCAATTTATCAAACAGTAAACATAAAAATTATCTTAGAGTTAAAACTAGAGGATCAATTGATTTTGAAAAACAAATTTATCTTTATAACTTAAATGAAAAAGGGAAACCGGGCTTTGAAGTTATTAACCCATTAAAAGTTGGCAATAATAACTATTTATTAAATAGAGGCTGGATACCATTTAATAAAAAAGAAGATGAAACTATAAACGTAATAGATGAAAACTATATTAATGGAGTTTTGAGAAAACAAATCAAACCCAATATATTTAAGCCTGAAAACGATCTATCTGAAAATTACTGGTTTACATTAGATAGAGATGATATTTTTAAATTCACAGGTAAAAATTTTTCTCCTTATGTAATTTATCTTTCTGGAAATAATGAATTTCCTAAACCAAAATCAATTACAGCAAATATTTCAAATAATCATAAAAAATATGCATTAACTTGGTTTTCGTTAGCGATTTCAATTCTTTTAATATATTTATATTTGAGAAAAAAAAATTATTAGATGAAATATATAAGCACTAGAGATAACTCAAAAGAGTACAGTTTTGAGGAGGTATTTATCAAAGGACTAGCAGATGATGGTGGTCTATTTATCCCAAAAAAAATAAAAAAATACACTACTGAAGAATTAAACTCTTTAAGTAATTTAAGCTATCAAGACTTAGCAAAAAAAATAATTTTCCCATTTATTGGTGATTTCATGACAGAAGCAGAGCTGTCATTAATTGTAGACAAGTCATATTCTTCATTTCGAAAAGATAACGTCGTAGATTTGATAAAAATTGGTGATGCTAAGATTTTAGAATTATTTCATGGTCCAACACTTGCTTTTAAGGATATAGCAATGCAGTTACTTGGTAATTTTTATGAATATTATCTAAGTAAAAATAGTAAACAAATTAATATTATAGTTGCAACATCAGGAGATACTGGTGCTGCTGCTATAGATGCAATTAAGGGTAAAGAGAATATAAATATATTTGTTCTACACCCACACAATAAAGTTTCACAGGTTCAGAGAAAAATAATGTCTACAGTTAAAGAAAAAAATGTATTTAATATTGCTATAAATGGTAATTTTGATGATTGTCAAAATTTAGTTAAGGCAATGTTTGCAGATAAAGAATTCTCTAATTCAATAAACATGTCTGGTGTAAATTCAATAAATTGGGCAAGAATTATTGCACAAGCTGTTTATTATTTTTATACATATTTTCAAATACGGGATGACAGGCTTGTTAATTTTTCAGTTCCAACTGGTAATTTTGGCGATGTTTATGCTGGTTATCTTTCTAAAAAAATGGGTCTACCAATAAATAAACTTATAGTAGCAACAAATCAAAATGATATTTTGCATAGAGCAATCACAAATGGAAAATATGAAGCTGAAACAGTGATTGAAACAAATTCGCCAAGTATGGATATTCAAATTGCAAGTAATTTTGAAAGATTAATTTATGATTTAAATGATTTTAATGATGTTGAAACTGGCAATGTTATGAAAAAAATTAAAGAAGAGGGAAAATATATTATTCCAAAAGATAAATTACAAAAAATTAGTAAAGATTTTCTTTCAGAAAATATGAGTGAAACTGAAGTTTTAAATATTATTAAAGATGTTCATAATAGATATAATGTTATATTAGACCCCCACAGTGCAATAGGCTTTGGTGCATTAAAAAAAATTAACATAGAAGGTAACAATATTGTTTTAGCAACAGCACACCCCTGTAAGTTTCCAGACGCAATTGATAAATCAATTGGTATCAAGTCAAGTCTTCCAAATGAATTACAATATATAATGAATGAAAAAGAAAATTATGATATAATTTCAAATAATATAAATGAAACTCAAAAATATATTAAGGAAAAATTACAATGAAATTAAAAGAGAACGATAACATACCAAATTCAGAATTTTTTATTATGGAAGATGGTAATCCTACTAAAAAAAATACGCATGAATTTTATAAGGATAAAAAAATTGTTCTTTTTGGTTTACCAGGAGCATATACATCCGTTTGTTCAGCTAAACACTTGCCTGGATACGTAAATAACTATGAAAAATATAAAGAAAAAGGCATAGATCACATCGTCTGTATTTCTGTAAATGATCCGTTTGTAATGGACTCTTGGGGGAAAAGCCAAAATGTAGAAAATAAAATTATAATGATGGCAGATCCTTTCTTAGAATTTACAAAAGCAATAGGTGCAGATGTAGATAAAAGTGCCAGAGGATTGGGAATTAGATCTAATAGATACACAATGTTAATTGATAATCTTAAAGTTATTAAATTACAAGAAGAGGAAGACGCTGGTGCTTGTGAAATTTCAGCAGCACAAAATTTTCTATCATTAGTTTAATTCAGCAGCTTTTTTTGCGAGTAAATCTACTTCTTCATTTAGGGCATTACCTGCATGTGCTTTAACCCAAATCCATTTTATTTCAAATTGATTTGTTAGCTCGTATAGTTGTATCCAAAGTTCTTTATTCTTAACAGGTTCTTTCTTTGAAGTTTGCCAATTATTTTTTATCCATTTATGCACCCATTCAGTAATTCCTAATCTTACATATTGTGAGTCGGTATAGATTTCAATTTGATCATTTTGTTTAATTTGTTTTAGAGCCATAATAGGAGCCATCAATTCCATTTTATTATTAGTAGTGTCTTTTACGCTCCCACTAATTTCTTTGACTTCACCATTTTGGTTTATAATTGCAGCCCAACCACCATTACCGGGGTTATTTAAACATGATCCATCTGTATAAATTTTAATCATTACTTATAATAATCTTTATAGTGACCAAGATTATTGTGAATAATTAATTTTTGTAGATATTCCATAGGGTCTTTTATTTTAATCAAAGCAGTTTTTGGAGTGTTAAAATAATCATATATCCTTGTTAAAAGATATCGTAACGCAGCGCCTCTACACATTACATTTAGTGCATCTTTTTCTTTTTTAGATAAAGTTCTTATATTTTCATATCCATTAATTAAGTTTTTAATCTTACTACTATTCATTACAAACTTATTTTTTTTTTATCGAAACATAAAGCATTAATGCAGATTGCAATTTCATATATCAAATAGTCATTAGATGAAAAATAAAAATCAATAAAACCTGAAAATTTATTTTTATTAAAAAAAATATTATCTATAAAAAGATCACCATGAATAATTCCTTGAGGTAGATTTTTGGGCCATTTATTTTTGATATCTTTTAGACACAGGTTGAGCGTGTTTTTAAGATTAGGTGTAATTTGATTAGATTTAAATTTTATAGTTTTCAACAAACCATTAAGTCTATGTATTGACATAGAATTTTGCCTATATAATTTTAATTTTGTAGTAACTTTATGAAATTTTGCAATATTTTTTCCCACATCAAAACAGTTTTTATTGTTAAGGATTGTTTTATCTTTGCCTTCTAAAAAAGTTACAATACAGGCTGATTTTGTTTTAATATTGGTTATATGTGTTCCTTTTTTAGTTCTTAAAGGTTTAGGACAAATAATTTTTTTATGATTTAACTTCTCCATTAAATTCATAAAAAAAGGTAGATCCTTTTTTTTAACCCGCTTTTCAAAAATTGTTAAAATAAATTTATTCTGTTTTGTTTTTAATAAATAATTTGTATTTTCAATTCCTTTTTTTATACCTTGGAATTTTTCTATTTTATTAATTTGATAATTGTTAATTAATGATGAAATATCTTTTTTAATTAACTTCGTGTATACAGCCATTTAATTCAATTTTCCTGGAACTTTAAATACAATGTTTTCTTTTATGATCTCAACTATTTCAATTTTTACTTTAAATTTACTTTTAATTTCGTTAATAAAGTTTTCAACTAAAATTTCTGGTGCAGAAGCTCCAGAGGAAATACCAATAACTTTACAATTTTCTAATTTTTCAAATGGAATTTCACTATCGGAGTGTATCAATTCAGAATGAGGACACCCTGATTGTTCAGCTACCTCAACTAGGCGCACAGAATTTGAAGAATTTCTGCTTCCTAAAACAAAAAACATGTCACATTTTTTAGCTATATTTTTTACAGCAGATTGACGATTAGTAGTTGCGTAACAAATATCCTCTTTAAATGGTTCTTTAATTTTAGGAAACTTTTTTTTTAAAGCTTTAATTATATTTTTTGTGTCATCAACTGAGAGTGTTGTCTGGGTAACATAAGCAATTTTTTTATTATCATCTAGTTCATAAGTCTCAACATCATGCTCATCCTGAATTAAATCAATTGAGCCTTCAGGCAATTGCCCCATAGTTCCTATAACTTCGGGATGATTAATATGTCCTATAAGGACAATATGGTATCCAGCTTTATAAAGATTTTCTGCTTCTCTATGTACTTTGGATACAAGTGGACAAGTAGCATCTATATATTCCATTTTATAGCCATTTGCTTGTTGTGGTACTGACTTTGGAACACCATGAGCGGAAAATATTACAGGCCTACTTTTATCTTTAATCTCATCAAGTTTTTCTACAAATATTGCACCAATTGCCTTAAGACTATCCACAACATGTTTGTTATGGACTATTTCATGACGCACATAAACTGGAGCTCCATATTTTGTAATACTTTTTTTGACAATTTCTATAGCTCGCTCAACACCAGCGCAAAAGCCACGTGGTGCTGATAATAATATTTTAATTTCTTTATTTTTCATTTTTTTCTAGAAAGTATTCAAGCAATATATGTGGAAAGGTTAAGGACGCCAAACCAATAAATATAACTTTATATATTGCCTCGTTTACTAGGTAGTGATTTGAAAGATAATATAAGCTTAACAAATAGAAAATAGCAGTCAAAATCGTCAAGGGCGCAGCTTTTTTGATAAAAATTAATAGCCCATTTTTAAAATTATATTTATCTAATTCAGTAATTAATGAGAGAGAGTGCCTAAAAGAATGCAAAAAGCAAAAATATAATGTGAAGGCGACCAAAGGTGTAAAGAAGTAATTTAAAATTAAAATTGAAGTGAAGTCAAAAAATATTAATAAGTTAACTAGTTTAAAATCTTTTAAAAAAAAATAAATATTTGCGAGTAAGGAGATTAAAAAAATAAAAGAAATTATATAATTATTTTCTATAAAATTTAAAAATAAATAAAAACTTTCATTTTGTATTAATAATAATTTAAAAATATTGATTGTTTCAACAAAATGAAACATTAAGGGTGCAATAATAATTAATATTCCTTTCAGAAAATAAAGAATTATATCTATGTTAGATTTTTTAGTTATTAGAAATTCTGTATCTTCTTTACCAAAATGATAGGCAGCAACAACTAAAAAAATAATCAGTGATAAAGTTGGCGCAAGCAGCCAAATAATAATTATAGTAGCAGCAATTATTAAATAAATTAAGTAAAAATAATAAATATTATTAATATTATATAATTTTATCAGCCTTTTACCTTTTTGATTATCCAATGCACCATGTGAGATTCCAATTGATAGGATTAGTAATAGACAAATAATTGGAGATATAGACAGACTTTTAAATTGATCAAAAATAAGAGCAAGTGAAGTAGAAAAAAATAAAAAAATAATAGAATGAAAGAAATTAATTTTTTTAATTTGATTATTTATCATTTTTAAAAAATATTTTGATAAAAAGCCATTTAGGCATTTTAAGTATTATAAATAAATCTTGTAATAAAGTACTTTTATTAGACAAAAATTTAATAATTGTCTCAGGCGAATTGTTAAACATATCAAAAAATATATTTGCCATTTTTTCAGGATGGTAATTAAGAACTTTTAAAAATATTTTGTCCAAAAATTTATATTTTTTATTAATTTCATATCTTTTACTCTCTTTGATAGTGTGAATATTTTTTCTTATGTATTTGCTGTGCTCTTGTATATTTAAAAAGGTATAACCAGTACTCAATCGAGTCATTCCCCCAGCAGTACCAATGTTCATTTTATTTCTTTCATTAGAAATTGTGGGATGAAATAATGGGATTGCACCTACTTCGCTATAGGTAACCTTATAATCTCTAATATTAAGATAATTTCTTATATAATTTTTTAATTGTTCATCATAATCTTTTAAAGAATCATTTTTTATCTTAGATAACCATGTAGTTTCAATTAAAGCTTTATTTTTTGTATAAGGCAATGTGTAAAAAAAATGAACACTATCACGTTGATCACAATCAAAATCCATCAAATTAAAAATTTCATCATCAAATACATTTTTTTTAGTTTCAATCTCAATACCTTTAAAATGTTGCCAGAGCTTATCCTCTTTAGAATCCAGTAGGGGAACGCTATTAAAGATAAAAGCACTATTTAGGTCTATTTCATTAGTATTTTTGTAAAAGCTAATATTTTTATTTTTTTTTAATCGTGTATTTATTTTTTCATAAAATAAACCACTATCTATAGCTTCATAAGGTAATCCGTTGCACTCTAAAAATTTTGTTTTTCCAGGTATATTTATTGAAAAATTATTCCAACTTTTCTGAACACAATCTTGAAAGTTATGATCTATGGTCTTCCAATAAGACCAAGTCTTATCTCTTTTGTATTCTAATCGTGGCTCTATGATTGCTAAAGTTGCATCTTTTAGTTTGTTATGAAGGTCTAGCTCATACGCAAGTGACAATCCTGCACATCCACCTCCAATTATGATATAATCAAATTCTTTCATTTAAATCTATTTCTTCATTGATTAAAAGATGCTCTTTATTTCTAAGGTGGTTTTTTTCATTTATAAATATGAGTTTTATCAAGTCTAATATAGATAGAAATGTTTGGTACAACTTACCTAAATTAGCTACATAGATTTTTCTGCTTCTATTGTAATTGTATATATTTTCTTTTTGTAAAATTTTAGCACCAATTTTTCTATAAATTCTTCTAGCAACAAGTATTGCAAACCTAAACCTAAAAGGAATTTCTTTTATAGAGGCAAAGGAGCTTTCGTAGAACAAATCAGCCATACTTAATGTATTCTTTATAGTCTCGAAGTCATGATTAATATAAAATCTATTATTATTCATATCCTCAATTACATCTCTTGAAATATTTGTTAATTGCATTGCAATACCAAGATCTATTGCTGATTTCATGGAGTTTTTATTTTGTACCCCTAAAATTTTTGCCATCATTAAGCCTACAGTACCAGCAACTCTATAAGAGTATATTAACAATTCTTTTTTTTTGTTAAATTTAACTACTTCATTTAAATCAGACTCAATACCATCAAATAAATCTTCAACAATCTTGATTGAAATTTTATTTTCTTCCATAAGGATCCATATATTTTTTATTATCAAATTATCAAAATTTTTATTTATAAAATTATTCTTAAAAATTAATAAATTTTTCTTTTTAATATTTAGTTCATTCTTATCATCAGCAATATCATCTATTGTTCGGCAAAAATCATAAAGAGATGAGCATTTTTCATAAATATTTTTTGGTAAAAAAAAACCTGCCCAGTTAAAAGATTTGGCATAAATAGATAAATAATTATTTTTTGACATTATAATATTTTATCTAAAACTTTTGCTGAAGAGAGCACACCTGGAACTCCTGCACCTGGGTGCGTTCCTGCTCCAACAAAGTATAATCCATCATAAATTTCTGATTTATTATGAAATCTAAAATATGCAGATTGAGTAAATTTTGGCTGGATCGAAAAACCTGATCCAAATTTGGTATTCAATTCATTTTCAAAATAATCTGGCGTTAAGTAAAAATCTTCAATAATATTTTCTCTAAGATTTGGTAGTAATGCTTTTTCCATTTTATCTATTACTAAATTCTTCATTTTTTCACCTTCAATTTTCCAATCAATTTTGGATTGATTGTTTGGGACGGGTACAAGAACATAAAAGCAATCATTTCCTTCAGGCGCCATTGATTTATCTGTAGCTGATGGTCTATGAAGGTAATAGCTTATGTCATCATTTAATTTTTTATTATCAAAAATATCACTCAGGTGTTCTTTATATTTATCACCAAATTTGATTGTGTGATGTTCAACATCTGGGTATGTTTTTTTTGTTCCAAAATAGTAAACAAATAGACCCATAGAATACTGCATTCGATTTTGTTTCCATTTAAATAGAGGGCTTGTTTTATTTAGACTTAGAAGTTTTTCATATACGGCAGGAGGATCAGCATTACATATCACATTATTCGAAAGCATTTCTTTCTGATTATCCAATTTTACTCCACTAATTTTCCCATTATCAGAAATTATCTTAGTAACCTCATGTCCTTTGATCACTTCAATTTCTTGTTCAATCATTAATTTTTCTAAGCCATTAATTATGTTACCAGTTCCACCCATTGAGTAATGAATACCCCATTTTTTTTCTAGATATAGAATTAATCCATATATAGAAGTTGTTGTAAAAGGGTTTCCACCAACTAAAAGAGGATGCATACTTAGCATACGTCTTAATTTTTCATTTTTTATATATGATGAAACTAATGAATAAACTGATTTATAGCTTTTAAGCTTTAGTAAAGAAGGTAATTGCTTCATCATCACAAGGGGTTTATCAAATGGCACATCAGCCAGTTCTGTGAAGCCTTTATCAAATATTTTTTTTGTAAATTTTACAAGTTGTTCATAGCCTTTAACATCTTCTTTATTTATTTTTTCAATTTGTTTTTTCATTTGATCTTCATTTCCAGAATAATCAAATACACCTCCATCCTCATAAATAAATCTATACCAAGTTTTTAAGGGAGTGAGTTTTATATAATCCTGAGACTTCTTATTAAATAAAGTGAAAAGCTCTTCAATTAGATAGGGTGCAGTAATAACTGTTGGACCAGCATCAAAAGTAAAACCATTTTTTTTAAATACCCTGGCTCTTCCCCCTAAATCAGGATGTTTTTCAATTAGAGTTACTTTATGATTTTTAGCTCTTAATCTTAATGCTGCAGCTATACCACCAAATCCAGAACCAATGACAATAGATTTCATTGGGTTAATTTATAGTTTTTTTAAAAAATTGTAAGGTAATTATGAGCTTATTTTTTTTAAAGCTATTTTTGTTTCTTCAAGGTTTTTTTCAAAAAGACCATCAAGTTTTGATTTATCAACAGATGTGTTAATAATTTTTTTAACAGAATCAACAGCAATTTTAATTGAAACATCTTTTATTTCTTTAAGTGCAGCTTCTTTCATTTGTGAAATTTTATTTTCTGCTAAGCTTTTTTTAATTTCTGAAGATTTATGAAATTTATCATTCATTTCGATTATAAGATGATCGCTATCTTTTTTGGCTTGTTGTAAAATATCATTGCTCACAGTTTGTGCGGTATCAAGTTTATTTTGAGCATTATCTAATAAAACCTTTGCCTCTTGTCTTAGTTTTTCACTTTCATCTATTTCATTTTTAATATCAAGGATAAGCTTATTTAAAAGTTCATTAATCTTTTGAGGTATTTTTAAATAAACTAAAGCTCCAATAAATATTAAAAAGGATATAGCTACCCAAAAAGTTGCATCAATTACCATAATATTCATCCATTTTTTTTCTTGAAAGATCTTCTACTATTGCAGAAATACTACTACTGTTAACTTCAGCCCCTATTAGTTCCTGCAGTAAGTCCGAAGAGGTCTCTACAGCAATTTTTTTGATTTTTTCTGGTGCATTATCTCTAAAAGTTTTTATCTCAATCTCAGCTTTATTAACTTCTTCATCAAGCTCTTTTTCCAGTATTTCCCTCTTTACACCAATATCTTTCAGTACTTTTTCTCTAGCTTGTTTAAAATAGTTTTTTGCTTCATTCTTGCTAGATTGTACTATCTTTTCGTATTCTTCAATTTTTTGTTCACTTTCTTCTCTTTGCTTTTCCGCAGCCTCAATATTTTCTAAAATTTGAGATTTTCTAGTTTCTAGATTGGCACTTATTTTTGGAAGTATAAGTTTAGATAAAACAACATATAAAATCCCAAAAGTAATAATTAACCAAAAAATTTGAGAAACCCAAAACTCTGGATTTAATTGAGGCATTCCACCGCTTTCAGCTGCAAAAGCTTCCATAAAAAACAGGAAGCTTAAAAATATCGACTGAAAAAATATTTTTTTAATCATTAAATTTAAAATGCAAATAAAATAATTAACGCTACAACTAATCCAAATAGGCCAGTTGCTTCAGCTAAAGCAAAACCTAATAAAAGATTAGGAAATTGTTTTTGAGCTGCAGATGGGTTTCTCATCGCGCCAGAAAGGTAATTACCAAAGATAATTCCGATCCCAACACCGGCACCCGCTAGAGCTATTGCTGCTAGTCCTGCTCCGATCATTTTTGCTGCTTCTAATTCCATTATATCCTCCTTATGTTAGTTAATGGTGTAAATTTAATGCATCATTCAAGTAGATGCAGGTTAAGATTGCGAAAACATATGCTTGAAGAAAAGCAACTAGTATTTCCAAGCCAGTTAATGCAACCGAAAAACTCAGTGGAAGCCATCCACCAACTATTCCAAGGCTTATTACAAAGCCTCCGAAAACTTTCATCATTGTATGACCAGCCATCATGTTTGCAAATAAACGAACTGAAAGACTAACTGGTCTACTTAAGTAAGAAATTATTTCTATAACAACTATTAGTGGTAATAGTACAGCAGGTACTCCGCTAGGTACAAATAGTTTTAAATATCCTAATCCATGTTTCATAAATCCAATAATTGTTACACCCACAAAAATAAATGAAGCCAAGATAAAAGTAACAATGATATGGCTAGTTACTGTAAAGGCATAAGGGATCATCCCAAACATATTACAAAATAGCACAAACATAAATATTGAGAAGATAAACGCAAAGTAGGGTTTTGCTTTTGATCCTGCGGTATCACTAATCATTTTGGAAACAAAAGTATAACTTAATTCAGAAAGAAGTTGCATCTTGCTTGGTAGTAAAGAATTTTTTTTTGACCCTAAATTAAAAATTAGTAAGATTGCAAGAGAACTAATCACCATAAACAAGCTTGCATTTGTGAAAGAAATATCTATTGCGCCTAATTTAATTTCTGGTCCAATTCTATAAACTTCGAATTGGTTCATCGGGTTTGTAGCCATAATTTTTTAAATCTATTTTTGCATATTTTTTGCAGATCTGAATACGTTTATAATTCCAGCAACAACACCTACAAAAAAAAATATTAATATTAACCAGGGCTTAGTACCAAAGGTCTTGTCTAAAATAAACCCTATAATTGTCCCAACTGCCACTGCAGACACTAATTCTGTACTTAATTTAAAGGCAGTTCCAATAGAAGAGGGTGCCTCTTCATTTTTATACAGATTTTTCTTAGAAAGCTTATTTTTTGCAATCTCCAAGCGAGTTTTAAGGCTATCTTTTGGCATTCAAATTATTAAGCAACCATGCTCTCTGCTTTTTGTAAATCAACAGCAACAAGTTGGCTAATACCTTTTTCAGGCATTGTAACTCCATAAAGTCTATTCATTTTTGACATAGTTAGAGCATGGTGAGTTACGATAATAAATTTAGTGTCAGTTATTTTAGTTAAATCATCAAGAAGTCCACAAAATCTTGTTACGTTAGCATCATCTAGTGGAGCATCAACCTCATCTAAAACACAGATTGGAGATGGGTTAGTAAGGAACACTGCAAAAATAAGAGACAAGGCTGTTAAAGCTTGTTCACCACCAGATAATAAAGTTATAGACTGAAGTCTTTTACCAGGAGGACTTACCAGCATTTCTAAACCAGCTTCAAGTGGGTCATCAGAATCTACTAACTCTAGTTTTGCATTTCCACCGTTAAATAGTTTTGTATAAACTTCATTAAATTTTCTATTAACTTTTTCAAAAGCTTCTAATAGTCTTTCTCTTCCTTTTTGATTTAATTCATTAATACTTTCTTTTAATTTTATAATAGCAGATACAAGATCTTCTCTATCTTGTTCCATCTTTTTAATTTCTATTTCATATTTACTGGTTTCTTCATCGGCTCTAAGGTTAACAGATCCTAATTTTTCTCTTTCATTTTTTTTTTTATCTAAAGCATCTTCTTGTGCAACAGAGTCAGGTAGCTCTTCAACACCATTTAAATTAGAATTTTCTAGAATATCATTTTCTTCAAGATTAAGTTCAGAACTAACTCTTTCTAACAGATCTTCTTTCCTTTTTTTTAAACCTTCGACAGTTGCTCCTGAGCTTGCTTTTCTTTCTCTTATTTGAATAGATCTTTCTTGAACGTCATTTAACTCAAGTCTTAAAGAGTTTATCTTTTTATCTGTTTCTTCAATTATTTTTTCATTTTCAATTTTTTCATTTTGTGAAATTCTTAGACCCTCAGTAATTTGTCCTTTTCTTTCTGCTTGGGCTTTGGGTTGTTGATCACGCTCATTTAACTGTGATAGTAATTTATTTTTTCTTTCAGTTAGCTCAGAAACCATTTTTTCAGAATTAGAGAGTAAGTTTTTCCAACTTTCAACTTCTGATTCTATAGCTTTAATTCTTTCATTTCTTTTTACAGACTCTTTTTTTATTGATTGATTTTTACTAAAACTATCAGCATATTTTTCTTGCAATAATTTTATATTTTCATTTTTTTCATTAATATTAGAAAGCTTTTTCTTACTCTCCTCATCTTCAAGATTATCTAAAAAACCGTCTATTTCAATCTGACATCTATCAAGTAAAGTAAGTGCTTGACTAATTTCATTGTTATTAATCAATTCTTTAGCTCTGGTGATTGTATTTTTAACATTTTTAATTGGCCCAATAGCAATATTTATATTTCCATCAGCAAAAATATTAATAATTTCATCAACAGATTTTTGTTCATCTTTTAACAGGTTTTTTGCCTTCTCAAGATCTTCGTTTGATAATTTTTCTGTTTCAAAATATTTAGAATCTATTTCTATTAAATCAGCTTTCTCTTCTTTTAGGCGTCTTTCATTTGAGTTAGCATCAATTACAATCCCTTTTTCTCTGTCTATATCTTCCTCGATAGTTTTTAGGGATTTTTTAATATTTTCAATTTCATCTTGAGTTCTAACATTTTCTTCATCTAAATTTTGTAGCTCTAAATTCAATCTTTGAATTTTGGATAGATTTTCTATATTTTTTTCTCTTAAGGGAGAAACTTTATCTGTTTCAGTTTTAATTAAATTTTCAAATTGAGCAATCTGTTGATTGAAGTTACTTACCTCTCCTTCAGCTTCATTGTTAATTTCATTTTCTATTCTAATCTCATTATCAATGTCTAATAATTTTAAATAATATAGCCCTGCTTCAATTTTTTTTATTTCTTCAGATATAAGTTTATATTTCGTTGCTTCTTCAGCTTGTTTCTGAAGGTTTGCTAATTGTTTTTCTTGTTGTCTTCTTAATTCATCAGCTCTTTTTAAGTTTGTCTCTGCAGCATTTAATCTAAGTTCAGCTTCATGTCTTCTCACATGTAACCCTGAAATATTAGCTGCTTCCTCCAAGATTGCACGCCTGTCAGTAGGCTTAGCAGTTACTAAAGCTCCAATTCGTCCCTGACTAATCATTGATGGTGAATGAGCACCCGTAGATAAATCTGCAAAAAACATTTGAGCGTCTCTAGCTCTAACTTCTTTGTCATTTATATAAAATTTTGAACCCTTATCTTTTTCAATCTTTCTTCTAACTTCAATATGATCTAAATCTTTATATTGCATTGGACCATCATGACTTGCATTATCTACACTAATAGAAACCTCTGCTATATTTTTAGAAGATTTATTAGATGTGCCATTAAAGATAACATCTTCCATACCTGAACCACGCATACTCTTAGCTGAGGTTTCACCCATAACCCATCTTAAGGATTCCACAATATTAGATTTCCCACAACCGTTTGGACCAACGATGCCGGTTAAGCCGTGCTCTATAAGAAAATTTGTTTTTTCAGCAAATGATTTAAATCCGTTTAATTGGATTTTTTTAAACTCCATGGACTAACTTATATCAGTTTTTCCAGATATTTTTTTAAATTCTTATAATTTAGGGCTTTATCAAACTTTTTATCATTAATTATTATCGTAGGAGTAGCATTAACTTCAAATTTTTTTACCCCATCGATTCGATCATTTAAAACAAAATCTTCTATAGCTTTATCACTTAAGCATTTTTCAAAATCTAAGTTTACACTTTCACTTTCTAAGAATTTTTTTAAATAACCCGTTGCTTCTTCTGGAGTTTTTCCTCTAGCCCATTTTTTTTGCCCAGAGTATAAAATATGCAAAATATTTGAATTACCATCGTTATTACACTGAGCAATTTTTGATGCATTAAAAGCTGCTAAATCTAATGGAAAATGTCTAAATTCTATTTTTACTAATCCTTTATCAATGAAGTCTTTTTTAAGTTCAGGTAATACATCTTTATGAAAATTTGCACAGTGGCCACAAGTCAATGACTCGTATGCAATTATTGTTATTTTAGCACTTTCTTCTCCTTCAGAAATTCTTTTGACCATATCATTATCTGCAGCAAGCGCTTTAGCGGAGAAGATTAAAAATATTATAAATAATGTTGAGGTGAATTTTTTCATCGTTGTTTAAATAGTTTTGTTAATTCAAGTAATGATTTTTTAATTTTATCATTCTTAATACTATTTATCCTATCTGCATATTTAATATTTGTCACATGATTTTCATTAGTGTCTAATTTTTTGAACTTTGTTTGGGCGTCATCAAAGCTTATCAATTTCAATTTCTCAACAACGGCATAGCCAAAAAAACTATTCATTTTATCCATTATTACTTTTTTAGAATACTCTAAATCAATCTCATGTCCTCTCTTTACCATTATTTGAAGAGTGCTTACTCCAAATTTATTCGAATTTTTAAAGGATTTGGGATAGCATATTTGAAAAAGATCATCTCCAACTATGTACTTCCAGTTATTAAGTGTTTCAGAAAATATATGACCCTTTTTTTTGATTATTTTTTTAATGTTTTTTGGCAAAGTGTCTTTAAAAGACCTTAAGCCTTGAATAGTTTTAAACCTCTGCTTAGTATTATTTTTAAATTGCATATGACCAAATCCATACTAACAAAAAAAATTCTTTATTGGTACGATAATAATAAAAGATCACTCCCATGGAGAAAAGAGTTATCACAAGTTAAGCGAGAATATTACACGTTAGTAAGTGAATTTATGTTACAGCAAACGCAGGTTGCAACTGTGATTCCATACTTTAATAATTTTATAAAAGATATTCCAGATATTAAATCTCTATCAAAAATTAAGGAACATAAGCTTTTAAAATATTGGGAGGGCCTTGGTTATTATTCAAGAGTAAAAAACTTAAAAAAGACTGCACAAATATTAGAAAAAAATTTTAATAGAAGGTTACCAAACACGATTGATGAATTAAAATTATTACCTGGAATAGGTGACTATACCTCTAATGCAATAATGGCAATTGCCTTTAACAAGCCATTTATTCCCTTAGATGGAAATATTGAAAGAGTAATTAAAAGATTATTAAATTTAAAATTACCCAAAGAAATTACAAAAGATAATCTTGTTAAGAATAAAAAGATATTAGGTAATTCAACTAGAGCAAGCGATTATGCTCAAGCACTAATGGAGCTAGGCGCATTGATTTGTCGACCTAAAAATCCCTTATGTCACCAATGCCCTTTAATTAAAAATTGTAAGTCTTTTAAAAAAAAAGATTTTGAAATAATAAAAGAAAGAAAAAAGAAGATTGATAAATTTTATTTATTAGAAGTTTATAAAAAAAATAATAAATTTTTGTTAATCAAAAATACTAAATTTAATTTTTTAAAGAATTTGCAAATATTTCCCATGAAGCAAATATCCAAACCTGATAATTTAGCAAAAGCTTTAAACTTCAAGATATCCAATATGAATATGAATGTAATAATCAAGTTTTCCAAGTTAAAAGGTGAAATTTCTAACTCTTCTTGGATTGATAGCTCTAAGCTTGAAGATTATACTTTGCCCACATTTACTAAAAAAATTTTTAATTATTTAAAAAAGATTTAATGAAAAATATAGCAATAATAGGAGCCGGTATTTCAGGCCTGTATATTGCAAATCTTTTAAGTCAAAACTCTAATTATCAAGTGACAATTTATGAGAAAAATGCTTCTGTTAATTTGGAAAAAGGATATGGAATTCAACTTTCAGTTAATAGCATCAAACTGTTAAATCAAATAAATTTTCAAAAAATCAGGATAGAAGATAAATTTCACCCCAATAAACTAGATTTTTATTCTTTAAAAAATAATAAAAAAATATGTGATTTAGATATATCCATGTTTAACAGCACTGATACAAAATATACTACCTTACAGCGCTCTACTTTAATTAAATTCTTAAAAGATGGACTTCATGAAAATATTATTCATTATAATAAAAAAGTTATAAAAATTAATGAAGAAGCAGAAAGTAAAGAAGTTTCTTTTGAGGATGGTTTATCTGTTAAATGTGATTACTTAATTATCTCCGATGGAACTTTTTCAAAAACAAAATCATTAATTGCCAATAAAGAAACTAAGCCAAAGTATTTTAACTCTATTGCCTTAAGAGCAACAATTGACCAGGATGCCCTTAAGGGCATTAACCCAGAGAATATATCTTTGTTTTTAGGGTCTAATTTACACTCAGTTCTTTATCCAGTTAATAGCAAAGGACAGTTTAATTTTATTACCATTTTTAGAAAAAAACTTAGCACTAAAGAGTTATCTGATTATTCTTTATTTGAGAACAAAGATTTTGTTGCATCTATTATATCTGAAATATCAAAGCAAGTACCCACCGAAACAATGAACAATCTAAAAAGTATTAAATGTTTTCCAATATTTGTGAGTTCTGATGTCAATGAACCAAAAAATAAAGATACTTTTATCATTGGAGATGCCTTTTTTGCTTTACCCCCAACCTTTGCTCAAGGCGCCTCTCAATCAATAGAGGTTGCCAATGAACTTTATAAAAATTTAGAAAATGAAAACACTCAATTTAACTCTGAAAGAGTTAAAAGAGTAAGGATGATTGATATGAAATCAAAACTTAATTATTTTGCTTTTCATTTATCTAATCCATTAATAATTTGGATTAGAAACTTAGTAATAAAAAAATTAGTTAAAAATGAAAAATTTATTAACAGTTATCTTGGTAAAATTTATAAAGACTAATTTTTAGAAATTAATCTTTGTCTTAAATTATCAATTGGCACAGAAACGCCATTCACTGTACAATGCCAGTAAGTCCATCCATTACAGCTTTCAGAACCAAGTATTGTTGCTGCAACTTTATGAATTGATCCTTCAGCTTGATTATGCTTGATACTTCCATCTGCCATAATCTTAGCAACTATTTTTTTCTTTTGATCAAAAATACTTGTTCCAGGCTTTATTATTCCAAGCTCTACTAGTGATCCAAAAGGTATTCTAGGCTTAGATCGATTATTTTTTAAAGTGTCTAAGAAATTATCCTCTAAAGGTTTTGTATTTTTTAACCTTTCTTCTGCTGCTTTAAAATAAGTCTTCTCTTTCTCTATACCATAATATTTTCTACCTAATTTTTTTGCAACCGTTGCAGTTGTTCCAGATCCTAAGAATGGGTCTAGAATTAAATCGTCCTTGTTTGATGATGCCAATAAAACTCTATGTAATAAAGATTCTGGTTTTTGAGTAGAGTGAACTTTTTTACCATTTTTTTTAAGTCTTTCTGCACCATTACAAATAGGTAAATTCCAATTAGATCTCATTTGAAGATCGTCATTTAAACATTTCAAAGATTGATAGTTAAAAGTATATTTTGACTTCTCACTTTTAGAAGCCCAAATTAAAGTTTCATGAGCGTTTGTAAACCTTGTTCCTCTGAAATTAGGCATTGGGTTATTCTTATTCCAGATAACATCATTTAAAATCCAAAAACCTAAATTTTGTATTGCAGTGCCTACTCTAAAAATATTATGATAACTTCCTATGACCCAGATGGCCCCATCTTTTTTTAATATTCTTCTACATTCAGAAAGCCAAGCAACCGTAAAGTCATCATATTTTTTAAAGCTTTCAAACTGATCCCATTTGTCATTAACAGCACTGACTTTACTTCTGTCTGGTCTAGTAAGTGAATTTTTTAATTGTAAATTGTATGGCGGATCAGCGAAAACAAGATCAAAAGTTTCACTTGGAATTTTTTTTAATTCCTCAAGACTGTCACCATTAATAATCTTATTTTTAAAATTGTTTTCCATTTTGTATAAAACAATTAGACTCCAAACAGATTCTACGGTCAACCTGTGATTGAATTAAATAGATTCAATTTGTGTTTATTATTTCTTAAACAACCAGATCTTGTGTTGTTATCACTAGGATTTATAGAAGATCACTAATAGGTGAAAATGTTTTACGGTGATATTTGGTAATACCAAATTGCTTAATTGCGTTTAAATGTTCTTTGGTTCCATAACCAGAGTTTGTATCCCATCCATAATTATTAAACTCTTTTGAAAGTTTTGTAATAAATTTATCTCTACTAACCTTTGCAATAATTGATGCAGCAGAAATGCTTGGAATTTTTTGATCTCCTTTAATTACATATTTTAATTTATAGTTTTTAAGATCAGGCAGTTTGTTGCCATCAATTAAAACAAGTGAAGGTTTTGTTTTCAATTTAAGAATAGCTCTCTTCATTGCAAGTAAACTTGCCTGCAATATATTAATTTTTTCAATTTCTTTAGTCGATGCCTGGCCTATAGCCCATATAGAATTTTTTTTAATATATTTTTCAAGCTCTTCTCTTTTATCCTTTGTTAGAGTTTTTGAATCTTTCAATAATTTCTTATCAATAGAATTATTTAATATGATAGCTGCTGCATAAACAGGCCCGATTAAACTTCCTCTGCCAACTTCATCAACACCTGCTAAAATTTTCATTAAATGGATAGTTTTAGATCTAAGATTTTTTGTTTAATCTTTTTTAAGTCATCCCATGAATGTTTTTTATTTTCAGGAGCTCTTAAAAGATAAGAGGGATTAAAAGTTATGATAACATTGTAACTTGTATTTTTGATAATTACTTCCTTCCATTTTCCTCGCTCAATAGAAATTTTACTATTTAAACCTGTTAAAGACTCCATAGCAGTACTACCCATAAGAATTATTATTTTAGGATTTATTATTGAAATATGTTTTTGTAAAAATTGGGAATATCTCTTAATTTCTGTAGAATTTGGTTTTCGATCCTCAGGAGGTCTAAAGTTTACAGCATAAGTTGCGTAAATATTTTGTTTTTTAATGTTTATTGCAATCAGCATTTTTTTTAAAAGATCTCCTACTTCACCCATAAAAGTTAATCCGGCGTTATCTTCTTCAATGCCTGGGGCTTCACCAATTATCATTATTGAGCTATTAATATTCCCATCTCCTAAAATTATTTTTTTTGAATTATTCTTTAAGTTACAATCACTAATTGAGTTTATTTGTTCTTTAAGATTCTCAAGCTCTTTAACTTTATCTATTTTTTGAATACTCAGATCTTTTTTTAAATCATTACTAGTATTTTTTAGTCTATTGATTGGTTTTTCATCAAAAATAAAGTCAGATCCAGTAGAGTTTAAGAACTCAGAGTCAAAATTCGTTTTTTGATTTATTACTTTTTTAGACATAGAATGGCCAAATGTTGGTAAAGTTTTTTAAATTCTTTTTAATATTAATACTTTATCAGAGTCCATTATACTCAAAAAATACCAGTTTAAATGATTTTAATGCAAGGTATTTGTCTAATTATTTTTCAGGAATTGCAGCTTATGAAAATCTAGATAATACAGAAGCTTTAAAATTTTTTAATTCATCAAAAATATTAATAAAACAGCATGATGCCTATCTTGAGAGGTATGTATTTTCCTTAGTACTTGATGGCAAAGTTAAGAAAGCAATTAATCAAGTTAAACAGAACTCAACAAAAAACAACTCTGACTTTTTTCAGGCTAATCTGTTGCTGGCAGTTGATAGTTTAAAGAAAAAAAACTTTAAAAAAAGTAAAGTTTATATTGATAGATCATATGAATTTATTAACAATGATAGACTTTCATTAATCATTGCAGAAACCTTCAAGCAATATTTATCAGTTTTTGAAGAAAAAAAATTAGTGAAACAAACTAATACGTTTGGAAATTTTTCATTTATTAACGAAGTTTTTCAAAGATGTTATTTAAATGATAAAGATACAGAGAGATATTTTAATACATTAATTAATTCACAAAACGATGCTGATTATTCAAGGTATGTATTTTTTTTGATCAGTTATTTAATCAAGAAAGATAATTACGATAAGGCAAAAAAAGTTACTAATAATTTTGATTATTTAAATTCATCAGTATTAATTTCTCAAGGTAAAAAATGGATAGAAGATAAAAACTTAGATAATTTTCAAGAAATTTTTTCATGTACAAATTCGAATGACATTGTTAGTGAACTATTTTTTCTAATAGCAAATCTCTATTCCTCTCAGAATGATTATGAGAAATCAAATTTTTATTTAAATATAGCTAACTATTTAAATCCTAAATTTATTTTCAATTTGTCTTTATTAGCTGAAAATTATTATTTGAGTGATGATTATTCCAATACATTAAAAACTCTTGAAGCATTTGATAAAAAGCATGAATTTTATTATTGGTTTAAGTTAAAAAAAGAGTCTCAAATTATTTTAAAAAAAAATAATAAAGAAGCATCTCTAAAATTTATCAATGAAAAATTTAAAGAAATTAAAAACCCAAATAAAAAAATTATATTTGATATTGCAAATATGCATAAAAATGCAAAAAAATATATTGAAGCAATAAATTTTTATGACCAAATACTTTTAAAAATGAACGCTAATTCTGACTTATACGCTGAAATATTATATCGGCGTGGAGGAAGTTACGAGAGATCTGGAGATTATGTAAAAGCAGATAAAGATTTATTAAAGTCTCTAGAAGCCAACCCAGATGATGCTTATGTTTTAAATTATTTAGCTTACTCATGGCTGGAAAGAGAGCATAAAATTGATACTGCTCTTAAAATGCTTGAAAAAGCTTATGAAGCCAGAAGTAACGATCCATACATTATTGATTCAATCGGTTGGGCATATTACTTAGTTGACGAATATGAAAAGGCAGAAAATTTTCTTAAAAGAGCAGTTGAATTAATGCCTCAGGATCCAGTAGTTAATGATCATTACGGTGATATTCTTTGGCAGCTTGATAGAAAAATTCAAGCAAGATATTTTTGGCAAGCTGTTTTAAATTTAGATGAGACTGAAGATGCCATGAAAAAAATTATTAAAAATAAATTATCAGAGGGATTAAAAAATTCCTAAATTATGAATAGTTTTAAGATAAAGTCTTATGCAAAGATAAATTTAGCTCTAAACGTTACAGGAAAGAAATCAAAGCTTCATAATATCGAAAGTTTAATTTCTTTTATCGATTTACATGATTCAATTACAATAACAGAAAGCAATACAAAACAGCATAAAATCAATTTTATTGGAAGATTTTCTAAAAACATCAGTAAAATTAATACTATTTCAAAATTGTTAAAAATTTTAGATAACAAAAAACTTTTGAATAATAAAAAATTTGAAATTAAAGTTATAAAAAATATACCTCAAAAGGCTGGAATGGGAGGTGGGTCTATGAATGCTGCCAGTCTATTAAATTTTTTTATTGAAAAAAAATTAATTAAAATAAAAAAAAATGACTCAAAAAAAATAAGTAATGAAATAGGATCAGATGTGATTTTAGGTATAAAGCCATCACTTGCTATTCTTTTATCTAATGGAGATATTAAAAAATTCAAAAATAAAATTAAATTTCATATATTAGTTACGAAACCTAACTTTGGATGTTCTACAAAATATATTTATTCTAAAGTTAATTCATTCTCTAAACCTCAATTTAACCCTCCTAAACAGAAACTATTTGAAGCAAAATATTTAAAAAATTTAGACAATGATCTTGAAAAGGTTGCCTTAAATAAATATCCAGAACTTAAAAGAATTAAATCCTACCTCAATGGTTTACCTAACACCCTATTTGTTAGAATGTCCGGATCAGGATCCTCAATAGTGGCTTATTTTCATTCCAAAAAGGCCTGCAAAAAAGCATGCAGCCAATATAAACGAAAATTTAATAACCACTGGTGTATTGAATCAAAAACTATATAATTTTTTTTTTTGTGATATATGCAACTAATATTGGCCCATGGTGAAGTGGTATCACATCTGTTTTTGGTACAGAGATCCGAGGTTCGAATCCTTGTGGGCCAGCCATATATGAATAATTTATTAGATAAAATTTTTTTTAGATCTCAAAACCTTAATCACATAAATTTAGGCTTCAAAAATATTAAAAAGGAAACAGAAGTTTCAAAAATATTTGAAGCAATTCATTCATACTCTAGCAATAGTGAAATCCGGTATGTAGGTGGATGTGTAAGAAAGATTATTAATAAAGAAGCATATGACGACATAGATTTAGCAGTTAATTTAAATCCAAAAAAGGTATGTGAGGCTCTTATTAAAAAGGACATAAAATATTACGAGAGTGGAATAGAACATGGAACAATTACAGCGTTAATTAATGATATAAAGTTTGAGATTACATCATTGAGAAAAGACATTGATACAGATGGACGACATGCAAAAGTAGAGTTCTCTGATAGCTGGAAAGAAGATGCTTCTAGAAGAGATTTTACTATCAATTCTATTTACGCGGATATTGAAGGAAGTTTATTTGACCCATTTGATGGAAAAAAAGATTTAGAAAGTGGAAAAATTAATTTTATTGGAGATGTAGAAACCAGAATTAAAGAAGATTATTTAAGGATATTAAGATATGTCAGATTTTTTCTTGGTTATTCTAAGCATAGTCATGACCCACAAGTTATTAAAGCAATTAAAAAAAACCTAAGTGGTGTTTCAAGTATTTCCTCAGAAAGATTAATAGATGAATTTCAAAAATTATTAAAATCAAATGGTTTTCTAAAGTTAACTAAGGATAAGGATTGTTTAGAAATTATAAATCTTATTTTTCCACAAATAAAAAATATTTCTCTATTCAATAAAATGAATAGTTTTGCAAAAAAAAACTTTCTTGAAATGGACTTTATTTTCTTATTATCTTTAATGATTATTGATGGAACTGATAATGTAGATTACTTTATTTATAAATTTAATTTATCCAAAAAAGATCAAAAAAGACTTATATTTTTAAATAAGTTTAATTTAGAAAAAAATACGAACCAAACCTTTTCAGAAAAAAATCTAAATAAAATTTTTTATTTTAATGGTAGGGAGGCATTATTAGATGTTCTTTATTTTAAAATTTTTAAATCCAAAAAAGTAGACAATAAGTTAATTAAAATGATTGAAATTTTTAAAAAAAAAGAAATGCCTGTTATGCCATTTAAAGCTAGTACTTTGATGGAAAAATATCAAATTCCTGAGGGAAGGGAGCTGGGACAGAAGTTAAAAGCAATAGAAGAAGTCTGGACTAGTAATAATTTTAAAATTTCAGATAAAGAACTTCAAAAAATAGTAAGTAATTAAACGTACTTTACATCTTTAATTTCAAAGTTTTTTACACCTGCAGGAGTTTTAATTTCAACTAAATCATTTTTGTTTTTTCCAATTAAACCTCTACCTATAGGTGATTGAAAAAATATCAGTTTTTTTTGAAGGTCAGCCTCATCTTTTCCAACTATTTTATAGGTAATTTTTTCTCCAGTATCCAAATTTTCTAAATCTACAGTTGAGCCAAAGATGACTTTGCCATCATTACTCATTTTGGTTACATCAATAACATTTGCTCTTGCAATAATATCATTTATTTCTGTAATCCTTCCTTCGTTATGAGATTGTTCTTCTTTTGCAGCATGATATTCAGCATTCTCTTTCAGATCTCCATGAGATCTTGCTTCAGATATCGCAGCAACTATTTGAGGTCTTTTTTTTTCTTTTAAAAAAATTAACTCTTCCTTTAAACTTTCAAGACCATCTGCTGTTATTGGTTCTTTATCCATTTTAATTCCATTTTGCTATTGGAGGTAAAGACATTAATATTGCCTCGACATTACCACCTGTTTGTAAGCCAAATTTTGTTCCTCTATCATATAGTAAGTTAAACTCAGCATATCTACCTCTTTTAATATATTGTATCTCCTTTTGTTTTACAGTCCATTTCTTTTTGTGTTTCAATTGTATTATCGAGTTAAATAACATTTGAAAGGTAACTCCAAGATCTGTTACAAATTTAAAGTCTTTCTCCCAATCTTTTTTTTTGTAATCAAAAAAAATACCACCAATTCCCCTTGTTTCTTTTCTATGAGGTAAATAAAAATATTCATCACACCACTTTTTATATTTTTTATAAAATTTTTTATCATGTCGATCACACATTTTTTTTAATTCAGTATGAAGAAAGCTTTTTTCTTTAAGGTCTTGGATACAAGGGGTTACGTCCATACCACCACCAAACCATGCATGTGTTGTGTAGATAAATCTAGTGTTAAAATGAATTGCTGGAACATGAGGATTTTTCATATGCATTACAATAGAAATTCCTGATGCCCAAAAATTTCGATCTTTAGAAGCACCTGGGATTTTTTTACTCATTTCTTTTGAAAACTTTCCATGCACTTCTGAAAAATTTACACCAACTTTTTCAAAAATCTTACCATTTTTTAAAATTCTAAACTCTCCACCACCTTCATCCTTAATTTCACTTCTATTCCAAGTTTTAGATTTAAACTTTAATTTCTTACCTTCTAGTTTTTCAATGTCATTACAAATTGTGTTTTGCAGCAACTTAAACCAATTAGAAGCAAGTTTTTTTTTAATTTCTTTGTCCATTATTTATTAAAGTTAGTTTGCCTTAAATTTTCTGAAAGAATTATAGCAACTGAAGAGGCTATATTTAAAGATCTTTTATTGTCCATCATGGGTATTTTTAACCTATACTTAATTAAATTATGAACATGGTCTGGTACGCCAGCACTTTCTCTTCCAAATAAAAGTGTATCATTACTCTCAAATTTGAAGTCAGTATAAGAATCTGCTGATTTAGTTGTTAATAATATTACTCTCTCATTCTTTTTTGATTTAAAAAATTCATCTGAACTTTGATAAAATCTTATCATTTTTTCATCCATATAATCCATCACAACTCTTTTAAATCTTTTATCGCTGAATAAAAAACCACATGGTTCTATTATTTCTAAATCAGCCCCTAGACACGCACATGTTCTGATAATAGCAGCTGTATTTTGAGGAATATCAGGTTCATATAAGGCTATTTTAGGTCTCAAATTCATGTTTTATGTGTCATTGTTTCAGTGGAAAAAAAACTTTTTTCTTATATGAAATCATATATTAGATAACAATATACAAAAAATTAAAGATGTCTGAAAAAAAACCTGAAAGAAGAGAATTTTTATTTACAGCCTCATATGCGGTAGGTGCTGTTGGGGTAGGAGCTGTTGTTTGGCCACTTGTTGATCAAATGAACCCAGATGCATCTGTTAAAGCATTAGCTAGCACAGAAGTTGATGTAAGTTCAGTGCAGCCTGGAAAAACAATCACTGTACTCTGGAGAGGAAAACCAGTTTTTATTAAAAGAAGAACACCCGAGGAAGTAGCTGAAGCAAGAGCTGTTAAAATGGAAGATTTAAAAGACCCTCAAAAAGATGAGGACAGAGCAAAAGATCCAGAATGGTTAGTTATGTTAGGTGTCTGTACGCATTTAGGATGCGTCCCTTTAAATGATAAAGGAGACTACAATGGTTGGTTTTGTCCTTGTCATGGTTCACATTATGATATCTCTGGAAGAATTAGAAAAGGTCCTGCTCCAACAAACATGGAAGTTCCAAAATATGAATTTGTTAACAGCAACACTATTAAAATTGGATAATAAATAATTATGAGTGATCACGAGTACGTTCCTAGTTCAAAATTTGGAAAATGGTTTAATGACAGGCTTCCACTTTTATCACTCGCTAGTCATTTAACTGATTATCCAACACCTAAGAATTTAAATTATTGGTGGACATTTGGTGGAATTTTAACTTTTTGTTTAATTACACAAATCGTTACTGGTTTAACTTTGGCTATGCACTACATTGCTCATGCTGACATGGCTTTTGAAAGTGTTGAACATATCATGCGGGACGTTAACTATGGTTGGTTAATAAGATATATTCATGCAAACGGTGCTTCAATGTTTTTCTTAGCAGTTTATATTCACATATTTAGATCTTTGTTTTATGGATCATATAAATCTCCAAGAGAAATTATTTGGATTATTGGAATAATAATTTACCTTTTAATGATGGCAGCAGCATTTATGGGTTATGTTTTACCATGGGGTCAGATGAGTTTTTGGGGAGCAACAGTTATTACAAATCTTTTTAGCGCCATACCTTTAGTGGGTGAGGGAATAGTTAATTGGTTGTGGGGAGGTTATTCTGTAGATAACCCAACTTTAACAAGGTTTTTCACATTACATTACTTAATACCATTTTTAATCTTGGGCTTAGTCGTTCTTCATATTTGGGCGTTGCATGTTCCTGGAAACAATAACCCAGTGGGGATTGATGTTAAAAAACCTTCTAAGGATACAGTACCATTCCATCCATATATTGTGATCAAGGATGGCTTTGCATTATTAATGTTTATGATTGTATTTGCATTTTTTGTTTTTTATTCACCAAATATTTTAGGGCATGCAGATAATTATATAGAAGCAAACCCAATGGTAACACCAGCCCATATCGTTCCTGAGTGGTATCTATTACCATTTTATGCAATCCTAAGATCAGTTCCTGATAAATTAATGGGAGTAGTTGCAATGTTATCAGCAATTTTAATTTTAGCTGCACTGCCTTGGTTAGATACTTCAAAAATTAGATCAGCAGTATTTAGACCTCTTTACAAACAATTTTATTGGATACTAGTAGTGGATGTATTAGTTCTAGGTTACGTAGGTGCGATGCCAGCTGAGGGGCTTTACTTATTGATTGCCAGGGTTGCCACAGCTTACTACTTTATTCACTTTTTAATAATCTTACCGGTATTAGGATTTAAAGAAAAAACCATACCTTTACCCTTAAGTATTACAGAGCCAGTACTTGGAGGGATGCCAATGGCATCAGCTGTTAAAAAAAAAGAAAGTTTAGATTAATTAAGTGAAAAATATTTTAAAAATTAGTTATTCAATTATTTTTTTATTAGTAGGAACTCTTACAGTTAATGCTGCAGAAAAAGTAGATCTTTTAAAAACAGATTGGAGTTTTAAGGGATTATTTGGAAAATTTGACAGAGGTTCACTTCAAAGAGGATATCAAGTTTATACTGAGGTTTGTGCGTCGTGCCATTCAATGAAATATGTAAGTTATAGAAACTTATTTGAGCCAGGTGGACCAGAGTTTACTGAAGAGCAGGCTAAAGCAATAGCTGCAAGTTTTGAAATTACAGATGGACCCAATAATGATGGAGAAATGTTTGTAAGACCTGCTAAGTTATCTGATAAATTTGTCATGCCTTATGAAAATGTTAAAGCAGCTCAAGCAGCAAATGGAGGAGCTTATCCTCCTGATATGTCTGTGCTAGCAAAAGCTAGAACTGGTGGGGTTGATTATATTTACTCATTGCTACTTGGTTACGAAGATCCACCGAGTGGTGTAACGCTTGATGATGGTGTTTACTATAACAAGTTTATGTATGGAAATAATATTAAGATGGCAGAACCATTATCAGATGGTTTGGTAGAATATAGTGATGGAACTACAGCATCTAAAGAGCAAATGGCAAAAGATGTTACAACATTTTTAATGTGGGCAGCTGAACCTCATTTAGAAAGCAGACACAAGATGGGCTTTAAGGCTATCTTGTATTTAATTATTTTAACTATTCTAGTTTACTTTAGTATGAAGAAAATTTGGTCACGTATTGAATCTGAAGTTTAATATATCACCATCTTTGACAATATAATCTTTTCCTTCAAGTCTCATTTTTCCATTTGTCTTTGAATTGACCCAACCATCATTAGCTATGAAGTCTTCATAAGCAATTGTTTCAGCTCTTATAAAACCTTTTTCAAAATCAGTGTGTATTTCACCAGCTGCTTTTGGTGCAGTACAATTTTTTTGGATAGTCCAAGCTCTAGTTTCTTCAGGCCCAGATGTAAAATAAGTGTCTAGCTCTAAAATATTGTAACCTTTTTGAATTAACATATTTAAACCAGTTCTTTTTAATCCAATCATCTCCATATAATTCTCTTTTTCTTCATTTTCTAATTGATTTATTTGGTTCTCAATATCAGCTGAAACTATTAAGGTATTTTTTTCACCATATTTATCAATAAATGCTTGAGTGTATTTATTTCCATTTTGAACACTTGCCTCATCAACATTACATACAAAAATTTTAGGCTTTAAAGATAATAAACCACTTTGGCTTATTAATTTTTTATCAAATTGTTCATAAAGTATTTGAATATCTTTGGAATTATTTATGCAGTCAGAAGCAATTTCTAATATTTTTAATTGCTCCTCATCTACATTTTTCTTATTATTTTTTTCTAATCTTTTTTGTATTGACTCAAGGTCAGCCAACATCATTTCTGTTTCAATAATTTCCAAATCTCTAATTGGATCAACAGTTGGGTTCACATTTTGAATATCATCAGAGTCAAAACATCTGATCATATGAATGACTGCATCGACTTCTCTTATATGAGATAAGAATTTATTTCCTAAGCCTTCACCTTTAGAGGCGCCCGCTACTAGTCCGGCTATATCCACAAACTCAATAGTAGTATTAATTTTTTTTTTTGATTTTGATATTTCTACCAATTTGTCTAGTCTTTCATCTGGCACAGGAACCACACCAACATTTGGCTCTATCGTACAAAAAGGGAAGTTTGCTGCTTGTGCCTTACTAGAATTTGTAAGTGCATTAAATAGTGTAGATTTACCAACATTAGGTAAGCCAACAATTCCACACTTAAAACTCATTATTTATTATTTACAGTGCTTGAGAATAAATCTAATTTTTTATCAATTAATATAGCCATTGAATCAATAATATTTTTAGTAATTTTTTCTAGTTGTATCATTTCATCTTCATCAAAATCTTTTAATACATGATCTGCAACATCAGCCTTAGTTTTGGGTCTTCCAATTCCTATTCTAACTCTTGAATAATCTTTACCAATAAATTTATCTATAGATTCAATTCCATTATGTCCTGCACTTGATCCTGCAAATTTTGCTTTCACTTTTCCAAATTCAAGGTCAAGGTCATCATGGAAGACAATCACATCTTCAGCATCAATTTTGAAGTATTCAATTAATTCCCTTATACAAATTCCAGAATTATTCATAAAGGTTAATGGTTTTATTGCATAAACCTTTTTATCTTCAATATTACCTGTAGTTAATAATCCTTTAAATTTTGGTTTTTGTTTAGACAAACCAAACTTTTGATTAAGAGCATCAATTAATTTGAAACCAATATTGTGTCTGTTGTTTTCGCTATCGGGTGTTGGATTTCCTAAGCCTACAAATAAAAGCATATTTTTTTTAAATCGTATCTAGGAGTCTTCACTATGATAAGTTGATTATTTTTTTTCTTCAGTGGCTTTTTTTTCGCCGTCATCTTTTTTATCACCCTCAGCTGCTGGTGCTGCTTCTTTACCATCTTCTGCTGCTTCTGCTTCAGCTTCAGCTGGTTTTTCTGGCTCTTTCATCACTGTAGGTGCTGCTAAAGTTGCAATTACAAAATCTCTTCCAATAATAGTTGGTGTAACACCTTCTTCTAATTTTACTGAAGATATTTTGAAACTTTCCCCAATATCCACCCCATCTAAATCAATAGTTATTGCAGATGGAATTTTTTCACTTGGACATTTTAATTCTATTTTTCTTCTCACAATGTTTAGTACTCCACCTCTTTTTAGGCCTGGTGAAGTTTCATGATTAATAAATACCACAGGCACTTCTATTCTAATTTTTACACCTGGCACAACTCTTAGAAAATCAATATGAGTTGGCTCGTCAGATATTACGTTATAAGTAATTTCTCTTGGTAAAACATTTTGAGGTTTGCCATCTAAATTAAGAGTTATTATGTTTGATAAGAAACTTCCTTTATCTATTAAAGATTTTAATGTTTTTTTTAATACAGTAACTTTTTGATTTTGATCTGGTCCCCCATAGATTATGCCAGGGATATTTCCAGCTGATCTAAGAGAACGGACATCTCCTTTTGACTTAGTATTTCTAGTATTTGCATCAAGTGAATTCATAAAAAGATGGCTTTTAGCCCAAGTTTCTTAATAACTCAAGATAATTATTTAAATAAATCGGATACAGATGTTGAGTTAGAGATCCTTTTAATTGCCTCACCCATAAGTGCTGAAATAGGCAAAACTTCTATATTTTTAACATTTTTAATTTTATCGTGATTATCAATTGTATCCGTTATTACTAATTTTCTAATAACTGATTTTTTAATTTTATCTACTGCTTCTCCACTTAAAACTCCGTGAGTAATATAAACATAAACCTCTTTAGCACCTCTATCCTTTAAAGCTTTCGCAGCGTTTACTATAGTTCCACCTGAATCAATTATATCATCAACTATAATACAGGTTTTCCCTTTAACATTTCCTATAACATTCATAACTTTGGATTGTCCTGGTTTAGGTCTTCTTTTATCCACAATAGCAAGTTCCACATTTAAAATTTTACCAAGTGCTCTCGCTCTTTCAGTTCCACCAACGTCTGGTGCAACACAAATAATATTTTTACTTTTAATATTTTTTTTAGCATGTCTTGCAAAAATTGGTGTAGCAAATAAATTATCTACAGGAATGTCAAAAAAGCCCTGAATTTGTCCTGCATGAAGGTCTACAGTAACAACTCTGTCAGCACCTGCTTTAGTAATTAAATTAGAAACCAGTTTTGCAGAAATAGAAGTTCTAGGCACTACTTTTCTGTCTTGTCGTGCATATCCAAAATAAGGAATGACGGCAGTAATATTTTTTGCTGAAGATCTTTTTAAAGCATCAATGCAAAGTAGTAATTCCATTAGGTTGTCGTTTGCAGGTGATGAAATAGACTGAATTATAAAGATACTATTACCTCTAATATTTTCATTAATTTCTATATAAATTTCTCCATCAGAAAACTTTTTTATACTTGAGTTTACAAGCTTAGTTTTTAAATATTTTGCAATATTTTTACTAAGAGGTTTATTGCTGTTTCCAGTTAATAATTTCATGAGATATTATGAATTAATCATAATTACAGAAATATTTCTACCATAATCATTCTCATTGCGGCTAATAGATCTTCGTGCACTAAAAAAATTATTTTTAGGATTAAATGTATTCTTATTAATTATATCAATTTTCTTTATATTTAAGGCTTTTAATTGAGAAAGGACGTATTTCTTTAAATCAAAGAAATCTTTATTTTGAATTTTTTTAAAAAATTTTTTATTTTTTCCATCCTTTTTAATGAGTTTTTTAATAAAATCTTTTTTTACCTCATAATTTTTTACTGAAATACATGGACCAATAACTGCAGTAACATTTTTAGGATCACATCCTTTTTTGATCATAAAATTTAAGGTTCTTTTAATTATCCCTTTGAAAGCACCCTTCCAGCCAGCATGGATTGCAGCAATCATCTTTTCTTTCTCATCATAAACAAGTATTGGAGCACAATCTGCAGTTAATATAGCTATAGGAAATTCCTTTTTATTTGTGACTAGCGCATCTCCTTCAAAATTATAATTTTTAAGTTTTAGATTTTTATCTATAAAATGAAATTTATTGCTGTGAATTTGCTTTAGTAAAATAATTTTTTTAAGCTTAGTTTTAATTTTCCTTTGAACGATTTGAAGATTTTTTAAAACATTTTTTTTATTGTCTGAGGACCCAGGGCCACAATTTAAGCTCTTAAAAATACCTAGAGATTTTCCACCCTTTCTATTAAAGAAAGCATGCTGTAAGTTTTTAAATTTACTGAGTTTCTTTGACTTAATCAGTTTAAAACCCCAATTTAAATTTATTTTTATTTGTTGTTATTAGCATTACTTTAAACAATTCACCCATTTGATTTTTATCTATAAGTCTTTTTATTCTAAAATAAATATCAGCTTTTTCACTAAATAACATTTTCTTGGACAATATTTCTGCTCTTTCAAGAATACCAAGTTTTGTTAAAAATTCACCTTGAGTAGTATTCATTGAGGTAAGTGAGCTTAATTCTTTAACTATTCTATTTAATAAACTAAAACTTAAATTGTAGGTAATATCAGAATTACCAAACCCTTTTAGTACATCACAATATTTATGTTTGGATACAGCTTGCAGGGTATTTTTCATTTTTTTATCAGTATACGCATAGTCTATTATTAAAATTCCACCATTATTACGTTTAATCTTATTGAAGATAATTTTTAGGTATTCGGTTGATTGTGGTGAATACTCGATAAAGTTCTGCTGATTTGTAATTTTAAATTTAATTTTATTTTCAAATTTTTCTATATCAAAAGGAACATCAAAATACTCAAATTTATTGTTAAAAAATCTGACATGTCTTTCAAACCATTTTCTTTCTTTCTTTATGAATTGCTTAATAGGTAAAGCGTCAAAAAATTCATTTGCCAAAAAAATACATGGCGAATTATCTAATTCGCTTAAATCATTTAACCATTGAATATTTTTTTTATTGATATTAATTTTTTGTTTTTTTCGAAGCAATTTGCTTCTTTCTAAAATCTTAATGTGACAAGAATTTTTAAATATTTGAAATTTTTCAAAGGTATTGACTAAAACTTTCATCATTTCACCATTACCGGCCCCTAATTCGATTAAATTAAATTTTTTAGGGCAACCTAGATTTTGCCAAAACGACACTACCCAAATTGCAATCATTTCTGAAAATAATACAGATATGTTGGGTGAAGTTATGAAATCACCCTTTTTGCCAAAGGGATTTTTTTTCATGTAGTAGCCTGATGTTTCATTATAAAGAGACTCCTCTATAAACTTATCTAGGGTAAACGACTGATTATTCTTAATTTTCATTTTTTAAAGATAAAAGGTAAACCCCAGTCAGAAAAAAAAGAACACTTATCAATTGACCTAATGTTAGATTTAAAACTAAGTAACCGATTTGTGGATCTGGAGATCTGAAAAACTCTATAAAAAATCTAAATAGAGAATAAAAGATCAGGAATAAAGCAGAGATTTTTCCAGGTACTTTTAAATAATCTTTTTTAAAAAAATACCCAAGTACAAAGAAAAGAATTATTCCCTCAAAAAAAGCCTCATATAATTGTGAAGGGTGCCTTTTGATATTATCTATTAGAACAAATTGAACTGACCAAGGAAGGTCTGTAGCTCTTCCATAAAGCTCTGAGTTTATAAAATTGGCAATTCTACCAAAAAAGATTCCAATTGGAGCAGATAGGGCAACCAAGTCTAAAAATATAAACGAATTTGTATTGTGTTTTTTTGAAAACAATATTGATGCAATTATAATTCCAATTAAAGCACCATGAAATGACATTCCTCCATTCCAAACCATCAATATTTCTATAGGGTTATCTAAATAATATTTTAGATTATAAAATAAAGTATAACCAAGCCGACCTCCCAAAATCATACCTATAATGAGATAGGTTATAAAGTCATCAAATAGCTGAAGAATATGAGAATCTTTTATTAATTTTTTTTTACAATACAGCCAACCAAGTGCAATACCCACAATATAAGCCAAAGAATACCATCTGATTTCTAATGAAAATATTTGAAACGCAACTGGGTCAAAATTATTAATAAACATTTTTAAAAAACTACGTATAAAGTATATTAATTTTATAAGCGAATATATGACAAAATCAAAATTTGTAATTGATAAATTAACAAAGCTATTTGAACAAGGGCTAATTTCTTATAAAGATTTAAGTTCTGAAATAATAAATGTTTTAAGATCTAAAAGAGAAGAGATCATTTTTAAAATGAAATTAACTAGCAAAGAAGAAATGGATATATTAATTAAAAGAGTTGAAAATTTAGAAAAAAAAATCAACAAATTTGAAAAAAAAAGTCCAAATAAAAAATCTACAAAGGTAAAAAAATCTTAACTCTAAGGCCGTTTAAAGGAGATTTATCTAATAAAATATTTCCTCCATGGGATTTGATTATGTCAGATGTAATTGACAATCCAAGACCAACACTAGATTTAGAATCCCCTCTACTTTTATCTACTTTATAAAATGGTTTGAAAACATTCTCGAACTCTTCTTTAGGAATACCGACTCCATCATCATCAATAGTAATTATTATGTTGCTGTCTTTTTTTGATAGATGAAAATTTATATTTTCAGCATATTTAATTGAATTATCAATTAAATTATTTAAAGATCTTTGTATTAAATTCTTTCTTCCATTCATGTAAACTCTTGGAATTATTTTTTTGGTTATTTTATCATTATTATAATTTTTTATTGTAGTTTCGATTAATTCTGAAATATCAAAGGTTTCATCTTTTTCTAAATATGATGAACTTGTAAACTGCAGATATTCATTAAGCATTTTTTCCATTTCATCTATATCTAAAGACATTTTTTTTGATAAATCTTTATCTTTCATAAAAGATAGCTGAAGTTTTAGTCTTGTTAAGGGTGTTCTTAAATCATGGCTTATGCCAGATAACATTTCAGATCTTTGATTGAGGTGTCTTATTATTCTTTTTCTCATTTTATCAAATTCCAAACCTGCTTGTCTGATCTCTAAGGCACCTGATGGCCTGTACTCATCAATGTTTTCTCCTTTACCAAATCTTTCTGCAGCTTTAGCCAGGTTTATAATTGGTCTAGTTTGATTTTTTAGAAATAGTATAGCTATGGTTATCATTAGTAGAGCTGGTATAGTGATCCATAACGCAAATATTCTAGCAGATGAGCTTGCAACCCTGTCTTTTGGAATAAAAAATTCAAAGTAACCCTCGTTATGTTTAATATTTATATGAATAAGCTCTTTATAACTTGTTGTATCGAACCAGAAATTTTGAGTGCCCATATTAGATTTCAGTTCTCTTCTAAGTGTTCTATCTATTGGACTAAACCATCTTTCTTTTTGAGCTTTTTCAAATAAATCATCTTTTTTAAACTGAACATTAAGATCTAAATAAATTGAGAATAAGCCTGAAAGGTCGTTATTATTATATTTTCCATTATCGTAAGCTGTTATGAATGTTTTCATCTCACCGATTAATGCTCTTGTCATACCTTTATTTGTTTTAATCCAAAGACTATCAAAAAAAACAATCGATATGACTACTTGAAGAACAATTATTGGAACTGCTACGATTAATAAAGCTCTATAAAATAATCTTTTTGGTAGTAAATTTTTTACAAAATTATTCAATCCATAAAACATAGCCAGCACCTCTTAAAGTTTGTAAGTATTTTGGATTTTTTGGGTCCATTTCAATTTTTTTTCTAAGTCTTGTAATTATCACATCTATTGACCTTTCTTTATCAAGATCAGTTAGTTTGCCAATATCCTCTCTTGAAAAGGTTTTGCCAGGATTGTTAATCATTTTTTCTAATATAATTTTTTCAGTACTATTTATTTTATATTCAATATCATTTTTTATGATTAAAAGTTTGTTAAGATCAATTTTAATATTATCAAAGGTTATAATTCTTTTTTCATCATTTCTTTTTGTTTTATTTAAAATATTTTTTATTCTTAAAATAAGTTCTTTTGGCTCAAAAGGTTTTGGTAAATAGTCATCAGCGCCTATCTCTAAACCTTCAACTCTATTTTCAGCTTCTCCTTTAGCTGTTAATAAAATTATAGGGGTATCAATTTTAGATTTATTTTGTTTGATAAAATCCAACCCACTTTTGCCTGTCATCATTATATCCAAAACGATTAAATCAAATTTAATTATTGAAATTTTTTCTTCTGCATTTTCTGCACTATTTGATGTAGTAACCAGAAAATTATTTTCATTTAAATATTGTTTAATTAGGGATCTAATTCCCTCATCATCATCTACAACTAAAATATGGGCTACAAAATCATTCATTAATTATTTTCTTTAAAACATTGTCAAAGTTTAAGACTTGATCTGAACTTGAATTTAAAAGAGCATTATAAATTCTTTTTTTTTGTATCGAAAATATTTCGTCAAAAATTTTTTCTCCTTTTTCATTTAAAAAAATGTGTTTTACTCTTGTGTCTTGTTGATCTTTTTCAAAAAAAACCACATCAAGTTTAATTAAATCTTTTAAAACTCTATTTAAACTCTGCTTGGTAACCTTTAACTTCTTTAATAGATCAGAAATTGTAATCCCTTTATACATTGATAATAGATGTAAAACTTTGTGGTGAGCTATACCTATAGAGTATTTATCCAATGTTTTCTTGGCATCTGAAAAAGACTCACGGTAACTTGTAAATAACTTTTCAATCAGCTGCTTTAACTGAGTATCTTTTAAATATAAAAGTTCTTTCATTATGGGTAAGTTATATTGACATATTATAGATACAAAGATAATTTTAGAGAAAATTTAAATTATTTCATTCATGATACCATACGATAAAAGATCAGGTAAAATTTGGTTTAATGGCGAGCTCGTTGATTGGGCTGATGCTAAAATTCATGTTTTAAATCATGGCCTTCACTATGCTAGTTGTGTTTTTGAAGGTGAAAGAGTCTATGATAATTCAATTTTCAAATTAGAGGAACACACATCTAGACTTTTTTATTCTGCAAAAAGAATGGGCATTAAAATTCCTTATACTGAAGAAGAAATAAATTTAGCATCAAAAAAAATAATTTCAGTTCAGGGTGTCAAAGATGGATATGTTAGACCAACAATATGGAGAGGTAGCGAGATGATGGCTATATCTGCTCAACAAACAAAAATTCATGTTGCCATAGCAACTTGGGAGTGGGGTTCATATTTTGATCCAAAACTAAAAATAGAAGGTATTAAATTGAATATATCAAATTGGAGAAGACCTGCGCCAAATACGATACCTTGGGATACGAAAGCTTCTGGATTATATATGATTTGTACTTTATCAAAACATGAAGCTGAACAACAAGGCTATACAGATTCTCTAATGCTTGATCATGAAGGAAATGTTGCAGAAGCAACAGGTGCTAACATTTTTTTTAAAGATAAAAATGGAGAAATTCACACACCCATTCCAGATTCTTTTTTAGACGGCATTACAAGAAGAACGGTAATTGAAATTGCAAAATCTAAAGGAATAAAAGTCAATGAACGAAAAATTGCACCAGCTGAATTATCAAATTTTGTAGGCTGTTTTTTAACAGGTACGGCAGCAGAGGTTACGCCAGTTTCATGTATTGCTGAAAATAAGTTTAAAGTTTGCGAAACTATAATTGACTTAAATGAAAGTTACCAAGCATTAGTTAGAAAAAGAAAAGCAGCTTAGTTTTTGTTATCTTCAGATATTGCATGGTCAATGCCTTTTCTTAAATATTCATAACCAGTATACAAAGTTAAAAATGCAGAAAGCCAAAGCAGGATTATGCCAATAGTTTGAGCATTATAATCTTGAAAATTTAAAATTTTATTACCAGTTTCACCAGTTAGTAAAAGAGCTATAGCAACCATTTGTAAAAAAGTTTTTAATTTTGCTAAGTTAGTTACTGGTAATTTAATTTGTCCTCTAGCTAAAAACTCTCTTAAGCCTGAAATTAGTATTTCTCGTGTAAGTATTATAATTGCTGCAATAACCTCGTAATGTTTAATTGTTCCACTCATAACAAGCAATATAAGTGCAGTAGCAACAATAATTTTATCTGCTATAGGATCAAGTAATTCACCCAACTTAGACTCTTCACCCATCATTCTCGCCAACATTCCATCTAAAAAATCAGTAAATGAAGCAATTACAAACAATACGCATGCAGTTAAATCACCATAAAAACCAGGTAAATAAAATGCTAGAACAAAAAAAGGTACAATTATTATCCTACCTATTGTTAAAATATTTGGAATTTTTTTAAGCATAATTATTCGTGAAAAAAGTTATATATCTTTTTTGCAACTTTTTCCTCAACACCTTCAACTGATTTAATTTCATCAAAACTTGCAGATTCTACTGCTCTAGCAGAGCCAAAATGGTTCAATAGTGCTCTTTTTCTAATTGAACCAATACCATCAATTTGATCCAGCAAGGATTTTGTAATTCCTTTTGCTCTTTTTGCTCTATGAGAGGTGATGGCAAATCTATGTGCTTCATCACGTAGTCTCTGCATAAAAAATAGAGTGGGGTCATTCTTATCAAATTTAAATGATTTTCCTTTGTAAAAAAAAGTTTCATCTCCACTATTTCTTAGTTTTCCTTTGGCAATGGCTATCATAGGAAGATCATGTAAACCAAATTCATCTAACACTTCTTTGGCAGATGAATATTGACCTTTACCACCATCAATTAAAATTAAATCAGGAAGAGTTAAATAATTTCCTTTTTCTAACATTGCTCTTTTAAATCTTCTCGTAAGAACTTCTTTTAACATTGCAAAATCGTCTTGTTCATTACCTTTTGTCTTAATATCAAATTTTCTATATCTTTTTTTAACAAATCCTTCATTTCCAAAAGTAATCATAGCACCCACACTATTTGTTCCTGAGATGTGACTATTATCATAAACCTCAACTAAGTTTAGGCCATTTTTAAGATCAAATTTTTTAGCAACACCCTCAAATAAATTTTTATTATTATTTGTTTCATAAATTTTTCTATTAAGTGACTCTTTGGCATTTTTTTCTGCCATAGCAATTACTTTAGCTTTAGTGCCTTTTTTTGCTACATTAATAGAAATCGCACTATTTTCTTTTTTGCTTAAAGTTTCTTCAATTAATTTTTTGTCTTCTATTTCTGTATTAATGATTATTAATTTTGGAACATTTTTATTTTCATAAAACTGCATCAAGAACGAAGACATTATTTCAGATAAGCTTTGATCAGGATCATGTTTTGGAAAATAAGCTTGGTTGCCCCAATTTTGTTTAGACCTATAAAAAAATACTTGAATACATGTTTTACCAGATTCTTTGTATGCAGCAATTACATCTGCATCAATTAAATTTGCCTCATTAATTCTTTGTGAGGATTGAATTATATTTAAAGATTTAATTCTATCTCTAAAAATAGAAGCTCTTTCAAAATCTAGCTTTTCACTAGCTTCCTCCATTTGTTTAGATAGGTTTTTTTGTATATCCCTTGATTTTCCCGATACAAACTGAATTGCTTGATCTACTGATTTTTTATAATCTTCTTTATCAATATAATCGACACAAGGACCAGAGCACCTTTTTATCTGATAAAGAATGCAGGGTCTTTTTCTATTCTTGAAGGTACTATCATCACAAACTCGAATTTGAAATATTTTTTGAAGCATCTTAATAGTCCAATTAGCAGTTCCTGCTGAAGCAAACGGTCCAAAGTAAAATCCTTCTTTATCTTTTTTCCCTCTATGTTTTGTAACTTGTGCCCATTGGTCTTTATTACTGATGAAAACAAAGGGAAATGACTTGTCATCTTTGAGTAATATATTGAATTTAGGTTTATGTTTTTTTATTAAATTAGCCTCTAAAAGTAGAGCTTCACTTTCATTGGCAGTAGTTGTTATCTCTAGCTTAAAAGTTTGAGAGAGCATTCTTGCTGTTCTAATAATGTGGTTTTTTTCTGCCACATAGCTCTTCAATCTATTGGGAAGGTTTTTTGCTTTACCTACGTACAAAATCACATCTTTATGATCAAGCATTCGATAAACTCCAGGGCTTTTAGGAATTAATGGGAGCTCTTTTCTAATTACGTCTTTGCCTAATTCAGAACTTTTCATGACTTCTTTTTTTGGTAATTTGGATACCAACAGAGGCACATTCTTTAATAATTTCTAATTTTTCAATTTGAAGCATAATTTTTCCAATTCGTTTATCCTTAAATAATACATCAAAAACATCTTCAGCAAGTGTTTCTAAAAAATTATAATGTTTCTTTTTTGCAAGTTTTGTAATTAATTTTACAACCTGACCATAATTAACAATTGATTTAATATCCTTATCATTTGTTGGTTTTCTATCTTCATAATCAATCTCTAAACTGAATTTTACTTTTTGAGTTTTTTCTTTTTCAAAATCATAATAACCAAGCTTTAAATCTAGAATTAACTCTTTAATAAGAATTTTTTTTTCGTAATTAAATAAACTTTTATTTTTATCTATTTTAATAATATTTAAATTAGTTTTTTTCATTCTTTTCCAATTACATCTGGTGTTTGCCAGTTTAAACTTTGTCCACTATCTATCGCTATTATTTGACCCGTAATTGAACTGTTTTTGATAAAAAAGTCAACAGCAGAACATATATCCTGTACATTTACCTGCTGTCTTAAAGGAGTTGCCAGGTACTGCTTTTTAAAATGCTTATCACTCTGTCTTTTATTTTTAATAGTAGGACCAGGAGCTATTCCATTAACTCTTATATTTGGAGCTAATTCCATGGCACTAGTTTTTGTTAGAGTATAAAGTCCCGTTTTACTTAAAGTATAAGAAAAGAAAAAGGGAGTTAGCTTAAAAACTCTTTGATCAATTATATTTATAATATTGTTATTTTTACCCTTAACATTTTTTGAAAATTCTTTTGTAAGATACGCGGGTGCTTTTAAATTTACATCAATATGTTGATTCCAGCTTTTAGAAGAAAAATTTTTAAGACTGTCATTTTCAAATAATGAAGCATTATTGATTAAACAATCAAAATATTTTAATTTTAACTTTGAAAATCTTATAATTTTTTTTAAATCTTGTTCTTTTGCAAGATTACCTTTTACTAAATAAACTTTTGTTTTATTTTTTGACAATTCTTTTTGTAATTTTTCAGCCGCAGATTTGGAGCTATTGTAATGAATAACCATTTCAACTCCTGGACCTGAGAGTTTTTTTGCAATAGCAGCACCTATTCTTGTTGCAGCTCCTGTGATAATTATTTTGTTTGCTTCCATTTTTTCTTACCTTTTTGCGCTCTTGTACCAGGTAAGCCCATCTTTGATCTACCCTTTGGATACACTCTATTTTCTTGATTATAGTGTTTTACTTTTGGATTTAATACAATTTCTAACTCTGATGCTTCAAGGTTTCTTATTTCATCTCTAATTTTTGCAGCTTCTTCAAATTCAAGGTTTGTTGCAGCATCTTTCATTCTTTTATTTAATTGTTTTAAATGTTTCTTTAAATTGCCACCAATATTGTCACCTGTTCCAACTTTTAGGTAGTCTTTTTCATAAACACTTTCCAAGACATCACTTATTTCTTTTTTAATTGAGGTTGCATCAATGTTATGTTTTTTGTTATAGGCGACCTGAATTGTTCTTCTTCTATCAGTTTCTTGAATTGCTTTTTTTATACTTTTAGTTTCTTTGTCAGCATAAAGAATGACTCTACCATCTAAATTTCTTGCTGCTCTTCCTATGGTTTGGATTAGTGATGTTTCAGATCTTAGAAATCCCTCTTTATCAGCGTCTAGAATTGCAACTAATGCACACTCAGGTATATCAAGCCCCTCTCTTAAAAGATTTATACCAACCAAGACGTCGAAAACTCCTAGTCTTAGATCTCTCATAATTTCTATTCTCTCAAGTGTATCAATGTCAGAATGCAAATATCTAACTCTAATACCATTTTCGTGAAAATATTCAGTTAAGTCTTCAGCCATTTTTTTAGTTAAAGTTGTAATCAATACTCTAAAATTTTTATCGATTGTTTTCTTACACTCATGCATTACGTCATCGACTTGGTTTTTAGCTGGTTTGATTTCAACTGGTGGATCAATTAAGCCAGTTGGTCTTATAATTTGTTCAACGAACTTACCTTTAGTCTGTTCTAATTCCCATGGACCAGGCGTTGCTGATACAAAAACTGTCTGCGTTCTCATTGCGTCCCACTCTTCAAATTTAAGTGGCCTGTTATCCATACAAGAGGGTAGTCTAAAACCATATTCTGCAAGATTACTTTTCCTTGATCTGTCCCCTTTGTACATTCCATTTAATTGTGGAACAGTAACGTGACATTCATCTACAAATATAAGTGTGTTGTCTGGAAAATATTCAAATAGAGTAGGAGGTGGCTCTCCAGGTTTTCGTCCTGATAAAAATCTAGAATAGTTTTCAATACCAGCACAAGAACCAGTAGCCTCAATCATCTCTAAATCAAATTTTGTTCTCTCTTCTAATCGTTGAGCCTCAAGAAGTTTATTTTGTTCTTTAAATTTCTTAAGAGTAACCTCAAGCTCTCTTTTAATTTTTATTACTGCTTGTTCGATAGTAGGTTTTGGAGTGATGTAGTGACTATTCGCATAAACTTTTATAACATCTAAATCTTTTAATAGATCTCCTGTTAAAGGATCAAATTCTTCGATTTTTTCTAGTTTATCTCCAAATAAACTTAACCTCCATGCTCTATCTTCAAGGTGTGATGGAAATATTTCGATATATTCACCCCGTGCTCTAAAAGTGCCTCTATAAAAACTTTGATCATTTCTTTTGTATTGTAGGTGTACTAAAGTTTTTATTAATTGTTCTCTATTGTAGTCGTAATCTTTCTTTAAACTTAAAGTCATTTTACTGTAAGCTTCAACTGAGCCTAGTCCATAAATACAAGAAACACTGGATACAATAATTACGTCATCTCTCTCCAGTAGCGACCTCGTTGCTGAGTGACGCATTCGATCTATTTGTTCATTAATAGAGGCCTCTTTTTCTATATAAGTGTCTGATCTTGGAACGTATGCTTCTGGTGTGTAGTAATCATAGTAAGAGACAAAATATTCAACAGCATTTTCTGGAAAAAATGATTTCATCTCTCCATAAAGTTGAGCAGCCAATGTTTTATTGGGAGCAAGTATAAGAGCAGGTCTATTAGTTCGTTCAATAACTTGAGCCATTGTAAAAGTTTTTCCAGAACCAGTTACACCAAGTAAAACCTGACTTAACTCTTCTTTATTTGCACCTTTAACTAATTTTTTAATTGCCTCAGGTTGATCACCTGCCGGTTTAAAATCTGTTACAAGTTTAAACTTTTGCCCACCTTCCAGTTTTTGGTGAATTTCTGGGTTTTTACTTTGGATTTCAGTAATTAAATCTTGATAAGTATTTTGCATTATCTATAAAACTATTAGAATAAAATTATATTTCAATGAGCATTATATCAGACAGTCTAAAAAAAATTAAACCATCACCAACTATTGCTGTAACTCAAAAGGCAAGGGAGTTAAAGGCTGCTGGAAAAGACGTTATAGGTCTTGGAGCAGGAGAGCCTGACTTTGATACACCAGATAATATCAAACAAGCGGCTATAAAAGCCATTAATGATGGTGATACTAAATATACAGCAGTTGATGGAACTGCTGCTTTAAAAGATGCCATTGTTAAAAAATTTAAAAGAGAAAACAATCTAGATTATACAACTGATCAAATTACAGTTGGTGCTGGCGGAAAACATGTAATTTATAATGCCATGATGGCAACTCTAAATGAAGGAGACGAAGTTATAGTTCCTGCGCCTTATTGGGTTTCGTATCCTGACATGGTTTTATTAGCCGGTGGAACTCCAATTATTTTAGAGTGTAATGAAAAACAAGGATTTAAAATTAATCCAGCTAAATTAGAAAAATCTATAACACCAAAAACAAAGTGGATAATATTAAATTCACCATCAAATCCAACGGGTGCTTGTTATACTGAAAGTGACATTAAAGAAATTGCATATGTTTTAGCAAATCATCCTCATGTTCATATTTTAAGTGATGATATTTATGAACACGTAACATACGAAGGATTTAAATTTTTTACTATTGCACAAATTGATGGCTTGAAAGAGAGAGTTCTTACAATGAATGGGGTTAGTAAAGCTTACTCAATGACAGGCTGGAGAATAGGGTATGCGGCTGGTCCTAAAGATATTATTAAAGCAATTGCTAAAATACAATCGCAATCAACAACAAATCCATCTTCAATTAGTCAAGCTGCAGCTGTTGAAGCATTAAATGGAACTCAAGATTTTATTAAAGAGAGAGCAACTTCATTTCAAGAGAGAAGAAATTTTGTTGTTAAAGCATTAAATGGAATTGATGGGATTGAATGTTTAAATCCAGATGGAGCATTTTATGTTTTTCCAAGCTGCAAAGGATTGATGGGAAAAAAAGATACAAGTGGTAAAGAGCTTAAGACAGATACTGATTTTGTTCAGTCTTTATTAGAAAATAGTGGTGTAGCAGTTGTTCAGGGCTCTGCATTTGGGTTAGAAGGTTTTTTTAGAATTTCATATGCAACTTCAATGGACAATCTTAAAAAAGCTTTAGAAAAAATATCTACTTTTTGTAAAAGCTTAAACTAATGTTAAACGTATATTTAGCAGGTGAAATTCACAGTAATTGGAGAGAAGAAATTATTCAACTTTGTGAAAAAGAGAAATTAGATGTTAAATTTACCTCTCCTGTCACTGACCATGAAGCCTCTGACAATTGTGGTGTAGAAATTCTAGGAGCTGAAGAAAAAAATTTTTGGAAAGATAGAAAAGGCGCTAATATTAATTCAATTAGAACCAAAAAATCTATTCAAGATTGTGATGTAATTATTGTTAAGTTTGGTGAAAAATTTAAACAATGGAATGCAGCTTTTGATGCAGGTTATGCTACTGCACTTAATAAATCTATGATTGTTATTCATAACGATGATCACCAACATGCCCTTAAAGAAGTGGATAGCTCTGCTGCTGCTGTTGCGTCAGATCAAAAACAAGCCTTTCGTATATTGAAATATATATTGGAAGGGTCTTTAGACTAACCCAAGTCTAATTACTGAGTTCCCAGCATCTACAATACTTTCTTTTGCAGGTTTAAATTTCATACCCAATAAATCTTCAGAATATGAAGTGTCTGTCTGCATTAAAATTCCAAGATCAGGCAACATAATCTTTACAGAAGAATCTAAGTAACTGATCAATTTAACCACGAAATTTGGCATTTCTTTTTTTGGAAGTTTTTTTGCATACTTTGGAAATGCTTCAGCCATAATTTTAGAAACTTCGAGCATTTTTTTTACTTCTGAACCAATAATCAATCGTCTTCCATTAACCTTGGGATTTTTTATAGATAAAACATGAGCTCTTGCTACATCTTTTACATCAGAAATTAATATTCCAAAATTTGGCGCCATAGGATATTTTCCTTTAAGGAAAAGTTCAACATAGCTAGTTGAAGTGTTTGTTTTTTTATCTAAAGCATCACCAAAAACTCCTCCTGGATTAATTACAGTTAATTTATCTTTTAATCCTTTGCTTTCCATTAATTCCCATGCAGCTTGTTCAGCTTTTGCCTTTGATATAGTGTAGTCATTCGACCCACTCCAATCAGTATCTGTCCAATCACTTTCCCCAAAAGTATATGGGTTTGTTCTGTTAGGTTTTTTAAACATTGCTACTATTGACGAAGTAAGAATTATTTTTTCAACATTAGCTTCTATACCAGCATTTAAAACTCTTAACGCCCCACCTTTAGCAGCTGGAACTAAAGCTTCTCTATTTCTTGAACTTTTCATAGGGTAGGGAGAAGCAGTATGTATAATATATTTACAATCTTTAGCAGCCTCAACCCAACCATCATCTTTTAATAGGTCCAATTCAACAAATGATAATTTATCTGTTGAAATATATTCACTTAGAGTTTTCTTTGTTTCATCTAATGAATTTTGACTTCTAACAGTTCCTAAAACTTCATATCCAGAATTTAATAATTCAATTGCTATATGTTTTGCTATCCAGCCACTTATTCCAGTTAGTAGTACTTTGTCAGTCATTTTGTTTCCCTTTAGTTTGTATTAAGTTTTAATGGTTCTTATCAGTGAGATAAAAATTTTTCAGCTTCAAGCGCAGCCATACAGCCCATCCCCGCAGCTGTTACAGCTTGTCTAAAAGTTTTGTCTTTAACATCGCCTGCAGCATAAACTCCAGGAATATTGGTTTCTGTAGAATCTGGTTTAGTTAATAAATAACCTTCTTTATCCATATCTAATTGTTCTTTAAATAATGCTGTTGCTGGGTCATGACCAATTGCAATAAATAGACCATCTATTTTTAATTCATCAATTTTATTAGTCTTTAGATTTTTAACTTTGATACCTGTAACATTTTTAGGTTCACCGTCTCCAATTACTTCATCGACAGCACTATCCCAAATAATTTCAATTTTTTTATTTTCCATTAATTTCTTTTGAAGCATCTTTTCAGCTCTTAATTCATCTCTTCTATGAATTAGTTTTACCTTTGATGCAAATTTTGTAAGAAACATTGCTTCTTCAACTGCAGCATTACCACCACCAACAACTGCTACAACTTTTTCTTTAAAGAAAAAACCATCACAAGTAGCACAAGCAGATACACCAAAGCCTCTAAATTTTTGCTCAGATTCTAAATTTAACCATCTTGCTTGAGCACCAGTTGAAATAATTATGCTATCTGCAGTATATTTTTGACCACTATCACCTATAGCTTCAAAGGGTGTAGATTTTAAATTTACTGATGAGATATGATCCTCAATCATTTCTGTTCCAACAGCTTTAGCCTGATCTCTCATTTGATCCATTAACCATGGACCCTGAATTACATCTGAAAATCCTGGATAATTTTCAACATCTGTTGTTGTAGTTAATTGTCCACCAGGTGCAGAACCATAAACTAAAACAGGACTTAACATTGCTCTGGCAGCATATACAGCAGCCGTATAGCCAGCTGGCCCCGACCCTATTATTAACACTTTTGTGTGTTTAATTGGATTTTCACTCATGCAGAAGTTATATAAGGATAAATGACAAAATTAAAAGGGATATTATTAACTCAAGGAATGCATGGCATGATCAGCCAAGTAGAAGGTTTAGCAAAGGCCCTTGATTTAGATTTTATACACGAGAAGATTGAACTTAATAATTTTTGGAAATTATTTCCACCAAAGCTGACACCTATTTCTGAAAGCGTGTATAAAAAAATTAATCATGATGATTTTGATGTGATTATATCTTGTGGGCGTAAAAGTGTTATCCCATCTATTCATTTAAAAAAGAATTCTAATAGAGAAGTTATTAATATTCATATCCAAGATCCAAAAGTAAATTTAAATCATTTTGATTTCATTGTAGCTCCAGAACATGATGGAATTGAAGGCAAAAATGTTATCAGCACCAAAGGTGCAATTCATTATCTTACAGAAAATGAAATAAGTGAAAATAAAGATTATTTAAATTCATTTATTAAAAAGGATGAAAGAAAAATTTGGGCTTTAATAATGGGCGGTCCTACAAAGTATTATGAATATTCAAGAGAAAATATTAAAGCTATTTTTGAAAATTTAAACAACTTAAATAAACAGAACAACTTTCAACTAGTTGTGATCCCTTCAATGAGAACACCAAAAAATATAATTCAATATGTAAAAGATTATTTTGGTGAAAATCATACAGTTATTGAAACTATTGATAAGAAAGCTTATCTATCAGCTTTAGCAATTTCAGAAAAAATTGTAGTAACATGTGACTCTAGCTCCATGATATCAGAAGCTGCTTTAACTGGAAAACCAATCTACGTAGCTAATATTTCACCTAAAAAAAATGACAAAAGATTTCAAAGATTTAGAAATTTATTTAAAGAATTAAATATTACTAGAAATTTAGGTGAAGAAGTAGAGAATTGGAACTATCAAAAATTGGATGAAACGAATAGAGTAGCAAATATTATTAAACAAAAAATTAATTCTTAATGTCATTCTTAAATTCAATTCAAAGCCAATCTAAAAAACATGAATTTCCTTTTGATCACTGGGAATATAATAATGCACTATCTGACGGGGCCATTGAGGAAATTATTAAAGCTGATATTCCAGATGTCAGTAAGCACAATCTTAATTATGATGGCACCAGAGCAATTGATGGTGGTGCTGCAGAGTTTAGAGAGGGAATAGCTTCGGGCGGTGAGGCAATTAAATTTAGATGTTTTGTAACAAAAGAAAATGAAAAAAAATTTCCAAACTTAGTAAAATTTATTAAAGAACTTCAATCCAAGGAAGTTCATGGAACTATTTCAAAAATGATCGATAGAGATTTATCGAACTCATATGTTAGAGTTGAAGTTATTTGTGATAGGGAGGGTTTTTGGTTAAAGCCCCACTGCGATATCAAAGAAAAACTGATGTCTGGATTAATTTTTATAAATAATGCTAACGAGTCTGAAGATCTTGGAACAGATTTTTATAATGAAAAATTAGAAAAAGTTAAAACAGTTCCTTACAAAAATAACTATGGCTACATGTTTACTAGTGGGCCCAACACTTGGCATGGTATGGAAAAGAAAAAAATAGTTAAGGAAAGACGATGCATTCAGGTTAACTATGTTACTTTTGAAACAGATTGGAAAGTTCTGTAATTAAATTAAAACTCTTTCATTATTAACAATAACATCTATTAGTCCCCATTCTGATTGCTTCATTACCTCCAAATAAAAGAAAAAACTTATTTTGAACACAGATGACTAAGTAAACATTGTTTTTGTTAATATTTGTATGTAAAAATTCATCATGTTTGAAAAATTAGAAGAATTAGCAAAAAATAATAAAAAAATTTCAGATTTTCATATTAGAACTGGTTGGCCATTAGCGTTTAGGCAAACTGGAGAAATACACAAAATTCAAGAAATTGTTGTTAAAGAACAAGATCTTCAAGATCTAATATCTACTAATTGTAACGAAACTGAAATGAAAAAGTTTAGTGAAACTCATGAGTTAGATTCATCAGTTACATTAAGTGGATTAAGATTTAGAGCTAATTTTTATAAAACTATTCAAGGACCAGCTGCTGTATTAAGAAGAGTAGAGAGCGTTATTCCTGAAATGGATCAATTTGATTTACCCCAAGTTCTTTATGATATTGTCGATATGCATAAAGGATTAGTTTTAGTAACTGGACCAACAGGGTCTGGTAAGTCTACAACACTTGCGGCAATTGTAAATGAGATTAATAAAACTAGAACTTCAAATATTATTACAGTTGAAGATCCAGTTGAATTTATTCATAAAGATTTAAAAAGTATTGTGTCTCATCGAGAAGTAGGAAAGCAAACCAAAACATTTTCTAGTGCATTAAAAGCTGCACTTAGAGAAGACCCAGATGTAATTCTAGTTGGGGAGATGAGAGATTTAGAAACAGTTTCACTTGCATTAACTGCTGCTGAAACAGGACACCTAGTTTTTGGAACCCTTCACACTAGTGGTGCTCCTAATACCATCAATAGAATTATTGACGTTTTTCCACCTGAGCAACAAGCTCAAATAAGAGCACAGATATCTTCTTCTTTAAAGATGGTGGTTACTCAAAGACTTCTTAAAACAAAAGATGGTCAAGGCCGTTGTGCAGCGTTTGAAGTGATGAAGTGTACGCCTCCAATTCAAAACTTAATTAGAGAAGCTAAAATTCATCAAATACCTAGCATCATGCAAACTTCTGTGAGAGATGGTATGATTACTATGACTAAATCATTAGAAGAATTAGTTAAGGCAGGTAAGATAGATGCGAGTGCAGGACGAGAAGATTAAAGGATTTAACGTCCTTGAATTAATTGTTGTCGTTGTACTTATTGGCGTCATCTCAGCCATAGGTTATCCCAATTTTTCTGAATGGCGAAAAGATAGAGAGACTAGAAGCGCAGTAATTAGCATAAAATCTTTAATCGAAGGAATAAATTCACAAGTTCAAAGAGGTCAATATGCATTTGTTCAAGTACATATATTAGAAGAAGTGAATGGCGCAGAAAGAAATTTAATTGTTACATCAAAAGGAATGAAACCAGAAAAACTAGCAAGTTTGTTAAATGATGGAACTAGTGACTGGTGGGCAAAAATTGGTGATCGATGTAATATAACAGACGATGCATATTGGGATGATGATCCAGATCAAGGTGCTGATAATGTTGAAGTAAGACAAATTACTTATGATAATATGGCAACTTCTTGGGAAGGGGATGACGGAGCTATTTGTTTTAGTAAAAATGAGAAATGGTACAGTGGCGCAGGTAAATTACAATCATCCTTGCCTGAAGAGGGGGATGTAGCAAGATCTGTAGATAATACTTTATTTATTTGCAGAAGAACAAATGATCGATCAAGTTGCGATGTTGATAGCGATGGAACACCTGCTTCAGAGCATGATCATTTATATGTTATTGAATGGTCAAGATTTGGCAATGTGATACTTGAAAAATGGGATACAAGAAATTCTGATTGGGTTAAACAATAACAAGATGAAAAAACAAAAACATAATATTTCTGGACTTTCTTTAATAGAAGCACTTGTCTCAGTTGTGATTATTGGAATTGGATTTGTTTCAATTTTACAAATGACAAATTTTTCCGTTCAATCAATAGATAATTCAGGAGATAGAACTAAGGCAAATTTTTTAACTGAGATGATAGTAGAAGACGTCATTGGAAGTAAAAATTCTTTCTATGGAGTAAATTCTGATAATGAAAATATAATCTATAGTACTGATGGGACCGCATCACTAGATGGAGACACATTAAATACATTTTCAAAGCATCTAAGTGACAATAGTTGGAGTGCAGATCTGAGCTGTGGTGGAAGTAGTTCTGATACCACTACACCAGTTGAGAATAAACAAAACATCTATGAAACTCAACAAGTGGATGCTCCTCGAAATAAACAAGCTAAGTGGAATACTATATTTGAAGAAAATAGATTTTTAAAATGTAAAAGCACAACTGAAGAAAAAAAATTGCAAGTATTTGAAATATGTAAGTGGGATGCTTGTGATTATAAATTAGATTCTATAACAGATGAGCCTTTGTACATTGGTAGAGTGGAGATGAAATTAAATGAAGGTAAAAAAAGAAAATTTATATATTTTCAGTCAGACTATAAACTTAAACAATGAATAAAAAAAATTTAAAATCTATTGCTGGTCTTACATTAATTGAGATTTTAATTAGTGTGGTGGTGTCATCGATAATGATGGCTGCAATTTATACAACTTATTCAATTGTAAATTCAACTTATACTCAAGTGTTAGAAAAAGCTAAAGTAAGCAGATCTTCTAGAGATTTAATCGAGTTATTAATTCGTGATACACGAATGGCAGGATTTAAATATTATTTAGGTGATAATGATTTGGGTTTTCCAGTAGAAAGTTATTTAGAATTTGTTGGTGGTGCTACTACGGTGAAAGATAGCCATGATCCAATTGTGATAATTCCAAATGAACTTGGACATTCACTAAGTGATGCTATTGCTACTCCAACTCCAAAACATAACTTAGATGATACTTGCTGTGATAAAATTCATATTGTTTATGATGATTTTAATCAAAATGATGCTACTCAACCTTACAAAAGATATAAGCTAACTTATTTTGCAAATCCATTATCAGATGGTTCTAATGCTGATGGCCCTATAAATCCAAGATACGGCATATACAAATCCAAAATTAGTTGGCAACAAAATATTGGTCAAGAAACTGGAAGTTGGGTTTCAGATTGTTCCGAGTGTTATCACAATGAATTAGTAAGAGATTATGTTGAAGATATGGAATTTATTGCATTAGATCAAAATGGAAAAGTTTTAAGTCCTTACCCAAATACAAATTCTGAAGCTTCGAGGGGAAATTTATATAAAATTAGAGCAGTAGATATTAGGATCGCATTTATTTCTGAAAAGCCTTTCTTTAGATTTGAAAGTAGGACAGGAAATGAAAGACAATTAAGTGGATTTTCTAGAGCGATAAGATCTTTTTCAGATAGAAACTTAAGGGATAATGTAGTGGTGACCGTATACACAAGAAATATTGTTGGACAGGATATATTTTAATGAAAAAAAATAATCAAAATGGATTTACACTAATTTTATCACTTGTGATGTTATTAGTAATGTCGTTGATGGGAGGCGCTTTAATTGTAATTTCTTCAGGGGATCATCAAAGCAATAATACTAGTGATCAATATCAACAAACTTTTTATGTTGCTGAACATGCCTTAATTGAAGCAGAGAAAAGAATAATTAACAGAATGATTGGACCTTGGACAGAAGTGAGTACGATTACCACACCACCAGTTGGATCTACACCTACAGAGATTACTGCTCACAATAATTATATTGAGCAACTTAAAGCCACAGAAATTGATGGCTTTGCAAGAAACACAGATGGAAGAGATACTCCTAGAAATACTCTTACTCCTGTAGAAACTCCTTGTTTTAAAAGTTTTAGAAATTTAATCAGAAATGATGCTGGGGGAAATTTATCTTTAGTTACAGATCATTTTACTAATCAAAATTTTGGAAGTTTAATTGAGCCAATTTTAAATACCCCAAGTGATGTAGGATTAGAGGCAGATGATGCGGAAAAAGAAAAAGAATATTTAAAAAGGTATAGATATGAGTTTTTTTCAATTAATGTTGGTTCCTCTACCTTTAAAGGAGCAGGGGCTAGTCTTAAAAAAACCTCTACTAACGCTCAAAGACAAGGAACAGCTTATAGAATATATGGTTGTGGATATTTAATGCCTAAGGGCGCAGAATTAGGTGAATTTGAGGATCCTGAAATATTAATTCCTTTAGAAACTTTAATTATTTTATCTAGTTAAACACAAAATGAGCACCATAATCATTACTTTAATTACAATCTTTTAAAATATTGGCTATTATTAATGATAATGAAAAATATCTTTATTGGATTGTTATCACTTTTTTTATATTTCAGTTCATTAACCATGAGTGGGGCGTGTGAATTTTTAAAAGAACAAATTGGTACCCCAGTTTCAAGCATCATTGAAAAATATGATAATTTAGACGAGCCTCCGGGTGGTGGTGATCCAACTGCTACCTACGTTAAAGAATATGACAGTTTAAATTTATGTGAAAATTCTCAATTAGAAAATAGTGTTTTAAAAGTATTTATTAAAGAAGGAAAACTCATTGGAACTGAAATTGAAGGTGCTTTGGGTGAAGCAAAAAATAACAAAATCATAGACTTTGCAAAAACACATTTAGGGTACAAAAGTGAAGTAGATTTTGATGAAGAGTGGACAGGGGCTATATCTTTGTCATCTTTTGGTGATGACGTCATTTATGGTAGAGTTAGTGATTCAAGTGGAATTTATGAAATGTTAATTATTACAAAGCCAGAGTTTGATTCATTTTTGTTCGGACCTAATGTCATAAAGTTTTTTTAATTTATGAAAATATTATTTAAATTATTTAGTTTATTAATTTTAATTATTAATTTTAATCAAACATCTTATGCAAAACCATTGCCACCTGGATCAGGTGAAGGGGATGTACCAGCTAATATTTTAATTTTATTAGATAGCTCCGCTAGTATGAGACGTACATTAGGAGATGGTATTCCTGTTATAAGCTCTGCTGCAATCGATGGAAATGGAAATAGGGTTTTAACAAGTGCCGATAAATCGCTGGGAGGATTATATCTTTTTAATTCTGCCGGTGAGAGAATTAACTTTACTGGAACCAATCAATCAGGCGGATCTTATACAAGAGATACTTGGTGGGCAGGAAGTAATACTGATCAACGATGTGATTACCGTTTAAGGGATGGATCCAGAACAACTAATCATCTTATTTCTACAACTAGAAAATATCATGAAGCTCGCTATGTAACAGGAGTAACTGTTCCAGGAACTAATATCAGTAACGAAAATCTTTTATTTGCTGTTCAATTTGATGATAGGTCCTCTTCTGTTGCAGTTATTGCCCTTGATACACAATATAGATGTAGACTTGCACTAACGGTAAATAGTGTAAAACATATTCGCGGTATGGACATTAGTGCTAATGCAGCAGGACATATTATTGTAGGAGTTTTTGGTAGATCGGGTAGAAAAAATGCTTTTCAAATGACCTGTAATCTAAATCAAGCTGATTGCGAAGAAATTACAGGTAGAGGTAAAGGTCAAACGGATGTGTTTGGCAGAATATATGACGGAAACCGTTATAGATTAAATAGCGACTCTACAAGAATGTATATTTCTGATGATGGGAATCTTTATGAATATGCAACAAGAAATGTTGGAGGACAAAATGTAATTTCATATGCCTGGGGTGAAAAAAAGGAGTGTCGTGCTAGCCGTAACTCAACTATAAACCAAATTACACAATTTGAGTTATCTAGCAATGACGATGATATTTTTTTTGTAGGAGGTAGCGGAAGAGAACTTGTAAGAGTACAATGGACTGCTGGGTACAACATTTGCACACGTATTACCGGTCTAGGAACCGCTAGTTCACTTTCAAACGCTGGTCAAGCTGCTGGAAATTTAGCTGCTGATAGCGTTAGAGTTACAAATGCATTAACTGCTATAAGTAAATCTGGTGGGAGAATTTTATTTAGTCATAATAGTTATGTTGATGAATTAACAGAAGCTAATTTTACATCTGCAAATAGAAATACAGCTTGGCAAATTCAATATGGTGGGCCAAAAATAACAAGACTAGACGGAGCAAAAGCAGCAATTATTGCCGTTTTGACAGATAGTACTTTAACTAGTGGTGCTAATTTTGGTTTTGGTCACTGGAACGCTGGCGAAGGTAGTCAGGGAAAAACTGGTAGTAGAGGTGGCAAATATTGCCATGGTAGTGGTACTTCTTGCAATTATTATGGAGGTTGGTCCGGCAATCATCCTGCTGGTCGAAGCAGAATATGTACTGGTAATTCTTGTTTAAATGTTGGAATTGGTCCAGAGGGTGCTAATAACGCTATTCCTGTTGTTGAGAGATTAGGAGTGGAGTGGGGCACAGACTCTGAAGCATTTTCTCAGATTGCTCATGATTATTTTTTTGGTCCAGTTTCTCCTCATGACCCAAACTCTGACTGTCAGTTAAATTATGTAATTGTTATTGGTGATGGTGAGATGTCTGGTACAGGAACTGCTTCAACTAGTTTTCAAGGGCGTACGGCAGGCAGACTTACGAGAATGAGAGAGGAATTAGGAATTAAAACTTTGATGGTTGCTTATGGAGATGGAATAAAAGCTAGTGGTATGAATAGATTTAATGAATTAGCTTTAGTTGGTTCATGTGATGCAGCAGGTGGTGAAGATTGTGAACAAACTATTGTAGCCACTACACCTCTGGAACTTCAGACTGAGCTTCAGCAGAAAATTAGACAAATTTTAGCTGAGCGATTAGCATTTACCGCACCATCCATTACAGCAACCATTCAACAAGGGGGTTCATTATACCAAGCGCAATTTGCTTATGAACAATTTGGAGAGTGGAAAGGAACCATATTGAGGAAAACTTTAAATGCAGATGGAACAGTTGAACATGATCCTAACGCACCAGGAAACTGGGATGCAGCAGCTCGAGTAAGAACGCAAGCAGCTGGCGGGCCTACAGATCCTGGTACAGCTGATAGCAGAAATATATGGACACCCATTGCAGATCAAAGTTTAGATTATTTAGGAAATTGGGATAACGTTAATGAGGCTACTGCACCAACTTTAGAACCTGAGATGGAAAGACTAGGATATGTTCTTAGAAATTATCATTCCTCAACATCAAAATGTGGTGGAGATGATACCACAGATGATGAGCGAGATGGAATTCTACGTTTTTTAGCTGGTCAAGATTTTTTTGATTATGATGGAGATTGTGACACTACAGAATTAAGAAGCCATGTTCTTGGAGATATATATCATTCTCAATTAATTGAAATTGGCGCACCAGATGGAAATACCCAATTTACTGATAATAACCAAGAAGCTTACTTTAGAACTATAAATAATTATCAAGCCTTTAAAGCTTCACAACAAAGTAGAAGAAATATTTTATATGCAGGTTCTAACAGTGGATTACTCCATGCTTTTTCTGCTGAAACAGGAAATGAAGAATGGGCATTCTTACCACCCTTTTTAATTGGAAAATTACCTACATTAATTAACTCCAGACTTGATGGAGCAATTGATGGATTTAAGGGAGGTAGTAATGCAGTGTTTGGAGTAGACGGCTCTCCAGTTGTCCATGATGTGTTTATGAAAGGCTTAACTCCAGAGGGTGATGTCGAAGGTTCCGCTAGTTGGCATACCATATTATTCCAACCGTTTGGAAGAGGTGGATCTGGTTTTTCAGTATTAGATGTAACCACTCCACTAGTAAGAGATGGTTTAGGACCAATGCATATGTTCAGTGTATATAATGATTATATTAATAATGTTGTATATATCATGGACAACGAAGGAGAAGTTAGAGAATTAGAGTATTTTTCAAGCTCTGCAGAAATATCTGCTTCAGATGAAGCCCTAAAAGCGCAATCAAATTTTAATGAAGCTGTTACTGCTGATGAAGCCATCGACTCGGAGACGACTACTAATCAAGATGCAATTGCTGTATGTCAGTCTGATGCAGATGTGACTGGAGAATTTAAAACTGCTGGAACTGCTTCTTGTTACATAGGAAGAACTTTCACTTTTAGTGATATATCTTTTAATACCCCAAATAATCAATCCATACCTGAAAACATGATAAATGTTTCAGAAATGGTTGATGGTGAATTTTTGCCAGTAGAATTTTCAGATGCAAGAATGATCGATGGCCAATTTGTAATTACTTTTGATGAAGATAAAATTTATAATCCAGGTGGAAGTGTAAATGAAACAAGAGAAACAACAAATATATTTGTTCAAACCTCATGCACATCATCTTCTGGAATTGATCCATTCTTTGACTATAGTAAATTAGGTGAAACTTGGTCAACACCAAGGATTGTAAGATTACCATCAGACATTGAAGCAGAGAGAGAAGACCCAGCAAATGATAAATATGTTGCAATTATGGGTGCAGGAATGGCTAATAATAATTTATGTGCGGGCTCTGCTTTGTTTATGGTTGAATTAGACAATATGGATGAGCCAGGAAAACTTTACGGTGGAGATCAAAACGGTGGACCAATTACAATTGTTGATACATCGCCATCAGGCGTGGCTCTTGGAAATGATATAATTGAAACACCTAACGGTAGCAATATTAATAATGCGGTTCCAACGTCCCCACTTGTGATCACTCCTGATACTGGATTTGGAATTCCTTGGCGTGGGGCAATGGTTTATATTAATGATAGAGAAGGAAAAATTACTAAAATAAATTTAACAGACTCTACAAAAAATGATGCTAAATTATTTGATCAAACAACCTTATTTAGATTAAACGCAAGTACTACCAATAAAAGATATACTTTTTTCTCAATGGATGCAGGTGTAGGAGTTACCACAAAAGATTTTTGGTTGTTTGGAGGTACTGGAGACTTTAATAAACTTGGAGATATAGATAGAAATATGGATAATATTTTATATGGGATTAGAGATTTTGATTATCCTTATTTTAAACATTTAAATGGAGTGACTATTCCTTCATTTGATGATCAAGCTTTTACATCCACAGCTCATCAAGGAGCTGATAATGCTAAATCGATTGATGATGCAACTGTTTGCTCAGATGTTACAGGAGATACTGATGCTAGTCTTTGCCCAGATTCTGCAGAAAGTGCCTGGGTAATCCATTTAGATACACAAGGTGATAATAATTCACACAGAAAAGCATCTGCCCCACCAACTTTATTTAAAGGACAAGTATATTTTCCAGTTTATGAACCGCCTCCAGGATCAAATCGATGTAATATTGGAAATGCATATATTTGTGTAGCAGATGATGAATGTGGAACTAATAATTCACATAAACTTGTTAAAGGCGCAGAAGCTAACGGAAGCAACTGTACATTCATTAGAGAAGGGGTTTTATCTGAATTAGTAATATTTGGTGACAAACTTTACGCAAACGTTGCAGGGCCTAGTGAAGACAGTGATACTTTATATTCTGTTATAGCTGTTCCTGGTGAGATCTTGTCAAATACAGGTGGTTGGAGAGATACAGGATATTAATTCAAGTTATAACACTCTCACAAGTGGATCTAAGAAGCTGAAAACAACCTAAAATAGGAATATATAACCCACACAAACATATCAAGCATAGTTATAAATATAATTGCCAAACCAACAATTGAATCTTGTTTTATTTTTTTTCTCCATTTGATTGGAAAAAAATTTAAAGAATATGCATAAACTAAAATGAATATATTTAATGATGCAATAATAATGTTGATAAATAAAAAAGTATTCATTTAGTTAATCAAACCTTTCAGCTTGTTCTTTAATTTGTATTTTACTGTATCCTCTATTTGCTTGATATCCAAATTTTTAACAGCATCTAATAAATTATTACTCATTATTTTTTCTCGTACATCAACCACCATGTCTTTAAATACTTTTTTTAAAATATCTTTGTAGTTTTTACTATCCTTAGTATTACCAATATCTTTAAAATTCATATCATTAATTGTAAAGGTTTTTTCAAAATCAAAATCAGAAGATAATACGGCTAAATTAATATTTTTAGCATCTAGGTTTTTAATATTAAAGTATTTGCTTGATTGAGAGTCGGTATTTTTAAATTCAAGATCTTGTTGAAGATTTCTTAGATTGTCTGAAGTAATTCTGTCAGAAAATTTAAAATAATAATTTAAATTTATATTGTTTAATTGAACATCGTTAATCAATATATCATTAGAAAAAATTGAGAATGTATCTAAATTTACTTTAACAAAATCTACTTCTGCTAAATTACCATCAAACTTTTTGTTAAGTATCTTAATGTTATTTGCACGAGCTTCACCACTTAAATAATCAATACTTAATTTTTTAATTGATACTTCTCTATTTAATGAACTTGAAATATTATCTTCTAATATATTTTTAATTAATCTGTCTCCTATAAATTCAACCAATATATAAAAAGATAAAGTGAATATGGTTATTATGGAAAGAAATTTTTTCATACACACTGATCTATATTAATTTAAAAAATAATTCTAATGGTTAATCGACCACTCTGGGTTATATTCTTAATTCAAAAATAATCTTATCTGTTCATTAAAAATAAGAAAAACTAAGTTTCCTATAATTAAATAAGGACCAAAAGGAATTTGAGACGAAAGATCTTTTTTATTTTTAATTATATCTGGGACAACACTTAAAAGTGCAATGACAGATGAAAAAAATATTACAAAAGGAATTGAAGCCCATCCAAACCAAAAACCAATTACAGAAAGTAATTTAGCATCACCCAAACCCATTCCTTCTTTGTTTCTTAATTTTTTATAAGTAAAAATTATTAACCAAATGATTATGTAACCAAACAAACCACCTATTAAAGAGTTAACTAAATTTGGAAACAGAGTGGTATTTAAATTTGGATCAAATGATTTTAATAAACCAATTATCATAAGAGGGTATGTTAACTCATTTGGAATTATGAAATGTTTTAAATCAATAAAAAAAATAATCACAAAACAGATGCTTAAAATAAAAAAAAGAAGAGTAGTTAATGAAACTCCAAAGAAATGAAAAATTACTACAAAATTTATTGCTGATATTAATTCTACTAAAAAATATTTAATATTAATTTTAGCCGAACAACCTCTGCATTTTGCTTTTAAAAACAAATATGAAAATAATGGAATGTTATCGTGCCATTTAATTAGGGTTTTACAGGATGGACAGTGGGATCTTCCTGTTACAACGCTTATATCGTCAGGAATTCTATGGATACAAACGTTACTAAAGCTGCCCCATATACTTCCAAAGATAAATGCTATAAGATATAACACAACTTATAATTTAATTTTGGAGGACAGTTCTATGAAACCATCAATGCAATATTGTACAAGCATCATTGCGTCTGTAAGGTGTAAGTAGAAGTTAGGACTATGAATAATGAGTTCCATCAGTCTCAAAACTATCAAAAATTTAATGAATATCAATTTATAAATAACATGTTCTTTGGTGCTAAAAAAACAGAAACAATAAAAGTCGACAATACAAGCGTTAAAGACTTAGAATTGGTTACAAAAATGGGCCAGGAGTTTGCTAAAACTCTTGATTTAAAAGAAACACTACAAACTTCATTAGAGCTAATTATTAAAAGAATTAATGCTCAAGCTGCTAACATTTTTTTAATAGATAATGATAAGCAAAACTTTCAATGTATTGCATCAAAACACCAAGCATATCTAGAAGATTTTGAAATTCCAATTACTCAAGGTGTCATGGGAAAAGCAGCACTCATGAAACAATGTATAAGAGTTGGAGATGTTAGAAAGGATGTAAGAGAAATTGCAGAATTTTATTTTGATTTAGATAATAAAACAAATTTTACAACTTATTCTGTTTTATGTTCACCATTAATTGTTTCAGATGAATGTATTGGTGTTATTCATTGTTTAAATAAAAAAACAGACAACAAACTTTTTGAAGAAAGCGATAGAAAACTTTTAGAAACTTTATCTGGTCCTGCTGCATTAGCAATTAGAAATGCTAAGATGGCAAAAGATTTGATTGTTAAAAATAGAATAGAAAAAGAAATAGAAATTGTTGGAGAGATTCAAAAAACATTACTATCTCAAAACATTAAAGAAAATTTTCCTATTGCTGGAATAAATATTCCTGCCAAAGTTGTTTCTGGAGACTTTTATAATTTTTCAGAATTATCTAATGGAGTTTACGGATTTGGAGTTGCAGATGTTTCAGGTAAAGGAATTAAATCTTCATTACTAATGTCTAAAGCATCTAGTCTTTATAGATGTTTAAGTAAAACAAATTTTTCTGCAGCAGGTCTTTTAGATATTTTAAATACAGAAATTTGTGAAACTACTTCAAGAGGAATGTTTGTAACAATGCTGGTTGGAATTTACGATAGTAACAAAAAAGAATTAACTTTATCAAACGCTGGTCATGAACCTCCGTTAATTTATTCTAAAGATGGAAACTTTTCTAATTTTGAAGAAGCAGGACCTCCTTTAGGCATTGCTCCTAAGTTTAAATTTAAAGAAACTAAAATTAATTTTTCAAACAGCTCAATGTATATTTTTACTGATGGTATTACGGAAATAAGAGATGCTAAAGGAAATATGTTAGAGGCAGAAGGATTTAAAGATTATATAAAAAAGTATCAACAAATTCCAAACCATGAAAGATTAAACAAGATTATCGAGGATATAATTAAATCTGGTCGAATACAAAAGGATGATTTAACAATTGTAACGGTTGATGGTTAATAATTATGGATAGATGTTTTTATTTACACTCTTTAAGATAGAGTAAAAATGTTTATGGGATAGTTTCCAGTTAATTAGAGTAATTACCCCCAGTTTCATGTAATAATTCTAATTTTGGGTCAAATATCTGATAATTAGAAATAAATCCTGCAATCCTAGTCAAATCTCTAATTTAGAGTGAAATCTCTCATAATTTGCTATAAATCCTATACTGGTAGTCAAATCTCTAATTTAGAGTGAAATCTCTCATAATTTGCCACAAATCAGATTTAATTAGTTAATTTGAGTTTAGTCCCCAGATTTAGGCTTTAACCATAATATAAATTGTATCAAAATCTAATATTGCCATCCGCAATAATCAACAATTGATGGATCAATGTTAAAATTTATATATATTATCCCAAAGGGATGAGTGATGTAAGGCTGTTTGAGCTTTTGTTAATATTCATATTTATCTCTAACACACAGCATAAAAAATATAAATTATCTCTAACACATAGGATAAAAATTAAAATTATCTCTAACACAAATCAATAAATTTATTGAAAATATAAAAAATGTTGATTTTATTGACTTTTTTAAAAATATGATAATATTAATAATTATAACACAAAATAAATATAGCTCTAACACATTTTATGTTTTATATTCATAATATTAAAAACGTTGATTTTGCTTACTTTTTTAAAAAAGAATATTATGTTAATTTTCTAACACAAAATGAAATAATTTTTTTTTTTTAAATGTGTTAGAATAAAATTTTTGTGTTAGAGAAAAAAAAATAATTTTTTTTTTTATAAATTAGAATAATTCTAAAATTTGCAAAAAATATATTAGAATCTTTCTAAAGTGAAATAAAAATATATTAGAATCTTTCTAAAGAGAAAAAAAATAGTTTGGAATATTTCTAATGTAGGAAAAAAAAATATATTAGAATAATTCTAAACAAAAAAAATTAAAAAAATTATAACACAAATAAATTTTTCTCTCACACAAAAAAAATTTTCTCTCACACAAAAAACAATTAAAAGTTGTTTTAATAAAAAATAGCTATTTTACTTATTTTTTAAAAATAGAAAAAAATATTAAATTTCTAACACAATATAAAAAGATAAAATTATGATAAATGTGTTAGAGAAAATATTATTTAGAAAAAAATATCTTAAATTTAATTTTTTTCAATGATTTTAATAAACTGTTGATTTAATTGAATATTTTGTATTTCATTATTAAATTCAACCCATTTTGAACATAATGATTATAATCTTGTGTTAGAATTTTATTAATTTTGTGTTAGAGAATCAATTAACAATTTAAATATTAATTTTTATTTATAAGTTTTATGGACGAAGATAATAAAGATAAATTTGATTATAAAGAGGAAGATACTCTCAAGAGTGATCAGGAAAACCAATCTGAAAACGATTCAACTGATACTTTAAATCCTCAAGAAACTGATAATAATGAATCAGAAAAATCCAATGAAAATGATAATTTAACTGAAAATTCAGAAACTTTACAATCTCAAGATGAATCTGTTGAGCAAAATGTAAGTGCATCAAATACTAATAATGATGAAGAGACTTTAAAGAGTGATCAGGAAAACCAATCTGAAAACGATTCAACTGATACTTTAAATCCTCAAGAAACTGATAATAATGAATCAGAAAAATCCAATGAAAATGATAATTTAACTGAAAATTCAGAAACTTTACAATCTCAAGATGAATCTGTTGAGCAAAATGTAAGTGCATCAAATACTAATAATGATGAAGAGACTTTAAAGAGTGATCAGGAAAACCAATCTGAAAACGATTCAACTGATACTTTAAATCCTCAAGAAACTGATAATAATGAATCAGAAAAATCCAATGAAAATGATAATTTAACTGAAAATTCAGAAACTTTACAATCTCAAGATGAATCTGTTGAGCAAAATGTAAGTGCATCAAATACTAATAATGAGGAACAAAAAAAAGAGCATGAGGTAATTCATAAAAAAGATGGAAGACTACATATATATGTAAGGCAAGATAAATATAAAGGTGAACTTAAATCAAGAAACTGGGTAGGTAGACTTTATATTGATGGTAAACAAAAAATTTCATCTTCTGGAACAACAAATTTAGATGATGCAATACCAATTTTGGAAAAATGGTTTGATGATGTTCATGAAGAAAGTAAAAAATTAAAAATTGAAGAAAATATTAAGCCAGAAGAGGGTGAATCTTCACAAATTGATATTTCAACAACCAATCAAAGTAATAATGAAGCACAACCACAAACTTCAAGTGTTCCATTAAATGAAAACTCAGAAATATCTACCCAAGATCAGGTAAAAAGTAAATTATCAAATATTTTTGGAAAAATTAAGGAAATTAAAATTAAAAAACCAGATTTTGCTAAAAATATAAAAAAATCATCTTTTAATAATTCTAAAGTTGGAAATTATAAATCAAAAATACAAAATTTTTTCAAATCCAAATTAGGTAAATCTAGTGTTCAAGGCGAAGAAATAATTGGTATTGAGTTAGCAAATAAAGAAATAAGAATAGTCCAAGTTTCTAGTAACAAAGCTAATCAATGGGTGTTAGAAAAATTACATATTCACCCCGTCGACATTACAGATGATAGTACTCCAATTGATAATGCGGATAAATTTTCAGAAGAATTAGTATTAGCAATTCAAAAATACAAAATAACTTCACCAAATGCAGCAATTGCTATTCCGGTAACTAGTGCAATCATAAGAGTAGTCACCGCACCTTTAATGAAAGAAGATGAATTAAATAAAGCAATCGAAACTAATTCATTGTGGGAAAACCTAGTTCAACTAACAGATAGTTTGGAAGATTATTCTATTTTTCATCAAGTCATAAATAGAAATGATAAAGAAAATACAATGGATATTTTATTCGTTGCATCAAAATTAACTGATATAAATAGTTATACTTCAATAATTAAAAATGCAGGTTTAAATCCTGTAATCATAGATGTTAAATGTTTTGCTTTAAAGTCATCAGTTGATCAAGTTAATCAAATAACAAATAAAACTGAGGATGCCAATTTAACTGCTGTTTTAGAATTTGGATTAGATGAAAATTATTTAATGATCCTCTATAATAATAACCCAATAATAACTGATATTTTTATTAGAGGGCAAGATAGAAAAATTTTACAAGATTCCCAAGATACTGAAGAAAAAGAAGGATTAGTTAGAAGATATGTTACTCAAGTTAAGCAAGCAATTCAAGATTTTGAGACTAAATATGAAAAGAGAATTCGAAACATAAAAGTTGTTTCAGATATTAAAAATGTCGATGAATATTTAGGAAGTTTTAGAAAAATTTTAATGAATGTTGGATTTAACACTTTTGATCCCACAGAAGGATTAAAAATTCCAAGTCAGTATCAACAAATTTTAGATAATAAGTTAAATAGATCTTATCTATCTACTTCTGTTGGCTTAGCCTTTAGAAAACTTGATGTCTTTGGTTATTATAAATTTGTTACTGCAGTTAAAAATATAAATCTTCTTCCAGATAGATCAAATGTAATGAAGCAAAAGAAGATGAAAGCAATTTCAGGTTTTGCATTCAAGGGTATTACTGCTGCTGTAGTTGCAATTTATGTGGTATTATTTGGTTTATCTTTTTGGAATATTGTTTCCTATAATAATAAATTAAAACAATATGAAACTGTAAAAATAGATCATGCTAAAATTATTAAACAGAAAAAAATAGTTTCAAAAGAACTTAGTGTAATTAATACGTCTTTAAAATTAAGTAGAACACTTAAATCAAATAAAGAATTAACTTATAGAATTTTAGCTCAAGTAGCCTCAAGTGTTCCAAACCGTGTAAAATTTGATCAAGTTGAATTTAATGGATCTAGAAGATTAACTATTCAAGGAATAGCTGCAAGTGATCAAGATATTTTGAAATTTATAGAAAATTTAGGAAATCAAAAATTGGTTGAGCAAGCATCATTATCATCAATGCGATTACCAAAATCTACAGCAGGTGGTGCTACAATGAAAGGTTTTAGAGTGTTTGTAAAAATTAAAACAGGTAAAATATAGCAATGGATATAGATTTAAAAAATATTAACATGTCTGATATCAAGGATCAGATTACAAAATTAGCTGATAAAAAAACTCTTATAAAAATAGGAATAATCTTTGGTGCAATTGTTTTTTTCTTAATAATTTATTACGCAATTTTAAATCCAATGGTTGAGTCTAGAAAAGCTAAATTGGACGACATGAATTTGAAAATACAAGAAACTGCAAAATTTACTTCTGAAATTTATTCAATGAGAGCAAGAATTAAAAAACTTAAGCCTGATTATGAAAAATACTCTAGCTTGTTTCATTCTAAAGCTGAAGTAGAGGGTCTTTATCAAACATTAAGTGAATACGCCGGACAAAATGATCTAGTAATCACTAGAATTGAAAAAAAGGTAATTCAAGAAGTATTAAAAGCACAAGCCTTAGCCCAAGCAGACGGTAAAAAAACGAAAAAAAAGAAAAACAACCAAGTTAAAAATGTTGCAAATATTGCCTATTATTTGATCCCTGTTGATTTTGAAATTGATGGTAATTTTATTGGTTACATAAAATTTAAAAGAGCTCTATCGCTTTCTAACAAAATGTTAAACTTTGACAAAGAGTCTATTCAGGTGGTAAAAGGGAATACAACTGGAGCGATAAAAGTAAAAGGTACGTTAACAATAGTGGGGTTACCAAATGAATTTTTTTAAAATAATCATTATTTCAGTGTTTTTTATGTTGCTATCAAAAGTTTCCATGGCTGATAGTCATGATAAAGAGCAAAACATTATTGATAAAGCTAAAGAGATAAATAAAAAGATCAAAGAAAAACAGGCAAATTCACAATCGAATATTTCATCAGAAATTAAAGATGAAGAGCCTCTTCCATTAAACGATCCTTTTGCTGGAGATAGTTCATTAACTGGTGGTAATACAATTTTATCAAGTAATCCAGAAGAGGCACAAAATGAAATGAGCTTATATAAGTTTAAATTAGTTGGGATAATGACCTCTGCAAATGATGATGGGTTCGTATCTTTAATTAATTCAAGTGGAAATATAATTACTTTAGCTAGGTTTGAAGAATTAAGCCCTGGAGTAAAATTAGTTGGATTAAATAATAGAGAAGCAGTTTTTGAAAAAAATGAAAACTCTCTCTTAGTGATAAATTTTAATAATAAAATTACAGAAAGAACAAAATAATTATGAAATTTAAAAACAAAATATTATTTTTAATTTTACCTTTTTTATTTATTTTTTTAACAGGTTGTGCTGAAAAATTTGCTAAAAACACTGGTTCTTTTAAACACGACACCCCACTAATAAAAACTGATATCAAGAAAACTGGAAAACTAGAGGTTGAAAAAAGTGTAGAAATGGGACCAACTCCTGCTGAAGGTGATGTCATAAAGCTTAAAAAAAGAAAACAAATATCATCTGTTAAAGAGAGAAATTATTTATTAATTTCGGAAGATTTCAAATCTTTAAAACAAAATGTTTCTTTTAAATTTCAAGCTTTAGATTTTAAAGAAGCAATGAAATTAATGTCTGAAGTTGGTCAAATTAATATTTTAGTAGGTGACGATGTGGCAGGATCAATAAGTGCAGAGTTAGATAATGTTCCATGGGATAAAGCATTTAATGCATTATTAGATTTAAAAAATTATGCAGCAGACATAGATGTAGCAAGTAATATTATTAGAGTTTCAACTCCTGCTAATCTAACGTCACAAGAAGGTTATAAATCAGCGAGAGCTTCAGCAGTTAAGAAAAAAGTTGAATTAGAAGATTCAGTAGAACCAATTATTTCAGAAATTTTTAGACTTTATTATATAACCCCATCAGAAGCTAAAGCCACAATCACAGAATTATTTACATCTGTTGGAACGAATGGGAATTTTATACCAATACAAGTAACGGAAGAAGCAACCACAAGATCAATTATTGTTAGAGGTAAAGAGAAAGATTTAGATATCGTTGATAAAGTTATTCGAGAAATTGATAAAAGAACAAAACAAGTTTTAATAGAAGCTTTTATAGTTGAAGCTACTTCAACATTTGAGCAAAGTTTAGGAAAAAGACTTGGAGCTGCTTACACAAGAAAAAGTTTAAGAATGGGTGGTACACAAGGAGGTAGCAGTGTAGGAGCTGCATCAGGAACAGGGGCTGCATTATCTGATTCAACAGGTGCTTTTACAAGCGGTGCTGGAACAGATAATTTAGTAAATTTTGGGTCAGCTGCTGCAACAAGTGGAATTGGAATATTGAAAAAAACAGGTTCTGCTGTTTTAAAACTTGAACTTGATTTTTTAGAAGCTCAAGGCTTATCAAAAACAGTATCTAATCCAAAATTATTTACATTAGATAATCAACAAGCAAGTATTAATCAGGGTGAAACAATTTATATTGATGGTGGAGAAGGGGAAGATAAACCAGTTGATGCATCATTAAAACTGATAGTTACTCCTAATATCATAGGTGATGGAAACGTTATGCTTTCAATTCAAGTAAACAATGATACTCCAAATAGAGCAAATGCAGCATCAGTAGGTGTAAATAAAATGGAGATAAATACAAAATTATTAGTAGCTGATGGGGATATAGTTGTAATTGGTGGTATTAAAAAAAATAACGTAGCGAATAATAGACAAGGTGTTCCAGGAACGTCAAAAGTACCAATTCTAGGAAAAGTACTTAGTGGAAAATCAAATTCTGATACAATGAACGAGTTATTGGTATTTATCGCTCCAAGAATTTTATAATGTTTAAAATAAGTAGAGAGAGTGAAATTAATTTAGTTAATGTCTTAATTGATAATGACATTATTTCTGGAAAAGATTTAATAGATATTAAAAAAGTAAGCACTGAAAACAATAAATCTCAAATTGATGCAATATTTGAATTAAAGCTTACTGATGAAAAAAAAATAATTGATTTATTAATTAAAGAACAAAATCTAGAAATAATTGATCTAAAGTCAGTTGAAATTACTGAAGAAGTAAAAACAGTTTTACCATCAAACTATATTAAGATGAATTTTGTAGCACCATTTAAAATTGATGGAAAAACTTTACACATGGCAATCCCAGATAGTTCAAAATTGGGATTGATGCGAAATTTAAAAGCTATTACAAAAAAAAACATAGAACTTCATGCTGCAAAAATAGGTGATATTTCTGAATATATTGAAAGATTATCAAGTGAAACAGATGAAGTAACTATTGCGTCAATTCGAAATGAGAATAGGAGAAAAACAAAAACTTTTGAAACAGATTTAGGAGATGCAGGGGAAGTTTTAGACAATAAACCAGAAGAAGATATTGAAGCAATTGAAAATGAGTCAGAGGTAATCAAATTTAGTACAGCGGTGGTAGCAGATGCAATTAAAATGGGTGTTAGTGATATTCATATAGAGCCTTACCGATTTAGTTCAAGAGTAAGATATCGATTAGACGGTATGCTTCAAGAACAAGAAACCTATAGACAGTTTCTGCATGACAATTACGGGGCAGTAGTTACTCGATTTAAAATTATGGGTAAATTAGATATTGCAGAAAGAAGATTACCACAAGATGGAGCTATTAATTTTAAAATTGGTAATAAAGTAGTTGACTTACGTTTATCAATTTTACCTACTGCAAATAATGAGAGAATTGTTATGCGTATTCTTAACAAAGACGCGGGAGATATTACCCTTGAACAATTAAATTTTGAAAAGCAAGATTTAGAAAGTCTAAGAAAAGGAATTCACGGTAGTCAGGGATTAATTTTGGTAACTGGACCAACAGGATCTGGGAAATCAACAACGTTATATAGTATTTTAAAAGAAGTAAGTAAGCCCCATTTAAATATTTTAACAGCTGAAGATCCTGTGGAATATGAATTAGATGGTGTAGGACAAGTACAAATTAAAGATGATATCGGTTTTACCTTTGCTAAAGCTTTAAGATCTTTTTTAAGACAAGACCCTGAAATTATTCTAGTTGGTGAGATGAGGGATAAAGAAACAGTTGATATCGGATTAAAGGCTGCCCTTACAGGTCACTTAGTATTTAGTACTCTACACACTAATGACGCTCCAAGTACTATTACTAGATTACAAAACATGGGAACGCCAGATTATTTAATAAGTGCTGCCTGCCAACTTGTTGTAGCCCAAAGACTAGCTAGAAAAAATTGTAAAGATTGTAGAGTGCCTGATGATGATGTTAATCCTAAGGTTCTTAAAGATATGGGGTTTAGTGATGAAGACGCTTCAAAAGTAAAAGCCATCAAAGGTAAAGGTTGTGCAAAATGTAGTGACTCAGGATACAAAGGTCGACAAGGTATTTATGAAATCTTAGTGGTCTCAAAACCAATTAAAGAAGCTATTTTAAAACAAGCAACCACTCCTGAATTAAGAGAAATAGCTATTAAGGAAGGATTTAGAACGATGCAAGATATGGGTAGAAGAATGATTGCATCTGGTGAGCTTAATTTTAGAGAGTATGAGAGAATTCTTTCAAGCGAATAAAAATGGAAGCTTTTACTTATAAAGGAATATCCGAAGGTAAATATGTAGAAGGAGATATTGAGGCAATCAACCTTGATGAAGCTTCTCATTTATTAAAAGAAAAAAAAGTAATAATCACCAACATAATTAAGTCTAAGAAAAAAAAAGGTGAAGCAAAAAAAAAATCAGGTGGCTCATCTCTTTTTGGTAAAAAAAAAGTTAAAGTAGAAGAAATTCTTATATTCTCAAAGCAATTTGCAACCATGGTTAAGGCGGGCTTACCTATTTTGCAGGTTTTAATAATGTTAAGGGACCAATTAGAAAGTCCTGCTCTTAAAGACATTATAGAAGATATTAGAAAAAGTTTAGAAGGGGGTGTGAACCTATCAAAATGTTTTGAAAAATATCCTCAATATTTTGATAATATTTATGTCAACTTGATTAAAGCTGGTGAAGCAAGTGGTAAGCTAGATGTATTTTTACTTAAAATAGTAGATTCATTAGAGAAAAAAGAAAAGATTAAGAAAAAAATTAAGGGAGCTTTAATGTATCCAGCGATCATGTTTACGGTAGCGATTACTGTAAGTGCTTTTATGTTGATTAAAGTAGTTCCAGTATTTGCAAAAATGTACGATGGAATGGGCTTAGAATTACCCGCTGCAACAGCAACCATCATGGCAATGAGTGATTTTTTAAGTGGTACAGGTGGAAAAGTAATTCTGTTTGGTGGAATAGGTGGATATTTCGGGTTTAATTTTATTGTAAAAAGAAATGCTGCAATTCGTTTTAGATGGCATAAACAAATTTTAAAATTACCTATTTTTGGAGATATGATCTTAAAATCTCTACTGGCAAGAATTGCATTGATTTTAGGTAATTTAAGTGCTGCTGGTGTAAATTTATTAGAGAGTTTAGAAATTGCAAAATCAGTTAGTAATAATGATGTGATAACGGATGCACTAGAGAGTGTAAAAAAAGGTGTGTTCTCTGGTGATACCTTAACAAAACTTTTTTTAAAAGAACCACTCTTCCCACCAACTTTTAGTCAATTAATTTCTGTTGGAGAACAAACAGGTCAATTAGATGAAATGTTTAATTCAGTATCTGCTTATTATGAAGAAGAATTTGATACTACAGTCGATAACATGTCTGCTTTAATTGAACCTATCATGATTGTTTTCATGGGAGTAATGATTGGTGGTTTAATGATAGCCATGTACTCACCAATATTTAATGTGGGTGCTTTAATTAACTAATTTTTTAATTTTTTAGTTAAAACTAAATTATTAATCCAGGGTTCTTTTCCTGGTTCAAAATTAATTGAATCCATAATTTGTTGAATGAAAAATGTTCCTAGTCCACCTGGTTTAATATCATCGATCGCTCTATGTTTAACTTTGCTTTTTTCTACTGGTTTGCCTTTATCAAAGAAAGAAATCTCTAGAACATCATCATTACAAGATATTCTTACAACCATTTTATCTTGAGTGTCAGGCATATCTTTATATGCATGTTTAACTATATTTTGCGCAGCTTCAGCAATCGCTAAAACTAACTCTTCTCTTAAATCTTCATCAATTTTAAATTTTTCAAAAACATCTCTAGAAAAAGCTCTGACATCTTTCAAACTTGCTGAGCTAACTAAAAAATCTTTTTTTTCTGAATGACTAAAGTTTTCTAAACTCATAATTTATTTACTCCAAATTTAAAATTTGTTCTAACTTTGCCATCATGATTACTTTTAAAACAGATTTACTCACATCTTTAATGACAAGCTTGGTTCCCTTCTCAAGGGCTTTTTGATGACTTTCTATTAAAACTGAAATACCAGAAGAATCCATGTATTGAACATTACTTAGATTTAAAGCAACATTTTTACCAGAGTCGATAACAGGAAAGATAACTCCCTTAACTTCATCCGTTTTATCCATGTCTATTTCACCATCTAAAAATATGGTGCTTATATTGTCTTCTTCTGTAATTTTGTATGTCATAAAAACTTTCTTGCCATTGCTAGAACTTTTTCAACAGGTTGACTAACCTCTTTAAGTTCAACTTTAGTATTTTTCTCTCGAGCTCTTTGATTGCTTTCTATAATTATCGATATACCAGAAGAGTCCATGTAGGGTACATCTTTTAAATTTAAATGAACTTCTTTTCCAGCATCAATTAAAGGAAAAACAATTTCTCTTACCTCATCTGCAACATCCATATCTATTTCTCCAGTAAGAAAAACAGTGCTTACATTTTCATTATCTGTAACTTTATATTTCATATTTTATTTACTATTTATAGCTATTAACAAAAATAAGAAACAAGTAAACCCAATATGGTCAATTATCTTTGATTATTATTTAATATAATAAGATTTTTAGTTTACATCATCAATAATTATAATAAATTTAATAATAATAACTAATAACAGAGGAAATTATGAAAAATAATAAAGGTTTTACACTTATTGAATTGCTAGTTGTTGTAGCAATTATAGGTATTTTAGCTGCGGTAGGTGTTGTTGCTTACAATGGTTACACTAAGAGTGCAAAAATTAATGCTTCTAAATCAAACCAAGGGGCAGTAACAAAATATTTAGCTGCTGAAATTCAAAAATGTAACATGGGTACTGAGTCTACTGCAATGAGTGGAAATTTAACATGTTCAGGCAGAACAGAAGCTTTAATCATGAGTGGTGCTGTTGCTGCACTAGCAGATTTTAAAAACACATACACGCCAGTTTGTAAAGGAGTAACAGACGGTAGTACTGTGCCAACGGCTTCAGATGGTAGTACAACATGTCTAGCATTAGGAAAAGGTGTTACAACAATAACAGGGGATGGTGCTGGAACTATTACCGTTTCAACACAGTATGGTGACGACGCAACTGCTGACGTACTAACTAATGCTGTTGCAATAGAATAATCATCTCGATTGCAAGAAACAAAAAAAATAAAAATTATAAGCTCACTAGGGTTTTCCCTGGTTGAGCTTGTAGTTGTGGTAGCAATAATTGGTATTTTAGCTTCTGTAGGAGTTATTACTTACAGCGGTTATATTTCAGGCACTAAAGAAAAATCTGCAAAAAATGTGATGCTACAAATATCACTAGCTCAAACAGAAGAATATTCAAATAGTGGAAGTTATTACACGCAGGACGATGATAGCTGTACACCTTCTTCATCAACATCTAATGATATTGAAACAATTTTATTTGGTGGAGGAGATCAAATTGGTAAAGACATGGGTTATGAAATTTGTGTTGCAAGCATAGGTTCTTCAAATTTTAATATAATTGCTAAAGAAATCGATGGAGCTTGCCAATTAATCCTTAGTCGTAACGGCAATTTTACTAGAGGCGATGATTGCTAAAAAAATTAGCTAACCACCCATAATGGATAGTTTTACAGTTTCAAATTAAATATTCTTGTATAAATAAATATTGTGAAAAAAATTATTTTAATATTCTTGCTTATACCGTTATTAAGTAATTGTGGTCCATATTCTGCAGCACTTGGGCCAAGCTTGACTCTAGTAAACTCTGGAAGTATTTTACAAGCTTCAGCATCTTATGCTGGCTCTTCAGCAATGAAAAAATTTAATAAAGATTATATCAATGAATTAAATGTAGAAAAAATTTGTCCAACGGTCCATTCTAGTGAGTTAAATGAAATTTTTTTTGAAACTATAGATCATATGGATTGTTATTTTGATCCAATGAGTATTCATAGATAATATATAAATTATTCAAGAAATATAGGAATTTGAGCTCATCTTAATCAAAAGGCCTCATTTTGGGCGATTGACGAATTTTAAAATGAATTGATACGTGATAGCTTTGACTTATAATTAACAATAGGAAAAACTATGTTCAAAAAATATATACTATTTATAGGTTTCGTTTTATTTTCAACCAATTTATTTGCAGCTCAAACTCAAATTGCTCAAGTAAATGGAATGATGTGTATTAAATGCCAAAAAATGGTAACTAAAGCACTTCAAGCAGCTAGCCCATCTGCTACTGTTAAAGTTTCATGGCCAGAAGGTGTTGCGGTATCATCTTACCCTGATAAATCTGATTTATCTAATGAAGATTATAAAAAAGCAATCCTTGGAACCGGCTTTGAAGTTATTAAAGTGGTGAGTGTTGATAAGATTATTACTGATGCTGGTGAAGCTAGAAAATTAGTAGATTAATTAAAATAAAATTATGACTGCAGCTGATACTCAGATATTGCTCAATAAGCTGCAGTCCAACATAAATCAATTAGAGCTTACTAATAAGGGAGCTTTAAGTGCATTAGAATTTCGCTTAGATGCAATCTTACAAGCAAATTTAGATACCTTTTGGCTTTTAATTTGTGCAATCCTTGTTTTTTTAATGCAGGCAGGCTTTATGTGTTTAGAGACTGGTTTGTCTCGGAACAAGAACAGTATTAACGTTGCCCTTAAAAATGTTTCAGACTTTGGAATATCTGTTGTAGTTTTTTGGGCGTTTGGTTTCGCATTAATGTATGGAACCAGTGTATCAGGACTGTTTGGTACCAAATTTTTTTTCTTCACCACTAAGGTTGCTGGCTATCAAACATATTTTGTCTTCCAAGCAATGTTTGTTGCAACAGCTGCAACTATTATCTCAGGTGCAGTTGCAGAAAGATTAAAGTTTTTCTCATATATAATTATTACATTATTAGTTTCTGGCCTCTTTTATCCAATTGTAGGTCACTGGTCTTGGGCATTTAATTTTGAAAATCCTGCTGAAAAATTTGGTTGGTTAGGTCAATTAGGATATTTAGATTTTGCAGGTGCATCCGTTGTACACTCTGTAGGAGGATGGATTGCTTTATCAGTATTACTGGTAGTTGGTAACCGTACTGGAAGATTTAGAGAAGATGATAAAAAAAAATCTTTTCAAGGAAGTAATACACCAATGGCAGCTTTAGGTGCTTTAATTTTGTGGTTTGGTTGGTTTGGATTTAATGGAGGTGCTAATGGTGCAATGGATTTAAAAATTCCATTAATTTTAATTAATACTTTTTTATCAGCATCCTTTGGACTTATTTTCTCAAGTGTTATGGGTATCATTGTTTTAAAAAAACCAGAGCCATTATTTATGATCACGGGTCCCCTTGCTGGACTAGTTTCAATAACTGCTTCTTGTGCTTATGTTGATCCCACTCATGCAATTATAATAGGAAGTATTGGTGGAATTATTTCAGGCTCAACAATTGTATTACTTGAAAAAATTAAAATTGATGATGTGGTTAGTGCAATACCAGTTCACTTAGCATGTGGAATTTGGGGAACTATTGCAGTTGCTTTGTTTGCAAATTTTGAATTGATGGGTGTTGAAAAAACAAGATTAGAACAAATATATATTCAACTAATTGGCATAAGTTCAATTGGTGCTTTTTGTTTCATTGGTTCTTATTTAATATTAAAAACTATTAATTCATTTTTCCCTCTAAGAGTAAGTAAAATTCATGAAGAACTTGGTTTAAATATTTCAGAACACAATGCATCAACGGACACGCACGAATTACTTGAGGTATTAACTAATCAAGCAAAATCAGACAATTATTCAAGCCGCGCACCACAAGATCCTTTTACTGAAAGTGGAATTATTGGCACGCAATATAATGTCATAATGAACAAATTGGAACAAAGTGAAAAGCAAAAAAACAAATGGAAGAATAGAGTTTCTAAAGAAATTAAACTTGCAATGAATGTTCAGCAACGATTAATGCCAAAAAGAGATATAGAAAACTATCCAATATTTGGATTAAATATTCCTGCAAGAGAAATCTCGGGAGATTTTTATGATTTTTACCTTCATGATGATGAGGTGTATTTCACCCTATCTGATGTTTCAGGAAAAGGGGTGAATGCAGGAATGGTTATGGCAAAAGCTATTACTTTATTTAAGATCTTCGCTAAGCAAAAATTTAAGCCTAACGAAATTTTATTAGAGATGAATAATGATTTGAAAGAAACTAATCCTGTTGGTACCTTTATTACTTCAATTGTTGGAAGATATAATTTGAAAACAGATTTAGTTGAAATTGCAAATGCAGGACATCAGCCAACTTTATTAAAAGTGGGTAAAGATTTTAAAGAATATCCTTCAAGCTCAATGCCTTTGGCAGTCATTAAGCATAAAGATGAAAGTGTTTATCAATTAGAAAGCTTTAAATTAAATGGTGGACGAATTTACTGTTTTACTGATGGATTTTCAGAATGTATGGATGAAAATAAACAAGAAATAGGAATTGATGGTGTAAAAGAATTAATCCTAAAACACACAAACTCTTCATTACAAAAAGAATTAACAAGTGCGACAGAAGAAATTCGTTTAAAAAGTTTAAAAAAAGAAATTGTGGAAGATGGCGTTAAAAAAGATAATGATATTCTTGATGATGATTTAACAATTATTGCAATTGGTAAATAAGAAATTATACCAATCGGTATTCATAAATAACACATAAGTTATTAAAGAAATTTTAAGATTTATTATTAATTTATCTAATTAATCACATTTATAAAGATTACTATAACTTTATTTTTGAGGGTTTATCTTATCATATTTACAACTGACCAAAATGGGTTGACAAATGATCAAAATGGGTGGAACTATGCATAAATTTTTAAATTAAATTAATGGAAATAGTAACCAACATCGCTCCAATCGCTCTAGCTATTATTATGCTTGGACTAGGAGCTTCTTTAACAGTAGATGACTTTTTAAGAGTTGCAAAAAACCCTAAAGATTTTTTTATTGGTTTTATTTGTCAGTTAATTGTTTTACCAATCGTTGCCTATCTACTTATCATTACCTTAGGTGTGCCGATTGAAATGGCCTTAGGAGTAATGCTAATTGCAGCTGCTCCAGGGGGTGTAACCTCCAATGTTCTTACAAAATTTGCAGAGGGTGATGTAGCGCTATCAATATCACTGACAGCAGTTATGAGCTTATTAAGTATAGTAACAGTGCCATTCATTGTGATCAATTCAATTAATCTGTTTGATATCACCTATGTTGAGAGAGAAATAACAATGGTATCCATTTCTTTAAAAATGTTTTTTGTAGTTACGGTTCCAGTAATAATTGGAATGACTATCAGGCATTTTACTGGTGACCTTGTCATAAAAAATTTGAAGTTTATTCAAAGATTTTCTATTGCATTATTTTTACTTGTTTTTGCTGCAATATATATTGAAGAGTGGGATAAAATTGTAAGCTTTTTAACTCGAGCAGGTTTAATAGCCTTAATATTAAATGTAACTATGATGGTGATAGGATTTTATGTTGCTAAATTTTTTGCATCAGGGACACCTCAACAAAGAGCTATCTCTTTAGAATGTGGTTTGCAAAATGGAACCCTAGCAGTTTTTGTTGCTACTCAATTATTTGATAATATTATTTATATGGTACCCACAGCTGCCTATGCATTAGTAATGATGGCAACCTCCGTAATCTTTGTTTTTATTTTAAGAAAATCTAATTAGTGTTTATTATTTTAATCTGATTAAAAACCTTATACAAAAATTTACCCAAAGCTTTCATATTTTTATCTTGTAATTTAGTGAGCACTTTAAATTGTTTAGTTTGTGTCCCCATAGCAAAGTTATAAAGTTTTTTTTCACTAATATTTAAAAATTTGTTTTCGATTAAAAATTGTAATTTTCTTACAACGGTAGCCCTTGGAATTCCCGTAATATCAGCTATAGAAAATGCGTTAATACCAATGTGATTAGATTTTTGAACTTCTTTAAAATATTTTTGTCTATCTAAATTCTTGTCTTTGAAACCCCTATTTTGAACAGTATTAATCATTACAATTAATCCCACACATATTGTTTCTAAATCCTGAGTTTTAGTATCTGTTTTCCAACGGTTAGAAAATATGAATAAAAATTTGTAAAATTGATACCAACAAAAAGAAAAATTTTCTTTAATTAAATTTGAAATTTGATCTGTGTTTAAAGGTTCTTTAATTATTTTTTTATCTTTTAAAATTTCACTAAACGTAGAAACCAAACTACTAAAATCTTTTAAAGTTATATTAGCTTTTGTTTGTATAAAGCCAGGTCTTTCAACAAAGATCTTTTTTCCTGCTCTTTTAATAATACCTTTTTTCTCTAATTCAGATATTTTTCTTCTTACATTTTCCTTAGGTATAAGAAGGTCTCTTGCAATATCTGAAATATTAATATTTGGAATTTCTAGTGTTTTATCCTTATAAAACGTATCATAATCAACCATTAGTCCATTTTTTCTATAGTGAATAAAGTCTTTATTAATCAGATAAATTAAAATTATATACTTATCGATACCTTTAAAATTTTTATAAGCATTAATAAACCAATGAGTTACCAACGAATAATATGAGGGTGCTAACTGACTAAAATTTTCATTAATAATTTTGAAGATTTGTTCTTCATTAGTTTTATTTGTAATTTTAATCATGATTTCTATTAAAGTCTTACAAGTTGTTTTTTCCACCCATTTTGATCAGTTGTCAACACGACATGTGAGAAAACTCTAAAATGATATTATAGCTAACAAATTTAATTCGATTTGGGCACCAACACGGTTGTATTTATCCTAATTTCATTAATCTGCTAAGGTGAAAAAAATTCTCAAAACATCATTTTTTGTATTTAGCTTTTTAGCATTATTTTATTCTAATGCTTTTGCTTTTTTAGAATTTCAAAAAGAAAAAATACTATCCACAGATGTACCTGGTGTTAGAGGAATAAACTTTAAACCAGACGGAAGCATAATGTATATAACAAATCGTGTTGCAAATCATGATGCCTACATAGTTCAATATTCGCTCAGCACTCCATTCGATATAAGTACAGCAACAAGAACATTTGTTGATGGAGCTGGAACAAAATTAACATGTAGTACAGATATGCAGTTACCACACGCTATTGAATTTAAACCTGATGGAACAAGAATGTTTATAACTACCAACAAAGATCACTCTGGAAATCCTGGAGTTGCAGTCTATCAATTTAAATTAACAACTGCTTGGGATACTTCTACATTGGATTGTGAGAAAATATTTGAAGTAGACATAACGGGTGTTGGCAATGAAGATCAAGTAAGAACTTTAACATTTAAACCTGACGGAACACGTATGTTTGTGGGTGGAAAAACTCAAGATAAAATAAGAGAATATATATTAACAACTCCTTTTGATCTTCGATCTGGAGTTTCAGTGGGTTCTTTATCAGCCAGTCTAGCCAGCTCTTCTGACGGAGGAATGAGAAATATTCAATTGCATTCGGATGGGTCAATTTTGTATGTCGCAGGTGATGGTAATAATAATATACATAAATACACTCTAAGTACACCTTGGGATATCACAACTATTTCTTCTACTTCTACTGAATACGAGCTAGGTAGCAGAGTTAGTCATATGAGAGGCTTTATTTTCACAGCAAATTTTACGAAGTTGTTTGTTACTAATGATGCTGGCTCTACTGCTTCAACAAATAAAATTTTTGAATATAGTTTAGCTTGCGCTGGTACCATTACTTGTATTGATGCCTCAAATAATAATGATGTTAAAGCAATCATAGAAGCTAATGTAGAATTATCAAAACGTATAATTAAAAGCAATACTCTTCCAATCTTTCATCGAATTGAGTGGTTAAGAAGACATAAAAATAAAGATAATTTATCAAATCTTAATGCAGAAATTGATTTTACAAATGAAAAAATATCAAAATTAGTTAGTGCTCTTAAAAATTCTAAAAAAGAAAATGATAGAAGTTATGATAGTGAGGATTGGTTTAAATGGAGTGAAGGTAGAATTAGCTTAGGTAAAAATAAATCTATAAATTCATCATCAAGAGACTTTCACAGTTATGGTATCTCAGTTGGTGCAGATAAAATTAAAGATGATGATAGAGATGCTATGCATGGATACGTTTTTCAGTATGCAAACGATAATGTTGATATTGGAAGTAGTGGAACAAAATTAGAGACAGATGCATATAGTTTTGCCTTATATGATACCAAACTTAGAGACGATCATTTTTTTACAGATGCATTAATTGGAGTTAGTTTACTAGATATAAATCAAAAAAGGGTTATTTATGGTAACATTTTAGAGGGAAACCGAGAAGGTCAACAGATATATGGATCATTTAATTTTGGAAAAAGAATAGTTGATGAAGATTTAAATCTCAATCCAGGTATTAAATTAGATTTAGGGTACACAAAACTAAAAGCATTTAGAGAAAGAACTATTGTTGGAGATAGTTTAGCTGATGCACTACTTTATAAAGAGCAAAATATTAAATCAGCATTAATAACACTTGGTGTCCTTTTAGATAAAACAGATACAGATAAAGAAGAAGATGAAATTATTAATCACCATGGTCGATTAGAATATATTGCAGATCTAAGCCCATCATCAGATGCAGAATTTTATTATCTTAATAGTCAAAGTACAGTTTACAATTATAATGTAGAAAATAAATCAAAGCATAATCTTAGAATTGGTTATGGTTTTGATGTCACTTCCATAACAGGATGGTCATTCGTTGGAAATTTTGAGAGATTTCAATCTAACGGCAAAGGTCATAGTAATGAAATTTATTTATCTGTAGGGTATGTGCCAATTGATGAAATGAAATTTGTATTTGATCTGAATAATTTTGAAAATACTAGTTTCTCATATACAAATAACATAAATGGATTTGATTTAAAGATGAGCTCTAATTATAATTTTATAAGTGATGTACCTGACTATGGCACAAATATAGAAATTTCAAATAAATTTTGATTTAATAATTATTCTATAACTTCAATTTCATTAATAATGCTTACAATTTTTCCACCTATAAGGACGGCGTTCACTCTTGCGCATTCATAGTATGCAGAGGAGCTCTCTTCTGCTGTTTGTTTCATTTCTAAACATCTAGATTTATTCTTAGTTAATAAATGTTCATATAACTCTGGTGGGTCACCTAAATACATCATGAGACCAATTACTTCACCTTCTTTTTCAAAATCTGCTTTTTCTTCTATAGCTGCAACCCTGTCATCAACACCAATTTCAAAATTTTGAAATGCAACAAAGCCTTTATAAAAAATAAAAGCTAAAGCTAAGTAGAAAACTATTTTTATTTTACTCATTAAAATTTACTTAATATAGATAAGTTAGCATTATGATTTTCTTGATTTGAAAAATTATTTTCTAAATCAAATTCTAAATCAAATACACCTAGTGCTTTAGAAATTTTAAAGCTCGAAGTCATTTCTTCATCAAGACCAAGTGCAAACTCTGTTTCTTTTCTATATAAAAAGCCTGCTGATAATGTAAATTTATTAATATAACCATGACCCTTGATTTGCTGTCTTTCGTAATCAGTACTAATTATTAACCCTTGGTCATGCTTAAAATCTAAACCAAGTCCTGCTGTGTATATATCTCTATTTTTGTTATCAGCTTGATATTCAAAACTTTCACTGTTTGATACGTAGCTTGTTACCACCTTAGAGCTTGAGGCAAACTCTTTACTGTATTCAAGATTAATTCTAGATCTTACAGTTGAATTTTCTAGATCAACATCTTGGTCTATTAATACTCCTAAAGAAGCCATTAAAGATTTAATGTCTTGATCATTATAACTAAGTGCTGCAGCGCTGCCACTTTCTGTATAACCATTAAGTGCTGTATAACTTCCATCGATACGACCTGTTGGAGTAATAATTAAATCACCATTTTCATACTCTCTTCCAAAATTAAGTGAACCAAAAACCTGCTTACCTTCACGGTCACCCGTATTTATGTCGGTATTTCCTTCATATTTTCTTACAATATCACTATCTAAATAACTAACTCCAAAAACGTGTTTTAAAAAATTACTGTTTTCTAAACTGTTAATTCCATAAAGAGATAAACTTAATGCATTTGTATCAACTTTAGAACCAAAGGTTCCAACATCAACATCAGTGTTACCTACTCTTAAAGCAACTCCTAATATTTGGTCATCATCCATTTTTGTATCAACACCCACAGTTATACCAAGGCTATCAATATCTTGAGCAGAACTTAAGGAGCTCTCACCAATTTTTCCAAAACTAATGCTACCTTCGGACCATACCTCCCAATCATTAGGTAAAATTTGATCTAATTTTTGAAGTGGGTTTAATTTAGCTTGTGCGGAACTTAAAACATTATTGGATACTTTCTTTAATAATTCATTTTGAAAGTTTAACTCTATATTTTGTGCACTTGCGTTGTAGTATTTATTCGCTCTTAAAATAGATAATCTTTTTAAAGCAGACTGACTTGAATCTTTTGCAAAATTTTTAGCAGTATTAATTTGTGCATCAACTACACCCCTTACATCTTTATTTTTTTGTGGTGCGTCACACGTTGATGAACTAGTGACTTTAAAAGGACAGCTTAAGCTATACTCTCGAACTTCATCACCACTCCAATTTATGTGATACATTTTTGTTCCAGAACCATTGAAAGCCATGCCACTTAAGTATTCATCACTGGAATGAGTTGGTGAGAATGTACCAGTTAATGTTGCGCTTGAGCTTGATATATCGAAAGCAGTAGATAAAGCGTATTCATCAATTTTATTATCAGTGTTAGAGCCACCTCTTGATTTTACTACAAACATTTTTGATCCATCAGCATTGAAGCCTAGTCCTTGATGAAAATTACTACTTGTTGCATTAGTAAGTGTGTTGGTTAAAGTTTTAGTATCAGGGTTATATGGTGTTGAAAGATTATATTCTTCTACCCGCGTATTTGTCTGATTCAAAACAAACATTTTTGTTCCATTATTATTAAAAGCTAATCCTCTTGGATCACCACCAATAGAAGTAAAAGTGGTATCTGCTGCAGTGATCGATCCAATATCATATGGTGTACTTAAAGACCATCTATCAATCCCATTACCTCCAGTTCCTAAAATAAAAATTACAGTTCCATCTGAATTAAATTTTACATCTTCTGGTGCACCCTCTACTGTTCTTATAAGCACTGACTTTTCTAAAGCTGCTGAAGTAATATCAAAAGCTGTCGTTAGATTATATTGTAATATTTTATCAGCACCAATTCCTGTAATATACATTTTGGTACCATCAGGTTTAAATGTTATCCCAGTAGCGCTTCCTTCATCGTCGCTGATATCAAGATTAGCAATAAATGTAGGTTCAGCTAAAGCTAGTGATGAAAAAAATAAACTAAATAAAACTAAAAATACCTTTAGTTTAAGAGCACCTTTTATAATTAATTTTTTACTTTTTTTTATTAAATTAAGCATCTTGATTTATTAAAATTTATATATTTGAATTTTTGATGAAGATTATTTTATCCTCGATAAAACGCACTCAATATCAGAATTTCTGCCCGTTTTGAGCACTTAAAAGAACTGAAAAACCGCTAAATTAAATTTTATATAGTATTTTTCATTATGGTATTTTTTTTAAGAAAATTAGCTGTTGGTCTATTTTTGTCATCATTTTTTATTTTGATGCAATCACAAGCTGGAATAGTTGAACTGGTAAATAAACAATTTAAAGACTTGAGTATTAAATTGCCAGCAACATTTTAATCTTATGAAATTTATAAAAAACTTTATTTTAATTTTATTATTTATACTTCCCATCTCTAATTCATTTGGAGCTATGGTTACCCATATACAGTCAGCAACAGTCAGTGATGGGGGAGCTAACCATATACAAGGTATTCAGTTTAATAAAAATGGGACAAAAATGTTCACACTTAATAATACAACTGATGGAGAAACTTATACACATATAAATGAATACACCCTATCTACACCATTTGATATCTCCACACGAATTTATGCGGGGGCCAATGAAAGATGCGAATTAGATCACGGGGGGGACAACAACGGTTCATATGATTTAGAATTTAGTAGTGATGGAATGAAACTATTTTTTGCAGAGGGTAAATCCAGTGATGGTGCAGATTTTGACAAAGTATTTAGATTTGATTTAACTACAGCCTATGATATTTCAACATGTTTATATGCAAATAATGCAACTTCAAATCTTGACAGTGATGCCTTACAAAATGGTAGTAATGCTGGAGATGTAACTTCCGGTAAAGGCAAAAATCGTCTTCAAGGTTTGGAAATTAATGATGATGGAACAAAATTATTTTTAATCTTTCATGGCTCTAGCTCAACCTTCGCACCTAATACCAGACTTTTGGAGTACCAACTTTCAACTCCATATGACTTAACTACTATATCACTTGTTACCACTGCAGGAATTGAGCTAGAGGGTGAAACAGCAAATCCTTACTCTATTAGATTTAGCGCAAATGGAAAAAGGATTTTTTCTGTTGACCATAATCTTGGTTCACAAGATGTGACTCAAATTTCACTTACATCGGCATACGATACATCAGGATTTACTATAGATGGTACAGTCTCTTTAGATTCTTTAAAAAGTACCGTAACTCAACCAAGAGGAATTGCATTCAGTGCAAGTGGTTTAAAAATGTATATAGGTAATGACAAAACTGTTGGTGGGAGTGATACAATTCACGAATTTGATTTAGTTTGTCCCTTTAATATTATTGCAGGAAAATGTCCTCCAGTTACAGAAAATAGTGTCAGAACGGGAATAGCTATTGCACAAATAGAAGTTGCAACAAGAACTATAGAGCACTCAACGGATACTGCTTTAAATAGATTGAAGTGGATTAGAAGAAATAAAGATAGTCAAAACTTAACTAATCTTAATTTAGATTTTAATTTTACCAATCAAATGCTTGCCTCTCTTACTAAAGTTGTAAAAACCTCAGCTACTACAAAGAAAAAAGAGGAAAAACAACAAGATGTATTTTATTGGAGCGAAGGAAGTATTGCTGTGGGTAGAGTTGGAGACACAAAAGTTTCTTCATTTAAAAAGATTAAAACTAACGTAATTACAGTTGGAGCAGATAAATTTACTAAAAATAATGGCATAAGGGGGCTTGCTTTTAGATTTGGTAAAAATGATATTAAAGTTGGCTCAGCTGGAAGCAATTTAGATACGAATACTTATAATTTAACCCATTATACTTCATCGCCAATTGAAGATGATACAAAATTTATAGACACTGTTTTTGGAGTGGGTGTTCTTAACTCAGATATTTTATCAGTACTTGATGGTAAACGTTCAACAGCTGACAGAAATGGCAAACAAATATATGGAACAATTAAATTAAAAGATGAGATTAAGAAAAATAATTTAATCCTAGTTCCATCTGCACAAATAGATCTTGGTTACACTTTATTAAATGATTATCAAGAAAGTGGTAACGCTGCTATGAAATTTAAAAAGCAAGGTATTCAATCAAGAAATGCCAGGCTTTCAATTGCTGCAATTGATGAATTAGAAAATGATAAATATACAATTAGAAAGCATGGAAAATTAGAATACAAAGCAAATTTACGTCGTTCCTCTAATATAAAATATTCTTACGTCTCTGATGCAACAAGTGGTGAATTTGATACCAAATTAAATTCAGGTGCTTTACATAATTTAAATGGGGAATTGGGTATAGATATAATTTTACCGGATAGCTTTAGTATATTTTTAATCTATGAGAGAAATCAAGCATTAGGAACGGGTCATACTGATAAAATACATTTAGCGATAGGATATTTACCTAACAGAAAAACTAATTATGCTTTTAAATTAGTAGGCTCAGAAAATTTAGGATCTGAATTTAAGATAAGTAAAAATATTAATGACTTTGAATTTGATTTTAAATTAAACAATCAAGATGTATTGAGGCCAAATACTTTTGATGAAGCAACGATTAATTTAAAGAAAATCTTTTAATTTAATCTTTTTCTGACAAACTCTAAAAGCTCAGTAAATTCATCACAAATGTTAGTTAAACCTGCCCGGTTTGAGCACTAACAAAGATAGGTTAAGTAATAAAATAAATTTTATAGGCTATTTTCCATTATGGAATTTATTTTAAGAAAACTTGTTAGATGTATTCATATCACTTTTTTTTTGATTATCTTTTTTAGTTCAAAAATAGTTTATTCAGCAGATTTTACTTTTCCTACATCTTTAACAACTGATACCTCAGATTTCGTTTTACTTTCTGATACTGGCACCACTCCCTCTGTAAGCGGTTTCTCTACCGAAGTACTTATAACAATCACAACAACAGCGGGTTATATAAAAGTCACAACAGTTACAGGCCTTGAACAAATCCACGGTCTCTGTGGTTATACAGCTGACTCTAGCTCTGTACCTACTAATTGCACAGACAGTGATAGATCAGAAATTGGTTTTCAAGGAACTCAAGCAGAAGTTAATACTGCATTGGCGACACTTTCATTTAAGGGTGATGGAGCCACTTCAAATACTACAATTTCGGTTTCAGCAACTCCAGAAGGTGCTTCTTATAATCCTGTTAATGGTCACTATTATAGAGTTCTTGGCAGTTTTACTACACCTCCACAAGCCGTTGACTGGGCTGATGCAAGAACGGAAGCTAAAAGTGATGCGAAAAAATTTAATGGACTTACAGGATATTTAGTAACCATTACTACTGAACAAGAAAATAATTGGATAAAAGAAAAAATTTCAACAAATGCGTGGACTGGTGGATCTGATAGTGAAACTGAAAATATATGGAAGTGGATGGATGGTCCTGAAGCCGGTCAAACTTATACCTGCCAAAAATATGTTGAAGCAAGTGTAGGCGGAACAGGTGCTACAATCAGTGGGTGTTCAGAGCAAAGTTATCTTAATTGGGTCCCAGGTGAGCCAAATTCACATAGAACAGCAAGCGACGGATGGGATGAAGATTATATGCACCTTTATGGAGATCGAACTGATGTTAAATTTGGTCAGTGGAATGATTTTCCTAGTCCTGCAACAGTAGGCAATAACGTGGTTACTAAATATATCGTTGAATATGGTGGCATGGGAGGAACAGCCACAGTTTTTGGATCAGCATCATTATCAATAAATTCTACAGAAGTTAATTTTTTTGTTGATAAAGATTTAGTTGGGATAGTTGAAGGACAATCTGAAAGTGCAAAAAGATTTATTTATAGTTCAACTTATCCTGTTTTAGAGAGAATGGAGTGGTATCGAACTACAAAAAAAAATGACAATATTAAATTTCAAGATCTAGGTATAGATATTGATATAACAAACAAAGACACCTATCCGTACGCAAAATTATTAGATGCTTATCTTTTAAAAGGTGATGTTAACAAAGAACAAAAATTATCTAATAAAAATATTGAAAAATTTATAAGCGAATTACCCCTTTCACAATATTTAAAAAATGAATTTGGAATGGTGCCTCGAAAATGGAAAATTTGGAGTTCTGGATATTTTAAAAAGGGCAAAATTAAGCTTAAATCAGGCAAGGTTAATAAAGAGTTCGATTCAGATGCCTTAACACTTGGAATGGATAAAATAATAAGGAAAAATACACTTTTTGGTATAGCCATTAGACTACAAGATGAGGATACTGATGTGGGGCAATCAGGTACTCAAATTAAATCTGATGCAAAAAGTGCAACAATATATTCAAGTTGGCATAAGAATAGTTCAACTTTTATTGATAGTTTAATTGGCTATGGATATATTGAAAATGATCTTACAAGAGTTGTGCAAGCCAACCCTTCCAACCCTTTAACTGGAAATAGAGGTGTTAAACAATATTTTACTTCAATTAAATTTAATAAAATAAGAGATAAAGATAACTTTACATCATTATTATTTGGAAGATTTGATTACGGTTTATCTAAATTAGAAAGTTTTTCAGAGCTGGGGAATACTCATGCATTAAGATTTGAAGAACAAAATTTAAAAAATAAATCTATTTCGATTGGTGCTTTAACAAAATATAAAAAAAAAATAAAGAAAGGTTATTTTCTACCATATGGTAGAATTGAATTTTTTGAAAACTTAACTCCTGATTCAGAAGCTAAAGCATCATACATTTCTGACCCTAACACCACATATTATTATACTGTAAAAGAGGATTATTCAAATTCTCTAAAATTAGAGTTAGGTTTTGATTTAAATCTAATTGATAGTTGGTATTTTTCTACTTCAATAAGAAGATTAATTAAAAACAATAAAGACTACGAAAATGAGTTTGCAATTAAAGTAAGCAAACCATTTTAATTATACCCACATTTAAAGTTAAATATCTTGAAGTGCAGTTACGGTAATCTCTTTTGTCTTTAAAGATCTAATCCCCATCAAGCAAGCTTGTGCAGTAGACATGTTTGTACAATAAGGAACTTTATTACCTAATGTAGCTCTTCTTAAAGCCATTGCATCCTGAAGACGATGTTCACTATTTCCACCACCTGTATTAATAACTAAAGCAATTTTTTTAGAATTTAGAATGTCAACTATGTGAGGAGAGCCTCCGCTTACCTTGTTTATTGTTTTGCATTTTATGCCATGTTCACGAATGTATTCAGCTGTTCCACCAGTGCCGCATAAAGTAAAATTTAATTTTATTAATTGTTTTGCAAGATCTACACCTTCATCTTTATGACCATCTTTAAGAGATATAAATGCTAGACCTTTTGTTGGTAATGAGTTTGAAGCAGCAATTTGGCTTTTTGCATAAGCCATACCGAAGTCTTTATCAAATCCCATAACTTCACCTGTTGATTTCATCTCAGGCCCCAATAATAAGTCACTATTTGGGAATTTATTGAAAGGAAATACAGCTTCTTTAACTGCAAACAGGTTCTTGTTTTTACCCTTTAAATTAAATTTAGATAATTTTTCACCAGTCATTACACGTGATGCAATTTTTGCAAGTGGCAGTCCTTTAGCTTTTGATACAAAAGGAACCGTTCTACTTGCTCTTGGATTTACTTCGATTACATAAATTTCATCATTTTTAATGGCAAATTGAATGTTCATAAAACCTTTAACATTTAATGCTAAAGCTAACTTTTTTGTTTGAACTTCTATTTCAGTTATCAGCTTTGGTTTAATAGATACAGGAGGCAGACAACAAGCAGAATCTCCTGAGTGAATACCCGCTTCTTCAATATGCTGCATGATACCTGCAACAAATACTTGCTTACCATCAGATATCGCATCAACATCTACTTCCATAGCGTGACTAATAAATTTATCTATTAATATGGGATTATCTTCTGCAGCTTTAAATGCTTCTTCTACAAAGTTTTTTAATTGGCTTTTCTCGTGAACAATTTCCATTGCTCTTCCACCTAATACATAAGAAGGTCTTACCATTAAGGGTAGTCCAATTTTTTCAGCAATTTGAATGGCTTGCTTGTAAGTTTTAGCAATACCACTTTCTGCTTGTTTTAATTTTAATCTATCAAGTAATTTTCTAAATCTATCTCTATCTTCAGCTAAATCTATTGAAGTGTACTGCGTACCTAAAATTGGAAGTTTGTTATCGTGTAAAAACTTTGCAAGTCTTATAGGGGTTTGCCCACCGAACTGAGCAATAATACCTACAAGGTTTCCTTTTTGCTGTTCTTTTTTGATAATATTATAAACATACTCTTCTTTAAGAGGCTCAAAATAAAGTCTATCGCTTGTATCGTAGTCTGTTGAAACCGTCTCAGGATTACAGTTAATCATTATGGTTTCAAAACCGCTATCTTTAAGAGCATAGCTTGCTTGGCAACAACAATAATCAAACTCAATACCTTGACCTATACGATTTGGTCCACCACCTAAGATTATAATTTTTTTTCTTGAAGAAGGTTCTGCTTCACACTCTGTATTTAGCGCATAATTTCTTTGGTATGTTGAATACATGTAAGGGGTGAATGATTTAAATTCAGCAGCACAGGTATCTACTTTTTTGTAAACTGGTAATACTTTTAAAGCAGTTCTTTTTTTTCTAACAAGGTCTTCAGAAATTTTAGTGATTTCAGATAATTTTTTATCAGAAAAACCTATTGATTTAATTCTGTTAAACTCATTGTAGTCTTTAGGAAGACCTCTTTTTTGTATTTTATTTTCTTCATCAACAATTTCTTTTATTTGCTCTAAAAACCAAGGATCTATTTTACAAAGTTGGTGAATTCTTTTAATGTTGATTTTTTTTCTAAAGGCTTCAGCAGCTAACAATATTCTGTTTGGAATATTTTTTTTAAGTTCTTTTTCTATTTCTTTTTTGTTAAGTGGAAAAATTCGATCTAAGCCTGAAAAGCCAATTTCAAGAGAAACCAATGCTTTTTGCAGAGATTCTTTAAAGTTTCTACCAATTGCCATTGCTTCACCAACTGACTTCATGGATGTTCCAAGAACCGCCTCAGAAGTAGAGAATTTTTCAAAGGTAAATCTTGGTATTTTAGTTACTACATAATCAATGCTAGGCTCAAAAGAAGCAGGCGTTGTTTTAGTAATTTCATTTTTTAATTCATCAAGGGTGTAACCAACTGCTAGTTTTGCTGCAACTTTTGCAATTGGAAATCCTGTTGCTTTAGATGCAAGGGCAGATGAACGTGACACTCTTGGGTTCATTTCAATAATAACCATTCTGCCATCTTTAGGATTGATTGCAAATTGAACATTTGATCCACCTGTTTCTACTCCAATTTTTCTAAGACAAGCAATTGAGGCATTTCTCATAACTTGATATTCTTTATCTGTGAGTGTTAGAGCGGGTGCAACGGTAATCGAATCTCCCGTGTGAATTCCCATTGGATCAATGTTTTCAATAGAACAAATAATAATACAGTTGTCTTTTTTATCCCTGACAACCTCCATTTCAAATTCTTTCCAACCCTCAAGGCATTCTTCAATTAAAATTTGGTTAACAGGGGATTCGTGCAATCCATCTTTAACTATTTTAAGATATTCTTTTTCAGTTTTAGCAATTCCTCCACCCAAACCACCCAAAGTAAAAGCAGGTCTAATGATTGCAGGCAACCCAATTTGTTTTAAAGCTTTTGCAGCATCTCTAATATGAGATACCACTTTAGATTTTGGTAAGTCCAAACCAATATCTAACATATTTTTTCTGAATTTTTTTCTGTCCTCTGCATTAGAGATCGCTTTAGAATTAGCTCCAATTAACTCAATTTTATATTTTTTAAGAATTCCCTTTTTTTCTGCTTCCATTGCTAAATTCAAAGCAGTTTGACCACCCATTGTTGGTAAAATTGCATCTGGTTTTTCTTTTTTTAGAATTTTTTCTAATACTTCTAACGTTATTGGCTCGATATAAGTTTTATCTGCAACACCAGGATCTGTCATGATCGTTGCTGGGTTAGAGTTAATTAAAATAACTTTATAACCTTCATCTTTAAGGGCTTTACAGGCTTGTGTCCCTGAGTAGTCAAACTCACATGCTTGACCTATGATAATGGGTCCAGCACCAACGACTAATATAGTTTTAAGATCTTTTCTTTTTGGCATTTTTTTTTATGTTGTTAATAAATTCTTCAAATAAGTAAACACTATCTTGTGGTCCTGGATTTGATTCAGGGTGATATTGAACAGAAAAAACAGGTTTATTTTTTAATCTAATTCCTTCAATACAATTATCAAATAAAGATTTGTGAGTGACTTCAATATTTTTTGGCAATGATGCTCTTACAATTTCAAAGCCATGGTTTTGACTGGTGATTTCAACATTGTCTTTAATTAAATTTTTAACTGGATGGTTAGCGCCTCTATGACCTAGTTTCATTTTTTTAGTTTTTGCACCTAGTGTTAGAGCTAGAATTTGATGACCAAGACAAATACCAAAAATAGGTAAATTATTTTTTATTAATTCTTTAATGATTCCAATTGCATATTTACCAGTTGCTGCAGGGTCACCAGGACCATTAGATAAAAAGATCCCATTTGGCTTTAATTTAAGTATGTCTTTTGCACTCGTTTTGCACGAAACCACTGTTACTTTACAATTAAGATCTGAGAAATATCTTAGAATATTTTTCTTTATCCCATAGTCAATAGCAACAACATGTAATGAACTTTTCTTATTTTTTAAATAACCAGTTTCTTTTTTCCAAGTTTTAAAACCTGACCAAATATAATTTTTTTTAGTAGTTACTTGTTCTGCTAAATCTAAATTATTTAATCCACTCCATTTCGCTGTGATATTTGCTAATTTACTAATATTGAAATTTCTTTTACTAGAAAAAGAAATAGTACCTTTAGGGGCTCCTTTATCTCTAATATAATTAGTCAAGCCTCTTGTATCCAAACCAGTGATCCCAACAATTTTATTTTTTTTTAACCACAGGTCTAAATTAGCTAAAGATCTATAGTTAGAAGGATTTGTTATTTCAGAGTTAAAAATTACACCTTTGGTCCAAACTTTATCAGACTCTAAATCTTCTTTATTAGTTCCAACGTTACCAACGTGAGGGAAGGTAAAATTGATAATTTGCCCAGCGTAAGAGGGGTCTGAAATAATTTCTTGATAACCAGTTAGAGAAGTATTGAAACATACTTCACCCGTTGCTGTTCCTTGATAGCCAATACCAACTCCTTTAAAGATAGTTTTATTTTCAAGAACTAAAACGCCTGTGTGAATCTGTGAGATTTTGTTAGAGCTAATCTTTTTTGCTTTTTTGATCAATTACAACTCATGAGTTAAAGGTTAATACAATAAAACCCTAATTATCGCAACAGAGATGTATTATAAAATTATAAAAAAACAATTTTTCTTTTGAAGAATTTTCACTTTGCAGTAGATTAAAAAATATTATGACATTGAAAGAAAAAATAGAAACTAACTATAAAAATTCTCTAAAATCAAAAAATAAGGTTGAAATCTCAACCTACAGGTTAATTTTATCTGGAATAAAAGATCTTGATATTGTCAATCGATCTGGAGCCAACATAAAAGAAACAGACGATGATGATATAAAAAAACTTTTAAAGAAAATGATTAAGCAAAGAACCGAATCAATAGAGATCTATAAAAAAAATGAGAGAATGGATTTGTTAGAAGTTGAGCAAAATGAATTTGATCTTTTATCTAGTTTTTTACCACAGCAGTTAAGTGATGAAGAAACTAAAAAAATATGTGTAGATACAATAAGTAAATTGGGTGCTGCATCAATTAAAGACATGGGTAAAGTAATGGGTGAATTAAAGAAGTCATACCCTGACAATCTAGATTTTGCTAAAGCTGGACCTTTGCTAAAAGAACTATTAAATAAATAATGAAATACCCAAAAGAGTATTTGGACGAAATTAAAACTCGTTTAAAGGTTTCGACAGTTGTATCAAAGTCTGTCAGTCTAAAAAAAAGAGGCAAAGAATTTGTAGGTTTATCACCCTTTAAAACTGAAAAAACGCCTTCATTTACAGTTAATGATGAAAAAGAATTTTATCATTGTTTTGCAACATCGGAACATGGAAATATTTTTGATTTTGTAATGAAAACTCAAAATTTGAAATTTGGAGAGGCGGTAAAATCATTAGCAAATCTTGCAGGTATGAGACCTTACACATTTTCAAAGCAAGATGAAGAACGTGAAAAAAATTGGCAAGAATATTGCTCAATCTACAATCAATATGTTCAATTTTATCATGATGAAATTTTAAAAAATGAAAGTTTAACTATTGCAAGAGATTATTTAAAAAAAAGAAACCTTAGTAAAGAAGAGGTTAAAAATTTTAAAATAGGTTTTATTGAAAGAAACTCAAATTTTTATGAAAAATTAAAAGATGAATTTAGTGAAAAAGTTTTGGTTGAAAGTGGTCTTTTTTATTTAGATGAAAAAAAGAATACATACGTTGAAAGATTTCGAGATAGAATAATATTTCCAATTAATAATATTTCAGGCCAACCTATTGGATTAGGAGGAAGAACCATCCAGGAAAATAGTTATTCAGCAAAATATATTAATTCTCCTGAAACACCTTTTTTTAAAAAGGGTTCTAACTTGTATAATTTAGATTTAGCTAGAAGATTATCTAATAAAATAGATCATGTATATTTAGTTGAGGGATATATGGATGTAGTTGGTTTAAGTAAAAATGGAATTGAAAATGTTGTGGCAAATCTTGGAACTTCTTTAACGGATCGTCAAATTTTAATGCTTAACCAATTCTTTGAAGATATTATTATTTGTTTTGATGGTGATGAAAGTGGATACAAAGCAGCTCTTAGAGCAGCAGAAAATTCAATTAAAGAATTACAACCAGAAAAACAAATCTCGTTTCTTTTTTTACCAGATGGAGAAGACCCTGATAGTTATGCAAATAAAAATGGTAAAGCAAATTTTATTGATTTTACAAAACAGGCAAAAATTTCAATTCATCAGTTTATATTTAACCATTATAAACAACAAACAGATAATAATCCTTCATCAATGGCTATTTTTGAAAAAAAATTAAGAGCTATTGCTGCAACTATTAAAGATGATTTCATAAAAAAATACGTACTAGAGTTTTTCTTGGAGAAAATTTCATCTTTAACTCCACATAGCAATATTGGAAAAAAACAATTTTATACTAAAAAAGTTAAATCATTACAGTCCACTCAAAAACACTTTAACGAAAGTAAATCATTGAGTGGTGTTGAGCTTAAAGAATTTTCATTGCTTTATTTAATAATGAATAACTTGGATTTATTTCAAGAAAATATTCACATGATTGAAAATATAAAACTATTTAGCGAAGAAAATAAATTAATCCTTGAAACTTTGATAGCTAAACTAAAGAGTGGAGAAAAACTTACCTTAGATCAAATTCCAATTGACCCTCAATTAACTGAAAAAATCTTTAAATTTGCCTCAATAAAACATATTCTAAATAATCACCAAAATGATCAGAATAAAATGTTTGAATTATTAGACGAAGTATCTAGAGACCTCAAAAACTACGATTTAGAGTTTAGGATTGAAGAGCTCGAGTCGAAGTTCTCTAAAGATTTAAGTGAAAGCACTTTCAACGAAATAAGAGAGCTAAAAAAACAAAAAAACATCAATTAAATCCTTCAAAAAATACGTGGATTTTTCTCAAATTGGGCTTATATAAGTCTTCTCAAATATACTATTGTGGAAAGAATAATTACAAAATCATTTGCTAGACTTATGGGTCGTGGAACCCATAGAGGATTTATAACTTTTGATGAGCTAAATAAATCATTAGGTAAAAGAAATCTTTCAGACGAAAATTTAGAACAAGCCTTCATGCACATTCTTGATGAGAGTGTAGCATTGGTTGAAAAAAAATCTGACTTTAAAGTTTTAAGAAAAAAAGAAAATTCATCTAAAGAAGAAGGCAAGACAATTGAGAAAAGTGATGACCCTATAAGAATGTATTTAAGAGAGATGGGTGGAGTAGAACTCTTGTCTCGTGAAGGTGAAATTGCAATTGCAAAAAGAATAGAAGCTGGAAAAGATGTAATGCTTATCGCATTAGCACAAAGCCCAATTACTGCACAACAATTTGTAGAATGGGATGAAAAACTTCAAAGTGATGAAATATTAGTTAGAGAAATTATTGATATTGATACTAACTACATGGAAGATGAAAATACAGGGCCAAGTGCTAAACAAAGAAATTCTGGGGAAACTGATAAAAATGAAGAGAATAATGGAGACGATGATGAGTTTAATCCAACGCTTGCAGCAATGGAAACTGAAATTAAACCAAAAGTTTTAAAAACTGTTAATACTTTAACAAAAGAATATGCAAAATTAATCAAGTATCAAAAAGAAAAACTTGATTGTATTTTAAATGCAGTAAGTTTCTCAGCTGCTAAAGAAAAAGGACATGATAAAATTGTAAGTGATATTTTAGAAAATATTAAATCATTACAATTGTCACCATCTGTATTAGAGGAATTGGTTCAAAAACACTATGTGGAAAATAAAAAAATTGTTTCACTAGAAGGAAATCTTCTAAGGTTGGCAATGGATCAAAAAATTCCAAGAAATGAATTTATTAAGTTTTATATTGGTAATGAAATTAACCCAAATCTTAAAAAGTTCTTGGATACTAACCCCATGTGGAAACAGTTTTTTTCAAAAAATAAAGATGAATTTAAAAACATAAGAGAGAGATTAATTGAGATTAGTCATAAACTTGGAATTTCAGTAACTGATTATAAAAAAATAGTTAGTAGAGTTCAAAAAGGTGAAAAAGAATCTAGAATTGCAAAAAAAGAAATGGTTGAAGCAAACTTAAGATTGGTAATTTCAATTGCAAAAAAATATACAAATAGAGGACTTCAGTTTCTAGATCTTATTCAAGAAGGAAATATCGGTCTTATGAAAGCTGTAGATAAGTTTGAATACAGAAGGGGTTATAAATTTTCAACATATGCCACTTGGTGGATTAGACAAGCAATCACCAGATCTATTGCTGACCAAGCGCGAACGATTAGAATTCCAGTTCATATGATTGAAACTATTAATAAAATTGTAAGAACCCAAAGATTAATTTTAAGTGAGTTTGGTAGAGAGGCTACACCTGAAGAGCTTGCACAAAAATTAAGAATGCCTTTAGATAAAGTTAGAAAAGTTTTAAAAATATCAAAAGAACCAGTATCTCTTGAAAAACCAGTTGGAGATGAAGAAGATAGTAGTTTGGGTGATTTTATCGAAGATACAAAAGCATTAGCACCTTTAGAACAAGCTATAAAATCTAATCTAAGTGAAGCTACGACTAAAATTTTATCAACTTTAACACCAAGAGAAGAAAGAGTTCTTAGAATGAGATTTGGTGTTGGAATGAATACAGACCATACTCTTGAAGAAGTGGGTCTTCAGTTTTCTGTAACAAGAGAGCGTATTAGACAGATAGAAGCTAAAGCTTTAAGAAAATTAAAACACCCAAGCAGATCCAAACAGTTAAAAAGCTTTTTAGAAAGTTAAAATTCAAAGGGACTGTAGCTCAATAGTAGAGTACTGCATTGACATTGCAGGGGTAGTTGGAGCGTAACCAACCAGTCCCACCATTTTCATTATCTTTTACCTATGCTAGACATCGGTTACATTATAATATAATTAAAGCTTAATTTTTAGGGCCTGTAGCTCAGTTGGTTAGAGCAGTACACTCATAATGTATTGGTCCCAGGTTCGAGTCCTGGCGGGCCCACCAAAAATTATTTTTATAGATGATTATTTAATAAACTCTTTTAAAATAGAAAAAAGAGCGTTGATATCCCCATCATTACTTTGAATAATAGAAGAAAATTCTTCCTTTTGAGTTCTTGCTAGACTTAAGCCTTCAATAATTAAATCTCTGATTAAAGGATTTTCTGGATTTTTTGTATAAATTCTCCAATCAATTTTAACTTCAGGCCTTTGTTCTGTTCCAACTAAAATACTAGATACCATTGTATAATTTTCATTTAATTTTTTTTTAGACACGACTTCAATCTCTGGATTTGAGTATTCAGCCAGTCGACTAGAAAAACTTTTTAGAAAATATTGTTCAAAAAGCATCTCATATTGATTTATTTCATTGTCACTTATATTTTTTCTATAAGCTCCTAAAGTGTAATAACCAATACCATTGATATCAACTGTTTCACTTGCAATTTGTTTTAGCTTTTCTATTTTTTCTTCTTTTGAATATTTGTTATTTAAGGCCTCAGAAGCTCTATTCACAGTTGATTGAACAAATACATCTGGTTCAATTGAATATGATTGATTAATACCAACAAAGTTAATTATGACGAAGGTAAATATTAAAAACTTTTTTAATCTCATTAAGTTTTATAATTTATTGAGCTTCTATTTCTTCCCAATCACTATCGTTTTGGGTTTCAGTTATTGCATTAGAGTTAGCTATTTTTTGTTGTCTATCTTGCAAATATAAACTTCTAACTGAAGCATAAAAATCTATTGAATTTTTTTCCAAGTTTTCAAACGAGTCTATATTTTTTGCTCTAAAATCTATCCCAGAACTTGCTCTTGATGCATAATAATCAAAGTCAGAAAAATGCTGAGTATCATTAGCTACAGTAACGTTATACCAAGCATCTCCGCCTAATATATTTGCAAATGATCCAGCTGTGTCTCTAACAGTGGATGGTCCTAAAACAGGTAGAACAAGATAACATCCTGGACCAACACCCATTACACCAAGTGTTTGGCCATAATCTTCTTTTTCATACTCTGGAAAACCAATTTTTTCAGCCACATCAAATATTCCAACAACTCCAACTGTTGTATTAACAATAAATCTACCTGTGTTAACTCCAGCTTTTTTAAATTCTCCTTGGAGAATATTATTAGGTATTGTTACAAGTGTAGAGAGATTGTCTAAAGCATTACCTGTCCCAGCTCTAACTGGAGAGGGTAAAATTCTATAAGCTTTTGCAACAGGTTCAAAAATAACACCATCTAACACTTGGTTAAATTTAAAAGTTGCTCTATTTACATTTTCAAAACAGTCTTTAACTTCACCAGAATTTTTTTTAGATAAGTTGTTTTCACCGTCTGTATCAGCACTCACATTTGTTGCTAACATTAAACTTATTAGTGAAGTTATTAAAATTTTTTTCATTATCCTATGATTATATAATGTATATAATATCAATGTAAATCTAGATTTAGCTCTAAATATGACGCAAAAATGGCTTTAAAAACAATATTAAACTATTCCCCAAATTTTAATCCTAAAAAAAGAACCTCTAAGCAAATCAAATTTATTATCTTTCATTATACGGGTATGAAAAGCGAATCTGATGCTTTGAAAAGATTAACAGAAATACAATCTGAGGTTAGCTGTCATTATTTAATCAAAAATAATGGAGAAATTGTAAAAATAGTACCTGATTTATATATTGCATGGCATGCAGGAAAATCTTCTTGGAAAAATTATAAGTCTTTAAATCAAAATTCTATTGGTATTGAAATTACAAACCCAGGACATGAGTACGGTTATAAAAATTTTACACAAAAACAAATTACTACTCTTGTAAAGTTAAGTAAGTTTTTAATAAAAAAATATAAAATTAATCCTAAGAATATTTTGGGACACTCAGACATAGCAGTACTTAGAAAAAAAGATCCAGGTGAAAAGTTCCCATGGGAATATTTGGCTAAAAATAAAATAGGGATATGGCACACATTAAATAAGCAAGATTTACTAAAGAATAGAAAGCTAAAAATAAGCAAGGTAGAAGAGAATATTTTTTTTAGAAACCTGTTTAAGATTGGATATTCAAAAACATTTCCAAAAAATATTGGTAGGAATAAATATTTAATAGAATTAATAAAATCTTTTCAAAGAAGATTTAGACAAGAGTTGGTTGATGGAAAAATTGATCAAGAGTCCTTATTAATCAATAAAAGCCTCATCAAAGCATACAATTAAATTTTTCTTGAAGTTCTATAATTAAGTAATAAATTACATTTGCTAGATGAACGACTTATCGCTTTAATTTATTAAAGAGGAAAGTCCGGGCTCCGCAAAGACACAGTGCCAGATAATACCTGGCGGGGGAAACCCTAGGGATAGTGCCACAGAAAATATACCGCCATAACATGGCAAGGGTGAAAAGGTGTGGTAAGAGCGCACCGGTTCTATTGGTAACAATGAACGCTGGAAAACCCCACTGGGAGCAAGACTAAGTAGAGATGACATTGTTGCAAAACTAAAAGCCGTCTTTGGCTAGTCATCAGGGTTAGTTGCATGAGCTTAAGAGTGATCTTAAGCCTAGAGAAATGATAGGTTTAAATGACAGAACCCGGCTTATAGTTTGTCTAGCAAACTTATCCACAGTTCAATTTTAATTAACTTTAGATGTTCACCTTTTGATTCATAATTGAATCATTTCTGTTCTTATTTTTAGTCTTAGAATTGTATTGAGTTAAAACTAAAAATTGATTTTTGACTTTATGTAGATACATAAAAGTTATCTACAATCATTGCCAAATAAGCCTAAAATGAACATATTGACTCTATCTTTAAAAACCCATATTGTCCCATATATTCCCAAATATGGAATTTATGAAATATAAAAAATATGTTTTTATCTACTTACGAGAACAAAATAGACAAAAAGGGAAGGGTATCTGTGCCTGCTAGTTTTAGATCTCACCTTTCTAACTTAGGATACAATGGTGTTATCTGTTATCCCTCATTTAATAATCAGTCTATAGAAGCTTGCTCACAAGATAGAATTGAAAAACTTTCTGCAAGTATAGATTCATTAAGTCCATTTGAAGAAAAAAGAGATTATTTTGCAACATCAATTTTATCTGAGAGTATGAATTTACAATTTGATAGTGAAGGTAGAATTTCATTATCAACAAAATTATTAAAACATGCAAAAATAAAAAATAGCATGTTGTTTGTTGGTCAAGGTCAAACATTCCAAATATGGGAACCAGCAGCATTTGAAAAATTTAAGATCAACGCAAGAAAAAAAGCAAATCTAAATCGTGCAAGTCTTAAATGGGAAAAACATTTTAATAACAATGAGGGGAAATAAAAATGACAATTAACTTTAAATCACCAGAAATAAAAGAATTACAACCAAGATTATTAGTAGTGGGAGTTGGCGGAGCAGGTGGAAATGCACTTAATGAAATGATTGATAATGGACTTCAAGGAGTAGAGTTCATAGCAGTAAATACAGATGCTCAAGATTTAAAGTTAAGTAAAGCTAAAGCAAGAATTCAAATTGGCCTAAGTTTAACAAAAGGTTTAGGTGCTGGAGCAAAACATGACATTGGTCAAGCAGCTGCAGATGAATCTTTAAATGAAATTGTAAATACTCTTCAGGGTGCAAACATGGTTTTTATAACTGCTGGTATGGGTGGTGGAACTGGCACAGGTGCTGCACACGTTATTGCAAGAGCTGCTAAAGAATTAAATATTTTAACAGTAGGTGTTGTAACACTTCCTTTTTTATATGAAGGGCCATCAAGAATGAGAAGAGCTCAGGTAGGCCTAGAAGAATTAAGAAAACATGTGGATACAATTATTGTAATTCCAAATCAAAACCTATTTAAGGTTGCAAATGAACAAACTACATTTGAAGAATCTTTTAATCTTTCAAATAATGTTTTAATGCAAGGTGTACAGAGTGTGACCGATCTTATGGTTAGACCAGGTATAGTTAATCTAGATTTTGCTGATGTTGAAACTGTAATGGCTTCAATGGGTAAAGCAATGATGGGAACTGGTGAAGCTGAAGGAGAAGGTAGAGCAGCTAAAGCAGCAGACATGGCAATTAGCAACCCATTGATTGATGATTATACGTTAAAAGGTGCGAAAGGATTACTAGTAAATATTACCGGTGGTAAGGATCTTAAACTTTTTGAGGTTGATGAAGTGGTTAATAAAATAAGAGCTGAAGTAGATCCTGAAGCAGAGGTGATTATTGGTGCTATTACATCTGGCGACCTTGATGGAAAAATTAGAGTATCAATAGTTGCAACGGCACTAGATGGACAACAACCAGAAAGTAAATCTGTAATCAATATGGTTCACAGAATACAAAATAGAAATCCTGGTTATTCAGATTTTAACAGTGCTAGTTCTGCTCAATCGTTTAATTTTTCACCTACAATGACTAGCCCTATTTCTCATGGAGCAAATGCATTAAAGTTAGAAAATGAAATAATTGCAGAACCAGTTACAAATACTACATCATCAGAAATGATGAATGAGCAAACTGTTAGCAATCAAGAAGTTGAAAGTATTGTTGAAAACAATCAATCAAATGATTATGAGCAATCTTTTTCAGAGGAGGCACTTACAACTGCAAAGCCTGAAGAAAATAGCCCAATGGAGGAGGAGCATGTTTCTAATGGACTTGAAAACTTTGGTGTAGAAGGTGAAGACGCGCTAGATCTATTTAGTTCGGATAGTGCAACTTCAGAGACAGAAGGATTTTTATCAACTGAAACTTCGGAAAATACCTCAGAAGATGATGATCTAGAAATTCCAGCATTTTTAAGAAGACAAAAGAATTAATGGTCTTCAAAAAAATAAATGATAGCCACCATAATACCAGATGTGAGAAATCATTATCCGGTATTGCTAAGTGAAATAATTAGCATTATTACCCCTCAATATGGTGGCACATTTATTGACTGTACGTTTGGTCAAGGCGGATACACAAAAAGAATATTAAACTTTCCTGAAACAAAAGTAATTGCATTAGATAGAGATTCTGAGAGCTCTATAAAAGCTCAAGAACTTCAAAATAGTTTTGAGGATAGGCTATTATTTAAAAATATAAAATTCAGTCAATTAAACAATCTAAAGTTAAAACATGAAAATATAAAAGCTGTAATTTTTGATTTAGGGTATTCCTTGAACCAGATTAAAGACCCAAAAAAAGGTCTTTCATTCGATAGCATTGGTGAACTTAATATGAAAATGGGTATAAATGAATTTTCAGCAAAAGAAGCAATTAATCAATTAGATGAAAAAGAACTTACCAAAATATTTAAATATTTTGGGGATGAAGCAGACAGTAAAAGAATAGCACACAATATTGTTGAAGACAGATCTAAAAGAGAGATCACAACAGAAGAGCTAGTTAGGATTATAGAATCTTCGAAAAGAAAAAGAAATTATAAGACACATAGTGCAACTAAAATTTTCCAAGCATTAAGAATATTTGTAAATAAAGAAATTAGTGAACTAATTTATGGATTAATTAATGCTGCTAAAGTTGTTAAAAAGGATGGAGTTATTGCAGTTGTAACATTTCATTCTTTAGAAGATAAAATTGTTAAATACTTTTTTAAAAGTTTATCTGAAAATAAAAGCATCTCAAGACATATGCCAAAAACAGAAGAAAAATTAAATTTATTTAAATCTGTTATAAAAAAACCAATAGTACCAAGTGATAAAGAAATTAGAGAAAATCCACCTTCTAGATCAGCCAAGTTACGTTATGTAATTAAAAAAGAAGATTTTTTCGATTTTGAAACAGATATCTTGGATAAATTTAAACATTTAATTGACATTGAAAATTTGTCAAAAAAACTATGAAACAATTAGTGGTAGCTGTTATTTTAGTATTAATATTAATTACATCACTTATTAAAAATTCTACAAAAAAAATAGAAGATCAAATTTTTATAGTTAAAGAAAATATAAGACCTTTAAAATCGGAACTTGAAGATGTATTGCTTGAGTTTAACTATTTGAGCTCTCCTGAAAAACTAGTTCAGTATCAAACGCAATATTTTGAAAAAGATTTAATCAAAATTGAAATTATGAATATTAAGGAAATCTTTAAAAATAATGAAACTTTAGAAATAAAAGACTTAATCAGCAAAAATGGAAATGAATAATAAAAAGAATATTATTCTAGAAGAATATGAAAATGAATTTTCATATAAAAAAAGTAAAACTAATTTAGACATACAATTTAATAGAATAGCGTTTATTTTTTTTGTTTTTTTGGTGATTTCAGTAATTTATTCAATACAATTGCTTCATTTAGGCTCGTTAAAAGAAGAAAATAGCAAGGAATTCTCAACTATAAATAAAAACTATAGAGCAGACATACTTGATAGAAATGGAAATTATTTAGTTAAAACAGTTAAGTCGATAGATATTGGTATTAACCCTATTGAAGTAATTGATAAAAAAAAACTATTAATTAATTTACAGTTAATATTCCCAGATAAAAACTATGAAGAGATTACTAAGAAGCTTGAAAAAAATAAATTCTTTTATTTAGAAAAAAAAATATCTTCTGACAATTATGAAAAAATTATGTTACTTGGAGATAAATCAATTAAGTCAGAAGAAAAATTAACTAGAATTTATCCTCAAAAAAATCTCTTTAGTCATATTATTGGTCAAATAGATGATGACAATAAAGGTATATCAGGACTTGAAAAATCCTTTAATGAAAAATTAAAACAAACAAACGAACCACTTAAATTAACAGTAGATACTGACATACAATTTTTAATTAGAGAAGAGTTAGTAAAGTTTCAATCTATATTTAGAAGTAAAGGTAGTACAGCAATTTTGATGAATGTTAATAATGGAGAAATTATATCTATGGTTTCTTATCCAGATTTTGATCTAAATAAAAGAGAGACGATAGTGGATCTCAACTTTATTAATAGAGCAACAAAAGGAGTGTATGAGCTGGGCTCGGTATTTAAAACTTTTACAGTAGCAGCTGGATTAGAGGAAGGCTTAATTGATACTGATACAGAATTTTTAAATTTAGAAAAAAAACTACAATGTGGAAAAAGTAGTATCTCTGAATATGACAATAAAATACCATCAGATCTTACCGTAGAACAAATTTTAATTAGGTCTGGAAATATAGGATCTGTAAGAATTGGACAAAAATTAGAAATTATTAAATTAAAAGCTTTTTTAGAAAAAATTGGAATCTTAAGTAAAATAAATTTTGATATAGAGGAGGTTGGAGAGCCTATTCCATTTAAGTGGGGAAAATGTAAACTTGCGACGGTGTCTTTTGGACATGGAATAACTACCACTCCATTACAATTAGCAAAAGCTTATGCAATAATTTCAAATGGTGGTTTTGCTATTGAGCCCAGTTTAATAAAAAAAGAATTAAAAGATCCTGAAAAAGAAAGAAGAATAATCAAAGCTGGTATTTCAGAGAAGATAAATCCAATACTTAGAAAAATTGTAAATACTAAAGAAGGTACAGCAGGACTTGTAAACATTGAAGGTTATGAAGTTGGTGGAAAAACAGGAACTGCTCAAAAAACAATAGTAGGAGGTTATTCTAAAGCAAAAGTAAATACATTTGCAGGTATTTTCCCCACTTCTAAACCTAAATATGTGCTGATAGTTCTACTTGATGAGCCAAAAACTTCATCAGACTACGTATATGAATATAAAAATAAAAAAGGTTCATATAAAGGAACCCCATTTAATACAGCAGGGTGGACATCTGTTGAAGTAGCTGGAAAAATCATAGAAAAAATTGGGCCTATTTTGGCCACAAAACATATAGAAAATTAATACTTATATGTTGATTGGCAACTTCCTTAAAAATATTAAAAAAGAATTTAAAAATCATCAGTTTGGTGGTCTTAGTTTTAACAGTGAAGATTGTAAAAAGAATTATATTTTTTTTGCAATCCAGGGAACAAAATCAGATGGAACTAAATTCATAGACCATGCAATTAAAAAGGGTGCAACAGTTATTATTTCAGAGCAAAAATTTGAAGGTATTAAAAATAAAGTGTTATTTTTAAGATCAAAAAATGTAAGAAAAGTATTATCAGAATTATCATATAAGACAAAAAAAAATATACCTAAAAATTTAATTGCTGTAACAGGAACAAATGGAAAGTCATCAATTGCAGATTTTTATTTTCAGCTACTCAACTTAGGTAATAAAAAAGTAGCTTCTATTGGAACATTAGGAGTTAAGACAAAAAATAGTTTAAAGAAAGTTTCTAATACAACATTAGATCCAATTAAATTAAGCAAAATATTAAATAATTTAAAAAAACAAAAAATTGACAATGTTATAATGGAAGCTTCTAGTCATGGTCTTAAGCAAAATAGACTTGATGGTTTAAAATTTAATACTACGATTTTTACAAATTTGTCTCATGATCATTTAGATTATCACAAAACATTTAATGATTATCTCAAATCAAAGTTATATCTTTTTGAGAAGCTATTAAAACCTAGAGGAACTATCATCACCGATAGTAAAATTCCCGAATATAAAAATTTAAAAAGAATATCACTAAATAATAAATTGGATCTTCAGGCTTTATCAAAAAGTAATAATGGAATAGATATTTATTCTCATCAATTTAGGGATGATAAACAAATAGTTGAAATTAAATATAATCAGAAACATTATAAATTACAAATAAACTTAATTGGTAAAATTCAATTAAAAAACTTATTTATGGCAATGCTTGCTGCTAAAAAAAGTAATTTAAAATTTGATCAAATAGTTAAATTAGCTTCAAAAGTAAAATCAGTAATTGGTAGGTTTGAAAAAATTGGAACTTTAAAAAATAATTCAAAGGTTATTTTAGATTATGCCCATACACCTGATGCATTAAAAACTTGTTTGACTAATTTGAAAGAACAATTTGAAAATAAAAGAATTTTCATTGTATTTGGATGTGGTGGTAATAGAGATAAAGACAAGAGACCCATAATGGGAAAAATAGCCAATCAATATTGTGACAGAGTTTATTTAACAGACGACAATCCAAGAGACGAAAATCCAAAAAAAATAAGACTAGCTATTAAAAAAACTATTGATAAATCAAAAGTTTTTGAGATTTCAAGCAGGTCTAAAGCTATTCATAAGGCTATATTAGACTTAAAAACTGGTGATATCTTAGTTATTGCAGGCAAAGGTCATGAACAGACACAAGATTATGGAAATTTTGTAAACAAATTTTCTGACAGATTAGAAATACTTAAGAATATTAAATTAAAAAATAAAATTCTTTCAACTAATATTAAAATAAATATTTTAAAAGAAATCAGCAACTCTCCCCAAATTAATTCAAATATAAAAATAAAAAATGCATCAATTAATTCAAAAACAATAAAAAAAAATGACATATTTTTTGCAATAAAAGGAAATAATAAAGATGGAAATCTATATGTTAATGAAGCTTTCCAAAATGGTGCATCATTAGTAATAGCTAACAATCAAAAAAAATCTAAAAAAAAAATTGTAGTAGATGATACATTGCAACTTTTAACAGAGGCTTCATCAAAATTAAGAGAAAATTTATCTAGTAAAATTATATCTATAACAGGCAGTTGTGGAAAAACTTCTCTTAAAGAATTATTAGGAAAAACTTTAAGTAAGATTAGTAATGTAACTTATTCACCAAAATCTTTTAATAATAAATTTGGTGTACCATTAAGTTTATTTAATCTAAAAAAAAATGATGAATTTGGTATTTTTGAGATTGGAATGGATAAAAAAGGTGAGATTGATTATCTATCAAAAATTATCAAGCCTGATGTGGGTGTTATTACAAATATTTCCTACGCACATATTAAAAATTTTAAAAACATTCATCAAGTAGCTTTAGCAAAGTCAGAAATTATTAATAATATAAAAACAAATGGAATTCTTGTTTTAAACCAAGATGACAGATTTTATAATTTACATAAAAAAATTGCCAAGAAAAAAAACATAAATATTTTTACATTTAGTTTAAAAAATAAATCAGCAAATATTTATCTAGAAAAAATAGTTAAAGAAAAATCTAAATACAAAATATTTGTAAATGTTAATAAAAAACAAATTTATTTTTATGTAAGATTAATTTTTGAAAATAATTTAAAAAACTTATTAGCCACAATTGCAATTATATCAATTTTTAAAGATACACAAAAATTAGAAAAAAATATATTTCTTGATTATGAGATAGCAAAAGGCCGTGGTGATATTATAAAAGTTAAATTAAACAAAAAGAGTATTTACATTGTAGATGAAAGTTATAACTCTAATCCATTGTCATTAAAGTCTGCTATAAAAAATTTTGATGAATTAAAAATTGATAATTCTAAAAAAAAATTAATACTGAGTGACATGTTGGAGTTAGGAAATTATTCAAAGAAACTACACTTAGAGGCTGGCAAAGAAATTAATAAAACTTCTCTTAAAAATATTAATGTAGTGGGCAAACATATTTTACATACTTATAAAAACCTTGATAAGCACCGAAGAGGGGTCATTTTGAAAGATAAGTCTAAAATAATTGATTTGATTAAAAATGATTTAAATAATAATGATTATTTAATGATTAAGGGTTCAAACTCTACCGGACTTAACAATCTAGTTAACAAATTAAAAACTGGAAAGTTTAATGCTTTATAGTCTTATTACTCAATTAATTGACCAATATAGTTTTCTAAATGTATTTAAGTATTTAACTTTTAGAACGGGCCTTTCGATGTTTACATCAATGTTTGTAGTTTTATTAATTGGCACTCCTTTTATTAAATTTTTTTCAGCAAGAAAAATATTAAATCCAATAAGAGATGATGGTCCTACCGAACATATCGTTAAGAAAATTGGAACACCAACAATGGGAGGTGTTTTAATTTTACTTGGACTTTTTTCAGGAATATTACTTTGGGGTGATTTATCAAATTACCATATATGGTTTTTGTTATTTATTGTTTCAGGGTTTGGGCTATTAGGTGCATATGATGATTATAAAAAAATTAAGTTTAAAAATTCATCTGGTGTTTCATTTAAATTTAAGATTATTTCTCAAATTTTAATAGCCATTGTTGGAATTTATGGTTTAACTCAATTATCTCAAAACACTGAACTTACAAATTTATATTTTCCTTTTTTTAAAAATTTAATTATTAATCTTGGATGGTTTTTTATTCCATTTTCAATTTTTATAATTGTTGGATCCTCCAACGCAGTTAATTTAACAGATGGTTTAGACGGCTTAGCAACGGTGCCAGTGATATTAGTTGCAGCATGTTTTGCATTTATTAGTTACGTAACGGGCAATATTGTATTTTCTGAATATTTAAATATTCCCTATCTTGAAGGTATGGGGGAAGTTTCAGTTTTTTGTGGATCAATTATAGGAGCTTGTTTAGGATTTTTATGGTTCAATGCTCCACCTGCTAAAATATTTATGGGTGACACTGGTTCATTAGCATTAGGTGGATCTTTAGGGGCAATTGGTATTATTACTAAACATGAGATTGTTTTAGCAATAACAGGAGGGTTATTTGTACTAGAAGCTGTATCAGTTATAATCCAAGTATTTTCATTCAAACTTACAGGTAAAAGAATTTTTAGAATGGCACCTATACATCATCATTTTGAAAAAAAAGGTTGGGCAGAATCAACAGTTGTAATTAGGTTTTGGATTATATCAATAATCTTAGCAATGATTGGATTAGCGACATTAAAACTTAGATAATGTTAAATCTAGAAAAAAACTTTTTAAAAAAAAGAATACTGATATATGGTCTGGGTAAAAGTGGTCTATCCACTTATAGTTATTTAAAAAAAAATAATATTATTAGTTTATATGATGACCGAATAATTACTAAAAAAAATATAAAAGATACTTACACAACATACAAAGAAATAATTAAAAAAAAATTTGACTGTATTATAATTAGTCCAGGAATAGATATTAATAATTGTAAATTAAGTAGATTTTTAAAAAAAAATCATAAAAAAATTTATACAGATTTAGACATTTTTTATAGTCGATATGCTTTTAATCAAAAAATAACTATTACAGGAACAAACGGAAAATCAACTACTGCTAAGCTTTTGTATGATATATTAAAGGATCAAAAAAAAGATGTTCGTTTAGTTGGCAATATAGGAAACCCAGTTTTACTTGAAAAAAAGATCAAAAAAGACACTTTATTTGTAATAGAAGCTTCATCCTATCAACTAGAATACAGCAAGTTATTTAAAACAAATATATCTTTAATCTTAAACATTTCACCAGATCACCTCGAAAGACACAAGACTATAAATAAATATGTAAGTGCTAAATTTAAATTAATAAAAAATCAATCTAAAAATGATATTGCAATTTTAAATACAAAAAATTTTTATATTAAAAGAAAATTAAAGCAAAAAAAATTTGCACCATCAATTTTGAAAATAGAAAAATATGTAAGTGATAGGTTTATTAAAAAAATTGATAATCATTATTTTGATACAGATGGTAATAAAGAAAATTTGACATTTGTGCTTAAGGTTTCAAAGATATTAAAGTTAAAGAATAACTTGCTATTAAAATCATTAAAAAATTTTAAAGGACTAAGTTTTAGACAAGAAATAATTCATAATTCTAAATTTTTAAAAATTATTAATGATTCTAAAGCAACAAGCTTTTCTTCATCAGAAAGATTATTGAAATCATTAAAAAATATTTATTGGATAATAGGTGGTTTACCTAAAAAAGGAGATAAATTTCTACTTAAAAAAAACGATTGTAAAAAGATCAAATTATACATTTTTGGTAAAAATCAAAAATTTTTTATTAATGAATTAAAAAATAAGATGGCGTTTAAATCATTTTTAAATTTAAAGAGTCTAATTGCTAAGGTTTTTTTAGATATTAAAAATGAAAATAATTTTATTAAAAAGACAATTCTTTTTAGTCCAGCCTCTGCATCATTTGATACTTTTAAAAACTTTGAAGAAAGAGGTAGATATTTTAATAAACTTATTAAAAATTATATAAAATGATAAATAATAGCTCGCTCAACTCAATATATTATAACTGGTGGAAAAATATAGATAAAACAATTTTTTTATTGATAATAATTTTATTTAGTTTGGGTTTATTTTTTTCTTTAGTTTCAACTTCATTAATTGCTTCTGATAAATTAGATACAAATAATTATTTTTTCTTTTTTAAACATTTGGTATATATTTTCATTGGCTTGTTGACCTTAGTGTTTTTCTCTTCTCTAAGTGAAAAGAATCTTTTTAGATTCTCTATTTATCTTTTTTTTATTACTTTATTTTTTTTATTTTTAGTGCCAATTTTTGGTACTGAAGTTAAAGGATCAAAAAGATGGTTAAATCTTTTTTTTCTTCCTCAATTTCAACCAATTGAATTACTAAAACCATTTATAATTATTTTTGTGGCAACAATTTTATGTAGTGAAAAAAATTATAATATTTATATCAAATACTTATTGACTATTATTTCTATTATCCCAACTGGGTTACTATTAATAATGCAGCCTGACATCGGACAAACACTTTTGGTGTTTTTATCGTGGGCAATATTAGTTTTTGTATCTGGCATAAACTTATTATTCATTTTATTATTTATAAGTCTTTCTATTATAAGCCTGCTATATGTAGTTTTTTTTATCCCAAAATTTATTTATATTAAAAGCCGTATACTCTCTTTCTTCAACCCTGATGGTGGAACCCATAATTTTCAATCTGATAAAGCTATAGAAGCAATTAGTAGTGGTGGCTTTTTTGGTAAAGGAATAGGAGAAGGTACCTTAAAAACAAGAGTTCCAGAGGCTCATACCGACTATATAGTTTCAGTTATCTCAGAGGAGTTTGGTGTTATTGCAATAATATTTTTATTAATTTTATTTTTATTTCTTATTTACTCTGTTTTTAAAAAAATTTATTTAGAAAAAAGCGAAAAAAATAAATTAGTGCTAACTGGAGCAATAAGTCTAATAATTTTTCAAGCATTAATACATCTTGGCGTGAATATAAGACTATTTCCCACAACTGGAATGACATTGCCATTTTTAAGTTATGGGGGTTCTTCAATTATAGGAGTTTCTATATTATCTGGAATAATTTTAAATTTAACAAAAAGAAAAATTAATTAAATGAATAAAAAAATACTAATTAGTACTGGCGGATCAGGAGGTCACGTTATACCCGCAACCATAATATATAAACATTTAGAGGGCAATTTTGATGTTTCAATGACATCTGACTTTAGGGGTATCAAATTTTTAAACAAAGATGAGTACAATTTAAAAATATTTAATGTGAGGCCAATTTCAAAAAACTTATTAATAATACCACTTGATTTTATTTTTATGATATTTTTGATTTTTAAATCAATTTCTTTTTTAAGAAAAAATAAAATTGATACATTAATTTCGACAGGCGGATACATGTCACTACCCTTATGCTTAGGAGCTAGAATTTTAAATATTAAGCTGTTGTTATTTGAACCAAATATGGTTTTAGGTAGATCAAACAAATTTTTTTTAAGTTACTGTCAAAAAATATTTTGTTATTCTAATAATATCAAAAAATTTCCTATTAAATTTAAAAATAAAATTAAAGTAATTCCAACATTATTAAGAAAAAATTTTTATAATAAGAGAGATTACAATAAATCCTTAGATACAATTAATTTGCTTATAATAGGTGGTAGTCAAGGAGCTAAAATATTTGATGATTTAGTTAAAAATGCAATTATTGAATTAGCAAAAAAATATAAACTAAAAATTTACCAACAAACTAGTTCTATTAACTTTGAAAGTTTTAAAAAAACTTACGAAGATAAGAATATTCAATGTGAATTATTCAATTTTAACGATGATGTCATAAATTTTATGCAAAAAGCAGACCTGTGCATTACTAGAGCAGGAGCATCAACATTAGCTGAGTTAAATTTTACTGAGACTCCATATTTAGCAATACCTTTGCCAACTGCGAAAGATAACCATCAATTTGAAAATGCACATTTTTATAATAAACTTGGCTTTAATTGGTTGTTAAATCAAAAAGAAATAGATGAGAAAACATTACTCAATAAACTAATTAATATTATTGATAATAAAGAAGAATATCTTGTTAAAAAAAAGAACATGAAGGATTTTAACTATGAAAACACATGGAATAATATAAATCTGAAAATTATATCTGTTATTAATGAAAATTGAATTAGCTAAAACTGAAATTATACATTTTGTTGGTATAGGGGGTATTGGAATGAGTGGCCTTGCACTCATTATGAAAAGGATGGGATTTAATGTTCAAGGGAGTGACGTCCTTGGAAATAAAAATATTGAAAGATTAAAAAAAGATAAGATCAAAATTACAATTAGTCATACTAAAAAAAATATAGCAAAAGCAACAATTGTTGTCATTTCGTCAGCTATTAAAAATAATAACCCTGAATTAATTGAAGCCAAACTAAAACAATTACCTATTTATAAAAGAGGAGAGATGTTGGCAAATATAGTCTCTTTAACAAAAAATATAGTTGTTACCGGTTCACATGGAAAAACAACAACTACATCTTTATTAGCCTCAATATTTTCAAAGACAAAATTGGACCCAACAATTATTAATGGAGGTGTCCTTAATGCAATAAAAAATTCTGCAAAACTAGGTAAAAGTGATTGGTGTATATTAGAAGCTGATGAGTCAGATGGTAGTTTTATACATGTGCCACCAACTTATTCTATAGTAACAAATATTGATCGTGAGCATATGGATTTTTATAATTCAATGAAAGATCTTAAAGAATTATTTATAAAATTTATCAATAAGGTCCCTTCGTTTGGGAAGTCTTTTATTTGTATAGATGACAAGAACAATAAAGATTTATTAAGTAAATTAAAAATGAAGAATTATTATACATATGGAACTGATAATAAATCAAATTTCTATATTAAGAATATAAAACAAGAAAAAGAATATTCTCAATATGATTTAGCTATAAATTTGCCAGGAAAAAAGAATTTAACTATAAGAAAAATTAAATTACCATTATTAGGAATTCACAATATTAGAAACTCTACAGCAGCAATTGCTGTGGCAGTAACAATAGGAATATCACAAAATATAATCAAAAAAGGATTAAAAGAATTTAAGGGTGTTCAAAGAAGATTTAATAAAATTTTTACACATAGAGAAACTAATTTTTATGATGATTATGCCCATCATCCAACTGAAATTAGAGAAGTATTAAATGGTGTGCGAGCTGCTTATAAAAAGGAAGAAGTGATTTGCATATTTCAACCACACAGAATTTCCAGATTAAAAGATCTTAAAAAAGAATTCAGCTTATCATTTAAAAAAGCTGATGTTGTAATATTATGCCCTATTTATACCGCTGGAGAAAAAATAAAATTAGGTTTTAAATATAATAAGTTTGCAAAAGATATTATTAAAAATTCAAAAGTAAGATTGTTTATGGTTGAAGATCAGTACCAGTTAGCAAAATTTATTAAAAATACTATTTTTGGCAAAAAGATAGTTGTTGGTATGGGTGCTGGTACAATTTCAGCATGGATGAGACAATTACCAGAATTGATCTAATGAGCATTGAAGAAATAAGAAAATTTTCTAATGAAATTAGTAGTAAAATTAACTTTGATTATGATTTAAAAAAGAGCAATTGGTTTAATATTGGTGGACAAACTAAAGTTTACTTTAGACCAGATAATTTACCTGACTTAATTTTGTTTTTAAAAAAATTTGGAGAAAAAGAAAAAATACATATTTTAGGTGCAGGTTCAAATACTCTTATAAGTGATGAAAAATTTGATGGTGTTGTTATCAAACTAGGAAAAAATTTTTCCAACATCTCTATATTACCAAATGATGTCATTATAGCTGGCAGTGCCTGTCTTGATAAAAAGCTTTCTGATTTTGCACTGAATAATGGAATAGGTGGATTTGAATTTTTAGCATGCATACCTGGTACTATAGGTGGTGGATTAAAGATGAATGCTGGATGCTTTAATAAAGAGTTTAAAGATGTGCTAGTATCAATCCAAGCAATTGATAAAAATGGACAGGTTTTTACAATACCAGCGAGTAAAGTTATATTTAAATACCGAAGCAATGATTTAAAAGAGGACTTAATTTTTTTAAGTGCATCGTTTAAAGGAACAAAAAAAAATAAAGAAGAAATAGAAAACGAAGTTATAGAATTAAAGAAAAAGAAAGATAAAGCACAACCAACAAAATTAAAAACAAGTGGTAGCACATTCAAGAATCCAATTGATCAAACTGATAAAAAGGTCTGGGAGTTGATAAAAGATTCTGTGCCACTAGATATAAGCTTTGGGGATGCTCATATTTCAAATAAGCACTGTAATTTTTTTGTAAATAAAAATAATGCTAGTTTTGAGGATATGAATAAATTGATTGAATTTGTTAAGACAAGTGTGGAAAAAAAAACTGGAATAGTGCTAGAAAAAGAAATTAAAATTTTAAAATAAAATGACAAAAAAAATCTTAATATTATCTGGTGGTATATCTAAGGAACGGTTAATTAGCTTAGATACTGGAAAGCAAGTTGCCAAAGAGTTAATTAAAAATGGATATAAGGTTTTAATTAGTGAGCCTGATAAAAATCTTTCAAAGAATATCACTTCATTTAAACCAGATGTTATTTTTAATGCGCTACATGGACAATTTGGTGAGGATGGATACATTCAAGCAATTTTAGAGACTAAAAAAATTCCATACACACACTCAGGTGTAATTGCATCATCAATAGCAATGGATAAAGAAATTTCAAAAAAAATTTTTATAAAAAATAAAATACTAACTCCAAAATATATTAAATTTAATCATAAAAAAAATAAACTTAACATTATAAAATTAATTGAAAAAAATTTAAAATTCCCTGTAGTAGTAAAACCTATAAATGAAGGGTCTAGCGTTCATGTATATATTTGTGACAAGACCAATATATTAAAAAACTTAAAAGTATTAAAAAGTTATAATGAAATATTAATTGAGGAATTTATACCAGGTAGAGAAATCCAAGTTGCAATAATGAATAATAAATCACTTGGTGCAATTGAACTTGAGCCTAAAAGAAAGTTTTATGATTATGAGGCAAAATATAATTCTAGTGCTAAGACAAAGCACTTAATTCCTGTAGATTTGAGTAAAAATAATCTAGCTAAAATTACTGGCATAGCAAGAGCAGCTCATAAAATTATAGGCTGTAAAGGTGTTACAAGATCTGACTTTAAATTTTTTAACGGGAAGTTTTATTTGTTAGAGATTAATACTCAGCCTGGAATGACTAAACTTTCATTAGTCCCTGAGATTGCAAAACATAAGGGTATAAGTTTTATAAAATTAATTGAATGGATTTTAAAAGATGCATCAATCAATAGGTAAAAAAAATAAAATAATAATTTATTTATTATTTTTATTCATTTTAAGCACTACTAGTGCAAAATTTATAAACGATCAAAAAAAATTATCTTCATCAATAACTAAAATAAACATTACAGGTCTTTCTGAGAGAAAAAATTTGGAGATCTTAGATAACCTTAATAACCTTTTATACAAAAGTATATTTGTCATTAATGAAGAAGAAATAATAAAAATTTTAGAAAAACATAATATTATACAAGAGTTTAATATAAAAAAAATTTACCCATCAACACTTAACATTAAAATTAAACCAACTAAATTAATTGCTCGAGTTTCTAATAATAGTCAATATCTAGTAGGTGCCAATGGTAAGTTAATTGAAGATAAAAGTAACAATGAACTACTCCCATACATTTTTGGTGAATTTAATTCTCAAGATTTTTTATCATTTAAAAAAAATATTGAAAAATCTATGTGGTCTTTTTCAAATTTAAAAGAATTATCTTTTTTCCCATCAGGTAGATGGGATATTTTAACTGATAAAGATATTTTGATTAAGCTACCACAAGAACATATTGTAGCGTCATTAAACTTATCTAAGGAACTTATCAATAATGATAATTTTAAAGATTTTAAATTTATTGATTTGAGAATTAAAAATCATTTAGTTGCTAAGTAATGAGTGATAAAAAATTTCAAATAATAATTGACTGTGGTTCTTCAAAAATAAGAGCAGGTGCATTTAATGAGGAAAGTAAGAATAATCCTTTTTTTATTGAGAGTAATTTTTATACAGAGCAATTTAATCTTAAACCAGATATTCAAAAAATTATTGCTTCGCTAGAAAAATCCACAAATGAATATATTGATAATATAGATTTGATGATAGATAGTTCAAAAACGATTTCTGTTGCAATTTCTGTATTTAAAAAAATTGAAGAACTGAAATTAAGACAAGATGATATCATATTTTTAATTCAAGAAGCAAAGCAACAAATAAAAAAATATTATTCAGATTATGATATTGCACACATAATCATAAATAATTATAAAATTGATAATGTTGATTATTCTGAGTTACCAGATGAAATCGATTGCCAATTTATATCGCTAGACATTATTTTTATCTGTCTTCCAAGTGAATTAGTCTTTAGCTTTAAAAATATTTTTTCAGAATTAAATATATCAATTAATCAAATAATTTGCTCTAGTTATGCAAAATCAATCAATTATAAAAATAATTTAAATTTAACAGGAGAGGTATCTTTCATTGATATTGCTTTTAAAAAAACATCAATTATTTCCTTTTATAATGATAAATTAATCTTTTTGGACGTTCTGCCGATAGGTGGAAACCATATTACTAAAGATATTTCTCTACTTTTAAAAATTGATATTAATGAAGCAGAAAAACTTAAATTAAATTTTGAAAAAAATAACGAACATACTGATAATCCAAATTTTTCTTTGGAAATGTTACAAAAAATAGCTTTTGCTAGAACGGAAGAGATTCTTGAATTATGTGATAAATCTCTTGTCTCAAATGCAAAGGTAAAGACCCAATCTAAGATGATACTGATGGGAGAAGGATCAAAAATTTTAGATAATAAATTTAAAGATAAAATTTCATTTTCTAAAGATATTGATTTTTTAGAGGAAACCCTAGGTGATGTTTGTCAATCTGGGTACAAACTAAGAAAAATGTATGACAAACAAGAGGTTGTAGTTGTGCCAAAAAAACAAATAAAACAAGGTTTTTTTGAAAAACTTTTTCATTTTTTCAAATAGACTAGTATTTTCTCGTAACATTTGTTGTTTTTCTAAATTTAAACCAATTATTTATAAGAATAATAATGTCTGTTCTTAATCAAAAAACTATCAATAGAGATATTATCTTTAAAGGTGTTGGGCTTCATAGTGGAGCAAATGTAACTATGACGGTTAAGCCAGCAAAACCAAATTCGGGAATTCTTTTTAAAAGAGTTGATTTAAAAGAAAATAATATAGTAGTTCCAAATATTTTTAATGTTAGTAGTGCAGTATTTTGTACAACCATAGCTAATGAAAGTGGGGTTAGTATATCAACAATAGAGCATTTAATGGGAGCATTATATGGTTTAGGGATTGATAATGTCCTAGTAGAGATTGATAATCAGGAAGTACCAATTCTTGATGGGTCAGCAAAAATTTTTATTGAAGAAATATCAAAAGCTGGAATAAAAAGTAGTGAAGCACCAATAAAGATTATTAAAATTGAAAAAAGAATTGAATTTAATGATGGTAAAAAAACAATTTCTATAGAGCCAAGCAAAGTTAGTTTGGATATAGATTTTGAACTAAAATATGAAAATAATTTAATTGGAACGCAAAGAAATTTAGTAAGTGTATTCGAGTCAGATTTGACTGATATTTATAATTCAAGAACCTTCTGTCTTTTTGAGGATATTGCAAAGCTAAAAGAAATGGGATTAGCTCAAGGAGGAAGTCTTGAAAATGCAATAGTTGTTAAGGACAATGAAATTTTAAATGAAAAAGGTCTAAGAAATAAAAAAGAATTTGTAAACCATAAGATTTTAGATTGTATGGGAGATTTATATCTAGCAGGTTATAAAATAATTGGAAAAATTATTTGTTCTCAAGGAGGGCATAAATTAACTAACCAATTATTGAGAAAAGTTTTTCAACAAGACGAAAATTTTTCATTAATAGAGATTACAGAAAAACATTTGCCAAATACCTTCATAAATAAGAGTCACCTAAGATCTATTGCTTAAAAAATAGAGTTTTATTCATAATCTGTTAGAATAAGACCATGCTTTCAAAATTAAAAATTATACTTCTTTTAATCACTTTTACCTTTATTTGGTCTTGTGGAGATAAAACAAAAAAAATATCTGAAATTGTAGAAGTGGATATGGAAATGCAGATGTCAGATGCATACAAAGAGGGTTATTTTGAACTTCAAAGAGGAGATGTTTTATTAGCAGCTAAAAAATTTAATGAGGCTGAGTTGTTATTTCCACAGTCACCCTGGGCTGCAAAATCTGCAATTATGGCAGCTTATGCATACTATACTCAAGATTATTACAGTGATGCAATTTTTGAGTTAGAAAGATATTTAGTAACATATCCAAATCATAAAGATAAAGTTTATGCACATTTTCTTCTAGGTATGAGTTTTTATGAACAAATAGTTGATGAAAAAAAAGACTTAAAATCAATATTAGATTCTAAGGAGCAATTTGAAACTATAATTAGAGATTATCCTAGTACAGAATTTGCCATGGATGCTAAATTTAAAATAGATTTAATTAATGAAATTTTAGCAGCAAAAGAGATGTACATAGCTAGATATTATCTAAAAAAAACTAAGTGGATTCCAGCACTTAATCGATTTAAAACAGTTGTTAAAGATTACAATACAACCATTTATACAGAGGAAGCTCTTCATAGACTGGTTGAAATTAATTATAGACTTGGATTAATTAATGAGTCAAAAAAATATGCAAGCACTTTAGGATACAATTACCAATCTTCTGATTGGTATAAAAATTCTTACAAAGTATTTAATAAAGATTATAGAGATGGCGTAAAAGAATTACAAAAAGATAAAAAGAAAAAGATAGGTTTAATAAAAAGATTTAAGGGATTGTTCGAGTAAAATGAATGATAAAGATCTTGAAATTGAATACTTAAAAAAAATTAATTTATTTCAGAGACATAACAAGTATTATTATGATAAAAACAAACCTATCGTATCAGATCAAGAATTTGATCTTTTAAAAAAAGATATAATAGATTTAGAGAGTAAATATAAATTTTTAAAAAGTGAATATTCTCCCACTAAATCCGTAGGATTTAAACCATCAAAAAACTTTCAAAAAATAAAACATAAAGTTCCAATGTTGTCGCTTGGAAATGCTTTTAATGAAGAAGACTTAAAAAATTTTGAAAAAAAAATAATTAATTTCTTAAGTTTAAAAGATGTAAATACTATCGAATATAGTGCTGAACCAAAAATTGATGGAATATCTGCATCCCTAATTTATATTAATGGAAAATTAACCAAAGGGCTTTCTAGAGGAGATGGTAATGAAGGAGAGGATATTACACAAAATTTAAAAACCATTAAGGATATACCTTTGGGGATTACTAAGAGTAACTTCCCTAAAGAAATAGATATTAGAGGTGAAGTTTTTATAGAAAATAATGATTTTAAAAAAATTAAAGACAAGTTTGCAAACCCTAGAAATGCTGCTTCTGGATCATTAAGACAAAAAAATTCATTAATAACTGCAAAAATTCCATTAAAATTTATTGCCTACACATATGGTTATGAAAAAAAAATGAATATCAAAAATCAAACAAGTTTCTTAGAAAATTTAAAATTATGGGGGTTTAAAACAAACCCATTTAATAAAAAAATTATTGGGGTTAAAAATTTAATGTTAAATCATAAAGAATTAGAGGAAAAAAGAAAAGAGCTGGCATTTGATATAGATGGAATTGTTTATAAAGTTAATGATTTTGATTTACAAAAAAGACTGGGTTTTGCTGCTAATGCACCCAGATGGGCGATAGCACATAAGTTTTCAGCTAATAGCTCAATTTCAGAAATAATGAATATTGAAATACAAATTGGTAGAACGGGGGCACTTACCCCGGTTGCAAAAATTAAACCAGTTAATATAGGGGGCGTCATAGTTTCAAATGCAACGCTTCACAATGAAGATGAAATTGTTAGAAAAGATATAAGAGTAGGGGATACGGTCACTGTTGAAAGAGCTGGAGATGTAATTCCACATGTAGTTTCAGTAGATTTAAAAAAAAGAAAACAAAATTCAAAGAAATTTATTTTTCCATTAAAGTGCCCATCGTGTGGAAGCAAAACAATTAAAGATTATAATGAGACAACTAAAAGACAAGATGCTGTAAGAAGGTGTGCTAGTGAGGGGTTTGAATGTGAAAAAATTGCCATAGAGAGAATTAAACATTTTGTTTCTAAGGACGCATTTAACATAGACGGATTTGGCAAGAAAATTGTTGAAAATTTTTGGAATCTAAAATTAGTAAGACTTCCACAGGATATATTTAAGCTTAATTATAATAAAATAGAAGAACTTGAAGGATGGGGAAAATTATCAGTTGCTAATTTAAGATTCTCAATTGAAGAAAAAAAAAATATTTCTCTAGAGCGATTTATTTATTCATTAGGAATAAGACATATTGGACAAGAAAATGCTAAGCTTATTGCAAGACACCTTAAAACAGCATCTAATTTTTTTAGACTATCAGGGGAAAACAATATTGAAAGTTTATCTAATATTGATGGAATTGGAATAACTCAAATTCAATCCATTAAAAAATTTTTTCTAAATAAAACTAATCTTAAAGTGCTGTCTGAGTTAGAAAAAAATTTATTAATCAAAGATGTAATTTTAATAAATAATAATGGATTGTTAAAAAATAAAACTTTTATGTTAACTGGGAAGTTAAATGGAATAAGTAGGGCGGAAGCAAAATCATTGATAGAACAAAATTCAGGAAAAATAATTAGTAACGTTAATAAAAAACTTGATTATTTAATTGCTGGAGACAAACCAACTCTAAAAAAAATAAACACAGCTAAGGAGTGGAATATAAAAATTATTAATCAGACAGAATGGTTAAAAATGTTAAATAAGAGTGGCTAACCACTTTCTTTCTTTTTTATTAAGTAAACTAGAAAATTCTGAATAAATATTTAAATGATATTTAAACAAGTAATCTTTTTCTATTTTATTTAATAACTTGTAGTTAATTAAATCTTTTTCTAATGGAGCAAGTGTGAGGTTTTCAAAATTAAAGCTTCTTTTGGTTTTTTTGGCATAGATTAAGTTTTCGATCCTAATACCAAAGTGGTTTTTTTTATAAAAACCAGGTTCATTACTCAGGATCATTCCATTTTTTATCTTTATCGAATTATGTTTTGAGATAGATTGAGGTCCTTCATGGACGTTTAAAAAAAAACCAACTCCATGGCCTGTTCCGTGAGCATAATCTTGACCTTCTTTTTTTAAATATTTTCTAGCTCTTATGTCGATTCTTTTTCCAGTGTCATCTTTATTCAAATTTGTTAAGGCAACTGCAATATGTCCTTTTAATACGTTCGTATAAGCATTTTTGATAAATTTGTTTTGTTTTGAGAATGAAATAGTCCTCGTAACATCTGTAGTACCGTAATGATATTGTCCACCCGAATCTACCAATAAAATATCATTCTGTTCAATTTTTTTAGTTGTTTTTTTATTAGCCCTATAATGAACAATTGCCCCATTTGAGCCAGCGCCAGCAATAGTATCAAAACTTGGAAATAAATAATCTTTATTTAGTTTTCTGAATTTTTCTAATTTGTTTTGTGCATACACTTCTGTAATTTTTTTTTTATTAACATTTTTAATCCAATAAATAAATCTTGTTAACGCTAAGCCATCTTTTTTATGGGCTTCGATCATATGTTTTATTTCATTAGAATTTTTGATTGATTTTAATTCATAAACAGGATCATCAAATTTAAGTATATTAAAATTTGATTTAATTATTTTTTCATAAAAAATTGAGCAGGTTTTATTATCAATAATAAAATTTTTACCTTTTAAATTATCTAAAAATTGTGGAAGTGATTTGATTGGTAAAATTTGTTTCTTTTTAATCTTTTTATCTAATAGAAGATTCTTTAATTTTTTTTCATTTGTTATTAAAAAAAATTCTTTTTTTTTATTTAGTATCAATCTTGCATTCGCAATTGGGCTATTTGGATTATCATATCCACGAATATTTAAAAGCCATGCCACATTTTCAGGTGCAGAAATGAAACAATAATCTGCTTTGTTGTTTTTAAGAAATCGCACTACTTTAGAAATTTTAGAACTATATGGCTCACCTACAATTTTTGTGTCTAAAGAGTAGAATGGCTTAGTAGGTTTTTTTTTGAATTTAAATATTTGGTCAATTAAGTTTTGGTCAATTGAAATTAAGTTATTATTCTTGAAATATTTATTAAGTAATTTTGATGTAAATAGTGTTGGGTCATAACCTAAATTAAAATTTTTAATAATTGTATGAGGTAGTTTTTTATGAATTTCAATAATCTTAAAATTTTTAGATGATTGTTGATGTGCTTGAATAGTATACCTTCCATCGACAAATAAATAATTTTGTTTTTTTAAAACTACAGCAAAACCTGCAGAACCTGAAAATCCTGTAATATTCTTTAACCTATCATTTTTTGCATATTCAGAAAAATATTCATCATTTTTTGGAATAATATAACCATCAATGTTATATTTTTTAAATTTTTTTCTTAGAATTTTTATTTTTTTTAAAATCATTTAATTCTTTTTTGATATCTTATCCATCCAGGACTTCTAGTTCCTTCTTCAATTTCAAAATCTTGATTAAATTCAAAATCTTCTTCATTATCTTTAGAGTCGTCAAAAAAAGAATTCTTTTCTAAAAATTTTTCTGGTAATTCCTCAATAAATCTTGAAGCCATACTGTCTATCCAATTTCCTTGATAAAACCTATTCATAGCAAAAGATATCAGTGCTTTTTTTTTTGCCCTTGTTATTCCCACATATGCTAATCGCCTTTCTTCTTCAAGCCCATTTTGGCCTTTCTCTTCAATAGATTTTTGGTGTGGGAAAAGACCTTCTTCCCAACCGGGTAAGAAAACCACATCAAATTCAAGTCCTTTAGATCCATGCATTGTCATCATGTTAACTTTTTCTCCATCCCAATCCTGATCAACTGAGGTGGCAAGAGCCACATGTTCTAGAAAATTTTCTAAATTATCAAAATCTTTCATCGCACTTAAAAGCTCTTTAATGTTTTCAAGTCTGTTTTCATTTTCCAAATCTTTTTTGTTTTTTAACATACTTGAATAACCAGATTCATCTAAAACTAGTTGTAATAATTTAACATGGTTAATTTTTTTAATATTAATGTCATTCCTCCACTTATCCATTAAGAATAAAAAAGAGCTTAGACCAATTTTAGTTTTGGGTTTAATTAAATTTTCTTCAATTAATTTTTTAGAAGCAATTTCTAAACTAACAGCGTTTGTTTTTGAAAACTCATGAATTAATTTTATAGTACTTTCTCCAATTGCTCTTTTGGGATTATTGACTATTCTATCAAAAGCTAAGTCATCTTTTGGCTGGTGAATCAATCTTAAATAGGCAACACAATCTTTAATTTCTGCTCTTTCATAAAATTTTGTCCCACCAAGAATTCTGTAGGGTAAACCAATTTTTAAAAATCTTTCTTCAAATTCTCTTGTCTGAAAAATAGCTCTAACTAGAATAGCAATATTATTAAAAGAATATTTTTTTTTAAGTTTTTTTTCTATTTCATCAGAAACCCCTATTGCTTCATCTTTTCCATTCTTAAAACAATTAAGCTTAACAAGATCTCCTTCCTCCATAGTTGTCTTTAAAGTTTTTCCAACTCTGTTTTGATTGTTAGCTATAAGATTTGAAGCAACAGATAATATATTTTGTGAGGAACGATAATTTTCTTCTAATCTTATTACTTTTGAATTTTTATATACTTGATCAAACTCTAAGAAATTTTTTATCTCTGCTCCACGCCAACTATAAATGGATTGATCATCATCTCCAACACAGCATAAATTTTTATGCTTTTCTGAGAGCAAGTTCAGCCATCTACTTTGAATATAATTAGTATCTTGATACTCATCCACAAGTATATATTTAAAATTATTTGAATAAATATCTCTAATGTCCTGATTTTTTTCTAAAATTTTAACCACGTGTAAAATTAAATCTCCAAAGTCACATGCATTTAAATCTAATAACTTTTGTTGATAAATTTTATATAGAGGACGTATAGTTCTTTCAAAAATATCATTTTTATTGATAACGACTTCATCTGGATAGAAGCCTTTATTTTTCCACCTATCAATTATTGAAAGAATAAATTTTGGGGCTAATTGTTTTATGTCTATATTTTCAGCTTTACATATATTTTTGATTAATCTTACCTGGTCATCTGTATCAATAATTGTAAAGTTTGAAGTTAATCCAGCTGCTGGTGCGTGCTTTCTAAGTAGTTTTGCACATATAGAGTGAAAGGTTCCAAGCCAAGAAAGTCCTATAGCCTCAGAATTTAATATTGAGCTTACTCTATTTTGCATTTCTTTTGCAGCCTTATTAGTAAAAGTCACTGATAAGATTTGGTTTGGAAAAGCTTTTTTTTCGTTGATTATATGAGCAATTCTTGAAGTGAGAACTTTCGTTTTTCCAGATCCAGCTCCTGCAACAATTAGTAACGGTCCATCAAGATATAAAACAGCTTCTTTTTGAGCATTATTCAGGTTGTTTAAATATTCAGAGTTTATCATTTTTTAAATTTGATTATAAGCTGTTAAACTTTCAATGTAATTTATGAAACAAATTGTTAAAAATTTTAATAACTTAATTAAAAAGACAATATTCAAAGTTGAGAATAAAACAAATGATAAGTTTCATGTCAGCAAATTTAGTAAATATTTAATATCTTTAATAGTTGTATTATTTATTTACATTTTTTATTTATCAATACCCCTTTTATATGACAAAAATTGGATACAAAATAAAATTGTAACTGAATTAGGTAATGAATTTAATATAAATCCAGACAATTCATTTGATTTTTCTTATCGTATTTTACCAAAACCTCATTATTTAATTAGAGACAGCAAAACTTCTTTAGCAGAGATTAAAACATTAAATGTTTTTATTAGTCAAAATAATTTTTTCAATAAGGATAGTATTAGAATAAACGAAGTAGTTATTGAAGAAGCAAATTTTTCTTTATTAAGCAATGATTTAAAACCACTTTATAAAGAAAGTGAAAATAAATTTTCTAAAAAAAAAATTAAAATTAATGATAGTAATGTTTTTTTTAAGAACAATTTAAATGAAGTAATTTCAATTATAAAAATCTCCAATGCATTTTTATTGTTTGATGAAAAAAATTTATTTAACCTTTTTGATTTAAATGGAGAAATTTTTAATATACCTTTCAAACTAAAATATGAAAATGCACTTAATTTACGAAAACAAATTGAGATAAATGCTCCCGATCTTAAACTAAAAGTTATAAATAATTTTTTTAAAAAAGATGAAAACTTAAGTAGTGGAATAAGTAATATTTCTATTTTAGGTTCATCTATTAATACAAAATTTAATATTAAAGATCAAATAGCAATATTTCAATCAGATGGTTCTAGAATTTATAATTCTAAAATAGATTACAAGGGACAACTTGCAATAAATCCATTTGATCTAAATCTAAAAATTAATTTATACGATTATAAAATTTCAAATTTATTTACACCAAACTCTATAATCAATGAATTTATTAAATCAGGTTTATTATTTAATGAAAATATTAGTGTACAAACTTTAGTAAATATTAAGTCTACTAAAAAAGATGAAATTTTTAATGAAGTTAAACTAGAGTTAAGAATTTTAAATGGCAAAATCAGCTTTGATAAATCAGTATTTATTAACAATAACATTGGTTTAATGGAAATCTCTAATAGCGATTTATTTTTAGACAATGATAAGTTATTTTTAAGTTCTAATTTATCAATAGACATTAAAGATATTGATAAATTATACTCTTTTTTAAACACCAGTAAAAATTCAAGAAAAAACATTAGAAATATTAAGTTAAATATAATTTATGATTTCTTGAGTAATCAAATTGAACTTAATAATATTAAGATAAACGATAATGATGTGAGTTCTCAATTTAACAATATAGCCGAAGGTTTTATTGATATTAATTCTAATAATTTAACTAAAAGCAGAAAGTTGCTGAACGAATTAATTAACCTTTATGATGGGTAAATCATTTTTTTAGGATCTACTATTTTCTCATAATCTTTCTCATCAACAAGACCTGTTTTAAGAGTTTCATACTTTAGTGTTGTCCCATTTTTTAAAGCAGTCTTTGCAATTTTTGCTGTATTATCATATCCAATGTGCGGAGCTAGCGCTGTTACTAGCATTAAAGAATTATCCAGATGCTCTTTAATTCTTTTCTTGTTAGCTTTTATTCCTTTAACACAATAAATCGCAAAATTTTTAGTACTATCTGCAATAAGATCTATCGATTGAAGTACATTATGAGCAATCATTGGCTTAAATACATTCAATTCAAAATGCCCGTGCGATCCAGCAATTGTAATTCCAGTATGATTGCCTATTACTTTCGCACAAACCATTGTTACTGCCTCACATTGAGTAGGGTTAACTTTTCCAGGCATAATAGATGAACCAGGTTCATTTTCTGGCAATATTAATTCACCATATCCAGCACGAGGCCCTGAACCTAAAAATCTCACATCATTTGATATTTTCATTAATGCAACAGCACATGTATTTAGTGTACCTGAAAAATTTACAATAGAGTCATGAGCTGCAAGTTCTGCAAATTTATTTGGAGCTGGTTTAAAGGGGATTTTAGTATATTTAGCAATCTCTTTAACAATTTTTTTATCAAAACCTTTTTTAGAGTTAATACCTGTCCCAACAGCCGTCCCACCTTGTGCTAAAAAATATATTTCTTTAAGTGAAAGCTCTACTCTTTCAATGCATTTTTTTAGCTGTACCTCGTAGCCTGAAAATTCTTGCCCAAGTGATAATGGTGTTGCATCTTGTAAATGGGTTCTGCCAATTTTAATAATATTTTTAAATTCTTTAGATTTTTTTGCTAACTCTTTTTCTAAAATTTTTAAACTAGGTAATAGCTTTGATATAGTCTCCTGAGCAACAGATATATGCATAGCTGTTGGAAAAACATCATTTGTTGATTGAGATTTATTTACATGATCATTTGGATGAACTGGTTTTTTTGAACCTTTTTTTCCACCCAATATTTCAATTGCTCGGTTTGCAATTACCTCATTAACATTCATATTAGTTTGTGTGCCAGATCCTGTTTGCCAAACCTTTAAAGGAAAATTTTCATCTAGTTTTCCTTTAATAACTTCATCGGAAGCTTTAATTATTGAATTAGTAATTTTTTTATTTATTTGCTTTTCTTTATAATGCACTAAAGCAGCAGATCTTTTAATGATCGCAATAGATTTTATTATAGAAATATTAACTAAAATTTTTCCAATATTAAAAAACTTATTAGATCTTTGAGTTGATGCACCCCAATATTTATCACCAGGTACATTAATATTTCCAATACTGTCAAACTCTTTTCTTAATTTCATTGATTAATATATAATTAGTAATTTAATATACTTATATATTAATTTTTAAAAACTTACAGGAGCTAAATGTCAAATTTTAACAAAGTAAAAACTTTTATGGAAACCTTTGGTCAAGAAGTCAAAACTAAGCCATCTTTTAGCTCTGATAAGATCAATAGTCTTAGATATGATTTAATAAAAGAGGAATTAGAAGAGCTTAAAGAAGCAATGGAAAATAAAGATCTTTTAGAAGTTGCAGATGCTTTAACAGACATATTGTATGTAACTTATGGGGCTGGACATGCATTTGGTATTGATCTTGATAAGTGCTTTGAGGAAGTGCAAAACTCAAATATGAGTAAGTTAGGTGAAGATGGTAAACCTATCTATAACGAATCTGGAAAAGTTATGAAGGGCCCTAAATATTTTAAACCTGATCTAACTAAATTTGTAAATTAGTAGGGGCGTTCTGTTACCCGGTGCCCCAGACCGTGCTTCTATAATTAACCTAAGTTAATTATGCAGCAAGTGCGTAACTTTCGTCAGCATTTAAAGTTTAGCCCGTTACGGTGGAACAATCCCGAACGAAAGAATAGCCTTTAGTCACCCGTCGATCCTATTTCACCCCCGTAAGTTGTAAATGGTGGAGGTGGTGGGTACTGCCCCCACGTCCGTAATGGTTATTACGAAATTCGTTTATCGTCGTAGTTGGCAAGCCAACACTATTACTATAAAAGCATTTGAGAGAGATTCAATAAAAATCATGAAATTAACTAAAGAACAATCACAAGAGATCAAAGATCAACAAGGTCAGCAAAATCAAACGAAAAGGGTTACTGCCCCAGCGCTTGAAAATATTCTGTATGAGGCAATGCCAGCATTAGACCATGGTTTTGTAAGAGTTATTGATTACATGGGAGATGACACTTCAATTGTTCAGTCAGCTAGAGTTTCATATGGAAAAGGAACCAAACAAGTTTCAACAGATGCAGGTTTAATTAAATATTTAATGAGACATTGGCACAGCACTCCATTTGAAATGTGTGAAATCAAATATCATGTGAAGCTTCCAATCTTTATTGCCCGACAATGGATAAGACATAGAACAGCAAACGTTAATGAATACTCAGCAAGGTATTCAATTTTAGATAAAGAATTTTATTTGCCATCTGCAGAAAATTTAGCAGCTCAATCTTCAAGCAACAGACAAGGTAGAGGTGATGTTATTGAAGGTGAACAAGCAAAAGAAGTTTTAGAACTTTTAAAAAATGATGCTGAACAAACTTATGACAACTATGAGATGATGCTCAATCAAAGATTTGATGGATCAACGATTGATGAAAATAAAAAAGGGTTAGCAAGAGAACTTGCAAGAATGAATTTAACTTTAAACACTTATACCCAGTGGTATTGGAAAACTGATTTATTAAACTTAATGAATTTTTTAAGATTAAGAGCTGATAGTCATGCTCAGTATGAAATAAGAGTTTATGCTGACATCATGTTAGATACTGTTAAGAAATGGGTACCTATAACTTATGATGCGTTCATGGATTATAGAGTAGGGGGCACAGAAGTTTCAGCTAAAGGAAAAATTATCATTCAAAAACTTATTAAAGGTGAGGATGTTAATCCAGATAGTTCAGGCTTATCCAAAAGAGAATGGAATGAACTTATGGTTTCTTTTGATCTTAAAGATAAGTTGATTTAATTTTTCTAGCAAAGTCTAAATATATTTTAGAAATTTCGTGTTCAGGATTAGCTTCAACAATTGGCTTTCCTTCATCTCCACATTTTCCAACCTCAGGATTTATTGGAATTTCTCCTAAAAATTCTTTTTCAAATTCTTCCGCAGTTCGCTTAACCCCACCTTCACCAAATATTTTATATTTTTTACCATCATCACCAGTGAAATAGCTCATGTTATCAACTAAACCCAAGATCTTAACTCCAAGCTTGTCAAACATTTTAATCCCTCTTTTAACATCAAGGAGTGCCACTTCTTGAGGAGTTGAGACAATGATTGCTCCATCCATCTTAATTTCTTGAGAAAAAGTTAATTGGGTATCTCCAGTTCCTGGAGGCATATCAACAATGATAAAATCTAAATCTTTCCAACCAACTTTTTGTGTAAAGGTTTTAATTGCACTAGTAACCATAGGTCCACGCCAAATCATTGGAGTTTGCTGGTCTGCAAGAAAACCAATGGACATGCATTGAATATCATATTTTGTAATTGGAGTTAAGGTTTGACCATCACTTTTTGGTTTTTCATTAATATCAAACATCTTTGGAATTGATGGACCATAAATGTCAGCGTCAAGTAAACCAACTTTACAGCCAATTTGTTTTAATGCTAAAGCAAGGTTGGTTGCAAAAGTTGATTTTCCAACTCCTCCTTTTGCACTTGAAATAGCTATTGTAAATTTTGTTCCTAAAATTGGGTTCTTTGTGAACTTTCTAGGTTCCAGTTTTTTTTTCATTGCGTCACTTAGTTCTGGCTTTTTATCTGTCATATTTTTATCATTACTTGTTTTTTGTGAGAAAGACATTATATACTTTGTCATATGTCAGACGATTTTCAAGGTAGAGGCGGAAGTCCCTGGGGAACACCTCCAGGAGGAGGAAATGGTTCGGGAAAAGGACCTACACCACCTGATGTAGATGCAATTATTAGAGATATTCAAAGTAAAATAAATAAATTTTTACCTGGTGGAAGTTCATCAGGAGGAAAACCAATTATATTAGTTCTAATTATTTTAGCCTTCGTATGGTTAGCAAGTGGCCTATATAGAGTACTTCCAGATGAACAAGGTGTTGTCCTTAGATTTGGTAAGTTTATTAAAACTACACAACCAGGATTAAATTATCATATTCCTTTTCCAGTAGAGGCTGTTGAAACACCAAAAGTTACAAAAGTTAATAGAATGGATATTGGTTTTAGATCTGAAAGAGAAAGTGGTTTTTCACAAGGTGGAGGAGTGGCAGATATCCCTCAAGAAAGTTTAATGTTAACAGGGGATGAAAATATTGTTAATATCGATTTTTCAGTATTCTGGATAATTAAAGATGCAGGAAAATTTTTATTTGAGGTCCAAGACCCAGAAAGTACAGTGAAAGCTGCTGCAGAAACTGCAATGAGAGAAGTTGTTGCTAAAAGTAATATTCAATCAATTTTAACTGAAGGAAGAGCTAAAATTGAAATTGAAACACAAGAAATTATTCAAAAGATATTAGATGAATACAATAGTGGTATTCAGGTAACTCAAGTACAAACGCAAAAAGCAGACCCACCTAATCAGGTAATTGATTCTTTTAGAGACGTGCAAGCTGCAAGAGCGGATATGGAAAGATCAAAAAATGAAGCTGAAGCTTATGCAAACGATGTGATCCCAAGAGCTAGAGGAGAAGCTGCAAAAATTATGCAAGCAGCTGAAGCTTATAAACAACAAGTGGTTGCTCAAGCAGAAGGTGAAGCTAGCAGATTCGTATCTATCTATGAAGAGTATGCGAAAGCAAAAGAAGTTACTCAAGAAAGAATGTACCTAGAGACTATGGAAAAAGTTTTGGCTGATATTGATAAAGTAATTATAGAAAAAAATGCAGGTTCAGGTGTGGTGCCGTATTTACCATTACCAGAGCTAGGTAAAAAAAAGGCAAGTAACTAATGAAAGTACAAAAAATTTTATTACCAATAATTATTGCAGTAGGAGCATTAGCGTTTCTATCTATGTTTATAGTTAAAGAGACAAACCAAGCGATTGTTCTCCAATTTGGTGATCCTAAAAGAATTATTACAAAACCAGGTTTAAATTTTAAAATTCCTTTTATTCAAAACGTAGTTTTTCTAGATACAAGAATTTTAAATTTAGATACACCACCAGAAGAAGTTATTGCATCAGATCAAAAGCGTTTAATTGTTGATGCATTTGCAAGATTTAGAATTGTAGATCCTTTAAAATTTTATATTTCAGTTGGCAATGAAAGAGTTGCAAGATCAAGACTAGCAACGATTATTAACTCAAGACTGAGAAATGTACTCGGTCAGCAAGAATTACAAACTTTACTTTCAAAAGATAGAACTAAACAAATGGCTTTGATACAAGAAGGCGTAAATACTGAAGCTGAAAGTTTTGGAATTAAAATAGTAGATGTTAGAATTAAAAGAGCGGACCTTCCACAAGCAAACAGTGATGCAATTTATAGAAGAATGCAGACTGAAAGGGAAAGAGAAGCAAAAGAATTTAGAGCAAGAGGTGCTGAGATGGCGGTTACAATTACTTCAACTGCAGACAAAGATGTTTCTGTAATTTTAGCAAATGCTAATAAAGATTCTGAAATCATGAAGGGTCAAGGAGATGGTGAAAGAAATAAGATCTTTGCAGAAGCCTTTGGAAGAGATGCAGAATTTTTTGCTTTCTACAGAGCGATGCAAGCCTATGAAACTGCTTTAATTGGTGGACAGACATCTTTAATTTTATCACCTGACAGTGAATTCTTTAAATTTTTTGGTAACATAAAACCAAAAAATTAATCTAAAATAATGAAAGAGCTAATTATAGCTTTTGGACTTTTTCTTTTTATAGAAGGAATTTTATATGCCTTATTTCCATCAAAAATGAAAAGTATGTTAAAAAAAATGGAGATGATAAAAGATTCACAATTAAGAAGTGGTGGATTAATTTTTGCAGTTATAGGTTTTATAATTATTTGGTATATAAAAAGTTAAAATGAACAGAATTAAAAAATTATTTATTATATTTTTTGCAATAAGTTTTGCATCACAAGGGTTTGCAAAAGATGCACCAGCATCATTTGCAGATCTGGCAGAAAAATTAATGCCATCTGTTGTAAACATTTCTACAACGACAACAGTTACTACAAATTCAAATCCATTTCCTGGTTTTCAGTTTCCCCCTGGATCACCTTTTGAAGATATGTTCAAAGAATTTGGAACACCTCAAACAAGGAAGTCTGCTGCACTAGGTTCAGGATTTATAATAGAAGAGAGTGGAATTGTAATCACTAACAATCATGTTATTCAAAATGCAGAAGATATTTTAGTTCGAGTTGATGGTGATAAAGAATATAAAGCGACGGTTGTTGGTGCTGATCCCTTATCTGATATTGCAGTCCTTCAAATAGATTCAAAAGAAAAATTTATACCAGTTAAATTTGGAAATTCTGATCAAGCAAGAATTGGTGATTGGGTTATTGCAATCGGTAATCCCTTTGGCTTAGGAGGAACGGTTACTGCAGGAATAATATCAGCAAGAAATAGATCAATTGGTCTGTCTCGTTATGAAGATTACATTCAAACTGATGCATCAATAAACTCAGGAAACTCAGGCGGACCTTTATTTGATATGAATGGTGATGTAATTGGAATTAACACAGCAATTTTGGGTAAAGGTGGCTCTATTGGGATAGGTTTTTCGATACCATCGAACGATGCAAAAAGAGTTGTAAATCAATTGATAGAATTTGGTGAAACTAAAAGAGGATGGCTGGGTGTTAGAATTCAGGTAGTTTCTGAAGAAATTGCTGAAGTTGAAAAATTAGATGAACCTAGAGGAGCATTAGTTGCTAGTGTTGCAGAAAATAGCCCATCTGACAAAGCAGGAATTAAAGCAGGAGACATTATATTAGAGTTTAATAACACTAAGATTAAAGAGATGAAAGAATTACCAATAATTGTTGCACAAACAGAAGTTGGTAAAACTGTAGATGTTAAAATCTGGAGAAATAAAAGAGAGATTACAAAAAAAATTAAACTAGGAAGACTTGAAACTTCAGAGGATTTTAAAGTAGAAAAAAAAGAAACTAAAGAAGAAACACCTGAAATTTCTGAAATTAAATCTTTAAAAATAATTGTAAGACCATTGAATGATGAAGATATTGAGCAAAGAAAATTACCTAATCAAACAACAGGTTTAGTTATAACAAATATTGGAAAAAATAGCCCAATAGATTACTTAAATGTTGGAGATGTTATTGTTGAAGCTCAAAAGAAAAAAATAAAATCTACTAAAGATCTTGAAGATATTGTAAGCACTGTTTTAAAATCTAATCAAAAAACTATTTTGATTGTAATTTACAATAATCAAAACCAAAGAAGATATATTGGTGTTAAGCTAGATTAATAATGGACAAACAGTCCAAAATTATCTTAATTTCAGGACCGACTGCATCAGGTAAATCAAATTTTGCTGTTAAGATTGCAAAAAAAATTGAAGGAGAAATCATCAATGCTGACAGCATGCAGGTTTACAAAAAATTAAAAATATTAACTGCAAGACCCAACAGGCAAGAACAAAAAAATATTAAACATCATCTATATGGATTTGTTGATTTAAATGAAAAATTTTCAACTGGACAATGGTTAGAACTCACAATTAAAAAAATTAAAAATATTCAAAAAAAGAAAAAAATTCCAATTTTGGTTGGTGGAACAGGTCTATATTTTCAATCATTAATCAATGGACTAGTTAAAATTCCAGAGATACCTCTTAAGTTTAGAAACAAAGTTAGACTAATGTCTAAAAAAGAAGGACAAAAAAAATTTTATAAAAAACTTTTAAAACTTGATCCTAAAATTAAAGACAAATTTGATCCAAATGATACTCAAAGATCCATAAGAGCTTATGAGATTAAATCTTTTACAAATATATCTATGTATGATTGGTTAGCTAAGACTAAATCAGAATTTAAAAATAGTGATTTTTTAAAACTGCATATTGAAACAAAAAGAGAAAAGCTTATTGAAAGAATTAATTTAAGAACTTCTAGCATGGTAAATAGTGGAGCCATTTCTGAAGTTAAAAAGTTTCTTAAACTTAAAATTAAAAAAGATCAGAGTGTAAACAAGGTAATTGGGATTGCCGAATTGACACAGTATCTAAATCATGAAATTACCTTGGATGAAGCAGAAGAGTTAATATCAATTAAAACAAGACAATACGCTAAAAGACAAGCGACTTGGGCAAGAACTAGGATGACATCTTGGATTAAAATTGATCCAATCAAATTAAATGGTTATATAAAAAAATTAAAAAAATCTTCTCTTAAACTTGACCAATTAACATAAAGTCCGATAGATTGCCTGGATGCCAAAATTATATTCAGGAGCAGAGATAGTATTCAAGTGTCTTGAAGACCAAAAAGTTGAACATATTTTTGGATATCCAGGTGGAGCAGTTCTTCCTATCTATGATGAACTAAAAAATCACCCAACTATAAAACATATTTTAGTTAGGCATGAACAAGGAGCGGGTCATGCTGCAGAAGGTTATGCAAGATCAACTGGAAAACCAGGTGTTGTATTGGTTACTTCAGGACCGGGTGCAACAAATGTTGTAACCGCATTAACCGACGCGTATATGGATTCAGTTCCTTTAGTTTGTATTTCAGGACAAGTACCTACACACTTAATTGGAACAGATGCTTTTCAAGAATGCGATACTACAGGAATTACAAGACCTTGCACCAAACATAACTGGTTAGTTAAAGATATATATGATTTGCCAAGAATTATGCATGAAGCCTTTGAGGTTGCAACAACAGGAAGACCAGGACCAGTATTAGTTGATATTCCAAAAGATATTCAATTTGCAAAAACAAAATACTCAAAACCAAATAAAGATAAAAAAGTTGTTACTAAAAATTTAAATAGATTTAATCAAAAAGACATAGATCAACTTATTGATTTAATGAGTGAGTCTAAAAAACCAATATTTTATACTGGTGGTGGAGTAATTAACTCAGGACCCAAAGCAAGTGAATTGTTAAGAGAGTTAGTTTCTTTAACAGGGTTTCCTATAACCTCAACTTTACAAGGCCTAGGTGCTTATCCTGGAAATGATAATCAATTTTTAGGAATGCTTGGAATGCACGGAACTTATGAAGCTAATAATGCAATGCATGACTGTGACTTATTAATTAATATTGGTGCAAGGTTTGATGATAGGATCACAGGAAAAATAGATGAGTTCTCCCCTAAATCAAAAAAGGTTCATATTGATATAGATCCATCTTCAATCAATAAGATAGTTAAAGTTGATTTATCAATAGTTGGTGATGTATCGGATGTAATCAGTTCAACGACTAAAACATTAAAAAAGAAAAAATTAAATCTAGAAAAATCTAATAAACAAAAAATTTCAAACTGGTGGCTACAAATTGAAAAATGGCGGACTAAACAATCTTTAAGTTTTGTGAACAGTGATACAATTATTAAACCTCAGTATGCAGTTCAACGATTGTACGAATTAACAAAAAATAGTGACACTTATATTACAACTGAAGTCGGACAGCATCAAATGTGGGCAGCACAGCATTATAAATTTGATAAACCTAATAGATGGATGACATCTGGGGGCCTTGGAACAATGGGCTATGGATTACCAGCAGCTATTGGTGTTCAGGTAGCTCATCCAAAAAAACTAGTGGTAGATATAGCAGGTGAAGCCTCAATTCTTATGAATATGCAGGAGATATCAACAGCAGTTCAGTATAATTTGCCAATAAAGATATTTATTTTAAATAACCAATATATGGGAATGGTTAGACAGTGGCAGGAGCTACTACACGAAAAAAATTATTCTGAAAGTTATTCAAAAGCTTTACCAGATTTTGTTAAATTAGCAGAAGCTTATGGATGTGTTGGTATTAGAGCAAAAGATCCAAGTGAATTAGATGAAAAAATTGAAGAAATGATTAACACAGATAGACCTGTTATTTTTGACTGTCTTGTAGATCAAGGAGAAAATTGTTTTCCAATGATCCCATCGGGAAAACCTCACAACCAAATGCTTTTAGGTCCAAAGGATCAGGATGCAAATAAAATTACAGGAAAAGGAAAAGCGTTAGTTTAAATGGTAAAATCTAAATCCGCATATAGCACACCTAGTAAATCTGGAAAAATTGATACACACATTATTGTTGTATGGGTTGATAACGAAGCAAGTGTTTTATCCAGAGTAGTAGGGCTATTTTCAGGTAGAGGATATAATATTGAATCTTTAGCAGTTGCTGAAATTGATCATAAAAAAAACCTTTCTAGAATTACTATTGTCACAACAGGGACACCACAAGTTATAGAACAAATTGTATTGCAGCTTAAAAAATTAGTTCCAGTGCATAATGTTGTTAATTTTAAAAGAGAAGATAAAAAAGTGATATTTAAAGAAATGGCTCTATTAAAAATTGTTGCAAATTCTATCAAAATTAAGAAAGCTTTAAATGCTTGTAAAAAGTATAATCCAGTTATATTAGATCAGACAAATAAATCTGCTGTAATTCAAATTACAGCATTAAGAAGAGAAATAGATAGTATGATAAAGAATTTAAAACCACTTGGTCTTGTCAGCGCCTCAAGAACTGGAGCGGTAGCAATGACTAGAGGTGCAGAAATTTTAAATTAATTACCAATAGGAGAAAAAAAATGAAAATGTTTTATGAAAAAGATGCAGATGTAGATTTAATTAAAAGTAAAAAAATAGCAATTTTTGGTTATGGAAGCCAAGGTCATGCACATGCACTAAATTTAAAAGATAGTGGAGCCAAAGAAGTTGTTGTAGCACTTAGAGATGGATCAGCGAGTAAAGCCAAAGCTGAGTCAAAAGGATTAAGAGTTATGAATATGTCAGATGCTGCTGAATGGGCAGAAGTTGCAATGATCTTAACACCTGATGAATTACAAGCTTCAATTTATAAAAATCATATTGAGCAAAGAATTAAACAAGGAACAAGTTTAGCTTTCGCTCATGGGTTAAATATTCATTACAAGCTGATTGATGCTAGAAAAGATTTAGATGTATTTATGGTTGCTCCAAAAGGACCAGGTCACTTGGTTAGAAGTGAGTTTGAAAGAGGTGGTGGAGTTCCATGTTTATTTGCAGTTCATCAAGATGGAACAGGTAAAGCAAGAGACCTTGCATTATCATATGCCTCAGCAATAGGTGGGGGAAAATCTGGTATTATTGAAACTACCTTTAAAGATGAGTGTGAAACAGATTTATTTGGTGAACAATCAGTTTTATGTGGTGGATTAGTTGAGCTTATTAAAAATGGCTTTGAAACCCTAACTGAAGCTGGTTATGAACCAGAAATGGCATACTTTGAATGTCTACATGAAGTAAAGTTGATAGTAGACTTAATTTACGAAGGTGGAATTGCTAATATGAATTACTCAATTTCCAATACAGCAGAGTATGGAGAGTATGTATCTGGTAAAAAGGTTGTTGATAGTGAGAGCAAGAAAAGAATGAAGGAAGTTCTAGCTGATATTCAATCTGGTAAGTTCACAAAAGACTGGATGAAAGAGTGTGAAGGCGGCCAAAAGAACTTTTTAAAAATGAGAAAAGATCTTGCGGATCATCCAATTGAAAAGGTTGGTGCTGAACTTAGAGCCATGATGCCTTGGATTGGTAAGAAAAAATTAATAGATAGTGATAAGAGTTAATTTTTACTAAAAACCTCAATCGATCATAAATTATAGCCAAAATATAACATTTATTTTGCAATCTCTATTATAGATTGTATTATAGATTTTCTAAAATTATTGGTTATGAGCGACAAAGATAAAATTTTTATATTTGATACTACGATGCGAGATGGTGAGCAATCACCTGGTGCATCAATGAGTCTTGAAGAAAAAATTCAAATTGCAAGAATTTTTGATGAATTAGGTATAGATGTAATTGAAGCTGGTTTTCCAATTGCATCCCCTGGTGACTTTGAAGCGGTAACTGCGATAAGTAAAATTCTAAAAAATTCTATTCCCTGTGGATTATCAAGAGCAAGTAAAAAAGATATAGATGTATGTCATGAAGCATTAAAAGCTTCCCCTAGATTTAGAATTCATACTTTTATTTCAACAAGTCCATTACACATGAAGCACAAGTTGAATAAATCACCAGAACAAGTTTTAGATGCAATTAAAGAAAGTGTAACTTATGCAAGAAATTTAACAGATGATGTTGAGTGGTCATGCGAGGATGGCACAAGAACAGATATGGATTATATGTGTAAGTCAGTTGAGCTTGCAATCAGTTGTGGCGCTAAAACAATAAATATTCCAGATACTGTTGGTTATACAATTCCAGCTGAATTTACAAAAATAATTACAACATTAAAAAACAAAGTTCCAAATATTGATAAAGCAATTTTATCCGTTCACTGTCATAATGATTTAGGGTTAGCAGTTGCAAATTCACTTGCAGGGGTTGCAGCAGGAGCAAGACAAGTAGAGTGCACTATAAATGGTATTGGTGAGAGAGCGGGTAATGCAGCACTTGAAGAAATTGTAATGGCAATAAGAACAAGAAATGATCTAATGCCTTATTCAACTGGAATTAAAACTGAATTGTTAAGTAAAGCTTCTAAAGTTGTTTCAAATGCAACCTTTCCTGTTCAGTTTAATAAAGCAATTGTTGGAAAAAATGCTTTTGCACACGAAGCAGGCATTCATCAAGATGGAATGCTTAAAAATAGAGAAACATATGAAATTATGACGCCTGAAAGTGTAGGAGTTAAAAAAACATCTCTTGTTATGGGAAAACATTCAGGACGACATGCATTTAAAGAAAAATTAAATGATCTTGGTTATGCAGATGTAACTGATGATGTAATTCAAACAGCTTTTGGAAAATTTAAGATTTTAGCTGATAAGAAAAAACATGTTTATGATGATGATATTGCAGCACTAGTTGATGATAGTTTGGTTTTAGATAAATATATGATTAATTTAAAATCATTGAAAGTTTTTGCAGGAACAGGTGAACCTCAAAAAGCAGAAATGACACTAGATGTTTATGGAGAAGTTAAAAAAACATCTGAAACAGGAGATGGACCTGTAGATGCTATTTTTAAATGCATCAAAGTATTATATCCTCATGATGTAAAATTGTTATTGTATCAAGTTCATGCAGTTACTGAAGGAACTGATGCACAAGCTACAGTAAGTGTTAGAATTGAAGAAGAAGGAAAGACTGCAGTTGGACAAGCTGCGGATACTGACACATTGGTAGCATCAGCTAATGCTTATTTAAGTGCTTTAAATAAAATGATTATTAAAAGAAAAAAAACTGCTCCAATGGAGCATGAAACTCAAAAAGTGAAAGGTATATAACTAAGATGGCTAATTGGTTTAAAAATTTAAGTAGTATTTGGAGTCAAGATATGGCGATTGATCTTGGAACTGCTAACACACTTGTTGTTTTAAAAGGGCAAGGAGTAGTTTTAAATGAACCCTCTGTAGTAGCCATTGCTGATAATAATGGAAAAAAAACTGTGTTAGCTGTAGGTGATGAAGCAAAGACGATGCTTGGAAGAACACCTGGTAACATTAGTGCTATTAGACCTTTGAGAGATGGAGTGATTGCAGACTTTATAGTTACAGAGGAAATGATTAAACATTTTATAAAAAAAGTTCACAAAAATAAAACTTTTGCAAACCCAAGAATTTTGATCTGCGTTCCTACAGGGTCAACACCAGTTGAAAGAAAAGCCATTCAAGATAGTGCGTTAGCAGCAGGTGCGAGAAGAGTACAATTAATTGAGGAACCTATCGCTGCAGCAATTGGTGCAGGTCTTCCAATCTCAGAAGCAACAGGATCAATGGTTGTTGATATAGGTGGAGGTACTACGGAGATAGCCGTTATGTCACTAGGTGGTCTTGTTTATTCTAGATCTTTAAGAGTTGCTGGAGATGCAATGGATACAGCATTAGTTAATTATATGAGAAAAGAATATAATTTAATGATTGGAGATAGTACTGCTGAAAAAATAAAAAAAGAAATTGGTACTGCTATACCATCGAACAGCAATACTTATGCTGTTAAAGGTAGAGATTTAAGATCAGGAACACCTAAAGAAGTAAATATTACTGAAGAAGATACAGCGGAAGCTTTAAATGATATTTTAAAAGAAATGGTAAATGGGATAAAAGATGCTCTGGAAAATACTCCTCCTGAATTGTCAGCTGATTTAGTAGATATGGGTTTAACGTTAACAGGCGGTGGAGCTTTATTAAAAAATATTGATAAAAGATTCTCAAAAGAAACTGGATTGCCAGTTTTTATAGCAGATGATCCTTTAGCATGTGTTGCTATTGGTACTGGAAAAGCTCTAGAGCAAGAAGAAACATTCTCTACTATGCTATCTGAATATTAGAAATAATGGAACCAAGCAGAGATGATTTTGTAATTGCATTAAGATCTGCTTTTTTAAAAAAAGGAACACAGCAAAGATTCTCATTATTAAGTTTAATATTTTTTTCTATAGTTTTTTTAATTTTGGGCAGTTTTAACTTTAAAATTATAAACTATGTAAAAGCAGGCATTAAGGAAGTAGTTTATAGATCGTCTTTTATAGTTTCTGTGCCAGAAAATTTATTAAAAGATAGTTATCTTACAATCCAAAATCATAAAAAACTTTATAAGGAAAATGAAAAAATTAAGTCTGAACTAGAGATTTTAAAAGCCAAAGATTTATTAAATGAATTTATAATTTCAGAAAACCAAAGATTAAAAAATATTGTTGATGATCATTTGGTTAAATCAGACACTATAATTGCTAAAGTTTTAAGTGATAAAAGTAGTCCTTACTTAAGATCAATCATCATTAACAAAGGCAGTAAACATAAAGTAAACCTTGGAATGGTTGTAATAGATGGTGAATATCTTGTTGGAAAAATTGTTGAGGTTAACTATTCATCATCTAGGGTATTATTACTTTCAGATTTGAATAGTAAAATTCCAGTCATAGTAGAACCGAATACAGTAATTTCTATACTTTCAGGGACGGGTAAAGATTATGGGGTAATTCAGTATAGCAAAAAATATGAGGATATCAAAAATGAGTCTGTTATTTACACTTCTGGAGCAGGCAGCTTATTCAAGGCTGGAATACCTATAGGAAGAATGAATATTAATAACTTGAGTGATGAAAAAAAAGTAGATTTTTTTTCAGATTTTTCTCAATTAAAATTTGTAAAAGTTGTTTCATTTAAAAAAAGTGAGAACAAATGACAGGGTTAAGAAATAAAAATTTTATTAGAATAATATTATTAAAAGTACCCGTAATTTTACTTTTTGTATCTGTTTTAAATGATTATGATTTTAATTATTCAGGTTTAAAATATTTTTCATTTAATTTTTCATATATTTTAATTTTTTATTATAGTTTAAAAAAAACTGAAAGTTTAGGATATACTTATATTTTTATTGCAGGTTTGTTTAACGATGTTGTGATAGGAACTCCAATTGGATTAAGCAGCTTAATGTATCTAATACTTTGTGTAGCAGCATCCTATCTTAGAAATATCACTTTAAGACCAAGTTTACTAAAAGATGGTATATTTTTTCTTTTAACAATTTTAATTATAAATTCATTATTGTTTTTATCTTTAAAATTTATTTTTAATTATGAGTTAAATTATTTTGACCAAATAATAAATATGGTATTCACTTTTTTGTTTTATTTTTTATTTTCAAATTTATTTAATTTTTTTGAAAATTATGTAGTGAGAAATAATAATGCTGGGTGAAGATTTTGGTGTAAAAAAAGTTCAAACCATTAATAGAAGAATGTTTATTATTGGTGCTGCTAAGATTATTGTATTTACTGGAATAATAGCTCGATTATTTTCATTACAAATTACAGAGAATAAAAAATATTTAACTCTATCTGACAAAAATAGATTACGTGAATGGAAATTACCTCCAATTAGAGGTGAGTTTTTAGATTATTTTGAAAATGTTATTGCCGGTAATTTAAAAGTATATCAACTTCATGTTACTCCTGAAGAAGTAGAAGATTTTAAATATTTGATGGTAAGGTTAAAAGAAATTTTAAATATTAGTAATAATGATTTTAAAAAAATAATAGACCAAAAAAATAAACAAAAACCTTGGGAAACTATAATCATTTCTAAAAATTTAACATGGGAGCAGTTTACAAAAGTCAATTATTACTTGCACGATTTAGTAGGAGCCAAACCAGTTCTATCTGTATCACGAAACTATCCCTTTAGTGAAAGTTATACACATGTCTTGGGCTATGTTAGTGAAGCGAGTGAAAAAGATATTCTAAATAATGAAATTATAAGAAGTACACATGTACCAGGTCTCAAAGTGGGAAAAAATGGTTTAGAAAAAACTTTTGAAGATGAATTAATTGGTACGAATGGTATCCAAAGGTATGAAGTTAATGCCTATGGAAAAAGAATTAGCCAACTTGATCATACCGATGGATTAAATGGCAAAACAATTAAACTGACAGTAGATACAGAAATTCAAAAGTTTTGTAATGAGCTTTTAAAAGGTGTAGCTGGCTCAATAAGTGTAATGGATATTTATACGGGTGATATAATTGCTATGCAGTCATCACCATCATTTGACCCTAATTTATTTCTTTTTGGAATTAATCAAGATGACTGGCAGTTAATTAGAAACAATCCATTAAAACCATTAGTTAATAAAACTTTATCTGGTTTGTATTCACCAGGCTCAACATTCAAACCAATGGTAGCTTTATCAGCACTAGAAAATAAAATTATTGATGAAAATTTCAAAGTTAACTGTACAGGAAAAATTGAAATGTATGGACAAACTTATCATTGCTGGAAAAAAAGAGGACATGGCATTGTAGATTTAAAGGACGCAATGAAGCAGTCTTGTGATACATATTTTTATGAGATTGCGAGAAAACTTGGTGTAGATCGATTAAAAGAAACATCTATAAAATTTGGCCTTGGTGAAAAAGTTTTAAATGAAACATTTAGTATTGAGAAAAAAGGGTTAATTCCTGACACCAAATGGAAAAAAAATAATTTAGGAAAAGGTTGGGTTATAGGTGAAACATTAATCACAGGTATTGGACAAGGCTATACTCAAACAACACCTCTACAATTATGTCAAATGACAGCTCAGCTTGCAAATGGAGGATTTAAGATTTATCCAAAAATAATAGTAGAAGAGGATAGTAAAACTGCAGATGAAATTAGATTCATAATGAATGAAAATAGAAGACAATTAAATAAAAAAGACAGTGGATTAAAAGATACAACAGAAGAACTTTTAGGGTTTTTAGATAAAAAGGAACATGAAACTTTATTTAAAAGTTCTAAAAATATAAACTTAGTGTGTGAAGCGATATTTGCATCTACAAATGAAGTCAGAGGGACTTCTTACAATTCACGTATCGAAGATCCCAAATACCAATTTGCTGGAAAGACAGGAACATCACAAGTTAAAAGAATAACTGAAGCTGCAAGAGAACTTGATTTAAGTACCTCTGAAATTCCATATAATGAGAGGGATCACGCTTTATATATAGCGTTTGGTCCATATAAGAATCCAAGATACGCATTAAGTATTGTTATAGAGCATGGTGGATCAGGCAGTTCAGCTGCTGCACCGATTGCAAAAAAACTGTTTAAATTAATTATAGATAGACATGAGCTAAGAGAGAAACAAACTAAACAAAATGATTTAAAAATATAAATGCAATACAATTCATTTAATACACAACCCACTTTTTTTCAAAAATTAAGAAATTTTGATTACATTTTGTTAATTTGTATTTTATTGCTTGGGTTAATTAGTGCTTTGTCCATGTACTCAACCGATGGGGGGCAAATCTTATTTCATAGCAAAAGTCATATTTCAAAATTTTTAATTTTTTTCACAATGATGATTTTTATGTCATTTTTTAATATTAAATTTTGGCATTACTTTGCTTACTTTTTTTATATTGTAGTTTTATTTTTTCTAGTCTGGGCTTCCTTGTATGGCATTAAAGCTTCAGGATCACAAAGATGGATCAATTTATATTTTATTAATTTACAGCCATCTGAATTAATGAAAATTGCAATAATAGTATGCCTTGCTAAATATTATCACCGTATACAATTGAATAAAGTTAATAGTTTTCAAGTTATGTTTGTTGCTTTGGTAATTTTAATTTTACCAATCATGCTTGTTATTACTCAACCTGATTTGGGAACTTCAATTTTAATTGCTTTAAGTGGATTAGTTGTCATATGGCTTGCAGGAATTAATATTAAATATTTTGTTTATTCATTTATAACTTTATTAATTTCAATGCCTTTTGCCATTGCTTTTTTACAACCTTATCAAAAGCTTAGAATTTTGACTTTTCTTAATCCAGATAGGGATCCTCTAGGTGCAGGTTACCAAATTATTCAATCTAAAATAGCAGTTGGATCTGGAGGTTTAACTGGCAAAGGTTTTTTAAAAGGAACTCAAAGTTATTTAGAATTTTTACCAGAAAAACATACAGATTTCATTTTCACTTTATTTGCTGAGGAGCAAGGTTTTTTAGGTTCTCTAGTTTTATTGTTAATTTATATAATCATTATTTATAGAGTATTAAGAATTGGTGCAATCTCGAGGAGTTATTTTGCTAAACTTTTTTGCTACGGCTATGGGTCTGCAATATTTTTTTATGTAACAGTAAATATGTCAATGGTTTTAGGTTTACTGCCTATCGTTGGATCTCCACTGCCAATTATGTCATATGGAGGGTCTTCAATGCTTGCAACCATGATTGGATTTGCAATTGTTATGAGTGCTAAAATTAATCATAAACAGCTAATAGCGTAAGTATTTTAATGTTTTACTTGTCGAATTTGTCGCGAGAATATTTAATTTTAAGAATTATATAAAGTGTCATGGAAAAAAATTTAAAAATTGGAATTGTTGGTGCTGGTATACAAGGTATTTCAAATGCTTTATTTTTACAAAAAAAAGGTTTTAGTGTAACAATTTTTGATAGAGATGAACCGGGAAGTCCTGCTGCATCCTACGGTAATGCAGGTCACTTTTCTCCATATGCATCTGTTCCTATAAATAGACCTGATGTATTAACTGATGTCCCTGCAATGCTTTTAAGTTCTACAGGTCCACTTGCTTTAAAATGGAACTATGTTCCAAAAATGATGCCTTGGTTTTTACAATTTATAAGAAACTGTACTACAAAAAGAATGATGCATACTGCTAAAAACATGCATCAAATTTTAGATTTAGCATTACCTGCTTATGATGAATTATTTGATGAAGTAGAGCTTGGAGGATTGGTTGAAAAAAAAGGTATTTTATATATTTGGAACGATCAAAGTTTAAAAAGTAGAGAACTAGAGATTAAAGTTAGAAATGAACTGGGGGTTGATCAACAAGTAATTACTCCAAAAGAAATTCATGACTTAGAACCGAATATAAAACCTATCTATCATGGAGGTGTTTATTATCAATATGGCAGACATGCGAGAAACCCTAAGAAAATTCTTTTAAAACTTTATGATCTTTTTTTGAAAAAGGGGGGTAAGTTTTTAAAAATGAATATTAAAGACATAAATTTTAATGATGAAAAGCCAGTTATAAAAGCTGAAACACAAAGTTTTCTATTTGATAAAATTGTTATTGCCTGCGGTTCATTTTCAAAAAAATTAACAGATAATTTAGATGAAAAAATACCTCTAGATACTGAAAGAGGGTATCATGTGCATTTTAAAAATTGCGATCATCTTTTAAGTAGACCCGTAATTTTCCAAAATAGAGGATTTGGTATTACACCCATGGAACAGGGACTTAGAGTTGTAGGTACGGTTGAATTTGGTGGATTAGACAACCCATTATCAAAATCAAGAGTTAAAAATTTAATTAATAATGCAAAATACATGATGGGTGATTTACCCGAACATGAAGATGAGTGGCTTGGTTTTAGACCTACATTACCAGACTACTTGCCTGTAATAGGACCTTCAAAAAAATATAAAAATGTTTTTTATTGCTTTGGTCATCATCATTTAGGATGGACATTAGGACCTATTTCAGGGAAAATAATCTCTGGAATGATTGCTGAAGAAAATACAAACTTAGACTTAAAGCCATATAGCTCTCTTAGGTTTAGCTAAGTGATAAATAAAAATAATGTTGCTTATATTTTTTTATTTTTAGCAGCTTTATTTTGGTCAGGAAATTTTTTAGTTGGAAAATTTGCTAGTCAATATCAAGTACCTCCATTTTCATTAAATTTTTATAGATGGCTTTTTGCTTGGTTGATCTTAGCTCCATTTACAATTCAAGAACTATTTAACAAAAGAAGTTATATTTTAGAAAATTATAAATATTACACAATTCTTGGAATAACGAGCGTCACTATCTTTAATTCAATTGTCTATTATTCTTTAAACTTTACGCAAGTAATCAGTGGAGTGTTGATGATATCAACAATACCAGTGATGATCATTTTCATTTCTTCAATTTTAAAAATTGAAAAAACTAATACTTTTCAAATAATGGGCGTTACATGTTCTTTTATTGGAGTTGTTTTAATTATAACCAAAGCAAATCTTGGAATATTAATGAATTTAGACTTCAACAAGGGTGACATCACGATGGTTTTTGGAATGCTTTCTTGGGCTACTTATTCAGCTCTTTTAAAGAAAAAAAAACACGAACTATCTCAACTAGGTTTACTAGAAGTAGTAATTTCATTTGGCTTTATTTTTTTAATACCAATTTACTTTATAGAGTATCAAATGGGCTTTAGAATTGTTTTAAATCAAAACTTTTACATGATTTTATTTTATGTAGTTCTATTTCCAGGTCTTGCTTCTTTTATTTTTTGGATAAAGGGAGTTGCTTTAATTGGTGCTAACAGAGCAGGTGTTTTTTTACATATGATGCCTATTTTAAGTGCAATTATGGCAATGATTATTTTTAATGAAAAATTTATGTTTTATCATATGTTGGGCGCAATATTTATTTTAACAGGAATTCTTTTATCAAACAGAAAGATTAAAAATGCTTAAAGTTGCTATCTTAGATGATTACCAAAACGTGTCTCACGAATTTGTTGATTTAAAAAAATTATCTGGCAAATATGAATTTAAAATATTCAGTAAACCCTTTGAAGATGAAGCAGATGCCATAGAGCAATTATCAGACTTTGAAGCATTATTGATAATGAGAGAGCGAACTCCTATTACTAAAAATTTAATCGATAATTTAAATGACCTTAAATATATCATTACCAGTGGTTCAAGAAATAAAGCAATAGACTTAGCTGCTGCTAAAAAGAGAAAAATTACTGTGTGTGGTACTGACATTGATTTTGCAGGCACAACAGAATTAACCTGGGGTTTAATCTTAGGGTTAGCTAGAAATTTTAAAGAAGAAATTGACAACATGTACCAAGGTTACTGGCAAACCACTATTGGGTTTGAGCTTAAAGGAAAGATTTTGGGGTTAGTTGGACTTGGAAGAGTTGGTTCACAAGTTGCTAAAATTGCTAAAGCTTTTGGCATGGAAGTTATGGCTTGGAGTGAAAATTTAAACTTGGATACCTGTAAAGAACTTGGTGTCCTTCCATGCAGTAAAGAAGATCTATTTCAAAATTCTGATTTTTTATCGATCCATGTGCAAGGTGGAGAAAGATATAAAGAGTTAATAAAACTAAAAGAATTAGACTCAATGAAAAAAACTGCTTTTTTAATTAATACATCTAGAGGATCAATTATTAATGAAGATGATTTAATTATAGCATTATCAACCAATGTTATTGCTGGAGCAGGACTTGATGTTTATGAAAAAGAACCTCTACCAGAAGGAAATAAATTAAGATTTTTACCAAATGCATTGTTGATGCCACATGTTGGCTATGTAACAGCAGAAAATTATAGTATATTTTATACACAGATGATTGAAGGATTAGAGGCATGTGTTGCAGGTAAACCCTTAAGAGTATTAGAATAAACCATGACAAAAAAAATTAACAAAGACCTTACAGCTGAACAAAAATTAGTTCTATTTGAAGATGGTACAGAAGCGCCTGGTACAAGTGAATTAAATCACGAGAAGAGAGAAGGAAGCTATCATTGTGCTAATTGTGGTGAAAAATTATTTGACTCAAATGCCAAATATGAAAGTGGTTCAGGTTGGCCTTCATTTTATCAATCGTTACCGGATGCATTTGAAACTAAAACAGATACTCTATTAGGTTATGAGCGGGTAGAATATCATTGCAAAAAATGTGGTGGACATCATGGTCATATCTTTGAAGATGGACCTAAACCAACTGGTAAAAGATATTGTAATAATGGTGTTTGTCTGACTTTTAAACCTAAAAACTAGTTTATTTTAAAAGTTCTAGTAATTTATTTTCTTTTTCAAGAGCTCTAACATCATCGTAACCACCAATATGATTATCATCAAAAAAGATTTGTGGAATAGTTCTTTTTCCATTAGCTTTAGTAATCATTTCATCCATTGCTCCATCTACTGTTGCAATATTAATTTCTTTATATTCAACGTTGTTTCTAGCTAATAATCTTTTTGCTGCATCACAAAAATTACAAAGTGGACCTGTATAAATAGTTACATTTTTCATATCTTATAAATAATCATTCTTTTTAATTTTACTAGTAATTTCTTTTCTAGAGTATTCAAATTTTTTTCTATGTTTAATACTTTTTTGATTAACTCTTTTTCTCCACAATCTAAAAGAAACAGGCTTTATAGAACGCCTCATAATCTTGATTACTTCACCTTCTGTCTTTCCAGTTTTTTGCTCTATTTCTTCAAAGGTAATCCGGTCAGCCCAAGCAGCCCAGATGATCCATTCAGGATCTGATACATGAGGCTCTGGATTTTTAACCCTAGTTATAGGGGTGTGACCTTTTTTTTTCATAAATACCTTATATTTGAAAAAAATGGTTAATGCATTTTATTTCAGCTCATGATATTATCATTCCTAAGATAGTCCTATTTAGCCATCTTTAGCTCCCGGTTTTATTTAGGACTATCCAAACAACAAAATGCTTCCCTTAAATTATTTTCTTTTTTTACAGATTATTTTATTTTTATTTATCACTCCTGGCACACCTAGAATTGTAATCATTTCGTATTCCATGAATTATGGAGTTCAAAAATGTATCTGGACAGCTCTTGGAGATGTTACGGCAAATATTATTCAAGCCACTTTAGTAATTTTTGTTTTAGGATCTTTTTTTGTCGATAATCCAAACTTTCTAAATACTTTTAAGTGGATTGGTATAGCTTACTTACTTTATCTTGCTTATGATATTTATAATTCAAGACCAAAAGATATAAATTCAAATAATATTTCGTCAAAAAGCTTTTTTTCTTTTTTTAAAGATGGTTTTTTAGTTGCAGGAACAAGTCCAAAAGCTTGGATGTTTTTTCCTTTAATATTCCCACAGTTTATAGATTTTAATTCAAATTATATTGTCCAATTTATAATTTTAATTACAACATATGCAGTTTTAGATTTTTTATCTTTAATTGCTTATGCTGTTCTTGCTAGAAAATTAATTGTTTGGATAAAAGCAAACCCAAAAGTTATTAATACAATTTCAGCGTGTGTATTGATATTAATCGCTTTAATCATAGCATTTATTCAAAACTATTAGGTCACACTTTTGTCTTAAGGACTTGCGTGTAATTACATTTAAGGGTTAAATATTTATTTAAATTAAAAAACTAATAGAGAGAAATAAAAATGAAAATCAGAAATATAATTATTACTTTAGTTTCTGCAATTGCTCTTTTAATTTCAGCTTCAACAATATCTTTCGCGAAGGTTGTTGGGGATAAAATTATTTTAGGTGCAGCTATTTCATTGACTGGAAAATACTCATCAAATGGTGTTCATACTCAAAACGGCTATAACTTAGCAGTTGACAGAATAAATGACATGGGTGGTATTAAGGTTGGTGGAAAAACTTACAAGTTTGAAATCATTTATTACGATGACGAGTCAAACTCTGGAAGGGCAGCACAACTTGCAGAAAGATTAATTCAACAAGATGGTGTTCAATACATGCTTGGGCCTTATAGCTCAGGTTTGACTAAAGCTATGGCTCCTGTAACTGAAAAATATGGAATTCCTATGGTTGAAGCAAACGGTGCGTCTAGATCGTTATTCACTAAGGGTTATAAATATTTATTTGCAGTACTAGCTCCTGCGAACTTATATCTTGATGTAGCAATTGATCTTGCAGTTGAAAAAAACGGTGGAAAACCAGTTAAGATTGCAATGGCATTTGAACAAGATGCTTTCTCTCAAGATGTGAGATTAGGTATTCTTGATGCTGCTAAAAGAACAGGTTCTAAAATCATAATTGATGACAAGTTACCGAAAGAACTTAATGATATGGCTGCTACTTTATCTAAAGTAAAAGCTGTAAAACCAGATGTTCTTGTGGTTTCAGGTCACACAAAAGGAGCTTTAACAGCTGTTAGGCAAATTTCAGAAATGAAAGTTGATGTTCCTATGTTAGCAATGACTCACTGTGATGCCGCTAAATTATCTAAGATGCATGGTAAAGCTTCTGAGTATGCACTTTGTGCTTCTCAATGGCATAAATCATTATCTTACAAAGATGATTTCTTTAAAGATGGAACTACCTATGATGCAGATTTTACAAAAGCATTTGGTTATGCACCGCCATACCAAGCTGCAGAGTCGTCAGCTGCTTTATTAGTATTTAAAGATGCATTCGAAAGAGCGCAATCATTTGACACTAAAAAAGTTAGAGACGCTTTAGCTGCAACTGATATGCAAACTTTTTATGGGAACATAAAATTTGCAGAAGGTGGGCAGAACGTATCAAAACCAATGGTACTTTTCCAAGTATCATGTAACGATGATGGTAGTAAGTGTGAAAACAAAGTTGTTGCTCCTACAAAATGGGCATCAGCTGAGTTGGTACACCCAATTCCATCTTGGTCAAAAAGATAATACCTAATATGTAAAATGCTCCCTAGAAATAGGGGGCATTTTTTTATAAACATTTAAATAATTTATGGATTTTCTAATTTTTCAAGCACCAATACTAATGGTCCAAGCCTCAATGGATGGAATACTTCTAGGTATTTTATTTGCATTAATTGCTTATGGAATGGCTCTGCAGTGGGGAGTAATGAATATAATAAACATTGCTCAAGGAGAATTAGTAATTATGGGTGGTTACATTGCTTACTTTATGTATCTCTCAGGAATTCATCCAGCCTTTGGTATAATTGTATCTCCAATTGTAATGTATTGTGTTGGATGGGGAATGTACAAGCTGGTTATTAATAAAGTGGTAGATAAAGATTTATTTACATCAATTCTTGCAACTTTTGGAATTAGTATTTTAGCACAACAGTTAATGAATTTTGCATTTGGCGCAGACGTAGTTGTTGCTCAATCAGATTTTGGAACAACAATGTTATTTAACGATATGGTTACAATTCCTAATGCTAAGTTATTTTCAGGAGCTGTTTGTGTCATATCTGCATTTATTTTGGTGATCTATATGAGAAAATCAAAATTAGGTAGAGCAATTAGAGCAACCGCACAAAATGCAAGAGCTGCTAAAATTTTAGGTGTAGATACAGAAAAAGTTTATGCTGCAACATTTGGAATAAATGCAGCATTATGTGGAATAGCAGGAGCTTGTGTTGCGATCACATTTACACTTCATCCATACACAGGATTACCTTACACGGTAAGATCATTCATGATTGTAATCATTGCTGGACTTGGAAATTTACCAGCTGTTGCAATATCTGGTATGGGTCTTGGTATATTTGAAGAATGGGCAGATTATCTACTTGGAACAGAATTTAGAATAGCAGCTGTATTCTCGCTACTCGTATTAATTCTTGTTTACAGAAGATTTAAATTATCAAGAAAAAGAGAATATCTAAAATAATGAATAAAAATACTCTTTTATACATGGGTCTAATAATTTTTGGCTTAGCTGGTGCATTTATATTTCCTGCTTACAAACTTCAGATGTCGTTTCTTTATATTTTAATCGTTCTTGCGATGACTTGGGACGTTCAAGGTGGACAAATGGGCTACAATACATTTGGAAATATTTTATTTTTTGGAGTTGGAATGTATGTTGCTTCAAGTACACAAATAGCAATGTTTTTTTCATTAGCTGAGTGGACGGATGCTGGTGGAGAAAAAACTTTTGTTCATACGGTTCCACAATTTTTTCAAGGGTTTGGAGTTGGAATATTGTTAGCAGGAATTATTCCAACAATAATTGCAGGAGTAATTGGTTATGGAATTTTAGGTTTAAGAGGGCATTACTTTGCAATTTGTACTTTAGCTTTAGGAATTGCTGCTGGCGAAATTGCAGGTGGAATTGAAATTATTGGAGCAGGACAAGGTATGACGGTTCCTGTTTGGCCAAAAGATTTAGGATCTAACGCATCATCATCACAGTTTATGTACTATTTAAGTTTTGGTTTAGCAGTTATAACTTTTATTACTTTAAAGTGGGCCTACAGTACAAGATTTGGATTAATTTTAAATGCAATAAGAGATAACGAAGATAAAGCTGAAGCAATGGGCATTCACACTATGAGGTATAAAATTATAGGTTGGATGGTATCAGCGTTCTTTGTTGGAATTGCAGGAGGACTAATGGGTCATATTAATGGTTACATTGAACCTAATGAAATTGCATTTGCTGGACCTACATTTGGAGTGTTTATGGTGTTAATGGCAATTCTTGGTGGTAAAGGAACTTTATGGGGACCACTAGTTGGTGCTGTTTTATTTCATTTATTTAAAGAAGGATTTTGGACTTACTTTTTAGGATGGCAGTATGTAGCTCTTGGAGTTTTAATTATTGTAATCGTTGTTTATTTTCCTGAAGGTTTAATGGGATGGTTAAGAGAGAAATATCCTGAAAGATTTGGAGAAGTAATTGATGAAGCTGACCGAAAAGCACAGGTAGAATTAAAATAATGGCTATATTAGATATATCAAATGTAAGTAAATCTTTTGGCGGTGTTAAAGCCAACGTAGATATCTCTATGTCAGTTGAACAAGGTTCAATAGTTGGATTAATTGGGCCAAATGGTTCTGGAAAAACTACTTTATTTAACTCAATAGTTGGAACTTATCCAATTGATGGGGGTTCAATTAAATTTAACAACAGAGAAGTCTCTGAGTTACCAGTACCTGTTATTGCTAAACTTGGATTACTTAGAACTTTTCAACAAACCCGAATTTATGGAAAATTAAACTGTATTCAAAATATGCTAATCAGCCACAAACCTGAAAATGATGGAATTTTAACAGTTTTCCAAAAAATACCTTCAGGTTTAACTGATAAAGCAGAAACATTATTAAAGTTTGTAGGACTTCATCAAAAAAGAAAACTTAGAGCAGGAGATCTTTCTTTTGGTCAGCAAAAATTATTAGAACTAGCAATGGCATTAATGAATGAGCCCAAAATGCTCTTGTTAGATGAGCCAACAGCTGGAATTAATCCAACATTAATTAATGGAATTATTGATCGTTTAATTAGTGTTAATAAAGATTATGGGATTACCCTGTTAGTTATAGAGCATAATATGAAAGTAATTATGAATTTAGCACAAAGAGTTTTTTGTTTAGCACATGGTCAAATGTTGGCAAACGGAACTCCAGATGAAATTAAAAATGATAAGCGTGTGCTAGACGCTTACTTGGGAGCACAATAATGTCAAATCAATATGATGTATTAGGAAAAGCACCAGGACCTGAAGAATTAAAAAAACTATCTCCAGACAATAACCATGTAACGATTAAAAATTTATCTGCTGGTTATGGTAAGATGGAAATTCTACATGATTTTGATTTGTGTGTAAGTAAAGCTCAATCTCTATGTTTAATTGGTCCAAATGGTGCTGGAAAATCTACAATTCTTCACTCTATTTATGGATTTACAAATATCTTTTCAGGGCAAATAGAAATTGATGGTAAAGAAATTACGCATCTAACCCCAGCAGAAAAACTTAAGTCGTGTGGAATAGCATATATCTTACAAGATAATTCAGTCTTTCCAGATATGACGGTTGAAGAAAATTTACTAATGGGTGGTTATACTAAAGAAAACACAGACGAATCTTATCAAGAAGCTGAAAGAATTTTTGAAAAATATGAAAGATTAAGAAACAGAAGAAACCAACCTGCAAAAGTTTTATCTGGTGGGGAAAGAAGATTATTAGAAATTTCTAGAGCACTAGTTATGAAACCTTCTGTATTACTTGTTGATGAACCTTCAATTGGTTTAGAACCGAGATATATAGATATGGTTTTTGAAATATTAAGAGATCTTCAACAAACAGAAAAGAAAACTATTATCCTAGTGGAACAAAATGCTAAAAAAGGATTAGAGTTTGCTGATATAGGTTATGTTTTAGTATCAGGACAAACTGCTATTGCTGGCAAAGGGGACGATTTATTAAAAAATCCTGACGTTGGTAGATTATTCCTTGGTGGTTAATGATTAATAAAGAATTTTTCTTTAAAGGTTTCAAATCTATTTTAGCTCCAGATAGCCCAGCCCTTGCACTTGGATCTTGTTTTATAGCAATTGGGGCACTTCTTAAAAATTTAGGATTTAATATTCAAGAAAGTATTTTTTCAACTATGCTTACTTATGCTTTGCCTGGATCATTAGTTATGGCAGAGTCGTTATTAGTTGGAGCTTCATTATTAAATATTTTTTTAGCTGTTTGGTTTGTTAATGCTCGTCTTTATCCAATGGCTGTTTCTTTATTTCCATTAATGATGCACAAAAGCCAACCAAAATGGAAATATTACTTTTCATGTCATTTTATAGCAGTATCTGCATGGCTAATTATGAAAAGTAATTACAAAAGTATTGAAAAAAAACATAGAATTGATTTTTGGATTGGAATTGGTTGTGCTACTTGGACTACAGCAGTAATAGGAACTTTTATAGGATTTTATGCATCTGATTATTTGGATAAGAATATGATGATGGGCTTAGCAATTTTAAACCCAATTTATTTTTTATGCATGATGGTTGGGGCAATGAAAACTATTCAAATTACAACTGCAGTAATTTTAGGTCTGATATTAGGACCAATTTTTTATTTTCTATCTCCAGAGTGGTCAATTTTATTGGGAGGACTTGTTGGTGGAACAATTGCTTATTTTATAGGAGAGCTAAATGTCAACTAGTGTATTTCTTGCAATCTTAGTCACGTCCCTTGCAACTTTCTCTTCAAGGTTTTTAGGTGCAATTTCTTCACAAGGAATAAAAGTAACTTCAAAATTATTTAAATGGTTTAATTGTCTTGCCTACTCAACACTAGCTGCATTAATAGCAAGAACAATTATATTTCCGGTAGGTGTTTTGTCTGATGCTAGTTACTTAAGTAGAGTAACTGTTGTTTTATTTTGTTTATTTATATTTTTTATATCTAAAAGAAATTTTGTTTATCCTACTGTTATTTCTGCTATCATGATGGCGGTACTAAGTAATTATTTCTAATGGAAAATATCTCTGGAATAACAATAACAGAACATCAAAATTCAAAAAGAATAATTGACATTAGAATTGAAGATGAAATTTTAGATAAATTAATATTTCCATTCAATAAATTTGATATCACTGCCTTAGAGTACAAACCATTTACCAGATTTACTATTGCTAAAAGTTTAGATGATTTAACTTCTAATAAATTAAGCAAATTACTTAATTCAATAGTAAGAGATAGAGAAACAGGTTGTTTTATAATTGGACCAAAAAAAGTAAGTGCAAAAATTAATGATATCTTTTTAGTAAAGCTATCAACAGCAATTGCCTATTTAATTGGTAATCCAAATTATGATGCCATGGCTGGAAAATATTATGCAAGATTTTTTGTAAAGCATGAAGATAAAAGTGACTCGTACTTAAGAAAAGCTTACACAAATATGGATCTTCATACGGATGGGACATATGTTAAAGAGATCACAGATTGGCTTTTGATGACTAAAATTGAAGAACAAAATGTCCAAGGAGGAGAAACAGCAATGTTGCATCTTGATGACTGGGAACATTGTGAGGATTTATTCAATGACCCCATTGGAAAACAAAATTTTGTATGGGGGTCTCCTAAAAGTAAAAATATAGAATATAAAGTTGAACATCCAGTTTTCACAACAGATGATAACGGTAAGCCAAATATTTCATATATTGATCAATTCCCTGAACCAAAAAATATGGATCAAGGAATTTTCTTACAAAAATTATCAGATGCTTTAGAGGAAAGTAAGAATAAAGTAATCACTAAATTAGTACCTGGATCAACCATTGTGGCTAATAATTATTTTTGGTTACACGGAAGAAAACCTTTCAAAGAAAATAAAGATTTAAGCAGAGAACTATTGAGAATTAGAGGTTCTTTTTTTATTAATTAATTCACTAATATCACTATAAAGTAACTATATTTATGAAATTAGGCTTTATAGGAACAGGTAAAATTACGTCTGCCGTTATTACTGGTATTTGCAGTTCCAGTATTTCGTATAACAAAATAATCATCTCTGAGAGAAATAAATCTACATCTAATATTTTAAAAAAAAAGTTTAAAAAGATAACTGTTAGTAAAGATAACCAGGAAATTATTAATTCTTGTGATTGGATATTTTTATCAGTAACTCCAACAGTGGGTGAAAAAATTATTAAAAATTTAAAGTTTAGATCAAATCAAACTGTAATTAGTTTCATATCAACAATTACTTTAGCTCAACTTAAAAAAGCAATTAAAGTTAAAGCAAAAATTATAAGAGCGATACCATTACCTCCTATATCTTTAAAAAAAGGACCAGTACCCATTTGTCCACCCAATAAAAAAGTTAAAGATTTTTTTAATAAAATTGGCACAACCGTTGAAATTAAAAATGAAAAATCTTCAATCAATTTTTGGTCAACCTCTGGAATGATGGCACCCTTTTATGAATTACTAAGAGTAATGACAGGCTGGTTAGTGAAAAGAGGAGTTAAACGAAATAATGCACAAAAATATATAACATCTTTATTTTTAGCATTATCAGAAGATGCAGTTGTAAACTCTAAAAAAGATTTAAAATTTTTAGTAAAAGAGTCTCAAACACCTAAAGGATTGAATGAACAAGGAGTTAAAGAATTAAGCAAAGCAGGTTTTTATAAATCTTTAGAAAAAACACTCAACAGTATACATAGAAGATTAAATAAATAAATTTCATGGATCAAGAACAGAACATCTTACAAATTGAAAATCTATCTAAATATTTTGGAGGTTTGGCTGCAGTGTCAGATTGTTCATTAAAGATTAAGAAAGGATCTATTACAGGAATTATAGGACCTAACGGCTCAGGCAAGACCACCTTGTTCAATCTAATAGCTGGAAATTTAAAATCCTCACAAGGAAAAGTATTGTTTAATAATGAGGATGTTACTGACGTTCCTTCATATGAATTATTTTCTAAAGGAATTTTAAGAACTTTTCAAATAGCACATGAGTTTACTAATCTTTCTGTGCTTGAAAATTTAATGATGGTTCCTGCAAATCAGTCAGGTGAAAATTTAATGACTGCTTTATTAAAACCAAGTTTAGTTAGAACGGAAGAACTTAAAGTTAAACAAAAAGCACAAGACGTAGTCGATTTTTTAAATCTGACTCATTTATCAAATGAATTAGCTGGGAATTTATCTGGAGGCCAAAAAAAATTATTAGAACTTGGAAGAACCATGATGGTCGATGCAAAATTAGTATTACTTGATGAAGTAGGTGCTGGTGTTAATAGAACACTGCTTAAAGATTTAGGAACTGCTATTTTTAAGTTAAATAAGGAAGAAGGTTATACATTCTGTATGATCGAACATGATATGGAGTTTATAAGTAGATTATGTAACCCTGTTATTGTTATGGCAGAAGGTTCAGTTTTATTTGAAGGGACTGCTGAAGAAGCTAAGAAAGATGAAAAAGTTATAGAAAGCTATTTAGGCAGAGGATCAAAGATAAAGGATGAGAACTAATGGCTTTTTTTGAAGGTTTAAAAATGACAGGTGGTTATGGTAATGGACCTGATATCATCAACTCTTGTTCAGTTAATGTAAACAGAGGCGAAATAGTTTCAATTCTTGGACCTAATGGTGCTGGTAAATCAACAGCCATGAAAGCAATGCTTGGTCTTTTAAATTTAAAATCTGGTTCAGTTATAATTGATGGCAAAGATATTTCAAAACTTTCACCACAAGATAGGGTGAGAGAAGGTATTTCATTTGTACCACAGACAAAAAATGTATTTTCTGGAATGAGTGTTGAAGAAAATTTAGAGATGGGAGCTTATTTAAGAGATGACAATTATCAAAATATTATAGAAGAAATTTATGAACTATTTCCAATACTTAGAGAAAAAAGAAACCAATTAGTTGGTGAATTATCTGGAGGTCAAAGACAACAAGTGGCTCTTGGAAGAGCATTAATGATAAAACCATCTGTATTAATGTTAGATGAACCCACTGCTGGTGTTTCTCCAATAGTAATGGATGAATTATTTGATCATATCATCAAAGTAAAAAGAACTAATGTTGCAATTTTAATGGTTGAGCAAAATGCTAAACAAGCGCTTAATATTTCTGATCGTGGATATGTACTAGTTACAGGTGAAAATAAGTATTCAGGAACAGGAAAAGAATTATTAAACGACCCAAGAGTAAGAAGCTCTTTTTTAGGTGGATAGTATGGAATTCTTAAACGCAATTATATTATTATTAAATTATATTTTTATGCCAGCTCTTACGTATGGCTCTCAACTAGCACTAGGTGCAATATTTGTAACTTTAATTTATGGAATTTTAAGGTTTGCTAATTTTGCAACTGGGGACATGATGGCTTTTGGTACGATGGTCACCATATTATTTACTTGGTATTTTCAATCACTTGGAATTTCTTTAGGTGTTTTACCAACAGCGTTACTTGCCATCCCTTTTGCAATTGTTTTAACAATTGGATATATGCTCTTAATTGATAAATTTGTTTTTAGATATTATAGAGTGAGCAAAAGTCCTCCTGTTCAACTTGCAATGGTTAGTATTGGTGTAATGTTTGTAACTCAAGCTGTTGTTAGAATAATAATCGGTCCATCAGATCAGAGGTTTTTTGATGGAGAAAAATTTATTATCAAAGCAGGTGAGTTTAAAGAAATGACAGGACTTAATGAAGGTTTAGCAATTAAATCTAGTCAGGTATTAACTATATTTGTAACAATTGTATTGGTTTCTATTTTATTTTGGTTTTTAAACAAAACTAAGACAGGAAAAAGCATGCGTGCTTATTCTGATAATGAGGATTTAGCTTTATTGTCAGGAATTGATCCTAAAAGAGTAGTTATGATTACTTGGATTATTGCAGGTATTTTAGCGACAATTGGCGGAGCTTTATATGGATTGGACAAAAGTTTTAAGCCATTTACCTACTTTAATAACATGCTGCCAATTTTTGCTGCAGCAATTGTTGGAGGTATTGGAAACCCGTTTGGAGCATTTTTAGGAGGATACGTCATAGCATTTTCAGAAATATTCCTAACTTATGCTTATAAAAAATTCTTTATGTATGTTTTGCCAGCAAGCATGGAGCCAGAAACCTTAGTTCAGTTATTATCAACAGATTATAAATTTGCTGTCTCATTTTCTATACTGGTGATTGTCTTACTTTATAGACCTAATGGAATATTCAAAGGGAAGGTACTGTGAGAAAGCACTTAAATGTAATTATAGCTTACACAATCATGTTGGGGCTTATTATTTTAGTTGGAATATTTCAATCTTGGAATGTAGCTCTATCAATTTTTAATATGTGTTTAATTTCTGCTGTAATGACTATGGGAGCAAATATTCAATGGGGGTATGCAGGGTTAATCAATTTTGGTCTAATGGGTTATGCGGCATTAGGTGGATTGGCTGCAGTTTTAATTTCTGTTGAACCTGTACAAGAAGCATGGGTTGCGGGAGGTTTTAGTATTCTAATGTCTTTATGGTTAATTGTTGCAATGGTCCTTGCAATACGTTTTGTATTAAAAAACTTTGAAAAATCTAAAATTAGAACTTATGGTATTGCTACAATTATTATTGCTGGAATTATAATTATAAGAATTACATCAGAGACAAGTATTGAAGCTATTGAAAATGTTAACCCAGCAACAACAGGATTTCTTGGTGGATTAGGATTACCAATTATGTTTTCTTGGATCGTAGGTGCATTTTTTGCAGCAGGTCTAGCATTTATAGTTGGTAAAGTTGCTTTAGGTTTACGTGCAGACTATTTAGCTATTGCCACACTATTAATATCAGAAATAGTTATAGCCATAATCAAGCATGAAGATTGGTTAACAAGAGGTGTTAAAAATGTAATTGGACTGGATCGACCAGTGCCTTATGAAATTGAACTCCAAACTAAAGAATGGTTTATAAATTTAGTTGCAAAATTTAATTCTGGGAAATTAGATTTAATCTCCAGTATTACTGATAAACAATCAGCTCTTAACCAATTAGTAATTGAGGGATCATCAGTTTTTGTAAAACTTTGTTATTCAGGTTTATTTTTAATTGTTGTTATAGCCTTGTTAATAGTAACTCAAAAAGCTCTTTACTCTCCATGGGGAAGAATGATGCGTGCGATAAGAGACAATGAAGAAGCTGCTAATGCAATGGGAAAAAATGTCGTCAAGCAACATTTATTAATCTTTATTTTAGGCTCAGCTATAGTTGGAATTGCTGGCGCTATGTTAGTTACTCAAGATGGTTTATTTACTCCAGGTAGTTACCAACCTATGAGATATACTTTTTTAATCTGGGTTATGGTTATTGTTGGAGGAAGTGGAAATAATTTTGGAGCAATTTTAGGAGGTTTTGCAGTCTGGTTTCTATGGATTGAGGCAGCGCCAATTGCATTATTCTTGATTAATTTGTTTACAGCAGGTTTAGCAGATACACATTCATTAAAAATTCATTTAATTGAAAGCGTTCCTTACTTTAGATATTTAATGATGGGGATGGGTCTTCTGTTGATCATGAGGTATAGACCTAAAGGTATACTTCCTGAAAAAATCGAAATAAAATAAACCTTATTATGAAATATATTTTATTAGGGATGGCTCTAGGTTTTGCTCTTTATCTTAGTGATAAATACATTTTTTAATGAATAAAAATTTATGGTTGCTAATTTTAAGTCAAATTTTTGCTTTTACAGCAGCACCCGTAACAGTTTTCTTAAGTGGAATAATTGGCTCTCAGTTTAGTCCAGTAAAATCTTTAGCAACTTTACCGATGGCTTTATCAATTGTTGGTATTGCAATTTTTGCAATCTTTGCAGCAAAGGTTATGAGTATAATTGGTCGAAGAGCAGGCTTTATGTTTGCTTCTGTAGTGAGTTCCTTATCATCTGTTCTAGCGGCGTACTCAATAATTATTGAAAGTTTTATTCTTTTTAATATTTCATGTTTTTTGCTTGGTGCAGGAGTAGCCTTCAGTCATCAATATCGTTTTGCTGCAGTTGAGACTGTTAAAAAAGATATGGCACCAAAAGCTATTTCAATAATATTATTAGCAGGAATAGGTTCGGCCTTTATAGGACCAAATGTTGCTAATATAACAAAAGGTTTTATAGCCGAACATTTATATGCCGGATCTTATATTGCACTTGCTGCTTTAACTCTTACTTCAACAATTTTTCTATTATTTTATGAGGATGGACATAAACCCAATCATGTTAACAAGAAAATCAAACGTAGTTATTTGGAGTTAATTTCTCAACCAAGATTTCTACAAGCATTAGTGGCTTCGGCATTTGCTTATGCAGTGATGTCATTTTTAATGACTGCAACTCCAATAAGTATGCATGTAATGGAAAAAATAAGTTTAACTAAAACAGGTTTTGTAATTCAATTTCATATCGCAGCTATGTTTTTACCTTCATTGATAACAGGTTTTTTGATAAAAAAATTTGGACATAGTAAAATTATGTACGCTGGTGTTGTTTTATTTTTTATAACAATTTTGACTAGTTTATTTGAGCAAAATTTTATTAATTATTTAATTGCATTAATATTTTTAGGATTTGGTTGGAACTTTTTATTTATATCTGGAACAAGTTTACTAGTTTTATCTTATAGAGAGGATGAAAAATTTAAAGCACAAGGCTTTAATGATTTAATTGTTTATTCTATTCAGGCAGTAGCAAGCTTATCGGCTGGAGTTTTTTTAACCTTAACAAGTTGGAAAACAATGAATTTAGTTTGTATAATATTTTTAGTAATAATTATTTTATCAACATTAAGAGCAGACTTTAAAGAGAGAAAATAGAGTGGATTTTTTATCTAATCTTCAACTTAGTTTAATTGAAATCTATTTTGTAATATTTACCGTATTTATTGCATCTATTATAAGAGGTTTTAATGGCTTTGGCTTTTCTGCAATATGTATTTCTGGCTTTTCTTTTATTCTTCCAGCAATAGAGATAGTCCCAATTATTCTAATACTTGAGGTTATTATTAGTATTTTTATGGTTCCATATATATGGAACAAAATAGACTGGAATTTTGTTTTAAAATTATTGATAGGAATAATCATTGGGTCACCTATTGGGCTTTATTTATTGAAGTATTTATCTCCAGATACAACACACCTGTCAGTTTGCGCATTAGTTATATTTTTTTCATTTTTATTAATGAAAGGATATGAGAATAAAAAAATTAATAATAATTATGGAAAACTTATTACTGGAATAGTCTCTGGAACATTAAATGGATTAACCACATTAGGTGGAATGCCTGTGGCACTTTTTTTATTAGTTACAAGTATTCAACCAGCAGTAATTAGAGGTTCATTAGCAGCCTTATTCTTTTTAACAGATATTTATGCATTTACTCTAAGTTTTTTTGCAGGAATTGTAGATCTCACAACTATTTATAGAACTATTCCACTGATTATTATTTTACCAATAGGTGTTTATATTGGTGATAAATTTTTTGTTAAAAGCAAAGAGAAAACTTATAGAAAAGTTGTTTTTTATTTTCTTATATTAATTTCGATATTTGGTTTTTTTAGGATTATTAGTAATTTTTAAATAAAAAAAACCCCCAGCAATTTTCACTGCTGAGGGTTTTAAAATTAAGATTTTAATTATCTTTGTTTTTTATTTTTGAATTTTCCACCTTTGATTTCTTTTTCTAGGAAAGAACCTTCAGCTTCACCTACGTTAGTAAAAGTAACACCAGTTGCACCTTCGTAGTCAACTTTTTTACCTTTAGCTAGTAAGTCTAAACCTTTTTTAAGTTCACCTGGGTAAATCTTAGTACCAGGGGCATTAGCAACATCCATTACATTTTTTGCAATAGAAGCTCTATCTGCTGATCCACCTGCTTGCATCGCAAGAACGATTAAAGCTGCTGCATCATAAGATTCACCAGTGTAAGGTCCAGATGAGTCGATACCCGCTGCTTTAGCAACAGAGGCAAAAGTACCTGCTGTTTTTTTATTCATTGAACCAGGAATTGAACCAAAAGATTTATTTAAATCTTTTCCAAAAGCTTCAGTTAATGAGTCACCGATCATACCATCAGATAAAATAAATTTATCAAATGCACCAGAGTCTAAAGAACCTTGAATAATTCCTTTTCCACCTTGGTCTAGGTAACCAATTACTGCTACGGCATCACCACCTGCTGAAGCTAAAGTTGCTACTTCAGATGAGTAATCTGCTTTACCATCTTCGTGTGCAGATACAGTTGTTACTTTAATACCATGAGCTTTTACAGCTGCTTCATAAACATCAGCCAAACCTTTTCCATAGTCATTGTTAGTGTAAGTAATTGCTACACTTTTGATTTTTCTGTCTTTAGTAATATCAGCTAAAATCTGACCACCTCTAGCATCAGATGGGGCTGTTCTAAAAAAGAAGCCTTTATCATCTAAAGCTGTAAGTCCTGGAGAAGTTGCTGAAGGTGAAATCATTACTACACCATTTGGTACAGCAACATTAGATGCAATAGCACCAGTTACACCTGAACAGTCAGCACCCATAATTGCTGCAACACCTTGTGCAATAACACCTTCTGCTGCTGCTGTTGCTGCTGCTGAATCAACACAAGTTGAATCTGCTCTTACTACTGAAATAGTTTCTCCACCTAATAGTGAACCTGAGTCAGAAGCTTCTTTAAATGCAAGCTCTGCAGATGCAGCCATAGCTGGTGTTAGAGATTCAATAGGACCAGTAAATCCTAAAATGATTCCCATTTTAACTTCTGCGAATGTATTCGTTGTAAAAGTAGAAACGAATATAAAAGCAGCAATAAATAGTTTTTTCATTATTTTCCTTTTTGATTGTTAACAATTTATAAAAATCAAATTAAAGACTATTTAAACGAATTTTCAATAGGAGAATTATCTAATTTTTTGAAGCCTATATACAGAAAATATTATAATTAAACCACCAATCGCACTAAGTAGAGTTGGGATTTCTCCGAATATAAAGAACGTTAGGATTAGGCCAAATACTGGAAATAAAGAATAAAAGGGCATAATTTTATTTACTGAATAAAATTTATATAAATAAAATAATGAAGTGTGTGCAATTACAGAAACCATCACCCCATTATGCAGTAATAAAAGCCAAGTATAAAAATCAATATTTAGTAATTGATAAACTGTGTTTCCTTCAAAAAAAATGGAAAAAAGAAAAAGCAGTATAAAACCAGTAAAGCCCATAACTGTGTTGGTTAATTTAACATCTATATCTTTAATATATCTAGAAAACACATTCGCAACACCATAGAAAAAAGCAGAAATTGCACAAAGAAAAATTGCAAAAATTTCACTTTTTAAATTTGGATCATAACCAATTAAAAAAATTCCAAAAAAAGAAATAAATATTAATACCCACATTTTAGGAGTTACCTTTTCACCTAAAAATAAAGAGCTTGCCAGAATTGCAAAGGGTATTGCTAGTTGAGCTCCAATAATTATAGGAGCAACCATAGTTGCTTTTTGCAGAGATAAATTTAAAAAAATAAAAACACCAAAGCCCATTGAAAAAGAAAAACCTGCTAAAGGCAGATAGTATTTTTTGTTTGGGATTTTAAATTTACAAAAAGGAACAAGACAAACAAAAAGTATAAACATTCTCAATGAGGCTGCCAATACAGGGGTGAGGGATGTGTTTAATGCAAGTTTATTAATTGGATAAGAACTACCAAAAAGAAACATGATAAATAAAACTAAAAAATAATGTCTGACAGTCAAAAAATTAACCCATTGTAAATGGATCAGTCATTGGTTTATCCGATGAATTTAACCATGTGGTTTTTATTCTTGTGTATTCTTTAATTGACTCAATTCCTGCTTCTTTTCCATATCCACTATCTTTAATTCCTCCAAACGGGGCCATGGGTGAAATTAACCTATAAGTATTTACAAAAGTAATTCCAGCTCTAATTGCTTTTGATACTCTCAAACCTCTTCCGAAGTTTGAGGTATAAACTCCAGAAGATAAGCCATATTTATTATCATTCATTAATTTAATCACATCCTCTTCTGTTTCAAATTTCATAACAGATAAAACTGGACCAAATAATTCATTCTCTGCTGTAGGCAAATTATGATTTTCACACTCAATAATTGTAGCTGGAAAATAATAAGCTTTACTAGATATATTGGACCTTTTTCCACCGCATCTAATTTTTCCACCTTGCTCAATTGTAGCTTTGATATTTTTTTCTATATTTTCTAGTTGTTTATAACTATTTAAAGGTCCCATTTGAGTTTCATTATCCATAGGAGCTCCTAATTTTATTTTTTCAGCCTTAGCTATTAGCTTATTTAAAAAGTCATCATAAATTTTAGATTGAATGTAAAGTCGTGATCCTGCAATACAGCTTTGACCACTTGCACCAAAGATACCAGCAGTAATTCCATTTAGTGCGTTCTCTTGTTCGGCATCATCGAATACGACAACAGGACTTTTTCCACCAAGTTCTAAGCTTACTTGCGATAAATTTTCTGCAGAATTTTTAACAATATGTTTTGCAGTTTCAGGACCACCTGTAAAAGCAATTCTTTCTACAAGGTCATGTGTAGTTAGAGCTTTACCACAAGGCTCACCTAGACCAGTAATTATATTTACAACACCTTTGGGTATACCTGATTTTTCAACTAGTTTTGCAAACTCTAATAATGTTACAGGCGCTAGTTCAGAAGCTTTTATTACAACAGTATTACCCATTGCTAATGCGGGTGCTAGTTTTACCGCAGTTAATAACATTTGGGAGTTCCAAGGAATTATCGCAGCAACAACACCAATAGGTATTCTAGTAGTTGTTACTTGCATGTCTGGTTTATCAATTGGTACAACTGTTCCTTCAACTTTATCGGCTAGTCCTGCAAAATAATCATAATACTCAGCAATATAGTTAGCTTGTGTTTTTGTTTCTCTAAAAATTTTTCCTGTATCAATTGTTTCTATAGTTCCAAGATGTTCAGCATTTTGTCTTAATTGATCTGCAAGAGACCTTAAGTATTTAGCTCTTTCTCTTGGGTGTAAATTTGACCAAGATTTTTCAAAAGCATTTTGTGCGGCCTTAACTGCTTTATCTACATCCTTCTCGTTAGCTTCAGGAACAGTTGCCCAAACTTCGTTGTTTTCTGGGTTTACAGTTTCTATTGTTTTTCCAGACTCTGAATTAACCCACAGTCCATTTATATACATTTTAAAGTTTTGAATTTTTGTCATTTATCTATTAATAAAATTTTTAAGATTGATATTAACATCATCTGCACACTCTATACTACAAAGATGTTTTCCATTATTTATCTCAATAAAACTTGAGTTTATTAAATCTTCACATAAAGATTTTGACATCTCGACAGTAGATCCTGAATCATTTGAACCTGTCATCACAAGGGTCCTAGTTTTAATATTTTTAATTATATCTGTATTGTCCTCATGATAAGCAAATAATTTGTAAGCTTTTAAAAAATTTAAATGATCTTTTTTATTTTTTGTCAAAATTTTTATAAATTGATTATAAGTTTCTGGATGGTCATTTAAGTATTGATCGGTAAACCATCTTTTTAGGGCTTGTTTTGAAATAGGTTTGTTTAATTTAGCCTGTTCAAATCTTTCTATAACCAAAGACCTTTGTTCTGAAGTTCTTTTATATGTTGTACCCATTACAATAAGGCTGTTTAGTTTGTCTTGAAATTTAGAGGCAAAATTTAGTGCAATTAAAGAACCTAAAGAAAAACCAACAAGATTAATCTTATCCACTTTTAAATATTCTAATATCGATTTTAGTTGGTTTGAAAAATCATTTAATGTTACATCTTCTTTATTGAGAATAGTTTTTCCATGCCCTAATAAATCATATGTAATTATTGAATATTCTTTAAAAGCTTCAATTTGAGGTTCCCACATCCGCTGATCAAGTCCGACACCATGAATAAAAACTACAGGAACTGTATTTTTATCATTAAATGAATAATAATTTTGATTTGGATCAAAATTTTGAAACATTAATTTATTTGGGATCTATTCCCATTTCTTTCATGTCTTGATAACGATCACCCGTTCTAGCATGAGCTCTACCTGTGGAGGCTCCACCAATTGCTATAACAATTTCATCATCAAAAGGAGCATCATGAATCGTAAATTCATGAGTTAAATAATAAGGCCTTAGACCTGAATCTGTTTTATGCATCATTGGAATAGACATTTTGGATCCAGCTGGACCTCTGGTATTGGTAAAGCTTAAATAAGATGTTCCCCCAACCGCATCTCTAAATTTATTTCCAAATCTTAAAGTGTGAATAAATGCTGAGGCATGCTCAATTTCACCATCAAGTCCGACCGTACCAGCTTTTCCATACGCCAAAATTTTTTCAGGTGATCCAATCTCCTTTATTAACTCTGGAACTAAAATATCACCTAATTTAGGTGCTAAATCTAAAATAATTGGTTTTAAATCTTCAACAAAGCCTTTTCCATGCCATGGATTTTTAAATACAGCTGCAACAGAAACCATCAAAACAGGCTCTTTAGCTTCCTTACCACCTTCGATAAAAGTTTTATCTACAAATTTTGTAAACTTTCTAAGCTCTAATTTCATTAACTTGCCTTTTCGATACTTGAATTGTCTAAATTAATCTTTGGTATAACCTCATCATTAAACAGTTTTATACTTCTCATGCAAGCCTCATGATCTATTCCAGGAAAATTAGACCAAACTTGAAGATTTTGTAAATTTAATTCTGATTTTAATTCATTTATTTTATTAACAACATATTCTGGTGTTCCAAATAATAAATTTCTTTTATGTAAAAAATCATAATTAAGTAAGTCTAATTTATGTTTTGTTTCTGGTAGTTCTTCTCCTGGATCCATATGATTACCCAAACCTCTCCAATGACAAACCCATTTCATATAATTGATAATATGCTCACCAGCCATTTTTTCAGCTTCTTCCATAGTTTCAGCAACAAACATATCTCTAACTAAAGATATACCTTCTCCAAGCGGCACTTCTCTATTTTCAGTTTTTGATTTTGCATCTCTATAAATTTCAAACCTTTTCTTTAATGCTTTAACTGTAGGTATCCACATTATTGTATTTAAGCCATTCTGTGCCGCCCATTCAATTGAACGTGCACCATCCACAACTTGCCATATTGGCGGATGTGGCTCTTGTTTTGGTTTTGGTACAACGCTAATTTTTTTAATTTCATTTGTTTTTGTATCTAAAAACTTTTCACTAGGTGGACTCATGTCATGTTGCCAAGTAAAATTTGGTGATGGATAAGTGTAAAACTCACCCTGGTGACTAAAAAATTCTTCTGTCCAAGCTTTTTTCATTATGGTTAATGACTCATCAAACAACCTAAAATTTTTTGCCTGATCTTTTAAGTCAGCTTCTTTATTCATATTGATAGCTTCTCTTCCGTAAATTCCTCTTCCAATACCAACATCAACTCTTCCTCCAGACAATTGATCTAGCAAAGCAATGTCTTCAGCTAGACGGATAGGATTATGAAATGTAATTACATTACAAGCTTGACCTATTCTTATTTGTTTTGTTCTGGCGGCCGCATCCACACCCATCATTAAAGGATTTGTACAAGATTCCATTCCTTCATGATTAAAGTGATGTTCGGTATACCAAATAGAGTCCCAATTATTTTCATCACAGTAAATAGTGATCTCTTGGGTTTCTTTTAATAGTTGATTGTATGGTTTATGATTCCAATTAGTAGTGTTACAAAAATATCCAAATTTCATTCAAACCCCCTTAAATAGTTAAATTTAAAGACGACTGATCCCACTTTCGTATTCTTTAGTACCGTTTAAACCTTAGTTAACGACGAGTTATGTACGCTTTTGTTAAACTTTATTTTAACTAGACTCCTTATTCAATATATATTTAATCCAAATATTACAGGTAATTTATGAAATTAAACAAGGTTGAGCCAAAATATATTTCAAAATCGAACCCAAGAATTGGTCTTATAACGCTTGGTAGCGATTTTAGAATTGAAAAGGATTTTAATAATGTGATCTATGGAAGAGATGTAGATCTGTATGTTAATCGAATACATTGTTACAATCCCTTGACCAACGAAACGTTAGCTAAAATGGCAGATGATATTACCGATGTCACTAAAGATATTTTACCAGATCAAAAAATAGATTGTGTTGCTTATGGATGTACATCAGGAACAATTGCAGCAGGTTATGATGTGATTGAAAAAAATGTGAAGTTAGCCAAGCCTGAAGCAAAAGTTACCACCCCAATTACATCTGCTATTAAGGCTTTAAAAGCTTTTAACATTAACAAAGTATCGGTTTTTACCCCTTATACAAAAAGTATAAACGACTCAGTTATAAATTATTTTAATAAAGAAAATATTGCAGTTAATGGATTAACATATTTTGATATTGAGTCTGATTTAGATATTGGAAAAGTAGATGAAGAATATTTATTTGAAGTTTTGTCAAAAATTAATTTAGAAGATAGTGAGGCATTATTTGTGTCTTGTACGGCATTACCAGTATTATCGATAATCGATAAGCTTGAAAAAAAAATGAATAAAGTCATTTTATCTAGCAATCAAACATTAATTTGGGAAAGTCTAAATGCTATTGGCTATAAAAATAGTATTGAAGGTTTTGGAAAACTATTTAAATTTAACTAAATGAATTTTACAAAAGAAGAATACAAAAATAGATTAAAGAAGGTTCAAAAATCAATGCAAGATAAAGGCATTGATGTATTAATCTCTCAGGATCCATCGAATATGAATTATTTAACAGGTTATGATGCTTGGTCGTTTTATTATGCCCAATGTGTCATAGTTCATATTAATGCAGATGAGCCCTTATGTTTTGTTAGAGACCAAGATGCTGGTGGAGCATATATTAAAACTTATTTGAAAGATGAAAATATTATAAAGTATGGTGAAAAATATATTCATAATTGGCCGCTTCACCCTTATGAAGCTTTAACAGATATTATTAAAGAAAGAAAATGGGATAAACTTTCTATTGGAGTTGAAATGGACAGTCATTATTTTACTGCCTACTGTTATGAAAAAATAAAATCAGGTTTACCCAATGCAAAAATTTCAGATTGTGAAAGATTAGTCAACTGGGTTAGAGTTGTAAAATCAGATACTGAAATTAATTTAATGAAAGCTGCATCATTAATCGTTCAAACAGGAATGAAGAAAGCTTTTGAAGTAATCAATCCTGGGGTAAGACAATGTGATGCTGTATCAGAAATACAAGCGGCTCTAATAAAGGGAACTCCTGAGTTTGGTGGAGATTATGCGTCTATTGTTCCAATGCTTCCAACTGGCAAAGGTACATCAGCATCTCATTTAACATGGACAGAAGATAAATTTGTAGAAGGCGAAGCAACAATTATTGAACTTTCAGGTTCTCATAAAAAATACCATTGTCCTATGGCAAGAACAGTGCTTCTTGGAAAAGCTGACCAGCTTAAAATTGATACAATGAAAAAAACAAACGAAGCCTTGCAGGCAGGTATTGATGCTATCAAACCAGGAAAAACTGCAGATGATGTGGCTCAGGCATTTTGGAAGGTTCTAGATAAGTACGGTATAGAGAAAACCTCTCGTACTGGATATTCTATCGGAATTGGTTACCCACCTGATTGGGGGGAACACACTTTAAATATATCAAAAGGAGATATGACAATTTTAGAGCCAAATATTACTTTTCATATGATTGCTGTTATGCAATTTGGAAATTGGGGAGTTGAAGCTTCTGAAGCAATAAGAGTTACGGATCAAGGAAGTGAGCTATTTTGTAATTTTTCAAAAGATCTTCACATTAAATAATTAAAATAAAAAAACTTGATAAATAAGCTCACAAATGTTTTAAATCCATTTAGAAAATATGACTAAAAACAAAGAATTTGTAAAATTTGACAATGTAGACAAGAGCTATGATGGCAAAGTATTGGTCGTTAAAGGATTAAATCTAGACATTGAAGAAGGTGAGTTTGTAACTATGCTAGGACCCTCTGGTTCTGGTAAAACAACTTGTCTTATGATGCTGGCTGGTTTTGAAACACCAACTCATGGAGAAATTTATTTAGATGGTAAGGTTATTTCAAATATTCCACCTCACAAAAGAGGAATAGGAATGGTATTCCAGAACTATGCTTTATTTCCACACATGACTGTTTATGAAAATTTAGCTTTTCCATTAAGAGTTAGAAAAATTCCAAAAGATGAAGCTGATAAAAAAATAGATAAAGCTTTATCCATGGTTTCACTTCATGGTTTTGAAGCAAGAATGCCGATGCAATTATCAGGTGGACAACAACAGCGTGTTGCTGTTGCAAGATCATTAGTTTTTGATCCACAAGTGGTATTAATGGATGAACCACTTGGAGCATTAGATAAAAATTTAAGAGAAAGCATGCAATATGAAATTAAACATATTCACGAAAGTATTGGTGTAACAGTTGTGTATGTTACACACGATCAAACGGAAGCATTAACAATGTCAAACCGTATTGCAGTTTTCAATGATGGTAAAGTTCAGCAACTATCAAGTCCTGATGAATTGTATGAAAAACCAGTTAATTCGTTTGTTGCTGAGTTCATTGGAGAAAATAATAAATTTTCAGGTCAAGTTTTAGATATTTCAGGAGATAAATGTAAAGTTAAATTAGAAAATGGCACAGAAATTTTAGCAAATCCAGTTGCTGTTAAAGCAAAAGGGGATAAGACTAAAGTTTCACTAAGACCCGAAAGAGCAATTATAGATCCTACAGATAAAATGGATAATAATCATAAAGGTAAAATTGAAGAAATAATTTATCACGGTGATCACACTAGACTAAGAGTTGATTTGTTGGGAAATAAAGAATTCATTCTTAAAGTACCAAATAGCACTGCAAGATTAGATCTAAAAAAAGGTAATATGCTTAATATTGGTTGGAACAGTATTGATTGCAGAGCTTTAGATCCAAAATAATCTTAAAAAAATCCCTAAAAAACTCAAATAAAATAAAGGCAAATTAGACATAATTGGCTGTTGACTAAACTTATCTATCTTGTTTTACTTTCACTTTATAAAATAACAAACGTTAACGTTAAATAGGAGAGAAAATGAAAAAAATAAGTAAATTATTACTTGCTCTATCTTTTGTACTTTCTATCACAACTTCAGCATTTGCAGTTACTGTAGTGTCTTGGGGTGGTGCTTATACTGAAAGTCAAAAATTAGGGTATGGTGATCCTACAGCAGCGAAACTTGGAATACCTGTAAATTGGGTAGATTACACTGGTGGATTATCAGAAATTAAAGCTCAAAAAGAAGCTGGAAAAATCACTTGGGACATCATTGATGTGTACGCAAAAGACACTATCATTGGATGTGACGAAGGTATTTTCCACGAATTCGATTTTGATAAAGATTTTGCACCTGCTCCAGATGGAACACCTGCAAGTCAGGACTTCTTTACAAGCATGCCTTCAAAATGTGCAGTTGGAAATATCTTGTACTCATGGAACTATGCTTACAATGATGCAACAATTGGGGACAAAAAACCTAACTCATTGAAAGACTTTTTTGATACTAAAAACTTCCCTGGTAAAAGAGCAATTTACAAAGGTGCAATGTCTAACTTAGAGATTGCTATCACTGCAGACGGTGTAAACCCTGGTAAAGGTTCTGACTTAACTTACAGAAAACTTGAAGCAGATGGCGGTATTGATAGAGCTATGAACAAGCTTAAAGCACTTTGTACAGATCCAAATGGTGGATGTGTATTCTGGAATGCTGGAGCTCAACCACCAGAACTACTAGCTAATGGTGAAGTAGTAATGGCAACTGGTTGGAACGGTAGATTCTTTAATGCGCAAATGGAAGGAACTCCACTTGTACAAGTATGGGATGGACAAATTCTTGACTATGAATATTTTGCATTAGTTAAAGATGGTCCAGGTTATGCTGACGGTAGCGCTATGAAAGTACTTAGAGAAATGACTAGCTCAGAAGGTTTAGCTGGAAGTGCTAAGTATATTGCATACGCACCTTGGAGAAAATCTTCAATTGCTGTTATGGAAGCTGGAGAGCCTTGGTTTAAAGATGGTAAAACAAGTATGGTACCACATATGCCAACAGCACCTGCTAACACAAAAAGATACATTCTTATGAACCCTGATTTCTGGGCAGATAACCAAGATGAAATCGGTGAAAAATGGGAAGCAATGAAAGCTGGTCTATAATTTAGTTTTATAGATTAAGTTTTTGTTATAAAATATTAGGGCGGTTATAAAATAACCGCCCTTTTTTTTTAAGAATTTTAAATATGAGTACAGAAAAAATATTATCATCAGACGGGATACCTCTAGAGATAAGCCTAAAAAAAGCTGAGAGAAAAAATAAGCTAAAGGCTTTAATGCTTGTAGGTCCGTTATTTTTATTCCTTATAATTACATACATATTTCCAATAGGAGACATGCTATTTAGAAGTGTAGATGATCGTATGATCACACAAAAATTACCTAACACATTTGCTGCTTTAGAAAAATGGGATGGAAAAGAATTGCCTGATGAAGCAACTTATGAGGCGTTTTATAAAGATTTCTATCCATTGGCTATAAACAAAGAAGCTGGAAAATTATATCAGAGATTAAACTATGAAAAATCTGGTTTTAGTAGTGGATTAAAAAAAACAAATAGAACAATTAAAAAATTTGAAAAAGCTAATTATAAAGAACAATTTATGGCAACCCATAAAATATGGAAAGACGTGGATTATTGGATTGCTTTAAAGAATACTGCTCCAAATTGGTCTTATGCAAAATATCTAAAAGGTCTTGATTTAAAATTTGATCAAGACAGAAATATTATTCAACAAGATGAAGACAGGAGAATTCATAAAATCCTCTGGTTAAGAACTATAAAAGTTGCATTCTGGGTAACTGTATTCTGCTTTTTGCTTGCTTACCCAATTTCACATTTATTGGCCACACTACCAATGAAATATAGTAATTTATTGATGATATGTGTGTTGTTGCCCTTTTGGACATCACTATTAGTTAGAACTTCTAGCTGGATGGTTTTACTTCAACAACAGGGCCCTATAAACGACCTAATTGTTTGGCTAGGTTGGGCTGCTGATGATAATAGACCTGAGTTAATGTATAATGTTGTTGGCACTTTTGTTGCAATGACACAAATTTTATTACCTTTTATGGTTTTGCCACTTTACAGTGTGATGAAAACAATATCTCCAAGCTTAATGAGAGCTGGAAAATCATTAGGTGGAACTCCATTTACTGCATTTAGACAAATTTATTTTCCATTAACAATTCCAGGAATTGGTGCAGGCTGTTTATTAGTTTTTATTTTAGCTATAGGTTACTATATCACTCCAGCATTAGTTGGTGGAGCGAGTGGATCATTGATTAGTAATACGATTGCGTATCATATGAAGAGTTCTTTAGATTGGTCGTTTGCTGCAGCACTAGGTTCTATGCTGTTAGTTGGAGTGTTAACAATCTACTGGATCTATAATAAATTAGTGGGAATTGATAATATTAAACTAGGATAAATTATGGCATTACCAACTTACACATCCTGGAATTATAGAATTTGGCATTATACTTATTTAACAATTTGTGGGTTGGTATTTTTCTTTTTAATAGCACCGCTATTTGTAATTTTACCACTTTCATTTAATGCAGAACAATACATTCACTTTTCCAAGGGAATGATAGCCCTTGACCCAGACGCATTTTCATTAAGATGGTACGAAGACATGATCTATGGGACTAAAAATCCTTGGGGACTTGCGACAAAAAACAGTTTAATAATAGCTTTCTTTGCTACAATTGGATCTACAGTACTTGGAACGGTAGCTGCTCTAGGGTTAAGTAGTAGGCATATGCCATATAAAGCAGCGTTCATGGCTTTATTAATATCTCCAATGATTGTGCCATTAATTATCTCAGGAACAGCAATATTCTTCTTTATGGCAAAAGTAGGTTTAGCTGCAACACATACAGGAATAATTTTATCTCATATTATTTTGGGTACACCGTTTGTAGTTATTACAGTTACAGCAACTTTAACAGGTTTTGATCATAGTGTAACACGTGCTGCATCAAGTTTGGGGAGTAATCCAGTTAATACTTTTATGAAAATAACATTACCATTAATTTTACCTGGTGTTATTTCTGGTGCATTATTTGCCTTTGTAACTTCATTTGATGAAGTTGTTGTTGTGTTATTCTTAGCAGGACTTGAAAACACTACTATTCCAATTCAAATGTGGGTTGGTCTAAGGGAACAGCTAAGCCCAACAATAATGGCAGTGGCAACTTGTTTAATTATAATGTCCACATTAATTCTTGTTAGTGCAGAACTTTTAAGAAGAAGGTCTGAAAGACTAAGAGGAATTAATAGGTAATTGATTTACTAAGATCATTTTTTTTATTATAAACAATTCTTCAATTTTTAAATCTTATGGAAATTAAAAAAGTAGTAGTTATAGGTTCAGGAACTATGGGTAGTGGAATTGCAGCGCATTTGTGTAATGCAAATATTCCAGTAACTTTATTGGATTTAAAAACTGAAATAAGTGAGCAAGCACGGGATAAAATTTACAAATCGAGACCACCACTTTTGTTAGATAAGTCCAAAATAAAAAACATTAAAGTAGGAAACATTTTAGATAATTTTGATGAAGTAAAAGAAGCTGACTGGGTAGTAGAAGCTGTTGTTGAAAGAATAGATATTAAACATGATATCTATAAAAAAATATTCAAAGAAAGAAAAAAAGGTGCGATAGTATCTTCAAACACATCATCTATTCCTATCAAAATATTATCTCAACACTTATCAGAGGAAGAAAAAAAAGATTTTTGTATTACTCACTTTTTTAATCCAGTCAGATACATGGGATTATTAGAGATAGTTAAAAATGAAAATAATGATTTAGATAAAATAAACTCTCTAAAAGCTTTTTGTGAAACAGAACTTGGAAAAGGTGCAATTATTTGTAATGACACGCCAGGCTTTTTAGGAAATAGAATAGGTGTTTATGCAATGCAAGTTGCAATGACTGAAGCTTTTAAAATGAAACTTAGCATAGAAGAAGCTGATGCAATTTTTGGAAGACCAATGGGTATACCAAAAACAGGTGTGTTTGGTCTTTATGACTTAATTGGTATTGATTTAATGGCCGATGTTTTAAAAAGTTTTATTAAAGAATTATCAGAAAATGACCCTTTTCAAGTAGTTGCAAAAGAAATTCCTTTAGTAAAAAAATTAATTGAAACAGGATATACCGGCCGAAAAGGCAAGGGTGGATTCTATAGAGTTAACAAAACTGGTGAAGTTAAGGTTATGGAAGCAATTAATCTTGAAACTGGAGAATACTCTGCAAGTAAAAAAATTAATATTAAATCAGACAAAATAGACCTTAAAGAATTAATTTCTAGAGAGGATAAGTATGGTGAGTATGCTTGGTCTGTTATTTCTAAGATTATCAAATATGCTTCTTCTTTAGTTCCATCAATTACAAAAGATTTCAATGATATTGATGAAGCAATGAGATTAGGTTTTAATTGGACTAAAGGTCCATTTGAAATGTTAGAAGAAATCAGAGTTGAAACTTTTTTTGGTAAGATTGATGACGTTAAAGGAAATGCTTTTTTAGAAAATTTATCTAAAAACAGAAATCAAGATTTTTATGGATCTAGACAAAAATACACTGACATTGAAACGTTTGGAAAAGCTAAAAAGAAAGCATTAAGTGTAGATGGAAACAGTTCAGCACAGATATATAGATTTAATGATTATAATATTGTTGAGTTTACCACTAAAGCAAATGCTCTAGATTATGATTCAATGGATGCTTTAAAAAAAGCCACAGACAAACCTTTAATTATAATAAATGAAAGCATGCAGTTTTCTGCTGGAGTAAACTTGAGTTATACAATGGATTTTGCGAACAAAAATGATTTTAAATCCATAGAAAAATTTATTAGATATTTTCAAGAAACCTGCAAGCATCTTAAGTATTCTAATCACCCGGTGATATCTGCACCATCAGGTTTAACTCTTGGAGGTGGATTTGAAGTAATGGTCCAAAGTAATTTTGTTGCTTCACATACAAATATTGTAGTTGGATTAGTGGAAACAATAGTTGGACTGATACCAGCTGGAGGTGGATGTAAGGAAATGTTGGCAAGATGGCTTGATACAGACGAGGCTAAAAAAGACCCTCATTATGCACCACTTAAAGTATTTGATATTATTGGTTATGGAAAAACAGCAACTTCACCAATTGAGGCAGAACCATTAAAATACTTAAGACCAGAAGATAAAAAAATAATGAATAGAAATAGTTTACTAGAAGTTTCAAAAAAGATCTTAGACGACAATAAAGAATTTAAAACTCCAACAGAGACTGAATTTAAATTACCAGGAAAAGAAATTTTAATAGAAATGAATAAAATTATAGAAAACCTTTATAATGAAAAAATAATTCGTGATCACGGTGTTACTGTTGCAAAAGAACTGGCTCATGTTTTGAGTGGAGGAGATACAACTATAGATAAAACTTTATCAGAAGATGATTTATTTAAATTAGAATTAGATGCTTTCATGAGATTAATAGAGACAAAAGAAACTCAAGACCGTATTAAACACACACTAGCAACAGGAAAGCCTTTAATTAACTAATATCTATCATCTTCTTCTTTCTTTACCTCGTTTTCTAATATTTCTTCTTTTTTTTCTTCTATTACTTCTTCTTTTTTAAATTCTATTATCTTTTCACTTTGTTCTTTTTCTTTAATTAATTGGTCATTAAACTTTTTAATCAATTCTTCTTCTTTTGCTATTTGCTCCTCATCAAATTTCCTTTCCCACTCTTTTATTCTCTCTTCTTCATCTTTAATTCTTTTTTCTTCGAGAATTCTAGCTTGAATTATTTTTTGTTCTCTTAAATTTTCTAATCTTATTTTTTCTTCTTTTAATTGTAATTCTTCCTGGATTTTTCTTTGATTGAGTTCATTTAATCTTAATTCGTTAAGTTCTTCTATTTCTAATTGTTCTTTTAGTCTAAGTTGTTTTTCTTTTTCTCTTAACTCATCAGCTTCTTTTAATATTTTTATTTCTTTTTCTCTTATTCTTTCAATTTCAATTTTTTTGATACTTTGTTCAATTTCTTCAAGTTTTTGTTTTTGATAATTTAATTTATGTTCTTCTTCAATTAACTTTTGCATATTTTTTTTTTGTTTATCAATCTCAATATTTTTTAATCTTTCTTCTTCATCTTTTATTTTCTGTTTAGCTTCACGGGCTTTTTGTTTCTCAAGAGCCATTAATTTATCATTTTCAATTTTAGCTTTTTGTTGCTCTTGTCTTATTCTTTGCTTTTCAAAAAATTCTAATTTTAGTTTTTCTTCTTTTATTTTTAAATCATCTTGTCTTTCTTTTTCCTCTTCTTCATCTCTTAGTTTTTGCTCTTCAGCTTTAATTCTTTGAGATTCAAGTTTAATTTTTTTTCTTTCAATCTGTTGCTGTTGTTTTATAATTTTTTCTTTCAGTTTTTCTTCATTAGCTATTCTTTGTTTTTCTTCCTTTATTAGATTTAATTCATTTTGTTTAATTAACCTTATTTCTTCATTTTTTTGTTTTTCTTGTTCTAACTTTTCTTTTTTTAATTCTTTAATTTTTTCTTCTTTTATTAATTTAATTCTATGCAGTTCTTTTTGTTTGGCTCTTTCTTTGAAATTATTGTATTTTTCTATTAGAGAAGATGATGTGAATTTTGTTAATTTTTCTATATTAATCTTTTTTAAAATTTTTAAGGGTTGTTCAATTAATTTTTTTTTACTTAAATTAATTTTTTTCCTAATTGTATTTTTTAGGACATTTTTCACAAACGTATCTCATCAATTTTCAATTAATAATAATAGTTATAGAGTGACTAAAATGGGTTCAACGTGAAATTTTATTCATTGTTAATTAAGCATTTTAAAGGAATTAATAAAATCTGGTCTTAATATATACTCTGAGCGTTTATCAGATTTTATTTTTTTCAATACTTCTAAACCATAAAGAACTTTTCCAACGGGTGTATATTCGCCTTCAAATAATGGTTCATCCTGTAGGATTATAAAAAATTGACTGTCTTCAGTATCATTCTTAAATGTTCGAGCTAATCCGACACTACCTTTGGTATAATTAAAATCATTATCAATTTCTGATTTAATTGTACCTAAACCTGATTTTCCAGTTCCAATTTTTCCATAATCTAAATTTCCTTTTTTTCCAAACTCTAAGTCACCAGCCTGGATAAGTTTATTTTCAATTACTCTATGAAAAGCAATATTCTCATAAGCGTTAGATTTAATTAAAGTTACAAATCTTTGAACAGCATTAGGTGAAATATTAGGGTAAAGTTCTATAATTACATTTCCACAAGGTGCATTTAAAACTGCGATATTATTTGGATTTTTAAAAGTAATATTCTTTGGATCAATATTTTTGACAAATAAACATTTATTCTTAACTATAAAATATGTGCAGAAAGTTGTGATAGCTAATAGGATTAAAAAAATAAAAATAAGTTTTTCTGATTTAGAAGCTTTAATTTTTTTTATCATTAGAAAGTAAAAGAATTATCTATTTCTTTTATTTTATTTTCAATATACGAAATTTTATTATTTAAAATAGGATCTAATTTACGAATTTGATTAATTTCTTTTTTCTCTAAGAAGATCATATGCGAATAAACTTCTGCCATATCTTCTGAGGCTGTTGATTTAGAGTATTCTGTAAAAAACCCATCAGTCTCTTGATATTTTTCTAAAGATATATTCTTTGTGCATGTAGAGCATTCAGCGTATTTAAATTCAAAATTATTAAATTTAGCCCATTCTTCTTCATTAAAAATATTTTTGTGCTCAAGATGCATTACATGAAAAACTTCATGATGAATTACTCTTTCAAAATATTTCTCATTAAATTTGATATCTAGTATTAATGTTTTCATTATATTATCTGGAATACCAGCTGTATATAGTTCTGAGATAGATAAATTTTGACACATTACAATATATTTGAGATTAATTTTTTTTAGATAGTCATAAGAGTATCTATTAAGATTTTTATGAATAATCTTATATTTTAATTCTAAATCTTTCTTATTCGGATTTGAACAAACAATGTTTTTTTGAGTGCCTAGTTGGAAGGGTCTTGCTGCATAAAAATATCTAAGTTTATTTTTAGTATTTATTTCATAAATCTCTAAGTTAGGTATCTTAATTAAATTATAAATAGTATTTGCCTTTAGAGGTGTAATTAAAAAAATTAATAGTAAAATAGCTCTTATTAAGTTCATAATTTTAAAGATAGAAGATATTCCATTCTTAAAGAATGTGGTACATTTTATTTATAAATGAAAAAAGAAAGAAACAAAAATCCAGTACAACCAATAAGTGGAACTAAAGTTCCAAGATTTGCTGGTCCATCTACATTTGCAAGATTACCAGAATTAAGAGATGTTGAGAGTTGTGACGTAGCAATTGTTGGAATTCCATTTGATGCAGGCACTAGTTATAGACCTGGTGCGAGATTTGGACCTATGAGTATTAGACAGGCATCAAGACATTTAAGGACTAATTATCATCCAAGTTATGATGTTGAACCATTTAAAGTTCAGCAAGTTGCTGATGCAGGCGACATCACATGTAACCCATTTAACATTGATGAAGCCATTAAACAAATAGAAGAGGGCGCTACAGAACTTTTAAGTAAAGTAGGTGGCATTATTAGTTTAGGAGGTGATCACACAATTGCTCTTCCTTTGCTTAGAGCTATTAATAAAATGAATGATGGTCCAGTTGCTTTAGTACATTTTGATGCTCACTTAGATACATGGGACACATATTTTGGAGCACCCTATACTCATGGAACTCCTTTTAGAAGAGCAAGAGAAGAAAATTTATTTTTAGACGATGCTTCAATGCATGTTGGGATTAGAGGTCCTCTTTACAGTAGAGATGATATAAAAAATGATGAAGAGTTTGGTTTTAAAATCATTCACTGTGATGAATTTCAAACACAAGGTACAGATAAAATTGCTGAAAGAATAAGAAAAAGAGTTGGAAACAATCCACTTTATTTATCTATTGATATAGATGTTTTGGATCCTGCTTTTGCACCAGGAACGGGTACACCTGAAATTGCAGGAATGACTACAAGAGAAATGGTTAATGTCATAAGAGGCCTTTCAGGTTTAAATTTAATTTCTGCGGATGTAGTTGAAGTGTCTCCAGCATATGACCATGCAGAAGTTACATCTTTAGCAGCAGCTACAATTGTTTATGAATTAACTAATTTGTTTGCAAAAGTTAAAAGATAATATAATTTTTAGAAATGCTAGATAAAAAAAATTTTTATATAAATGGAGAATGGGTTTCTCCAAAAAAATCAAATGATTTCAAAGTAATTGACCCTTCAACTGAAGAGGAATGCGCAGTTATATCTTTAGGTGGAGTAGAAGATGTAAATGATGCAGTAAGTGCTGCAACTAAAGCTTTTGAAACTTGGGCATTCTCAACAAAAGAAGAAAGATTAAAATATTTAGAAGCCTTATATGATGTTTATAAAAAAAAATGGGCTGATATGGCTGAAGCAATCTCCCTTGAAATGGGAGCCCCAATTGATTTTTCAACTCAATTACAAGCTGGAACTGGTGCTAGTCACATAAAATCTTATATAAAAGTTTTAAAAGAATACACATTTGAAGCAAAATTAGGAGAACATGCTCTTAATAATAATATTTTGCATGAACCAAAAGGGGTTTGCGCGTTAATAACTCCATGGAATTGGCCGATGAATCAAGTTTGTTTAAAAGTAATACCAGCTATTGCTGCAGGTTGTACAATGGTCCTTAAACCATCTGAGATAGCCCCCTTATCATCGATGATTTTAGCAGAAATGATTGATGAAATTAAATTACCAAAAGGTGTATTTAATTTAGTAAATGGAGATGGTGCAGTTACTGGAAATGCATTAACAAGTCACCCCGATGTAAACATGGTTTCATTCACAGGATCAACTAGAGCAGGTGCTTTAATTTCTGAAAATGCGGCAAAAGACTTTAAAAGAGTTAGTTTAGAGCTTGGAGGAAAAGGTGCTAACATTATATTTAAAGATGCTGATGCTGAAGCAGTTGAAAGAGGAGCGCTTAGATGTTTTAGAAATACAGGGCAATCTTGTAATGCTCCAACAAGAATGTTGGTAGAAAAATCAATCTATGCAGATGCAGTGGAAAGAGTTAAAAATTTTGCTAATTCAATGAAAGTTGATGTTGCAACAAAAAATGGTGATCATATTGGTCCTGTTGTTTCAAAAACTCAATTTGAAAAAATTCAAACATTAATACAAGTTGGAATTGACGAAGGTGCAAAATTAGTTGCTGGTGGAACAGGCAAACCAGATGGCCTTGATAAAGGTTATTTTGTTAAACCTACAGCATTTGCGGATGTTAATAACCAAATGCAGATTGCAAGAACAGAAATATTTGGTCCTGTTTTGTCAATTATACCTTTTGAAACTGAAGAAGAAGCTATTGCTATAGCTAATGACACTCCGTATGGATTGTTAAATTTTATTCAAACACAAGATCAAGAAAAAGCTAATAGAGTTGCTAGAAAATTAAGATCAGGAATGGTCGATATTAATGGAGCTGGTTTAGCGCCAGATGCTCCTTTTGGTGGATATAAACATTCAGGTATTGGACGTGAAGCAGGTAAATTAGGTTTAGAAGAATATTTAGAAGTTAAAGTTGTTAGTGGTTGGAACGATTAATCAAATTTATGTTGCTGTGTTCATAATAGGTTTTCTGCAATTCAATAAACCCTATATTTATTAATTAATTTTCTAAACTAGAAGTTGTATCGCTTTATACTTTACATAACATAAATAATCCATAATGTCGCAGGTAGTGTTACCATAGCTTTATAGTTAATAAGAGTAACAAAAATAAAAAGGAGAAATAATATGGGTAGATCGTCAAAACTCTACAACTCAGATTTAGCTCCAACTCCAAGCAATAAAAAAAATTGGGGATGGTTTGAAATCTTTAATGTCTGGGCTAATGATGTTCAAAGTTTATTTGGTTATACTTTGGCTGCATCTTTGTTTTTAGCGTCAGGACTAAATGGTTGGGCTGTATTTGCTGCATTAATTCTAGCAGGATTTTTTATAATGTGGCTAGTAAACTTATCAGGTAAACCAAGTGTAAAACATGGAATTCCATATCCAGTATTTGCTCGTGTTAGTATGGGTGTCTTTGGAGCAAACTTTCCAGCAATGGCCAGAGGTCTTGTTGCAATGTTTTGGTATGGAGCACAAACTTATGCAGCATCAACTGCTGTAGCACTTTTAATTACTGGAATAACAGGAATGGAAGGTGAAGTTATGTTTCTTGGCATGACAGGTGTAATGTGGGTTTCATTTATATTTGTTTCAGCATTTCAAGTTTATTTATTTTGGCAGGGTGTAGATCTTGTTAAAAAATTCTTAAACTTCGCTGGTCCTGCTGTCTATGCGGTAATGATACTATTGATGATTATTATCTGGGCTAAAGCTGGTGGAGGATTATTTTCGGAAGTTGGAAATATATTCTCTGGTGGTGAAAGAACAGGTGGCTTTGAAGGCTTAGGATCATTTGGAGCTTTCTTAGCAGTATTTTCTATCATGGTTGGATATTTTGCTGCAGTAGTTATCAATTTTGGTGACTTTGCTAGATTTGTTAAAAATGAAGATGAAATGAGAAAAGGTAACCTATGGGGATTAGTAGGTAACGTGATCTTATTCTCTTTTATTACTTTAATGATCACAGGCGGAACAATCGCAATTTTTGGTGAGTATGTTGCAAGTCCTACAGAGATGGTAGCTAAAGTAGATAACCTAGGTTTAACAATTATTGCTGCATTTGCATTCTTTGCTGCAACAGTTGGTATAAATATGGTTGCAAACTTTATACCTCCTGCGTATGACTTAGCCAATTTAATGCCAAGTAAAATTAACTTTAAAACTGGTGGGTTAATCACAGCTGGTTTTGGTTTTATTATTGGTGGTATGTGGGTTGCTGTTATTACTCAAATGGGTTTATTTCCATTTGTTAATACGTTAGGAGCAATTCTTGCGCCAGTATTTGGTATCATGATGGTTGATTACTACATTATCAAAAAAGAAAAAATTGATGTAGACGCATTGTTCGATGATAGTTCTAAAGGACAATATCATTACAATGGTGGTTTCAATTACAAGGGAATGTTAGCTTGGATATTGTCAGGTTACATCGCAGTTGGAACTGTTTGGCCAAACATCTTGATTTTAGGTTTAGATGATTTCTTTGCTAACTTAGGTGGTGGCGGAGGATATGCTTGGATAATTGGAGCATCATTAGGTGCTGTAGTTCATTTAGTAATATCTAAAAGATAAGACAAAACTCTATAGTTATAATAAAAGACCCGTCGCATTAGTGCGGCGGGTTTTAGTATTTTAGAAATATTTCTTCTTTATTTAAATCTTCAAGCACAAGATTGTCACCAGAACCTTTTCTATCTACGACTAAAAAATTCATATCTTTAGTGGAGATTAAAGGAAAGTGCCATATACCAGGATTATAATTCACACCAATATCAGGTGGAACAATGAAGGACTCAATTTCATCGACATTTGGTTTATCACCCTTTGGTGCAACTAATACTAAAAAAGTAGTTTCTTGCATCGGTATAAAAGCTTGACTTCCTAAAGGATGTTTTTCCATCATATCAATTTTCATTGGAAAGGATCTTTTTAAGGCAGAAAAAATACAAATAGTAGTTTCTCCATTATCAGTTGACGTGTCTAAATTTGCTATACCATCAAATCTTTTTGCATAACCATTATTAATTTCAAGTGGCTTTATATCTTTAGTTGTAATTACGTCTCCATACTTAGAGAAATTTTCTTTAGTGATTGGTTTTGGCTTAATTATAATTTTCATTAAAGTACCTTACCAAACATTCTAAATCTTGAAATACCACCATCTGGAAAAATATTAATTTTAACATAATTAATTTTATTATTTTTCATTAATTTGTTTTTAAATATATGTGTCTTATTTGCTGATAATTTAACTTTATCTAATAGAATTTTCCACTTCTTAGAATTTTTTATAATTGAAGAAGATGTTTTATTGTTAGGAATATAAATCGCTTGAAGAGAGCAGTGACTTGGATAATTTCCTTTAAAATGATGTGTTGATATTTCAATTTTATCAATTTTATTGCCATCAATTGAATTTAATATTAGCCAATCAAAACCTTTGTGTCTTCTTCTTCTAGTTTCCCATCCATCACCCATATTTTTTGCTTTACCAGGTGCTAAAATATTTTCAGCTTTTCCAAAATGTTCATTATTACAAGCTATAACTGAGGCTCCGTTTAAAAGAGATGTTAAATTTGTAGTCTTATTTTTCAAGTTAATTGTGTCCTTTGAAATTTTTCCAAAAAGCCTTAATCTAGCAACTCCTCCATCTGGAAAGATGTTAAATTTAATATGAGTAACCGTAGATTTAGAAGAGATATTAAAAAAATGATGACTGTTAGCTTTTGTTTTTTTTTTATTCAGTAAAGTTTTCCATCTAAAATTTTTATACGAATTAGATTTAGAGTTACAGGCCTCTAAAGAAATCATAGATGGTTGATTCCCATTGAAATGAGATGTGTCCACATCTATTTTCGAAATTTTCCCAGGTTTACCTAATTTAATAATTAAATAATCATGTCCTGGATTTCTTTTTCTTCTCGACTCCCAACCATCCATCCATTTTCCGTTTTTATCAAACAATCCCTCCTTAAAAACAGCAGGTGCTGGATCTATAATTCTATTGGCTGAGGCAAAAAAATCATCTGTTTTATAAATAACTTTTGAACCCAATCGGGGCTGAGCCAAGTCTATTAATCCATTTGTGAAAATTATTTTTTCAGACATTTTTAGGAATAGTTTTTAATCCAATGTTTAGCAATATCAACTCTTTTGCAAATCCAAATATCTTCATGTTTTAGTATATAATCTAAAAATTTTTTTAAAGATTGAACTCTACCAGGTTTACCAATTATTCTACAGTGTAGTCCAACAGACATCATTTTTGGGTTTGTTCTTCCTTCTTCATACAAAGTATCAAAACTATCTTTAAGATAACTATAAAAATGATCGCCAGTATTAAAACCTTGGCTTGTTGCAAATCTCATATCATTGTTATCAAGAGTATAAGGAATGATTAATTGTTTTTTTTTATTTCTGCTTTCCCAATATGGTAAATCATCGCTATATGAGTCACTGTCATATAAAAATCCACCATCTTCCATAACTAAATCTCTGGTATTTGGACTACATCTTCCTGTATACCAACCATCAGGTCTTTTACCAAAAATTTTAGTATGAGCTTTAATAGCAAGCTGCATATGTTTTTTTTCTTCTGATTTTTTAATATTTTGATAATCAATCCATCTCCATCCATGTGAAGCTACTTCATAATCAGCTTCTATTATGGCTTTACAAATTTCAGGGTTTTTTTCTAAGGCCATCCCAACTCCAAAAATAGTTATAGGAATTTTTTTTTCTTGAAAAAGATTGTGAAGTCTCCAAAAACCTACTCTTGATCCATATTCATAAAGCGACTCCATATTCATATGCCTTCCTTTTATAGGTTGAGCGCCTATAATTTCTGACAGAAAAACTTCTGAATTTTTGTCTCCATTAAGAACACAATTTTCTGCCCCTTCTTCATAATTTAAGACTATTTGAACTGCTATACGTGCTTTGTTTGGCCATTCAACTTTAGGTAAATTTGAACCGTAACCAATTAGATCGCGAGTATCTTTTTTTGTCATAAAAAATTATAATTTAATTTATTACAGATTTTTCTTTAATGCCATCCAGCAAGCTTAAACATTTTTTAAGCTCATCAAGAATTATAAATTCATCAATTTTGTGAGCTTGCTCAATCGAGCCTGGTCCACACACAACTGTGCTTATTCCTATTTCTTGAAATAAACCAGCTTCAGTTCCAAATGACACAACTTCTCTTGTGTTGTCTCCTGTTAAACTTGAAACTAACTCACAAGCATTCGATTTTTCATCTCTATCAAAACCAGTGACTTCACCAATAATTTTTTTTTTAATTGATGCGTTAGGAAAAACTTTTTTCATATCTGGTAAAAGTATTTCATTTGCATATTTATCTATTTTTGCATTTAAAAAAACACCATCTTCTTTGACGACAGGTCTTGTTTCCCAATTCACATGACATTTATCCGCTATTACATTGTGTGCTATACCGCCAAAAATCCCTCCAATTGATAAAGTAGAGTGAGGAGGGTCAAAAATAGAGTCTTTAGGTGATCTTTCTTTTAATTCTTCTCTTAATTCAATTAGTTTATTCACATATCTTGATGCGTATTCGACAGCACTAACTCCCTTGTGTGGAGCAGAACTATGACCTGCTAAACCTTCAAAATAAGTTGTGTATTCGTAACATCCTTTGTGTGCATCTATTATTTTCATATTAGTAGGCTCACCAATTATACAAATTCCATCTTTAACTCCTCTTTTTTTTAACTCTTCAATTAAAATTGGAGCCCCTATACAGGCAGTTTCTTCATCAAACGTATATGAGAAATGAATATCTCTATCTAAATTAGCTTTTGCATAAATAGGAGCAAAAGCTAATGTGCAAGCTATAAAACCTTTCATATCACAAGAACCTCTACCAAAAAGTTTGTCATCTTTAATTGTTGCAACAAATGGATCAGTACTCCATCCCTTAGAAACTGGAACAACATCAGTATGACCTGATAAAATTATAGGTTTTTTATTACTAGGTTTCTTTGCTTTAAGTGTAGCAAAAAGATTAACTCTTTTTTTTTCATCGTCAAAAGTTTTAAATGAAGTAGCGCCTAGTTTGTTTAGAATTTCATCACAATAGTTAATTAATGAACTATTGTCTTCTCCAGATATAGTTTTGAAACTAATTAAATCAGTTAAGATTTTAATAGAGTTGTTGAATAATTGATCTGAACTATTTTCTGTACTCATAATATAGTTGTATTATATATTAAATTTATGAAAGAACAAATAACCTATGATATTTTTGATAAAATAGACATTAGAGTAGGCACCGTAATATCAGTTAAAAAAAATGAAAAAGCTAGAAAACCTTCACTAGTAATTGAAGTGGATTTTGGAAAAGATATAGGTGTTAAGCAATCATCCGCACAAATTACGCATTATTACAATGAAGAAAATTTAAAAGGTAAACAAGTTATTGGTGTTTGTAACTTTCCAGAAAAAAATATTGCAGGTGTAGTTTCACAAGTTCTTATTTTAGGTTCGATTGATAATGAAGGCAAAGTTATACTAGTTCACCCATCTCAACAATCAGAGAATGGGCTTCCAATAGCTTAAACTTTATGCATCCTGAATTATTTTTATTGATAGGAATTTCTTGTTCATTAGGTTTTACGCCAGGACCTAATAATGCTGTTGCTTCTTACTCAGGTTTTAATTTTGGTATAAAAAAAACAATTCCATTAATAATGGGAGTTTGGTTGGGTTATACTGTGTTAGTAATTTTGATCAATTTTGTATTGATATCGACTTTTATTAAATATCCACTAATCCAGGAAGTGATCAGAATATTAGGAACTTTATTCCTCATATATTTAGCTTATAAAATTTCATTTTCTGAAACATCCAAAGAGGGTAAAAAAATTAATCCAGTAAAATTTATCGATACTTTTACATTCCAGTTTTTAAACCCTAAAGGAGTAATGGCAGCTATTACATTGATCTCAAAATTTGTATTAGAAAACGATTACTTAAATAGTTCTTTAATAGTTATTATCGTTTGCTCTTTAACAGCTCTAACAAGTATTACAGCATGGGCTTTTTTAGGTAAGTTTTTAAGGAATTTTGCGACAAATAATAATTTTATTAAACGATTTAATTATGCTATGTCCTTGCTACTTATTGTTTGTATAATAGGGTTCTATATCTAAATTAAATGAAACCAGGAAATCAAAATTCTTATAACTCCCTAAAAACTATCAGTATTAATGATAGGGACTACAAATATTATTCTTTAGTAGAAGCAGAAAAGAACGGTTTAGATGGAATTTCAAAACTTCCAAAGTCATTAAAAGTTTTGTTAGAAAATCTTTTAAGATACGAGGACGATCTATCAGTTACTAAAAGTCAAATAGAAGCAATTAAAGAATGGCTAAAGACAAAAAAATCATTAACTGAGATAGCTTATAGACCAGCTAGAGTTTTGTTGCAGGACTACACGGGAATACCAGCGGTTGCTGATCTTGCGGCTATGAGAGAAGCGGTTAAAGAAAAAAATAAAGATCCCAATACAATCAACCCACTTTCTGCAGTTGATCTAGTTATTGATCACTCTGTACAAGTAGATAAATCTGCAAACTCAGATTCATTTGAAAAAAATGTTGATATTGAATTTAAAAGAAATGGTGAGAGATATTCTTTTTTAAAATGGGGACAACAAGCTTTTAATAACTTCAGAATTGTTCCTCCTGGAACTGGGATTTGTCACCAGGTCAATTTAGAATATTTATCAAAAGTAGTCTGGTCTGAAAAATTTCAAAACGAGGACTATTTATTTCCTGACACGTTAGTTGGTACTGATAGTCACACTACTATGGTTAATGGTTTATCAGTTCTTGGTTGGGGTGTTGGTGGAATAGAAGCTGAAGCTGGAATGTTAGGTCAGCCAATTTCAATGTTAATTCCAGAAGTAATAGGATTTGAAGTTAAAAATAAAATGCCAGAAGGTACAACTGCAACAGATTTAGTTTTAACAGTTGTAAAAATGTTAAGAGACAAAGGTGTTGTTGGAAAATTTGTTGAATTTTATGGAGAAGGTTTAAAGAATTTAACTCTTGCTGATAGAGCAACAATTGCAAATATGGCACCAGAATATGGTGCAACATGTGGCTTTTTCCCAATTGATGAAGAGACATTAAAATATTTAAGATTCTCAGGTAGAGATGAGAACACAGTAAATATAGTTGAGAAATATGCAAAAGAGCAAGGTTTATGGGCTAATGACCAAGTTGAATTTACTGACACCTTATCGTTAGATATGTCCACAGTTGTTCCAACTATTTCAGGACCTAAAAGACCTCAAGATAAAGTTTTATTAACAGAGGCATCTACTGGATTTAAAAAAGTTTTTGAAGATGCAACTAATAGAAAAGAACAACATGTTTCAAAAGTATCAGGAACAGATTATGAAATTAAAGATGGCTCAATATTAATTGCAGCTATAACTTCATGCACAAATACATCCAATCCAAATGTATTAATTGGCGCTGGGTTATTAGCAAAAAAAGCAGTTGAACTTGGTTTAGAAACTAAACCTTGGGTTAAAACATCATTAGCACCAGGCTCACAAGTAGTTACAGATTATTTAGCAAAAGCAGGACTGAATGTATTTTTAGATAAACTTGGTTTCAATTTGGTTGGATATGGTTGCACGACTTGCATAGGAAATTCAGGCCCTTTACCAGAGGAAATTGTTAAAGCAATAGACAAGGAAAACATCTACGCTGTGTCAGTTTTATCTGGAAATAGAAATTTTGAAGGAAGAATTTCTCCACATATAAAAGCTAATTACTTAGCATCACCACCACTTGTAGTAGCTTATGCACTTGCTGGTCACATGGAATTTGATTTATACAAAGAGCCTTTAGGAAAAAGTAAAGATGGTAAAGATGTATTTTTAAAAGATATTTGGCCATCTAATAAGGAAATTGAAGACACATTAAGAGAATCTCTAAATGCAGAGATGTTTGTTAAAAGATATTCAAATGTTTCAGAAGGCCCTAAACAGTGGCAAGAAATTAAAACTGAAAATACCAGTATTTACAATTGGGATTCAAGTTCAACTTATGTAAAGAAACCGCCATTTTTTGAAAATTTATCTGATCAACCTGAGGGTTTTAAACCTATTAAAGATGCAAGACCACTTTTGATTTTAGGGGATATGGTTACAACTGATCATATTTCTCCAGCAGGAAATATTCAAAAAGAAAGCCCAACAGGTGAGTATTTTATGGAACATCAAATACTTCCAACAGATTATAACTCTTATGGATCAAGAAGAGGAAACCATGAGGTAATGATGAGAGGAACTTTTGCAAATATTAGAATAAGAAATGAAATGGCACCAGGAACAGAAGGTGGGTTTACAAAATTATATCCAGAAGAAAAAGTAATGCCAGTTTATAATGCTGTAGAGGAATATAAAAAAAGAGGCACAGACCTTGTTGTTATAGGTGGAAAAGAATATGGAACAGGATCGTCAAGAGATTGGGCCGCCAAAGGAACAAAACTATTAGGTGTTAAAGTTGTAATAGCAGAAAGTTTTGAAAGAATTCATAGATCTAATTTAATTGGAATGGGTGTTTTACCTCTACAATTTACCGAAGGACACGATAGGGTAAACTTAAAATTAATTGGTTCAGAGTTGATAACAGTTCTTCAAATTGAAGAGGGTATAAATGCATCAGATCATGTTCAAGTTGAAATAAAATATGCCTCGGGAGACATTAAAAAGATCAAAACGCTATGTAGAATAGACACTAAAAACGAATTAGAGTATTATAAAAATGGTGGAATACTTCAGTATGTATTAAGGAATATGATATAGAAATGGACGAAGAAATTACAATCATAGATACAAACGCAAGAAATGAGAGAATAAAGAATTTTTTTATAGATAATAAAAAAAAACTTATAATAATTATTTCAATAATATTAGTAATTATAATTGGCTATCTATCATTTGAAAATTCTAAAGAAAAAAATAAAATTAAATTAGCCAATCAATACAACTTAGCATTAATAGATCTTAATCCTGAAAATAAACAAAAAACAATTGATGAAATGGTTAATGTTGTAAAAAGTAATGACACAACTTATTCTCCATTAGCCTTATACCATCTAATAGACAATAATTTATTAGAGAACAATGATGAGATAAATATATTATTTAATGAGTTAATTGAAAAAACAAAACTCGATAATGAAATTAAGAATTTGATTATATATAAAAAAGCATTATTAAATTCAGACTTTGTTAGTGAAAATGAATTATTGAAAATACTTAATCCAGTAATTAATTCTGAAAGTATCTGGAAGTCCCATGCATTATACTTACTTGCAGAATTTTTTTATTCAAAAGATGAAAAACAAAAAGCTAAAGAATTTTTTAACCAAATTATAATTTTACCTAATGCTAACAGCACAATTAAAACTGAGTCACAAAAGAGACTAAACAGAGACCTTGGTGAATAAAGTACTATTATCAGTCCTAATCCTCTTAATTTTAAACAATTGCTCAACTAGTAAAAAAGCAGGTTTTTGGAATAAAGATGACAAAAATCAACAGCAAATTGAAAATAACAAAACTATTTTAACCAAACAAATAAGACCTGAAGAAGAATTTAATTCAAATCTTTATGTTAAAATATCAAATGGCAAGCTAAATCAAAACAGCTTGAATGATCAAAATGATACTGGCGAACTAACTTATGAAGGGGTCTTAGAAAAAATTGGAAAATATAACTTTTCTAAATTTAATGATTTTGATTTTATAAGTCCCAGCCCTTTATTTTATAATAATAATTTAGTTTTTTATGACAACAAAGGTGAAATAACTCTTTACGATGAAAACCAAAAAACTTTATGGAAAAATAATTTTTACAATAAAAGTGAAAAAAAAATTAGGCCAAGACTAAATTTTGCATTAAAAAATAATATATTAATTGTAACAGATGATGTGGCAAAATATTATGCAATTAATATTGATACAGGAGAGCTATTATGGACAAAAACAAACATAGTTCCTTTTAACTCTAACATTAAAATAAAAGATGATGTTTTTTATGTGGTCGATTATAAAAATATTCTAAGATCAATATCAATAAAAGATGGATCTGAAATATGGAATTTAAAAACTGAAGAGTCTTTAACAAAATCAAATACCCAAATATCAATTGCGCTTGATGATAAAAATATTTATTTTAATAATTCAATTGGAGACATCACAGCGGTAGATATAAAATCTGGTCAACTGGTGTGGCAACTACCCACACAAAATAATAATATTAGTCAAAATGCATTTCAATTATCTAATTCAGAATTAGTTATCAATGAAAACACAATATTTTTCTCTAATAATAAAAATGAATTTTATTCTATTGATAGTGCTACAGGATTAATTAATTGGAAAACTGAGATTAGCTCAGATCTTAAACCTGTTGTTATTGGCAAACTTATAATAACCATATCAGAAAAAGGATATTTATTTATTATTGACAAAAAATCAGGGAATATAATAAGAATTAACGATTTATATAAAAACTATAAAGATAAAAAAAGAAACCAAATAAAACCTACTGGTTTTATCGTAGCTTTGAATAAAATATATTTAACTAATAGTGACGGAAAATTAATTATTGTAAATAGTAATGAAGGTAACATTTTGAATGTAGTAAAAGTTTCAGGAAGTAAAATTTTGCAGCCATTTATAAATGAAAATAATCTTTTTTTAATAAGCAACGGTTCTATTATTAAATTTAATTAGTAATGTTTCTTAAGTTACTTGATAAATTAGGAAGAAAAAAAGTTGTTTTAGATCGTGGACCTTCCCACCCCAAATTTAATGAAGCTAAACCCTGGATGAATAGATATTATGTTTTATTAAGACATAGGCCTAAATGGTTTCCATTTAATATTTTATTACATGAAATGTTAGCAGACGATCATGGGGAAGGGGTTCATAATCACACATTTCCTTACATAACTGTTATATTAAGAGGGGGGTATTGGGAAACGTTAAAAAATGGAAGATTTTGGAGACCGCCAGGATATATTGGTTTTAGATCAGCAAATAATTTACACAGAGTTGATCTTAAACCAGGAACAAGACCGCTTACATTATTTTTATCTGGTCCATTTGGATTAAGAAAAGGCCCTAGATCAGAATATGGTATAGATTTTAAAACAACAAATGAATTTAAATAAATTATTTCTTAGTTATTGTAAAATTAACAATTTAGAAATTAATTCCAATCAATTAGGCTCAATTGAAGATCTGAATTTATTTTATAATCAAAACTTTAATAAATCATTTTTAAAAAAAATATTTACTAAACAAAATTATAAAACAGGGTTTTATTTACAAGGAGATGTGGGTGTGGGTAAAACCATGATACTAAATTTTTTTTATAATAAATTTGATAAAACTAAACAAAGATTTCACTTTAACGAGTTTATGATTAGTTTTCATGACTTTGTATTTAAAAACAAAGAAAATAAACAAGAAAATATTATAGATAAATTTGTTCAAAAACTAAAAAATAAATCTAAATTAATTTATTTAGATGAGTTTCAGGTTACAAATATTGTAGATGCTATGATTTTAGGTAGCTTATTCAAAAAAATATTTGATGAGAATATTAAAGTTTTATTTTCATCAAATACTAAAATAAATGATCTTTACAAAGATGGATTACAAAGAGATCAATTTCTTCCCTTTATTAAAATAATGAAGGAAAGGTCTTACGAGACACAATTAATTATCCAAGATGATTATAGAAAGTCTGTAAAAAACAGAAATGAAAGATATTTTTATCCATTAAATGAATCAACTAATTTTAAACTTAATAAATTTTTTAGAAAAATAACAAAAAATCTTACTAATCAAGAAATGATCTTAAGTATTAAAGGTAGAAAGCTTACTATTAAGAATTACTTTAATGGAATAGCACGTTTTGATTTTAAAGAGTTATGTTCTAAAAATATTGGAGCTGAAGATTACATTAAAATAACTGAAGTATGCAGTTTTATTGTTATAGAAAATATTCCAATTTTTAATAGTGATAATTCTAATCAACAACAAAGATTTATTACTTTAATTGATATTCTTTATGAAAAAAATATACCACTTATGATAACTTCTCAACTACAATTAGATTTATTAAGCTCTTCTGAAGATTTAAAAAAGATATTTAAAAGAACCATTAGTAGATTGTATGAATTAACATCTATTAAGTATACGAAGTTATGAGACAAGAGTTTTTTAATTTAGAATTGAGTACTAATGGCCAGAGTCTCTATGAATTTACAAGCGAAACTAATAAATGGATCAAGGATAATGAATTTAATAATGGAATTATCAATATAAGCATTCAACACACCAGTGCTTCTTTAATAATTCAAGAGAATGCTGATCCAGATGTTCAGAGTGATTTAGTAAATTTTTTTAATAAGCTCGTACCTATGGACAATTCCCTTTACATCCATACAGCTGAGGGAAAAGATGACATGCCTGCACATATAAAATCTGCGTTAACTAATAATCAAATCTCTTTAAGCGTTAAAAACAATGAGTTATTACTTGGTACCTGGCAGGGTTTATATCTTTTTGAGCACAGAATTGAGAAGCAAAAAAGATTGATTATTCTTCATTATTTAGGAGATTAGCTTTTTTTAATTGTTTTAAAAGCATCTAGAGCAGCATTTCTTGCTTCAACGTGATCTACAATTGGTTTTGGATAGTTGATACCAACAATTACTTTAATTTGTTCTTGGTATTTGGTTTCAAGTTCCCATGGCTTGTATAAAAATTTATTAGGCATGTTTTTAAGTTCAGGAACCCACTTTTTTGTATAAATCCCAGCTTTGTCAAATTTTTCACCCTGGAGAATAGGATTGAAGATTCTAAAGTAGGGAGCTGCATCTGCACCACATCCTGCAACCCATTGCCATTGAGCAACGTTACTAGCTTCATTATAATCAACTAAACAATTTTTAAAATGTTTTTCACCCTCCATCCAATGAATTCTTAAATGCTTAACAAGAAAAGAAGCAACAATCATTCGAACTCTATTGTGCATCCATCCTGTTTCGTATAGTTCTCTCATTCCAGCATCTACAATAGGGTATCCTGTCATGCCTGCTTTCCAAGCTTTAAGAAATTTATCATTTTTAACCCAAGGAAAATTGTCAAAATCTTTTCTAAGATTACCTTTTAACATTTGTGGAAAGTAATTAATTAAACTATGAGAAAATTCTCTCCATCCTAATTCATTAATATACTTTCTATATCCAATTTTTTTAACTTTAATGTCTTGGCATTTCTTCCAAATTGTTTCTACATGTATTTGACCAAATTTTAAGAAAGGAGATAACTTGGAGGTTCCATTAACACCTGGAATATCTCGTGCGTCACCATAGTCCTCAATTTTATTATTTATTAATTCTTGTAAATATTTTTTAGCTTCTTTTTCAGATGGGTCCCAGTATTTCTCAAATTTTTTATGCCAATTTTTTTTAGGCAAAATTTCTTTTATAGAAATTGAATTTTTGAATATGTTTATCTTTTTAATTTTTGATTTAACTCGTATTAATTTTGAAGGAGCTTTTGAAATATAGTGCTGTTCAGTTTTTTTCCAAAATGGAGTGAATACTTTATAGGGAGTGCCATCGTCTTTAGTCATTTCTTGAAATTCTACAAGAATGTTTCCTTTAAAATATTTATATTGAATTTCATTCTTAATAAATAGATCTCTTATTTTTTTACCTTTATTAATTACATCTGGCTCATAAACCTTACTCCAATAAACAGTAACATCATCTTTCTTTTTTAAAATTGATAATACCTCTAGTTCATCACCTAACTGAACTTCCAATGTGATATTTAATTTCTTTAGATCTATACTTAAATTTTCTAATGATTTAGACAGCCACCATTTTTGGGCCTCTCTTTTTTTATCAAAGTTTTTTGGGTTATATATATAAATAGCACTTACATACTCATGATTTTGAGTTGCTGTCGCTAAGGCTTCGTTATATTCAATTCTAAAATCTTCTCTAATCCAAACAATGGCTTTTTTTGTCATATTTACTCAGATTTTTTGCAATCCATCACTTAGTAGTTTTTGATACATTGCACTATCAGTTAAACCTTCACAACCAAATAAAAGTACATTTGATTGTTCATTTAACTCTAGCTTATCTAAGTATTCTTTATTGTTAAATGAGCTTATTAACGCGATTATACCTGGGACCGCACATTCACCAGCTATTATTTTTTCATCGGATAAACGCTTTTCTGCTAGCAATGCTACAGTAGTTGAGATTGCTTCATCAGATATAGTTAAACAATAATTTGAAGAATTTTTTAAAATTTCCCAGGCAATACTTGATACATCACCACATGACATTCCACCCATTACTGTTTCCTTTTTAATATCAACACTTGTGGGTTTATTATTCTTAATACTTTGAAATACACAGTCTGCATTTTCCGGTTCAACAATAATAAATTTTGGAATATCTTGTGATAATTTTGCAAAGCCAGCAATCATTGCTGCAGCCATTCCACCAACTCCAGCTTGAAGAAATACGTGTGATATTGAATTAGATTTTACTTCATCTAAAATTTCTTTAATCATTATGGTGTATCCAGCCATAATTAATTTTGGTACTTCCTTGTAACCTTCCCAAGACACATCTTGCACAATTTCCCAATTATTTTCTTTAGATTGTTTTATGCATTCTTTTAATGAATTATCATAATTACCTTTAACTCTAATCACTTCAGCATCCAATTTACGCATTGCTTCAGCTCTAGATTCACTAACAAATTCACTTATAAATATTTTACATTTTAATCCAAGTCTTTGAGCTCCCCAGGCTACAGATCGACCATGATTTCCAGCTGTTGCTGTTGATACAGTTATATTCTTTTTTTCACTGGCAATCTTATAAACAGCAAAAGCTCCACCTAAAGCTTTAAAAGATTTTAGATCAAACCGTTTATCCTCATCTTTGTAGTAAATATTTTTAAATTTTAATTCATCATTTAGTTTATTTAATTTAACCAATGGAGTGGGGGCATAATTATCCCAACTAGATATAGCCTTAATTGCTTCATCTATAAATTTTTCTGGAAGTTGCGTAAATATATTTTCTTTATTAAATTTATAATTTTTATTCTCTAAAAATGATGTAATAGACCAAAGGTTTTTCTGCATGATTGATTTCATTTATTAACAATCAAGAGTGCTATTTTTTTCCCAGTGAGTTACCGAACTTTTTTTATCAAATTTTTCTTCTTGATTAAAATCATTAATTTCAGACCTTTTTAACTTTAGATAGCTTTTAATAGTATCACCGCCAAATGCTTCCTTAATTTCTTTACTATTTTCTAGTTGATCTAATGCATCTTCAATTATGTCAGGTAATTTTTTTAGGTGAGGGTAATTTTTATGATCAGTGTACATATTACAAGATAAAGGTTCACCAGGATCTATTTTATTATTTATTCCATGTAAACCAGCAGCTATTACTCCAGCTTGAAGTAAATAAGGATTTACTGCTCCATCCATTAACCTTAATTCAAATCTACCTTTATCAGGAATTCTTATCATATGAGTTCTATTATTTCCTGTATAAGAAATACTACTAGGTGACCATGTAGCTCCTGATTTTGTTGGTGGTGCATTTATTCTTCTATAGCTATTAATTGTCGGATTAAAAAAAGCAGTTAAAGGCTGAGTAAGTTTCATAATTCCACCTAGAAAATTATATGCTAATTTGCTCAAACCTAATTTGTCTCCATTATCTAGAAATTTATTAATTTTTCCATTCCATAAAGAAATGTGAGCATGACAGCCATTACCAGTTAGATTGCTAAAAGGTTTTGGCATAAATGTTGCTCTAAGACCATGTTTTTCAGCTAATGATTTCACCATATATTTAAAGAATACATGTCTATCAGCAGTAGTTAAACAATCTGTATAATCCCAATTCATTTCAAACTGGCCATTAGCATCTTCATGATCATTTTGGTATGGGTTCCAACCCATAGTAATCATGCTATCACATATTTCTTTGATTAAATCATATCTCCTCATTAAAGCAGACTGATCGTAACAAGGTTTTGATTGAGTGTCTCTTGCATCAGCAATTTTACTCCCATCTTCTGATATCAAAAAATATTCACACTCTACACCTGACTTCATGACCAAATCTTTTTTATCTAATTTATTAATTTGCTCTTTGAGCATTACTCTAGGTGAAGCCTTAACAGGCTTACCATACATATATAAATCAGAAGCTAACCAGCCAATTTCTTTGTTCCAAGGTAATTGAATTAAACTTTTAGGATCTGGTAGAGCAAACATATCCCCATCTGCAGGAGACATATCTAGCCAAGTTGCAAAACCTGCAAAACCGGCCCCATTTTTTTGCATGTCTGCAATCGCTTGTGCTGGTACTAATTTTGATCTCAAGACACCAAAAAAATCTACAAAACTAATCAAAAAATATTTTATTTTTTTAGCTTTAGCAATTTTAGATAAATTAATAGGCATATTTTATTTCTTAATTTACAACTGTTAATTAGTCTTCACAATACTATTTTTTATTTTTTAGTCCTGGTATCCAATCTGTTCCAGCCAGTGGAACTCTTGCCATTGCTGCAGCTTCTACTGTTAAAGCTGCTAAATCTTCAGGTTCTAAATTTCTTACATCTGATTTTCCATTTGCTCTTGCCAATGTTTGCAACTCTAGGGTTAATGTGGATAAATAATTTTTTAATCTTTTTCCACCCTCTATAGGATTAAGTCTTTTTTCTAGTATAGGATCTTGTGTAGCAACACCAACAGGACATTTTCCTGTATGACAGTGATGACAATAACCAGGTTCTGTTCCAAGTTTTTCATAATCTTTTCTATATAGATCAGCATTACAATTTAATGCCATCATAGCTGCAGATCCTATTGATACAGCATCTGCCCCCATTGCAATTGCTTTTGCAACATCAGCACCAGTTCTAATTCCACCAGAAACAATTAATTGAACTTTTCTATGCATTTTTAATTCTTTTAAAGCATCTACAGATTCTCTTAACGCACCAAGTGTTGGTATACCCACATGTTCTATAAAAACATCTTGTGTTGCAGCGGTTCCGCCTTGCATTCCATCTAACACAACAACATCAGCACCAGCTTTTATTGCTAAAGTTGTATCGTAGTAAGGTCTTGCTGCTCCAACTTTTATATAAATTGGTTTTTCCCAATTGGTAATTTCTCTTAACTCCTGAATTTTTATTTCCAAATCATCAGGTCCAGTCCAATCAGGGTGTCTGCAAGCACTTCTTTGATCTATACCTTCAGGCAAAGTTCTCATACCCGCAACTCTTTTATTAATTTTTTGTCCAAGAAGCATTCCACCACCACCAGGCTTTGCACCTTGTCCTACAACTATTTCTATAGCATCAGCTTTTCTTAGATCATCCGGATTCATGCCGTATCGAGAAGGTAATAATTGATATACTAGATATTTAGAGGATTCTCTTTCTTCTTTTGTCATACCTCCATCACCTGTAGTTGTAGAAGTTCCCATAGCAGAAGCACCTCTACCTAAAGCTTCCTTGGCATTAGCACCTAAAGCTCCAAAACTCATTCCAGCAATAGTAATTGGTATATCTAATTTAATAGGATTTTTTGCAAACCGATCTCCAAGTATTACAGAGGTATTACATTTTTCTCTATAACCTTCCAACGGGTACCTAGACATTGAAGCACCTAAAAATACTAAATCGTCAAAGTTTGGAACTTTTCTTTTAGCACCCAACCCTCTAATTTGATAAATTCCTTCTTTAGCTGCTCTTTGAATTTCTTTAATTGTTGAAGATGGAAATGTTTTAAACTCTTTTAAATCTTTTTTCATAATTAATAAGAACTCACGTTATCTATTTTAAAATTATATAAATTTCTTGCGGATCCATATCTTTTAAACATTTTAGCATCTTCAGATATATTTAGATCTTTAAATATTTTATTTAATTCTTTTATATTTTTATCGTCCATTTTTTTTTCAATACAATCAGCTCCTAAACTTTTAACTTTACCTTTAACAAATATTTTTGCCTCATAAATTGAATCTCCAAGATCAGCATCAGCATCTCCAAATATAATTAAGTTACCTTTTTGAGCCATAAATGCTGACATATGACCAACAGATCCTTTCACTATAATATTAATACCCTTCATTGAAATTCCACATCTTGAACTTGCATCTCCTTCAATAATTAAAGAGCCCCCATGTCCGGTGGCACCAGCAGACTGCGAAGCATTGCCTTTGATAATTACTTTACCAGACATCATGTTTTCAGCTACACCCGTTCCAACATTTCCGTGTACGGTAATAGAAGCATTTTTATTCATCCCAGCACAATAATAGCCAGTGTGTCCTTTTATTGAAACTTCAATATCATCTTTTAAACCTGCACAAATAGCGTGTTGACCTTGGGGATTTAAAATTTGGAAACTTCTGTTATTTTTTTCTCTACCAACGTTTTGTAGTAGTTGATTAATTTCTCTTAGTTTTTTTTTATTTAGATCTAAATTCATAATTTACCAGTGATAAACAATACCTGGTTTTGGTTCAAAAATTTTAGCTGTGTTTACATTTGGCAAGTGCGCCATACATTGAAATTCTGAAGCAACCGCTACATAATCTTTTGTTTCTGCAACAACTGCTGGCTTGCAAGCTATTTCATCTCTCAACAATGCAAAACCATCTTTAGTACCAGCTATAAAGGTGTAGAAACCATCTAAATCTTTTAGGCTATTTTTTAGGGTTTCTTCTAGATTTTCTCCTTTTGAAATTTGATTAGAGATGTAACCAGCCGCAACCTCAGTATCATTTTCTGAATTAAATTTCTGACCTTCTTTTTTTAAAGACCTTCGTACGTTGTTATGATTTGAAAGAGATCCATTATGAACCAAGCACTCATCTTCTGATGTAGAGTAGGGGTGAGAACCTTGAGTTGTAATTGCACTCTCTGTTGCCATTCTAGTATGGCCTATTGCATGAGTTCCTGAAAAAGAAGATAATTTAAATTTTCTAACGACATCTTTAGGGTTTCCTGTTTGTTTAAAAATATTAATACTTTTACCATAGCCCACCAAAGAAACTTCTTTTAATTTAGTATCTAGGATTTCTAATACCTTTTTGGGTTTTTCCTCTGTTTCAAGAATTACATGATCCGAAAAAGTTTTAAGTGTTATTTTTTTTAAAAATTTAGATATTTTTTTTTTAAATTCTTTATCTGTTAATTGATTTAAACAAATAGAGTATTTAAATTTATTTTTATTTTGCTTTGTATATATTGCAAATCCAGCACTATCAGGGCCTCTAGTCGCCATACCATCAAGCATTCCAGATAAAAATTTACCAAGATCTTTTTCGTATTTCTTTGTTTTAAGATAAATCCCTACAATTCCACACATAAATTTTTAAGTTTATTTTATTAAAGATAGTAAGAATTCCTTATAGTAGAAAATATTTCCCACTACAATGATGATGATAGCTGCTATTACTCCGTACTTTGCTTTTGGAAAAACAACACCTCTCATCTTACTTGGTCTTTGATTTTCTTGATTATTCTCATTCATATAGAATTTTTATAAAAAAAAGGGCGCCACAATTAAGCAGCGCCCAAAGTTTATTTAATATTACCAGTCGGTAATATTGCTTTTATGATCATTTGCACCATGTCTTTTCTTAGCTAATCTTGAGAGTTTTTCACTCTCAGATTTAGCTGTGATGACATGCCACCCAATCCAAAAAACTACACCAAGAATAACTAGCAAAGTTTCAGTGGATCCAGCTCCCGGATAAATGGCTCCGACAACCTCTTCTGCACTTAAATGATCTATCCAGTTTGTAACTGTAGCCATATTTTTCTCCTTTACCTAGTTGCAGAGGCGACCGCTTTTTCAGCTTCTCTATCGTCCTCCATTATTTCATAGTCTAGTCCAGCTATTTCAACTTCACGTGGTATTCTTAATTTGCCAAATGCGCTTAGTATTCTAGCTAAAACATAACCTGGTAACATTCCAAGAACTCCGAACATTATAATTGCTCCAAGGAATTGTCCCAGTGGATTGATTGATGCATAAGTTGATCCGTCCCACATAGCTCCAACACTGTATCCAGATGAAGGATAGCCATTTAAAACAAATCCACAAATTACAAGACCAACAAACCCTGCATAACCATGCACTGCTACTGCACCAACTGCATCATCAATTTTGAACTTACGTTCAACCCAGTAATGCATTTTATATGAAATAACTACACCGATTGCACCAATAAGCATTGCTTGTATCGGGTGATACAAATCATTACCTGCAGATGCACAGATGATACCAGCCAGTCCACTTGAGTAAGTCCAGAATGGATCACCTTTAGCGACCACGTATCCAGCCAATAATCCACCTGATAGTGACATCAAGAAGTTATAGGTTATTCCACTCAGTGTGGTTGGGGTTACATATATGTTTGTTGCTGTCCAGTATGTGACACCTTCCATTCCATACTCAGGTCCAAGATCAAATATTGGTATATTACATGCCGCATAAAATCCCCAGAAACCAGTATAGATTAAAAATAATCCAACTGTAACTAGCCATGGATTTCTTGGTCCTATATTTCTTGGTTCACCACTTGATGAGAATTTTCCAATTCTAGGTCCTAGTACGATTAGAACACCTAAAGCAAATCCACCCGCAATTGCGTGAATTACTCCTGATGCATAAGCGTCATGATACCCTAAAATTTTAAGCATCCATCCATCAAAGTGCCATCCCCAAGCAGCATCAATTACCCAGAAACACGAACCAATTGCAATTGCTAAAATACCAAATGCAAAAGTTGTAATTCTTTCAATGATTGCTCCAGAAACAATTGAAGCAGCTGTCCATGAAAATAGTAAGAATGCAGCCCAGAATACTCCACTTATACGGTCACCTAAGTTGACAGCCATAAATTCAGTATTTGCCACATACCATTTCGCACTAAAAGTACTTTCATCAGTAATTAATGCTGAACTCTCATTCATTATTGAAGGTGCTATTCCCGGTCCTGTTGGGAATGCCCAGTAAATCCACCAACCAAAGAAAAACCAGGTTACCGTTACTAGTGGTATTACCATGGTATTTTTCATTAAAGTATGTTGGTGATGCTTGTATCGTGAGGCTCCAACTTCATACATACAAAACCCGACGTGAATCAGGAACATTAATACCACTGTTACCCAGTAGTAAAATTCTGTAAATATAACTGTAAGAGCGCCTAATTGATCATCCATAATCTCTCTCCTATTAGTTTTAAGAAAGACTATAAAATTTATAGAGACGTGACAAACTATACATTGCTTAAATAAGCAAGTAATAACTACAAGTTTTGAAAAATAATCAACCTTTGATTGAGGTACTAAAACTTAAGGTAAGCTTTTTTCAAATCAACAAGAGGGTGTTTTTTAGACATTTGAAACTTAACTAAAAGCTCTCTTGCGATCATATCTCTGTCTTGTTGGTTGTTTGGCAATTTGATTGATTTTGGAATTGTAACCCAGCCATTTGCATTTCTACAAAATACAGCAGGTCTATCTTCTTCATAACCCATGTGTATATCTTCTAGCCAATTAAGATCATCCCATCCCATTGCTTCAATATACTTTTTTAAGAATGGAGTGATTTTTTTATAATCAGGGAGTAAGTTAACATCATATCTATAACCAATATGTTGCCCAATCATTTTTTCTCTAGCAGTTTCTTTAGACTTTCCACCTAGATTTTCTTTTTTTACTTTTATTTTCGTTTTTTTCTTAACCATATTTACCTCTTATATTTTGTGATAGTTATCAACACCAACAGTGAAGTTGGTTCCTGTTAAAGGAACTTTTGCTAGTGCAGAAGCTTCCATTGTTAGTGCAGCTAAATCCTCTGGTTCTAATGAGTGAATATTAGTTTTACCACAAGCTCTTGCTAAAAGTTGAGCCTCTAATGTCATTGCATGCAAGTAATTATAAACTCTTAAAGCAGCATCATCAGGATTTAATCTAGCTCTTAATTTAGGATCTTGGGTTGCAACACCAACTGGACAACGACCAGTGTGGCAGTGATAACAGTCACCAGCCTTAACACCCATTTCTTTTTCAAAGTTTGCTTCTGGAATATCTTTATTGCAGTTTAAGGCTATTAAAGCACCAGTTCCAATTGCTATTGCATCAGCACCTAAGGCTAAAGCCTTCGCCATATCAGCACCATCTCTAATACCACCTGCATAAATTAAAGTTACCTGTCCAGTTTTACCCACATCATCAATAGCTCTTCTTGCTTCTCTGATTGCAGCAATTCCTGGGATACCAGTATTTGCAGCAGCTATATGTGGACCAGCTCCAGTTGAACCTTCCATACCATCTAAAAAGATTGAGTCAGGATTACATTTTGCAGCCATACGAACATCATCATAAACTTTTGATGCACCTAGTTTTAACTGAATTGGTACTTTGTTTTTTGTAAGTTGTCTTAATTCTTCAACTTTTAAAGCTAAATCATCTGGACCTAGCCAGTCGGGGTGTCTTGCTGGAGATCTTTGATCAATACCAGATGGTAAAGATCTCATTTCTGCAACTTGATCAGTAACTTTTTGACCCATTAAATGTCCACCCATTCCAACTTTTTGTCCTTGACCAATAAACACTTCTATTGCATCAGCAAGTTGAGCGTGGTGAGGGTTAAACCCGTATCTTGATTGAATACATTGATAGTACCATTTTTCAGAATATCTTCTTTCATCTGGAATCATTCCACCCTCTCCTGAACAAGTAGCACTTCCAGCCATTGTTGCTCCTCTTGCTAAAGCAGTTTTAGCTTCATAAGAAAGCGCACCAAAACTCATACCTGTAATATATACTGGTATATCTAGTTCAATCGGGTTCTCACAATTAGGACCGATAATAGTTTTTGTTTCACATTTTTCTCTATAACCTTCAATTACAAATCTAGTAAGAGTTCCTGGTAGGAATACTAAATCATCAAATGTTGGAATTTTTTTCATTAATGCCATTCCACGCATTCTGTATCTTCCAAGTTGAGCTTTGATGTGAATATCGTCTATAACTTCAGGAGTAAAAATAGCATTGTGACCTAATAGACTTTTATTTCTTTTACCATCTTCATGTGCATGAACATCAGCTTTTCCACCAACACTACCTTTAGCTTTTTTTAATTTTTTTTCATTTTTTTTTGTTTTCTTTTTAGCCATTAGATAGCTCCTTTCTTTTCATGAGGTTCTAGATTGTCATAGTTCCAAAGTTTTTTACCAGCTACAATTTTAGTCATTTTACTAACATCAAATTTTTCACCAATTTCTGCAACTTTTAATTTTCGTTTTAACCAATCTTGATCACTAGCAGTTAGATCAGCAGGCACAGCATCACTTCCAAATGATCCTATTTTTCCACCAATAAAGATTGTGCCATCATACATAGAGTCACCTAAGTTTATTCCAACATCACCAAGAATAATTATTCTTCCTCTTTGCATCATAAAACCAGTGAACGCTCCAGCATCACCACCAACAATGATAGTTCCACCCTTCATGTCAATTCCAGTTCTTGCACCAACACTTCCTTTGCAAATTAAATCACCACCTCTTATAGCGGCACCAAAGCAAGACCCTGCATTTTTCTCTATAACAACTTTTCCTGCCATTAAGTTTTCTGCACAAGACCAACCAACTCTACCATTAATTCTAACAGTAGGTCCATCACATGAACCCATACCAAAATAACCTAAACTTCCCTCAAAAATTAAATTTAATTTATTTAAAATACCAACCCCTAAACTATGTTTACCTTGAGGGTTTTTAATAACAATTGTGCCAAATCCTTGGCTCATTAAGTTATCAATTTCTTTATTAGCTTCTGGAGCTGTCATATCTTTAACATCTAGCTCTGTTCTTTTATTAAAATCTACATCGTAAGTTCCAAAATAATAAAGGTTTTCACCTTCATCAGGATTAAAAAACTTTTGTTGAGTTCTTCCTGTTAAAACTTCTGAGTGCATACCCATTGACTGGGCTTTAGTTTTTTTCTCTGTATTCTTTAAATTTGCCATACTTTTACCTCTCCATCAAATGGATCATATGTATCTATCTCTTGTGGTAGAACTGATCTGATTGCTATTTCTTCTGAGCCCATTGCCACTAAATCATCTGACTCATAAAGAACCAAAGGTTTTGCAGCCATAGTATCTTTTGCCATTCCTAAAGAATCTTTAGTTGCAACAAAATATGTAAACACTCCATCAAGACCTGTTAATGAAGCTTTCATGCCCTCTTCAAGGCTTGCTCCTTCTTTCATTTTTTGAGCAATATAAACCGCTATTAATTCTGAATCGCACTCAGACATAAATCTCATGCCTTTATTTTCAAGCATTCTTCTATTGTTCCAATAGTTAGTTAACTGACCGTTATGAACTACTGATACATCACTGAAAGGATAACCCCAAAAAGGGTGGGCTGATTTAATATCTACACCAGATTCTGTAGCCATTCTTGCATGGCCAATTGCATGAGTTCCAACTACTTTACCTAAATCATACCTATCAAGAACCATTTGAGCATTTCCTAAATCTTTAATTACCTCTAAGGATTTTCCCATAGATAAAATTTCAACACCTGGAATACTTTCAATCTTTTGTGAAAATTCTAGTAGATCTTTTACATCATAATCAAGCTCATATCTCAAAGAGTAGGGTAAAATTCTTTCCTCTTTTACTATTTTAGCACCTAGTTCAGATAAATATTGATCAACAATTTTCTTTCTTTTGTCATAAACAGAAACATCTTCCATTATGGATGAACTTCCTTCACCAACATTTTCTCCAACTTTAAAACGCATGATAAAATTTTTACCATCAGTATCTCCATACAAAGCATAACCTGTAGAATCTTCTCCTCTATGTTTTAAAGCTTGAAGCATTCCTTGTAGCTCACTTCCTACATTGGATGATTTTCCTCTATGTATTAATCCTGCTATTCCACACATATATTTCCCCTATTTTATTAAAGATTACGGTAGACAATCTAGATAAGTATCTAAGTCCCACTGAGTTGTTGCCCCTAAAAATCTTTCCCATTCATCATTTTTATACCAATGGAAAACTTTATACATTTCATCTGGCATAGCTGCTTTGATCACTTCATCTTCTGCCAGACGATCTAAAGCTTCACCTAGACTTAAAGGTAATTTTTTAACTTCTTTACCAGCTGCCTGAGCATCGTACATACTTCTAGATTCTGGTTTTCCTGGATCAATATTATTTGTTATCCCATCATCAAAACATTTCAATAATCCTGAACCCATCAAGTAAGGATTATGCATTGAGTCAACTGAACGATATTCAAATCTTCCTGGTGCAGAAACTCTTAATCCACATGTTCTGTTTTGAAATCCCCAATCAGCATAAACAGGAGCCCAAAAACCTGTATCCCATAATCTTCTATAAGAGTTTACAGTTGATGATCCAATTGCAGTTAATGCACCTAAATGTTTCATTACTCCACCAATTGCTTTTAATCCAACCTTACCTGGTAACTGAATATCTTTAGTATCAGGCATAAAGTAATTAGTTCCACCTTCAACATAAGTGAAAACTTCATCCATCGCTGGTATTGATTTGTGGGATAATTTATTAACTTTATCTTTTCCACCTTTCCACAAAGACATATTAGTATGACAACCACTTGCTGACACTCCCATAAAAGGTTTTGTCATAAAGCAAGCTATCAAATTAAACTCTCTTGCAACTTGAGCACAAATTTGTCTATAAGTTGAAAGTCTATCTGCATTTCTTAATACGTCATCATACATCCAGTTTAATTCTAATTGTCCTGGTGCATCCTCATGATCACCTTGAATCATGTCAAAGCCCATTGCTCTAGCGTATTCAAAAACTTTCATAAATACTGGTCTTAACGACTCGAATTGATCAATATGATAGCAGTAGGGTTTAGAAAAACCTTTACCTGTTGGTGAACCATCTTCATTTTTAGTTAACCACATCATTTCAGGCTCTGTTCCAACTCTTAATTGGTAGCCGTGTTTCTTTTTAAATTCTTGAGCGTGTATTCTTAAATTTCCACGGCAGTCTGAAGTTAAGTGTGCACCTGGGTTTTCTCTTTCTTCTCTATTTCTAAAGCAAGTAACAAACACTCTTGCAACTTTTTTATCCCAAGGGAGTTGGCAAAAAGTTTCAGGATCAGGAATACCAACTAGCTCTTTTGCTTCTGGACCATAACCAATATAATCTCCATGACGATCAACAAATAAGTTAGCTGTAGCACCGTAAACTAATTGAAAACCTTTTTCGCAAGTTCTTTCCCAGTGATCAGTAGGAATACCTTTACCTACAACTCTTCCAGTTACTGAAATAAATTGAAAAAAAATATATTCAACACCTAGCTCATTAATCTTAGCTCTAACTTGCTTTACTAATTTGTCTCTACCAGGTTGTCTTACGTGTCTATCTAAATCTGTCATTATCTCTCCCTCTAATGAATTTTTATTTAACGAACCGTAACTGAAAAATTTATTAGTGTCTAGGCTTGAAGTTTAACTCCAAGGGAACGGACTGTTAGAAGTTGGGTGAAGTTCACCTTTCTCGTAACGGTTGAATCTAAACGGTTTTAATAAATCACTTTCAGTTCCAAGAATTTCTTTTGCAACAAGTTCACCAACACCAATCATTTTGTAACCGTGGTTAGCATCAGCAATCATGTAAACATTTTCTAAAAATTTATCAAAAATTGGAAATGAGTCAGGGGTCATGCAACCAAGTCCACCTGAAGGGCCTTTTCTATAAAGATCAGATTTTCCTTCAAATCTTTTTTGACAATGAGCTAAAGCTGAGCACCACATATCATTAAACTCTTCTGTAGTTTGAAATTCAGGAGACTCAATTCCATAGGGGTCAACATTAACTTTATCAAAATGTTTATCAACTATGTAGGGTGACGTTCCACCTTGTACTCCCAAACCTTCGATATCAGGTTTATAATAAATTCCCCAAATTTTATCAGTAATTAATTTTTTTGTTTTATCAGAATATAAAGGAGCCGTAGAATCGACATGAATTACAGGTGGTTGACCACCATTATCCATTTTTAAAAAATCCTCATCAACACCAATTACACCTTCCTGTAGCATCCAGTATTTCCACATTTCAGTTTCATGAAATTTACCATCTTTATCTTTAATTTTTGCAGTTTTTGGTAGCTCTAGCATATTCCAAAAATCTCTCACCCAAGGACCAGCACCAACAACAACTTGATCGCACTCAATAATACCTTTGTCTGTTTCAACACCTGTAACAGCTTTACTGTTACTACCTCTTTTAAAACCTGTAACAGTTACCCCTTTAACAACCTTGACCCCATTTGATGTTGATTTTTCTTCAAGCGCTTTTATAGAATCTTTATTAAATGCATAACCACCTTTTTTTTCATGAAGAACTGAAGTTATCCCTTGAGCTTGCCAGTCACCAAACATATTTTTCATATACTTCATGCAGTCTGCTTCACCTTCTATAAATTCTGAATCATATCCTATTGCTTTTTGTTGTTTAGCTATTGAAGCAACATCTTCGTGCATAACTTCCGGTGAAATTTGCAAATAACCGACAGAGTTATATTTAAATGCTTTGGGATCACTTTCCCAAACCGATACTGAGTGAGCCATTAATTCTCTCATAGCGGGCTGAAAATAATTATTTCTAACAACACCACAAGCAATTCCACTTGCACCTGCTGCGATATCTTTTTTTTCTAGAACAACTATGTCATTTTCGTTTTTATAAGTTTCAGAAAGTTTCCATGCTGTACTTAAGCCATGAATCCCACCACCTATAATTACGACTTTTGCTTTTTTTGGTAAAGTTGACATAGCAAAACAATATTTTTTTGGATAAAAAAAAATACAATTTTTTATAGATCTATAAATTATATATATAAATTATATATTATAGATTTTTTTAAAAAGTGACTAATAACTTAACTTTTGCAGTGTATTTAAATATTCTTTAAACTCATTAATAAAAGTCTCACTAGGCACTATGTTTTTTATTCGCTGGTCAGTTGAAGTCTTTTCAAGACGAAAGAATCCTTTTTCACAAGCTTCATTAATAATCAATGCAGATTTTGGTCTAGAAGTTTTGAATAGTTTTGTCTTTAGCCCTTCAACAGATAACTTTTCATTATGTTTGTAAGCTGACATTACAAGTAGCATCATATGATAATGAGAAGGGGATTTTCTAAAAAAATAGTTGCTTGAAGTATGGGATTGCTTCATTTGGTCTTCCCAAAAACTTAAAAGATCTTTACTGTTATTAGGCATTTATTACGCTCTAACTCTTGATTTTGTTGGATCGTAGAAAGGAAAAGGTACAACTTTCGCTCCAATTCTTTTTTGATGACCATCAAGTTTACCAATTTCAACTTCAGTTCCAATCTCAGAATATTTTACATCTATTCTACAAAGCGCAATATTTTTTCCAAGTTTAGGGGATAGCATTCCACTTGTTATTACACCTACTTGACCACGACCTACATGAACACAATCTCCATGTAATGCCGGTTCATGACCTACTAATTCCAGACCAACTAATTTTTTTTGTGGATTTGCTTTTCTTTTAATTAATTCTTCTTTACCTATAAAATCATCTTCCTTAGTTTTAAGTGGAACTGTAAAACCAATTCCAGCTTCAAATGGATCTGTTTGATCGTCAAACTCATAACCATAAAAAATAAGGCCAGCTTCTATACGAACCATGTCTAAAGCTTCTAAACCTAATGGGGTAATATCAAACTCTTTACCAGCTTCCCAAACTTTATCCCAAACTTCTGCAGCATCTTTTGGATGACACCATATTTCATAACCAAGTTCACCCGTGTAACCTGTTCTTGAAATAACAATTGGCGTACCTGTTTCATGATCTATTCTTGCAATATTAAATCTGAACCATTCAAGTTCAGTGATTGATGGTTGGATTGGCGCCGTCCATACAAACTTTTCTAAAATTTTTCTACTATTTGGACCTTGAACGGCAATGTTATGAATATGATCTGTTGCAGATTTTATCCAAACTTTGTAATTTTTCTTCTTAGCTTGTTCTTTTAACCATTCACCACTGTATTCATCTCCACCGATCCATCTAAAATTATCTTGTCCTAATTTAAATAAAGTACCGTCATCTAGCATACAGCCATTTTCATAACACATAGCTGTATAAACAACTTGTCCGATAGATAGTTTTTTAACATTTCTAGTAAGTGTGTATTGCATTAAATTTTCTGCATCAGGTCCAAGAATTTCAAACTTTCTAAGAGGTGATAAGTCTGTTGCAATCGCACTTTCTCTACAAGCCGTATACTCTTTTATTGTTCCTGAATTTGTAAAATTATTAGCAAGCCAAAAACCTTTATACTCAACAAAATTTCTTGTTAGCTCAGAAGTTTTTTTATGAAACCCTGTCTCTTGTGTTAATTTAGGCTCTGAGTCTGTTTTCATTCTAAATGCTATTGCTTTTGAATATTTTTTTTCCTTTGAATAAGTCCTAACAAAAATATCAGTTGGATTCCAGCCATTTGCAGCATCTACATCACATGGGCAAGCAGAGGATATACAAGTTAAATCTTTTAAAGCCCTAAACAAAACATAATCCCCTGGTCTTGACCAAGGCTCATCAAAAGATGCAACATTATTAGCGTCAATAGCAGTATTGAAAAAAAGATTTATTGCAGACCAGCTTTTTCGAGAATTGATGTCATATTTATCCAGCCTATTATTAAAATTATCTGTACAATTTATGTGCCCCATATATCCCATGTCTTCATAGTATTTTGATGTGCAAGCAAGATTGAAAGTATCATGTCTTCCAACGGTATCTCTCACAACTTCAATCATAGCTTCATGATCGCCGTCATAAAACTTTGAAAATAATCCTGGCCCAGGGTAGGCACCACCCATAAAGGTTCGTGTTGTTTTATCATCAATAATGCTTTCAATACCGTCATTTAATTTTTGTGTATCAAAAGCTAAAAAATCAGAACACTGTCTTCCACCTGGATCAATTATTTGAATATATTCACCAGCTTTAACACTGTAGGTTTCAGCAGTTCTTCTTTTTACAAGTTGTTCTATAATTGGATCACTAAGTGGATCTGGTAAGATAAATTGTTCATCAGTTTCAATAAATTTAGCTTTATTTAAATAAATCGTTAAATCTGTTGGAGGATTTTGTTCATGAACATTCATTGCATCACCAGGTGCAGCAATCATTACAATGCATTTATCTTTTGAGGTTAGTGTTATTTTTTCACCCATCAAGCAATCATCGTTAAAAATGATAGATGCTTTAGCATTACTTAAATTTAAGTTTTTTTTCTTTAAAATTTTTGAAATTTTTTCATCGTTTGAGATAGTTTTTTTTGAAAAATCTGCGTTAGAATTTTCTTTTAAATTTAAAATAGATAAATCAGATTTACCTTTTGAATTAAAAACAATTATTTCACAAATTTGTTTTCCTTCTTCATTTATTATTTCTATTTTATCTTCTGGTAAAACTTCTATAATTGATAAACCTCCACCTCTTACAAAATATCTTTCAACTCCAGGTGGTAACGTTCTTAAACCAGGACTTCGTATATCTTTACTAGTATGTAGCATTGCCAGTGTAAATTTTGATAAATTACCTTAAGCATAATATATTCATAAGGGATTGACTATAAATTTAATAAATGAGAACATACTTTTATAACTTAATATTAAGGGAGAGAGAATAATGAAAAAAATAGTATCATTAATGTCTGCCCTAGTAATTTCAGTAGTAAGTTTCGCTGGAATTTCTAACGCAGCAGACAGTAAAAAGCCCATCGTAATTCCAACTCATAACTGGTCAAGCCAAATTGTAATGGCTCACGTTATTGGTGGAATTTTCGAAAGTATGGGAAATAACGTAAAATACGTAAATACTGATTCACAAGCTGTGTATGAGTCAATTCGTCTAGGTGATGTAAGTTTATCTCATGAAGTTTGGGAATCTGCTTTTGGTAAATCATTTACTACAGCGCTTGATAAAGGTGGTTTAGTTGATTGGGGAGATCATGAAGCTCGAACGCTTGAAGATATGGGATATCCAAACTGGGTTGCTGAAAAAGGATTATGTCCAGGTCTACCAGATTGGACTGCTTTAAAAAATCCAGCTTGTGCTAAAAACTTTACAACACCTGACTCAGGTGGAAAAGGAAGAATGTTAGAAGGACCTCAAACTTGGCATGGAGATTTGATACCTCAAAGGGTTGATGCTTTAGGCTTAGGAGATCTTTGGACAGTTAAATTTGCTGGAAGTGCAGATGCACTTTGGGCAGAATTAGTAGCTGCTGAAAAAGAAGGAAGAGGAACTATAATATTCAACTGGACACCAAACTTTACAGATGGTGCTGGTTTTACATTTATAGACTTCCCTCCATATACTGCTGGTTGTAGACCAGAAGATGGTGGTGACGGTAAATGTGGTTCGCCTGATGGTTACTTGAAAAAAGCTGTAAATGCAGACTTTCCAAAAACTCATCCAGCTGCGGCTGCAACGTTTAAAAAGATGTCATTCTCTACAAGTCACATTGGTGCAATGGCTGCTTTAGTTGACGTTGACAAAATGACTCACGAAGATGCAGCTAAAAAGTGGCTTGCAGATAATAAGTCAGTTTGGACTCCTTTTACTAAATAAGGATATAAACAAATAATTTAAGATCTCCCCCAATATTTATTGGGGGGGATTTTTTTATAGGTAATTTTTCAAGAAACATTCATATTATTAATGAAAAAAATTATACAAGTTATGAAATATTTTTTTTACATTTCCATAAGTTTATTTGTTTTTAATTTTTCTTTAGCACAAGATGTGAATATAGAGGAAAATATTAGTCTTAGCTTTGTATGTGAATTAGAAAAAAAAATAGTTAAGAATGCAGAATATAATTATCAAACTTTTTTAGCTAAGGATTTAGAGGATAAAGATTTAGATAAATTTGAAATCAATGCAAAACAACCAAAAACACTTTTAATAAATGGATTATCTTCATTTCTTTCAAAAAAAGAAAAACTAACAGTTAGAATAGTAAACAAAGACGTAGTTTTATTTAAAGCTATTGATGAAGAAAAAAACTACTCTGAATCAGGAATTATAAATAGAAAATCTGGTGAATTAATTCATGAAATTACAAGAGACATGAAAAGTGAAAACTCTGAAAAAGATATTTCTTTTTATTCATGTAAAAAAAATGAGAAAAAAGTCTGATTTTTTTTTATCTAATTTTGTGTAAAATATAATAATGAAAAAATATCTTATTTGTATTATTTTAAGTTTTTTAACCACATCTATAGCCCTAGCCCGAAGTACCGGATGTAAAGAGGGAAACTGTGAAAACGGCTTTGGAAAATGGGTGTACACAGATAAAACCACCTATGAAGGAGAGTGGGTTCAGACGCAAAAAGAGGGTAATGGAACTGAAACTTGGCCAAATGGCTATATTTATAAAGGTGAATTTAAAAATAGCGAATGGAGTGGTCAAGGTATTTTAACTTTTCCTGATGGCTCAACTTATGATGGGGAATGGACTAATGGCTTCATGAATGGTGAAGGAAAATTTACCTGGTCCGATGGAAAGGAAAAAATAGGAATTTGGAAAAATGGGAAGTTACAAGAATAATTAAAATAATAATGGAAAAAAAATATTTAGATAAATTAAGAAACTTACCTCATGCACTTAATCAATTTGTTGGTCTTATTTCAGTTACCGTTGTTGTAATTTTATTTTTTGTAACTCTAAATATCTTTTTTGGTCAAGGAGATGAATTAGTTAAAAAGATGAAAATAGAAGAAGAAAGAATTGCAAAAGAAAGAAAACTAAGTGAACTGACATCAAGTCTTCCATCAGGTATTTTAGTAACTTTTGATGGAACGAATCATTTTAAATTAACAGATGAATTGTATGAGGCAGTTTGTAATGCAACAAAACTTATTCCACAACGTGCAATTATGGGTGCAAATTTTTTAAATTTTAAGGCACATGAAATTTATACTAAGAATGGAAATCTAATTGATGAAACATTTGTTAAATGGGACAAAGACAAAAACAAATGTATTACAGGTTATACGGTAAGTGGAAATAACATTGGGATAGATGAAACAATTACTGTTACTGGTGAAGCTTTAAGTTTTTTAAGTACTGGTATTGATACAAGAGTTTATTTTATTAAAAATTTTTAAGGAGGAAAAACAATAAATAAAAATAATATACAGTGTATTTTATTTCTATTTCGTATAACTTATTAATACATTATGAGCGATCCTGTAATTAAATGTGAATCAGTTTACAAAATTTTTGGCTCTAACGCCAAGAAGATGCTTCATGAAGCAAATGGAAATGTGGATGCAAAAACATTTCAAGATAATGGGTGTATAGTTGGTGTAAATAATGCCTCTTTTGAAGTTGTAAAAGGTGAAATGTTAGTTGTGATGGGGCTATCTGGTTCAGGAAAATCAACATTACTAAGATGTATTTCTAGATTAACAGATGCAACAAGCGGAAAAATTTATATAGACGGTCAAGATTTACTTACACTAAATAATAAAGAATTAATTGAACTTAGAAGAAATAAGATGGGAATGGTTTTTCAAAGTTTTGCTTTACTGCCTCATAAAACAGTTGTTGAAAATATTGCTTTTCCACTTCAAATCAAAGGGATTAAAACTCAAGATAGCATCAATAAAGCAATGGAAATGGTTAAACTTGTAGGTCTTGATGGAAGAGAAAACTACTTTCCAAGAGAACTTTCTGGTGGACAACAACAAAGAGTAGGTATTGCTCGATCATTAGCGGTTGAGCCCGATATTTGGTTTTTAGATGAACCATTTTCTGCATTAGATCCATTAATTAGAAAAGAAATGCAGGATGAATTTTTAAGACTTCAAGAAAAGTTACAAAAAACAATTATGTTTATTACTCATGATTTTGATGAGGCATTAAGACTTGCTGACCGTATTGCAATTATGAAGGATGGAGTTATTGAGCAATTGGATACACCCGCCAACATTGTCTTAAATCCAGCAACTGAATATGTAAGAAAATTTACCGAAGAAGTACCTAGGGGAAAGGTTCTAAAAATAGCAGATCTAATGGAAAAACCAGAAACTGAAAATTTAAGTGATTTCAAAGTTTCGAAAAATGAAATAATTGAAAATGTGGCTGAAAAAATTTTAACTCAAGAAAAATCTGTAGCTGTTACAGATGAAAATAATAAAATTGTTGGAAGCGTTCACCCCTCAAAAATAATTCATACTGTTTTTTCAAGGGAGAAAAAATAAAGGCAAAATATGGAATTATTAAAAAAATATCCAAAATTTTTTCAATGGTTATTTTTGTTAATTGTATTTTTTAGCTTATGTTTTGCAATAGAAGTTCCTGAAACTTATAATTTTATAAGAGGCCAAGCCGAATTCATTAAAGACCCTAATCAAAGTACTTACACATTATTTGGTGCTGAGGTGAGATATTATGCGTTTGATGTTTTTTGGAGACTACCACCTTTACTTGGATGGTTGCCTATTTGGATAAACGATTCTTTATTTTTTTTAATGAATGAATGGATGCCAATGGAGTTTTGGAATGAAGACATTCAAGAGTTCAGAACTCAACCTCTACTTTTACAAATTACAAGAAATTTAACTTCATTTATGACGTTTCTTATAGAGTTAATAAGAGAAATTTTATTAGGAGGTGTTGAAACAATTGTTTCATTTAGTAGTTGGGATTGGATAGATGCAAATCCATGGGCAGAACTGCCAGGATTACCTTGGACAATCGTTACAGCAGGTGCGGTAATACTTGGATATAAATTAAGCGGTAAAGGCTTAGCTTTATTTGCAGGTTTAGTCATGATTTATATTTCTGTTTTTGGTCAATGGAAACCTTCGATGCAAACTCTTTCTTTTATATTAGTAGCCGCACCACTTTCTTTTATTTTTGGTTTAACTTTGGGTGTTATGGCATTCAAAAGCAAACGTGTTGAAAAACTTTTATATCCAATACTTTTAGTTATGCAGACTATGCCTCAATATGCTGTATTAGTTCCTGCAATTGTTCTTTTCGGTATTGGTGACCATGCTGCTGTTATCATAACTATGGTTGTGGCTGTTCCACCAATGATATTATTAACTTTGTTAGGTCTAAGAGGAATACCTCCTGAAGTTATTGAGGCTGGTAGAATGAGTGGGTGTAATAATTGGCAACTTATGACTAAAGTATTAATTCCTACTGCTAGAAGAGACATTTTAATTGGAGTTAACCAGGTCATAATGGTGTGTTTTTCTATGGCAGTTATTTCAGCTTTTATAGGCGCAAAAGGTTTAGGGTTTAATTTATTATTAGCATTAAACCAGCTAAATATTGGATTAGCATTAGAGGCTGGCCTATGTATTAGCTTGATTGCAATACTTTTGGATAAGATGTCCTTAGCTTGGGCAAACAAGCAAATAGATTATTTTGGTAACTTGACTTATTTTCAGCGTAATAAAAATATATTATTTTTTGCAGCTGCTGTAATTCTAGGAATTATTTTTTCATATCTGGGGTCATTTTATTTTAAAGATGGGTCTAATTATTTATTTGAAGTTCCTCACAATAAAGGAATATCAACAGCAGATTTTTGGAATAAAGGTGTGGATTGGATTTGGGATACTTTCTTTCATACTTTAAAGATTTTTAATACTTGGTTGATAGTAGATGTGTTGCAGCCCATGAGAGCTTTATATTTAAGAATGCCAGCAGTTGCCACTTTAGTTTTAGTCATTGGAGCGGGTTATATAATTGGAGGAATTCGTTCAGCTCTTGTAGTGGGCGGATTAACTTTATTTATTGCATTGAGTCCTTGGTGGGATCGAGCTTTGGTTACATTGTATATGGCAACTTTTGGAGTTTTTATATCCACTATAATTGGGTTTACAGTTGGAATTTTATCATTTCAAAACAAGCATACTGCAAATTTTATGCTGGGCGTTTGTGATATCTTTCAAACCTTCCCTTCGTTTGTATACTTAATTCCTGTGATGATGCTTTTTGGAGTTACAGATACTTCAGTATTAATTGCTGTAATAGTTTATGCAACTATACCTGCAACAAGGTATACTATTGAAGGTTTAAGAAGTGTTCCAGAAGCTTTACATGACGCTGCCACAATGTCAGGTGTAACTAAAGTACAAAGGTTATTAAAAATTGAATTCCCTTTAGCTTTTCCTCATATGATGCTTGGTTTAAATCAAACAATTGTATTTGCTTTGTTTATGGTAATTATCGGGGCTTTTATTGGAACAGAAGATTTAGGACAGTACATTCTAAAAGCTCTATCTGATAAAAAGGGTGCAGGTATAGGATTGACATTGGGACTTTGTGTTGCTTTTATTGGCCTAATATTTGACCATTTAATCAGAACGTGGGTTGGAAAAAGAAAAAAACACCTTGGTATAGGATAGCTAATATTCTCTTAAACTAGATAATAAATTTTTTATTTATTTAAAAATGTTTTTAAAGAGTCGTCCATAGCTTCTTCCCATGGTGTATGGTGAATTGGTCCAACAGAGCCTGTCACTGGTGAAGCAAATGATTTATTTCTATAAGTCATTATATTTTCCACTTTATGATGCTCCCATTCTTTAAAAGTTTTTCTAATTAATTCAAAATCAATTTTTGGATAATCTGATAGCTCGTGAAGTTCTTTAGTGTACTCAGTTTGAAAATCTATCATTTGATCAGCATTTTCCAATTTCTCTTCCATAGATACCCATTTATTAATATCTTTTTCAATTTCAGAGTCGTTTGGAGTTTTAATTTTTCCCATAATAACATCTCTTGCAAACCAAGCCTGACAATCAAACATATTAAAAGTATGAAATTGATCTTGCATACCTAAATACATTAATTTGTGATTATTTTGCCAAACCACACCCTTGTACAACATGGGTGGATATAATCTGTTTCCTGTTTTTAATTTAAGATCCTCAGACATAAAAGGGAAATGATGAAGATATCCTGTGCATAAAATTACAGCATCAGTTTCTTGTACATGACCGTCTTTAAATATTGCCTTATTACCCTCAAGTCTATCTAGGTGAAAAACTTCTTTCATTCCTTCCGGCCATTTAAATCCCATTGGATTATGTCTATAGCCAATAGTAACACTTTTTGCTCCATACTTATGACATTGAAGAGCTACATCTTCGGCTGAATAACTACTTCCTAAGACAACAACATTTTTACCTCGAAATTCTTCTGCATCTCTAAAATCATGAGAGTGCATTATTCTTCCTGGAAAAGCCTTCATACCTGGATACTCAGGAATGAATGGAACTGAAAAATGACCAGTAGATACAATTACGTAATCAAAAATATCTTTCGAAATTTTGTCATTTTTTTTATCTCGATAAGTAACTTCAAAGTTTTCATTATCATAAGAAACATTAGTAACAGTGGTATTAAATTTAATTTTAGATTTTAAATTTCCCTTTTTAACTCTACCCAAAATATAATCGTATAAAACTTCTCTAGGTGGAAAAGATGGAATTGGTTTTCCAAAGTGCTCATCAAATGAGTAGTCAGCAAATTCTAAGCATTCTTTAGGACCATTGGACCAAAGATATCTGTACATACTGTTAGGTACAGGGTCGCCGTATTGATCAGATCCAGTTCTCCAACTATAATTCCATAATCCTCCCCAATCTTCTTGCTTATCAAAACAAACTATTTCAGGTATTTTTTCACCATTTTTTTCTGCTTGTTCAAAGGATCTTAAAGCGGACAAACCACAAGGGCCAGCGCCAATAATAGCTACTTTTGTCATAATATCATCTCTTTCTATAAATTTATAACTGTACTTTACCAACAAAATGCTAAAAATTAATATAAAAAAATACTAAATTATGAAAAAAATTATTATTATTGGTGCTGGAGCAATGGGATCAGCTTTTGCTGTACCATGTCTTGAAAACCAAAATGAGGTAACACTCGTTGGTACGCATTTAGAAGATGATTTAATAAATAATATTAAATCTAATAACAATCTTCATCCAGCTTTAAATATTGAATTACCATCAAAATTGAAGGTAGAAAAATTTGAAAAATTACAATCAATACTTGAAGAGGGAGTAGACATCATGGTTGCTGGAGTTAGCTCGGTAGGAATTGAATGGTTTGTTAAGCAAATTACAAAGAGCTACAAAAAAAATCTTCCCATTATTTTATTAACCAAAGGCCTGGCTATTGAGGGTAATGAATTAATAACACTTTCAGATAAAATTAAAAAACTTCTTAAAGATGAAGGTCATACACAAGTAAATATTTCAGCGATTAAAGGACCCTGTTTGGCAGCAGGTCTTGCATATAAAATGAGGACAGGTACAGTTATTGCAAACCCAGATATCAAAGAAACTGAAAAATTAAAAAAAATTATATCAACAGATTACTATTCAACAGAAGTATCAGATGACTTAACTGGCATTGAATTATCAGGTGCAATTAAAAATATTTACTCTATGTTAATTGGAGCCTCAGAAGGGTTAAGTAATTCAAAAGCACCTAAAGAAATTCAATCTAAATATTATTTAAATACATCAGCCTCATTAATTCATAGATCAATATCTGAAATGGTTGAGTTTGTTTCTTTCTATGGAGGAAGACCTGAAACTGTTTATGGCCTAGCTGGTTTAGGTGATTTATATGTTAGTGCAATAGGAGGAAGAAATAGCTTGATGGGAAAATATTTAGGTGAAGGATACCTTTATAAAGAAGCTAAAGAAAAATTTATGAAAAATATTACAGTTGAAGGTGCGCAACTTGCATTGGAAATTGGTCCTAAAATTTTACAAGATCTTAATTCTAAACATTTTCCATTAATGTTTAGTATGTTAAATACTATATGTGATAATAAGAAATTAGAAATTCAATGGTAAAAAATATATTAATATTTGTTTTTATAATACTTGGAATGGTGGTTATTTTAAATTTTAGTGACCATAATCTAAAAAGAGCAGTAGATGCCTGTTTAGCTGGAAGCCAAAAATTATCTAAATCAAAGATTACAGATCTTGATGAAGCTAAAAAATTTTGTGAAGAAGAAATTAAAAAAAATAAAAATTAGAAAGAGATTAACAAGTGAATTCAAACTGGAATTATCCCACAACCATGTGGGTTGGAAAAGATAGAATTAAAGATTTAAGTACTGCTTGTAAAACCTTAAATATTAATAAACCATTGTTGGTAACTGATAGTGGCCTTGCTAAATCAAAAATTGTAATTGATGTTTTAAACAATCTAAAAGAAGATGGTATTACAGCTGAATTATATTCAGACGTTGTTGGTAATCCAACTGGTACCAATGTAACTGATGGTGCTGATTATTATAATAAAAATAATTGTGATGGAGTAATAGCTTTTGGAGGAGGCAGTGGCTTAGATGTTGGTAAGGCAATTGCATTTATGTCAGGTCAAACTCTACCTATCTGGGATTTTGAAGATGTTGGAGATAATTGGACCAAAGCAAATTCAGATAAAATTGCACCAATTATTGCAGTACCTACAACTGCAGGTACGGGTTCTGAAACAGGACGAGCATCTGTAATTTTAAATGAAGAAACGGGTGTGAAAAATATTATATTTCATCCAAAATTTTTACCTTCAATAGTTATTTTAGATCCAGTTTTAACAGTTGGGTTGCCATCAAAGATTACAGCTGCAACAGGGATGGATGCATTAGCTCATAATTTAGAAGCTTATTGTGCGCCAGGTTATCATCCAATGGCAGATGGAATTGCTTTAGAAGGAATGAGGTTAATTAATAAATGGCTATTAGAAGCTGTTAATAATGGATCTAATATTGAAGCACGAATGAATATGTTAACTGCAGCCAGCATGGGTTCAACAGCTTTTCAAAAGGGTTTAGGTGCAATTCACTCTCTAAGTCATCCTGTTAATGCATTAAATAATATTCACCATGGTTTATCGAATGCAATATTCATGCCTTATGTTTTAACATTTAATAAAGATATTATCGAAGAGAAGATAATTAAAATTTGTGATTATTTAGAACTTAAAGATAGATCTTTTGATGGTTTTGTTAACTGGGTTTTAGATTTAAGAAAAAAACTTGATATGCCTCATAAACTATCAGAAGTGATTGAGGAAAAAGATTTTGATCTTGATAGATTATCAAAAATGGCTTTAGCAGATCCATCTACTGGAGGAAATCCTAAAAAATTAACAGAAGATGATATGAGGATAATGTACCAACATAGTATGACTGGTGAATTATTTAAATGAGTAATTTAAATATTTTAATTGTTGAAGGAAATATTAGAGAAGATAGTGAGTTTTTTATTAAAGCAGCTGGTGCCTCTGCAGCAGACAATTTAAAAAATCTAATTTTAAAAATAGAACCATCAACAAATACAGAAATTATAAATCCTGGTCATGATGATGAGACAACAAATGCTCTAAAAGATATGAGTAAATATAACGGTATTGTATTTACTGGTGGTGCAATGAGAATAAATGATATGACGGATGTAATTAAGAAACATATTAATTTTGCATCTAATTGTTTTTCTCAAAAAAAGAAGATTTTAGCTATTTGTTGGGGGTTGCAAGTCTGCTCTACAGCAGCTGGGGGTAAAGTAAACCCTGGAAAAAATGGTGCTCACATTGGAATTGCATCAGATGTAATTATTAACAATGAAGGTGAAAAACATTTTATATACAAAAATAAAAAACAAATTTTTACATCACCAGCATTTAACTTTGATGAGGTAAGTGAATTACCAAAAAATGCTATTCTTTTATCAAGTGATAAAGTTAACAATGTAATGGGTGTTACCTTTAATGTAGGAAATTCTGAAATTATTGGCTTACAATATCATCCTGATTATGAATATTTTCAGATGCTTAAACTTATTGAAGGTCGTAAAGAGCGACTATTTGTAAATAAAAATTTTTTAAATGAAGAAGAGTATGAAAGCCATATCTCATATATAAAATCTCAAAACGAACTATTAGATTTTAACAATAGAACATGTGAAGTTAGAAATTGGCTTAAGTATTTAAAAAACTAATTTTAAAATAGACCTTCAATTTCACCATCTTTATTTAGCTTAATCGAGTCTGCTGCTGGAACTCTTGGTAGTCCAGGCATAGTCATAACAGCTCCACATATCACAACAATAAACTCCGCTCCTGAAGAGAGTTTAATTTCTCTAATTGGTAAAGAGTGTCCTGTTGGTGCACCTTTTAAGCTTGGATCTGTTGAGAAGCTGTATTGGGTTTTTGCAATACAAATTGGAAAGTCACCATAGCCAGCATCTTCAAAGCTTTTTAATTGATCTCTAATTTTGGTATCTGCAATAACCTCATCTGCTCTATAAATTTCTTTTGCAATTGTTTCTATTTTTTTAAAAAGAGGAGTTTTACTTTCATATAAGAATTTAAATTTATCCTCATTTTTCTCACATAATTCAGCAACATGACTTGCAAGTTCTTTTGTACCTTCGCCACCATTTGCCCAATGAGTACAAAGACTTGCTTTAACTCCAATAGTGTCACAAAATTCTATCAAAGCTTTTACTTCATTCTCTGTATCTTTAATAAAATGATTAACAGCTACTGCAACTGGTAAACCAAATTTTTTTACATTTTCTACATGTCTTTGAAGGTTAACTAGACCTTTTTTTAAGGCTTCTACATTTTCTGTTTTAAGATCATCTTTTGCTACACCACCATGCATTTTTAATGCTCTAATAGTTGCAACAATTACAACACAACTAGGTTTTAAATCTGATTTTCTACATTTAATATCAAGGAATTTTTCTGCACCAAGGTCTGCACCAAATCCTGCTTCTGTCACAACATAGTCAGCAAGTTTTAGTCCAGTCTTTGTTGCAATTACAGAATTACAGCCATGAGCAATGTTAGCAAAAGGGCCACCATGAATAATTGCAGGATTATTTTCTAAAGTTTGAGTAACGTTAGGTCGAATTGCATCTTTTAATAATACTGTCATTGGACCTTGTGCTTTTAAATCTTTAGCATAAACAGGTTTTTTATCTCTAGTATAAGCAATTGTAATATTTCCTATTCTCTTTTCTAAATCTTCTAAATCATTTGATAAGCAAAAGATTGCCATGATTTCAGATGCAACAGTAATATCAAAACCATCTTCTCTTGGAAAACCATTTGCAACTCCACCTAAGTTTATATTTATAGATCTTAAAGAACGATCGTTCATATCGATTACTCTTTTCCAGACAATTCTTCTAACATCTATATCAAGTTTATTTCCCCAATAGATATGATTATCAATTAAGGCTGACAACAAATTATGAGCTGATGTTATTGCATGAAAATCTCCAGTAAAATGTAAATTAATTTGTTCCATTGGAACTACTTGAGCATAACCACCACCTGCTGCTCCACCTTTCATTCCAAAAGAGGGACCAAGGCTTGGTTCTCTTAAACAAACAATGGATTTTTTTCCAATTTTGTTTAATCCATCATTTAAACCAACTGAAGTTGTGGTTTTTCCTTCACCAGCTGGTGTAGGAGTGATTGCCGTCACTAATACAAGTTTTCCATTTGGTTTATCTTTTAAAGTGTCTAAATATTCTAAATTAATCTTTGCAATGTGTCTTCCCATTGGACTAAAAGCTGAGCTTTCATCGGGCACATTTATCTTGGCTAAAATATCATTTATAGGTTGCATTTTAGCTTCTCTAGCTATTTGAATGTCTGACTTAACTTCGCTCATTTTAAACTCCTATAAAATTAATTTTTAATGCCCAATTGATATCTTATTTTAAATTTTTGGAAACTTCTAAAAAATATATATAAAAAAAATAAGAACTATTTATATTCCTTTGTATAAAATTATTTTATGCAAAAATATTCTATATTTAATTTGATCAAAAATGCCTTCTCTGGTCATCAAAATTGGGATTTGGCTTGGAAAGATCCAACTCCTAAAAAAGAATATGATGTGGTTATTATTGGTGGAGGTGGTCACGGCCTAGCAACTGCTTATTATTTAGCTAAAGAGCACAATATTACAAACGTTGCTATCATTGAAAAAGGTTGGATCGGGGGCGGAAATGTTGGAAGAAATACCACAATCATTAGATCAAACTACATGCATGACGATAATGCATTGTTCAGTGAGTTTGGAATGGATTTGTGGAGAAAAATGAGTCAGGATTTAAACTACAATGTAATGTTTTCTCCAAGAGGAATTATTAACCTTGCTCACTCAGATGCCCAGATGAATGTTTTCGCAAGGAGAGGAAACTCAATGCGATTAAATGGTATCGATGCAGTTTTATTAAATAGAGAAGAGGTAAAAGAAATTATTCCAATGGCTGACTTTTCAGACAATGTAAGGTTTCCTATATTTGGTGGACTGATGCAACCAAGCGCTGGAACGGCAAGGCATGATGCTGTTGCATGGGGTTATGCACGTCAAGCAGATTCAATGGGTGTAGATATAATTCAAAATTGTGAAGTAACAGGTTTTGATGTTGTAGGTGGAAAAATTCAAGGAGTTAGAACTTCACGAGGAGATATCAAAGTTAAAAAAATTGGACTGTGTGTTGCAGGTAGTACAAATATTTTAGCAGAGAAATTAAATATGACAGTACCAATTGAAACACATCTTCTACAAGCTTGTGTTTCAGAACCGGTTAAACCTGTTTTAGATAAAGTTGTAACTTTTGGTGCAGGACACTTTTATATTAGTCAGTCGGATAAAGGTGAGATGGTAATGGGAGGAGATTTGGATGGCTATAATAGCTATGCGCAAAGAGGAAACCTTCCAACCCTTCAACATGTTTTAACTGAAGGAATTGCGATGATGCCTTTTCTTAGCAAACTAAAAATGCTTAGAACTTGGGGTGGGATAATGGATATGTCTATGGATGGTTCACCTATAATAGATAAAACTCATATTGAAGGATTATATTTAAATTGTGGATGGTGTTATGGTGGATTTAAAGCAACACCAGCATCAGGATGGACATTTGCACATACAATTGCACAAGATAGAGTTCACAAATTAAATGCTGGATATAGTTTAAATAGATTTCACACAGGTCACTTATTAGATGAAAAAGGACTTGGAACTAAAACGTGGATTTCATAAATGCTACATATTAAATGTCCTCACTGTGGGATGAGATCTCAAAATGAATTTTCATACGGTGGTGATGCAACCGTTAAAAGACCAGAGCTAAATAAAGAAGTTTCAGATCAAGATTGGGATAATTTTGTCTATAATAGAAAAAGTTTAAGAGGAAAACACAAAGAGCTATGGCAACATATATCAGGATGCAGACAGTGGATTAAAGTAGAAAGAGACACTGCAACTCACGAAATATTTAAAACCGTTAAAGCTAGCGAAGATATTTAATATGACACAAAATTATAGATTAGATAATGTTGGATTAATAAATAGAGATAAAAAAATCTCATTTAAGTTTAATGGAGTAACTTACTTTGGTTACGAGGGAGATACCTTAGCTTCAGCGTTGCTTGCTAATGGAGTTCATTTAATAGGTAGAAGCTTTAAATATCATAGACCTAGAGGGTTTTTTGGTGCAGGAGTGGATGAACCATACGCAATTGTTCAACTATATAGAAATAATGAAACTGAACCAAATGTAAAAGCTACAGAACAAGAGCTCTTTGAAGGCTTGGAAGCAACAAGCGTTAATTGTTGGCCGAGTGTTAATTTTGATATTGGTGCTATCAACAATTTGTTAAAAATATTTCTTCCAGCAGGATTTTATTACAAAACGTTTATGTGGCCAAAAAGTTTTTGGTACAAAGTTTATGAGCCATTTATAAGAAAAGCAGCAGGACTTGGGGTTGCATCAATTGAACATGACAAGGAAAGATACGAACATAAATATGAGTATTGTGATTTGTTAATTGCAGGTTCAGGACCCTCTGGTTTAGCAAGCGCATATGCTGCTGCTAAAAATGGAGCAAGAGTAATTTTAGCAGAAGACAAGCCTAGATTTGGTGGAACTTTATTAACTAGCGAGGTTAATATTGGAAATCAAACAGGAAAAGAATGGGCAGAAAATATTATTTCTGAACTTAAAGAAATGCCTAATGTTATTGTTAAAAATAGATCTCAGGTATTTGGTTACTATGATCACAATATGTTAGTGATGTCAGAAAAATTAAGTGATCACTTACCTAAAACTAAAAAATATAATCCAAAACAAAGACTTTGGTATATTAGAGCAAAAGAAGTTTTAATTTCATCAGGATCAATTGAAAGACCTTTAGTATTTGGAAATAATGATACACCAGGTGTGATGCTGTCTTCTGCAGCAAAAGAATATTTAAAAGTTTATGGAGTGTTAGTTGGTAAAAAACCTTTAATATTTACCAATAATGATAGCGGATATGAAACGGCTATAGAGTTTAAAAAAAATGGTGTTGATCCAATTATTTTAGATACAAGAAAAGAACCAAAGTCAGAAATTATAGATGAAGCAAAAAAACTAGATATTGAAATTAAATTTTCTTACGTAGTAGTTGCTGCTAAAGGGTATAAAAAAGTTAAATCAGCTGAAGTTGCAAAAATTTCAGATGATAAAAATGAACTAGGAACTTTAGAAAATATCAATTGTGATTGCATTTGCGTTTCAGGTTTTTGGACACCAACAATACATTTAGCTTCTCAATCAGGAAATAAAACTACTTTTAATAAGGATATAGATGCATTTGTACCTGGATTATCAAAACAAAATGAAACAACTTTAGGTGCTGCTAATGGAACTTTTACATTAGAAGAAACTTTAAAAAGTTCATTTGAAACTGGATATGAACTTTCAAAAAAAATTACTAATAATGATAACAAAACATCATCACCAACAGTTATGGAAAAAAAATCTACCACACATGATAAATTTTGGTGTGTGCCTTTGCCTAAAGGAAAAACATATAAAAGATTTTTAGATTTTCAAAACGATGTAGCTGTTTCAGATGTAGAAATTGCACTAAAAGAAGGGTATCGATCCATAGAACATGTAAAAAGATACACGACACTAGGAATGGCCACAGACCAAGGAAAAACAAGTAATCTCAACGGTTTGCAATTAGTTTCAAACATTGAAAATAAAATAGTGCCAGAAGTAGGTCATACAACTTTTAGACCTCCGTATACACCAGTTACTATTGGTGCAATTGTTGGAAGAGAAGTTGGAAAACATTCAAAACCAACAAGAAAATCACCAATGCACACTTGGCATGAAAAAAATAATGCTGTGTTTGTAGATGCAGGTGTTTGGTTGAGACCAAGATATTATAAAATTGGAGAAGAAACTTTATTTGAAGGTTCAAAAAGAGAAGCTAAAAACGTTAGAACAAATGTAGGTGTTTGTGACGTAACTACTTTAGGTAAAATTGACATTAAAGGACCTGATGCAGCAGAGCTACTAAATAGAGTTTACACTAATGCTTGGTTAAAACTGCCAGTTGGTAAAGCAAGGTATGGTGTAATGTTAAGAGAAGATGGAATTGTTATGGATGATGGAACAACAACAAGAATTTCTGAAAACCATTATCATATGACAACAACAACAGCACAAGCAGCGAATGTTTTATCTCATCTTGAATATTATCTACAACTTGTATGGCCAGAACTAAATGTAAATGTGGTTTCAACTACAGAGCAATGGGCAGGAGCTGCAATTGCTGGGCCAAAATCTAGAGACTTATTACAAAAATTATTTCCAAATATTGATGCTTCAAATGAAGGATTACCTTTTATGGGATATTTAGAAGCAGATTTATTTGGAGTTCACGCACGAATTTTTAGAATTTCATTTTCAGGAGAGCTTGCTTATGAAGTTAATGTCGAATCTGATAATGGAAACTTTATGTGGGAGAAGATAATGGAAGTAGGACAAGAATTTAAAATTCAACCTTATGGCACTGAAGCATTATCAACTCTAAGAATTGAAATGGGTCACATTGCAGGATCAGAACTTGATGGCAGAACCATTCCTTATGATAACTCTTTAGAAGGACTGGTTAGTAAAAAGAAAGATTTTATAGGGAAACGCTCATTAGAAAGAGAAGCATTTATAGCTGAAGATAGACAAAAAGTAGTAGGGGTTGTTCCAATTGATAAGAAAACAAGTATCCCGGAAGGGTCTCATTTAGTTAAAGATGCAATGGCTCCAACACCAAATCCTAAATTAGGATATATTTCAGCATCTTGTTGGAGTGTTGAATACGATAATCCATTTTCACTAGCAATTCTTAAGGATGGAAAAAATATGATAGGGAAAAAACTATTTGCAATGTCTCCTTTAAAAAATAAAACAATACCAGTTGAGATTGTTTCATCGCATTATGTTGATCCAAAAGGTGAAAGAGTAAGATCATGACTTCAATTTCTGCTTTAAAGAATATTCATATCAAAGGTTTATTTGGTGATCATGAAGGAAAAAATGATAAAGAGCTGTTAAAAATAAGCGAATTAAGCGACTATCTAATCATTCAAATTGTTAAGTATAATAGTTCAGCAATAACTATTGAAAATATTAAGTTAGATGATTTGAACTTAAAAAATGAAACTCAAAATATAAGCTGTAACACCAATACAAGAATTTTATGGAATGGACCAAATAACTGGCTTTTAGTTTCTTCAAAGAAAGAAATTTTAAAAGAAATTAATGAAAAATTACCAGAAACAGATTTCGCCATAACAAATATATCTCATAGCAGAGCGATAATTCAAATAGAGGGAAAAAATACAAAAGAGATATTAAAAAAAGGATGTCCTTTTAATTTTAATGAATTGAAAAAAGATACTTGTTTAAATTCAATTTATAACGGAATGTCAGTTACAATTGATATGCTAGATGACAATCCAGATAAAGTTAGAATATTTACATTAAGAAGTTTTGGAGAATCTTTTTATCATTCAATTACTGATGCTTGCTTAGAATTTGGTTATAAAGGAATTTAAAAATTTATTGCTTTCTTGTTGCAATATAAACACCAAAAGTTGCCACAGCAAAACCAACTAAATCTAGATTATTCAATTTTTCATTCAAAAATATCCAGGCCATTATTGCAGTAGTAGGGGGTATTAAAAAAAATATAGAAACAGTTTTACTTGCTGAGTTGTTCTTAATTAAAAACATTAAGATTGTGAAAGCTCCAAAAGATACAAGGAATATCTGATGACTCATTGCTATTAAGAATGTGGATGTAAAATTAATATAAGGTTCACTAAAAATTAAAATAATTATTATATGAAAAGAACAGCCACCTATTGCTTGATACATATTACTGACAGATAAAGGTAAATTATTACTTATTTTTTTTTGCCATAAAGTAGAAGTTGTGATCGCCAGAAGAGCCACAAAAGAAGCTATCACTCCAAAAATAGGAAGGCTTGATCCAATATCAAAACCTAAAACTAAAGCTGCACCAATAAATCCAAGGATCACTCCAATCCATTGTTTAAAAGTAACTTTTTCACCTAAAAATTTTCCTGCTAAAGCATTGGTTAAAATTGGCTGTAAGGTTACAATTAATGCAGCGATACCGGTAGGCATTCCGATTGAAACTGAATAAAAAACACCTCCCAAATACACACCATGAAAAAGTACTCCACTAAAAAGTGATTGTAGAAGGTTTCTTAAATTTGTTAAAATTTTTTGTTTTGTATAAATTGAATAAATATAGAAACCAAAAGCTACCACAAAAAATCTAAAGGCTAATGCAGCAAAAGGATCACTATTGTCTATTATTGGTTTTGTTGTCACAAAAGCTGAGGACCACAAAATGATAAAAATAAATGGAAAAATTTTAACCATACCGAAGTTATAGGTCATATTTTATATCAATATTAGAGATTAATATCCAAAATGAACACTTTCTCTCTTGAGTTGTACTTATAAATACTTAGGATTAGGTAGGAGTATAATGATTTTAAATAAAATAATTGCTGGATTATTTTTGTTATTTTTTCTTAATGGTTGTGTGCAAAGTGCAGCTTTATTAGGACCTGCTTATACATTAGCTAGCTCTGGTAATATCTATCAAGCTGGCCTTTCATATGGTTCTAATCAAGCAGTTAAAGAAATTACTGGTAAGTCTCCTACTGAAAATATTAAAAGCTTTGTAGAGGATAAAAAATTAAAAGTTGAAGAAGAAGAAAGCCAAGAAGAGTTTTTTGCTTTAGTCAAAAGTAGAATAGAAAAAACAAGTAAAATTATTCAATTAGCTAATCAGTAATACCTAATAATAGCTGCTCTGATTGCCCAGTTTCTTTACACCACAGTTCATAACTTTCACACATACGCCATAAAAATTGTTGTGCTCTATTTGATGCTTCGATGAGAGTATTGTTTTCAGTCTCGTAAAGTTTAGGAATTTTAATTAAATTTTTAATAGTCATATCTTTTTGAATTTCTAAAAGTTTAATGGTTTCATCTGGTATTTTATTTCCAGTATCTTTGTCTAGATACTCATTTTTTTTTAATTCACCAAACCATTCGTCATGTAATGCACCAGTGCTTAATTTTATAAACTCATTAGTTTCCATGAATTTATTAATAGCTTGTTTTACATCAAGCTCCGGATCTTTATTTTTTTCAATAGAAACGTAGGAGTAAATAATTTCAGCCATATATATAACATATGGTTTTTTGACTTTTATATTCATTATCTATTTTTTATATTTTGCCATACAGGAGTTGGCTAATATTAAATTAGGATCAAGGTACAATTTTGAAACTTTAGCATTTTGTAAAGATTTATATGCAAAAATTGCAATAGGTATCTCAGTGCAGCCAAGTATTATTTTTTTACATTTTTGTTTGATTAAATATTTAATTGCAGGCTTAATAGTTTTTTCTGCTAGTTTTATATTGCCCATTTTTACATGTTTGATTGTTTTGTTTACTGAACTTGTTTGTAAATTACTTAAAGGTTTAATCAATACATAATCCTTTTTAAAAATTTTATCATAAATCTCAGTTTTTAAAGTTCCCTCTGTTGCAAGAAGTCCAATTTTAGAATTTTTTTTACAACTTTTTTTTGTTTGTATAAAAACTTCTTTAGGCATGTTAATGATCGGTATCTTGATTTTTTTCTTTAAATCTTCATACCAATAGTGTGCAGTGTTACAGGGTATAACAATAAATTTGCACCCACTTTTTTCTAATGATTTACATCCATCTAACAAACTTTTTAAAACTCTATTATATTTTTTTGTATTTTTTGAGTTTCTTGGAATTGTAGATAATGATTTAGTTTGAACACCAATAGATTCTGGTCTTCCAGGAATATTTGATTTGTTATAAAGCAAGAATAAAGGGTATTCTTGATCACTTTTTCCTCTATTTAACATTGCGAGTTTATTGCAAAAATCAAGTCCCGCTTGAGTTCCCATTCCGCCTAAAATTCCAATCATAAATATATATTTTCTATTAAATTTATTTAATAATTCCTTAAAGAGGTTTGTTGATACCTCTCATAAAAACTAAAATTAAGCAACCATCTTTAGTAAAGGATGAGTGTGTAGAGCCTGGTTCAAAAGTAACAAAATCACCTTTTTTAAAAACTTTATTATCTGGATCAGTTAATTCACCTTCTAACATCAAAAATTCCTCAAAGCCTGTATGCACATGGGGCAAACTTTTAGCATTTGGTTCCATCTTTAAAAGATAAGTTCCATTACCACCATTTTCTTTATTATAGCTAATTTTATGCCAACTCATTCCAGGCACAACAACCCCATAATTATCAAATGGAGTGAATTCAACATCATAAAGGTCAGTTATTTTTCTATTTGTCATACTTGTTAGTTACTTATTATTAAATTGTTATATTCGATGATTATTAATAAAATATAAATATGCAAGATATATTTATTGAAGATATGGGAAGTGGCACTCCACTAGTGTTAGTGCATGGTTTTTTAGGATCATCTGAGATGTGGACTTTGCAAACTGACTTTTTTAAAAAGAATTTTAGAGTTTTGGCACCAGCATTACCCGGTTTTGGAAAAAGTAATAAAGTTAACTCATATAATTCAATTGAAGGTATGGCTAAATCTATATTGACAAGTTTAGAAAAAAAGAAAATAGAACGTTTTTATTTATTAGGTCACTCAATGGGTGGCATGATTGTGCAAGAAATGGCAAAGTTAGCAGGTGAAAAAATATTAAAGTTAATTTGTTATGGCACAGGACCAAGAGGAAATATACCTGGCAGGTTTGAAACCATAGATGCTTCCAGAGACAAACTAAAAACTAATGGACTGGATAATACAGCTTATAGAATTGCAAAAACATGGTTCATTGAAGAGGATAAATCTAAATATTTTTATTTATGTGAAGAAGCGGGTAAACAAACTTCTTTAGAGGCTGCGGACAATGCTCTTGTTGCTATGAAAAATTGGAGTGGTATTGAAAATTTAAAAAATATTAAGAACGAAACTTTGATAATTTGGGGAGATCAAGACAAAGCCTATAACTTCAACCAAGTAGAAACTTTAAAAGAAAATATTATAAATAGTGATCTTAGAATAGTTAATGGCTGCTCTCACAATGTTCATTTAGAGAAGCCAGATGAATTTAATACAATAGTGAGTGAATTTCTTAAAAAAAACTGATTGGTATTGGCTGAAATATTTAGCTAAATAATTAAAAAATTAATTTAATTAAAAAATCGCAGCCAATAGAAAGTGTGAATATTATGCAGTTTTTAAATTTACCGCTGAAGGACCTTTTGGACCATCTTCAACTTCAAAAGTCAAAGCTTGACCTTCATCTAAACCGTTCATACCAGCATCTCTAACAGCTGAAACGTGAACGAATACATCTTTTTCTTTATCTTCTCTTTCAATAAAACCAAAACCTTTAGTTGGATTGAACCATTTTACTTTTCCTTGTAGACTCATATTTATCTTCTTACTTTTTATTGTGTTACTTTTATTACTTATAATTAAGTAATTCACGCTTTGTTTAGATTTATTGAGGTTTTGTCAACTAAATTTAAAAGAATAAATAATTAAAGACTTATTTGTTGCTTATTAGCATGGTCATATAAATAGAGTTGATATCTTTTTTATAATGAGAGAAGGGCTCGCAGGGCTCAAAACCACACTTACTAAATAGTTTTCTGGCATTTAAAAAGAACTCACCAGCACCTGTTTCTAAACTTAATCTTTTAATATTAAGTTTTTTTGCCTCATTAATTAGATGATTTATGACTTTTGTACCATTTCCTTTACCTCTAAAGTTGTCACTAACCCTTATAGATTTGAATTCACCATGTTCATTATCTAGGAATTTTAATGCGCCACTTCCCATTAGGTTATTTTCTTCCCACAGGCTCCAAAATTTAATAGTTGGATCTTTTAATCCAGCTATATCAAGTACGTGAGCACTACCTTCAGGTGACACAGATCTTAACTCAATGAAATGCTTTATAAGTAGCTCATGAACTTCTGGATTATCAAAATTTCCTTCGATTGATTTTAGCATATGAGTAATATCTACTTAAGAAGAGTTGTTAGGTGCCCCATTTTTCTTTTTGGTTTAATTTCTTTTTTAAGATAATCAAAGAAAAATTCATTTTCATTGTGTTCTTTATTTCTGTAATTAGTAATTTGATCTCCAATTATATTTGTCATCATTGCATTGGATATTTTTTTAAGAGGTATTTGCTCTAGTTTACAAACTGCTCTTACATGATTTTCAAATTGACTTACATTATACGCATTAATTGTTAGATGCCCTGAGTTATGAACTCTTGGTGCAATTTCATTTACATAAAGGTTATCATTCCTGTCAATGAAAAACTCAACACACAAAGTTCCAACATATTTTAATTCTTCTGCAATTGTTGTAGCCCATAGTTTTGATTGTTCTAATATTTTATCACTAATCTCTGCTGGAATTTTAGAATTTCTTAAGATTTGATCTTCATGTTCATTTTCAATGGGTTCATAAATTTCATATTTTTGAATACCAAACCTAGTAATGATTATTGAAATTTCTTTTTTTAATTTTACTAATTTTTCTAAAATATAACCTTTTGAATAATCAACATCAATTGAGTCTAAATTTTCTAAACTGTTAATAGGGTGTTGACCTTTGCCATCATATCCTAATGTAGTAGTTTTGAGTATACCAGGTAATAAATCTTCAACAGAATCTATTTCAGATTTTTTTTCAATAGATACATATCTTGTAGTTCTTATATTTAGATTATTGATAAAATCTTTTTCTGCTAATCTATGCTGAATTATTCTATTTACAGAAGGTTTTGGTAAAACAGGTTTTATTTTATTAATTTCATTTAATGTTTCATAGGGAATATTTTCAAATTCATAAGTTACAACATCAACTTTACTCAAAAACTCATTAATCTTGTTTTTATCATTATATTCACCTTGTACAAAATCATTAGAAAAATTTTGGGCAGGAGCATCAATATCATTGCAAAAAATAACTGTTTTAATTTCAAGTTTATTTGCAGCAATAGCAAGCATACTACCTAACTGACCTCCCCCTATAATTCCAAGAATTGGTTTAGACATATTTTACAACTATTTGGGTTTTTTTTTAACAGATTTGCTTTGATTTAAACGAAACTGATTTAATTTTCTCTTAACAGTTAAATCACTAAGACCAATAATAGATGCAGCTAATAAGGCAGCATTAATTGCACCATCTTCTCCAATTGCTAATGTTCCAACAGGTATTCCTTTTGGCATTTGTGCAATGGATAGAAGACTATCAAGACCTTTCAGCTTTTTACTTTCAATTGGAACACCTAGTACCGGTAGAGAAGTAAGGGCTGAAATCATTCCTGGTAAATGTGCAGATCCACCAGCTCCAGCAATAATTACTGCAATACCATTTTTTTCAGCATTAATAGCAAATTCATACATTCTTTTAGGGGTTCTATGAGCTGATATTATTTTTGTTTCAAATTTTATGTTTAATTTTTTAAGAATATTTTGACAAAATGTCATGGTTTTGTAGTCAGATTGACTACCCATAACAATTGATACTTTGTTTAATTTATTTTTAGCCATTTGTTGTAATTTTATTCTAACGTAAATTGTTATTTCAAATTAAGCCTAAAATTTCAATAAAATTAATAGAATTTATCTATCTTATTGGTATTCTTTAAAACAAAGAAGATCACAATGAATTTTAAAATTGATAATTTACAATATTGTAACTGGTCTAGAGAAATTTTTCAGATCAATAAACAAGCAGGACTGGATGCAATCCATGTAACTATTGTTTACCACGAAGATTTTGATGAGCTAAAAACGGTATTAAAAAATTGGGAAAATCACTTTTCAGAAAATTCCGACTTAATTTTTCACGGTAAAAGTTTTAAAGATATTGAAAAAGCTAAATCTGAAAATAAAACTGCAGTTTTTTTTGGTTTTCAAAATTGTTCACCTATAGAAGATGATATTGGATTGGTTGAAAAAGTTTATGATTTAGGATGTAGGTTTATGCAGCTTACTTATAATAATCAGTCCTTACTAGCGACGGGATGTTATGAAGCAATAGATAGTGGGGTTACTAATTTTGGTAAAGAGGTAATTAAAGAGATGAATAGATTAGGTCTTGTAATAGACATGTCTCATTCAGCAGAAAAAAGTACAATTGATGCAATTGAGATAAGTGAAAAACCAATTGCAATAACTCATGCAAATCCATCATTTTGGCACCCAGCTAAGAGAAACAAATCAAACGAACTATTAAAAATTTTATCCAAACACAAAGGAATGTTGGGTCTATCTTTATATCCTCACCATTTAAAAGATGGAACAGATTGTTCTTTGGAAAGCTTTTGTGAAATGACAGCTAAGACTGCTGAGATTATGGGAGTTGAAAAAATTGGAATAGGTTCAGATCTTTGTTTAAACCAACCAGATACTATTGTTGAGTGGATGAGAAATGGTACTTGGACTAAAAGCAAAAATTATGGAGAAGGGTCTAAAAACAAACCTGGTTTTCCAAAACAACCTGATTGGTTTAAAGATGCAAGAGGATTTGAAAACTTAGAGATAGGACTTAAAAAAGTTGGTTTTTCAGAAAGTGAAGTAAATGGAATTCTTGGAAACAACTGGTACAATTTTTACAAAGAAATGAATCAATGAATATTTCTTTAAGAGATCCCAATGTAGTAATGAAGCTATCAAGACTTGGGTCTTTTCATCAATCTAAACTTTCATTTTTAAGAAGTTTTTTAAAAGAGTTTAAGGATTGGGATTACAAAAGAGATTTATTTGAATTAAACGAACATGGTTATGGTACTGCAGTTTATTCATTTAAGAAAAAAAATAGAGTGTATTCATTAATTTGTTTTGCAAATGAATTAGATGATAATGAAAGATCAGATAGAGTTATAGCTACCAAATGGGATGCAGCCTTCACACTTTTTGATGGTGTTCCAAAAAAACAAGATATTGAAAGATTAAAAAACGAAGTACCAAAACAAGAATTTGGCAGACTTTCTTATAAAGAATTAACTCTTTCAAGAGCTAATAAATCAGTAAGAGTTTTCAATCATGTGGTTGAATGTTTAAGCGAAGGTAAGCAGCCTGATAATGATTTGTTAACTAGTGTTGGTTATTTATATAGAACCACAGCAGTTTATGGGTCAGGTAAATTTGGCTTAGCAGACAGATTTAGAATTAAAGACCGAGAAGAAATATATGGTCCATTTAGATTGGAAATGATGTTGGTTTATCTGGTAAGACAATTTACTTTTGATCAAGTTAATCACGTTGCAAAAAGTAAGAATCCAAAAAAAGCTGTAAATCTTGATATAAATATTTGTAAAGGTTTAGGAATAGGAAATTCTACAGGTCTTGGAATGGCTCCATTTATTGTTAATCATCCAACTCTTTTAAATAACTGGATTTCAGCAAGAGAAATTTCTTTAAAAAAAATAAGAGAGATAAAAACAATATCAGAGAAAGATAAAAACTTATTTTTAGAATGTTTAAAAAAATCAATAAAGAATATCACTTCTTGGAATACTGAAAGTAAATATCAAATAAATAAGATTAAATCTTTATTGAAAGATCTTAATGAATTTATTGTCTATCTAGATAATGAATTTGATTTTGAGCAAGATTATGCCTTTAACGAATTATATCTGTATTTAGAAAAAAAATATTGTGAAGAATGCATTGAATATGTCGTCTCAATGATGATGGAACCTTATGATGATATAACGTCCCCGTTAATTAAAGAAATGAGCTCTGAAGAAGAAAAATATTTCAATATTCCAACTGAGCGAACGGTAGAAGACTTAAAGCTAATTTTAGAAAAAAAATATCCAGATATCTTAACAATAGATTTTACCAAAGATGAAAATAATTTAAATTTTTGGTTTATCTCAAAAAATAAAGAGGAACCAAGACTAGCAAATAGATTTGATGAAGTGGGTGCTGAGTTAGAGCAACCCTTAGCAATTGCAAGAGATATTAAAAAACTTTATGAATCGTTAACGGTTGCTAAAAATAGTTGGACTATTGCTAAATTTTTATCAACCAATAATGAGTTAAGACACGTTGTAAGAAGAGCATTTATAGTAGAGAAATTTCCTTATTCTGAAATACAAGACAATACTATTGGCCAAGAAATAATGCCTATTGATATGTTGAGACTAAAATTATCTTTTTTTGGAGCATTAAAATTTGATCCACGTTCTGATAAGTGGCTAAGAATATGTATGTTTCAAGGAGCACCCCTACCAGAGCAATTAAAAAACTATGATGAACATTGGGTTTATAATTAATCATCATGAGATCATTAAGCGAAATAGATACAGTTTCTAAAAGATCAAGTAGAGCTGCAGGATATTCATGGGGGATTGCAGAAGAGATTGGAAAAAATATAAGACTACTCGAAATTTTTAGTTTGCCTGGAATTAAAAACTTAAATAGTTTTTTTAAGAAAAAAAAAATAAGGTTAGAGAATATCAGCATCATAAAGCAAGACAATGAGGCTGGTAAAAATGAATATTGCCCAATAATCGCAGGGGTAAATTTTTTAGATCAGATTAAAACTCTAGAAACTTTAAATGAGATAACGTTTAAAAAAGTCTCATATCCATTACTTTTCCTACCATTTGTAAGTAGAGCAGCTGAGGTAATCGGTAAAAGAATATTTTTAAAAATGGATGACAGGGAGTTTTTATTAAACTTTAATAATAATATTTATTCTAATTACACTAAAAACGAAATTATTGAATCTGCTGAAAATATTTATTTAAAAGTTTTAGAAAACAGAGACTCGTTTGAAGAAAAAGAATGGAATGAGCTTTATAAGCTTTCAGAAGAAACGTTTGTTGAAGAAAATGAAAGCTTAAAACAAGGTGGAGCAGGAGCTGGCCTTACTGATAATGACTAAAGATTTTGATGATCAAGATAATAATGATGAAGAAGTTCTTCAATTAGATAATTTTTGTGAAGAGTGTAAAAAAGAAGACCCGAGTGTTTCTCAAAATTTAATTTTAACAGGATTTAAAACCTGTAATTCTTGTAAGCTTTCAAAAACTATATTTCCAATTTAACTGATATTGCTTATAGGCAAAGCATTCATTTTGCTCATTACAAAAGATATTGAAAGAAAAGCAATTATTAAAAAAGCTAAAAAGACTATTCCAAATGATTTAAAATTAGACTTTAGATTTAAAACTTGTTTTGTTGAAATGATTAATCCAGCAAATATCCAGAACTGAGTTAAAAATATAATTGGGATCATTAAATCTGGTGTTACAGCAAAAAATCTTAAAAGCCCTGGTGCATGAGCAAACCCAACAGCTGTTAAAACTTTTTTAAATGAAACTTTAGTATCTTTATCTGGAAATAATTTTACACCGATCACATAAATAAATAGTCCCCATACAAACCAAGTAAGAATGGCAGTTAAACCAGACATTGCAACAGCAGTTTTAATAACAGTGTTTGCTGCAACAGCTCCTGCTAACCCGTCTAGTATCATGATAAGGCCCGCAAAATATATTGCAGCTTCACCAAAGTTCTTATTATCTTTGTAAAGAGATTTATCTAATTTAATAGACCGAACAACTATATTTAAAAATTGACCAAACATTATTTATTTTTTTTACTATTTTTCTGAGCTTTGTAAGAAACAAATAGTGGAAAGAGTATTAAAGCAATTATTATTATTATGCAAATTACGATTAGGAATGATTTTGTCATTATTAGTGGGGGAGAATTAAACTCCCCCAAATAATTAATTTAACCTTTAACGACTTCTCTTGTGTTTGCGTTAAACGATTCTGTAAATGGAATATCCACTACCACAGCATCAACAGGCGTTCCTGGTGTGTCAGAATATTTAGCAGGTAAGTGAACTTTGTACTTAGTTCCAACTTTACCTTTTGGGAAACCATTAGCATTTAATGTTCCATCAAATGGCACATATCCCATTGCTATATTTTGACCTTTTTCAGGGTGATACCAAGGTGATGTGATAAATCCTACAGGATCTCCACCACTCTCAGGTGACACTAACCAAAAGTCAGGAGCATATTCTTCAATTGGTTTTCCGCCCAACTCAAGACCTACTAACTGAAGTTTGTAAGGTTTTTGACCAGCCTTAAGATCTGCACCCATTTTCTCTAATGCAGCTTTTCCAACATAGTCAGCTTTTTTATTCCACTCGCCTTTACCTGATAGTGATACTTGGTAACCAAGGTTACACTGGAAAGGATTGTGTTGATGATCCATATCTTGTCCCCAAGAAAGAATTCCAGCTTGAATTCTTCTGTGGTGAGCAGGGGCTATAACCATTAGGCTATGTTTTTTTCCAGCTTCAAGAACAGCATTCCACATATCATCAGCGTATTTAGTTGCCTCTCTTAAGTAGATTTCATATCCAGCTTCACCTGAGAAACCAGATTGTGAAATAACACAACTTCTGCCACCAACTTTTGCTTCAGCTAAACCATAGAAAGGCATGTTATCTAGATCCACTTGATCTCCAATAAGATCCTTCATTAAAGCTTTTGATTTAGGTCCTTGAATTTGCACTGGGCAAACATCAATTTCTTCAATTGTACAATCAAATCTTCCATCAGCGTTAACACCTTGAAGATACATTCCAATATCAGAGTCTGATAGTGAGAACCAAAATTCATCTTTTGAAATTCTAAGAAGAATAGGATCATTTAAAACACCACCATAAGCATTACATAAAATTACATATCTTGCTCTCATGGGTGAGATTTTAGTTGCATCTCTAGTTATAACGTAGTCAGTAAACTTTTCTGCATCCGGACCTTTAACTCTAATTTGTCTTTCAACAGCAACGTTCCACATTGTAACGTGATTTTTAATTGCTTCATACTCAACCATCGCTCCACCATCTTCAGGTTTTACATAACCTCTTGGGTGATAAATACGATTGTAAACAGTTGCTCTCCAACAACCAGCTTCCATTGATAGATGCCAGTATGGGGATTTTCTTACTCTTGTTGAAATTAACATTTCAACTTTTGTAGGTCCACTCTGTCTTAAGTTGTATGGTACTTCACGATCTGATTGATCAACTGAAGTCACATGATTTAGTTTAGTATAGTCAAATTCATTAGACATAACCGTTCTCCTTCAACCACTTGTTAGTTTCCTTCAAGCCGCCGAATGTATAAATGTGGAAGTTACCAGTAAACTCTTTCACTTTCCCAATTAATTCATTAGGGTCTTTAGGTTTCAATAAATCTAATGCCTTACTAAAATTAGACTTAAGAAAATTTATAGAATTTTTCGCCCCGACAATATTAGCAAATTTAATTAAGCTAGTTATTTTCATTGGCCCAGTAATTCCTACATGCACTGGTACTGACTGCTTAGAAATGAAATCTACGATAGGTTGACTTTCTAATAACCACTGGGTCACTATATAGTCGGCGTAAGGTTTTTTATCTATCATAGCTTTTTCTAATTCTTTATCAGAAATATCCTGACTTCCCTCTGGATGTCCTGCTATTCCTATTTTAATTCCATCAAAAAATCCTGTTTCTAAAATTTGAATTGAACTATCAAATTTTCCAACTGGCTCTCTACTTCCTCCAATAACTAAAGCTTGTTTAGCACCCACATCTTTACATCTTACAATGTAATCTTTAAGCTGAGCATCATCCGTAATTGATCGTGCTGGAAAATGTGGAACTGGATTAAATCCTTTTTTAACTAACGCCGCTGTTTGGTTAGCTGTCTCTTTATAGTCTCCTCCTGGAAGCATAGTTACATAAACATCCTTAACGGGAGGCAGTGTATTAAGATCTGTTTGAGGTCCAACCTCAAGTGAAAAATTCATTTTTCCTGATGATTATCTTTTTTGTATATGCTGTCAAAGAAATTCATCTTGTGGATAAAATATTTGTTGCCAAAAATTGTGCTGGTGATAATTTTTTTTAATGTCTGAAAATCTTAAAAATCTTCAACTTTCAAAAATCTTGGACTTGGAAAAAATTAGAGTGGTTGGGAACCCCATCGAGAAAGCCCATGGCCTACCAAACGAGTGCTACACTAGCTCTGATTATCTAAGCATTGAAAGAGAGAGGATTTTCAAGGATAAATGGACGGTGATTGGCGTTGGAAGTTCTGTGCCAAATGTAGGAGATGCTCAACCTTATAATTTACTAGGCATCCCTCTTATTATTTTAAGAGATAAAGAGAAAAAAATAAGGGTATTTCACAATGTCTGTAGCCATAGAGGCTTCAAGCTTTTAGATGAGGCTTGTGCTTTGAAAAATGTCTTAAGATGTCCATACCACTCCTGGTCCTACGATTTTGATGGAAAGTTGGTTGCGACACCTCACATAGGAGGCCTAAATGTTCATGAGACAGAAAAATTCAATAAATCATCGAGCAATTTAAAAGAGGTTAAAACCAGAATTTGGATGGATATAATATTTATCAATATAAATAGTAATGAATTAGAGTTTGATGAATATATCAAGCCTCTCGAAGAAAGATGGTCAAAATTTATATCTAAGGAAGATCAAAAATTACTTAAGCACTCAAAAGATCATGGATACTTCAGTCTTGATGTTAAGTGTAATTGGAAGTTTGCAATAGAGAATTACTGTGAAAGTTATCACTTGCCTTGGATACATCCTGAATTAAATAAAGTTTCAAATATTAGTGATCATTACCATATTCAAGGTTTACCAAATAGATTTGCTGGCCAAGGAACAAATAAATATGATCAACCTGTTAAAGGAAATCAAAGTTTCAATAATTTTCCAAATTGGCCTAAAGACTTATTCAAAAAGGCTGAGTATATCGCTTTATTTCCAAATGTAATGATTGGGCTTCATGTAGACCATTTTTATGTTTTTTGGTTAGAACCTAAGTCTATTAGTGAAACTAAAGAGCACTTAATGATGTATTATGTTGGTGATGATAGTGCAAATGGTTCTGAGTTTACTGAGATGAGAAAAAAAAATGCAGAATTTTGGAAAGAAGTAATGATTGAGGACATAAAAGCTATTGAGGGTATGCAAGAAGGTAGAAATTCACCCGTATATAATGGTGGGAATTTTTCACCCGTAATGGATAACCCTACACATGAATTTCATAAATGGGTTGCAACAAACTTAGTTTAAAATGAAAATAATATTAATTATGGGTCTTCCAGGATCTGGCAAAACAACTTTAGCAAATGAAATTGCTCCATTACTAAATGCTAAAAGACTTAATGCTGATGAAGTTAGAAAAGAAGCTAATGATTGGGATTTTTCAAAAGAAGGCAGAACAAGACAAGCAAGTAGAATGGCAGATTTTGCAAAAAAATTAAAAGATGATGGAAATTATGTCGTAGCAGACTTTGTTTGCCCAACACCGGAGGCAAGAAACTTATTTCCTGCAGATTATATAGTTTGGGTAAATACAATAAAAGAGGGACGTTTTGACGATACTAATAAGATGTTTATAAAGCCTGAAAAATTTGATTGTCAGGTTACAACTCAAGATGCTAAACATTGGGCACCAATAATTATAAAGGAGATAAAATAATGGCTTACGAATGGGATAATAAAAAACCAACAGCACAAATGCTTGGCAGATGGCAACCATTTCATGATGGTCACTATGCTTTATTTCAAGAAATTATTAAAAAAACAGGTCAAGTTTGCATTCAAATAAGAGATGTTCAAGGTGTTGACGATAATCCGTTTGATTTTGACACAGTTAAAAAAAATATTGAAGAAAAGTTAAACCCAGAATTTGAAGGAAGATTTAAAATAATGATGGTTCCTAATATTACTAATATTTGTTATGGAAGAGGAGTTGGTTACAAAATAGAAGAAGTTGTTTTGTCAGAAGAAATTCAACAAATTTCTGCAACAAAAATTAGAGCCAAAATGAGAGAAGATGGCAAACTTAAGTAATATTAAAATTAAACTTTTAAATAAAGATATTGCTTCAATCATCATTAATGAGCCAAAAACCTATAACGCTCTTTCATTAAAAAATTTAGGAGATTTAATTAAAGCTTTTAAAAAACTAGATGAAAACAAAAATATTAAGGTAATAATTATCGAAGGGTCTGGAAAAGGTTTTAGTGCGGGTCACAATTTAAAAGAAGTAAGTGGATTAAAGAAAAGAGAAAAATATCAAAAACTTTTTAATCTTTGCTCAAAGTTGATGCTTCAAATAGTTGAAGGAAAAAAGCCAGTTATTGCAAAAGTTCATGGAGCAGCATTTGCAGCAGGTTGCCAGTTAGTTGCAAGTTGTGATCTAGCTTACAGTACTAATGATGCAATTTTTGCAACACCAGGTGTAAATATAGGCTTATTTTGTAGCACACCGATGGTTGCTGTTAGTAGAAAGGTTAATAGAAAAAGAATGATGCATATGCTGTTAACGGGAGAGCCTATTAAAGCAGATTACGCAAAAGAAATTGGACTAGTTAATAATCATTTTTCCAAATCAAAATTAAACAATGAAGTATTAAAAGTTGCTAAAACTATTGCTTCAAAATCAAGTCTTACAATTAAAATTGGAAAACAAACTTTTTATAATCAATTAGAAATGCCATTGAGAAAAGCTTACGCATACACTAGTAAAATGATGACTAAAAATATGATGGCAATGGATGCTAAAGAAGGCATATCAGCGTTTCTACAAAAGAGAAAACCTAAGTGGAAACATAAGTAGTGAACGATAAAATAAAAGAAATTCTCTCAAAGTATAAAACAATAGCGATGGTGGGTGTTAGTAAAGATGATAAAAAGCCATCAACAATAGTGATGAAGTATATGCAAAAATATGGTTTTAAAGTTATTCCAGTTAACCCAAGTGCCAAAGGTCAAAAGATTTTAGGAGAAGAGGTTTTTGAAAAACTTGAAGATATTAATATACCTATTGATATCGTAGATGTATTTAGACCATCAACAGAAGCTAACAAGTATGCTGAAGAAAGTGTTAAAATTGGAGCAAAAGTTCTTTGGTTACAACTTGGAATTAGAAGTAATGATGCCAAAGAATTGGTGGAGAGTAATGATATTGAGTATATTGAAAATAGATGTACAAAGATGGAATATCAAAAGCTTTTTTTAAATATAAACCCAGCTTTTCCAGTTTTACAAAGTTAAATGAATATAGTTAATTTTACTCCAATCTCTGCATTTCTAGGTGGATCCTTAATTGGTTTAGCGGTAGTTATTTTTTTTGTATTTAACGGTCGATTAATTGGAATAAGTGGAATTGCCAGTAATTTTTTAACTTCAAAAGTTAATAGATTTGATAATTTTTTATTTTTAATTGGATTAATTATTGGACCTATTGTTTATAAAATATTTACTCAACAGGAAATCAATATCACAATTTCAAACTCATTTTATTTATTAGCAATTGCAGGCTTATTGGTTGGAGCTGGTACAAGAATAGGGGGAGGCTGTACTAGTGGACACGGCATCAGTGGAATTGGAAGATTTTCTTTAAGATCAATTATTGCAACAGTAACATTTATGATTGTTGGAATTTTAACTGTTCTGGTAAAAAATTTAATATGAATATGATTATATCTTTAATTTGTGGAATAATTTTTGGAATAGGTCTTACTGTTTCACAGATGATAGATCCCCCTAAAGTCTTAGGTTTTTTAAATATTTTTGGAGAATGGGACCCATCTCTAGCATTTGTTATGATTGGAGCTTTAATAATATCCTCACCATTTTTTCACTTATTTAAAAATAATAAGAAACCAATTTTTGCTGATAAATTTTCTTATTCAAATAATAAAGAACTAAATAAGAAATTAATTATAGGTTCATCGCTTTTTGGTGCAGGCTGGGGCTTAGCTGGATTATGTCCAGGACCTGCAATAGCCTCACTGGCTTTATTAAATTTAAATTCTGTAAGTTTTGTAATCTTTATGTTTGTTGGGTTTTATTTGGTTAAATTATTAGATTTAACAACCCAAGCACGATGATAAAAATCATCTATATTTTTTTGAATTAAACTCTTAGCTAAATTATTAGCTTCGACTTCCTCAAAAGGTCCAAATTTTTTTTCTGTATCTTTAATGATAGTTTCAATTTTATTTGGATCTTTATGAATACCAGCAACTACGTAAAAATTTTTCATAGATTTTTAATTTTTCTAGTCTATACACCCTTAATGTAATGAAAAAAATATTTCTTTTATACGGGCACTATAATGAAAAGTCTTTTAATGCAGCTATTAGAGATACATTTATTAAAACAGCAGAAAAAAACGGTAATACAGTTGATTGTGTAGATTTATATAAAGATAAATTCAATCCAGTTTTTGCTGGTGAACAAGCTGGAGAAGACGTTCTAGATCATAGAAGACGAATTGAGAAATGTGACACTATTGTTCTAATTGCACCTATTTGGAACTTTAGAATGCCAGCTATTGTAGAAGGCTGGATAGATAAAGTTTTGTCACCCCCATGGGCTTACACATTTAAAAAATTAGTTGGAAATTATGGTTATCCAATGGGAAACTTAAAAGATAAAAAAGCTATAATCTTTTGTACCTATGGATCCCCAAGGTTAGCGGTTACAACATTTTTTTTAAATTTACCTATTAGAAGACTAAAAAGAGGTGTGTTTCATATGTGTGGCATTTATAATATTGTATACAGAAGATATTTTGCAGTACCGTTTGTAACAGATGAAAAACGAAAAGAATTTCTTGAAGACGTTAAAAAGACAGCAAATAATATATAAAACTTTATTAATTTATTTTCTAAGTTTCACAATTTCACAAGCAAATCTCATAAAGCCTAATAATAATATTGAGCCATACCAGGTTGTGGAAATTCAGTTGAAAAGTTTACAAAAAAACAATTCTCCCACTATAGACAATGGAATTGAACAAACCTGGGAATTTGCTCATCCTAGCAATAGAAAAAGTACAGGACCATTAGATAGATTTAAGGTTATGATGAAGGGTAAGGCTTATAAAATATTACTAAATCATTTAGATCATGAAATTATTCAAATAAACCTCGCAAATTCAGTAGTTTTATTTGAGGTTAGAGTTCTAGGAGAAGACAAGTCTTATTATAAATTTAAATGGCAAGTTGCAAAATATAAAGATGAAGGCCCTTTAAAAGACTGCTGGTTGACCACAATGGTGTCCGCTCCAATGCCCCTAGGATCCTCAATTTAATTTAGAGGATAAGCGAATTTTGTTTCGTTCGTATTAAAAATTTAGTAGGAATCGCTTTAATGAAATCTAAAGCTAAAGTTATTGTAGTTGGTGGTGGTGTAGTAGGAGTTAGTGCTCTTTATCACTTAGCAAAAAAAGGCTGGTCCGATGTTGTTTTAATTGAGAGAAAAGAATTAACATCTGGATCTACTTGGCACGCAGCAGGTTTACTTCCATTATTTAATATGAGCTATTCAGTTGGACAGCTTCATAAGTATGCGGTTGATCTTTATAAAAAATTAGAAGAAGAGACAGGACAAAATGTTGGTTTCAGTGTCGTATCAAATATTCGTTTAGCAAGCACTAAAGATAGAATGGATGAGTATCATCAATATGCAGGTGTTGCTCAAACAATTGGTGTGGATGTAAAATTTTTAACACCAGATCAAGTAAAAGAAATTTGGCCATTGTGCCGTACAGAAGATTTACTTGGAGCAATCCAACACCCTGAAGATGGATACATTCAGCCAGCTGACTTAACACAAGCAATGGCAACAGGTGCTAGAAATTTAGGTGCAGAGATTTATAGAAACACAGCTGTAGTTGGAATGAAACAAACTAAAGATGGCTGGATTGTTGAAACAGATAAAGGTGCTATTGAATGCGAACATGTAATTTCTTGTTCTGGAAACTTTGCTAGACAAACTGGAAAAATGGTTGGATTAGATATTCCAGTAATACCAGTTGAACACCAATATATTGTAACAGAACCTCATCCAGATATCGTAAAAAGAAAAAAAGATGGCTTACCTGAAATGGGAGTTTTAAGAGATAGCGACAGCAGATGGTATATGAGAGAAGAAGCAGGTGGATTAATATTAGGACCATACGAAGATGGAGCACCAGCTTGTTATGTTGATGGACCATCAAAAGATTCAGAGTATGAATTATTTCAAGAAGATTTAGATAGATTAGCACCGCATATAGAAGGAGCTATTCACCGTGTACCAGCTTTTGGAGAGGTAGGAGTTAAGAAAGTTTATAATGGTGCAATTTGTTATACACCAGATGGAAACCCAATTGTTGGACCTGCATGGGGATTGAAAAATTTTTGGATTAATGAAGGACATAGTTTTGGAATAACTGCAGCAGGAGGAGCGGGTTGGCAACTTGCAGAATGGATAATTGATGGTGAGCCTACAATAGATATGCTTGGTGTTGAACCAAGAAGGTTTGGTGATTATGCAACAAAATCTTATTTAAAAGAAAAAAACGAAGAAGCTTACAATCATGTATTTAAAGTTCACTACCCAGATGAGGAAAGAGAGGCTGCTAGAGAATTAAGAACATCACCTTGTTATGATAGAATGAAAGCATTAGGCGCAGTATTTGGTCAAAAATTTGGTTGGGAAAGACCCAACTTCTTCGCAATTGACGGGATGGAGCAAAAAGATGACTGGTCATTTAGAAGATCAAAATGGTTTAAAGCAATTGAGCAAGAATGCAAAAATGTAAAAGAGAATGTTGGTCTTTTAGATATGACGGCATTTGCTAAATGTAGAATTAAAGGACCTGGTGCTGAAGAGTTTTTAGATTATTTAGTCGCAAACAAACTTCCTAAAAAAGTTGGAAGAATTGGATTATGTCATGCACTTAATACTAAGGGTGGAGTGCACTCTGAATTTACAATCATGAAAGAAGCTGAGGGAAGTTACTATTTAGTTTCTGCAGGAGCAAACCAAAGATTAGATCATGACTGGATTCAAAAGTGGATGCCAACTGATGGTAGTGTTCAATTTGAAAATTTAACAAACAGTATGGGAGTTCTAGTTGTATCTGGTCCTAAAGCTAGAGAACTAATGAAAAGAGTTTCAAGAGATGATTTTTCAAATGAAAATTTTAAATGGTTGAGTGCAAAAAATATTGATGTTGGTAATGCACCAGTTAACGCTATGAGAGTAAACTTTGTAGGTGAGCTTGGCTGGGAATTGCATCATCCAATTGAATATCAAAATCACATCTTTGATAGATTAATGGAAGCTGGAAAAGATTTAGGTCTTAAGCCTTATGGAATTAGAGCAATGAATAGTTTGAGACTTGAAAAATCTTATAAACTTGTTGGCACAGAATTATCAATTGAATATTCACCTTACGAATCTGGGTTAGATAGATTTGTTCATCCCAACAAAGGAAATTTTATAGGATTGGATGCTTTGAATAAATGGAGAGAAAAAGGATTTTCAAATCAATTGGTTACCTTGGAAGTTCACAATATAGAGGATGCAGATGTTTTAGGGAATAATCCAATTTATGATAATGAAAAAGTTATAGGACGTGCAACTGGTGGAGATTTTGGATTTAGACTTGGAAAATCAATCGCATTAGGAATGGTCAAACCAGAGATTGCGACACCAGGGCAAAAATTGAAAATTGATATTCTTGGTAAAATGTACGATTGTACAATTTTAGAAGAAAGCCCATATGATCCTGAAAACAACTTATTAAGAGCATAATGAAAATATTAGTAGCTGTAAAAAGAGTTATTGATTACAATGTTCAAATCAGAGTTAAAGAAGATGGCACAGGAATTGTTACGGATAATGTTAAGATGTCAACCAACCCACCTGATGATAATGCAATTGAAGAGGCTGTAAAAATTAAAGAAGCAGGTAAAGCAACTGAAATAGTTGCGGTTACTATTGGTGAAGAAAAAGCACAAGAAACAGTTAGAAAAGCATTAGCTGTTGGTGCTGATCGAGGAATTCATGTTAAAGTAGATGGCGTAGTCGAACCCTTAGCAGTAGCTAAAATATTACAAAAAATTGTTGATAAAGAAAAACCTGATCTAGTATTTATGGGTAAACAAGCAATTGATGATGATTGCAACCAAACAGGACAAATGTTGAGTGCTTTATTGGACTGGCCTCAAGCAACTTTTGCATCAAAAATTGACATTAAAGACAATAAATTAGAAATAATTAGAGAAATTGATGAAGGCTTAGAAACTATTGAAGTTAACGTTCCAGCGGTAGTTACTTGTGATTTAAGATTAAATGAACCGCGTTATGCATCTCTACCAAATATTATGAAAGCTAAGAAGAAACCAATAGATCAAATGACAGCTGCAGATTTAGGTGTTGATGCAACACCAAGAGTTCAACAAATTAAAGTTGAAGAGCCGCCCAAAAGAAAAGCTGGAATTAAAGTATCAAGTGTAGCTGAACTTGTGCAAAAGCTTAAAAATGAGGCGAAAGTTATATAATGTCAATTTTATTAATTGCCGAACATAACAATAAAGAATTAAGACCATTTACTCTTAACGCTATTACAGCTGCATCACAAATTGATGGTGATGTTCATGCATTACTAATAGGAAATAATTGCTCTGATGTTGCAAAAGTTTTATCTGAAATACCCTTGGTTAAAAAAGTAATACAAGTTGAAGCCACTCATTATGAAAATTTTCTACCGGAAAATTTTGCACCATTGATTGTTAAAGTTTCTGAAAATTATTCACATGTAATTAGTTCGGCTAATACATTTGGTAAAAACTTAATGCCAAGAATAGCAGCTTTAATGGACACATCACAAGTTAGTGACATAATCAAAGTGGTATCTCCAGATACATTTATCAGACCTATTTATGCGGGAAATGCATTTGCAACTGTAAAAAGCACTGATACAAAAAAATGTGTAACTATTAGACCAACTTCATATGAACCTTGTGAAACTTCAGGTGGATCAGCACCCATTGAAAAAATGGATTCGGTAAAAGAGTTTACGTTATCTAAATTTATTAAAAGAGAAGAAGTTAAATCAGACAGACCAGAACTTGGAACTGCAAGAATTGTGATCTCAGGCGGAAGAGGCATGCAAAATGGTGACAATTTTAAATTAATTACTGATATTGCAGATAAATTAAATGCTGCAATAGGAGCTTCGCGTGCGGCTGTTGATGCAGGCTACATAAGTAACGAACATCAAGTTGGTCAAACGGGTAAAGTTGTAGTGCCAGATCTATATATTGCAGTTGGTATTTCTGGAGCAATTCAACATTTAGCTGGTATGAAAGAAAGTAAAATTATTGTCGCAATAAACAAAGATGGAGAAGCACCTATTTTTAGTGTTGCTGATTACGGTTTAGAAGCTGATTTGTTTGAAGCCCTTCCTCAATTCCTAGAAGAATTGAATAAATTAAACACTATACAAAAATAACAAATAATATAAAAAATTACCATATGCCTAGAGAAGCAATGGAGTATGACGTGGTAATTGTTGGTGGTGGCCCATCAGGACTATCGACTGCTATTAAACTCAAACAATTAGATCCAGAATTAAATATTTGCCTACTAGAAAAAGCATCCGAAATAGGAGCTCATATTTTAAGTGGCAATGTTTTTGAAACTAGAGCATTAGATGAGTTATTACCAAACTGGAAAGAACTTAATTCACCTATAAAAACTAAGGTTTCTAAAGAAAAATTCTTATTTTTAGGAAAATCTAAATCATTAAGCTGGCCAACATGGCTGCTTCCATCAGTTCAACAAAATCATAATAATTACATAATTAGTTTAGCAAATCTATGCAGATGGCTAGCAGAACAAGCAGAAGCTTTAGGTGTTGAAATATTTCCAGGTTTTCCCGCAAGTGAAATTTTATACAATGAAGATGGATCTGTTAAGGGAGTTGCAACTCAAGACATGGGAGTTGATAAAAATGGAAATAAAAAAGATGGCTTTGAACCAGGCATAGAACTATTAGGAAAAGTTACTGTGTTTGCAGAAGGATGTAGAGGGCATCTTGGAAAACAATTAATAGAAAAATATAATTTATCAGAAGGTAAAGATCCTCAACAATATGGAATAGGTTTTAAAGAAATCTGGGAAATCAGTGAAAAAAATCATGAAGAGGGAATGGTCATGCATACTGCAGGTTGGCCACTTGATAACAATACTTATGGTGGTAGCTTTATGTATCATGCAGAAAATAAACAAGTTTTTTTAGGATATGTAATTGGTCTTGATTATAAAAACCCACATCTTTCACCGTTTGATGAATTTCAAAGATTTAAAACTCACCCTGCAATTAAAAAGATAATTGAAGGTGGAAAACGTATTTCATATGGAGCAAGGGCTTTAATTGAAGGTGGACTTCAGAGTTTACCAAAAATGTTTATGCCTGGAGCTTTATTAATTGGTTGTGATGCGGGAACTTTGAATATGCCTAAGATTAAAGGATCACATACTGCAATGAAAAGTGGAATGATTGCTGCAGAAACAATAAACGAACATTTAAAAGAAAATAAAGATTTATCAATTTATGAGGATAAATTTAAAAAAAGTTGGATTTATGAGGAGCTCCACCAAGCTCGAAATGTTAAACCAAGTTTTAGCTGGGGTTTAATTCTTGGAATAATATTTACAGGAATTGATCAAATATTATTTAGAGGAAAATTACCTTTTACCTTAAGACATAAGCATGCTGACCATGAAACATTAAAACCAGCAAATGAAATGCCAAAAATTGATTACCCTAAACCAGATAATGTGATTACATTTGATAAAACAAGTTCTGTTTATTTAACAGGAACCAATCACACTGATAATCAACCTGTACACTTACAATTAAAAGATCCGAACTTACCGATAAATTATACTTTAGAAAAATTTGATGAACCTGCTCAAAGATATTGCCCCGCAGGCGTTTATGAAGTTCAAAATGAAAATGGTGTAAATAAATTTGTTATAAATTCTCAAAATTGTATTCATTGCAAAACTTGTGATATTAAAGAACCTTCTCAAAATATTACTTGGGTAACACCCGAAGGAAGTGGTGGGCCTAAATATGGAAATATGTAGTTAAAAGGATAAGATAATACCGGCAACAATAATTAAGCAAGACGTTAATCCAGCAAAAACTAGGTTTGTTAGATTTTCTTTTTCTTTTTCTTTTCTAGCTCTATTTAAAAGAATATTAATATCTACTCTTCCAGATGATGAAACTTCCTCACTCTTTTCAGGGGTTGCTAAAGGAGGAAGATCATTTAACTCTGTAGAACTTATTTTTTCAGCACTCATGTAGATAATAAACCATCAAAATACAAACAACACAAATCACTAGATGTTCATTTTGGGTTGACTCTTGTTTAAATCATGTCCATTTTGGGTGGAAATATAATTTTATGAAGAAATTATTACCTGAAATATCAAAGCAAATCCACAGTGAGGATATACTAGAAGTAATTGAGAAAAACTTTGTTTCGATAATGCCTGTTTGGGTACCACTACAATTAGCTTGGGTTAATAATGTTTACAGAACTTTTCATGATTATGAAAAATTTATGATCATTATGCATTTATTAATGAACACATTTGAAGCTTATTCAAAGAATTTTGTGAAGTTAAATTATGAGGAGTATTTTGATCAAAATGAGGTTGAAATAGAAACAATAAATGTAATAGAGATATCCAAATCACTTAATATACCAAAAGAAACTACTAGAAGAAAAATTAATGAATTAGAAGAAATCGGTGTAATAAAAAGAGTAAATAGAAAGATTATAATTGATAGAAACACTTGGCCAAGCATTAAACCTGAAGAAACAATAAAAAGAATGACGAGATTTTTATCAACTCTTTCAAATATATGTGTTGAAGAAGGGATAATATCAGAACCATTCAGCAGTGAACGTTTAACAGAAACAAGCAAGGAATATTTTTCATTTGTTTGGAAACTTTATTATGAAATGCAAATGCCTATGTTATTAGGATTTAAAAAAGTTTATGGCGATCTAGAATCCTTTCATGTTCATGGCATTTGTTTAGTCAATCACGCTTTGCACTCAAAAAAAAATAATAATAGTGAAATGAATAAAGAATTTTACTTAGAAAAGTACTTCTTTGCTGAGCAAAAGGATGAAGTAGGTGTTAACGCAATGTCTATCTCAGATATTACGGGTATCCCAAGAGCTACAGTTATTAGAAAATTAAATATATTATTAAAACAAAAATTTTTAACAATAGATAGTAAAAAACATTATTCTATAACAGGAGTTCACCAAAAAAAAATATTAGACGTACAAAAAAATACCCTAAACAACTTATCTAAATTTTCTACAAGTATTTATAATTTAAGTTTAATGAAAGATAATTAAATTAATTAAGATAAATCAATAGCATTTTTCTTTAAAACCTCCATTGAAACAAGCTTTAAAGTTTTTTCATGTGTTCTTTTTAAATAAACAGGGCATGGTTTTCCAGCATCAGCAGCTCTTGCATACCAACTAGCACATACACACCAACCATCTCCAGCTTTTAGGCCTGGAAACCCAAATTCAGGATGAGGAGTTATTAAATCATTACCAGCTTCTTTACACCACTCTAAAAATTCTGTTGTAACCTTTGCACAAACTGTATGAACACCGTGATCATTTTCATCAGTACTACAACAACCATCTCTATGCCATCCAGTTAAAGGATCGTTAGAACACTCTTCTAGATCTTCACCTAGAACATTTTTTTGATTGTCACTCATTTAAATTTTTGTAGGATTAGGTTGGCCTTTGTAGACAACCTCTGGATCAAATGATTTTTCTTTTTCTTCAAATTTCATTTCAATTTCTCTACCATTTTCAATTGGGCCGAGTGGAATTGATCTATAGAAACACGATCTATAACCAACATGACAGCTTGAACCATCTCCAATATCAACCGTTAACCAAATAGAGTCTTGATCATCATCAATTCTAATTTCAGTTACTTTTTGAGTAAAGCCACTAGTTTTGCCTTTGTGCCAAATTTGCTGTCTAGATCTACTAAAATAATGAGCTTCTTTAGTCTCAATGGTTTTTTTAAAAGCTTCAACATTCATGTAACCATGCATCAAAACATCTTTAGTTTTTGAACACATTGTAATAACTGGAATTAATCCATCATTATCAAATTTTGGTGAAAGGAGTTTGCCCTCTTCGATTTCAACTATATTTTCTCTTTTTTTAAACATAATTAGGTAATTATGTAGCATATTGTTAGATATATTAAATATTTTAAAAACAATGATTTACTGTATAAAGTTGCCTTATGAAATTAGTCGAAGACACAGATAGCAAGATTTTAGATACCAAAAAAGTTTCTGACAAAGAAGCTGAAGAGGCTTTTAAAACTATTTTAACTTGGATGGGTGAAGACCCTAGTAGAGAAGGGTTATTAGAAACTCCAAAAAGAGTTGTTAAAGCATTTAAAGAATATTTTGGTGGATACACTGAAGATGCTGAAAAAATTTTAGAGAAAACTTTCGGCGATGTTGAAGGTTATGATGACATGGTTGTTGAAAAAAATATTTCAGTATCAAGTCATTGTGAACATCATATGGCACCAATAGTTGGTACAGCACATGTTGCTTATATTCCAAATGAAAGAGTTGTAGGTTTAAGTAAACTTGCAAGAGTAGTAGAAGTTTTTTCAAAAAGATTACAGACACAAGAAAGATTAACAATGCAGGTTGCTCAAGCTTTAATGAATTCATTAGATGCAAAAGGAGTTGCTGTTACAATTGATGCAGCACACCAATGTATGACAATGAGAGGCATTAAAAAAGAAAATGCAACAACAGTTACAAATTATTTCTTAGGAGAATTTAAAAAAGATTTAAGTATTCAGAATAGATATTTAAGATTTATTAGTAAGTAACCTTCCTAAGGGAGAAAAGCATGTCGGATAATTTTAAAGCACTAGTTCTTAATCAAGAAGGTGAAAATTTTACACGAGAAGTAAAATCAATAGATAAATCATTTTTAAAACATGGTGATGTACTTGTTCAAGTAGATTATTCAGACTTAAACTATAAAGATGCACTTATTTTAAATAATGGGGCAAAATTAGTAAAAGAATTTCCACATATACCAGGTATTGATTTTGCAGGCACTGTTTTAGAAAGTGATAATTCTAAATTTATAAAAGGGGATGAAGTAATCCTTACAGGTTGGAGAGTTGGCGAAATTTACTTTGGTGGCTATTCTCAGTTTGCTAAAGTTAATGGAGATTACTTAGTTAAAAAACCAAAAGATATCTCATCTAAACAAGCAATGATCTTAGGGACTGCTGGATTAACAGCATTGTTATGTTCTTTTGCAATCAAAGCTAGAGAAGAACTTTTGTTAGGTGAAAAAGTAAAAGATGTTTTAGTTACTGGTGCATCCGGTGGTGTTGGAAGTATTGCAGTGATGATTTTAAATAAATTTGGTTATGATGTTACAGCTGTTACTGGAAAGGCAGAAAATGAAAAATATTTAAGATCATTAGGTGCAAAAAACATAATAAATAAAGCAGATTTAGATAAAGACGCTAGACCATTAGACAAAGGTTTATGGGACGGTGTTGTTGATACTGTTGGTGGAAAGATACTTGCTAATGCACTTGCACAAACTAGAGACAATGGAATTGTTGCAGCCTGTGGAAACGCCTCTGATTATAAATTAAATACAACAGTTATGCCTTTTATTATTAGAGGGGTTAAACTTTGGGGAATTAATTCTGTTACAGCATCGATTAAAAGAAGAGAGTTTGTTTGGGGTGAAGTTAAAAGTCTAATTGATTTCGAACAATTAGAAAAATCAATTAAAACAGTAAGCTTAGAAGATTTAATAGACATATATCCGAAAATGTTAAAAGGTGAAACATCAGGACGATATATTGTTGACCTTAATAAATAATGGATTGGGATAAATTAAAAATATTTCACGCAGTTGCAGAAGCGGGAAGCTTTACTAACGCAACAATAAACCTAAACTTAAGTCAGTCAGCAATTAGCAGACAAATTCAATCTTTAGAACAAGATCTTAAAGTACAACTCTTTGAAAGACACGCAAGAGGTCTTACATTAACTGAAAATGGTGAATATTTATTTAAAACAGCTCATGATGTAATTAGTAAATTAAAAGAAGTTGAATCTACTTTGGGAGATCAAAAAAATAAACCAACTGGTAAATTAACCATTACAACAGTTAGAAGTTTTGGTACCCACTGGTTAACACCTCGTATTCAAGAATTTATGACTTTAAATCCTGAAATAGAAATTGAATTAATTTTTGAAGATAGGGAGTTAGATTTAAGTACGAGACAGGCAGATATAGGTATTTTCATGAGAAGACCTAAGCAGCTTAATTATATTCAAAAAAAATTAGTGGATTTAAAATATTATATTTATGGTTCTAATAAATATTTAGAAAAACATGGGATGCCTAAAACTATTTCAGACCTTAATAAACATAAATTCATTTCATTTGGAAAAGGAGCACCATCTCCTGTCTATGATCCAGATTGGGCTTTAAAACTTGGAATTAAAGATGGTAAAAAAAGAAAACCAGTAATGAAAGTTAATAGTGTTATGGGTTTACTTTTAGCAGTTGAAGCTGGTGTAGGTCTTGCAGCACTTCCAGAGTATTTAGTTTCAAATTCAAATAATATAATAAAAGTACTTCCTAGTTCGGAAGGACCTATAACAGAGGCTCACTTTGTCTATCCTCAATCACTTAAAAACACAGCAAGAATAACCGCTTTTAGGAACTTTTTGTTTAGTAAAATTGGTGATTGGAAGTCTTAATTAACTAGACTTATCATTAACATAAACTGAAACACCTCTAGAATTGATATCTACATCAAATTTTTTGTGTAAAGGTGGAAACGCTCTTTGTGGACAATCCAATCTATCACAAGTTCTGCAAGATACACCAATGGGAATTTCTGTAGTTTTATCACTTACATTAATGTTTTCAGTGTACACAAAATCTTTTGCATACTTTGCGTCACAACCTAGTCCAATTGATAAAATACTTTTTGATTGACCAAATCGTCCGACACCTTTTTCAACTGTTCTTGCAATACACACATATTTTTCACCATTAGTCATTTTACTAACTGCTGCTTGAATAACACCGGGTCTTGTGAAGGCTGAATAAACATTCCATCTAGGACATGCACCACCATATCTTGGTATATCAATTCCTGATAATGAAAATCTTTTTGAAATATTTCCAGCCATATCAACTCTTAACATGTGAAAAGGAATTCCAGGTAATTTTGGGTCTTGTAAACATGTTACACGGTGAGCAACTTGCTCAAAAGAAGTTGCAAATGTATTTTGTAAAAGTTCCAAGTCATATTTTAATTTTTTACATTCAGCATGAAAGGGCTTGTAAGGCATTAAAATTGCAGCACCACAATAATTCAATAATGCAACTTTAGTTAATTTTTTAGACTCATCTGATGGAAAAGAAAATTTTGATAAATAAATATCAATATCTTTCATTGCTCCTTCTTGAGCTATCTGAGCTGCTGCATGAAGTTTTTTTGTTTCTAGGGAACTATAATCACTTAACAAAAGTTCTTTTTTGCTCTTATTATAGATTTTAGAAAAAGGCTTTCCTTCTTCAGGTAAAATATCTTTTACTGTAATTGAATATTCTTTATTTAAATACTCACATAACGCAATATATCGAGTTCTATTATTTTTTTGAATTTTATCAAAAACTTTATTTGCAAATTCTTCTAATTTTGGAAAATAGTTTTTATGCTGTTGAAGAAAATCAGATATTACTTCGCCAGGAAAAGAGTTTTTTCTATTATCCACTATCTTACCTGAAATTTTTTCTATTTTATCAATTAGTTCGTGATCTTTCTTTTTAAGAATATCTCCTAATCTAACAAGGGCTCTACCGATCTTTGGGTTTGTGCCAACAAGGTCTTTAACTTCAGGACCAAGAATATCTAAGTCTTCAAATAATTTATCATCTAAAATTTCTGAAATTGTATTTTCTAAATTAATATCTGATTTTGAAGTTAAGTCTGAAAGTTGAATATTTAATTTTTCACAAACCTTAAGTAATAAATCTCCATCTATTTTTCTTTTTCCACTTTCAATTAAATTCAAATAGCTTGGAGAAATTCCTAGATCCTCTGAAAGTTTATTAGCTTGCAGTCCTAATTGCCTTCTAAAAGCTTTTATTTTTGGACCTATTTTAATATCTAATTGACTCATATAAGTTATTTGTAAATTTTGTAAATTTTAATTTACAATAAATTATGCTGTTTTACAAGGTTTTTAACGATTTTGTTGGAATTTGTAAATTTAGTAAATTATAAAGTTTACATGGACGATAAAATTAAAAATACTGAAAATGAAGCTCAAATCATAAGAGAAGAAGACATTTCTCAATATAATGCAAAAGGCATTTATATGAGAGATGATCACTGTGATTGGGGCTCAAGTGGAATGGATGCTTTAGTTGATCAAATCAACGACAGTAATTAATTCGTTCACTTAAAATATTTTCACAACATAACAGTAAAGGACTAAATGAGTGCTGAGAACATCTCATACGATTTAAAAAGATTTGCAGGAATTAAAAGAGATTATACCCCAGAAGAGGTTGAGAGATTAAGAGGTTCATTTAAAATTGAATACTCTATGTGTAAACACCAATCCAAAAAATTATGGGATTTGTTAAATTCAGAAAATTATATTAATACATTGGGATCTCTATCGGGAAACCATGCTATTCAACATGCAAAAGCTGGATTAAAAGCAATTTATTTAAGTGGATGGCAAGTAGCAGCTGATGCAAATACGGCTGGTGAAATGTATCCAGATCAATCCTTATATCCATATGATAGTGCGCCAAAATTAGTTGAATCGATGAATAATGCATTAATTAGAGCAGATCAAATTCAGCATATGGAATTACAAGATGGTGAAATGAAATCAAATGATAGAACAGATTATATGTTGCCTATTATTGCAGATGGTGAAGCAGGTTTTGGTGGTCCATTAAATGTTTTTGAATTAGCAAAAAAATTTATTAAAGCAGGTGCGGCTGGAGTTCACTTTGAAGATCAATTAGCTAGCGAAAAAAAATGTGGCCATATGGGTGGAAAAGTTTTAGTTCCAACTAGTACAATGATTAAAAATTTAAAAGCTGCAAGACTTGCTGCAGATATTGCAGAGGTACCTTTAATAATTTTAGCAAGAACAGATGCTAATGCTGCAAAATTAATTACAAATGATTTTGATGAAAATGATAAACCATTTTTAACTGGAGAAAGATCTCCTGAAGGTTTTTATTATGTTAAGCATGGAATTGAGCAGGCTATCTCAAGAGGTTTAGCTTATGCTCCTTATTCAGATTTAATCTGGTGTGAAACTGCAACACCAAATCTTGAGGAAGCAAAAAAGTTTGCAGATGCAATTCATGAAAAGTTTCCTGGTAAATTATTAGCTTACAACTGTTCTCCCTCGTTCAATTGGAAAAAGCATTTATCAGATGCTGAGATTGCAACATTTCAGCAAAAAATTAGTGAGATGGGATATAAATTCCAGTTTATAACTCTTGCAGGATTTCATACTCAAAATATTGCAATTTTTGAACTTGCTGAAAGATATAAAACAGAAGGAATGACGGCTTATTCTAAAATCCAAGAGCTTGAATTTGCTAGAGAAAAAGATGGTTACACAAGTGTTAAACACCAACGAGAAGTTGGAACGTCTTATTTTGATGCAGTTTCAAATACCATAAGTAGTGGAAAAAGTTCTACAACTGCTATGGCAGGATCAACAGAATCTGAACAGTTTTAATTAGTCTTTAATAAGCTTTCTAAATATGATTATATATTTGGATGTTTATAAGTAGTTTACTTTTAATTATTCTCTATATTTCTCACAGATACATTGTTGCTTGGATTATCTATTACAATAATACAGATGAACGTTTTGGTAATTCTGTATGGCGTTGGTCATATGACTATCAAGTAATTGGAGAAAGAGATGTTTCAGACCTTGATGATAAGCCATTTGTAAGAAAAAGAAGAGTTAGAAACCGGGCTGTCTCAATAATGTACTGCAATTTCTTTATAGGGTTTTATGCATTCATGTCTTTCCTAAGTAATCTGCTTATCCGGATATTAACTTAATTAACCATTGTAAACTGCGTCAATAAATGCGATTGATAATCATTCGCAATGTTAATAATAAGCATTCTAAACTAATCAAGGGTAAAAAATAAAGGAAAAAATGAAAAAAATTATACTTATTATATTAACCTTGAGTTTTTTTAAAAGCATGACATTAGCTAATGAAGTTAATGTTTTTAGTGCAAGACATTACGATTCAGATATCCAGCTTTACAATAAATTTACATCTCAAACTGGAATTAAAGTGAATGTCATATCCGGCAAAGATAAATCTCTTCAAAAAAGAATTATAGAAGAAGGAAAAGATTCAAAAGCTGATCTTTATATTACAGCTGATGCTGGAAAGTTAGGACTTTTCGATTTAAAAGGGATGTTTCAAAACTCTATGTCGCCAGCAATTAAATCTGCAGTACCGGCAAACTTTAGATCTAAAAATTGGACAGGAATAGCTAAAAGAGCACGAATAATTTATTACTCTCCAGAGAGAGTAAGTGACAATGATCTTAATGGATTGACTTATGAAGGTCTTGCTGATCCTAAGTGGAAAGGTAGAATTGTTATAAGACAATCTAATAATATTTATAATCAATCTCTAGTAGCTTCATTAATAGATAATAATGGAAAAGAGAGAACTACTATTTGGGCAGAAAATTTGGTTAAGAATATGGCTAGAGACTCAAAGGGAAATGATAGAGCTCAGATTTTAGCTGTAGCAGCTGGCGAAGCTGATATTGCTGTTGCAAATACTTATTATTACGCACTTATGCTTTCTGGTAGTAAAGGTGCAGAGCAACAAGAGGCTGCAAAAAAAGTATTACCATTTTTCCCAAATCAGGGTGATAGAGGAACACATATGAATATTAGTGGAGGTGGAATATTAAAATATGCTCCAAATAAAGATAACGCAATTAAACTGTTAGAGTTTTTATTAACTAAAGATGCTCAACAACATATTGTTAATAATACGTATGAATATCCAATGATTGAAGGTGTTGAGCCTCATGGATTAATTACACAAATGGGGTTTAATTTTAAACAAGACCTTAAAACTAAAGTAGCTAATTACGGAAAAAATCAAGCTATCGCATTAGAGATAATGCTTAACGCGAAGTGGAAATAAAGAGGTTATAACACAGCGCGCTTTTAATATTAAGTTAATTACCCTGCTTGATGTTATTAGTGCGTTGTTAAAAAATGGGTAATAAGATTAACATTTGGTATTTTAGTTCTTTTGTCATATCCATAATTGTAGCTGTACCCATTATAACTGTATTCAGTAGTTTCTTTGAAACAACTGGAGACTACGTTTCAGTTTTAAAAAATACTTTTCTTTTAGATTATATTTATAATTCATTAATACTTTTGACAGGTGTTTTAACCTTAACTTTTATTATAGGAGTTGGTTGTGCTTATTTAGTTTCATTTTATAAATTTCCTGGTGTTAATTTCTTTAAATGGGCTTTAATCCTATCTTTTGCAGTACCAGCCTATATTTATGCATATTCATTAACTGCTTTTTTTGAAAACTATGGAACGGCTTTTTCAATTTTAAAAAACTTATTGGGCGAGGGAAATTACAACGCTCATATTCCAAAGTTTGATGGAATGTTAGGCGCAATAATTTCAATATCATTTTCACTATTTGGTTATATTTACGTATTAACTAGAGCATCATTTCATTATCAGTCACAAAACTTAATAGAACTTGGTAAAAACCTTGGCTTTTCTAAGCAAAAATCATTTTTTAAGATAATCTTACCTTCGGCAAGACCTGCAATAGTTGCTGGCCTTTCTTTGGTTGCAATGGAGACCTTATCAGATTTTGGTTCTGTTTCATTTTTTGGAGTGTCGACTTTAACAACAGGTATTTATAATGCATGGATATCTTTTGACGATCTTACTTTAGCAAACAGGTTATCATCTTACTTGTTAATTTTTATACTTGGACTTTTTGTTATAGAAAATCTATCTAGAAAAAAAGCTCAATATCACACATCATCAAAAGGAGGGTTTAAATCAAAATCTGTAGTTCATTTATATAATTATAAATCAATTTTAGCGTTTTTATTTTGTACGTTAGTATTTTTCTTAAGCTTTTTATTTCCAGTTTTTCAAATGTTATATTGGACAATTATTTTTCCAAAACACTTTTTAGATTTAAATTTAATTGAATTATTCTCAAATACAATGTTGTTAGTTTTTTTATCGTGTTGCTTATTAATATTATTAGCCTTTATTTCAAACTATGGAAACAGAGTTTCAAAAAGTAAATTTTTAGAAGCATTAAATACATTTTCTATTTCCGGATATGCAATACCTGGAATTATTTTAGCTGTTGCTTTTATAACATTTATTTCATGGCTAGATCTTAATATGATTAATTACCTTGGAACAGAATCGATAAAATCTATTTTCATTGGATCTATTTTAGGATTGGTTATAATTTATTTTATAAGATTTTATTCCTTAGCTAATAACGGAATTAAATCTGGCTATCTAAAAATTAATTATTCTATAGATGAGAGCGCATATCTTCTTGGTTATTCAAAATTTAAAACATTTAGAAATATTCACCTTCCTTATTTAAAGAATTCAGTTTTATTAATAGGTATTTTGTTAACAATTGAAATAATCAAGGAATTACCGATTACCTTGATTATGAGACCATTTAACTTTGAAACCTTTGCAACAAAAGCGTATATTTATGCTTCCCAAGATTTACTTGAAGCTGCAGCAGCGCCATCATTACTGCTTATACTTATTGCAAGTTGCTTTATTTTAATTACATCTAGATATATCCTTAAAGATTAAACTTATGACAAAAAATTTCTTAGAAATAAATAATGTAACATTTGCAGCAAGTGCACAAAGTAAAGTGAACAATGTTTCTCTAACGATTGAAAATCAAGGAGACATTGTTTGTTTGTTAGGACCATCTGGTATTGGTAAAACTACTATACTTAGAACAATTGCAGGTTTAGAAAAAGTACAGTCTGGGAAAATTATCTTAAAAAATAAAATTTTGTCATCTGATAATACTCATATTGAACCTGAAAATAGAAATATTTCTATGGGGTTTCAGGACAATTCCCTTTTTCCCCATTATACAGTTTTAGAAAATATAAAATTTGGTGCAGATAGAAATAAAAAGAAGAAGAAAGGTTTAAATTTAAATGAAATAAATAAGCTTCTTCATATCGAGCACATTGTTGATAAATACCCACACCAGATAAGTTCTGGAGAAGCTCAAAGAGCCTCATTAGCAAGGTCTTTGTTATCTAATCCTGATTTATTGTTATTAGACGAGCCTCTTTCAAATGTAGATCAGAACTTTAAAGAAGAAATACAGGTTAAATTAAAGCAAATTTTAACAGAGCATAAGATTACAACAATTATTGTAACACACGACTCTTATGAGGCTTTTTATTTGGGAACTAAATGTGGAATAATTTTAGATGGTCAACTTAAGCAATATGATGACCCATATAATGTTTACCATTTTCCAAACTCAATAGAGGTGGTTAATTTTCTAAATCGAGGGATCTTAATCCCAGCAAAAGTTACAGGTGAAAATAGTTTAGAAAATGATGATCTTGGAACAATAACTGGAGATTTTATAAAACATTATCCAAAAGGATCTGAAGTTCAGCTTTTATTACAGCCTGAGGATCTTGAGCATGATGACAAAAGTAATTTAAAATTAGAAGTTGTGGATAGAAAATTTAGAGGAACAAATTTTATCTATACTCTTAAAACTGCAAGTAATAGATTAGTACCTGTTTTTGTTCATTCACATCATATTCATCAGCATGAAGTTGACGAAAAATTTGGTATAAAGAGACCAATTAATATTGATCATATAGTTTGTTTCTAATACAAAATCCTAAATTAAAATGAATAAAAGATTTAAAACATTGTCCAAGGGGATTATTGATGTAAGCCCTTTAATGATACCGGTAGTTCCGTTTGGAATTATATACGGCGTTATTGGAATGGAAGTGGGTTTGAGTGCCTATATGACATTTGGTATGTCTATTATAATTTTTGGTGGAGCTTCTCAAATTGTTTTATTACAATTATTCTCTGGCGGTGCATCATCATTAGTTACAATCACATCAGTTACCGCAGTAAACTCTAGACATTTACTATATGGTGCGGTTTTTTCTGAATATCTTTCTCACTTAAGGCTTACTTGGAAAATTATATTATCCTATGTATTAATTGATCAAGCATTTGCTGTTTCAAATAATTATTTTAAAAAAAATAAAGAAAATAAATTTAAACACTACCATTTATTAGGAGCTGGATTTACTTGTTGGACAATTTGGCAAATCTCAACAATTTTAGGAATAGTTCTTGGATCAGTAGTACCTGAAGAGTTAGGGTTAAGTTTTACTATTTCTTTAACATTTTTAGCTTTGTTAATTGATGATTTTAGAAAGTATAAAAATATTATTGTAATGTTAGTCTCAGGAATTGTTGCAACTGTTGGGTATAATACAATACCATTTCAAGCTTACATTATTATAGCAGCACTATCAGCCTTATCAGTTGCTACTATAATTACATTAATTGATAAGAAGAAAAAATAATGCATTGGACAACAATTATATACTGTGGAATTTTGACTTATATGACAAGATTTTCTATGATTTTTTTTCTAAAGAGAGATATTTTGAGTGAAAAGACAAAAAAAGTTTTATCCTATGTTCCATCAGCTATTTTTCCAGCAATAATATTTCCTCCTATATTTCTTAATGCTACAGGGTCTATAGACATTGATAGTAATCCAAAGTTACTAGCAGCCATATTTGCTATTATCGTTGGTTATTTTAGTAGAAGTATTATTGTTACAATTTTAGCAGGACTAGCTTCTTACTGGTTTCTAATTTTTGTATATTATCAATAAAAAAGCCTATATTTACTCCCAAAATGTTTCCAAAAGTTAAAATTAACAATGAGTTATTAGGCATACTATATATGCTTTTATGTCAATTTTCTTTTGCAACAAATGATGCTTTTGTAAAAAATATATACCAACACTTCAATGAAATATTTGTTTTAAATCAGATAATTTTTATAAGAGGGATTTTTACATTATTTTTTATATTATTATTTCTCTACATAAAAAAACAATTAGATTTTAAATTAATTTTTTCTTCAACAGAACTAAAAATAAGAGGTCTACTTGAATCTTTAGCAGCATTATTCTTTTTTATTGGTATCGCTTTATTACCTTTTGCTAAAGTTTATATTCTATTAAGTATGGCGCCAATTATTTTAACTGCATTTGGCGCAATTTTTTTAAATGAAAAGGTAAGATGGAGAAGATGGAGTGCGGTAATTTTAGGTTTTGTTGGTGTTGTCGTGGTTGTTAATCCAGGTAAATTAGAGTTTGGTTATTATTTTATATTCCCAATTTTAGCTGCAATCATGCTTTCTATTAGAGATATGTACACAAAAAATTTTAAAAAAGATTATCACAGTCTACAAATTGCATTCATGACTTGTTTTGTAGTTACTATTTTTTTTGGGTTATTAACTTTTTATAAATTTTATTATTTTACTTTAAAAGATATTTTTATTTTATTCATTTCAGCTTTTTTCTTAGCAATGGGATATATTTTTTCAATTGCAACCATCAAGATTGCACTTGTATCGGTCACATCAACTTTTCGATATTCAGTAATTTTATGGGGAATAGTTTATGGATATTTCTTGTTTGATGAAGTTCCATCAGCTAGCAGTTATATTGGTGCATTAATCATAATAATTAGTGGTTTAATTATTATATCAAGACAGAAACAAATTGGAGTTATAAAATAAATTAAAGTGTTGTTAATTAACTTGGCAACTTATATATTTAAAATATGAAAAAAATCTTAATTCTAATTTTTATATTATTGTCATTTAACTCATTTGCTGTAGATAAAAGTACTACCTTTAATAATGAAATTTTCCAAAAAGCTCAACTCGATGGAAAAATAGTTGTTATAAATTCTTGGAATGAAACATGCACAACATGTAAGGTTCAAATTAAGATCCTGAATCAAGCCGAAAAAGAATTTACGGATATTCTTTTTCTAAGCTTTGAGCAAGAAAAGGACAAGACAATTGCAAAACAGCTTGGCATTGACTATTGGACGACAATTGTAATTTACCAAAATAACAAGGAAATCTATAGAAGCATTGGTCAAATGAATAAAGACAAAATCTATTCTGTTATAAAATCTCTATAATCATTAGATAACATCATCATAATAGAGTTAAAAATAATCGTATTTTAAAGATTTTATTATTTTGTAAGTTCTAAATTTAGTAGTAGATAATCAGAAATTATACCCATTTAGTAACGCTTATTCACCATATTTTAAAAATGAAAAAAAAGAAAATTGTTAAAGATAGCTACATAGTAAGAACAAAAAAAAGAATACTTAGAGACACAATAGAGTCTGAAAAAAAATATACTACTAATTTTAAAGACATTAGAAATTACTTTAAGATATTTAATAAATCTTTATTTAATAGCAAACTCAATCCGTTTAATGATGTAAAGATTAAAAGAATAGTTAGAGGATCAGGGCAATGTGTTGAATATATTTCCTATAGAAAAGGTACAAATAGATTTGTGCTCGAGATGATGCCTAAATATAAAAATAAAATGGAATTTTTAAATACCTTGTCACATGAGATGGTTCACTTATGGCAACAAACAATTAAAAAAGATACTGGTAACCATAATAAATTATTTTTTAGTTTTAGAAATAAATTTAAAAGATTAAATTTGAAGTTAAGTTATTAAATTCTAATTTTATAAATCTAAACCTTCTTTTTTCCAATTCTTAAGGCCACCGATTAAATGAAAACAATTGATGAATTGATAGGATTTTGATAATTGAACTGCTAGTGTCGATCTGTGGCCATGTGCACAGTAAAATAAAATTCTTTTATCTTTTAATGTATCTTTATTTTTTTGAAGGTACTCATTAATTTCTGGAAAACGAACAACCGTACTATTTTTAATCATACCATCTTTGTCTATTTCATTTTGTTCTCTAAGATCAATTAAAATTGATTGAGCATCATTTTTGATTTCATTAAATTTTTCTGGATTAACACCATTATTTACTTTTTGTTTATTAAAATCTATTCCTAATTGTAAATTACTAGGGACTGCAACATCCATCATACTTGGATTAGGTAAGTTTAAATTATTCATAATTTCAATATATTGATCTACAGAATTTACTTGAAGTCTTGGGTTAAATTTTTTTTCTTCTATTATTGTGCTGACCATCTCTCCTTTATAATCATGAGCAGGGTAAACTAATGTTTCATCAGGTAGCTTTAAAAGTTTATTAAAAATTGAATTATAAGAATCTCGTGCATTTCCATTTTGAAAATCAGTTCTACCAGTTCCTCTAATTAGCAATGTATCTCCAGTAAAAACTCTATCATTCATCAAGAAGCTAAAACTTTCTATGGTGTGACCTGGGGTATAAATTGCTTGTAATTCCAAGCCATCAATTTTAATTGTCTCTTCATCACCAACTTGCATTGCAACCACATCAGCAGGTGTTTTATCACCCATTACAGTAACACAATTTGTTTTATCTCTTAGTTCAGCAATACCTGAGATATGGTCAGCATGGATGTGGGTATCAATAACTTTTACTAACTTTAAATCTAATTCATTAAGAAGCTTAATGTATTGTTCAACATTTTCTAGTACAGGGTCAATGATTAAGGCCTCTCTTCCTTTTGCTGAGGCTACTAGGTATGTAAATGTGCTCGAGGCTTTATCAAAGAGTTGTCGAAATAACATTGATTTACAATATCATTTTATTAAGGGTAGTTGAATTTATTAAGTAGTACGAAATCTTAAATAAATTTTGTCTAAATAATAAAATAAGGATAGAGCTCTTAATATCATAAACAAACATAAAGATAGCCAAATACCGGTATTACCCGTTAATTTTGTTAAATATAAAGACATTAATAAATAAGAAAACACTGAAAAAATCATGGCATTTCTAAGTTCTTTTGTTTGTGATGCACCAATAAATATTCCATCAAATTGATAACAAAAAGATGAAATTAAAGGCATGAGAATTAGCCATACCACATAAGATGAGCTTAGATTTCTAATACTTTCAATATCAGACATTAATTCAATGACGTATTTGTTAATAAAAAAATAAATTATAGAAATAATTAATCCAGTAAGTGTACTTAAAATAAAAGAGTTTTTAACAATCTTTTTAAACAAAACTATATCTTTTTTACCCAAAGAATATCCAACCATACCTTCAGTTGAAAATGCGTAAGCATCAAGAATGAAAGCAGACAAAAAGACCAAGTTAATTAAGATGGCATTGGCTGCAATGTAGTCTTCACCAATTTGACTACCAAGGTAAGTAAACCAAAAAAATGAAAAGGTTAACAATATAGTTCTAATAAATATGTTTAGATTAATATTAAAAATCTTTTTAAGCTTATTAAGATCTATTAATTTACTAATATCGATATTGATTTTAGACATTTTATTTAGATACCAAAATGTATAAATTAGAAAAGTTGCCGATATTAAAAGTGCCGAGATTAAAGTCCCATAAGCAACTCCTTTAATATTTAAATCAAATTTTGAAACTAAAATAATACTTAAAATTATATTTAGAATTGAAAAAAGACCAACTGCTAAACTTGAGATTTTGGTCTTTTGTAATCCAACAAATAAACCGGTTATAATGTAAAGTGTTAACTCACCAGGTGCTGAATAAATTCTTATTTGAAAATAATCCTGATAAAATTGCCTAGTCGTGTCTGATAAATTAAAAATACCCACACTTAGATTGAATATATAGTTTTGTAACAAAATTAAGATCAATGAAATTAGCAAAACAAAAACTAAATTTCGAACAACAATATTAAATATTTCTGTATAATCTTCTTTACCATAAGCTTGCGAAACCAAACCAACGGTTCCCATTCTTAAAAAACCAAAGCTCCAAAAAATCATAGAAAATAAATTAGCAGCCACTGAAGTTGCTGATAAATATGATAAGTTACCAAGGTTACCCATTAAACCAGTATCAATAATACCAACAAGGGGAATAGCCAAGTTTGCAAAAAAAATTGGAATAGATAATTTTAAAATGTATTTAATCGATGGGTTTTGCATTTAAGCAATAAACTTCAGTATAGATTTAGCAGGATTTGTTTTCTTAATCCAATCTTGAGGAATACCTTTTAAGCCTTTGTAAGCTGCAAAATAAGCACCAACAAAATTAGCACGAGAACAATTACATCCACCAGCCTTAATGGTTTTTATAACCGCTGTTTTAAAACTTTTAGAAGTGATGATTGCATGTATACCTCCATTAAAAGTACCTGGATAACTACACGCCTTACCAAATTTCTTTACAACAAAATTATGAGGTTTTGACTTAATTTTTTTAACTTTTTTGATATTTTCAATAACATTTTTAAAGTATTTGTTTTTTATATTTTTTTTAAAAAAACTATTAACTGGATTCTTGTCTCCTTTATCAGCTAAATCAATAATCTTAAGTTTTGCCATAGCAAATTGTTCACTAATTTTGCCATTAGCAACCGTTCTTATAATTTGTTTTGTTTTCTGCTCTGAATTATTTGAAAAATAAAAGGGTAGGCTTGCACAATACCCATCAGACTCGTTAACTTTAGTCCCACCTGTGATAGTTTTTTTTAATTTAATATTTTTGATAGTTTCTAAAATATTTTGATGGATCCATGGACCTTTCATGGCTGTTTTCCACTTAATCTTTTTGTATTTTTTTCTTAAAGATAAATTTTTCCAATATTTTGACCCTGGTCCAAAATTTTTGACAATATTCTTTTTAAAAAGTTTAATAACCTCTTTATGATTAGTGGTCTTAGTTAATGTTTTAAACATTACTTGACCCACATCATTGTAACCAGAAACTTCTCCTGTTTTTATAGAGTAGAACGGAGATCTATTTTGTTTAAAGAATGCAATATTTTTTTTTCCTTTAATATAAGATTTTAGTTTTTTTTCATCATAGACCCAATGCAAAGGTCGGGCTGCTGCATCTGCAACAGTTGCGCCAAGAAATATATGCAACTTTTTAAACATGAGTTACTAATACTTTATTTAAATATAAGTTAAAATGTTTTAAATTAGGTAATGTTAAGTATAAAAAATTGGGATAATAAAACTTGGATTTCATCAGCTAAATATATCCAATCATTCAATAATTTTTTATTAAAACAAAAAAAACTAACTAAACACTCAAAAATTCTAGATATTGGTTGTGGCCGAGGTAAGATAATGGGTTCGTTATCCTCTAAACTCAAATTAATTAATAAGCCTGTTGGACTTGATATTGAAAATCACAAAGATTTTGACAAAAGAATTAGTTTTAAAAAAATAAATGCAATTCAATATCTAGGAAATAATAAAAAGAAATTTGATTTAATATTAATTAAACAAACTATTCATTTATTTAATCTAAAAGATATTAAGAAAATTTTAACTTATGCATATTCTAGTTTAGAAGTAGGAGGAATTATTTTAATTTTAACTTTAGATACAAAAGATAATGAAATACCCACATTTTACTTGATGAAACAGAAACTTAACCAATCTTTTAAAAGAGATAGTCTTATTTGGAAAAAACTACTTAAGCTTAATATAAAAAAAAACACTGCTAGCTTTAACTTTAAGGTTAATATTAAGAAAAACGTATATTTAAAAATGATAAAACAACGCTATATATCTACTTTATTAAAATTTAATTCACTTCAAATTTCTAACGGAATTAATGAGATTAATCTAAATTATAAAAAAAATATTTTATTCAACGATAAGCTTAAATGCATAATATTTACAAAACTATAAAGTATTTCTCGATATTTATATTAATCTTACCAATTAAAGTATTTAGTTTTGAAAATGAGAAAATTAACTTTGGAAAATTTTCACTAAATAAATATGAAGTAACAATTATGGAGTTTAATAATTATACAATTAAAAACGAAGTCATTACAGAAGCTGAAAAAAATGGTGGAGGTTACGAATGGGGTGCTGGTTGGGTTAAACGTGATAATTGGAATTATAAAACACCTTATGGAAAAAAACCTGATAGTGAATTAGAGCCCGCTGTTCATCTAAGTAGATTTGAAGTTGAGAATTATTGCAAATTTATAAATGGCCGATTGCCTACATTTGAGGAATGGTCTTATGCTGCCTACACTCAAATATTTGCATCCAATAAATTTGATAAAGAAAAAACTTATAGATACCCTAGTGGAGATATAGCTAAAGAAATGAACTCCCAAGGTTTATTAAATTATGACAAGCATGTAGATGTCACAATATTGCCAGAAGGCGTAAATGGATTAGTTGCTATGGGTGGTAATGTTTGGGAGTGGGTGGATGATCAAGAAAAAAATAATTCTTTAACAGCGGGGGCCTCCTGGTGGTATGGAGGTTCAAAGACCAGTATTAATGGAGCTCAATATAAACCCTCGAACTTTTATGCAATCTATGTTGGTTTTAGATGTGCATTTGATAATTAAAAATTATAAAATTCTCTTTAAAATATTCTCTTTTAATAAAAATTTATGAAATAGTACCGCTAGAATATGAAGACTTATTAAACCAATTAGAATGTAGTTTGCTAATATATGAATTGAATAAAACTGTTCTGAGAGTTCAAAATTATAAGTTAGATTAACTTTTTTGAAAAAAATAACTAAACTTTCACCATTAAATAATTTCTTAAAAATACCCGATATAGTTATTGTTAATAAAGCTAAATATAAAAAAAAGTGGTTTAACTTTGCTAAAACTTTTTGACCAGGAAAAGCATTGTCATTGAAATTTGGTGTAGGAGATAATAGTTTAAAAGTTAGCCTTATTAGAGTTGTGTAAAATAGGATTAATCCAAATAATATATGATAATTTTCTATATCAACCCTAAATTGATCAAAGTCTAAATCAACCAAATAAAACCCCAAAGGTATTTGAATTAGTAATCCTGCGGCAGTTAGCCAATGGATTAATTTGGCAAGTAATCCATATTTTGATATGTTATTAAATATAGACATGTTTAAATTAAACATATTATGACATTAATTAAAAACACTTTATTTTTTATATTTATATTATTTTATAGCTTCAGTGCTTTTTCAGAACAAACGGTTGAAGAGATTATCAAAGAAAGAAAATCTATTTTTAGTAAAAATTACAAAACTGCCAAAAGAGTCCAAGGTCTTGCTTCTAATGGAGATATAGACGAAGCAAAAAAACTAATGATTGAAATGAGTGATAATTATAAAAGATTAATTAATCTTTTTCCTGAAAATTCAAAAGTAGGATTTAAAACAGAAGCTTTACCTTCTATTTGGGAAAATAAAGATGAATTTAATTTATTAATGACAAAAGCTTCAAGCAATATGATCGAGTTAACGTCTGTCATTGATGGGGCAGAAGATATGAAGGCAACTCTTGGAAAATATATGTGGAGTAGCTGTAAAGCTTGTCACTCAAAATTTAGAGCTGAACATTAAGATTTAGTTGTTTGTATTTAAAAATTTTAATATTGTTTAAATATAAATGTCAGTGGTATTACCAAAATCAGCTAAAGTAGTAGTTATTGGAGGGGGTGTTGCTGGCTGTTCTGTTGCTTATCACCTTGCAAAATACGGTTGGAAAGACACTATATTATTAGAAAGAGATCAACTTACTTCAGGAACTACTTGGCATGCAGCAGGACTTGTTGGTCAATTAGGAGCATCAGCCACTATTACACGGCTTAGAAAATATTCCTTAAATCTTTATAAAGAATTAGAAAAAAAAACTGGATTATCAACTGGATTAAAACAAAATGGTGCAATCACAGTTGCAAGTACACCCGAAAGATTACAAGAATTATTAAGACAAGCAACAGCTGCGCAGTTGTTTGATGTTAATGTTGAAAGCGTTAATAAACAAAGAATAAAAGAACTCTATCCCGTTATAAATGATGATGACATTTTAGGTGGAGTTTATATGCCAGAAGATGGTCAGGCAGATCCTATAGGGGTTACTAATGTATTAGCTAAAGCTGCAAAGATGGAAGGGGCTCAGATATTTGAGAAAACTCCTGTTGAAAAAATATTGGTTAAAGACAAAAAAATTGTTGGTGTTCAAACTAAATTTGGCAAAATTGATTGTGAATACGTTGTAATTGCAACTGGGATGTGGTCGAGACAAATTGGAGAGGATATTGGGGTCAGTATTCCATTATATCCAAATGAACACTTTTACATAATCACAGAACCATTAGATAAGTTACCTAAAAACTTGCCCGTTTTAAGAGACTATAATTCCTGTCTTTATTTAAAAGAAGATGCCGGGAAAATGTTAGTTGGAATATTTGAACCTAATGCAAAACCTGCGTTTAAAGACAAAGGGGTGGTGCCACAGGACTTTTCTTTTGGTGAATTTCCAGATGATTTTGATCACTTTGAACCTTATTTAGAAAAATCATTTCAAAGATTACCCATTTTAGAAACTGCTGGTATTAGGAAATTTTTTTCAGGGCCTGAATCCTTTACACCTGATACACAATACCTTTTAGGAGAAACTCCAGAGGTGAGTAATCTTTTTACGTGTTGTGGATTTAATAGCATTGGGATTGCAAGTTCAGGGGGTGCGGGTAGAGTTACTGCTGAATGGATGATTAATGGATATATGAATGAAGATTTATTTTCACTTGATATTAAAAGATTTCAAAAATTCCACTCATCTAAAAAATTTATCATGGAAAGGGTAACGGAAACTCTTGGTGATTTATATGGAATGCACTGGCCCTATAAACAACATAACACATCAAGAAATCAAAGACTTTTACCTTATCATGAAGAGTTAAAAAAAGAGGGAGCATGCTTTGGCGTATCAGGTGAATATGAAAGACCGATGTGGTATGCAAAAAGTAATGAAAAAGCAGAATACAAATATAGTTTTGATTATCAAAATTGGTACCCTTCAGTTGAATTTGAAACAAAAAATACAATTACCAATGTTGGTCTCTTTGAACTTTCTCCATTTTCCAAATATGAAATAAAAGGAGAGCAAGCACACAGTGAATTGCAAAGAATAAGCACAGCTAATATTAAAGATGAAATAGGAAGATCAACTTACACCCAAATGTTAAATGAGGCTGGAGGAATTGAAACAGACTTAACGGTTATTTGTATTGATAAAAATAATTTTAGAATAATAAGTTCAGCTGCAACAAGAACTCACGATAAAGCACATATTTTAAAACATTTGTCACCTAATTTAGAATTTAAAGATATTACTGATGATCTTGTTTGTTTGGGAATTTTTGGACCAAAAAGTAGAAATTTAATTTCAAAAATTTCAAATGATGATTTTAGCAATGAAACATTTAAATTTGGTTATGGCAAATTTGTAACGCTTGGTTCAAAAAAAGTTTGGGCCCAAAGATTATCTTATGTGGGTGAGTTAGGATTTGAACTTTATATCGAAAATAAAGATGCTAAAGAAATTTATCAATTAATTATTGAAGAGGGAAAAAATTATAATTTATCTCATTGTGGTTCTCATGCAATGGATACTATGAGAATGGAAAGTGGTTTTTTACATTGGGGTCATGATATTTCACCAGAAGAAAACCAATATGAAGCAGGATTAAATTTTGCAATAAGCTATAAAAAAGAAACCAATTTTATTGGTAAAGAAAGCTTATTAAAAATAAAAGATCAAAAGCTAAATAGAAGATTTATTATACTGTCACTAAAGAATAGTAAGCCAGGTACACCTCTATTATTACATGAAGAGCCAATTTATCTAGAAGATAAGATTATTGGGAGAACAACATCCGGCAATTATTCCTTTAATTATAAAAAAAACTTGTCTTTTGGATATGTAAGCTCAATACATTCAAATGAAGAACTTTCAAAAATGAACCTATATATTGAAGTTGCTAAACAGAAATTCCCAGCACTAGTAGAGATCGCTCCCCTAAAAGATAAACGTGCTAGATTGTTATAATTTTAGTTGCCGAGTTTAATAATTGATGGTTAAATAATCTCATGCAAAAAACTTATTTTCACGACAGAAAACATACCAGTGAAAAAAAAGTTCATAAAAAAACTATTCCAGTACAGTATATTGATCAAAAGAGAATTGTAGACATCAATAAATTATTGAACCGAGTAAAAATAGATAAGAAAAACGAAACTAAAAGACAAATCGTTTTTTATAGTTCAGTAATTTTAGCATTAACTCTTTTTTCAACTTTTATAGTGGTTATAAAATAATCATATTGATCAAAAGTTGATTGATCTAAATTAAAAACCTATTATAAATCATCAAGAATTAAGTGGCGGGGTAGCTCAGTCGGTTAGAGCGCAGGACTCATAAGCCTGAGGTCAGTGGTTCGATTCCACTTCCCGCTACCAATTAACAAGCCTTATTTAAGGTTGAACATTTTCAAATATTAATTGCTCCACTCATGCTCCAATGAGAATTGGTCATTGCGTTATCTAGAAGAAGAAATAACAAGTGAGAAGCACGTGTTAGATAACAGATTAATTAAAAATTTAAGAACAAGTTGTTCCACTTGAACCTGAACATTTTCCACCTGCTTCATCTCTGATACTATTTTGATTTACTGCCCAAGAGCCATGGATACTTGAATCCCAACCACAATCAGATTGTGCTTGAGCTTGACTTTCTCTTTGGTCTCCACCTACAAGTATTTGATTATAACAATCATTTACAAATTCTCTCATATTACGTTGCCAGCCATCACCAGTGGTTGAAACAATTGTATTATCACACTTTCCATCAGGTGTATTCCATCGTCCTCTATCTTCTTTATAAGCAATCAACAACAATCTACATGCATCAGATGAAATAGGACATCCTCCACCGTCACCGAAACTTCCAAAATGTGAATAGCACACTAATTGAATTTGTCCTTTCCTATGTTGTGATTGCGCTAATGTATCAACTGTTACAGATTCCCATTCTAGATTGTATGGGTTTTTAAAATGACTAAAATGTTGTTGGACTGAAAATGCAAAATTATTACAAGTTGTATTTCCATCCATTTTTTCACTAACCATATTTCCATCTTCATCATATTCTGCAATAAAACTATCAAGACCATTGTTTGCAGCAGCTAATTCTAACTCAATTACTTTTGAAATTGTTTTCCAATTTGCAACAAGCACCCTGTTCTTTGCCATTTTAGTGTAACCTTGAAAACTAACAATACCTACACTTGCAAGAATACCAATGATGGCAACTACCACTAATAATTCAATTAAGGTAAAACCTTTTTTATTATTTATTACTTTCATTTTAAGAAAACATATAAATTTTCAATAGATATCAAATTCGTGTTCTATCACCTTATCACGACATTTAGTTATTAGATACAGTTGTCCCTCTGACTGCCAATTATTGCTTAATTCATTTCCACTACTATCTCTTTTTAGAAGAGATACACTACCTCTCATATCATATCTATCTCCATCATAAATTTCCCTCCTTGCAGTACCACCAGAAACAGCACCAGAACCAGTGTAGGGATTAGTCATCGTTTTAAGTGTTGTTCTTGAACCTATATTTGAGTCTGGTTTTCTATGACTATCTTGACTAGAAATATCTCTTACAGTAAGACTGACTAATTGTTCAGTTGTCGTGTACCCATACTGATACACAACTGACATGCCGTTATAGAACATAGTATCACAATCAAATTCCCAAGATTGTTCATTATTCCACAAAAAATTAATTGTTGGGTTAAGCTCACACCACATTATATTTTCATAAACAGATTTAACTATGGTTCTAAAATTACCTTTGCAAGCTGATTCTTTAGCCCCAGCTGTATACCCATTATAAGCAACAACCCCGACAGATGATAAAATACCAATGATGGCAACTACCACTAATAATTCAATTAAGGTAAAACCATTTTTAATTTTTTTCATTGATTAAATATTTTTCCCATTAATAGCTAAAATTGTAAGATCATCCTTAATTATACTTTGTTCTTCATTTGACATATTTTGCAATGCACCAAACGCGGAAATTTCTATAAAAATATTTTCCAATTGTGTTGCAATATCGTGATCTTTATTCTTATTTAACAAATCTATTATACCCTCAGCTTCAATTTCATTTCCTTCAAAATCTTTACTTTCGCTTAAGCCATCGCTGTATATATAAAAAATTTTATCCTTCAATGAAATTTTATTTAAAACACTATTTAAATCAAGATTAATAGGCTGAACTCCAAGCGGCGGAATTTTGCTAGAAACATGTTCAGTAATTTTTTTATTCTCTGAAATTATACTTTCTGAATGGCCAGCATTAATAAATTCAAGATTTTTAGATTTTTTATCGTATACAGCAAATATTCCTGTTAAAAATTTTCCTGAACGTAAATTATATAAATTATCATTTATTAATGACACAATTTCAATAAGACTCTTTTTTTCCTCAACAAGGATTTCAAACAATGAGGTAACTCTTGCCATAATGAGTCCTGCATCCACTCCTTTGCCAGAAACATCGCCAAGAGTAAAAAAGATTTTATCTTCTAAATTTTTGAAATTATAAAAATCACCAGAAACATCCAAAGAAGGTACATTTTTTGCTAAAAGAATATTTTCCTCATTATTCTTTGGAAACATGAGTCTTTGTACTCTTGTTCCTTTTTTAAGTTCTTTTTCTGCTGAACTTTTTCTATTTAAAAATTTTAGATTTGTTTTTTCAATTCTTTCCCATGCTTCCTTAGGTGTAAGCCCTTGTTCTTTTGCTAACGCTATTAAGTCTTCCCAATTATTTATTTTTATCATTAAATAAATATTATCAAAATTTATTAATTATGAATTCTGTTATTTTGATACAATATGTTCTGAAAGTGGAGCGACAACACCAATGATGGTGTCAACATCTTGGCTTTCAACATTTAGTTCTTCCAAGGTTTGTTTTAGATGTCCAGCAACTCCATTAAAGTCTTCTTGAGATATTTTCATGCCTTGATGAGCAGTTTTCATATCAAGACCAGTATATTCTTTTGGTCCACCTAAAGCTTGAGAAATGAAATTAGTTTGGTGTGAAATTAAAACTTTCATGTCAGAATTTGTAAAAAACTTTTTCAAATTTTCATCAGCCATAAGCTTTTGATAAAAGTTAATAACAATTTGACCAACTGTTTTTTTTCCACCATATTTTTCAAAAAGTGTTTGAGTCATATTTTTAAAATATACTTATGTTTAATGTAATCAAAGTCATATTATGTTTATTTTGGGTTTTATTTGAAAGCTTTTAATAATTTTGATAAGTTAAAGCTGTTAGTGATTGGAACTAACTTTTTTTGCTCCACTCATGCTCCAATGAGAATTGGTCATAGCGTTATCTAGAAGAAAACATATAAATTTTCAATAGATATCAAATTCGTGTTCTATCACCTTATCACCACATCTAGTTATTAGATACAGTTGTCCCTCTGACTGCCAATTATTGCTTAATTCATTTCCACTACTATCTCTTTTTCTAAGAGATAATTTACCTCTCATATCATATTTATCTCCATAATAATATTTACTGGGTGTGTCATCATAAACATAACGACCAGTGTAGGGATTAGAAATCGTGTTAAGTGTTGTTCTTGAACCTATTGTTGAGTCTGGTTCTCTATGTCTATCTCGATTACTAATTTCAGTTATAGTAAGGTGGGCTATTTTTTCATTTGTCGTGTACCCAAGCTGAGACGAAACTGACATGCCGCCAACGAACATAGTATTACAATCATATTCCCAAACTTGTTTATCATTACCCCCTATAAAATTAATTGTTGGGTTAAGCTCACACCACATTATATTTTCATAAACAGCTTTAACTATGGTTCTAAAATTACCTTTGCAAGCTGTTTCTTTAGCCCCAGCTGTATACCCATTATAAGCAACAACCCCGACAGATGATAAAATACCAATGATGGCAACTACCACTAATAATTCAATTAAGGTAAAACCTTTTTTATTATTTATAACTTTCATTTTTAAAATTTATAATTGATTTGATGTATCTTTTTATATCAAAAGACGTCCATTTTAGGTTTAATAAACTAATGATATTTAAAAACCACTTTCTCTTACAAGAATAGCAATAATATTTTTACATTCTTATTTACGTATAGATATAAGGAGTCCCATTTATAAAAAAGGGTGGTGGGGTCATAACAACTTTCAATTTTCGAAATCCACTTGGTACCTCTATTGATATAAAATCTGTGCTCCACTCATGCTCCAATGCTCCAATAGAAGTTGACTAGAGTTTAAGTTTATGTAAATCTGAGTCTAGAAAGAAAAGAGCAGAGACAAAGGAGTTTTGAAGATGTTCTTGCAGGATGCGTTGGCTCCAAGGGTCATGGCGCAGGACTCATAAGCCTGAGGTCAGTGGTTCGATTCCACTTCCCGCTACCAATTAATGCCCTGGAAAATCCATTAAGTTTTCAACCTTATAACCTTTTTTAACTAAATTATCAGATCCACCTAGATCAAAAAGATTAATTGCAAAAACAAATGCAGCAATTTTGGCATTAGACATTTCCACAAGTTTAGCTGCTGCTTCAGCTGTTCCACCTGTTGCTATTAAATCATCTATAATCAAAACTGAATCATCTTTGTCAATTGAATCTTTATGAACTTCAATAGTTGCAGTTCCATACTCTAATTCAAAATCAACTGAATGAGTTTCAGCCGGAAGTTTGTTTTTCTTTCTAAACATAATAAAAGGTTTTTTAAGAAGATAAGAAACAGCAGAAGCAAATACAAATCCTCTTGACTCAATTGCAGCAATTTTATCTATTTTATAATTTTTTGATCTTTCAATTATTTGATTAATACATTCTTCAAATGCATCTGCGTCTTTAATTAAAGTTGTAATATCTCTAAATAAAATTCCTTTTTTTGGATAATCTGGAATAGATCTAATATAATCTTTTAAATTCATGATATTAATATATTTATATCTTTAGTAAAAAAAATCTATGGACAAATTATTCCTAGCAGCAATTAAAGAAGAAACGATTGGATTAGACTATTTTAACCATGTCGGAGTTGGAAAAATTAATGCAACTTATAACACATTAAAGTTAATCAATATTTACAAACCAAAACTAATTATCAATTATGGTACTGTAGGTGCAATTAATACTAAGTTAAAAGGAATCGTTGAATGCACCAAATTTTATCAAAGAGATATGGATGTTAGAGGGTTAGATTTTGAATTAGGCGAGACGCCTTTTGATAAAATTAAAGAAATTATTACATCAAAAGAAGGTTATTCTTGTGGAACAGGAGATAGTTTTGTTAATAAAAAAATTGATATGGAAGTTGATGTAGTTGATATGGAGGCCTACGCTATTGCAAAAGTTTGTAAGTTAGAGAATATTGAATTTAAATGTTTTAAATACATATCTGATAATGCAGATGAAAATGCTGATAATGATTGGAACAAAAATCTAGCAAAAGGGGCTAGTGCATTTGCTAATTTAATTAATGCTCAGTTTTAATTTAATTAAGTAAAATATCAAAAAATTGATTAATTGTTGAAAATTATCAATACACCTATATAAAACCGAGCAACTTAATATTAATAAAAAATTATAAGAGGGAATAATTTTTATGACTAAAGTAGGCGAGCATATAACTTTAGATATCATTGGCACTACTCAAGAATATGATCCTTCAGTCTACGAGAATGTAATTCGTAAAATTGCAAAAGCTGCAGAAGTTACAATTCTTGAAATTTCAAAGTATAAATTTGAACCGCAAGGTTTTACTATCCTTGCCTTATTAGCGGAAAGTCATATTAGTTTTCATACGTTTCCAGAAAAAGGAATTATTAGTTTTGATTTTTTCACATGTGGGAAGGTAAGTCCTTCTATTGCGCTCGATATTGTCAAAAAAGAATTTAAACATAAGAGAATTGTCACAAAAGCTTTTGATAGAGATACTAAGTCTTTATATCATGACATTTACAGTTCGCCTGGATTACAAAAATCATATGTTGTAAATGAAGTTTTAGAAGATTTTAAATCTAAAGTAGGTCAACATATTGAAATATTAGATTTAGAACAATTTGGTAAATCATTATTTATTGATAACGAAATTCAAGTCGCAACAAATGATGAAGTTTTGTATAGCTCAACATTTGTAAACGCTGCTTTAAAATTGAATAAAGATATGGGAACTGCTGCAATCATTGGTGGAGGTGATGGAGGAGTTGCAAGAGAGTGTACGTCTAAAGGTTTTGATTTTATAGACTGGTATGAACTTGATCCAGAAGTAGTTGAGGTTTGTAATAAACACCTTGGAAGCATTGGCAATAAATCAACTGAGAAAAATTCAGTTAAATGTATTTGGGGAGATGCTTTTGAAAGTATAAAGTCTGTTGAAGACGATAAGTACGATAAAATTTTTGTAGATCTTAACGATGACCAGTTTTGTATTGATCTTGCTGCCAAAAATATGGACTCATTAATTAGAATATTAAAGCCAAATGGAGTAATTACTGCTCAAGTAGGCAGCCAAGATAAAAAACCAGAGCAAGTGGAGAAATGGCTAGATGTTTTCAATAAGAATTTTGGAAATACAACTTTGGATAGGGTTTACATCCCAAGTTTTGACTGTTCTTGGAACTTTTCATCATCAATTAATCACTAAAAATTTCTTTTTAAATTCTCAAATTTGTGAAATAAATCCTCATAATCATATGGAGGAAAAAATGAATATATTTAAAAAAACAATATTAAGTGTTCTTGCTTCTTTATTATTAATCGGAAATGTTTACGCTGATAAAATAAAGATTGGAACAGAAGGTGCTTACCCACCATGGAACTCTAAGGATGCTTCAGGTGCTCTTATTGGTTTTGAGGTTGAGTTAGCAGAAGAGCTATGCAAAATCATGGGTCACGAGTGTACTATCGTTGAACAAGATTGGGATGGAATGATTCCAGCTTTGTTAATGAGAAAGTTTGATGCGATCATGGCAGGAATGTCAATTACTGCAGAAAGACAAAAAACAATTACTTTTTCACAAGGTTATGCAGATGAAGTTGCAGCCCTTGCAGTAATGAAAGGTTCAAGTTTAGAAGGCATGGATACACCAGAAGGAATTAATTTAACTTTAGGTGGAAGTGCTGTTAAGAAAACTCTTAAAACTATAACTGCTGCACTTGCTGGAAAAACTGTTTGTACACAAACTGGAACTATTCACCAAAACTTTTTAGAGTCTGGTGATGTAGGCAAAGTAAATGTTAGAACTTATAAAACTCAAGATGAAGTAAATTTAGACTTAACTTCTGGTAGATGTGATGTTGCATTAGCTGCAGCTGTTGCATTCACTGATTATGCGGATAAATCAGGAAAACCAGTAGTATTAGTTGGACCTACTTTTTCAGGTGGTGCTTTTGGTAATGGTGTTGGTGTTGGAATTAGACAAGGTGGAGATGATGCAATCGGTACAAGAGATGCAAAACTTCTTAAAGATTTCAACAAAGCAATTAACACTGCTAGAAAACAAGGAATCATCAGCAAATTAGCGATCAAGCATTTTGGCTTTGACGCTTCTATGTAAATAATATTTTGAAAAGGCGACTATTTATTTAGTCGCCCTTTCGATATGGATCTTTTATCATTCGGAAAAACAGGCTGGGGAGACGAGTTGTTTTATGCAACTCTAATGACAATTGCAGCGGCAGTTACTGCAATGTTAATTGGTTTTTTATTTTCATTAATCTTTACGCCACTTAAATTATCAAATAATAAATTTCTAAATTTTATTGGTAATACGTACACTACAGTAATCAGGGGCGTTCCAGAATTATTAGTAATTTACCTTTTCTTTTTTGGGGGAAGTGGAGCCATAATGTACGTTGCTTCAATTTTTGGATACTTTGAATATATTGAGATTAATGCATTTATTACGGGCTCAGTTGCAATCGGTATTATATCTGGCGCTTATTCAACAGAAGTATTTAGAGGAGCGATACAATCAATAGATAAAGGTCAATTTGAAGCTGCCAAAGTTTTAGGGGTTAGTAAATTTGTACAATTTTATAAAATAATTCTACCTCAAATGTTAAGACTTGCTATTCCAAACTTAAGTAATGTTTGGCAAATCACTTTAAAAGATACATCTTTAATATCAGTTACAGGTTTAGTTGAGATTATGAGACAATCTTATATTGCAGCAGGTTCTACTAGAGATCCCTTATTCTTTTACTGTTTTGCGGCAGTTTTATATTTGATGCTTACGTTTTTAAGCATGAAACTAATTAACAGACTTGAAGTCAAATATAGCAGGGGCTTTTAATGGATTTTGATTTAATGATAACAAGTTTGCCAAAACTACTTAGTGCTGCAGTTATAACTTTAAAATTGTTATCAGCATCATTAATCATTGGTTTATTTATTGGATTTTTATTTGCAGTTTTAAGATTAAACAAAAACCCATTTATTAATAAATTTGCTTATGGATATTCTTATTTATTTAGAGGAACTCCATTATTAGTTCAGATATTTATAATTTATTATGGTCTTGGACAAATCGAGTGGTTAAGGTCAACTTTTCTTTGGGTCATTTTAAAAGAACCCTATTGGTGTGCAATTATTGCATTTGCCTTAAATACAGGGGCTTATACTTCAGAAATTTTAAGATCAGCTTTTCAAACTATAAAACCTGGAATAATTGAAGCGGGTAAAAGTTTAGGGATATCAAGTAAAATTATTTTATATAAAATTCAAATTCCTGTAGCGATCAGACAATCTTTACCAGCTTATGGGAATGAGATTATATTAATGATGAAGGGCACATCTCTTGCAAGCACAGTAACCTTAATGGATATTACAGGTGTTGCAAAACATATTGTATCAACGACTTATAAACCTTTAGAAGTGTTTCTTTTAGCAGGTGGAATTTATTTATTTATGACTTTTATTTTTCACAACTTGATAAAATATTTAGAAAAGAAATATAGTTTTCAATAAGAAGTATATTCTTTAATCTCTTTAATCTTAGAGCCTGTGTGATTATTCATCTCTAATTTTATTTTAGCACGATCATCATTTAAAAAATGAACATCCCTTGATAATTTTATAAATTTTTCAGTAAAATCAGAATTTTTTTCACACAATCGTTTGTCATCTTCTATCACCCATAATTTTGCATTAATATCTTTCAGGGATTGAAAAAGTGTATTAAGTTTTTCATCAGATTTAACATTGCTATCTAATTGATTTTTTAAAATACTGTGCTCATCATTAATAAATTTTAATTTTTCAGGATCTTTAATTTTTTCTTGTTTAATCTCTAAAATAGAAATTTTATCTAAAAGTTCACCAACTGATACTTCAACTAGAATTTTATTCATAAAAATTTATACTATGTTAAGTTGTTAGAAATATGTCTAATATTTTAGTTATCAAACATGGTTCTTTAGGAGATATAGCCCAAGCTTGTGGGGCAATTCAAGATATTTCTGAAAACCACCCTGAAGATCAAATACATATCTTAACAACAAAACCTTATTTTGAACTATTTAGAAAAAATCCATTTGTACACAATGTTATTTTAGACAAACGTAAATCAAGATTTAATTTAATTTATCTATATATGTTAATGAGAAACTTGAAAAAGAAGAATTTTAGAAAAGTTTATGATTTACAAAACTCATCTAGAACAAAATTTTATAAAAATATTTTATTTCCAAAAGCAAATTTTAATACTTGGTCTAGCTCAGAAACAACTTTGCCAAGTAATATTTCAAAAGATGAATTTGATAAAGACCCCGTTTTAAATAGATTTGATCATCAACTTAAAACCTCTGGAATTAAAACAGAGTACACCATGAAACCAAACTTTAGTTGGGCTGTGACTAACATTGATCATATTAAACAAGAATTTAAGTTAGACAAATACATTGTCTTATTTCCATTTTGTTCAGCGCATCTAACACATAAAAAGTGGCCCCATTATAATGAGCTAATAGAATTAATTAAAAATAAATATAAAGATCAAATTAAAGTTATTGTAGCACCTGGACCCTCTGAAATCGATGATGCAAAAAACATTAATGCCATTTCAATTTTAGATAAAGGTAAAGCTTTAGATATTTCTCAACTTGCAAGCTTGATTAAAGAAAGCTTATTTGTTATTGCAAATGATACAGGACCAGCTCATATGACTGCTCATCTTGGAGTAAAAGGTTTGACTTTATTTGGTAAACATACAACAGCTTTTAAAGTTAGTATTGAGCGAGAAAACTTTAAAGCAATACAAGTTGATGATTTAGAAAAATTAAGTGCAGCTAAAGTTTTAGAAAAAATATTAATTTAATTTCTTACCAATAATTTTCAATATTACAGGAACAGTGAAGAGTATCATCAGTAATCTAATAATATGATGAAATGCTACAAAGTTAGGGTCTAAATCAAAAGCAATTGCTATAACTGCTACTTCATAAATTCCCCCAGGAGAAAAAGATAAAAGTAGAGTTAAGAAATTGGTATCAACAAAATATGTTGCAACAATTGCAGCTAATAATCCAAGAGCTACCAGTATTGTAGTTGCAACTAAACTATGAAATGAATTACCCGCAACTTCTTTTAATGATTTATCTGCAAAACGACAACCAACAGAAGCACCCAAGATAAGTAAACAAAAATTTATACTTTCATTTGGTAGTTTATAGGAGGCAACTTCCGTTATTTGTAAAATTCCACTTGCAACTAATGTCCCAGATAATAATGCAGCAGGCACACCAATTTTATCAAATAAGAAAATTAATAAAATCGAACCTATTAAGAGAATTAAAAGATGAAAATGGTTTTGATCAAGATAATCAAATTTTTCAATTGTTAGAGCTTCATTTGTTGAATAATTAACAACAAAAAAGGGAATAACAGTTATTATTATAATTAACCTAATTAAATGTGATGTAGCAACTTGTGATAAGTCAGATTTTTCATGTTCAGCTAATATCATTAAAGGTCCTAAAGCACCCGGTGCTGCTGAAAAAATAGAAGTTTTGACATTATAGCCTGAAAATTTTTGTAAATATTTAGATACAATTAAAATACTTATTAAAATATAGACAAACATTATTATTGAAGTCCACACCCATTCAGTCATTTGATTGATTAAATTTTGATCGATATAATTTCCAATATGAAGACCAAGAACTATTAAAATTGAACTTAAAGCTAGCTTTGGCATCTTAATTTTTATTCCACTTAATGCTGCAACTGAAACTGCAAGCATAGGACCAAGCATCCACGCCAATGGAATATTAAAATAGTCAGCTATAATTGCACTTGGGATAGAAATTATAATAACTAATAGAAATTTTTTAGAAAATAATTGTTTTAAAGCATTTTTGTTTAAGTCAAGAGAAGTATTCATTTTATGAAATTTTTTTAAGTTTTTTTTCAATTTTAATTTTTGATAATCTTAAAATATTTAAAAATGTTAAACAATTTTTTTTATTAAAATTACTAATGTGCCCTGTAATTGTCAGTGATCCTAAAATTTTGTTTTTTGTTGGTATTATTGGAACAGAAATCGAAGCGATCTCTCTATCTCTTTCACCAAAGGACATAGAAAATTGATCTTTAAGGATAGTTTCTTTATTTTTAATTGGTAAATTATTAAATGCTGAAAGGACATGTCCACTAGAACCTTTATCTAGAGGTCTTTTTAATCCAGTTTGGATTGTATGTTTTATAGGTTTATTAGGTTCACTAGTTATCAAACAAGTTCTATAATTTTTTTGTTTAACAAAAAAACTAGCTGTTTCATTTGATTTTGTCATTATGAAATCTAATTCATCTTTTATAAGTTTTTTAAAATTGAAACTATCATCATAAACTTCTATTAGCCTACCAATTGAGCTTCCAAGTTTAAATGTACCATTATCAATTCTTCTTAAGAACCCATAATTTTCTAATGACCTTGAAATTCTAGAAACTCTACTTTTATAATTACCTGTAATTTTTGAAATTTCAGTTATACTTAACGTTTCTTTTTTTAGAGTAAAACAATTTATAATCTCTAGAGCTTTGTTTACAGCCTCAACACCATCAATTTTTTTTTTTATTTTAATCATATCCTGTTAGGTAGAATAGCATGTTCTATCTAATAGAACAATAAGGTAAAACAGTATTGACTACTGATTAATAACTCAAATAAATGTCTTATTAACTAATAATAAAGAGGAAATAATGAAAAACATTAAAAAAATAGTTTCAGTACTATTCTCAGCAATTCTATTATTCTCTGCAACAGCAACAAATTCAATCGCAATGGAAAAAATCCATTTCGTAATTGGTGGTGGTGCTGGTGGTGGATGGGATGGAACTGCTAGAGGTACAGGAGAAGCTTTAACAAAATCAGGAATGTTAAAAAGTGCATCATTTGAAAATATGTCAGGTGGTGGTGGAGGAAAAGCTTTAGCTTTCATGATTAACACTCAACCTAAAAATACGGTTCTAGTACAATCTACGCCACTAGTTTTAAGATCTATTACTAGACATGAAGGTTATGTTACAGGATCTGGAGTTTTATCTTATAAAGATGTTACACCGATCGCTGGTGTAATTGGTGACTACGGTGCGATTGCAGTTGCAAAAGACTCACCATACAAAAACTTTAAAGATGTAGTTGATGCATACAAAAAGAATCCAAGCTCTATCAAAATGGCTGGTGGATCAGTAAGAGGAAGTATGGACCATTTAATTGGTGCTTTAGCTTTCCAAGCTGCTGGTGCTAATCCAAATGATGTTGCTTACATACCTTATGATGCTGGTGGAAAAGCGTTAGCTGGACTTTTATCTGGAGAAACTCAAATTATCTCTACAGGTTTAGGTGAACTTATGGGTGCAAGAGACCAAGTAAGAATTATTGGTATAACTGCTCCTTCAAGAGTAGCTGATGCACCGGATGCACCAACTCTAAAAGAACAAGGTTATGATGTTCAATTTGTAAACTGGAGAGGATTTTTTGGGCCTCCTAATATGAGCAACAAAGATAAAAAAGCTTTATCTGCAATGTTAGGTAAAGTTATGAAAACTCCTGAATGGGAAGCTGTTAGAAAAAGAAATGCTTGGGTTAATATTTATAACTCAGATAAGGATTTTGTTAAATTCTTAGAAAAGCAAACTGTAGAAATGACAGCTCTTATGAAGAAATTAGGAGTTATATAATCCTTTAGGATTATTTAAAAAATTAGAGCAGTGAATATAAATACTACTAAAATTATATCACTGCTCTTTTTTAGTTTCTCAGCATTCTATTTATATATTGCGTATCAAATTCAAGTTTTTTCATTTGATGAAAACGCACCTTTTAATGCCAGAACGTTTCCAATTTATTTAGGTTATGCAGGTTTATTCTTTTCTGGTTTAAAAATTATTTTACCAGAGCCCAATACCATTAAAGTTAATCATAAAAACTTAGAGTATAAAAAAACAGCTATACTTGTGCTTATAGCAATTATTTATGGAGTAACTATATTAAAAGTAGGTTATTTTTTAACAACCTCTCTATTTCTAGCGTCTTCTTATTATGCGTTAGGTGAGAGAAGGTGGAAGTTAATATTTTTACTCTCTTTCCCTTTTGTGGGTGCTTTTATGTATCTTTTGCATGGAGTGCTTGAAATTTATTTAAGAGATCCATTTTTAAAAATAATTGGAGTTATGGGATGATTGAAGGCATTTTAATTGGTTTAAAAACAGCTCTTACATTTCAAAACATATTTATGGTTATGATTGGTTGTTTTTTTGGAACCATCATTGGAATGCTACCCGGTCTTGGACCAATGACAGCGATTGCATTAATGATACCTATTACTTATGGTTTTGATCCAGCTACTGGATTAATTTTAATGGCAGGTGTTTATTATGGTGCAGTGTTTGGTGGATCAACTTCATCAATTTTATTAAATGCTCCAGGCGTTCCTGGAACTGTTGCAACATCATTTGATGGATATCCAATGGCTCAACAAGGAAAAGCTGGAAAAGCATTAGCGATTGCTGCTTGGAGTTCTTTTGCAGGTGGAACCCTTGCTTCAATTTATTTATTATTTCTTGCACCAAGCTTATCTAAAGTAAGCTTATCTTTCAGATCACCAGATTATTTTGCTTTAATGATTTTAGGTTTAACAGCAATTGCAGCTTTTTCATCAAAGGGGCAATTTTTAAAAGCAATGATGATGGTTGTTTTAGGTTTAATGTTAGCGTCAGTCGGTCAAGATTCTTTATCTGATATTTCAAGATTTACATTTAACAATATGAATTTATCTGATGGGATAAGTTTCGTTTTAGTTGTAATGGCAACTTTTGCTATGAGTGAAGCTTTAACAATTATTTTAAAACGAAATGATCCATCTGCAGTTGCCAAACAAGTTTCATTAACTGAACTAGGTTCAATCAAGATTAATAAAGAAGAGAGAGGTAAAATGTTAAAAGCTATTCCTCGAAACTCAATTATCGGTTTTTTAATCGGAGTTTTACCAGGAGCGGGTGCAACTATTGCATCATTTCTAGCCTATGGAATGGAAAGAAATTTTGTTAGTGATGAAGAAAAAGAAAAATTTGGTAAAGGTAGTGTTCATGGTTTAACTGCACCAGAAACTGCAAATAATGCAGCATGCTCTGGAGCTTTTGTACCACTATTAACTTTAGGAATACCTGGGAGTGGAACAACCGCTGTAATGCTTGGTGCTTTATTAGGATTTGGAATTCAACCAGGGCCTAGACTTTATATAACAAATCCTGAAATCTTTTGGTCAGTTATTATGTCTATGTATATTGGAATGGTAGTATTGCTTATTCTAAACCTGCCCTTAATACCTTACATAGCAAGAATACTTGCAGTTCCTAAAAATTATTTAATTCCACTTATTTTATTTTTTTCAATTACAGGAATTTACGTAATGTCATTTAATAATTTTGATATTTATTTAATGATTGGGATTGCAGTTGTTGCAACGTTTATGCGCTTATACGATTTTCCAATGCCACCACTTATATTAGCCTTTGTCCTCGGTGGATTAATGGAAGAAAATTTAAGAAGATCTTTATTAATAAGCGATGGTTCTTGGACTTTTTTATGGGACAGACCTCTTACCGCATCAATTATAGGAGTTACAATTCTAATTGTTAGTTGGCAAATTTATAAAACAATTAAGAGTAAAAAGATTTAGTTTAGAATTTTTTTATATTCTTCAATAATAGTACTCCACTTAAATTTAGCAGAATTTTCTTTGGCAGCTTTTCCGTACTCTTGGAATTTATTATTTTCTAACATTAAATTAATTGCTGAATAGACTTCATCTAACTCATTGCCATTACAGATTAAACCTGTTTTCTCATGTTCAATTGCATCTGCTGCACCTCCATCTTTTCCACCAAGAGAGGGCAATCCATATTGAGCAGCTTCAACATAAGCTATCCCAAATCCTTCAACTGATTTTTTATGAACAATTGATCGCATTACAAAAATATTAATTTAATTTACTTGTATTTATTTAGTTTTCTTTATTTATCAAAGACTTTTTCTATGTTCTTAAATAAATAAGTATGTTAAGATTGTTTATAAAAATTATTTATATAAAAATAACTAAATAATTTAAAAATTATTATGAGTAACATTACTGACAATACTGCATCAAAAATATGTGATAATTTATTAAAAAATATTTTTAAGATGAGCAAAGATGATAGCTCATTAAAATTTTTTAGAAAAGATTTTGAATCTAGAACTATTTGGCTTAATATTTTGAAAGTACATTTTGCAAATGAAACAATTAATATTGAGCAACTATCAAGATTAATTGCTGTAACATCTCCAATTTCAAAACCCACATTAAGATCGATATTAGAAAACGCTGTACATAAAAAATTTATTAAATTTGTTAAATCCAATAAAGACCTTAGATCTGTAAACATAGAATTAGAAGATGTAACCATTAAAGAATTCAAAGATTGGTGTAATGATAGATCAAAGTGGTTTAAAGCCTCAAGCGGCTGATAAAATATTATCTATTAGATTTTTTTTTTATTTTTTTTCTAAAAAAAATGTAAATTTCTGCTACAAAAAGAAAACCTAATGTTGGTCCAAAAATATATATCCATAATCCTCCAGGGAAATTTGCAGCAAAATGTGGACCGATAGCTCTTATTGGATTCATAGCACCTCCCGTTATTGCTCCAAATACGATTACTTCTACACAAACCAGTAATCCGCAAGAAGCAGCTAAAAAAGTTAAAGAAAGTTTTTCAACATATGCAACTCTAATAATTACTGCCGCAAGTAATGCGGATAATATGAATTCTGTAAAAAATGACAATAAATAATTTAAATCTGATTTTAACAAAGGTAAATTTGCCCCTATATTACTATAATCACCAATTGTGAACTTTAGAAAGTACCCAGCTAAGATACTACCAATTATTTGAAAGATTATATAAAAAAATGCAGTTCTTTTAGCAATATAACCAAGCCTGAACTCAATAAGTGTTACAGCTGGATTGACATGTCCTCTGGTATATTTGCCTAATGATGAAATTAAAATAAATAAAATTAACCCAGATGAGAATCCACTCATTAACTGTCCAATTGTGCCATTATAAAATGCATTTGACATAACTGCCCCTGCAGCAAATAATACTAAAAAAAAGGATCCAATTCCTTCGAGAATATAATTTGATAATTTTGAGTATTTACATTTTTTCATCTACTAAGTGTTAAATAAATTAATGGTAATTTTTTTGTTAATTCAGAAGCTGATTTTATAACTACGTAGTTTTTATTTCCAAATATTCTAGATAAATTCTTATTGCTTTCACTTTCAACTCCTACACAGAAAACATCAATGCCATTATAAGCAAGTCTTTTAACAGCATATTTAGCATCTTCAACTAGATATTCGTTATCATCCACATCTATATCTGAAGGCTCACCATCAGATATTATTAATAATAATTTTCTATAGTTTGTTTGTGAAACTAATTCATCACCTGCTTGCCGAACTGCTGCACCTAATCTTGTTGAAAAACCAGGTTTCATGCTTTCTAATCTGTTAATGTGTCCTTTGTTAAGTTTATCTTTAAAATCCTTAATTTTCCAATACCTAACATCATCTCTTTTATTTGAACAAAATGTTGCTAAACCAAAATCATCACCAGATTTATTTATTGCTTCACTTAATATTCCAGTAGCTTCAATAATCGAAGAAAAAATTGTTTTATTTGTATTTTTAATAAAATCATTAGTTGATTCTGAGATATCAACAAGTATAGACACTACTAAGTCTCTTCCTTCTCTGTTAGTTTTTTTGTAGATATTATTAGATGGAGTTGAACCTCTTTTAATTTCAATTATTGACTCTATACAACTATCTAGATCTAGCTCCTCACCATCTTGTTGTTTTTTTAATTTAATTGGCTTTGAAATTTTGGAACTCTCAATCAGGTTTTTTATATTTGATACTATTTTTGAGTTTTCAAAAAGATAATCATTTAAATAATAATTAGACTTATTATCAAAATTATATTTCTTAATTTTACACCAGTTAAAATTTTCTCTACCAGATTTATAATCAAATTCTGGTTGTAAAGAAATGATCTCAGCTTCTTCTGACTGTGAAACTTTGTTAGGAGCAATTTTTGCAAGTGGTTCAATAACGTCACTATTTTCAAAGTTTTTTTCTGCATCATCTGTTTCTTTTTTTTCAACCTGGTATGATTCTATCCCTGTTTGAAGTTCTTCAAAATCTTTTGTGTTTTCATTATCAAAATTCCAAATACCAGAATTTTCATCTCTATAAATTGGATCTGGTAAATAATCCTTAGGATTAAATTGAATTCTCATTTGACCAATATCATTTCCTAGAAGATTGCCTAACTCTCTACTTAATGTTTGATCGTTCCATCTTTCTTTATTTTTAAAAAACATATCTTTTGCTCTGGTTATCCAGCCATTACCATCAATATAATTTTCATCAACGAGAGCTCTTGATAGTCTTGAAAATAATGTTCTTGATGTCAATGGTCCATATGCTTTATTTAAGTTTTTAGATTCGCCAGTTGCCATATGATAAGGAATCCAAAGTTCTTTTAATCCTGGAAATTCTTTGATTGAAAGTAATTCTACTCTTGCATCTTCAATAACAGATATAATTGCTACTTGTATTGGTTTAAGTTTTCCAATTTCAAATTTTTTATGTGTATACTTCATATGAGCTGCAGCATGCATGATAGCTGCTCTAAATACTTCTTCTCCTAATTGTCCTGTGAATCCAGGATAAGATGAGGGTACTCTCACAAAATTATTACTAAATGCCGTTCTTCTAATTGATGCTTTTGTGTTGGTGATTGGAATTTCTTTAATATTAACATCCATTCCCCAGATTGCTCTTGTATAGATTTTTAACTTGTTCTCTTGTTCTTTAAAACTTTTAATACCTGCTGTTTGCCCAAGCCATTCCAATCCTTCATTGTCTTTAAGTGATAATAATTTAATTCTTTTTTCCATGTCTCCCGAACTAGCTCTCAGACAAGTTAAAAACCAGTCTTCCATTTGTGAAACATTCATTTTTTCAACTAAAAAACTCATTTCATGTAACAAGATTTCTAAAGCTTCAGGTGCTAAGTTTGTCATTTTTTCAATTAGCATTAACCAAGTTAAAAATTTTTTATCACTGTTATAAAATCCTAAAATTTCTGAACAAACATTACAGAAATTATAAGATGTTTTTTGTCCTCTTTTTATTGTTACAGATGAGAGTGTTGAATAAAATATCTTTATTGGTAAAAAACCAAATTTTTCAATTATATCTAATGAAGTTTTAGAAAATCCTTTAAGAACTAATTCACCATACCCGGAGCCTTCAATTCTCTTTAGATACTCCAACCAGTCATAAAGAGCTTTTTCTTTCAAAAATTTTTGAGCTTTTATTCTTAAAGAATTATCTAAATTACCGAATGATTTGATAGAAATTATTTTACCCTGGGGCATTACCCAAGGTCTCTGATTGCTCGCTCTAAAGAGTCTATAACATCTTGATCATCTGTCATTGGATGTACAACTCCTTTTAGGCATGCTTCTACAAAACTAAGATTGGACTTCATTAATTTTGCTGCAGCTATCAACATTCTTGTTGAAGCACCTTCATGCAATCCTCTCCCTTTTAAATTTCTAGTTCTTTCAGATACTTTAATTAATTTTTCTGCTATTTCTTTTGTTGTTTTGCTTTCAAGTATTATTATTTCTTTTTCTATATCATTAGCTGGATAATCAAAATTTATGCTAGCAAATCTTTGTTTTGTAGACTCTTTTAAATCTTTTAAAACACTTTGATATCCTGGATTATAAGAAATTACTAAAAAGAAATCTTTGTGTGCTTTTATTATTTCACCAGTTTTTTCAATTGGTAAAATTCGCCTATCATCTGTTAATGAGTGAATAACGACCGTAGTATCTTGTCTAGCCTCCACTATTTCGTCTAGGTAACATATACCACCATATCTGACCGCCCTTGTAAGTGGTCCATCTTTCCAAACGGTTTCAGTTCCTTCTAACAAAAATCTTCCAACTAAATCTGATGCTGTCATATCTTCATGACAAGAAACTGTAATTAGAGGTTTTTTTAATTTCCAAGACATATGTTCAATAAATCTTGTTTTTCCAGATCCTGTAGGTCCCTTTAACATCAATGGTATTCGATTTTCCCATGAAGCCTCAAAAACTTCAGACTCATTACCTACCTCTATATACTTAGGTTCATTTGTGATTATAAATCCAGAGTTATCTGACATTAATTGTATCCTTTAAATTTAAATACACTGAAGAAATCAAAATTAATTTCTTCAGTGTAGTATTATTTATTTATCTGTGTGAAGTTTTTTTATTAGGTATGCCGTCAATAGGACTTTCGTCAGTACCAACAGTTGGTCGAGTTATATCCTCTACCATTTTGCGAGTTCCTTCTGGATCATTAACCCATTTTTTATAAAACTCAAATGGCATTTCAGCAGTACCCTTATCACCATCACCGGAATTAATCATACCAGTATAACCTCTATGTAGAAGCTTAAATAGATGGTTGTTTGATTGACCAGTTGCTCTAGCATCTCTAATTGCTGAAACAGACATTTGACCATACTGAATACCCATTTCTTCAGTACCACATTCACCTAAAGTTCTTCCATCAAAACCAACTAATGTTGAATGACCAAAGTAAGAATAAACCCCATCAAAACCTGTAGCATTCGCTACCGCAACATAAGAGTTATTCGCCCAAGCCATTGCTTTAGCCATAAGTATCTGTTGTTCTTTGGCTGGATACATGTAACCCTGACATCTAACTATAAGTTCAGCACCTCTCATTGCACAGTCTCTCCAAATTTCAGGATAGTTACCGTCATCACAAATAATTAAAGACACCTTTAGACCTTTTGGACCATCTGAAACATAGGTGCAGTTTCCAGGATACCATCCTTCAATAGGAACCCAAGGCATAATTTTTCTATATTTTTGAACAATTTTACCTTTATCATTCATTAGTATTAAAGTGTTATAAGGTGCTTTATTCGGGTGGTCTTCGTGTCTTTCTCCAGTTAGAGAAAAAACTCCCCAAACTTTATTTTTTATGCACGCTTCAGAAAAAATTGCAGTTTCTTCGCCAGGAATTTGTGAAGCAGTCTCATACATTTCTTTTTGATCATACATGATACCATGAGTGCTGTATTCTGGAAAAATAACTAAATCCATTCCAGGCAAACCTATTTTCATTCCAGAAATCATATCTGCTATTTTTTTTGAATTTTCAATAACTTCTTTTTTTGTATGAAGTCTGGGCATTTTATAATTTACTACTGCAACTCCAACAGTATCTTTGCTACTTCCTATATCTCCATGATACATAGTGTTCTCCTTTTTTAAATCTAATAAACATAATCATTTTTGAGACACTAATAAAAATAAAATATTTATATAAAAAAATTTTATATAAAAAGTTTATAATATTAATTTAATTTCATTAGCCTCATAAATTAAATAGTTTTAACCATTAATAATGGAGGGATAATGAATAAAAAAATAAAAAATAAAATAGTGACACTTACGTCAAATAGACGTGGGTTTATCAAAAATACTCTTACAGCATCAGCTTTAGGAGTTGCAGCTGCTTCCTTTCCACATGTATGGATGAAGCAAGGAAATGCATATGCTGCTAAAAATGAAATTAAAGTGGGTGTTTTATTTTCATTAACGGGAGGTTTAGCAATTATTGAAGAGTCACTTCATAAAGCTACTATTATGGCAATTGAAGAAATTAATGCTGCTGGTGGTGTAAATGGAATGAAAATAAAAGCTATTGAAGCTGACCCAGCGTCTGACCCAGCGACTTTTGCTGCAAAAGCACGTACACTAGTATTAAAAGACAAGTGTGTAACGGTCTTTGGTGGATATACTTCTGCAAGTAGAAAAGCAGTTCTACCAGTATTTGAAAAACGAAAAAATTTATATTTTTACCCAACTCTTTATGAAGGTAGAGAGTGTTCTAAAAATGTGATTTATACTGGTGCTGTACCAAATCAACAACAAGATGAGTTTATTCCATATTTGGTGAAAACTTATGGAAAAAGATGGTCATTAATTGGATCAAACTATATCTATCCAAAAGAAGAAAACAATTATTGTAAATTGTTACTTAAAAAGTTGGGTTGTGAAGTTTTAATGGAAGAGTATGTTCCGTTAGGTCATTCTGAGTTTTCATCTGTTGTTAATAAATTTAAAAACGACAAACCAGATGTGATTTTTTCAACTGTAGTAGGTGACTCAGTTGTTGCACTTCATAAACAATACAGAGCTGCTGGATTGGATCCTGAAAAAATGCCTATGTGTAGTTTAACAACTTCAGAAAATGAAGTAGCTGCTATGGGTGGAGATGCTGCGGCTGGACACTTAACTTCAGCACCTTACTTTATGGTTCATGAATCAGCTGAAAACGAAAAGTTTGTTTCAGCTTATAAAAAGAGATGGGGGTCTGATAAAGTTACCCACTTCGTTTCAGAGCCTGCTTATTTCGGGGTAGGAATATTTAAGCAAGCTCTAGAAAAAATAGGAAAAGCTGGAGATATAAATCCAACAGCAATTATGGAAGCATGTAAGGGTCAAGAAATAATGGCTCCTCAGGGTAAAATTAAAATTGATCCTGACAATCTACATTGTTACTTGTGGCCCAAGATTGGTATTTGTAAATCTAATGGTCAGTATGACATCATAAGAAAAACTGATAATTGGTTAAAACCACTTCCTTATGCTGCATATCCAGAGCAAACTTGTGCAGAAAGTGGTTTGATAAAAGTCTAGCATAAGTCTAAAGTTTTTTTTTAGCCCAATATGAAAGTGTTGGGCTAAAATATATTTAAATTGAAAATATTCTAGATGAGTTGTAACTTGTATTAATTCTTAATAGAAAATTAATCTTAACAAAATATAATATTATGGATTTTTTTATTTCTCAGTTTATTAGTGGCCTTAGTATAACTTCCATACTTCTGATGATAGCTCTTGGTTTGGCTATTATCTATGGAACTACAGGTGTAATAAATATGGCTCATGGTGAGTTTGTTATGATTGGAGCTTACACATCATGGTTTCTTCAAACAAAATTGGGGATGGGTTTAATCGCTAGTGTTATTCCTATTTTTTTAATTACAGCGGCAATGGGTTTCTTAATTGAACGGCTTATAATAAGACATTTATATAATAGGTTGTTAGATACTATTTTAGCAACATGGGGAATAGGGGTAATACTTCAGCAGCTTATTCGTTTGTCACTAGGTTCAGAATTAAAATATTTAGAAATTCCACCTTATATGGCAGAGAGTATGAGTTTATTTGGTCAACAAGTTTCTATTTATAGAGTGTTTATATTTTTATTTGCTATAACAATCTTTATTTTAGCTTGGTTTATAATATATAAAACTAAGTTTGGAATGAAATTAAGAGCTGTAACTCAAAACAAAGATATAGCTAGCTGTTTTGGGGTTAACTCAGGAGCTGTTTATTCGGCTACATTTGCCTTTGGAACTGGAATAGCAGCACTTGCTGGTGCATTTATAGCTCCATTAAAAAGTATATCCCCAGATATGGGAACAAATTATATTATAGATGCTTTTATGGTAGTTGTTTTAGGGGGTGTTGAAAGTTTAATTGGTACAGCAGCGAGTTCATTTATTATTGGTGAGACTTCGAGCTTTATAGCTTCTTTTTCAAATGATACTTTAGCTAAAGCATTAGTTTTAGTAATTACAATATTGATATTAAGAATTAAGCCAGAGGGTTTATTTACTAGAAAAATTAGATCATAGAAACGAAATGATGAAAACAAATATTTTTAAAAATCAATTTTTTTTATACGGTATATTTTGTTTTTTATTGTTTTTACTTCCTCTATTAGTAGATGATCCTTTTTATCTAAATAAAAGTTCAACTTATATTTGTTTTGGGTTACTAGCTGTTTCTCTAAGTTTAAGTTGGGGTTATACTGGTATATTAAATTTGGGAAATGCAGTTTTTTTTGGCTTAGGTTCTTATTGTATGGCTATGTCATTAAAATTAAAAACTGATGCAGTACACACAGGATCTGGCGGATTACCAGATTTCATGGTTTGGAATAATGTAAAAGAGTTGCCTTGGTTTTGGGAGCCATTTTATTCTTTATCCTTTGGTATATTTGCAGGAATTGCTGTACCAGTTATTTTAGCTATTATTTTGGGATATTTTATTTTTGGTGGAAGGGCATCAGGTGTATATGTTGCAATAATAACTTTAGCAGCAATGATAGTAGTTTACCTTTTAATAATGGATCAACAAGCATACACAGGAGGTTTTAACGGTATAACAGATCTATCCACATTAAAATTGGGTAAACTTGAATTCGATGCTTATGGAGCTTCAGCTTATAATTTAATTGTATCAGTTATGACATTGGTGCTATTCTTAACATTAATTATTACAAAAAGTAGAGCTGGTTTAATTTTTCAAGCCATAAGAGATGATGAGAATAGAGTAAGATTCTTAGGATATAATGTAGGAGTTTATAAAACAGCCTCATTATGTATATCAGCTGGAATTGGCGGGGTAGCAGGAATGCTTTATACAATTGTTATGGAATTTGCTTCACCAACTTTTCTATCTGTGCCATTAAGTTTATCAGTTGTCATTTGGTGTGCTGTAGGAGGTAGACAAAGTATTTTTGGTTCATTTATAGGCGCATTAATCATTACTTCAGGTCAGGGACTTTTATCTGAATCAGAAACTTTTTTACATACATGGACTTTAATAATGGGTTTAATATTCATTCTTTCAGTTCTATTTCTTCCCAAAGGTTTAGCGGGAATATTTAGTAAAAAGAAAAAATAATAATATGCGAAATAAGGAAAATAATTTAATTCAACTTAATTCAGTAGAAGTAAACTTTGACGGCTTTAAAGCAGTAAATGAATTTAATTTTGGAGTTTCAACTGGAGAATTAAGATGTTTAATTGGACCTAATGGAGCAGGAAAAACAACTGTTCTTGACATAATATGTGGAAAAACAAAAAGTTCAAAAGGAAGTATTATTTTTAATGGAGAAGATATAACTAATAAGGAAGAATTTATCATCTCAAGAAAAGGAGTGGGTAGAAAATTTCAAATACCAAGTGTTTTTAAAGAACTGACTGTAAAAGAAAATTTATATGTAGCTTTAAATTCAAGTTTAAGTTTTTTTAATAATATAATTAAATTTTTTAATCCTTCAGATCAAAAAAAAATAGATGAAATAGCTGAATTTGTTGGATTAAAAGATGATTTAGAAAAACAAGCACAATTTTTATCACATGGGCAAACTCAATGGCTTGAAATTGCATTAGTAGTACTTAAAGATCCAAGTTTAATTTTGATGGATGAGCCCACAGCTGGTATGACTAATTATGAAACAAGCCAAACTGTTGAATTATTTAATAAACTTAAGGAATCTCATACTTTAATAGTAGTTGAACACGATATGGGTTTTGTTAAAGAGATTGGTGATATTGTTTCTGTCATGCATGAAGGAAAACTACTTGCCGAAGGTGAAACTAAAGAGATAGAAAATAATGAAAAAGTTAAAGAAGCTTATCTTGGTAATAAAGGAATAACAAATGCTTAAATTAGAAAATGTAGCATCTTATTACGGTGAGAGTTTAGCTATAGACCAAATAAACCTTGAAGTTAAAGAGGGAAACTTTCATGGAATTATTGGCAAAAATGGGATGGGTAAAAGCACATTACTTAAGACTATTATGGGTTTAATGGATAAGACAGATGGCTCAATAAACCTGGCTGGAAAAGATATCAGTAAATTAAAAACAAACGATAGAGCTATTGAAGGCTTGGGATATGTGCCTCAGGGACGAGGGATAATGCCTCAATTTACTATAGAAGAAAATATGGTTGTAGGAACTTTTGCTAGACATAAGAATAATATGGACAGTGTAAATGAGGATTTTGAATTTACATTGAAACTGTTTCCAATATTAAAAAAATTTTGGAAAAGAAGAGGAGGAGATTTATCTGGAGGTCAGCAACAACAGTTAGCAATAGCAAGAGCTTTACTTACAAAACCTAAGATATTGATTTTAGACGAGCCAACAGAAGGTATACAGCCAAATGTAGTAGAGGAAATAGAAAATGTTTTAATAAAATTGAACAAAGAATTTAATCTAACAATTATTATTGTTGAACAAAATGTGCAATTTATAAAAAAAGCAGCTAATAATTTTTCTGTTTTAGAAAGAGGCAGAATAATAGAAGGGGGAATTTCCTCAAAAATAACAAGCGATTTAGTACAAAAATACCTAACAATATAAAGTTATAAAATTTCTTTATATTTTTTAATAATTTCATTCCATAGAAACTTAGATGAATTTTCTTTAGCACTTTTACCATACTCTATGTACTTGTTGTTCTTTAACATCAAATCAACAGACGAATAGATAGCCTCTAAATTATTTCCATCACAAATTAAACCTGTTTTTTCATGTTCAATTGCATCTGCAGCACCCCCATCTTTTCCTCCAAGAGAAGGCACTCCATATTGAGCAGCCTCAACATAAACAATACCAAAACCTTCAACGGAACTCTTACTAATTATTGAGGGCATTACAAAAATATTGGATTTAGATAAAAGTGAATTTTTAAGTCCACTTGTGATATTTTTAAAAAACATAACCTGAGGATTTAAATCTAATTCTGCAGTAATATCTTTAATATTATCCTCTTCATCTCCATCACCGATACAAATATATACTATGTTGGGATAAATTTGTTTTAGATTTCTTAGTGCCATTATAATATTAAAATGATTTTTTCTTTTATCAAGCCTAGAGACTGTGATTAATCTTGGAAACTTATGTTTTAATAAATTTTCTACTTTATCTAAAGTTTTTTTATCCAATTCTTCAACAGGATCAACACCAGGATTAATAACTATAATTTTATCTTGTTGAACCCCTAATGAAATAGCTAAATTTTTAGTGTACTCAGAATTAGCAACAATGGTTTCAACATTATCTAAAACCTCTAGTACTCTTTTATTAAGAGAGGTGCCTTTTTCATGATTAATTTCTTTACCATGGATCAAACATATCTTTTTTTTATTAGTTTTAAGGTGCTCTAAACCTTTCCAATGATCAGCAATAATACCGTCAATTTTATTTTCTTTAATAAATTCATTAATCAGTTGAGCCTTTCTATATTTTCTAAGAAGCTTTATGCCACCAACACGCTCTATTGAAAAAGAAACTTGTTCATCAAATAATTTATGATTTTCATGATAATCGGCAAATACTTTTATCATGTAGTGTTTTGAAAGTTCATTCGCTAACCCCCACATTAAATTTTGCATACCACCCACCTCTGGAGGAAATGTTTTTGTAACTATTAAATACATTAGTTATCTAACCATTTAATACTACAGCCAGCACTCGGGATTTGCATTTCAGGACCTTTACCGGTTTCAGCTATTTGTTTCATTGCACTATATAAATCACTATCACCAGTTCTTACCGGTTTTAAATTGACTAATTCTCTTATTCGACCTCTATATTGTAACTCTAAATTATTATTATACCCAAAAAAATCAGGTGTGCACACTGCATCATAACTTTTTGCAACATTTTGAGTTTCATCAAATAGATAAGAGAAATTAAATTGATGTTTTTTAGCAAATTCAATCATATTTTCAAAACTATCTTCAGGATAATTTATTGAATCATTTGCTGAAATAGCTACTGCTTTTACTCCAAGCTTTTCTAAATTTTTGCAATCTTCAACAATGTCTTTAATAACTGCTTTTACATAAGGGCAGTGGTTACAAATAAACATAACCAAAGTTCCATTAGTCCCTTTAACGTCATTTAATTTAATAATTTCGTTATTAGTAGACTTTAATTCAAAGCTTTTAGCTGCTTGTCCGAAATCACATATTGGAGTTTTTAACGGCATGTTATAATAATATATAAGTTATGTTTTATGATTTGGAAGATAAAAAAGTTAAAAATTTAGGTGATAATTGGTCTGCATCTAATGCATCTATTATTGGTGATGTCACGCTAGAAAAAAATACCAGCATTTGGTTTAATGTAACTTTAAGAGGAGATGTTGAAAATATTCATATCGGTGAAGGCTCCAATATTCAAGATGGCAGTGTATTGCATACCGATCCAGGTTACCCATTAAAAATTGGAAAAGATGTAACTATTGGTCATTTGGTTATGCTGCATGGCTGCACGATTGAAGACAATTCTTTAATTGGAATTGGTGCTGTAATTTTAAATGGTGCAAAAATTGGAAAAAATTGCATCATAGGAGCTAATGCATTGATCACAGAAAACAAAGTCATTCCTGACAATTCTTTAGTGGTTGGATCCCCTGGCAAAATTGTAAGACAAGTCTCAAAAGAAGAGGCAAAGTCAATTACTGAAAATGCAATTCATTACCAAGATAATTGGAAAAAATATTCTAAATCAGTTTTTTAAGGAATTAACCAGGTATCTTTGTTATTTTCTAAATCGAATTTAGCACGACGGTGACCTTTGGCTGCTAAATAAAGCCATTCCATACTTTTAATTTTACATTGAATAACAGTAAAATTTTTATATCCCACTTCACTTTGCTCCATTGTAAATTCAAAATTATCTAGTTCAGGCTTTAGTCCTGAAGTAGGGGTTTCAGATAATGTTCCTGGTCCGTTATCAACTAAATAACATTTTCTACTCATGTGTCCTGTTTTTAACCAGGACTGTTTTGTAATATCATTTTCATGATTAACGGTGCACTCAACTTTAAGTCTAACTTGTATCTTCTCATCCTTGTCATAAAATAACATTGATGCATTCTTATTTGCTTTTAATTTAGCAATTTTATCTGATCTGATATCACTATGGTATTGGATAATATTATTTTCTCTATCCGATTTTCTAAGGACTACAATTCTTCCATCAAAGTCATCTTGACCACCACAGATAAATACAGGAATTCTAAATTGAGACCCTCTATCTTTGATAGCATTATCCAGCATAGACCAGATTTTATTTTTGATCTCCTCAAAATCTTCGTAGTACGCTGGTTGCATACGAGATTATTTACTTAGTCTTCTAATTAAACTGGAAGTATCCCAACGGTTTCCACCCATTTCTTGAACTTCACCGTAATATTTATCAACGATTTCAGTTACAGGAAGTTGAGAGCCATTATTTTTAGCTTCATCCATAGCAATTTTTAAATCTTTTCTCATCCAATCAACTGCAAAACCAAATTCAAACTGATCATCAATCATCGTTTTATATCTGTTTTCCATTTGCCAAGATTGAGCAGCACCTTTAGATATAACTTCAATTACATCTTCCATATTTAAACCTGCTTTTTTTCCAAAGTTAATTGCCTCTGATAAACCTTGAACAAGACCTGCAATACAAATTTGATTAACCATTTTTGCTAATTGACCATTACCAGCACCACCTAATAATTTCATCTTTTTGCTGTAACAATCAATAATGTCTTTTGCTTTATCAAAGTTTGCTTGATCTCCACCAATCATAACAGTTAGAGCACCATTTTCAGCACCAGCTTGTCCACCTGATACCGGTGCATCTAAGAAACCAAATTCACTTTTTAATGAATGCTCATAAATTTCTCTAGCAATCGTTGCAGAAGCGGTTGTGTTATCAATGTAAACTGAGCCTTTTTTAATTGTTTTAAAGATACCGTTGTCACCAAAAGTTACTTCTCTTAAATCATTATCATTACCAACACAGGTAAATATAAAATCTGCACCTTCTGTAGCTTTTGCAGGAGTATCTGCTTTTGACCCTTTATATTCAGCAACCCATTTATCAGCTTTTGCAGCTGTTCTATTATAAACAGTTACATTGTGACCTGCTTTTGATATATATCCTGCCATTGGATAACCCATGACACCTAAACCTATAAATGCAACATTGCTCATAATTTCTATTTCCTATGTTTAAAAGTTTGAATTTTAAAGTAATTTTATTTGGATTTATATTTACATTTTTTTCAAGCTTTGGACAGAGTTTTTTTCTAGGACTGTTTAATTCAAGCATAAGAGACGCACTTTCTATCACGCATGGTCAGTTTGGATCTATCTATGCATCTGCTACTCTATTAAGTAGTTTTATACTTGTTTGGGTTGGTAAAAAAATAGATGACTTTAATATTTTAAAATTTGCATCTTATGTCATTGCGTTACTAGCGATCTCTTGTTTTTTATTTTCTAAAATTTCATCAGTCGCTTTCTTATTTTTATCAATTTTCTTAATGAGGTTATCAGGTCAAGGACTAATGTCTCACACTGCAACCACAACAATATCAAGATTTTTTGAAAAGACTAGGGGACGTGCATTAAGCACAACTTGGCTTGGTTTATCGTTAGCTGAATTTATTTTACCTTTATTAATTATTTTTTTATTAACTTTTGTTGATTGGAGAAATATTTGGATAGCTATATCAATTTCAGTTATTATCATTTTACCTATTGTCATTGTTGCATTAGTTAAAAATGTTAAATTAGATTCAAGAGAAGCATCTAGTGCCACAAATATTAAAACTAAAGATATAAAACAATGGACGAGAGGTGAAGTTTTAAAAGATTATCGCTTTTATATTATATGTTTAAGCATGTTAGCGATGCCTTGGATTGCAACGGGTACATTTGTTTATCAATCTTTTATAGTGTCATCTAAAGGTTGGGGACCTTATGTTATTGCCCAATCCTTTATGGTGTATTCAATTTTATCAGTGATTACTTTATTTTTAACAGGCTTTTTAATTGATAAGTTTAGTAGTCGAAAATTAATAATTTATATGAACATTCCTTTATTAGTTGCAACGTTTGTGCTTTATTATTTTAACTCACCAATTTCATCATTTGTATTTTTAGGTTTAATTGGGATTTCAAACGGTTTAGCAAATGTCCTAGGTTCTGCTACTTGGGCTGAGATTTATGGAGTGAGATATATTGGTTCCATTAAAGCATTAACCACAGCGTTAATGGTATTTTCAACTGCATTTGGTACAGCGCTCTTTGGAATTTTGATTGATAATAGCCTTTCTATTGAGCAAATTGCTCTTGTTTCAGGATCTTATATTTTAATAGCAATATTGTTGTTATTCCTTGTAAAGAACAAGCTTAATCCTGATTATTTATAGAATTATCCTTGATTTTTTTTTAACTACTGTATAGATACTGCGCATGGCTAGAGTAACAGTAGAAGATTGCATAGATAAAGTAGAAAGTCCTTACGAATTAGTTTTAGTTGCTAAAGAAAGAGCCGTTCAATTAAATTCTGGTTTAGAACCAACTTTAGATAGAGATAATGACAAAAACACAGTTATATCTTTAAGAGAAATTGCAGCAGACACTATTAAAGTTTCAGACTTAACAGATAGCGCTATTCACAAACTTAGAAAACACGTTGAGCAAGTTGACGATGGTACGGATGATGATGAAATTATCGGTGATGATTTTGAAAGTATGTACAAAGGTGAAATTTCTAAAAGTGGAACTCCTATTTTACCATCTAAAAGAGCTAGAAAAATTCCTGAAAAAATTCAAGTATCCTCTGATGATTTAGAAGAATTAACTGCAAAGGCAGAGCCAGAAGTTGACGTTGATGCAGAGTTAGAAGTGGGAGATGAAGAGACAGCAGTTTCTTTAGATCAAATAGCTGAAGCTGAAACAGAAGCTGAAACAACTGAAGAAAACTCTGACGATTCAGAGACTACAAATAGCTAAAAAAATAATATAAAAGTTTAGTATGAACAGGAAAGTATCCGTTGCACCTATGATGGATTGCACTGATCGTCATGAACGTTTTTTTTTAAGACTGATTAGTAAAAATACATTGCTCTATAGTGAGATGGTTGTCTCTGAAGCTATTCATCGAGGGGATAAAAAAAAACTATTAGAATTTAATATAAATGAAAAACCAATAGCCCTTCAAATTGGTGGATCATCTCCAACTTTACTTGCAGAGGCTACTAAAGCAGGTGAAGACTTTGGTTATGATGAGATAAATTTAAACCTTGGTTGCCCTTCAAAAAAAGTTGAGAAAAATAAATTTGGGGCATGCTTGATGAAAGAACCAAATTTAGTTGCAGACTGCTTAAGTAAAATGCAATCGGTTACAAAGTTGCCGGTCACGATTAAAACAAGAATTGGTTACGATGACACCGAGGATTATGAAAATTTACATCATTTTATTTCAACTTTAAAAAGCACTGGTGTTAAAACTTTCATCATTCATGCAAGAAAAGCTATTCTTGGAAAATTTACTCCTAAACAAAATCTAAACATCCCTCCTTTAAAGTATGATTTTGTCTACAGATTAAAAAAAGATTTCCCTAATGAAGAAATTATTATCAATGGTGGAATTACCACAACTGATCAAATGAAAGATCACTTAGATAAAGTTGATGGAGTTATGATCGGACGTGCTGCTTACCATACTCCTTATTTATTAGCTGATATTGAAAGAGATATATTTAATAATGAAAATGTACCAAGTCGACAAGATGTAATTGAACAGTTGCTACCGTACGTTAGAGAAGAAATAAAAAAAGGAACACGTTTAAATCAAATTATGAGACATACACTTGGATTATTTCATGGTCAAACAGGATCTAGCTTTTGGAAAAGGTATTTAAGCGAAAATATGTGTGTTAGAGATGCCGATGTTAAAAAGATTGATCACATCATGGATAAGATTAAATATAACAATGTCGACACGTCGGTAAGTCAATCTGCTTAGTTCTCTTTTATCTAACGAGTACATATACTTTAGCCTACTAATGGCCTTAACCGCTATTCCTGTGGGATTTGTTGCAGGTTTATTTGGTATTGGCGGTGGATTAATTACAGTTCCATTTTTGTTTTATATTTTTAATTCTTTAGGGATTGATCAACAATATGTCATGCACCTTGCAGTTGGAACATCGTTTGCAATCATAATACCAACCTCAACTGTCTCAGTTTTAACTCATCATAAATTTAAAGCAGTGGATTTTGATATAGTTAAAAGTTATGGAATATTTGTAGTACTTGGTGTTATTTTTGGAGCAATTTTTGCAGCAACTCTTAAAACTAAAACCTTAGTTCTTTTCTTTGCAATCGTAATATTTTTATTAAGTATTTATCTTTTATTATTAAAAGAAAAGGAAAAAAATATAACTCTTAAAATTAAGCTTCATTTGAAAATTATTTTAGGATTTTTAGTAGGTTTTATCTCGGCACCCATGGGTATTGGAGGGGCTGTTATGAATGTTCCAATTCTAAAGTTTTTTGGTTACTCAATTAATAGAGCTATAGGTAGCGCTGCAGCTATTGGTTTTTTAATAGCATTATTTGGCGCAATCGGATTTTTGATAACTGGCAGTTATTTAAAAACAAATATTCCATTAAGTATTGGTTTTTTAAATATTCCTGCTTTTTTAATTTTTATACCGATTACAACCTTTATGGCTAGAATTGGTGCAAGAACAGTTCATACAATTGATAAGAATAGAATTAGTAAATATTTTGGAATATTTTTACTTATCATTGCTGCAAAATTTTTATATGAATATTTCAAACTGTAGTTATGGCAAATAAAGTAAGTAAAAGTTTTCTAAAAGATTCTCATTTAATAACTGAATTAAAATTATGCAGTATTCGTTTAATTGATAATGCTAAATTTCCTTGGATCATTTTAATTCCAAAGCGAAAAAATATAACCGATATCTCAGAACTTAATTCAAAAGATCAAATGTTATTAATGAAAGAAATTGTTCATTGCAGCAAGTTAATGAAAAAAATTTTTAAAACAAAAAAACTTAATGTTGAAAAAATTGGCAATATTGTTCCTCAATTACATATTCATATTATTGCAAGATCTACTAAAGACAGTACGTGGCCACTATCGGTTTGGGTTATTAAAGGAAAACCTTATTCAAAAGTTCTATTAACGAAAACTATTTCAAAAATTAAAAAGTATTTTAAGGGATAAAGACAGAGGTAGTTTTAGTCTCCCGCCACTACCTCTTAATCATTATGTATCTGATTCGTCCCAAATTTGTTAACACGTATTAATTGAAACTAGACTTTATCAACTGCTTGCTTTACTAAATAGATAACACACCGACTCATAAATAATTAAAATTTAAACACATTGATTAAAACCACACTCTCATCATTTGCAAAATCTATTGGTTTTAATTCACAAAATTATATTCCAAAAGAAGGGGCATCCTTTTCTTTATTTAGAATTGAAGTTTTATCTGGTTTAACAGTTGCTTTAGCGTTAGTTCCTGAAGCTATTGCCTTTGCTTTTGTTGCAGGAGTTGCACCCTTATCAGGGCTTTATGCAGCTTTTATTGTTGGTTTAATTACGGCTGTATTTGGTGGAAGACCTGGAATGATTTCAGGAGCAACCGGTGCTTTAGCTGTTGTTATGGTGTCCCTTGTTATGGATCACGGTGCACAGTATTTGTTTGCAACGGTAGTTTTGATGGGAATTTTACAATTATTAGCAGGTGTCTTTAAGCTTGGAAAGTTTATTAGAATGGTACCACAACCGGTAATGTTAGGTTTTGTTAATGGCCTTGCAATTGTTATTGGTATTTCACAACTTAGTCAGTTTAAAACCCTTAATGCAATGGGGCAATTAGAATGGATTTCAGGAAACACTTTATATTATTCAGTAGGGTTCGTTATTTTAACGATGTTAATCATTTGGTTACTACCAAAGATTACTAAAGCGGTTCCAGCAACACTTGCTGCAATTTTAGTTACATCTTTATTAGTGTTAGCATTAAAGATTGATATTCCAAGTGTTGGAGATCTTGCAAGTGTTAAAGGGGGATTACCAATGTTTTCGATACCAAGTGTTCCATTAAACTTTGAAACCCTAAAGATTATTTTCCCTTATGCATTTATCTTATCTGCCATTGGCTTAATTGAAAGCTTGTTAACCCTTAACTTAGTTGGTGAAATCACCAATAAAAGAGGAGGGGCTAGTCAGGAATGTTTAGCGCAAGGTTTAGCTAATACAGTCACTGGTTTTTTTGGGGGTATGGGTGGATGTGCGATGATTGGTCAATCTATGATCAATGTAAAGTCAGGTGGTAGAACCAGAATTGCAGGAATAGCTGCTGCATTATTCTTATTAATTTTTATTTTATATACATCAAACTATATAGAGATGATCCCAATTGCAGCATTAGTTGGTGTTATGTTTATGGTAGTGATTGGAACCTTTGCCTGGAACTCTTTAAAGATATTATTTTTTGTACCAAAGAGTGATGCGTTAGTAATTGTCCTTGTAACCGTTGTAACTGTTTTAGAGGATTTAGCTGTCGCTGTAATTGTTGGAGTAATTGTATCTGCGTTAGTTTTTGCCTGGAAATCTGCATCAAGAATTAGAGCCATAGAGAGACCATCTGTTAGAGAAAAAGGTGCTAAGGTTTATGAAATAGAAGGACCATTATTTTTTAGTTCAACGGATAGCTTTTTAGAATTATTTAAACCAGAAGAAGATCCTGAAGTAATCATTATTGATTTTGCAGGATCAAAAGTAATTGATCAATCAGCATTAAAAGCCATTGAAGACATTGCTGATAAATATAATAGTTTTGGAAAAAAAGTTAAACTTAGACATCTAACTAAAGATTGTCATAGACTATTAAGTAAAGCAGGCCAATTAGTAGTTGATAGTGATGATGATCCTGATTATGGAATTGCAGTTGATTATGATGTTAAATTAGGTATTTTTGGCAGATAAGATGAGCAAAGAGATTAAAACTGATGATGTTATTTTCAATTTCTTTAAGCAAGTTTGTGATGAGAAAGATGATGTTAAATGTGTTGAGCTTGGTAATGGTTGGATTAGTGCCATGGAAACCAATCTTACTAACATGGAAAAAAATCTAGAAGAAACAGATAAAATTAAATACCAAGAAAGTATTAATAGTAATAAACAACAGCTTGATAGTCTTAAAGGTAAAACTGCTAGTGAATGGCGTGAATACGCAACCCAGTGCATGGTGGAGATCTTAGATCATAAAACTAAATCGTGAATTTCTTTAAAAGATTATTTTCAAGTAGCAATTTAGAATTACAAATCAATGATGGAGGCAGAGCTGCTGCTGGATATAAAGGTAAAGCTGGAGACTGTGTAGTTAGATCTATTGCAATTGTAACAAAGCTTCCTTATCAAAAAATTTATGATGATCTTTATAAGGCAAATGAAGAATTTAGAACCACATCAAGAACAAGACTTGCAAGAAGTTTAAAACAAAAAAATGATAGTCCAAGATCGGGTACTCATAGAGTGGTGGTTAAGAAATATCTTGAAAAATTAGGATGGCAGTGGACGCCAACTATGTTTATTGGACAAGGTTGTAAAGTTCATTTGAAAAAAGATGAACTTCCAAGTGGGACTTTAATTGTATCTTGTTCAAAACACATAACTGTTGTTAAAGATGGTGTCTTGCATGATACTTATGATTGCTCAAGACGGGGCACGCGTTGTGTTTATGGATATTGGACTAAGCCTAATTAATAATATTATAATGAATTAAAAATCATATGAAAAATTTATCTCTTAAAGCCAGCTGTTTGTGTGGTGGAATAAAATTTAAAACTGAGGGTAATCATCGTGATGTGCAAAATTGTCATTGTAGTCAATGCATGAAAACCCATGGTCATTATGCAGCTTATACCAAAATAGAAGAACAGAATATTAAGTTTATTAAAAAGACTACTTTGAAATGGTTTAAATCTTCAAAAAGAGCCAAAAGAGGTTTCTGTAATAAATGTGGAGCTAGTGTTTTTTTTAAAGTTTTTAACACTAAAGAAATATGTATAGCAGCAGGTATGTTTAACAAACCTATAAAACTTAAAACAAGTATGAATATTTTTACCGAAGATAAGTTAGATTATTATAAAATAGAGCAGGGTATTCCTAAATTTAAACGTTATCCAAAAAAAGCTAAATAAAATAAATTAAGAGAAGACTCTTAATCCATGATTTGTTAGCATTTAATATGAAAAAAAAATTGGGGACTAGCTTTATTAAGCTTTTTGCCATTTTAGTTTTAAGTTTATTGTTAACTAATGGTGCAAAAGCAGGTTGTGATGATGCTCCAACTGATGGGGTAGATTATTCTAATTGTCAATTCTCAGAGGGCCAAGATTTAAGTAGAGCCTATATACCAAATTCTAATCTATCATTTATCAGCTTTATTAAAGTTACTTTTGATAAAGGGGTAATGATGAATGCAACATTAGCTAACGGTAATTTTGTAGAATCTTCTTTTATTAGAACGAATTTATATGAAGCAAATCTTGAAGGGGGTATTTTTGAGAAAGCTAACTTTTCAAGTGCCAACTTAACAAGAGTAAATTTTAAAGGAGCTTCATTGATTGAGACAAATTTTACTAATAGCAATCTTTTTGAAGCTGATTTAACGGGTGCTAATATTTTAAATGCCACCTTTGAAGGTGCTAATCTTAATAACGCAGTTTGGATTGATGGAACTAAATGTTTACTAGGTTCTATTGGTAAATGTAATAAATAAAAAAATCTTAGAAATTATATTATAGGTTTAATTTTCTGATTAATCACGAGCACTGCACCAATTATTAAAATCGGTAAGCCTATTATTAAATCTTGCTGCCATTCTAAGTTTTCAAATATTGTTGAGATTAATAGAGCAAGTACAGGCATAACAACACCAACATAACCCGCTCGTCCAGCTCCAACTTTCTCTAACAATCTTAAGTAAAATATAAAAGCAAATATTGAGCCAACTATTGATAGATAAGCAAGGGATGCAATATAACTAAAAGTATATTCAAATAATAATTCAGTACCTTTTATTTGAGTAATAAATAATGTGACCAGTGATCCATAAAGCATTGAATACGCAAGTGTTGGTATTAATGAAAAGTTATTATTTAAGTTTCTTTGGTGAACCATGTTACCTGTTGAAGCAGAAAATGTACCAAGTAAGGCTAAAAATAATCCAACATGGGTTCCATTACTTAAGCTAAAGTTGAAAATCTCATCATTAAAGATGATTATAATTCCAATCATCCCAATAGTTGCGCCAATTAAAGTTTTTAAAGAAGGTTTCTTTTTAAAATAAAAGCCTTCTCCTAAAATATTCATAATAACGACTGTTGAAAAGACAATCGCTGGAAATGCGCTTATTAAATAAGTATTTGATAGATAAAAGAAAACATAGTTTAGTGAGTAGAGACAAACCCCAAATAGCAAAAACCAAAGATGTTGGTTTAAAGAAAATTTAAGATTTTTCTTCTTATAAATTAGATAAACAAAAATAACTATTGCAGCTATCAAAAATCTATAAAATACTGACACTAAAGGATCAACGTAGCCTAATTGAAACTTGATTACATACCAAGTAGGCGACCAGCAAAAAAGTGTGACAATAAATAATAAAAAATTGTTCATTAATGAATACTTATAATCAATCAAACTTAAAAAAATATAAGATTAATCAACCAATTTTAATATATAAGTTTAGTTGTTATGAAAAAGATACTTCTAATTTTAACACTGTTTATATCATTAAGTAGTATTTCTTATTCAGATAATCATTTTCCAATCACAAGAGATTCTGAATTAATGATTGCTAGAGGTAAAATTGTATACCAAAATAATTGTGTTAGTTGTCACCAAGTTAATTTGTCAGGTGCTAAAAATTGGAAGGGTTTAGATGAAGATGGTCATCGTAAAGCACCACCACTAAATGGTACAGGTCACACTTGGCACCATGATGATGAGACATTACATAAAATTATTAAATATGGTTTAGTTGGAATAATTAGTGACTATGAGGGTAAAATGGGCGCTTTTGGAGATAAATTAAATGACAAAGATATAGATTCAGTTTTAGCCTACATTAAAAGTTTTTGGCCTAATGATTATTACCAACATCAAATAAATTTAAGTAAATAAATTAAATGGCAACAGATACATTTCATTGGTCTTGTAAACACACCTGGAAAAGAAGTGCCAAAAATACTGCTTGGTGTTTGTTGGGTTGTTCTATTGGAGATTTTGGAACCATATTATTTTTTCAGTTAAGTAAAATTCCTTTTCCAGTTTTAGGCATTATGACTTTAGCAATCATTAATGGTTTATTAACCAGTATTATGCTTGAGACCTACATCTTAATGAAACAAAAGTTTGATTTTATCAGTGCGTTAAAGACCGCTTGTGGCATGAGTTTTATCTCAATGGTTAGTATGGAAATTTCTATGAACGCTACAGATTATTTTTTAACCGGTGGAGCGATGCTAACTTGGTGGGTGGTACCTATTATGTTAACTGCGGGATTTTTAACACCCTGGCCTTATAATTATTGGAGACTTAAAAAATTCAATCAAGCCTGTCATTAAATATTAAATGGTTACAACTTCTGAAATCATATTAGCAATTATTATCGTTGCCTTATCTGTTGTTATGCCTATCTATTATTATTACCAAAGGAAGAAAAACCCCAAACAAGATAATAAAGCTCAAGATAAACCTGAGATAAAAAATTATATTGATAGAATTAATCAAATTACCCGTAATAAACATAAATGAAGAAACGTTTATCAGGGTGCAGTGAGTGTGGAGATGATACAGCCATCTTAACACAAGTAAGCTCAGGACCAGAGGTGATCTTACTTTGCACAGATTGTTATAATCTAAAACATTCAAACGAAACACAAAACCATATTGGCTATGAAGAAGAAAAAAGCTAAAAAATTAAAGACTAAAAAACCTGTACCTAATTTCTATGGTCTTGGTAAATTTAACTATTTGATCTTTAAGTTTCTTTGCTCAAGATTTAAGCTTTAATAGCTTGATTATCTAAACCCTATTTAATTGTAAGAACAATCTTACCTTTAGTTCGACCCTCTGCTAGTTTTCCAAAAGCTTCTGAGGCCTGTTCCATTGGATACGTGCTGTCAATGACAGTTTTAATGGTGCCCTGACTAATTAATGTTACAAGTTCTGTTAGCATTGCTCCATCAGGTGACATGAAAAACCATTCAAAGTTTACACCATATTTTTTAGCAAGGTCTTCAGTATCTTGGCCCTTAATGGAAATCAGAGTACCTCCCTTTTTTAAAACCTTGAAAGACTTAGCAAGTACATCACCCCCAATCATATCAAAGACTAAATCATAATCAGACAATTTATCTTCAAATGATTGAGTGGTATAATCAATTATTAGATCAGCTCCCAAACTTTTAACAAGTTCAATATTTTTAGAGCTTGTAGTTGTTGCAACTGTTGCCCCAAAATGTTTTGCAATTTGGATGGCAAGTGTTCCAACACCACCTGAACCAGCGTGGATCAACACTTTATCACCTTGCTTAATATTACCTTTCGTAACTAATGCCTGCCATGCTGTTAAACCCGCTAGTGGGACAGATGCCGCTTCTATATGGCTTAGATTTTCTGGTTTAATGGCAAGTTCATTTTCTTGGATACGAGCAAACTCAGCAATTGAGCCAGCGTCTTCTTGATTGGGACGAGCAAATACTTCATCACCAACTTTGACATTAAGTACATCTTTACCAACCTCGACTACTTTGCCTGAAACATCATAGCCCATAATATGAGGAAAGCTAAGCTCTAGCATTTCTTTTAGATAACCTGCATGTAAAATATTATCGATCGGATTAATGCTAGCGGCATGTACTTCTACTAGGACAGATTTATTTTGAAGTTTTGGCTTTGCAATATCAATAATTTCAATATTGGCAGTATAATCTTTATAAACGACAGCTTTCATTGTGAATTCCTTTTTAATTAAATAATTTTTAAAATATATCAAAACATAAAGAAAGCTATGTAGTATATATTTTATTAAATAACAATCATTCCATCACCTAGACACTTTATTTAAGATTTAGTAGTATACTTTTATGTATTGGTTAATCTTAATATCTTTTCTAATCCTACTTGCTATTAGCTTTGTTGTTTCAAACCCTGGAAATAAACTTATAAAAAATAAAAAGAATAAAACTCATTTATTAGATGTTTTATCCTCTTATATGGGTGGGTTTTTACTGGTAATAATCGTTTATCTTTTTGTTTCAGCCTCTAATGGTAAAGAAGCATTTGATATTGGGATTGATTTTTTTAATGCTAATAGATGGAATTTTGCAAGTGGTATGGGTAATCACAGATCAATTTTAGATGAATTTGTCTTTGGTTTTGTCTTCACTTACATAATAATCTTCATAAGAAGACAATATAAAAAACAAAATTAAAAAGGAGTATAGATGAAAGGTTATAGATTTATTATAAACGATGATACTTCAGAATTTTGTCATCGTGTTACAGAGGCAACTTAAATAATTAATACTTGAAACTATTTTGCTTAAATTGTTAAGCCCTAAGCAATAAATTAAATGCTTAGAGCTAATAATTACAATGTTATGTCTTACTTCCTTAAAACCAATTGTTAGGAATAATGATGTAGTGAATTGCAAGTACAATTGCAACTGACACCGTCAATCCTATAGTCATTTTAAGAAAGTCTTTACCAATTAGTGGAAACACATATTTGAATTTATAATCACTATTCATTGATGCGATTGCTAATTCTCTTCCACACAATAGTCCAACAAACACCCAAGTTGTTGACATTGGTAAGTCATTAAGTTCTTTAAAATAATAAAGAACCGCAGCATAAATAATATTGATTATGGTTGCTGATCTTGCGTACCTTGTGCCAGTTTTCTCTAAGACAACCTTTTGAATAGTTCCACCATGAATGTAGAAGATATAAAAAAGTAGTGCTGTAAAGTAAGCTAGTACAATTAATAATAAGTTAACATCAATTTGTCTTGGAAGATAAACTGCAATGTTAGCTACATCATGAGATAACCAAACCCACCATAACCAAGCAGAAGTTACCCAAACAGAGTTACGCCAAAAGCCAATCCATTTGTCTTCAACTTCATCTAGTTTTTCATTAATAAATTTTGAAATAACGACCCAGCAAATATAAGCAGCCGTTGCAGCTAAACCATAGCCGACAACACTTTTCATAAGCATCTTCTCAAGTACTACCGTTGATGCAAAAGCTGATAAAACTAAGAAGGTTGTTGAAACAGGTATACCTACTCTTGTTAATACTAGAAGTATTCCTGGTGCCACTGCGTGATACCATTGTATTTCTTGGAAAGGTATTCTTGTTAGTCTGCCGTAAGAGATATCTCCATCATTACTGTACCAGCCCCAAGTAATAGCAAGTATCATTACAAATGATGCTGCACTAGCAAGAGTGTACCATTTAAACCATTTTTGTTTTGACGCGATAAAAGTTCCCAATGTTTGAATTGAGTCATTTGCAATAACACTGTACCCCGCTAAAGCAAAGCCTACTATCGTATATATTAAGGTCATTTCCATTTTTCTATTTTCCTATTTTATGTTTTTTTTATTGTTTTTCATTTCGAACGATTCTTAGTCTTAAGGTCGATTTAATAGGTTGGTAAAAATATATCTATAGATAAGTTTATTAGTTTACTTTGAGGAGAGTTGATTCATCAATCATTATATTATTCGAAGTTAAAATCTAGCTAGAGAATTTAATAATAAGTTTTAAGAGGAGTTGATTCATCATCATTTATATTAATTAATGATTTTGTCTAGTTGAATAATGACTTAAATTTCATTTAATACAGGATTATAATTAACATAAGTATAACACTTAATGAGTTATATGAATTTATTGATAAAAGTATTTAAAAGATTCTCTATTACAAAAATTCTTAACCAATCTTATTATTTCATTAAGTAATAATTGTCCTAGATATAGACACCCGATTTAGGACTTGTTAAGGTCTGATTATGAAAGGTTATAGATTTATTACAAGTGACGACACTTCAGAATTTTGCCATCGTGTCACGGAGGCCATATCCAATGGATGGAAATTGTATGGTGAACCCAAAATGACTTTTGATAAAAAAAGAGGGGTCATGCGTTGTGCTCAAGCAGTTATAAAAAATTCACCTCAGAAAAAGTATTCCAAAAAGATGAAGCTATCATCGATATAAATGGCAGATCAGATATTACCCTTTGTTTATATGCTAGGGATACTCTTATTAGTACTCCCAGCTTTTCTACAATCTAATTCTAAATTAAAGCAATTCTTAACTAATCTTAGTATTTGGATTGTCATTATTCTCATAATTTTAACTATTATTTATTTTTTCAATTGACAGTTTGAGAGAAAGTTGATTATATTTAGTTGCGCTGATTTAAGTTAAATTGCAGAGCGCGTTATAAATCCTGCTAAAGCGACGCTTAAACCACCGCTTTAGACAGGTGGTTTTTTTTTATCTTTCATAAAATTAAGCCGGGCAGTTGAACCATATTGTGCGCCCTGCATTTGCTTAAGCACTAAAAAGGAGAAAAGAGGCCTATGGATTTAACCCTCTTGTTATTTTGTGACCTTTTTTCTCCACAAAACTCGGAGAAAAAAAATGAGCACAAATAAATTAAAAGAAAGATTAGATAAAGGACCTGTTATATGTGCAGAAGGTTTTTTATTTGAGATAGAAAGACGTGGCTACATGTCATCAGGGGAATTTGTTCCAATGGTGTCATTAGATCATCCTGAAGTTTTAGAGAACTTACATAGAGAATTTCAGCATGCGGGTTCGGATATTGTTGAGGCTTTCACTTATAATGGGCATAGAGAAAAAATGCGTGTTATTGGTAAAGAAGAACTTCTTGAACCTCTAAACCGTTCAGCTTTAAAAATTGCAAAAAAAGTAGCACTAGATACACCTAAAGGGTCTAAACCAAATTTGATGGCAGGTAATATTTCAAATTCAAATATCTGGAAACATAATGATCCACAATCTCAAAAAGTAGTTGAAGGAATGTTTACAGAGATGATTGGTTGGGCCGTAGAAGAAGGTGCTGACATGTTAATTGGTGAAACTTTTTATTATGCTGAAGAGGCCTTCAAAGCACTTGAGGTAATGAAGAAAGCTAATCTTCCAACAGTATTAACAATTTCGCCAATGGGTGAGAATAAAATGAGAGATGGAAAGTCAGTTGTTGATACATGTAAAGAGCTAGAGCAATTAGGGGCTGATGTTGTTGGTTTAAATTGTTTTAGAGGACCTGCTACCATGTTTCCTTTTTTAAAAGAAATTAGAAAAGCAGTCAAATGCCATGTGGGTGCTTTACCAATTCCTTATAGAACTAGTGAAGATTACCCAACATTTTTTAATCTGCCAGACAGAAGTAATTGTCAGTGTCCATCACCTCATGGAAGAACATTTCCAACAGCATTGGACCCACACTTTTGTAATAGATATGAAATAGGTAAATTTGCAAAAGATGCTTATGCCTTAGGTATTAATTACCTTGGAGTATGTTGTGGAGCAAACCCAATGTTGATTAGGGAAGTTGCTGAATCTATTGGTTTAACTGTTCCAGCAAGTAAATATCGAGAGAACATGGAAAATCATTTTATGTATGGAAAAAATAAAAGAATTCCAAAACATATGACTGAATATGGAGACAAAGCGTAAATAAATTAAGAAGGGCATTTAACTAAATTGTGCGCCTGACATATGTCGAAGCACTAAAACAGGAGAAAAAAAATGAGTAACAATCTAAAAGAAACAATAAGTAATCTACAGAAGGATTTTACAGCCAACCCAAAAAATGCTGTGGTCCAATATGAAAGCAACTCAATTCTTAAAGAAGGACTTCAATCTGTAGTCACTCTTAGAGAGCATAAATTAGTTGTTGATGAACCCAAAAGTTTTGGTGGAAAAGATGAGGGACCCAGCCCAGTAGAGTTAATATTAGCAGCGTTAGCAACGTGTCAGGAGATAACCTATAAAGCATTTGCTACAGCAGCGGGTATTAATATTGAGAGTGTTAGTGTTAAATTAAAAGGTGAATTAGATCTTCAGGGTTTTTTAGCTTTAAATAAAAACACTAGACCTGGCTTTCAATCCATCTCTGGTACTGTTGATATTAAATCTTCATCACCAAAAGCTGAAATAGATAAATTGATTGATACGGTAAATACACATTGCCCGGTATTAGATATTTTATCAAAAGGAGTTCCTATAAAATTGTTCCAAAAGGTTTCTTCAAGTTCTAATGATGAAGAGCATATAGAGCAAAGAGTAAGTGCTGCTTAACTAATCTAATTTAAGCCCTATGAAAATAGGGCTTAAGTCTTTTAAGTTCATTTCAAATCCTAAAAAATTAGAAGTTTGACTAGAATTAAGTATTAATTGCGTGCTAGGGTCTTGTTAATGAAAAATATTTATCATTCAGATATTTATCAATTTAACACCCCAGTTAGTAGTTATTGGGAAGATCATTCAAGCGAAAATTTAAATCTAGATAAACTTAATAAAGATATCAGCTCAGAAATTGTTGTAATAGGTGGAGGGTACACTGGTTTATCCTGTGCAATTAATTTAATAGAAAATCATAATTTAGATGTCATTTTAGTTGAAGCTGGAAAAATAGGTTGGGGGGCTTCATCTCGTAATGCAGGTTTTTGTTGTCTGCCGCCAAGTAAGATGTCTTTTAAAAAGATGCAATCTATTTACGGCAATGATGAAACTAAAAAGTTCTTTAAAAACTCTGTTGACGGCTCAAATTATACAAAAGACATTATAAAAGAATATAATATTGATTGTGATGTAACGGGGGATAGTAATTACGTTGTTGCCCATCATCCAAATAAGTTTAAATATATTAAAGAACAAGCCAAAGCTTATAGAGAAGAGTTTGGTATTGAAACTGAAATTTATTCAAAAGAAGACTTTGATAAAATTGGCCATGGAGGCACAGAGCAATTTGGAGCTTTTTCATATAAACCTGGTTTTGCAATCAATCCTCTTAAATTTGTTAATGGCATTGCAAAATACGCTTTATCTAAACAATTAAAAATCTTCGAGCACACTAAAGTGGATAAAATTGATAAAGAGAATGGTAATTATATTTTAAGGACGAAAGAAGGATCTATTCGTTCAAAAAAAATAGTCGTTGCAACAAATGGGTTCTACCAAGAAGGTTTAATCCCAGAGATGAATTCAAGAATTTTACCAGTAATTTCAAATATTATTGTCACCAGAGCCTTAACCAAGCAAGAAATTGACCAACATAATTTTACAACATTTTCTCCAATAGCTAATACTAAAAATCTTTTATATTATTATCGAAAGTTACCTGACAACCGAATTTTATTTGGTACCAGAGGGGATTTAAGTGGCAGTGATCAATCTAATTTAAATATGTCTAAGAAAATGGAAAAGTTTTTAAAAGATATTTTTCCTAAATGGAAAGATATTAATATTGATTACAATTGGCGGGGATTAATTGCTTTATCTCAAAAATTAACTCCCTCCATTGGTAAAATTGACAATGAAGAGATTTATTATGGATTTGGCTATAATGGGGTTGGAGTGAGTGCTGCTCCTTGGACTGGAAAACAATTGTCTAAGTTAGTATTATCAAACAGTAAAGAGTTAGATATTTCAAAAATTTATAAAGGATTGCCTAAGAAATTTATCTTCCCCCAGTTAAGAACATTTTATTTTAGATTAGCGGTATGGTTTTATGCAATTAAAGACAGATTTAATATTTAAGAAAATATATGATAAAAATTAATTTATGAATGTATTTATAATTTTATCAGTATTGGTAATTGTTGTTGGGGTTATTTTACTAGTTGCATCACCTGCTGCGTTATTTACTTTAAATTGGAAAGAAAAGTCAGGAAAAGACAAATTTCTGATGTTCTTATTTTATGGTATTTTGGTTTATATAATAAATATCATTTTTTGGATTATTAAATAAAGTAAATTATGTCTGTACTTGAAATACTATTAGCCATTGAACTTACTTATTTAGCTTACACAATAATTATGGATTTATGATCAAATATATTCTGCCAGCTATAATTATCTTCTTAATCGTATTATTCTGGGAAAAGATTACCGAAATAGTCTTTAAAAAATTTAATATTAGGTTGAATTATATTGTTGTCAGTGCTGTGTTAATAGCTATCGCTATAATAGTTTTATTAATCAATATTTAAATTCTACGATCTTTTAGTTGATTAACTCTCATTCCTTCACTTAGATACCTGATTTTATTCAATATTTGTAGTTTCAAAATCACACTGATAATGTTCTAAGAACCTATTATTTTTAAAATCATATTTTGACATGGTCATGCTAGGTTCTGTATCTCCATCAAATACAATCATTTGAAACCCTAATTCATAATCAGCAAATCTTGCAGTTACCTGGTTTTCACCAATATCTAATTTATTAGCTTCAATCATAATAAATTCTCCTTTTTCTTTATCAAAATATTCAAGTCCTACTGCTTGCATTGTAAATTTCAAAGGATTAATCTTTCTTCCAATAACCAAATCTTTCATATTAAGACATGAGATTTTCAAGCCTTTATCAGCGTAAGATGTTGTGGGTAACAATACCAAGATCAATAAAAGAACTCTTAACATTATCTAACTACCTACCTGGTCAATAGTTTTACAAAGTTTACGAGCTTCCAATACAGAGGGTACAAGTTTATCTAGTTTCCAATTATTATTAGGAATATCGAAGTATTTTGCTGCTTTAAAACCAACACCATCAACTATTTCAATTTCAAACCTTTTTTCTTCCTTATAAAAATCATTTAATTTGTAGATGTATTTTTGAAGATCAAAAGTACCTATAGAAAACAAAACACGATAACCCATTAAAAAAGGTGTTACCGCCTCAACTTCAGCAGTTTCTTCTTGGTTATTAATTCGTATTGGGATGTGTTTTCCTATTAATTGTTTGATATCACCTGGTTTTTCATAAGTGTAAAATGTAAAATTGTTCCATACTCTGTCACAATCATCGTTAACGTGTATAAAAAAATTAAGCGAGTCTCCATGTGTAACTTCACCTGAAACTCTTGCATAAACTAACTTTTCATACCTATTAATATTCCATTCTTCATCATCTGCTTGAGCTTGGTAAGCAATGACTAATAGAAATAAAAATAAATGAGCTGAGACAAAAATTAAGAACCTCTTCATGATTTAAGCTCCACATTTATTCCGTTTTTCTTGAGTATTTTGATTATTTTCTCCCAAATGATGCTGTTATGGGTACTTGGACTGAGTTCAAACTTAAAGGTTTGTTTGTAAACTGGGCTGCAGTTATCATAAGCAATGTAAGCGCTTACATGACAGTATTTATTAATACCGTTTATTTCCATATATCAAAACTCCTATTGTTGGTTGTATTTTTAAGGGAAAGTAATTTGTAGTTAGTAATGGTTTCACTCCTTCTCTTATCGAAGGGTCTACGTAAAGAGGAGAACAATGAAAAGAAACGTAAACGGGCGAAAAGGAATGAAATCCAATGCATGATTCTACTTAAATCATTAACTTTTGTTTTTAATCAGCCAAAAAAATGTTTTCAAAAAGGCAACAGTCTCTTATGATATGTAAACATAAATTATGAAAAAGGCTATATCGATTAGGATAAATGAAATTTTAAAACAATCTTTGAGTAAGAATAAGAAAATTCTAAATTTTAATTATATATTCTTTGAAAGTTTTTTCCCTGAAAAAGAATTGGCTGACGAAGGTTATGATATTACAAATAAAACTGGCAATTTTAACGAAGTTCAAGAGGACATAAGTAATTTAGATAAAGATAAGTATGATTTAATATTTCTTCAGCTACCAGTAGGAATAAGAAAGCCAGACCCATTAATGGCACTTGAAAAATTAATAGACAAAAATTTGGTTAATGGTGGTTTTGTATTAAATATCTCCACAATGAATTACTTTTCAGTGAGATTAGAAAATTACTTTCCTAAATTCACTAGGTTTAGAGAGAATATTTTAGGTGATATTTATAAGAAAGAAACTTCAATTAGCTTTTCCATGTATGAGTATATTAAAGGACCTATTGGAGATTTGTGGATGTCAGGTATTCATTCTGCGGACTTTAGAACAATAAATGAAGGAGATAAAAATCTTGATAATCTCAATATTATAAAAACGCCTAAAGCATATTTTCATAGTGCTAAAATGTCGTTTGCTCAAAATAATCAAATTGAAGATTTTAAAAAGAAAAATTTTACACCTAAATATTTAAAAGATGTGGCACTTAAAATTAAATCTGTAGATTTGTTAAAAAGTAATAAAAAAAGAGACGATGTTTTAAATGAGCTAAAAAACTTTGCTGGTGAAAATATTGTATTTACCCCAATGATTCCTTCGAAATCAAGTAAAACTGAAATAAACATTGAAGCTTTAAAAGCAAGTAGATATTGGCTCCTTTTATTTGATGCTGAATTTTTTATAAATGAATACGTCCAGAACTTTCTGAATTCAAATGAGGGTAGAGAACAATTGTTGTCTTTGTCTGCGAGCACTATAATTCCACATTTGAATTCACAATCACTTGGCAGAGTTTGTGTACCAATGAAAAAAACTTCTGAGCAAATAACAGTAGTTAAAAATAGAAAGAAAATAGCTGATGCTAAAGAAAAATTAAATAAATATATTGATAAATTAACTAACACTGTTGAAGATGATGATTTTGAGTTTCAACCAGAAAAACTTTTTGAGGAATTTCCTGACTATTCAATTAGAAATTTAATTAATATGGATGAGTCTATTTCTTTAGAAAGAAAATCAACCTTGAGATGGAGTATTAAAGAAAAAAAAATTAATAATTCTTTAGCTGACAGTGTATTAAAAACTATTGTGGCCTTTTTAAATACAGAAGGGGGTACATTAATTGTTGGTCAGGACGATGATAAAAATATTCTAGGTATAGAAATGGATAGATTTAGAAACCAAGATGATTGCTCAAAATTTTTAAAAGATAAAATCAAATCTAATATTGGTATAAAATATTTAGAAACTTATATAAAATACAGCTTTCATAGCGTTGAAAATAAAACACTGTTGATAGTTAATTGTACAAAACTCCCTATAAAAGAAACAGCTTTTTTAAATGAGACAGATTTTTATAAAAGAACAGGACCATCTAATGAAAAGCTATCAACCAAAGAAACTCTTGAGTACATTGAGATAAGAAAAGATATTGAGAATAAATCCTAATACAAATACTTTTGAAAATTAATAAAAGTATTTTTTATATTATCTGCATCACCTAATGCCTCTAGACCATCGTGAATAGTATTGTACTTAAGTTCAATTAGAGAACTTAACCTATCTAAATCTAATTCGTCAACACCACCCTCTACATATCTGCTTAGCACAAAGTCTATAAATTCTTTTTGTTTATCATTTAGGTTTTTATAAATTTCATCTTCTGCATTAGCCACTCTAGTTGCTCTTTGAATAGGTTTCTTGCTGTAGGCAACATGTACTAAAACATCAAAAATATCACTATCTTCAGCTTCTATTAGTGTTTGGATAGATTTTAAATCTTGTTTAGCAAAACCTTCATCTTCAAGCTTTTTAAATAATTTATTTCTAGTTATAGGAGATGACCATAGCTCTCTAAGCTGCTCCTCGTTTTTTAGGACTTCTGGTAAAGTTATTGTATTAAACAATTTTTTAATAAATTCTTGTACAGAAATTGGTTTGCCTTGAAAATAAAACAAAGTAGTAGACATAGATGTAATTGACAATTCATTTCCTTTAGCAAGCTTAATTATAATTTTTTCTTTTGGTGGCGGCGGCGGTTTAGGTGGTCCTGGTGGTGGTGGCGGTTTAGGTCCTGGTGGTAATCCAGGCCCGTCCCAATCAGGGTCAGAAAATTTTTTGTAAGCACCTACAAAATCAACAATAGTAAAATAAAACTTATCTTCAAATAATCTTGTACCTCTTCCTATGATTTGTTTAAATTCAATCATATTATTAACTGGTCTCATTAAAACAATATTTCTAATATTTAAAGCATCAACTCCAGTGCTAAGTTTTTGACTAGTAGTTAATATTGTAGGTAGAGTTTTTTCGTTATCCTGAAATTGTCTAAGATATGTATCACCTATTTGTGCATCTTCAGCAGTCACCCTTACACAATAATCTGCTGGAGGGTTAACTGACTCTTGATTAATTAAATCCCTTATCATTCCAGCATGAGAAATACTTGCACAAAAAACTAATGTTTTTTCTTTAGGATTAATACTGTTAAGCATTAACTGTACTCTTTTGCGTTCTCTTTCTTTAATTATAATCTTTCTATTCATGTCTTTTTCCCCAAAGACCTCTCCTTCAGTTATTAAATTTTCTCCTGAAAGAACCTCATCTTCACTTGTGTAAACATAATCTCCCATAGTAATTATCTTGACTCTAAAAGGCGTCAGAAAACCATCTGTAATTCCATTATTTAATGAATAGGTGTAAATTGGTTCTTTAAAATAATTATAGGTATCAGCATTTATTTTTCTTTTAGGTGTAGCTGTTAAACCAATTTGAGTTGCTGTTTTGAAATAATTTAAAATATCCCTCCAATTGCTTTCATCGTTAGCACCACCTCTGTGACATTCATCTATTATAACTAAATCAAAGAAGTCAGCAGGGTACTGACCAAAGTAAGGTTTGTTTTCTGGCCCAGACATAAAGCTTTGAAATATAGTAAAGAATACAGAACCATTTGTTGGAACATGACCTTTGTCTTTAACATCTTTAGGAGTAATTCTAACTAAAGCATTCTCATCAAAAGCACTAAAAGAATTAAAAGCTTGATTGGCTAATATGTTTCTATCAGCTAAAAATAATATTCTGGGAACTCTTTTGCCATCTCTTTGCATATTCCACCTTGCATGAAACAACTTCCAAGCAATGTGAAATGCAATTACTGTCTTACCCGTTCCTGTTGCAAGAGTTAAAAGTATTCTGTCTTGCTTATTTGCAATTGCTTCAAGTGTATTATTGATAGCTATTTCTTGATAGTATCTTGGCTCTCTAAAACCTTTGAATGTTTTAAAATCAACATCATCAAATTTACTAGACCATTCATTTTTATCTTTAAAAGTTTTAGCCCATAGTTCTTCAGGGGATGGAAATTTATCAACTTCGGCTTCTGAAGTAACAATCATCTCACCATCTTTATTAATCTTTATTTCACCTTTTTCATTTTTAGAATAATTAATCTCATAAATTTTGTTACCATTAGTAGAGTAGGTAGTAGGTATTCTTAACTTTTGAGCATAATCTTTTGCCTGACCAACTCCTTCACTAACATCAAGTTCATCTGATTTTGCCTCTATTACTGCAATTTTTCTATTTTTATAAACAAGAACGTAGTCAGCCTTATCAAAACTAGCTCTAATACCACCAGGTTTAATCTCACCATTAGTTATCTTAAACTCTCTTCTAACAACACTTCCTTCAATAGTGCCCCAACCAGCTTCTTTTATTTTAGGGTCTATTAATTCTGCTCTTGTATCTGCTTCGTTCATGCTGCTTTTTTTCTTATTAACTCTTTTGAAAGTATTGCTTGTTTAAGAGAGTGTAAATGGATTAATTTTCTTGAATAGTAATCTTGTAATTTTAAAGAATACTCATTTATCAAATCAAATTTTTCAACTAGTTTTTGCTGATTAGTCTTACTTATAATGGGTATTCTTAATTGACTTAATTTCGATGAATTGAAACCTCCTTGAGCTGAACCAGAAATTCCATCATTGACTTGTTTCCAGTATTTAGCACTTTGAAAATAATATATTACAAATGTTGGTAACAAAATTTCTCTATCAACAGAGATACGAATTAAATATGATGCAAATACTGAATTAACTGGGTTTTGAATAAGAAAACTTTTTCCAGTAGTTGCTCCAGTACGTGCAAATACAATATCTCCATGCTTAAGTATTACCCTTGAAAGTTTATTGGGTTCTACATTGCAGTAAGGTACTGTATTCCAGTTTACAGAGCTATTTTGTATATCTGTAATTCTTAAGAGTTTATAACTACCTTTATCAAAGCTTGCTTTTGCTGTGTAACCATAATTTATTTTACTGTAATCACCAATCTGTCTGAGTTTATCAGAATATTTAGAAAATTCTTTATCAATTGTATAAGAATAATAACTTTTAAAATTAGAAATATTTTTTTTTATTAATTCTATTGCCTTATCAATCTCAGCAAAAGCTGTATCCAGTTTAGCTACAATGCGTTGTTGTTCTTTTAAAGAAATTATTGGGAAATTTAAATTAGCAATATCTTTAGCATAAACATGAGGCTGTGCCGCACCAGACCTCATCTCTTTATAAATTAATTCTTGCATCGATTGCATGTAATAATAAACAAATTTAATATTTTGTTTAGTATCTTTAAGCTCTACAGTAGAGCAATCAGATGCAAATATAGGTATTTGCCAGTAATTCACTAAACCTGCACTAGCCCCAGAACCACTAATAGTAATTGTTCCAGATTTTCTATTATGTTGGTTATGAAAATAAGTAGCCTTTCTACCTCCAGCAATAACAGGAACATTTCCTTTTTTAGTTTGTTTTCTGGTTATTGTTGTTCCCCTTTTTACCAAACAGGCATCTCCTAGTTTTACAAAACTAATCATTTATTAATTCCTTAATCTTTTTAATTGCTTCTAAAGATTTAATATCTATTTCTTCTATTTCAGAAATAATTTGTTCTGGAGTTCTTTCATCTAACTCTTCCGTTATATTGGGATTTGAAACACCTATATCTAAAGTTTCTTTGTTGATTTTATCAATATCTATAGACCAACTATTATTACTAAGCTTTTGTGCCTTAGCTATTTTTATGAAATCTTCTAAATCATTTTCATTTAACGAATTAGTTTTACCCATGCTCCTTCCAACATTAAGTTGATAGTACCAAAGCTTTTCAGTGGGTTTCCCTTTTTCAAAAAATAAGACAACTGTCTTAACTCCAGTTCCAAGGAAAGCTCCCCCAGGTAAATCAAGAATTGCAAACAAATTACATTCTTCTATCAGTTGTTTTCTAAGGGCTATGCTAGCATTATCTGTATTACTCAAGAAAGTATTTTTGATAACTACACCACATCTTCCTCCAACTTTAAGTTTCTTTATGAAATGTTGAAGAAATAGATAAGCAGTCTCTCCTGTTTTAATTGGAAAGTTTTCTTGGATGTTTGCTTTTTCTTTTCCACCAAAAGGAGGGTTAGCAAGAATAACATCAACTCTATCTTTGTTTTGTATCTCTTGAATATTAGTCTCTAATGTATTTTGATGAATGATATTTGGGCTTTCAATCCCATGCAGTATCATATTCATAATACCTATGATGTAAGCTAAGGTTTTCTTTTCAGCTCCATAGAATGTTTTGTTTTGAAGGTTCTTAAGTTCGGTTACTGTTAAAGACTTTGACTGACTCATGTGCTCAAACGCTTCAACTAAAAACCCAGCACTACCAACTGCACCATCGTAAACAGTTTCTCCAACCTTAGGGTCTATGACTTTAATGATAGATTTAATAAGAGGTCTTGGTGTGTAGTATTCACCACCGTTACGACCAGCATTACCCATGTTTTTAATCTTCTCTTCATACAAAGCACTTAGTTCATGCTTTTGTTCATTGCTTTGAAACTTAAGATTATCTACTTCGTTAATAACATCTCTTAATGTGTATCCATCTTGTAGTTTATTCTTAAGCTCAGAGAATATTTCACCAATTTTATATTCAAGAGTGTCAAAACTTTCAGCACTATTTCTAAAAGAAGAAAGATAAGGAAATAGTTTATCATCAACAAACTTTTTTAAGTCTGGCCCTGTAAGAGTTTTATTGAAATCTACTTTACCATCTTTGTCTTTAACAATAGCCCAAGTAGACCACTGAAATTCTTTATCTAAGGTAGGTTTAAATTTTTTATTTTCTAGTTTAGTTTTAATTAATTTATCTTTTTCGTAATCATCTAACCATTTAAGAAATAGTATCCATGATGATTGTTCGGCATAATCAAGCTCAGTACTACAGCCCGAGTCTTTCCAAAGAATATCGTCTATATTTTTGAAAGTTTGTTCAAACATTGCCAGTATTATATATAATTTATTTAAGAATAATAATTTTAATGACTAATAAAATGCAAAATGAGCACTCATTAAATTGTATATTTTTATGTTGAAGTTATTAATCTCAAACAATGTCAAAATATCTTAAAAAAATTAAATCATTAAAAAAGATAAGTAAATCAACAGCTACTAGAGGCAAGTTCTTAATTACCAAAAAAGATAATTTAAAAATATATTATGCACCATTTGATTATATCAATTCTAAAGCAAAAATAATGATTGTGGGTATAACTCCTGGTCTTCAACAAATGTTGCAAAGCTTTGAGGTAATTAACCAAGGTAAATCATTAAAGGAAGTAAAAGATTTATCTAGCTTCAAAGGGAGTATGAGAACCACCTTAGTTAAATATCTAGATGAATTAAAGATTAATAAAACACTAAAAATTAAATCTTGTGAAAGTTTATTTCATAAACACAATAAGTACCTTCACACTACTTCGTTAGTTAAATATCCAGTATTTGATAAAGGAAAAAACTATTCGGGTGCAAATATTTTAAAGAAGCAAATACTCTTGGATTTTATTGAGAAAAATTTTTTAAAAGAATTAAAAACTTTAAAGAAATCTATTATTGTTCCTTTGGGCAATACTGTTTCATCTACAATTGAATATTTAAACAGTAAATACAAACTTAAATTAAGATGTTTTCTTGAAGGATTTCCTCATCCATCAGGGGCAAATGCTAGAAAGAATATCCAATTTAAAAAGAACAAAAAAAAAATGAAACTTATTTTAAAACGTAAATGAATAGAGACTCATACCTAAACTTTTTAAAAACGTTTAAGATTTCAGATGATGATTTTATTGAATACGGATTGAAAGATATAATCTTTATTCCAAAGGATAAAGCTCATAATGAATGGGAGATTTTAAAAAATAAAATTTATTCCAATCAAGAAGTATATATTAGAGGCATGGGTAGAGATGCTGCCAGTACAAAATATATGCTTGAAGTTCACAAAAGTCTCTTTGGCAATTCAAATATAAAAAAAGACCCTTCAAACAATACACATCCAACAAAAATTTTAGAAAATTTAACAGGGTTTTCAAAAAGAAAATTAAAAAATTCGAATTTAATTAGCAATTATCAAGTATCTCATATTTTTGGACATACGAAAAATGCACTCATGTTTATGGCACCATGGAATATTGTTTATATTCCAAAATTATTTGACCCATTTTCAGGTCACGAGTCTAAAGGTGAATTAACTCAAATATTTTCTACAAAATTAAAAGAAATTACTTATGAAAAATTTAAAGACCAAATTGATAATTATAATAACATCGTAAATAATTCTAAATTTATCGATAGTCTAAATTCATCAATTGAAAATTTAAAATCTAATAATGATGAGATGTCAGAAAAATTATTAAATTCTATTAAGGATGAATTTTCGGAGATAAAAATATAATGAAAAAAAAAGAAGTAATTTTTTATGATGGTAATGCCTTTCCGTCGACTGGTAACACGCTAGAGCTAAAAGCAGGCAATAAAGGAAGCAGCGTTAGTGGAATGGGTTATATGCAAGAAATTCAATTAACTGAAAGAAAGATTAAAAACTTTTGGAAAAAGATGGATGAGCTAGATGTTTGGGGTTGGGAAAAAGATTATTCACCCATTGGTTCAATTTGTGATGGTCTTGTTTGGGAACTACGTCTTAGAAATAAAGATGGAAAAGCAAAGGTTGTGAATGGTCATGAAGAATATCCTCATAATTTTAATAAATTAATTAAAGCTTTAAATAATTTATTTGGTTCAAAAATAGAGACTATTGAAGATTTGAATATAGAGAATGAGGTTATTGAATTGCAAGCGTCATATGATACAGGGCCAATTTTTATATCTTTAGATAATAATAAGGGTTTTATTAATGAGCATGGAGAAATCACTGAAGTTAAGATAGATGAATTTAAAAAACAAAACTTTTGGAAAAAAATAGATGAACTGGGTGTTTGGAATTGGCATAGCAAATATCCTCATAGACAACCAAAGTATGCAGCTCCAACATGTCAAGTTCACTGGTCTTTAAAAATAATTAATCATGATAAAGCAAAGTATTGTTCTGGTTATTATTTTTTCCCACAAAACTTTAAAAAGTTTATTAAAGAACTAAGCGATTTAATGGGAATAGAATTTAGAATTGACTAAAATATAATAAAAAAATCTTTCAGGATATTATATATAGATAATGATATAAGTTCCCCCTTTGGTGACTGGTTAATTATCATGACACACTGGTGCCACACTAAAGTTAATTTTGCTAGATTTCCTATCTAATGGGATATCAATTGATAAAAAATCCTTAAAAGATAAGGAATATTACTAGAAATAGAGACGGTACATAAAGTTAACTGAGACTACCGTTAAGATAATAACTAGTAAGTAAAGGGATATATAATCTTTTGGGGTTAACATGGTTTATAAGTACTCTTATTGTTATGAACTTGCGAGCTTCTTTTTAGGATCATAGAAAGGTTTTTCAGTAACCGTTGCTTTAATGATTTTATCATTCATTTTAACATCAAGCACTGTACCAATCTCTGAATTGTTAATTGAAACCATTGCAAGGGCTATGTTTTGTTTTAGTCTTGGTGAATAAACTGCAGAAGTAATTTTACCAACTAGTTGATTGTCTTTTAAGATTTCCCAAAAGGTAGTGTTAGGGCCTGTTAACGGTTCACAGTCTAAAATCACACCAACTTGTTTTCTTTTAATACCATCCTTGTTTATTTTTTTTAAAGCATCTTTACCAATAAAGTTTATATTAGTATCAAGATTAACAAGTCTTCCTAATCCAACTTCATAAGGGTTCGTGTTAATATCAGCATCAGCATGGTACGATAACATTCCACCTTCAATACGTCTAATCGATGATGTGTGGCCTGGTTTTAAACCATGAGGTTTACCAGCTGCCATTATCTTTTCCCAAAGTTTGTCACCCTTAGAGCCATCTCTTAAATATAACTCATAACCTAGTTCACTAGACCAACCGGTACGAGAAACTATTAAAGGAATGCCATCTAGATCTAATTCACGTAACCAATAATATTTAAGATCATTAATACTTTCACCAAATAAGCTTTCCATAATTTTTCCAGAGTTTGGACCTTGTAATTGAAGAGGGGAGGCATCGGGTTCGACAATTTTAACATCAAGATTTGAATTTACTGCAACTCCTTGTGCCCATAATAAAATATCACTATCTGCAAGAGATAACCAATAATGGTTTTCTTTTAATCTTAATAAAACTGGATCGTTTAAAATTCCACCATTGTTATTTACAATTAAAACATATTTACATTGACCAACTGAAAGTTTTGATAAATCCCTTGGTGTTAACAGTTGAATAAATTTTGTAGCATCTGGCCCTGTAATTTCTACTTGTCGCTCAACTGCAACATCACATAAAATTGCTTCATTAACTAAATTCCAAAAGTTTTGTTCAGGGGATCCAAAGTCACGAGGAATGTACATGTGATTATAAACTGAAAAACCAGTTGCACCCCATTTAACCGTTGAGTTAAAGTAAGGAGATTTCCTAATTTGAGTTCCAAAACCGAAGTTTTTTTTATCTTCCATTTTCAAAACCTATTAATTATTTGATTATTTTAAAAGCTTTTTTTTACTTTTCGCACTCTTCTGTCGCAAATGCTGTTTGCTCCATAATCTCTTGAGGCTCTTTGCTGAAGACTTCATCCATCTCTTCATCACTAAATTTTGCACTTAATTTATCAACGGTGCACTGACAGTATATTTTAGCACCATCCGGGCCAATATATGCTTTAGAGTTAGAGTAACAGCCAATGTACAATTCCTTCTCATATTCAGGGCTTAAAGCGTGACTTTTAGAGGTAAAAAGAAGGATAAAAATTAGTAAATATTTATATTTTTTGATCATATTCGCCAACTTTGCCAGTTTTTTGTAAAAGATCATCAATAAAATCAAAGATCTTTTTCTTTCTCTCAATCGATGTTGGACTTTCAGTAACAATTACTAATGATGGTTTATTAGATGAAGCTCTAATTAACCCCCATGAACCATCTTTAAAAGAAAATCTGATACCATTCACGGTTAAGACTTCACTTATTTCTTGATCATCAATTTTAGTTTTATTATCTTTTAGTTCATTTACTTGTTTAACTAACTCTTCAACTACTTGATATTTCTCTTCATCTTTACAAAAGGGTGCCATGGTTGGTGTTTGAAAAGTGTTAGGTAGTTCTTTTATAATCTCATTCATCGATTTGTTTTCATTATCTAATAAATGACACACTTGAATTGCAGAATTTATTCCATCATCATAACCAAATCCCAAAGGTTGGTTAAAGAAAAAGTGACCACTTTTCTCAAATCCAGCTAGTGCTTTTTCAGTATTAACTTTTCTTTTAATGTGTGAGTGACCTGTTTTCCAATAAATGGTTTCACAGTTATTCTCAATTAAAACTTTATCAGTTGCGTACAGTCCTGTTGATTTTACATCGACTATAAACTTAGAATTTTTATGAGTTTTTGATAAGTTTCTTGCAATCAATAATCCAATTTTATCTGAAAAGATTTCATCCCCCAAATTATCAATTACACCAACTCTATCGCCATCACCATCAAAACCAAAACCAATATCTGCGTTATTATCTTTTACAGCTTTTGCAATTGCATGTAACATTTCTAAATCTTCTGGATTTGGATTATATTTTGGAAAAGTCCAATCAAGATCACAATCAAGCTCTATTACTTCACAACCAATTCCTCTTAAAATTTCAGGGGCAAATATTCCAGCGGTTCCATTACCACATGCAACAACTGCTTTAATTTTTTTTGTGATTTTATTTTTATTTATTAAATCATCTTTATAAATTTGTTGAAAACCTTCTATTTGTTTTTCAACTCCTTCGCCTTTTATGAAATTTTCATTTAAAGTTATCTCTTTTAATTCTTTCATCTCTTCAGGTGCATGGGTTAAACCTTTTTTGATACCCATTTTAACTCCAGTCCAACCATTTTCATTGTGACTAGCAGTAACCATTGCAACAGCATCCGCATCTAAATTAAATTGTGCAAAATAAACAGTAGGGGATAATGATAAACCTATGTCTTCAACATTGCATCCTGTTGAAAGCAGACCTTTTTTAAGTGCAGATTTTATTTCTTCACTGTAAGATCTATAATCATGACCAACAATTACTCTTGGATTCGCTTTTTTTGTATGTTTTATAATTTGAGTACCTAAACCTTTGCCTAGATTCTCTATTCCGATTCTGTTTATGTCCTTCTCATACAACCACCTCGCGTCATACTCCCTGAAGCCATACGGATCTATTTTTAATTCTGTTGTCATTGCTTATGTTTCTACAATTAATTTAATTTTTTTATTGATATTTTTTTTCTATGTTCTATAAACGTTCTGTTGAATAATGATTTATATGGTGTATCAATGCTTTCAGCATACAACATATAGTTGTTTTGTAAAAAAAACTAAAATAAACTTAAAATATGAACAAAATTCTATCACAGGCACTCAAGAAAGCTGTCTCCGAATATAGCCCAGATAATAGCGAACTTTCAAAAAATAAAGGACCAGATTTATTTTCACTTAGCAATGACACTGAACTTTTTCAAAATGAAAAAGGTATCATTATTAAAATTGATAGATCAAGAGACAATAAATTAACTGACTTTGGTAGAGCAACTTTAAAAGATCGTTACTTAGGTCATAACGAATCTTACCAAGATTTATTCGCCCGTGTTGCAAGTTCATACGCCGATGACAATTTACATGCACAAAGAATTTATAACTACATTAGTAATTTATGGTTCATGCCAGCAACTCCAGTTTTATCAAACGGGGGAACTAAAAGAGGTTTACCCATTTCATGTTTTTTAAATGAAGCATCAGATAGTTTAAATGGAATATTAGATTTATGGAGTGAGAACGTTTGGTTAGCAGCTAAAGGTGGTGGGATCGGAAGTTACTGGGGTAACCTTAGATCTATTGGAGAAAAAATTGGTAAAGTTGGAAAGACATCAGGAATAATTCCTTTCATTAAAGTAATGGACTCGTTAACGATGGCAATTAGCCAAGGTTCATTAAGAAGAGGATCTGCTGCTTGTTATCTTCCAATTGAACATCCTGAAATTGAAGAGTTTATAGAAATGAGAAGACCTACAGGTGGAGATCCTAATAGAAAAGCATTAAACCTTCATCATGGTGTTTTAGTATCCGATGCATTTATGAGAGCGGTTGAAACAGATGGGCAGTGGGCACTAAAAAGTCCTGCTGATGGAACTGTACAACAAACGATCTCTGCAAGAAATTTATGGATTAGATTATTAACTGCAAGAATTGAAACGGGTGAACCTTATATTATCTATATCGATACAGTTAACAGACAAATTCCACAACACCATAAGTTAGCAAATCTAACTGTTAAAACTTCTAACCTTTGTAGTGAGATCACATTACCTACAGGAATAGATAAAAATGGAAGAGATAGAACTGCTGTATGTTGTTTATCATCTTTAAACTTAGAAAAGTATGATGAGTGGAAAGACGATAACGTTATGATCAATGATGTTATGAGATTTTTAGATAATGTATTAACTGATTTTATTGAAAGAGCTCCAGAGCAATTTGATGATGCAAAATATTCTGCTGAAAAAGAAAGAAGTGTTGGCCTAGGTGTTATGGGTTTCCATTCTTATTTGCAAAAGCATAGTATTCCACTTGAATCTGTGATGAGTAAAGCTTGGAATAAAAAGATATTCAAACATATTCAAGAACATGTTGATCAAGCCTCAAAAGATTTAGCTGATGAAAGAGGAGCTTGTCCAGATGCTGCAGATTATGGTTATAATGAAAGATTTTCTAACAAAACTGCGATTGCACCAACAGCTTCTATTTCTATTATCTGTGGTGGAGCATCCCCTGGAGTAGAGCCAGTTGCAGCAAATAGTTACACACACAAAACTTTATCTGGATCATTTAATGTTAGAAATAGATACTTAGTTGAATTATTAGAAAAACATGGGAAAAATACTGATGATGTTTGGTCTGGTATTACAACAAACCAAGGATCTGTTTCTCATTTAGATTTTTTAACTGATTTAGAAAAAGATGTTTTCAAAACTGCTTTTGAGTTGGATCAAAAATGGATTATTGAATTAAGTGGAGATAGAACGCCGTATATTTCTCAAGCTCAATCAATTAACTTATTCGTGCCAGCTGATATTCACAAAAGAGAATTACACAAAATTCATTTTGATGCTTGGAAAAAAGGCTTAAAGAGCCTTTATTACTGTAGATCAAAATCAATTCAACGTGCGGAAAATGTCAATGACACTAAAGCAACAGACGTTAACGCAAATGTTTACAAATCAAAACCACAAACAACCGAACAACCAGAATACGAGGAGTGCCTATCATGTCAGTAGAAAAAATGAATACTAAAATTATTCAACCACCAAAAGAGGAAATAGTTAAACCTCAAAAAATGGGATTACTAGTTGAAAACCCAGTTTACAAACCTTTTAGATATCCATGGTGTTATGATGCTTGGTTAACTCAACAAAGAATTCATTGGTTACCGGAGGAAGTGCCTCTGGGTGATGATGTTAGAGATTGGCAGAAAAATTTAACTCAATCTGAAAAAAATTTATTAACACAAATTTTTAGATTTTTTACTCAAGCTGATGTTGAAGTGCAAAATTGTTATTTAAGACATTACACAACTGTGTTTAAACCTACAGAAGTTTTAATGATGATGACTGCTTTTGCTTCAATGGAAACAGTTCACATCGCTGCTTACTCTCATTTACTTGATACGATTGGAATGCCTGAGTCTGAATATTCAGCGTTCATGAAATATAAAGAGATGAAAGATAAATACGACTACATGCAAAATTTTGACATGAGTTCAAAAAAAGATATTGCATTAACAGTAGCTGTATTTAGTGCGTTCACTGAAGGCTTACAATTATTTGCAAGTTTTGCAATCTTACTTAACTTCCCAAGACATAATAAAATGAAAGGGATGGGCCAAATTGTTACTTGGTCAGTAAGAGATGAAACGTTGCACTGTAATTCTATGATTAGATTGTTTAAAGAGTTTATTCATGAGAACCCAGAAATCTGGACTCCTGAATTAAAAGCAGAACTTTACAAAGCATGTAGAACAATCATTGAGCATGAAGATGCTTTCATTGATTTAGCTTTTGAAATGGGTCCTATGCAAGGTCTTACAGCACAAGATGTAAAACTTTATATAAGATTTATTGCTAACAGAAGATTATCTCAGCTTGGATTAGAGCCAATTTATGATGTGGACAAAAACCCACTTACTTGGTTAGATTCTATGTTGAATGCAGTTGAACACATGAACTTCTTCGAAGGTCGTTCCACTGAATATTCTAAAGCAGCAACTCAAGGAACTTGGACAGAAGCTTTTAGTTAATCTTTTGAAATATAAGAAATATTTTAGAAAAACTAGCCTTAAACAAGAAGGTATTGGAGAGCAATTTCTTAATGAAATAGCCTCCAAGAAACCTAAAAATTTCCTTGAGATTGGTGTGTTTCATGGTGTTACTGCACGAAATGTTTGTGAGTTATTACACAGCATTCATGGAAATGATTTCAAATATATAGGATTAGATTTGTTTGGTGAAAGTGCTGAAAATGCTAATGAAGTTATACCAAACACTAGGTTTAATAATCCCTTAAAGCAAATATATTTCAAGTATATCTTAAGACAAGATCCATACTCAGTTGATGCGGTAACTTATCTTTTAAAAAAATTTAAAGAAAATATTCATTTAATTAAAGGGAATTCAAATTTACTTTTAAAAAAGATGGATATGTCTCAAATTGACTATGTTTTTTTAGATGGAGGACATGCTTATGAGACGGTTAAAAATGATCTTCATTATTCAAAACCAGTTCTAGATAATAATGGAACTATTCTTTGTGATGACTATAACTTAAGTCAAGCACCAGGGGTCAAACAAGCCATAGATGAATTTGTTAGAGATAACAATCTCAAATCAGAAATTATTTTCGAAAGATTTGCTAAAATAGAAAAAAATTAATTATCTTTGGTTAAGCTGTATTACTTTTCTGTGCTTACTACCTTTATAACTTGCAAGCGGTCTAATTAATTTATTAGCAGCATGTTGCTCCATAATATGTGCAGACCAACCTGTAATTCTTGAAATTACAAATATTGGGGTAAAGAAATCAGTATCAAAACCCATTAAATGGTAAGTAGGTCCTGTTGGGTAATCAACATTTGGATAAATATTCTTTTCTTTAATCATTACCTTTTCAACGATGTCATAAATTTTTTCAAATGTTTTATCTTTTTTAATAATAGCTACTCTTTTAAAGTATTCTCTCATGGTTGGAACTCTTGAGTCTCCACTTTTGTAAACTCTATGACCAAATCCCATCACCACATCTTTGTTTTTAAGAGCCTTCGTAATCCATTTTAAAGCGTTCTCAGGTTTTTTAATTTTCTTCATCATGTGCATTACTTCTTCATTAGCACCACCATGAAGAGGACCTTTTAAACTAGCGATCGCACCTGTGATTGCTCCATGAATGTCAGATAAACTACTGGTAATAGTTCTTGCTGTAAATGTTGATACGTTAAAACTATGCTCAGCGTATAAAATTAGTGATACATCGAAAGCTTTAACAATTTCTTTTTCAGGAACTTTTCCAAAACACATATGGAAAAAATTTTCAGAAAAAGTAAGATTTTTTTTTGGAGCTATAATTTTTTTCCCTTTTCGAAGTCTGTAAAAAGCTGCTAGGGCAGTAGGTGTTTTTGCAAGAATTCTAATCGCCTTTCTTAAATTTGCTTTTGGTGAGCTGTGTTTAGTTTCTTTATCTTCAAGACCCATGACGCTAACAGCTGTTCTTGCAACATCCATTGGATGAGAATTTTTAGGTATTTTTTTTAAAATACTTAATAAATTTTTAGATAAAGTTATTTCTTTAGATAATTCTTTCTTAAATTCTTTTAATTGTTTTTTATTAGGTAATTCTTTATTTAAAATTAAATATGCAACTTCTTCAAAATCACATCTTGCACATAAATCTTGAGCTGCATAACCTCTATAAGTAAGAGAGTTGATTTCTGGCATAACTTTTGAAATTTCTGTTTCATCAACAACTATCCCTAGTAAACCTTTTTTAATATCATCACTCATTATTCATGTCCTTCCGTACTAAAGTTATAAATTTTTTCATCTAACGAATTGTACTTTTCATATTCTACTAATTCGTAAAGTCTTTTTCTAGTTTGCATTTTATCAATAATGTTGTTCTGATGTCCATTCACAAAAATGTCTCTAAGACCATCTTCTACATTTTTCATGGCTAATCTTTGTGTAGTTACTGGATAAATCACAATATTATACCCAAAGTTTTCTAATTCTTTGTAATTGAATAGCTTAGATTTTCCAAATTCCGTCATATTAGCCAGTAAGTAACAGGATAATTCTTTTCTAACTTTTTCAAAATCTTTTTCATCTTGCAAAGCTTCTGGGAAAATAATTTCAGCTCCAGCATCAATATATGCCTTACATCTATCAATCATCTTATCTATTCCCTCAACTCCTTTAGCATCAGATCTTGCTATAATCTTAAAATTTTCATCTTGTTTAGCTGCAACACATTCTTTAATTTTTTTAACCATTGCTTCTGTTGAAATTAATTCTTTGTTATCTAAGTGACCACATCTTTTTCGTTCTACTTGATCTTCTAAGTGAACTGCTGACACCCCAAATTCTTCAAAAGTTTTAATAGTTTCTTCACAAGACTTAAAGCCAGTGTCGATATCAACGATGGTAGGTAAACTTGTAACTCTAGATATTAAATAAGATCTAGTACTAACATCTTGCAGCGTAGTTAAACCAATATCTGGAAATCCTAAATCATTAGCCATAACTCCACCTGATACATAAACTGCATCATACCCAATTTCTTCAATTAGTTTTGCTGTTAGTGGGTTATAAGCACCAGGAACTCTTAAAATTTTATTTGATTTTAGTTTACTAACAAAGTCAGCTCTTTTTTGACTGGGCTCTTTTTCTACAAAATGCATTAAAAAATTCCTTGTTTCGTATTTTTCTTTATCTGACTTCTTTTAACCTGGATGTTTAATTTATTTAACTCTCCAGCTTTCAGGTTTTTAAGATTTTGAACAACTTTTAAGAAACGTGCACTCTCTTTTTTATCTAAGATACCGTCTGTTAACGTTAAAAACTTATTTATATAATTTTGTCTTTTAAACGGACGTGCTCCATATGGATGAGCATCTGCTCTATCTAATTGTTCTATAATTTTTTTACCATTATTTAAAGTAACTACAACTCTTGCACCAAATGATTTATTTTTTGGATTAGGATCGTGATATTTTTTAGTCCATTTTTTATCTTCAAACGTCGTAATTGATTTCCAAATTTTTATAGTGCTTTTTCTATTAGCTCTTTGTTTGGTATATGATTTAACATGGTGCCAATCAGCATCCTCAAGTGCTACTGCAAAAATGTACATAATAGAGTGATCAAGTGTTTCTCTACTTGCATTTGGATCCATTTTTTGTGGATCATTTGCACCAGTTCCAATTACGTAATGAGTGTGATGACTTGTGTAAATATCAATTTTTTTAATTTGATTTAAATTAGGAATTTTCTTATTAAGTTTTTTAGCAATATCTATTAGTGCTTGAGACTGATACTCAGCTGAATATTCTTTTGTATAGGTCTCAAGTATCGCTTTCTTAGATTCTTTTTTCTTAGGAAGAGGAACATTGTATAAAGCTTTCTTGCCATCTAATATTCTAGCTATAACACTGTCTTCTCCTTCATAAATAGGACTTGGCGCACCTTCACCACGCATTGCTCTATCAACTGCTTCAATTGCAAGTTTACCAGCATGAGCAGGGGCGTAAGCTTTCCAACTAGAGATTTCACCTTTTCTAGATTGTCTTGTTGAAACTGTTGTATGTAGAGCTTGTTGAACTGCTTGATAAATTGTTTCAGTGTTAAGTTTTAACATTGTACCCAAACCTGCAGCAACACTTGGTCCTAAATGTGCTATGTGATCTATTTTATGTTTATGCAAACAAATTCCTTTAACTAAATTAACCTGAACTTCATAACCTGTGATAATTCCTCTTAACAAATCTAGTCCACTTTTTTTAGTTTGTTGAGCAACACTTAAAATGGGTGGAATGTTATCTCCAGGATGACTGTAATCTTCTGCTAAAAAAGTATCATGAAAATCAAGCTCTCTAACAGCTGTTCCATTGGACCAAGCAGCCCATTCACAATCAAATTTTAATTTTGAATCAATACCAAATAAATTTGCACCATTTTTTCTAGGATGCTTTAGGGCCATTTCTCTTGAAGAGATAACCGCTCTCCTATTTAAAGAAGCAATGGCAACTGAAGCATTATCAATTATTCTATTAATAACCATCTCAATGGCTGCCTTATCTAATTTTGCATTATCAGAGGCAATTTCAGCAATTTTCCATGCTAATTGATTTTTTTTAGGTAAATCAATTTTTGATGGGTAAACTTTAACTTTATGTGAAATCATTAGGCCTCCTTAATTGTGCAAACCTATTAATAGTAAGAAAAAAAATTAAATCAATCTTTTAAGTAAGTTGAAACTATTTTTTCAACACCAATAAAGTCTTTTATTAAATGATTATGGTAAATTTCATTAGAATTTTTTTCTGTATAACCATTTTCTAATAAAATAACAGGAACAGAGGCAGCCTTTGCTGCATTTGCATCAGTTTCACTGTCCCCAAACATTAGAGATTTTTTTACATCACCCCCGATGATTTCAATAATACTTGTTATGTGTCTTGGATCGGGTTTGCAATAATCAAACGTATCAGACCCAGCAACGTACTCAAAGTAATCATAAATTCCAATTTTTTTTAAAAGATCAATTGCTAGGTGTTCTTGTTTATTAGTACAAACTGCCATTGAAATTTCTTTTTCTTTACACCATTTTAGAAATTCTTTTACCCCATTAATAAGTGTGCTTTCTTTAATAATATTTTTTCCATAAAAATTAACGAAATCTTTTACCATTTCAGCTTTAATTTTTTGATCATCAATTTTACCAAACTCTTTTTTTGCTTGCCCCCATATAGATCTACCAATCATCGCACCAGCTCCTTGACCCACTAAATTTCTAATGTCAGCAGTAGATTTGGTGGGGTAACCATATTTTCTCATTACATGATTATGAGCATTCATTAAATCAGGTGCGGTATCGACTAATGTTCCATCCAGGTCAAATAATATTGAGTATTTTTGAGTCATTAATAAAGTATTTTTAAGAAATAAATTGTGAATTAAGCTATCTATACACTTAATATAAAAATATTTCCAGATGAAACAAATAAATTCTAATACTGAACAAGAAAAACTTCGTAAATTTTTTATCAAGTCTGGTGTAAAGATGATTGGTCCTGAAACTATTTTTTTTTCAAAAGATACAAAGGTTGGAAAAAACGTTACTATTAATCCATATGTTGTCATTGGGCCAAAAGTTAAAATTGGAAATAATGTAACTATCAATTCATTTTCACATTTAGAAGATTGTAAAATAAAAAATAAAGTTGAAGTTGGACCTTATGCACGATTAAGACCAGGAACTATTCTTGAAGAAGGATCAAAAATTGGAAATTTTGTAGAAGTTAAGAAAAGTACAGTTGGAAAAAAATCAAAAATAAATCATTTATCGTACGTTGGAGATAGTGAATTGGGTAAAGGTGTTAATGTTGGAGCTGGTACAATTACTTGCAATTATGATGGTGTTAAAAAAAGTAAAACAAAAATTAAAGACAATGTATTTATAGGTTCTAACTCATCATTAGTTGCACCAATTACTCTTGAAAAAAATAGTATTGTTGGGGCAGGATCAGTTATTACAAAGAAAGTTAAAAAAAATTCATTAGCTTTAACTAGAAGCGCTCAAACAGAAGTTAAAAACTACAAAAGAAGAACGAAATAAAATGTGTGGAATAATAGGTATAGCTAGTAATAAACCGGTTTCATCTACAATTATTAATTCTCTTAAAAAATTAGAATATAGAGGATACGACTCTGCAGGAATTGCCACATTATCAAATGGAATTGTAAGTGAAGCAAAATCAGAAGGTAGAGTTGATATTTTAGAAAAAAACCTTGCTGTTAAGAATATGTCAGGCCCCATTGGAATTGGTCATGTTAGATGGGCAACGCACGGTATTCCAAATACTATTAATGCACATCCTCATTCTTCAGAGAGTGTATCGGTTGTACATAATGGGATTATTGAAAATTCTACACTTTTAAAAAAGTATTTAATAAACAAGGGTCATGTATTTAAATCTCAAACAGATACTGAGGTAATTGTACATTTAATAACAGAGTATTTAAAAGAACTAAATTTAAAAGAGGCAATTATTAAAACCCTTAAACAATTACATGGAAGTTTTGCTTTAGGTATAATTTTTAAAGATCAACCAAATCTTATAGTGGGTGCTAGAAGAGGGTCTCCACTTGCAGTTGGCTATGGTCCTAACGAAAATTATCTAGGCTCAGACTCTTACGCTTTAAAGTCTATGACTAATAAAATTTCATATTTAAATGATGGAGAGTTTTGCATTATAAAAAAAGACCAAGTTGAGTTTTTTGATGAAGAAGGCTTAAAAGTTAATAAGAAAGTTTTAGAATTATCTTCAAAAGAACAGGATTATGACAAAGGTGATTTTAAACACTTTATGGCAAAAGAAATTGAAGAACAGCCTACAACATTAAAGAACTGTATAAATGAGTATGTAGATAAGATTAACAACGACATCAACATCTACAATTTTCCCTGGAACATTAAAGAAATTTCTTCAGTTACTTTAATTGGTTGTGGTACAGCTTATCACTCTTGTTTAATGGCAAAGTATTGGTTTGAAGAAAATACTACACTTGACGTAACAATTGATATTGCATCCGAGTTTAGATACAGAAAAAATAGATTTAAAGATGATAATTTATACATTTTTGTTTCACAATCAGGTGAAACTGCAGATACTTATGCGGCCCTAGATTTATGTAATAAAAACAACATGAAAACTTGTAGTGTAGTTAATGTTATAGAAAGCTCTATTGCAAGGGACTCTAACTTTGTTTTACCCATTCATTGTGGGCAAGAAATTGGTGTTGCATCCACAAAAGCTTTTATGGGTCAAATGTTGGTTTTATATATTTTAATATTAAAATTAGGAATTTTAAGAAAAGACTTGGATAAAGATTTATTTTTAAACAAAATTAAAGATTTAAAATTATTACCTAAATTAGTTGAGCAAACTTTACTAACAGAAAGTAAAATCCAGACAGTCTCAAGCTCATTTACTGATGCAAAAGGTTCGATGTTTTTAGGGAGAGGCTTTTCTTACCCAATTGCATTAGAAGGGGCGTTAAAATTAAAAGAATTAGCTTACGTTCATGCTGAAGGATATCCTGCAGGTGAGATGAAACATGGCCCATTAGCTTTAATTGAAGATGGAATGCCAGTTGTTGTCTTAGCTCCAAGAGATAATTATTATAAAAAAACAATTTCTAATATGCAGGAAGTAATAGCAAGAGGGGCTAAAGTTTTATTGATTACTAACAAGAGCAAAGACGAAGTTTTTTCAGAAAATATTTGGGAAACGGTATTAGTTGAAAGTGCCAATGATGACTTGTTACCTTTTTTATTAACTGTCCCATTGCAAAAATTAGCTTATTATTCAGCTCTTAAAAAAGGGTATGACATCGATAAACCTAGAAATTTAGCAAAATCAGTCACAGTTGAATAATAATTAAACTCTGCTACAACACCCCTAGGTTGAATATGAAAAATTGGAAAATAAATAGCTGGAGAAATTATCCTGTAAAACACATTCCTGAATATCCCGATCAAAAAGAATTGGATGGTGTTTTAAGTAAAATTAAAGATTTCCCACCATTAGTTTTTGCTGGTGAGACGAGACATTTAAAAGAACAATTAGCTGATGTTGTCGATGGAAAAGCTTTTTTATTACAAGGTGGAGATTGTGCAGAAAGTTTTGCAGAATTTCATCCTGATAACATTAGAGATACATTTAAACTGATACTGCAAATGTCGTTAGTGCTTACTTATTCGGCATCATTACCAGTTATTAAACTTGGAAGAATTGCTGGACAGTTTTCCAAACCAAGAAGTTCTCCTGTTGAAAATATTGATGGCGTTGAACTGCCTAGTTACCTTGGAGATAATATTAATGGAATGGAATTTAATGAAAAATCAAGAGTTCCTGATCCAAAAAGACTTTTTAAAGCTTATTCACAATCTGCATCAACGCTTAACCTTATAAGAGCCTTCTCTCATGGAGGTTTTGCTGATCTTAAAAAAGTACATACTTGGAACTTAGGGTTTATTAAAAACTCTTCAGCTGCTAAAAAATTTAAAGATCTAGAAGATAGAATTGCAGATGCCTTAGCATTTATGGATGCTTGTGGAATTAATTCTGACTTTAATAGAAGATTAAAAACAGTAAACTTTTGGACTTCACATGAGGCTTTATTACTTCCTTTTGAGCAAGCAATGACAAGAGTAGATTCAACAACAGGTGAATATCACGATACCTCAGCTCACTTTGTTTGGATAGGAGATAGAACAAGACAACTAGATGGTGGACATGTTGAGTTTTGTAGGGGAATTGAAAATCCAATTGGAATTAAATGTGGACCAACATTAAAAGCTGAAGACTTGATAAACCTTTGTAATAAAATTAATCCAAATAATGAAAAAGGTAAAATAACTTTAATTTCTAGATTTGGTCACGAAAATGTTTCTAAATTTTTACCAAAATTAATTAGAGCAATTAAAAAAGAAGGTTTAAATGTAATATGGTCATGTGATCCTTGTCATGGCAATACAATTAAAGCTACAACTGGATTTAAAACAAGACCCTTTAATAGTGTTGTCAAAGAAGTAAAAAATGTTTTTGAATGCCACCAAAGTGAAGGAAGTTACGCAGGTGGATTACATATTGAAATGACCGGTCAAGACGTTACTGAATGCACAGGGGGTGCCCAGAAAATATCTGACCAAGATTTATCTAGCCGTTACCACACTCATTGTGATCCAAGACTTAATGCTAACCAAGCGTTAGAGTTAGCTTTTTTAATTTCTGATGAGATTAAGAAAAATGCTGCTTATTCTAAAAAAAATATTAAAGCGGCATCTTAAAGCATTGTATTGAATACAATTTCGTTTAAATTTTAGATAATGAAACCATTAGAAAAAGCACAATTTATAAGTAATTGGATTAAAGATTATGTGAACAAGATGCCAAGTAAGGCTCAATCTTTAATCATTGGAATTTCTGGGGGAATAGACTCTTCTGTATCAAGTACATTGAGCGCAATGACAGGTATTAAAACAATTGTTTTATCAATGCCCATTAAACAAAAATCATCACAACATGACTTAAGCTTAAAACATCAAGAATGGCTTGTTAAAAACTTTGATAATGTTGAAGCGCACACAATAAATTTAGATAAATTATTTGAAACGTTTGAGAGTACGTTATCTAATTTTAATAGTGAACTTGGAATGGCAAATTCTAGAGCAAGAATTAGAATGACCACTCTTTATCAAGTAGCAGCTGCAAACAAAGGTATTGTGGTTGGTACTGGAAATAAAGTTGAGGATTTTGGAGTAGGGTTTTATACAAAATATGGAGATGGTGGAGTTGATATATCTCCTATTGCGGATTGTAATAAATCAGAAGTATGGGAAATAGGTAAATCTATTAATATTCTTCAAGAGATAATTGATGCTGCTCCAACAGATGGATTATGGGATGATGGCAGAACTGATGAAGGTCAGTTAGGTCTTAAATACGAGGAATTAGAAGAAGCTATGAACAATGTTAATTCAATAAATCGTGAAAAATACGAAAAAATAAGAAAGATGAACTTGCATAAAATGGAACCAATCCCAGTTTGCAAGATTCCCAACTAATCTTATAGATTCACAAATCTATAATTAAAGTATAATTCTAAGATAATGAACATGGATATTTTTTTAACAAACAATCTAAATAATAAAAAAGAAAAATTTGTTCCAATAAATAGAGAAAACATTGGAATGTATGTTTGTGGTCCAACTGTTTATGACAACCCACACATAGGTAATGCTAGACCTCTTGTTATTTTTGATATTTTGTTCAAAGTTTTAAAATCAAAATATGGTCATGATAAAATAAATTATATAAGAAATATTACAGATGTTGATGATAAGATAATTAAATCAGCAAAAGAAAAAAATCTTTCAATATCTGAATTAACAAACAATGTTATTAAAGATTTTAATGATGATTGTAATTACTTAAATTTAGATAATCCAACCCAACAGCCAAAAGCTACAGATCATATTGATCTCATGATTAAAATGATATCAACTTTAATAGAAAAAAATTTTGCCTATGAGGCAAACGACCATGTTTATTTTGAAGTTAGCAAATTTGATGATTATGGAAAGCTATCGAATAAAAAATTAGAAGATTTAATTGCAGGATCTAGAGTTGAAGTTTCAGAGAATAAAAAAAAATCAGAAGACTTTGTATTATGGAAACCCTCTAAGGATGATGAACCTTCTTGGGATTCTCCTTGGAGTAAAGGAAGACCTGGTTGGCATTTAGAATGTTCTGCAATGTCTAAAAAATATCTAGGTAACATATTCGATATTCACGGAGGTGGAATTGATTTAATTTTTCCACATCACGAAAATGAAATTGCACAATCAAGATGTGCGAATGATAGTAAAGTTTTTGCAAATTATTGGATCCATAACGCATTTATTACTATGTCCAATGAAAAAATGGCTAAATCAACTGGCAACATACTTAAGATTAAAGATTTTAAAGATAATGTTGACGGACAAGTTTTAAAACTTGCTCTTATGAGTGCTCACTACAAACAACCATTAGACTGGAACGAAAAGCTCTTAGAAGATTGCAAAAATACTATTGATAAATGGTATGAAGTTTATTTACCCCCAAAAGACAAAATAGTTTTAGATGAAGATATTTTGTCTCCATTATACGATGATTTGAATACACCTGGCTACATTGCAAAGTTACATCAACTGTATGATAAGGCCTTAAAAGGAGAAAATGAAGAGAAAAGTTTATTTGTATTAGCTTGTAATTTTATTGGTATTTTAAATAAAACAAAAGAAGAGTGGATGGAATTTAAAAAGAAAAAATCATCCATTAATGAAGATGATATTTTGGAAATGATTTCACTTAGAAACAAAGCAAGAGAAGATAAGAATTATAAAGAAGCTGATATCATTAGAGATAAGCTTTTAGATAAAGGGGTTTTAATAGAAGACAAAGATGGTAAAACAATTTGGAAACTAAAATGAGTAAACAACAACTTTTTATATTTGATACAACACTAAGAGATGGTGCACAAACACAAGGTGTAGACTTTTCTGTAGATGATAAATTGAAAATTGCCTCTGCTTTAGATAATTTAGGTGTTGATTATATTGAGGGTGGGTGGCCAGGTGCAAACCCTACGGATACTGAATTTTTTCAAAAAAAACATTCATTTAATAATGCTAAACTAACATCTTTTGGTATGACCAAAAGAACTGGTCGTAGTGCCGATAATGATCCTGGACTATCAGCACTTTTAAACTCAAACACACCGGCAGTTTGTATTGTAGGAAAATCTTGGGATTTTCATGTTGATATAGCACTTGGGATTTCTAATGAAGAAAACTTAGAAAACATTAAAGAGACAGCAAAACACTTTGTTAAAATGAATAAAGAATTCATGTTTGATGCAGAACATTTCTTTGATGGATACAAAGCCAATCCAAATTATGCTTTATCATGTCTTAAAGCAGCATTTGATGAGGGAGCAAGATGGATTGTTTTATGTGACACTAATGGTGGAACCTTACCTCATGAAATTACAAAAATAGTTACAGAAGTTTCTAAAACTATACCTGGAAAAAATTTAGGGATACATGCCCACAATGATACAGGTAATGCAGTTGCGAATTCTTTAGCTGCAGTTTGGGCTGGTGTTAGACAGGTGCAAGGAACCATCAATGGTTTAGGTGAAAGATGTGGTAATGCTAATTTAATGTCACTAATCCCTACTTTTTTTTTAAAAGAAGATTTTGCAACTAATTTTCAATTAAAAATTAAACCAGACAATATTAAGAAATTAACAGAATGTTCTAGATTACTGGATGAAATTTTAAATAGAAAACCTAACAAACATCTTCCATACGTTGGTGCTGCTGCTTTTTCTCATAAAGGTGGCCTTCATGTATCAGCGGTTCAAAAAGATCCAAAAACTTATGAACATATTGATCCAGTAGAAGTTGGAAATTCTCGAAACATAGTAGTTTCAGATCAATCTGGAAAATCCAATATAATCTCAAGATTAAAAACTATTGGTATAGAAATAGAAGAGAACGACCCTAAAATTAAAAAACTTTTAGATGAAGTAAAAGATAGAGAATTTATTGGCTATAGTTACGATGGTGCGGATGCATCGTTTGAATTATTAGCCAGAAGGATTATCAGCAAAATACCAAGGTATATATTGATTAAAGAATACGATGTCTCTGTTAAAAAAGATTCATCAGGCACAATTGTTTCTTCCGCAAAAGCTCAGCTTGAAGTTGATGGTGAAAAAATTATGTGTACGGGTGAAGGAAATGGTCCTGTTAATGCACTAGATAATGCTATTAGACAAAATGTAGATCGATTAAACAAATACTCTAAATATTTAAAAGATTTAAAATTAGTTGATTACAAAGTTAGAATTTTAAATACAGGCACTGAAGCAATCACTAGAGTTTCAATAGAAAGCACAGACTCAAAAGGTAAGAACTGGTTCACTATTGGTGTCTCAGCAAATATAATTGACGCTTCATTTAAAGCATTAGTTGATAGTTTAGATTATAAATTATTTAAAGATAAAGCTCCAGCAAGTCTTTAATGTCTTTTAATAATATCTCATTTATCTTACATCAACCTCAACTATCAGAAAATATTGGAGCTTGTGCGAGAGCTCTTAAAAACTTTAATTTTAAAAAGCTAGTTATTGTTAAACCAAAACCAATTTTTCCAAATGATAAAATTTTAGCAACGTCAGTTGGTGCAAAAGATCTAATTATTAATGCTAAAGTACATGAAACTTTAGAATCTGCTGTAAAAAAGGTAGATTGTGTTATTGCAACATCTGCAAGGTTTAGAAACAAAAATATTAAACATATTAATTTAGATGATTTAAAAAAAATTGATTTTAATAAAAAGATAGGTTTTTTATTTGGTTCTGAGGCGTCTGGTTTATCTAATAATGAGATTAGTTATGCTAATTACACTATGCAAATCCCAACTAACCCTGATTTTAAATCTTTAAACCTGTCACATAGTGTTATTATTATAGCTCATACAGTAGCAAGCATTATTAATTTAAAGGGTGCAAAATATTCTAAATCAAAAAAAGTAACCTTAGCTAGCAAAAAGGATATTCAAGCTATGACTAACTTGTGCATCAAAAAACTAGAGGAAAAACACTTTTTTAAACCCTTAGAGAAGAGACCTATCATGCTTGAAAACTTAAGAAGTATTTTTTCTAAAATGGAGCTTTCTGAGAAAGAAACACGTATTTTATCTAGTGTATTTGCAAGTTTGTCCAAAAAAGGTTGATTGACAAAATAATGAGTAAGTTTATAACCCCACCTATCAAATGACAAAAAGAATAAGCGCTAAACATAAAATAGATAGAAGGTTAAAAATTAACCTATGGGGTAGACCTAAAAGTCCTTTTAATAAAAGAGATTATGGTCCAGGACAACACGGACAAGGTAGAAAAGGAAAACCTTCTGATTACGGAATTCAGCTACAAGCTAAACAAAAATTAAAAGGTTACTACGGTAACATTAACGAAAGACAATTCAGAAATATTTATAAAAAAGCTACCATGTTAAAAGGGGATACGGGTGAAAATTTAATTGGTTTGCTTGAAAGAAGATTAGATTCTGTTGTTTATAGAGCAAGATTTTCAACAACAGTATTTTCAGCGAGACAACTTATTAACCATGGTCACGTAAGAGTTAACGGTAAAAAAGTTAACATTGGAAGTTACGTTGTTAAAGAAGAAGATATAATTGAAATTAGAGATAAATCTAAACAGTTGGCTATAATTGATATCGCTCTAGCTAGCAAAGAAAGAGAAACTCCTGAATACATTAATTTAGATGAAAAAAATAAAAAAGTTACTTTTGTTAGAACGCCTAAGTTCGACGAAGTTCCTTATCCAGTAGTAATGGAACCTAATCTAGTAATTGAATATTACTCTAGATAATAAATATCCTTTTTTTTAAAAAATTCTTTTAATATTGTTCTTAAAATTCCAATAAAATTGTGAATTAATCCTGAGTGAATTTTACATAAATTCATTATATATTTTTTCTTATAAATAAAATTTTTATGAGATTTTAAATGCAACTGGCAAGATATCTAAATAAATTGTTTCAGAAAGATGGCTTTCTTTTAATTGATGCAAATTCAAATAAATATATTATTGGCACACCAAAAAATAATAAGCCAATCACAGTTAAAATATTAGATAAGAAACTCCATTATAAATTATTTTTTAGGCCAGATTTATATTTTGGAGAAGCTTATTCTAATGGAGATATACAAATTGAAAACGGAAGTTTAACTGATTTCTTAGATATAGCGCTTATGAATATAGGAAGAGGTGAATTAAATTTTTTTAGTATGTTGATAAATAAGCTTTATGGCTCTTATAGATATTTGACAAACTTTAACTTTATAAAAAAATCAAAAATGAATGTGGCACATCATTATGATCTCTCAGATGAACTATATAGTTTATTTTTAGATCCTAAAAAACAATACTCTTGTGGATATTTTATAAATGAAAATGATACTTTAGAAGATGCTCAAAATAATAAAATACAACACATAATAAAAAAACTTAATATAAAGCCAAATCAAAAAGTTCTTGATATAGGTTGTGGCTGGGGATCTTTAGCTATTGATATTGCAAAAAGTAATAATTGTGAAGTTACAGGGATTACTCTATCTGAAAATCAGTTTAACTACTGTGTTAAAAAAGCCAAAAAGCTTAATTTAGAAAATCAAGTTACCTTTAAGCTAATAGATTACCGTCAGTTAGACGAAAAGTTTGATAGAATTGTAAGTGTTGGAATGTTTGAACATGTTGGTAGGAAGTTTTATAAAAATTTTTTTAAGAAGATTGATAATTTGCTTAAAGATGATGGTGTTTCACTAGTTCACACTATTGGCTCAGTTAATCCTCCTAGAGACCCACACCCCTGGATAACTAAGTATATTTTTCCAGGTGGTTATACGCCTAGTCTCAGTGAGGTGGTAACACCTGTTGAGAAAGCTGGATTAATAGTATCTGACATAGAGGTACTTAAATTACATTATTCTCAGACTCTAAGGCACTGGAAAGAAAATTGTATTAAAAATAAAATTCAAATAATTGATATGTTTGATGAAAAATTTTTTAGGATGTGGGAATTTTATTTAGCTAGCTGTGAAAGTGCTTTTAAATGGGGAGACCAAGTTGTTTATCAGTTCCAACTAACAAAGAACTATATGTCAACTCCGAATACTAGAGATTATATTTATAAGTAATAAATTATTTTTTAAAATTAATTCCTTTATCCTCAAGGACTTTTTTGAGTTCACCATTTTCATACATTTCCTTAACGATGTCACAGCCACCAACAAATTCACCTTTAATATAAACTTGTGGAATAGTAGGCCAGTCACTAAATTCTTTTATACCTTCTCTTAAAGACTGAGATTCAAGAACATTTATTCCTTTGTAATTCACTTCTAAAATTTTTAACATATTTGACACAGCCATAGAAAATCCACATTGAGGAGCATCTGGCGTTCCTTTCATAAATAAACATACTTCGTTGGTTTCTATATGACCTTGAATTAAATTTTTTGTACTATCGTCCATTATTGTTCCTTTGTTTTAATTGCTAATGCATGAAGTTCGTTGCCCATTTTTCCTTTTAAAGAATTGTACACCATTTTGTGTTGTTCAATTTTACTTTTTCCTGAAAACTCTTTAGAGGTTATTGTCGCTGAGTAGTGATTACTATCTCCTGCAAGATCTTGAATTTCTATTATAGCATCTGGTAAAGCTTCTTTAATGAGTGTTTCAACTTCTTTTATATCCATTGCCATTTTAATTTTTCATGTAGTTCGTTAGCCAATTTGTATGTGATTTAATCAAATCGTCAATTGATACTTTTGTCTTATCGTCAATTATTAAACCATCTTCATTTACTAACCCAAGTTCATCAAAATGTACGGAGTTTTCTTGAAGTATTTTAGTAGCATTTTCTAGATCATCTTTACTAATTTCAATAATGTATCTTCCCTGATCTTCACCAAATAAGTATTCAAATTGATTAATTAAGTAATTAGACTTTTTAAGAGTTGCACCTTTTTTACCTTTAATACACATTTTAGAAAGAGCAGTAATTATTCCACCTAAAGAAACATCGTGAGCAGATTTTATAAATTTTTTATTAATAAGCTTTAAAATTGTTTCACCATTATTTTTTTCATTAAAAAGATTAATTTCAGGAGGAGGTCCATTTTTTTCATTTAAAATATCTCTTGCAAATAAACTTTGATCCAAGTGACCTTCAGTTTTACCAATAACTAAAAGTATATTATCAGCTTCTTTTAAATCCATTGTAACCATGTTTTGGTAATCTTTAATTAAACCAACCCCCCCAATTGCTGGTGTAGGTTTAATCCCAATATCTTTAGTTTGGTTGTAAAATGAAACGTTTCCAGAAACTACTGGAAACTCTAAGTAAGCACTCGCTTCACCTAAACCTTGAACACACTCAACAAACTCACCCATATTTTCTTCATTTTCAGGACTACCAAAATTTAAGCAATTAGTAATAGCAATTGGTTTAGCACCAACTGAAATTAAGTTCCTCCAACTTTCACAAACAATTTGTTTTCCACCACTTAATGGGTGAGCCCAGCAATATACAGCAGATGAATCTACAGATGCTGCAACAGCTTTATTGGTACCATGAACTCTAACAACACCAGCATCTCCGCCAGGTTTTTGAATAGTATCACCCATAACGGTATGATCGTATTGTTGCCAAATCCACTCTTTGCTACAAACATTTGGATTAGATAATATTTTATTTAAAACATTTTTTACTTTTAAGGTTTTAAATTGTTCTTTATCAACTTTAATTCTTTTAGGTAATTTAGCTTTTTTCCATTTTCGATCATACATAGGTGAGTTTTCAACCAATGTGTTAACAGGAATATCTGCTACTTTTTCTTCATTAAAATAAAGTTCAATTTTTTTACTTTTTGTTGTTTGACCAATTACAGCAAAATCTAAATTCCATTTATCAAATATTTTTTTAGCCATTTCTTCTTTGCCATTTTCTAAAACAATAAGCATTCGCTCTTGGCTTTCAGATAGCATAATTTCATAAGGGGACATGTTTGCCTCTCTACAAGGAACTTTACTTAAATTGATCTCAATTCCTAAATTTCCTTTTGAAGCCATTTCAATACTTGAAGAAGTTAATCCTGCAGCACCCATATCCTGAATAGCAATAATCGAATCTCCTGCCATTAATTCTAAACAAGCTTCTAATAATAGTTTTTCTGTAAAAGGATCACCAACTTGAACAGTCGGTTTTTTTTCTTCAATTTTATCATCAAATGAAGCTGATGCCATGCTTGCACCATGAATTCCATCTCGACCTGTTTTTGAACCAACATAGATCACAGGTTTCCCTAAACCTGCAGCTTTTGAATAAAAAATTTTATCTTTTTTTACATGACCTAGGGTCATAGCATTTACTAAAATATTACCATTATAAGATTCGTCAAAACTAGTTTGACCAGCAATTGTTGGAACCCCCATACAATTACCATATCCACCTATACCATGAACAACTCCACGTAATAAATTCTTAGTTTTTTTATGCTGAGGTGAGCCAAAATGAATTGAGTTTAAATTAGCTATTGGTCTTGCTCCCATTGTAAAGACATCTCTCATAATTCCACCAACACCCGTTGCGGCACCTTGATAAGGTTCAATAAATGAAGGGTGATTATGACTTTCAATTTTAAATACTATTGCATCATCATCGCCAATATCAATAACACCAGCATTTTCACCAGGACCTTGAATTACGTTTTTTCCTTTAGTAGGTAAGTTTTTAAGATGAAATCTTGAAGATTTATAAGAACAATGCTCATTCCACATTGCTGAGAAAATACCAAGCTCAGTAATATTGGGAACTCTTTTTAACAAATCACAGATTTTTTTATATTCATCTTTTTTTAAACCATGATCAATTGCAAGCTGTTCGTTAACTATCATTATTTTAAATTATTAATTAAGTTTTGAAAAAAAATTGAACCATCTTCACCTGAAAGAGCAGGGTCTATCATTCTTTCTGGATGAGGCATCATTCCTAAAACATTTTTTTGTTTATTAAACACACCAGCTATATTTTGTAATGAACCATTTGGATTAGATTGTTCATTAACATTTCCGTTTTCATCTGAATAAAATAAAGCTATTTGGTTATTGTCATTAATTTCTTTAATTTGATCATTAGAGCAAAAGTAATTTCCCTCATTATGAGCTATATGAAACTCGTAGATGTTTTTTTTATCATCTTTAAAATAAGAGTTATCTTTATTGTTAGCTTTAACAAAAACATTTTTGCAAATAAATTCTAAATATTTATTTCTAAGCAGCACACCAGGCAGTAATCCAGATTCAACTAAAATTTGAAACCCATTACAAACTCCCATAACTTTACCACCCCCTTGAGCAAAGTTTAGAACCGATTTCATAATTTTTGATTTTGATGCCATACTTCCACATCTAAGGTAATCCCCGTATGAAAAACCACCTGGTAAAACTACTAAATCACTTTTTGGCAGCTCAACATCGTCATGCCAAACCATTTTGTTTTTAAAACCAAACTTCTTTAAAGCAACATCCATGTCTCTATCACAATTAGATCCAGGAAAGGTTATTACAGATGAATGCATTTTTTATTATTGTGATCCAATAATTTTAAAGTCTTCTATCACTAAGTTTGCTAAAAGTTTCTTACACATTTCTTCAACTTTTTTTTCAGCTTTTTTCTTATCGTCTTCTTTAGTGTCAATTTCAAAATATTTTCCTTGTCTTACTTCATTAATCCCTTCAAATCCCATACCGTCCAGGGTTTGATGGATAACTTTACCTTGAGGATCTAAAACATCTTTTTTAAGTGTTATAATTACAGATATTTTCATATTATTTTCTTTTTTTAACTGATCTTAACTTTGTAACATTAACAGCACTTAAATTTGATTGCTCATGCAATATACCAAGTCTTTTTGCAACTTCAGTATATGCAGGTATTAAATCACCCAAATCTTTACGAAATCTATCTTTATCTAGTTTTTTATCAGTAATACTGTCCCATAATCTGCAAGTGTCAGGACTAATCTCATCAGCCAGAATAACCTCATTTTTCCCATTTTCTTTAAGTCTTCCAAATTCAAGTTTGAAATCAATTAGTTTAATCCCAACTCCTCTAAACATTCCAATCATAAAATCATTAATTCTAAGGATCATTTTTTTAACTTTTTCTAATTCAGATTTTGTAGCCCAATCAAAAGCTAAAATATGCTCTTCAGCAATAAGTGGATCACCTAATTTATCATCTTTAAGGCAATACTCTAATAGTGGCTGTTTTAAAATTGTTCCATCTTCGATACCTAATCTTTTAGTAATAGAGCCTGTTGCAACATTACGAACAATGAATTCAATAGGTATAATTTCAACTAATTTGATAATTTGTTCTCTCATATTTAGTCTTTTTACTAAATGATTTTTAATCCCAATTTGAGTTAAGTTTGATAAAATATGTTCTGAAATTCTATTGTTTAAAACACCTTTGCCTTCAATTGTTGATTTTTTCAAATTATTAAAAGCAGTTGCATCATCTTTGAAATATTGAATAACCAAATTTTTATCAGATGTTGCGTAAATTATTTTAGCTTTACCTTCGTATAATTTTTTACCTTTTTTCATTATTTGAATACTCTTCTAAAAATTAAATCTACGTTTTTAAAATGCGATGAATAATTGAATATAGCCCTTAATCTTTTTGATGAAATTTTAGCCATTATGAATTTATCATCTGATATAACATCAAATAAATTTAGATTTTCTGCAAAACATTTTTTTGCATAATTTTGAACCATTTTGTAAGATTGTTCTCTACTTAAACCTGATTTTGTTAGCTCTAACATTACTTCTTGTGAAAAAATTAAACCTTTAGTTATATTTAAATTTTCAATCATTTTTTTTGGATAGACAATCATTTTATCTAAAATATTACTTAGTCTTGCTAAAGCAAAATCTAAGGTAATATTTGCGTCTGGACCAATATTTCTTTCAACACTTGAGTGAGAAATATCTCTTTCATGCCATAGTGCAATATTTTCAAGAGCAGGGATAACAGCACTTCGAACCATTCTAGCAAGTCCTGTTAAATTTTCACTTAAGATTGGATTTTTTTTATGAGGCATTGCAGAAGAACCTTTTTGATCCTTTGAAAAAAACTCTTGCACTTCATAAACTTCAGTTCTCTGTAAATGTCTAATCTCAACTGCAACTCTTTCAACTGATCCTGCAATAATTCCAAGAATTGAAAAATAAAAAGCATGCCTATCTCTTGGTATTACCTGTGTTGATATAGGCTCAACTTTTAATCCAAGTTTTTTTGCTACATGTTTTTCAACATTAGGATTAATATTTGCAAATGTGCCAACAGCACCAGAGATTGCGCATGTTGAAATTTCATCAATTGCATCAACTAATCTTTTTCTATTTCTCTTAAACTCCTCATAAAATGATGCTAATTTTAAACCAAAAGTTATAGGTTCAGCGTGAATTCCGTGACTTCTACCCATGCAAGGAGTGTATTTGTATTTTTTGGCTTGTTTCTTTAAAACTTTTAGAATTTGATCAATATCATCTAGTAAAATTTTACCTGATTGAACTAATTGAATATTTAAACTGGTATCCAAAACATCAGAAGAAGTCATACCTTGGTGAAGGTATCTTGCTTTAATCCCTGCTTTTTCAGTAACAGAGGTTAAAAATGCTATTACATCGTGCTTAACTTTACTCTCAATTTGATGAATTCTTTTAACGTTTATTTTAGCTTTTTTTCTAACAATTGATGCAACACCTTTAGGAATTTGACCTAATTTTTCCATGGCTTCTGCTGCTGCAACCTCTACATCGAGCCAAATTTGGTATTTGTTTTGTTCTGACCATATGTCAGTTAGTAGTTTTCTAGAATATCGTTCAATCATTAATTATAAGTAAGGGGGCTTAGAATAACCTTTAACAGATTCTGTAAAGATTTCATAACCATTTTCAGTAATACCTAGTGTATGCTCAAATTGTGCTGATAAAGATTTGTCTTTTGTAACTGCTGTCCAGCCATCTTTTAGCATCTTTACATCCCATTCACCGATATTTATCATGGGCTCAATTGTAAAAGTCATTCCAGGTCTAAGTTCCATCCCTGTATTTCTTCTTCCATAATGTAAAATATTAGGGGGTTCGTGGAATGTTGTGCTTATTCCATGACCACAAAAATCTCTAACAACTGAGTAGCCTTTTTTTTCAACAAAAGATTGTATTTCATATCCAATGTCACCTAATTTTAATCCTGGCTTTAATAAATTAATTGCTCTCATCATCGACTCGTATGTAGCATCAATTAAGTTATTAACTTTAACAGGAGTTTTTCCAACACAAAACATTCGACTTGTATCACCATAATGTTTATCAACTATAGCTGTTACATCAACATTTAAGGCATCACCTTCAACTAAAACTCTATCAGAAGGTATACCGTGACAGACAACATGATTTAAAGAAGTGCATAATGATTTTTTAAAACCTCTATAAAATAGTGGAGCTGAGTAACCACCGTTGTCCCTAATAAATTCATATCCTAGTTTATCTACAAACTCTGTAGTTACACCTGGCTTAATATTATCTGTAAGCATATCAAGAGTTCTTGCTGCAAGATTTCCAGCAACTCTCATCTTTTCAAATTTTTCTAAATAATCAGGCATTTATAATTTTAATTTTTTTATCTATTTTAATTTCTTTTGAATTTATTTTGCATTGATAAGCCAAAAAGTTAACTCCAGCTTTTTTTGCAAGTAAATAATTTTCATAATATTCTTTATCAATGTCTTTTGCTATTTTAAAATTATCCACACCCTCTATTTGGACTAAAAATAATAGATAGGATTTATAGCCCTTTTTAACTGCCTCTATAAGTGTTTTTAAATGCTTTGACCCTCTAGTGGTAACGGCATCTGGAAATTCTGCAGTTTTTTCTTCTCTAAATAAAGTAACATTTTTAACTTCTACAAATATTTTTTGTTTATCTTTTTCAATTAAAAAATCAAACCGTGTTTCTTTATCAAAAAATACCTCAGCTTTGATACTATCATTGTTAGCAACTTCTTTAACTAGATTATTTGTTAAACCATGGAAAGCAATTTTATTTGCAAAATGAGTATTAACACCAACTAAATTTTTTTTAACCTTAATTATTTCAAGGGTATATTTTAATTTTCTTTTTGGGTCATCATTTTTAGATACATAAACATCATTTCCTTCATCTAATAAGCCCTTCATAGATCCCGTATTAGGGCAATGCGCTGTAACAATTTCTTTGCCAATTTTAACGTCTACAAAAAACCTCTTATAACGTTTGATCAGTTTGCCTTTTATTAAAGCTTTGGTAAATTCCATATTTAAATTGTATATTTAATAATGACCCAAAATACAAAATTTAATGCAGCAATACTTATTATTGGTAATGAGATCCTATCTGGAAGAACGCAAGACACTAATACCAGCACAATTGCACAATGGTTAAACTCAATTGGTGTAAAAGTTAACGAGGTTAGGGTTATTCCAGATATAGAGAATACAATTATTGAGACCGTTAATCATTTAAGAAAGGTTAATAATTATGTATTTACAACTGGTGGTATAGGACCAACTCATGATGATATTACTGCTCAGTCTATTTCTAAAGCATTTAATCTTGAGTATGAAATTCACAAAGAAGCTTTTAAAATATTAGAATCTTACTACAAAGTGGGTGAATTTAATGAAGGTCGACAAAAAATGGTATGGATGCCACGTAATGCTAATTTAATATTAAATCCAACAAGTGGTGCCCCAGGATTTAATATAGAAAACGTTTTTTGCTTACCGGGAGTTCCTTCAATTTTAAAATCAATGTTGGGTGGATTAAAAAATAAGATAGTAGGGGGAGATCCAATATTAAGCCATACAATAAGTTTAAAAACTGTTGAAAGTGAAATTGCAAACTCTTTAACCAATGTTCAAGATAACAATAAAGATGTTGAAATTGGAAGCTACCCTTTTTTTCAGGCAGGAAAGTTAGGTGTTTCAATTGTAATTAGATCAGAAGATCAATCAAAAATAGACAATTGTAATTCTCAAATTTTAAAATTTGTTAATGAAAAAAATATTGAAGTAGTAGATCGTTAAATGCTTTATTTTGCTTATGGTAGTAATTTGCATCATTTTCAAATGAAAAGAAGATGTAAAGACAGTGTTTTTTTAAAAAAGATAAATCTTAAAGATTTTAGATTAACTTTTAGAAGTAAATATAGGGCAGCGGATATTGAACCTAAAAAAAAATCAAATGTTCCAGGTGGATTATTTGAAATTTCAAAAAGTGATGAAAAAAAACTAGATGTTTATGAGGATTTTCCAATTTTATATAAAAAACATTATTTTTATTATTATGGAAAAAAAGTAATGACATATACAATGGTAAAAAAATCAGTATTTAAATATCCAACAGAAAAATATTTAAATATAGTTAAAAAAGGCTATAAAAATTGTAGGCTAGATAATAAATTTTTAAATAAAGCTTTACTAAACAAATAATAGATTAATATATTATGATCTTATGGTTAGCTTCTTACCCTAAAAGTGGAAATACTTGGGTTAGAACTATACTTGCACAAATAATATATAATAATTTTGATAGTGAAAAAGCTATAGAAACTTCAAAAAAAATAAGATTGTATCCATCTAAAAAAGATTTTTTGGAGCTTGATGAGGATTTTAAATTATCAACTTACCCTCCGAATAAAAAAAAATTAATTTTAGACAAAACAATATCTAATTGGGAAATATCTCAAGATTTAATAAATCTTAACAATAAAATCAATATTTTTAAAACACATAACATGCTTTGCAAAATTCCATTTAAGGATCAGGAATATGCTTTTACTAACATTGACAATACAATTGGAGTAATCCATGTTGTTAGAGATCCAAGAAATGTTATTACTTCTCTAATTAACCACTTTTCATTTGAAAGTGAAGAACATGCAATTAATTTTATAATCAATGAAAATCAAACTATAGGCCTTGAAGATAATACAATTCCCCAAATTTTATCATCTTGGGGTCATCATTACAACTCATGGAAAAGATTTCCTAAAAATAATTTTTTAATTAAATATGAAAATTTAATTAAAAATCCAAGATTTGAGATTGATAGATTAATTGAATATTTAAAAAAATTTTTTAATATCAAAATATCTGAAAAGGATATTAACAAAATTATTCTAAATTCATCATTTGAAAATTTGAAAAGTTTAGAAACTCAAGGACTATTTGATGAAAATGCAGTAAGTAAAAAAACCAGTGAAGTAAAGAATTTTTTTAACTTAGGTAAAGAAAATAAATGGCAAAACTTAGTTCAAACTAAAACCTCAAATCAAATTGAAAAATTTTTTCAAAATGAAATGAAAGATTTAGGATACATATAATTAATGGAGAGGCTAAGAATTAATTTAATCTAGAGACTTTACAGTATAACTAGACGTAAACTTGACGTTAGAGAGATAAAATAAAAAAAATTTACTTATAGGGCTTGTTCAATTATAAATATTAGCATAAATACTCATGAAATTCATTAAAGCCCTCGTGGTGAAATTGGTAGACACAACGGACTTAAAATCCGTGCCTTTTTGGAGTGCCAGTTCGAGTCTGGCCGAGGGCACCACTTAATGAGAGATAAAGTATATTTAGTAGTTGATAAAACCAAAGTCTCCCTTAAGATTAAATCAATTCTTATTAAAAAAGTTAACATTACATCTTTAAGAAAATCCAACATAATAATTGTTCTAGGAGGAGATGGTTTCATGCTTCAAACTTTAAAAAAATTACATATATATAAAAAACCTTTCTATGGAATTAATTCTGGAAACTATGGTTTTTTGATGAATAAGTTTTCTAATGAAAACTTTATTAAAAATTTGAATATCTCTAACAGTGTAAAGATTTATCCTCTACAAATGACTGTAACTAATAAAAAAAATCAAACAAAAAAATCAATAGCTATTAATGAGGTGTCAATATTAAGACAAAGTAAGCAGGCATCATCAATTTCGATTACTGCTAATAAGAAAAATATTATTAAAAATCTAATCTCTGATGGCGTGTTAGTTTCAACACCGGCAGGTAGTACAGCTTATAATTTATCAGCACATGGACCAATTCTAAATTTAGATTCAAGAAAATTAGCAGTAACTCCGATTAGTCCTTTTAGACCTAGAAGATGGAAGGGTACAATTATTAGTGATAAATCTAAAATTTTAATAAAAAATTTAGATACAAGTAAAAGACCTATTAGCGCTGTTGCAGATAATTTTGAGGTTAGAAATGCAAAGACAATTAAAATTCAAGCCAATAAAAAAATTAGCTTTGAATTATTATATGATAAAAATAACAGTCTTCACAAAAAAATAAAGATTGAACAAACACGTAAAGAAACTTCAAATAATTAAGTGATGGTGCCCCCGCACGGAGTCGAACCGCGGACCTATTGATTACAAATCAACAAGCAGAAACAATTTCATTTCATTAACTATTGATACTACTTACTTCTAGACACACGTCAAGTTGGTTAAAGATATTTCACTTCAATTTCACTTCACATGAATATTTATACGCTCTACTAATCAACAACGGCGTTAAGTGTTAATGCAACCTATAGGAATCTTTTAGCAACGAATTAATGAATCTTTATGCGGTTTTTCAACACAGTTTTTTGCTAATCTTTTTTATCTTATTACAACTCTTACGAGTCTTTTCCGATCACAGATCGGCCTAGGAGCGTCGCTGTTGCTCCGCTCGTTCTTGCATAGCCGAACGGACTCGAAGAGGTACCATTCGCGTTTAGAATGAGGATTTGGAGTCTTAAACACGATCCTTTCATATAGTTTAACCTTTAGATTATATAGCTGTAAAGATTAAGGTTTTAGACAGCTAGTCACATTAAAATAGATTTCGGGTATAAAATAAAAATAAAGATTCCTTTAACTTAAAAAAAATATTATTTTAAAAAATAAATGAAAAAAAATTCTACAAAAATTCTACCAAAAAATATTTCAATATGAGTTGGTCTAGAGGCCATTCATCTTTAACAGAAAATCCTTTCAACAAACCTATTGTCGATCGTTGCATAAACTGTGGTGATCAAGAAGAGGTTCAAGCCTCAATCACTATGGAGCTTGGAGAGGGCAACCTGAACACAGGTCCAATTTGCCGGAAGTGTTATTCAATTCATAAAGGACCACGAATAGTGCAGTTTTAACCACGAATCAGGGACAATCTATAAAATTAGATGATGTAAAATTAAACCTTTCAAAAGATACATTTAAAGCAAGACAATATAAATATAATTTAACCTCACAATTAATATTAAATATTTAAAGAAGTTAAATTTAATGATAGGATTTTTGAATGATTGAGGAAGTTTTATTATGTTTAGTTGCTGGTTTATCTATTAGATATGCATTATCGTACTCAGATCAAAATTGGGTTCAAACATATCATCACACAATTTCTTATTTACTGTTACCAATTGTCACTTTAACTATCACAAAAGTAATTTCTGGAAATATAGCATTATCCCTAGGAATGATAGGGGCTTTATCTATAGTTAGATTTAGGAATCCAGTAAAAAATCCACTAGAGTTGGTTATTTATTTTGCTCTTGTAACAATAGGAATTGCATATTCGCAAGGAACACGACACGGTATTGCTTTAAACTTAACTATAATTGTAGTTTTAATTTTATCAAAAGAAGTAAATAAGTTTTTAAAAAGATTTGATAAACAGATTTTTCCATCATTAAGTTTTAGTGATGGAAACATTTATGATACAATAGAAATAACAGCTATAAACTCAAGCACTGAATTAAAAGAATTTAAAAACTTAATTCAATTTCATGAAAACTATGAGGATAATTATTTTATGTATAGGTTTTCATCAAAAAATAAAGAATCTACAAAACACTTTTTAAATGAAATTAAAAAATTTGAATCAGAAATTAAAAGTATCAATACTATTTATTTTAATTAATTTTTTATTTTGTCCTAGCATATTGTTTGCTTCATCAATGAATATTGATTATTGTAAAAAAAATTCAAAATTTTTTTCTGGTTTTGAAAACAAAACTCTTTATCCAAAATTTATAGATGTCACAATACCAAATTCTCACAAGTGGTTTAGAAAAGTTATTAGGTCTGTTGCAAGGGATGGGGGCGGCATACCTAAAATAAATAAAACATATCAAAAAGTAAAATTAGATGTTCATTTTAGTGATGAGATTGTCTGCTCAATGAAAGGTGATGTTAAGATACATGGAGGTGGGATGGACCATATAGATAAAAAAAATTTTAACACTTCACTAAGAATTCATTTATCAAATAGTCATATTAATTTTGTTCATAAGTTTACTTTGTTATTACCGAAAACTAGAAATTTTAACGAAGAAATTTTTGCCTCAACTTTATCTAAAGAACTTGGGTTCTTAACGCCAGATTATTATAAAGTAAAAGTAAGAATTAATAATCGTGAAATAGCTGATTATTTGTTTATGGAAATGCCTTCGTTAGAAATGATGAAAAACCAGAAGAGAAATAATGGTTTTTTTTTAACAGGTAATGGAAATAACAATCAAAATATAAGAACATCGTCTTTTGATTTTAGAAGAAGTTATATTTTAACAAGGTTAAAAAGCATCGATAATGATGGAATTTCTGAAAAAAATAAAAATGCATATTTATTTGGGTTAGACAAATTGAATTATGAATACTTAAATGTTTTAGGATTAGGTGATGGTAGAAATTGCTGTGCTAACTCTGAATTAAAGTTGGCAAGTAATTACAAAAAAGGCATAGTGTATTTATCTAATTTAAAAAAAGAAACCAACTCTAATTATAAAGAGATAAGTTCATTTCATCTTTTAATGAAAGCTGTTAATGCTACTCATGGTTTGGCACTTGAGGACAGGTTGTTTTATTACAATCCTATGCAGGATATTTTAGAACCAATTTACAATGATGCTGGACCAGATATATTAAGCAAAAAAGGCTTAACTCAGGACCCAATAAATTTTGGTTACATTACTGAAAATGAAATTAAACACATTGGCCAGTTGCAACAAAAAATTAATAAACTTAATAAAATTGATATTAGGGACAAGCTTTTTTTAAAAGGCTTATATTTACAAGAAAAAGAAATTGATAGATTGTTTGATAAAATTATCAAAAATTTAGAACAAATGAAAACCTATAAAGAAGAAAAACATGAATCACTTTATACTAAAAATTATTTTAAAAATCATTTTGAAAGCAAAAGTTTAAATTTCTATTTGTTATTTGGTGGTTTTAATAATAATTTTGAGATCTGCAATATTGATTTAACAAATTGTGAAAAGAAAGAATTATCTAATAAACAATTTTACAAGGTTTTAAAAGATAAATTTTCAATTATTGATAACAAGGAGCTTTTATATATACGAACCTCTAAGGAAGATTATTTAAACAATAATGAGCCAAAAAAACACGGTCTTAAAAACTTTAAAAAAATAAAAATTGATAATGATAATTATTTATATTTTAATGGAAAATTTGAAAATATTAAAATTGATAAAAAAATTAAAAAAATTGACTTATTACAAGACAGTGAAAATGATCGTTTTGTTTTCTTCAGATCTACACTAGATAATTGGAATATCTCATTAGTAGGAATTAATAAAAATGAAAGGATAAGCTACAAAAGAGATCAAAACATGCTTGGCGGGTGTTTAAGCTTTGTTGATAGCAGTTTTTCAAATATTTCATTTAAATCAATTAATTCAAAGTGTCCAAACAGTATTGAAATCTTAAATTCAAATGGTTCATTTAGCAATATTAATATAGTTAATTCATCATTAGACAGCTTTGATAGTGAGTTTTCGAATTTATTAATCAAAAAAATTTATGTAAAAAAAAGTAGAGGAGAATGCATAGGTGTTAAAAGAGGAAAATACATTTTTGAAGATGTTGAGTTACATGAATGTTACGATAAAGCCATATCAAGTGGCGAACATTCTTTCACTGAAGTTCACAAAGCTATTATAAAAGATTCCTCTAATGGTATTATTGCAAAAGATTCTTCTACCGTAATTGTGCATAATCTAAATTTAAAAAATACAAATAAATGCTTGCATGCTTATAGAGGTAAGCCACAATACAATGGAGCAAGAATTGTCTATGATAAAAAAAAAGTTTTTTGTAACGGAAACCCAATCATGTTTGATAATAACTCCATTATTACTTCCTCTTTATGACCAGAAGAATAGAAAATAAAATTGATATTGACAAGACAAATAAAATATCTTTTTTTAATTGGCTAAAAGAAAAAAAAGCAAAATTAATTTTTAAGCCTAGACAAATATATTCGATTTATTTTGATAATAACGATTTATCAATTTATACAGATTCTGTTGAGGGTATTAGTAAAAGAAAAAAAATAAGAATTAGAACTTATGATAGTTTAGATTTAATTAATAATAATAAAAAATTAGAATTTAAATACACTTCCCCTTATGGAAGATCAAAATTAACACAGGAAATAAATAATTTTCCAAGTATTATCAAAACTGGATTTTTTGATAACATGTATGGTATATGTATGCCTAAATTAATAGTTTCGTACAAAAGGTTTTATTATAAAATTGAAAATGAAAGAATTACTTACGATGAAAATATTTCATACGCTAAATTTAAGATTAATCTTAAAAATTTAGTATATTCTTATGATCCTGAAATTATAATTGAGGTTAAATCGAATAATTATTTGAATGAAAGTGAAATAAATAAAAACATCCCATTTAAAACTGTAAGGTTTTCAAAATATTGTAATGCTATTGAAAAATTAAATATGCATCAATGATCATACTTAAAATTAATAAACGTTAAAGAATTATGATCTTATCTTCAATAGCTCAAAACATAAATTCATGAAAAAGATTTTAGGGATCTTGGTTCTGGGTTTGTTGTTGAGTGGGAATGCTTATGCGAAAAGATATATTGCAGTATATAAAAATTATTTTGATATGGAGCTATCAAAAGGTAATACAGAGAAAGTATATGATGGAATATATTCACATTTTATGGGCAAGAAATCTCTCGAAATTTCAAAAAAAAAGCATTAGACAAATGTAAAGTAGAATCAAAATTGAAGAATATTAGAGAGGACGGATGTTTATTATTTAAATATGAAATATACGGTTGGTTAGACACATTTAATGGCACTGAGTTTGTAAGACATCCCTGGGACGATGAAGTGGATAAATTTGAAAAAACCTTAAAACCAGAGGAGATTATTAAAGGTGTTCGTTTCTCAGAAAAACCTAAAAAGAAAGAACCTGAAAAAGAAAAGAAAAAACCAGAGGTAAGCCCAGATGATAACAAAGTAGTTCTTGCAGGTTCAGGTTCAGGGTTCTTTGTTTCAAGTGAGGGTCATATAATAACCAACCATCACGTTATAGATGGCTGCAATACAACCAAAGTTAACTTTAAAGGTAACCAAATAGATACACAGATATTAGCAGTTGATAAAGCTAATGACATAGCAATACTAATAACAAATATTAAACCAGAGCGTATCTTTTCAGTATCTAATAATGATGTTTCATTGCTAGATGATATTATTGTTGCAGGTTTTCCCCTTACTAAAATAAGCTCTGCGATTAAAACTAGTAAAGGAGTAGTAACAGCTCTTGCAGGAAGTGGAGATAATTATTCAGAATTTCAAACCGATACAGTTATAAATGCGGGAAATAGTGGTGGGCCAATTATTAATCAAAAAGGTAATGTTGTAGGTATAGCCGTATCATCTTGGATTGAAGAAGGTGTTGAAGGTTTTCATTTTGGTATCAAATCCTCAACGTTAAGGACATTTGCAAACTCAAATAGTTTAAAATTGACACAAGCTAATAATATAGAGCTTTCAAACAAAGATTTAGGAAAATTAATTATTGAAGCAACAGTTTATCTTGAGTGTCATATGACAGTTGCTGACATTAAAAAAATGATGGCAGCAGAAAACAATCGAAAAGCATTCTTTAGTGAATTTAAATAATTTAAAAAACACCTAATACGAACGAAACGATGCAAATCGTGAAGCCGTCAAATCTTTCCAACTGCAGTTAAGAATGAAATATTTTTTGACACTTTGCAATTTAGCTTCGTATGGCTCGAAATGAAAAAGTATTCAGCAGCTCCAAGAGGCGGTATTATTACGGTTAGTTACTTTGAAAGTTACCTCCAGTAACCTAAAATTTTTTAGCCAAATTTAGCTTGAATGAATGCAAAAGATGAGTCTTATCAATAAATAATTCAGGTTAAGTTATGCTAACTACTTAACTCGATTTAAGGTAACCACGTCGCTTGTTTCACCGTACATTTACATTTAACCGTAAACAAAAACGTAACTATGAAAGTTACGTTTAGTAACGCGTAAGTAACCTCCAAATATTTAATTTAGTATTGCAAAGACTCAATTTTTTTCAACGTTACTATCTACATTAACCGTAACAATAAACAGGACAAAACCGTAACTCTAATTGTTCCGCCCAGTTCCCCTAAATGTTAACTAATGTATACTTGCAAAGTCAGCTTTAGTCCGTGTTCCAGTTCTTTGATTGGTGAGTCTTATTGCGAGTTATTTAATATCTGCAGCAGGACAACAATAGGAAGTTAACCTAGTTAACCCAGTAAGTCTTTCGGAGGAACTTTTTGGTAAAATTTTTGTAGAATTTTTTTAAATATTATTAACCAATATATTGTTTGGTGGCGTTAGCGTGATAGCAAGTCCTGCAGATACTTCCAGTTTGCTCCTCGAATTCACTAAATACTATCTTGAAGTTTTTCTTTGCAATAACAGTTCTATCTCCACCACAAAATATGCAACGATCATATTCTATATTGCTAAAAGATTCAGAGTGATGTTGTTCGCTATACCAGGCCATATATCAGCAAGGATATACTGATTGCGAGTCCATACATAGGTCAATTTTTAAAATTTTTAAAATTTTCAACAGGTAGACTCGAAAACGATTTCATAGACTCTAGATGCCTCTTACTAACCCTAAAGGTAAAACTATTACCTCCCCTAAAACAAAAAAGGGTGGTGGGGGCGTTAAAATGATTCCAATTTGCAAAGTCGACTGGTACCTCTATTGATGGACCGTGCGAGTCCGTAGGACGAGCACTTGATAGAAATTTTGACTCTTGATTTGACGACACTATGACGACACTTGTTGTTGTCAGATGACTCGGTATAGGATAATCTAGGAATAGAAAGTAGAAACAATTAACCAAGTGTTTACAGATATTTCTACTGGAGTGATGGTGCCCCCGCACGGAGTCGAACCGCGGACCTATTGATTACAAATCAATTGCTCTACCAGCTGAGCTACAAGGGCATAAACGATTTCTATTAAGAAATCTTAGACTAATCAAGAATTTTTTTTCAAATAACTTAAATGATGAAACACAATCGCTGCACTATTTGAGATATTTAAGCTTTCTACATCCTTATTTATGTCAATCTTCACAAAAAAATCTGTGTACTTTCCAGTATGTTCTCTCATACCGAAACCTTCAGATCCAAATAAAAGAACATTCTTTCCTTCCCATTTAATTTCTGTAAAGTCTTTTTCTCCTCTTGCATCAAACCCATAAACCCAAAAATTCTTTTCTCTTAAATTTTTAAGTGTTGAATTTATGTTTGATACTTCAAAAATATTAATATGCTCCATGCATCCACTTGCGGCTTTATACATAAGCTTACTATCAGACGGGAATTGTCTTTCTTTAACTATTAATCCATCTATATGAAATGAAGAAGCACTTCTAATTAACGATCCAATATTTCTAGGATCTGTTACTTCATCTATGCAAACAAATGTTAATTCATTTTTTCCTTTTATAAATTCTTTTAAGTCGGGTTGATCGATATGCTCAACTTCTGCAATGTACCCACCGTGCATAATTTGATCTTTAGAGGTATACTTATCTAATTCTTTTTTTGATTTAAAATAGACTTTAACGTCTTCAAGGACATTCTTCTTTGGGTTTTTTCTATGAATATTTTTTTTACTTTCTTCTGTTAAAAAAACTTTTAAAACCTTTCTTTTTGGGTTTCTTAAAGCCTCAATTACAGCATGTTGACCAACGATTAAAAAAGATGATTTATTCATAAAATTATCTTTGTTTTATACGTATTTTCCTCCATTTTCACAGTAAATCTCGTGTTGCAATTGCATAATAAAAATATATAAAACGCATGTTGTTTGAAGCTTTATTGAGCAAGGGGACACTTCCCCAAAAAGGAGGGGTTCCAGAGCGGTCAAATGGGGCGGGCTGTAAACCCGTTGACTTCGGTCTTCGAAAGTTCGAATCTTTCCCCCTCCACCAATCAATAAAATTTTTTATAACAATGGAGTGTTATTCTTGATGTTGTGCGGGTGTAGTTCAATGGTAGAACGCTAGCCTTCCAAGCTGGATGTAAGAGTTCGATTCTCTTTACCCGCTCCAAGAAAAAAAGAAATTATTAATAAAACTAAAACTGAGGTAAAAACGTAATGTCAAAAGAAAAGTTCGTAAGAAATAAACCACACTGTAACATCGGTACAATTGGTCATGTCGACCATGGTAAGACAACATTAACAGCTGCTATCACAATTACATTAGCAGAACTTGGTGGAGGAAAAGCTGTTGCTTACGATCAGATTGATAAAGCCCCTGAAGAAAAAGAAAGAGGGATTACAATTTCAACTGCTCACGTTGAATATGAAACTGAAAAAAGACACTACGCACACGTTGATTGCCCAGGTCACGCTGACTATGTAAAAAACATGATTACCGGTGCAGCTCAAATGGATGGAGCTATCTTAGTGGTTAATGCTGCTGATGGTCCTATGCCTCAAACTAGAGAACACATTCTTTTAGGAAGACAAGTTGGTATTCCTGCAATTGTTGTTTACTTAAATAAAGTAGATCAAGTTGATGATAAAGATATGATTGAACTTGTTGAAGAAGAAATTAGAGAACTTTTAACTTCATACAAATATCCAGGTGATAAAACTCCTATCGTTAAAGGATCTGCATTAGCTGCTGTTGAAGGTAGAGATGAAGAAATTGGAAAAAATTCTATTATAGAATTAATGAAAGCTGTTGATGAATTTATTCCTCAACCAACTAGAGATATTGACAAACCTTTCCTAATGCCTGTTGAGGATGTTTTCTCAATTTCAGGTAGAGGAACTGTTGCAACTGGAAGAATTGAATCTGGTGTTATTAAAACTGGTGAAGAAGTTGAAATTGTAGGGGTTACTGCAACTAAAAAATCAGTTTGTACTGGTGTTGAAATGTTCAGAAAACTTTTAGATTCTGGTGAAGCAGGGGATAACGTTGGTATACTATTAAGAGGTGTTGAACGTGATGACATTCAAAGAGGACAAGTTCTTTGTAAACCTGCTTCAATTACACCACACACTAAATTTGAAGCTCAGGCCTATGTACTTAAAAAAGATGAGGGTGGAAGACACACTCCTTTCTTTACTAAATACAGACCTCAGTTTTACTTTAGAACAACTGATGTAACTGGAGAAGTTACATTACCAGCTGGAACTGAAATGGTTATGCCTGGTGATGACGCTAAATTCACTGTTACATTAATTACTCCAATAGCGATGAGCGAAAAATTAAACTTTGCTATTCGTGAAGGTGGTAGAACAGTTGGAGCTGGAGTAGTAACTAAAATTATAGAGTAAACTCTATAGGAGTGTAGCTCAATTGGTAGAGTGCCGGTCTCCAAAACCGGAGGTTGAGGGTTCGATTCCCTCCGCTCCTGCCAATAAGCTAAACAGTATATTATGAAAAACCCGATAAAATTTATCCAGGAAGTTAAACAAGAAGCCTTTAAAGTTTCTTGGCCTACAGGAAAAGAGACAATGCAAGGTGCATTAATGGTATTTGCTATGGCAGTTATTATGTCTCTTTTCTTTTTGCTTCTTGATCAAGTACTTAAATTTTTATTGGAAGCTTTACTAAAGGTAAGTATTTAATGAAAAATTGGTATATTGTTCAATCTCACTCAAATTTTGAGAATAAAGTTGCTGGATTAATTAAGGAAGAAGCTGAAAAAGCAAAAATTTCTGACAAAATTGAAGAAATTGTTGTTCCAACACACGATGTAACAGAAGTAAAAAGAGGAAAGAGAATTCAGAGAAAAAAGAAATACTTTCCTGGTTATGTTTTGATTAAAAGTGAAATGGATAATGATCTTTATCATTTAATTAAAAACTTAAAGCGTGTGAGTGGGTTTTTAGGTTCAAAGGGCATTCCTGTTCCTGTTTCAGATAAAGAAATAGAAAAGATTTTAGGACAAATAAAAGATGGTGTAGCTCAGCCAAAATCTGGTATAGAATACAGCATTGGTGAAAAAGTTCAGGTCGTTGACGGTCCTTTTGCATCATTCAGCGGTATGGTTGAAGATATAGATGAAGAGAAATCAAGACTTAAGGTTTCAGTTTCAATATTTGGAAGACCAACACCAGTTGATTTAGAATATAACCAAGTAGAGAAAGCAAGTTAATGGCAAAAGAAATTAGTGGATATATAAAGTTACAAATTATGGGTGGCCAAGCCAATCCAGCACCGCCAGTTGGTCCTGCGTTAGGTCAACGTGGAATTAATATAATGGAATTTTGTAAAGCTTTTAACGATAAAACAAAAGCATTTGCTGGAAAACCAATTCCAGTAGTTATCACAGTATATAAAGATAAAAAATTTGATTTTGAAATTAAATCACCGCCAGCATCACATTTTATTAAAGAAGCTGCTAAACTTAAAGGTGGATCTAAAGAGCCAGGCAGAAGTATTGCTGGATCAATTACAAAAAAACAAGCAGAAGAAATTGCAACCCAAAAGATGAAAGATCTTAATGCTCACGATCTTGAGCAAGCGGTAAAAATTATTGCAGGATCAGCAAGATCAATGGGGATAGAGGTTAAAGACTAATGCCATCAAAAAGATTTAAACAATTACCTGAAAAAACAAAAGATTTAACTGCTGATGTTATTGAAAATTTATTAGCGACTGTTAAAAAAAATTGTACTACAAAATTTGATGAATCAATTGACTTGAGCTTTCAAGTGAACAACAAACAAAAAAAAGGTGAAGTAAATATTAGAACTGTAGTTAACTTACCTGGTGGAACAGGTAAAAAAGTAAAAGTAGCTGTTGTTTGTGAGGATACAAAAGCCAAAGAAGCCAAAGATGCTGGCGCTGATATAGTTGGTAGCGATGAATTTATTGATAAAATTAAAGCTGGTGAACTTAATTTTGAAAAATTAATTTGTACACCAGGTATGATGGTTAAATTATCTAAGCTTGGAAAAGTTTTAGGTCCAAAAGGATTAATGCCTAACCCAAAATTAGGATCAGTTTCAGAGGACATTAAGCAAGCTGTAACAAATGCTAAATCAGGACAAGCAGAAATTAGAAACGATAAAGATGGAAATATTGGTGTAAGTATAGGCAAGAAATCTTTCCATGATGATCAATTACTTAAAAATTTTCATGCTATTTTAGATACTTTAGAAAAAGAAAAAGGAAACCTAACTTTAAAAGGTGACTTAATAAAAAATACTTTTATAACGTCAAGCATGGGTGTTTCGTATAAAGTTAAATTAGGAAAAGCTATATAGTTATGATGAACAAGGAACAAAAAAAGAATTATATTAGTGAAATGGAAACACAGTTTCAGAATAATGAAGCTGTAATGGTAACTCACTACCAAGGACTTACAATGTCTCAACTTGATGAACTTAGAGCGCAAATGAGAGAACATGGCATTAAGTTCACTATAACAAAAAATAGAATTACAAAAATTGCACTAGAAAAAACTAAGTGTAAGGAGCTATCAAATTTATTTACAGGCGCTACTGCAGTTGCTTTTTCTAATGACGCGATAATATCAGCTAGAATTTTATCTAAATTTGCCAAAACAAACGAAAGTTTGAAACTTTTAGGTGGAATTATGGGTAATGAGGTATTAGACCAAGCTGCAGTTCAAAATGTAGCAAATTTACCAACACTTGATGAAGCAAGAGCTAATCTTGTCGGAATTTTGGCTACACCAGCATCAAAATTAGTAAGTATTTTACTTGCACGATCCGAAAAAATGAGTAGTTTGAGCCCAGAAAATTCTTAAAAAACAACCTAAAGAGTAAAAAAAAATATGCCTGATCTAAACAAAATTATTGAAGACTTATCAAGTTTAACTGTCGTTGAAGCAGCTGAACTTTCAAAACAGCTTGAAGAAAAGTGGGGTGTTACAGCTATGGCTGCAGCAGCACCAGCAGCAGCAGCAGGCGGTGCAGCTGAAGAAGCAAAAGATGATTTTACAATCATGTTAATTTCTGCAGGTGATAAAAAAATTAATGTTATTAAAGAAGTTAGAGCAGCAACATCTTTAGGTCTTAAAGAAGCAAAAGATTTAGTTGAGGGTGCACCAAAAGAAGTTAAGTCTGGTGTAAACAAAAAAGATGCTGAAGAGATCAAGGCTAAGTTGGAAGCAGCTGGCGCAAAAGTAGAACTTAAATAAATTAATTAGAAAGATTTCATAACTGGTTAATTTATTAATCAGTGATTAGTAATAAATGCAATTATCTTTTACTCAAAAGAAAAATGTAAGAAAAAGCTTTGGAAAGCTTGCGGAAACTTTATCTATTCCAAATTTAATTGAAGTTCAAAAAAATTCATACAAACAACTTACTGATTTTGACAGTGAAGCTGGAGATTTATCAAAAGGATTTGATAGAGTTTTTAAAAGTATTTTTCCAATAGAAGATTTAAATGATAAAGCAACATTAGAATATGTTTCTTATAGACTTGAAAAACCAAAATTTGATACTGAAGAATGTATTCAAAGAGGATTATCTTTTACGTCAGCGTTAAAATGTACTTTGAGATTGGTTGTTTACGAAATTGACCAAGAAAACAATACTAAAGATATTTTATCTGCCAAAGAGCAGGAAGTTTATATGGGTGAAGTGCCTATGATGACTGATAGTGGAACTTTTATAACAAACGGTGTTCAAAGAGTTGTTGTAAACCAAATGCACAGAAGTCCGGGTGTTTTCTTTGATCATGATAAAGGTAAATCACATGCAAGTGGTAAATTATTATTTAATTGTAGAGTTATTCCTAACAGAGGATCTTGGTTAGATTTAGAATACGATGTTAAAGATTTTTTATATTTTAAGATTGATAGAAAGAAAAAAATATTTGCTTCAACTCTTTTGATGGCTTTAGGTTTAACTAAATCAGAAATTGCTGATGAGTTTTATGATAAAGACACTTATTCGTTTGATGCAAAAACAGGTAAATGGAAAACAAAATTTAATCCTGAAAACTACAAAGCAAAAAATTTTTCTGAAGAAGTTACTGATGCTAAAACAGGAAATGTTGTAATTAAGCTTGGTGATAAAATTAATTTTTTAACTGCTAAAAAGTTAGCTTCAGATGGGCTTAAAGACATTCTTGTATCTCAAGAGTCTTTGATTGGAAAATATTTGCATAATGAAGTTAAAGTTAGTGATGATGAAGAAGAAGGTACTTTTGGAATAGGTACAGAGTTAAATGACACTATTATTAAGCAAATTTTAGAGGCTAATATTAGCTCAATTGAAATTTCTATTACTAATTCTATTAATAAAGGACCTTATTTATTAACAACAATTTTAAATGATAAAAATAATTCAAAAAATGATGCAATTACTGAAATTTACAAGGTTTTAAGACCAGGTGAACCACCAACAGTTGAGATTGCTACACAGATATTTAACAATCTGTTCTTTAGTTCAGATAGATACGACCTTTCTGATGTTGGTAGAGTTAAGATGAACTCGAGACTGAACCTTGAGTGTTCTGATAAAATTACAATTTTAAGAAATGACGACATAATTGCTATCGTTCATAAAATGTTAGATTTAAGAGATGGTAAAGATGAAGTTGATGATATTGATCACTTAGGTAACAGAAGAGTAAGATCTGTTGGTGAACTTGTTGAAAACCAAGCGCGTATTGGTGTTTACAGAATGGAAAGAGCGATTAAAGAAAAAATGACAACTCTTGATATTGAGTCAGCAATGCCACAAGATTTGATTAATGCAAAACCATTAACAGTTTCTCTTAAAGATTTTTTTGTAAGTTCACAACTTTCTCAATTTATGGATCAAACAAATCCATTATCAGAAATTACACACAAAAGAAGAGTTTCAGCTTTAGGACCAGGTGGGTTAACTAGAGAAAGAGCTGGGTTTGAAGTACGTGACGTTCATCCAACTCACTACGGAAGAATTTGTCCAATTGAAACACCTGAAGGACCGAACATTGGTTTGATTAATAGTTTATCTACTTATGCTAAAATTAATAAGTATGGTTTTATTGAAAGTCCTTATAAAAAAGTTCTAAACGGTATAGTTCAAGATAAAGTTGAATATCTTTCAGCGATGGAAGAAACAAAATATACAATTGCTCAAGCTAATGCAAAAATAGATAAATCTGGAAAAATTTTAGAAGAACTTGTTCCTTGTAGGGAAAATTTAAACTTCGTTTTATCAAATCCAAGTAAAATTGATTATATTGATGTTTCACCTAAACAGTTAGTTTCTGTTGCAGCCTCTCTAATCCCTTTCTTAGAAAATGATGATGCGAACAGAGCTCTAATGGGATCTAACATGATGAGACAAGCGGTTCCTTTATTAAAACCAGAGTCTCCTTTAGTTGGTACCGGAATTGAAAGTGATGTTGCTCTTGATTCAGGTGTAACTATTGTTGCTAGTCGTGATGGTACAGTTGATAAAATTGACGGAAAAAGAATTGTAATCAAAGCAACTGAAGAAACGGATTTCACTAAATCAGGTGTGGATATTTATAACCTGCAAAAATTTAAAAGATCAAACCAAAATACATGTATTAACCAAAAACCACTTGTTAGAGTAGGTGATAAAGTTAAATCAGGAGATATTATTGCTGACGGACCATCTACTAAACTAGGTGAGTTAGCACTCGGAAAAAATGTGACAGTAGCATTTATGCCTTGGCAAGGTTACAATTTTGAAGATTCTATTTTAATTTCAGAAAGATGTGTTACAGACGATGTATTTACATCAGTTCATATTGTTGAATATGAAGTTATGGCTAGAGATACAAAATTGGGTGAAGAAGAAATTACTAGAGATATTCCAAATGTAAATGAAGAAGCCCTAAAAAACCTTGATGAATCTGGAATTGTTTATATTGGCGCTGAAGTAAAAGCTGGTGATATATTAGTTGGTAAAGTTACACCTAAAGGAGATTCAGCATCTGGACCTGAGGAAAAATTATTAAGATCTATTTTTGGTGAAAAAGCAATCGATGTAACTGACACATCATTAAAAATGTCTAGAGGAAGCAGTGGAACGGTTGTTGATGTTAGAGTATTTAATAGACATGGTATAGAAAAAGATGAAAGATCTATTACAATTGAAAGAGCAGAAATTGATACTGTTCAACAAGACAAAATTGTAGAGGAAGAAATTCTAGAAAGAAGCATAAAACAAAGAGCTAATCAAATTTTATCAGGAGCTTCTTTAACTAAAAAAATAAAAGATTTAGACGAAGGTACCAAACTTGATCTTGAGATAATTAATAAAATTAATATTAACGATGTATTCAAGATAACAGTAGGCAATGTTAATGATGAAGCGAGTATTGCTCAATTAAAAGATCAATACAATCAAGCAAAACAAGATATTCAAGAAAGATTTGAAGATAAGGTTTTAAAAATTAGAAGTGGCGATGATTTATTACCAAGTGTTATGAAAATGGTAAAAGTTTTCGTTGCGATTAAAAGAAGATTAAGACCAGGTGATAAGATGTCAGGTAGACACGGAAACAAGGGTGTAGTCAGTAAAATTGTCCCTGTTGAAGATATGCCTTATAGAGAAGATGGCAGACCTGTTGACATTGTATTAAATCCACTTGGAGTTCCAAGTCGTATGAACGTAGGTCAAATCTTAGAAACTCACCTTGGTTGGGCTTGTAAAGAATTTGGTGAAGAAGTTAAAAGATTAGTTAATGAAAATAATAAAAAATTTGAAAAAACTGAAAAAATTTCATCATTCCTAAAATCTGTTTATGGTAAAGAAGTGTTTGATGGTGGAATTGAAAAATTAAACAAAACTGAATTTTCAGATTTATGTGAAAACTTACAAAATGGTATAGCTATTTCAACTCCAGTATTTGATGGAGCTAAAGAAAAAGATGTTTCTGAAATGCTTGAGTTAGCAAAACTACCTACTTCAGGTCAAACTAATTTATGGGATGGTAGAACAGGTGAAATGTTTGATAGACCTGTAACCGTTGGTATTATTTATATGCTTAAACTGCATCACTTGGTTGAGGATAAAATTCACGCAAGATCTACTGGTCCTTATAGTCTTGTTACACAGCAGCCATTGGGTGGTAAAGCACAACTTGGTGGACAAAGATTTGGTGAAATGGAAGTGTGGGCTCTTGAAGCGTATGGAGCTTCGTACACATTACAAGAAATTTTAACAGTTAAGTCAGATGACGTTGCTGGAAGAGTTAAAGTTTACGAAACGATTGTTAAAGGTGAAGAAAATTTTGAGTCTGGAATTCCAGAGTCATTCAACGTTCTAGTTAAAGAAATTAAATCATTAGCACTAAACATAGAGTTAAATTAAATATGAAAAAAGAATTAACAGATTTATTTAAAAATAGTGAAGTTTCTGAAGCACAAAATTTTAATAGCATTAAAATTACTTTAGCTAGCCCTGAAAAAATTAAATCTTGGACATATGGTGAAATTAAAAAACCTGAAACTATTAACTATAGAACTTTTAGACCAGAAAAAGATGGTTTGTTTTGTGCTAGAATTTTTGGACCAATAAAAGATTACGAATGTTTGTGCGGTAAGTACAAGCGTATGAAGTTTAGAGGAATTATTTGTGAAAAATGTGGAGTTGAAGTAACAAAATCTAATGTAAGAAGGGAGAGAATGGGTCACATAAACCTTGCTACTCCTGTTGCACACATTTGGTTTTTAAAATCTTTACCTAGTAGAATTTCATTAGCTGTTGACATGAAGCTAAAAGAAGTTGAAAGAGTTCTTTATTTTGAAAACTTCATAGTTATTGAGCCTGGTTTAACCGGTCTTCAAAAAAATCAATTACTTAACGAAGAAGAATTAGCAAAATACCAAGACGAGTTTGGTGAAGAGTCATTTGAAGCTGGTATTGGAGCTGAAGCAATTTTATCTATTCTTAAATCAATGGATCTTGAGCTTGAAAGAAAGCTTTTAATTAATACAATTAAAGAAACAAAATCAAAAGTTAATGAAGAAAGATCAATTAAGAGACTTAAATTGATCGAGTCATTTATTGAAACTGGTCAAAAGCCAGAATGGATGATTTTAACTGTAATACCAGTTATACCACCTGAATTAAGACCTTTAGTTCCATTAGATGGTGGAAGATTTGCTACATCAGATCTTAATGATCTTTATAGAAGAGTTATAAACAGAAATAATCGTCTTAAGAGATTAATGGATTTAAAGGCTCCAGATATCATTGTTAGAAATGAGAAAAGAATGCTTCAAGAATCTGTTGATGCATTATTTGATAATGGTCGTAGAGGAAGAGTAATTACTGGAACTGGTAAACGTCCACTTAAATCTTTAGCAGAGATGCTTAAAGGTAAACAAGGTAGATTTAGACAAAACTTACTAGGAAAAAGAGTAGATTATTCAGGAAGATCTGTAATTGTTGTAGGGCCAGACCTTAAATTGCATGAATGTGGTTTGCCTAAGAAGATGGCTTTAGAATTATTTAAGCCATTCTTATATGCTAGATTAAATAAACTAGGATTAGCTTCTACAATCAAACAAGCAAAAAAATTGGTAGAAAAAGAAACAAATGCTGTTTGGGATGCATTAGAACTTATTGTAAGAGAACACCCAGTTTTATTAAACCGTGCACCAACGCTTCACAGACTTGGGGTTCAAGCTTTTGAACCTAAGTTAATTGAAGGAGATGCAATTGAACTTCATCCTTTATGTTGTGCAGCCTTTAATGCTGACTTTGATGGTGACCAAATGGCTGTTCACGTTCCTCTAAGTTTAGAAGCCCAACTAGAAGCAAGAATTTTAATGTTATCAACAAATAATATTTTAAGTCCATCAAACGGTAAACCTATCATAGTACCAAGTCAGGATATGATCTTAGGTCTTTACTATTTATCTCAAGCGCCTTTTCAAACTGAAAAGCCAGATGGTTACTTCATAAATAATGATGAAATTGAACATGCGCTATCTACAGGTCAAATAAAAGTTCACTCTACTATTGTTTCTAGATTTGAAACATTAGATGAGAAGGGAAACAAAAGAGTTGAAAAACACACAACGACAGCTGGAAGATTCTTATTAGCTAATTTACTTCCAAAACATAAAGATATTACTTTTTCAATGATTGATAGATTGCTTCCTAAAAAAACTGTTTCAGAAATTATCGATAGTGTATTTAGATTTTGTGGTCAGAAGACTACAGTTATATTTTGCGATCATTTAAAAGATTTAGGTTTCAAACATGCATTTAAAGCTGGTATTTCTTTTGGTAAAGATGATTTGGTTATTCCTGCAAATAAAGGACAACTAATTGAAGATACTAAAAAATTAATTGCAGATTATGAAAATCAATATTCAGAAGGTTTAATTACTAGAGGTGAAAAATATAACAAAGTTGTTGATGCTTGGTCAAAATGTACAGATAAAGTTGCTGGTGAAATGATGAGAGGTATTTCGGCTACGGAAAGTACTCCTGATGGCATGAAGATTAACTCAGTATTTATGATGGCAGATAGTGGAGCTAGAGGTTCAGCTGCGCAAATGAAACAGTTGGCTGGTATGAGAGGTCTTATTGCAAAACCATCTGGAGAAATTATCGAAACACCAATTATTTCTAATTTCAAAGAAGGTTTAACTGCACTAGAATATTTCAACTCAACACACGGAGCCAGAAAAGGTTTAGCTGATACAGCCCTGAAAACTGCAAGCTCGGGTTATTTAACAAGAAGACTTTGTGACGTAGCTCAAGATCTTACTATATCTAAAATTAAGTGTGATAACCCAGGGTTTATTGAATTAGCAGAAATTTTGGAAGGTGGAAATGTTGTTGTTAGTTTATCAGAAAGAGCACTTGGTAGAGTTACAGCTTTCGATGTAAAAAATCCAATCACTGGCGAAGTAGTCATTAAAAAAGAAACAATGATTGATGAAGCTGGTTGCGATAAAATTGATGCAGCTGGTGTTAAATTTATCAAAGCTTATTCAGTTATGACTTGTAGCTCTAAACTTGGTGTTTGTGCTACTTGTTATGGAAGAGATTTATCTAGAGGAAAAATGGTTCATGTTGGTGAAGCAATTGGTATGATTTCAGCACAATCGATTGGTGAACCAGGTACTCAGTTAACAATGAGAACTTTCCACGTTGGTGGTACTGCTTCTGTTAAACAAGAGTCTCAGATCGTAACGAAAACAGCTGGAACTTTAAAAATTATAAATTCTAACCTATTAGAAGATTCTAAGAAAAATTTAATTGTAATGGGAAGAAACACTCAATTATCAATTGAAGATAATAATGGAGTTCAAGTTGCTGTTTATAAAGTTGCTTACGGCTCTAAATTATTTTTCCAGAATGGTGATAAAGTTAAAGCAAATGAAAAAATTTGTGAATGGGATCCTTATACAACTCCAGTTATCGCAGAGAAAAGCGGTATAGCTGGTTATGTAGATTTAATTGATGGTGTTTCAATTCAAGAAACAACTGATGATGCAACAGGAATTTCATCTAAATCAGTTATTGATTGGAGAGCTCAATCTAAAAATACTGATTTAAAACCAAGAATTACTTTAAGAGATGATAAAGGAAATGTTATTAAAAAAGCTGATGATAATGAAGCCAGATATTATCTGGTTCCAGATTCAATTCTTTCAGTGAAAGACGGTCAAAAAATATTTGCTGGTGATATAATAGCTAGACTTCCAAAGGAAACTACTAAAACAAAAGATATTACTGGAGGATTACCTCGTGTCGCAGAATTATTTGAAGCTAGAAAAGCTAAAGACAGTGCAATAATTGCAGAAAATGATGGCCAAGTTTTATTTGGTAAAGAAGTTAGAGGAAAACAAAGAATTTCCATACAACCAGATAATGGTGAACCTTCAAACTATCTAATTCCAAAAGGTAAACATATTAATTTTAACCAAGGTGAAAAAATAAAAAAAGGTGAGTATCTTTTAGATGGACAACCATTGCCCCATGATATTTTAAGAATACTTGGTATAAAAGATTTAACAGAATACTTTGTTAACCAAGTACAAGAAGTTTATAGGTTACAAGGTGTAATTATTAACGACAAACATATCGAAACGATATTAAGACAAATGCTTAAAAAAGTTGAAATCAAAGAGTCTGGCGACTCGTCTTACTTACCTGGTGAAATGATTGACAGAATTAAGTTTGATAATACAAATGAAAAACTAGTTGCTGAAGGAAAGAATCCAGCATCTGGTGAAAGAGTTTTAATGGGTATTACTAAAGCTTCACTTCAAACGGAGTCATTTATTTCTGCTGCTTCATTCCAAGAAACTACTAGAGTTTTAACTGATGCTGCGATTAAGGGTAAAGTTGACCCTTTAAATGGCTTAAAAGAGAACGTTATTGTGGGTAGATTAGTTCCAGCTGGAACAGGTCACATTAAGAACAAATGGAATAAGAATGCCATTGATGCCGATAATAAATTCTTAGCTGAGCAAGAGAAAATTGAGCCTTTAGAGACCACAGAAACTCCAGCAAATTAATAAAAAAAACACGTTTAACTTGTAGTTTTAGTTTGACAATCAGAGATTTAATAGTATTTTGACGCTGTTTTTGGTTGGAATGTAGTACCTACTTTACGGAACTAAACGCTGCCACAAAATAACCTGTCAGTTATTTTCACTCAAAAATATATTAATTAATTTAAAAAATTTATGCCAACTATTAACCAGTTGTTAAGAAAAAAAAGAATTAAACCTGTTGCTAGGAATAAAGTTCCTGCACTTCAGAAACAACCTTTGAAGAGAGGCGTTTGTGTAAAAGTTTACACAACAACTCCTAAAAAACCCAACTCAGCATTAAGAAAAGTTGCTAGAGTTAGACTATCTAATGGTTTTGAAGTTACAGCTTATATTGGTGGTGAAGGTCATAATCTACAAGAACACTCAGTTGTATTAATTAGGGGCGGTCGTGTAAAAGATTTACCTGGTGTTCGTTATCATATCCTTAGAGGAAACTTAGACACACAAGGTGTTGCAAATAGAAAGAAACGTAGATCTTTGTATGGAACTAAAAAAGGTAAATAATTATGTCTAGAAAAAAAACACAACCCAAAAAAGTTGTTACTCCAGACCCAATATTTAATTCTACAATAATCCCTAAATTAATTAACTCAATAATGTACGATGGCAAAAAAGTAGTTGCTGAAAAAATTGTCTATGAAGCTATAGAAAAAATAAAATCAAAAACAAAAGAAGAGCCCATTAATGTTTTTAATGAAGCAATAAATAACATCAAACCTACTGTAGAAGTTAGATCACGTAGAGTAGGTGGTGCAACTTATCAAGTTCCTGTTGAAGTTAAAACTAAACGTGCACAAGCACTTGCAATTAGGTGGTTAGTTGATGCTTCTAGAAAAAGAAAAGACAAACACATGTCAGATAAAATTTTTAACGAACTGTATGATGCTTATGAAAAAAAAGGTTCTGCAGTTAAAAAAAGAGAAGATGTACATAAAATGGCAGAATCAAATAAAGCTTTTGCTCATTTTAGGTGGTAATAAATTATGGCTAGAACACATACATTAAATAAATATAGAAATATTGGTATCATGGCTCATATTGATGCTGGTAAAACAACTACCACTGAGAGAATTTTATATTACACAGGAAAAAGTCACAAAATTGGTGAAGTACATGATGGTGCTGCAACAATGGATTGGATGGAACAAGAACAAGAAAGAGGTATTACGATTACATCAGCAGCAACAACTTGCTTCTGGAATGATCATAGAATTAATATCATCGACACGCCTGGACACGTTGACTTTACGATTGAAGTAGAAAGATCATTAAAAGTTTTAGATGGTGCTGTTTGTGTTTTTGATGGTGTTGCCGGTGTAGAACCTCAATCTGAAACAGTATGGAGACAGGCTGATAAATATAAAGTTCCTAGAATTTGTTTTGTAAACAAGTTAGATAGAACGGGTGCTGATTTTTATAGATGTGTTGAAATGATTAAGGATAGATTAGGCTGTAAACCTCTACCAATTCAAATCCCTATTGGTATTGAAGCAGATTTATCTGGCGTTGTTGACTTAGTTAAAATGAAAGCTCAAGTTTGGAAAAATGAAGCTTTAGGAGCTGAATGGGAATACAAAGAAATTCCTGATGATTTAAAAGAAATTTCACAAAAATACAGAACTGAATTAGTTGAAATGGCTGTAGAGCAAGATGAAAAACTAATGGAAGCTTACCTAAATGGGGAAGAAATCAAAGAAGAAGATTTGGTAAAATGCATAAGAAAAGGAACATTAAATTTTAGTTTTGTCCCAATAACTACAGGTTCAGCTTTTAAAAACAAAGGTGTTCAACCTTTACTTGACGCTGTAATTAACTACTTACCAAGCCCGATCGATATTGGGTCTATTAATGGAACTAAACCTGGTAGTGAAGATGTTGTTGAAATGAAATTTGATGATGGCACAGGGTTTTCTGCATTAGCATTTAAAGTTGCTAATGACCCATTTGTTGGTTCATTAACTTTTATTAGAATTTACTCGGGAACGATTAGAACTGGAACTGCTGTTTATAATACTTCAAAAGATAAAGAAGAAAGAGTTGGTAGAATGCTTTTAATGCATGCGAACTCAAGAGAGGATATCAAAGAAGCAAATACGGGTGACATTGTTGCTTTAGCTGGTTTAAAATATACGATAACAGGACATACTCTTTGTGATGAAGCTAATCCTGTTTTATTAGAACCAATGGAGTTCCCAGAACCTGTAATCGAAATTGCTGTTGAACCTAAAACAAAAGCTGACCAAGAAAAAATGGGTGAAGCATTAGGAAGATTGGCTAAAGAAGACCCATCATTCAGAGTAACGTCAGATGAAGAATCTGGTCAAACTATTATTAAAGGAATGGGTGAGTTACACCTTGATATTATTGTCGATAGAATGAAAAGAGAATTTAATGTAGAGGCAAATGTAGGTGCTCCTCAAGTTGCTTATAGAGAAACATTACAAAATGCCTCAGAATTTGAATATACTCATAAAAAACAAAGTGGTGGTGCTGGTCAGTTTGCAAAAGTTAAACTTTTGGTTGAGCCACAAGAGCCTGGTTCAGGTAGATCTGTCGAAAGCAAAATTAAAGGTGGTGCAATTCCTAAAGAATTTATTCCTGGTGTTGAAAAAGGAATTGAAACAATTTCAGATGGCGGAATTTTAGCAGGGTTTCCAATGATTGATTATAAAGTTACAATTTTAGATGGATTACATCATGATGTTGACTCAAGTGTTCTTGCATTTGAATTAGCAGGTAGAGCTTGCTTTAAAGAAGCTTGTACTAGAGGAACTTTGAAATTATTAGAACCAGTTATGAGAGTTGAAGTTGTTACACCTGAAGATTATATGGGTGATGTTATTGGTGACCTGAATAGTAGAAGAGGCCAAATCAGTACTCAAGAAAATAGAGGAAATGCAACAGTGATTACAGCTATGGTTCCTTTAGCTAATATGTTTGGTTATATAAATAGTTTAAGATCAATGTCTCAAGGTAGAGCTCAGTATTCAATGTTTTTTGATCATTACTCTAAAGTCCCACAAAATGTTCAGGATGAAGTAACTAAAAAGATTGCAGGCTAATTATTATGGAAAAACAAAATATAAGAATTAAATTAAGAGCATACGACAATAAGATTCTAGATGCATCTACAGAAGAAATTGTAAATACTGTAAAAAGAACAGGTGCCACGATAAAAGGACCAATACCTTTACCAACTAGAATTGAAAGATACACCGTTTTAAAAGGTCCTCACATTGATAAAAAAAGTAGAGAGCAATTTGAAACAAGAACACACAAAAGATTAATAGATATTATAGAGCCAACACCTCAAACTGTTGAAGCTTTAATGAAACTTGATTTAGCATCAGGTGTTGATGTGGAGATAAAAATTTAATTATGAGTGAAATTGCATTAATTGGAAAAAAAATTGGTATGACTAGAGAGTTCTATAAAACAGGACGTTTAGTTCCTGTGACTGTTATTAAAATGGAAAAGGCTAGAGTGATCCAAGTTATTGAAGAAGAAAAACGTGGATACAAAGCTGTGCAATTAGGGTTTGGTAAAATTAAAGCATCTAAACTTACAAAAGCAATGAAGGGCTTGTATGCAAAGAAAAATACAGAAGCTAAGAAAAAATTAAAAGAATTTAGAGTTAAAGATACAGAATTATATAAAGAAGGTAACGAATTTGGTCTTGAAATATTTAATGAAGTTAAGTTTGTTGATACAACTTCAAAAACTATTGGTAAAGGTTTTGCTGGTGCCATGAAGAGACACAATTTTGGTGGGTTAAGAGCTACTCACGGTGTTTCTGTATCACATAGATCTCACGGATCTACTGGACAAAGACAAGATCCTGGTAAAGTTTTTAAAGGTAAAAAAATGGCTGGTCATATGGGTGATAGAGTTAGAACTATGCAAAATTTAGAGATTATTAAGACAGATATTGAAAATGAATTGTTATATTTAAAAGGATCAATTCCTGGATCAAAAAATACTGAAATCTTAGTTAAAAAATCAGTAAAAGTTATAAACAAAATGACTATTAATGAAAAAATTGCTGCTGCTGAAGAAGCTAAAAAAACACCAGATAAAAAGAAAAAATAATGAAAATTGATAAATTAAACTTAGACGGTAAAAAAGATTCAATTGAAGTTTTAGATAAAATTTTCTCTGCTAAAATTAACAAAAGATTGGTTGATAACGTATTATATAAAACTAATGCTAATTACAAAGGTAGACACGCAAAAACTAAACAACAAAATGAGATTACTGGATCTACATCTAAAATTTATGCTCAAAAAGGTACTGGTGGAGCTAGACACGCAAGTAGAAAAGCACCTATTTTCGTTGGTGGTGGTGTTGCACATGGACCTAAAGGTGAACTGGCATACAAAAAAAGAAAATTAAATAAAAGTGAAAAAAAACTAAGTATTGCTTCACTAATTACTGAGAAGAATAAACTTAATAATTTGATAATTTTTAATGATTTTGGAAATGAGATTAAAAAAACTAAAGAAATGCATTCAATTATTAAAAAATTTGAAATTACAAATTCATTAATCATTTTAGATAAATCATCTAAAGAGAAAATTGAAAAGTCAGTTAGAAATATTCCAAATGTTAAAGTTACGGATATTAATCATTTCAGTGCATTTGATATTATAAAGTTTAAAAAAGTAGTTTTTACAGAAAGTTCAATTAAAGAACTAGAAAAGAGATATTCTTAAAATGGATAAAATACATTTATACGATAAAATTCTATCACCAATGGTTACTGAGAAAACTACTAACTTGTCAGAACAAAACAAAATTGTTTTTAAAGTACCAAGAGCTGCAAACAAAACTAATTTGAAGAAAAATATTGAAAAGATTTTTAAAGTTAATGTTACGAAGATAAATATTATCAATAAACAAAATCGAACTAAAGTAGCTAGGGGAAAAAAAGTTAATGTTCAAGGTTACAAAAAAGCAATAATAACACTTAAAAAGGGTCAAAGTATTGACCTAACATCTGGAATTTAAAAATGGCATTAAAAACATTCAAACCGTATACAAAATCAACAAGAGGAACAATCTTAGTTGATAGAGCTGGTCTTTGGAAAGGCAAACCATTTAAGGCTTTAGTTGAGCCAAAAAATTCAATGCGTGGAAGAAATAATAATGGACACATAACTTCTCGTAATATGTCAGGTGGTGGACACAAGAAAATGTATAGGTTGGTTGATTTCTATAGAAAGAAAATCGACATGCCAGGTACTGTCGAAAGAATTGAATATGATCCAAATAGATCTTGCTACATCATGTTAGTTAAGTTTGATGATGGACAACATTTTTACTATTTAGCTCCTCAAAAAATTAAAGTTGGCGATAAAGTTGAAAATGGATCGGAAAAAGAAATTAAAGTTGGAAATTGTATGCCACTTAGAGATATTCCTGTTGGTATCAATATCCATAATGTAGAGCTAAAACCTGGAGCTGGTGGAAAAATAGCTAGATCTGCAGGTACATCTGTTACTATCAGTGGGTTAGATGGAAATTACTCATTAATTAAAATGACCTCTGGAGAGGTTAGAAAAATTGATTCAAGATGCATGGCAACAATTGGTGTGCTTTCAAACCCAGATCAAAAAAACATTAAGATTGGTAAAGCTGGAAGATCAAGATGGCTTGGTAGAAGACCTCATACTAGAGGAGTTGTGATGAATCCTGTTGATCACCCACACGGAGGTGGTGAAGGTAAAACTGCAGGTGGTAGACATCCAGTATCTCCAACAGGTCAATCTGCAAAAGGATTAAAAACTAGAGACAATAAGAGTACAGATAAATTTATAGTTAGAAGAAGAAACAACAGGAAGGATTCTAAAAAATAATGGCTAGATCAGTATGGAAAGGACCTTTTGTTGAAGAGAGCTTGATTAAAAAAGTTGAAAAACAAAAATTAGATCCAAAAAAAATGCCTATTAAAACGTGGTCAAGAAAATCAACAATAATTCCTGAGTTTATAGGGGTTAGTTTTTTGATTTATAATGGAAAAAAATTCATTCCAGTTACTATATCTGAAGATATGGTGGGTCATAAATTAGGTGAATTTTCTCCAACTAGAACATTTTTTGGACATACACCAGCTGAAAAAAAAGGAAAACCAGCTGAGAAGAAAAAATAATTATGAATAAAAAAAAGAAAATTAACAGAACTAAAGTAGATACAGTTAGATCTGTAAATAATAATATTAGATCTAGTGTTAGAAAACTTAACCCAATACTTAAAGCAATTGTTGGAAAAAAAGTTGATGTAGCTATTAGAGAGCTTCAATTTTCTGCAAAAAGAATTACTAGAGAAATAAGAAAAACAGTTTCATCAGCTGTTGCTAACGCTGAAAATAACAATCAATACGACATAGATAAACTAATTGTTAAAGAAGCATACTGTGGGAAAAAAGTTGTTATGAAAAGATTCAGACCAAGAGCAAAAGGTAGAGCTGCACCAATTTTAAAACCTTATTCAACTATTACAATTATATTATCAGAAGCAAAACAAATGGAGAGTCATGGGTCAAAAAGTTAATCCTGTTGGTTTCAGACTAGGTGTAAACAGAGGTTGGGATTCTGTCTGGTATGCAAAAAAGAAAGATTTTGGAAATTATCTTATCGAAGATTTTAAGATCAGAGCATATATCAAGAAAAATGTTGTTAATTCTGGTGTATCTAAAGTTATGATAGAGAGAACCTCTAATAAATGTTTTGTTACTATTTACACATCAAGACCTGGATTTGTAATTGGAAAGAAAGGTAGCGATATTGATAAAATAAAAAACAATTTATCTAAATTTACTAACAATGAAGTAACACTTAATATTAAAGAAGTTAAAAAGCCGGAAACAAATGCTTATTTAGTTGCTGAAAATATAGCACAACAATTAGTTAAAAGAATATCATATAGAAGAGCCATGAAGAGAGCTATGCAATCATGTTTAAGACTTGGTGCAAAAGGCATTAAAGTTTCTATTAGTGGTAGACTAGGTGGAAATGAAATAGCTAGAACTGAATGGTTAAGAGAAGGAAGTATACCATCACATACTTTAAGAGCAGATATTGACTATGCAGAAGCTGAAGCATTAACAACATTTGGTATTATTGGAATAAAAATTTGGATTTATAAAGGTGAAGTATTCGCTAAAGAATTTAGCCAAGAAACTAACAAGATAGTTCCAAAAGAGGTTAAAGAATAATTATGTTACAGCCAGTTAGAACAAAATACAGAAAAGCTCATAAAGGAAGAATTCATGGAACAGCTACACGTGCTAGCAAGATTAACTATGGATCTTTTGCATTAAAAGCTATGGCGCCAGAGAGAATTATAGGAAAACAAATAGAAGCTGCTAGAGTTGCTTTAACAAGACACATGAAAAGACAGGGACGTGTTTGGACAAGAATCTTTCCAAATATACCCGTTTCAAAAAAACCTGTTGAAGTACGTATGGGTAAAGGTAAAGGAGCTCCTGAATATTGGGCTTGCAGAGTGAAGCCAGGTAGAATTTTATTTGAAATTGATGGTGTTTCAGAAACAATAGCAAAAGAAGCACTTTATAAGGCTTCAGCTAAACTACCTATAAAAACAAAATTTATTAAGAGATTTGCATAATATGAAAAAACAAGAAATTAAAAAATTATCTAAGGACGAAGTTATCAAAAATATTGATAAATTAAAAAAAGATTTATTTAACTTTAGATTTCAAAAAATTAATTCACAAGTTACAGATCCATCTAAAATTGGACAAACTAAAAAAACTATAGCTAGATTAAAAACTACACTAAAAGGAAAATTAAATGCCTAAAAAAATATTAACAGGAGTAGTAACAAGCGATAAACCAAACAAAACTATAACTGTATCTGTTGAAAGAAAATATTCGCACCCAGTATTAAAAAAAGTAGTTAAAGTTAGAAAAAAATATAACGCACACGATGAAAATAATAAATTTAAAACTGGAGACACAGTGTCAATTATTGAGTGTAAGCCTTTTTCTAAGAATAAAAAATTTCAAGTAATGGATGAATCTAAATGATACAAGTACAAACTGAATTATTAGTAGCTGATAACACTGGTGCAAAAAGAATAGAATGTATTAAAGTTTTAGGTGGCTCTAAACGTAGATACGCAAGTATTGGTGATACTATCGTTATCGCAGTTAAAGAGGCATTACCTAAAGGAAAAGTTAAAAAAGGTTCTGTTCATAAAGCTGTTGTAGTTAGAGTTAAAAAGGGAATTCATAGGGAAGATGGATCTAAAGTTAGATTTGATAATAATGCAGCTGTTTTAGTTGATGATAAAGGTGAACCAGTGGGGACTAGGATTTTTGGTCCAGTAACAAGAGAATTAAGAAGTAGAGGTCAAATGAAAATAATTTCATTGGCTCCAGAGGTTTTATAAATGATTAAAAAAGGATTAAAAGTTAGAGTTTTAACAGGAAGAGATAAAAAAAAAGAGGGTGAGGTTATTGAAATCGATAGACCTAATAACAGAGCAAAAGTTCAAGGAATTAACATTGTGAAAAAACATGTTAAAACTACAAAAGAAAAAAAAGGTGGAATAGTCTCTAAAGAGAGCTTCATCCACATTTCAAACCTTAAACTTATTGACGAAAAAGCTAAAACAAAAAAAACTGAGGCTAAGAAATAATGATACCTAGATTAAAAGAACTTTATTACAAAGAAATCCAACCACAGCTTAAAGAAACCCTTGGATATAAAAATACCTATATGGGGCCAAAAGTTGAAAAAGTTGTTATTAACATGGGTCTTGGTCTTGATGGTGCTGATGCAAAAATTATGAAATCTACTGAAGAAGATTTAGGGAAAATTACAGGTCAAAAACCAACTGTGACTAAATTTAAAAAATCAGTAGCAAACTTTAAAACGAGAAAAGGTACAAACGCTGGTTTAAAAGTTACTTTAAGAGGCAACAAAATGTATGAATTTTTAGATAGACTTGTAAATATTGCTTTACCAAGAATTAAAGACTTTAGAGGCTTATCTCCCAAAGGATTTGATAAGTTTGGTAATTATACGTTTGGCATTAAAGAACATATAATTTTTCCAGAAGTTAATTTTGATAGAATTGATAAGATTAGAGGTCTTGATATTGTAGTTGTGATCTCTGCTTTAAATAAAGATCATAGTTTTGCTCTTTTAGAAAAACTAAATTTTCCATTTATTAAAAAGGAGACAATTAAGAATGGCTAAAGTAAGCGCAGTAAATAAAAACAATAAAAGAATTAAACTTTCAGATAGGCTTTTCAAAAAAAGACAAGCATTAAAGAAAATTGTAATGGATAAAAAAATATCATTAGAAGAAAGATTTAAAGCACAGCAAAAGCTTTCAAATTTACCTCGTAATTCTGCAAAAAACAGAGTTATGAATAGATGCCAAATTACTGGAAGACCACACGGTGTATACAGAAAATTAAAAATATCAAGAATAGCCTTAAGAGACTTGGGACTGCATGGATTAATTCCTGGCATGACTAAGTCGAGTTGGTAGAAAGGATAATATGAGTTTAAGTGACCCAATAGGGGATATGATCGCAAGAATAAAAAATGCACAAGTGAGAAATCACAAGAAAGTAGCATTACCTTCTTCTAACTTTAAAGTTAAGATTGCAGATATTCTTAAAAGTGAAGGATTTATAAAAGACTATAAAATTGAAACTGAAAATAATAAACCCACATTGTCAGTTGACTTAAAATATTATTCTGGAAATCCAGTAATTAGTACTTTTGAGAGAGTATCTAAGCCTGGTAGAAGAATATTTTCAAGTGCTGATAGTTTGCCAAAAATTAATGGCGGACTAGGAATAGCTATTGTATCAACACCAAAAGGTGTAATGACTGATATTGAAGCTAGAAAACAAAAAGTTGGTGGCGAAATAATTTGTAAGGTATTTTAATGTCTAAAATTGGTAAAATAAGTATTTCAATCCCTGAAAAAGTTAAAGCAGTACTTTCTGGTAGTGTTCTTAACATTGAGGGACCATTAGGTAAAAAATCACTTAATATTGATCTTGAAATGTTTAATCTTGACGTTACCGAAGGAAAAGAAATATCTATCAGCCCTAAAGTAAAGGATCAAAACTCAAAAAGATTATGGGGCATGAATAGAAGCTTAATCAATAATGCTGTTATTGGGTCAAGTACTGGCTATGAAAAAATTCTTGAGCTTGTTGGAGTGGGTTACAGAGCTGCATTAAAAGATAAACAGTTAAATTTGCAATTAGGTTATAGCCACGATATTAATTTTGATATTCCTGAAGGAATTAAAATTGTTGTTGAAAAACAGACGGTAGTTAAAGTTAGTGGATCTGATAAACAGCAAGTAGGTATGGTTGTTTCAAAAATCAAAGCTTTTAGAAAACCAGAGCCATATAAAGGCAAAGGTATTAGAGAGCAAGGTCAATACATTCTAAGAAAAGAAGGGAAGAAGAAATAATGAAATTAAATACCATCCAAAGAAAGAAATTTAGAGTTACTGGTAAATTAAAAAAAGTTGCATCATCTGATAGATTAAGACTTAGCATATCAAGATCTGCAAAAAATATTTCAGCTCAAATTATTGATGATGTTAAAAACATTACTTTAGTGTCATGTTCTTCTGTTGAAAAAGACATTCGTTCTATGGACAAAGTAAATAAAACAGAAATTTCTAAAATAGTAGCAGAGAAACTTGCAAAGAAAGCCCAAGAAAAGAAAATATCAAAAATATTTTTTGATAGAGGTATATACAAATACCACGGCAGAGTTAAAGTTTTTGCTGAAACACTACGTAAAAATGGAATGGAATTTTAATTATGGATTTTAAAGACAAAAAAGACGACGGTATTTTAGAAAAATTAGTTCACATCAACAGAATTACAAAAGTAGTAAAAGGTGGTCGTAGATTTGGTTTTTCAGCTTTAGTAGTAGTTGGTAATCAAGCAGGTAAAATTGGAGTAGCACATGCTAAAGCCAAACAGGTGCCTGATGCAATTAAAAAAGCCAATGAAACAGCAAGAAGAGTTTTAATCCATGTGCCGCTAAGAGAAGGCAGAACTATTCATCATGATGTTTATGGTAAAGATGGTGCTGGTAAAATTATTTTAAGATCTGCTCCTAAGGGAACAGGTATTATTGCAGGAGGTCCTGTAAGAGCAGTTTGTGAAGTTTTAGGAATTAAAGATATAGTTGCTAAATCAATGGGTACATCAAACCCTCACAATATGATAAGAGCGACGATGAAAGCTCTTTCAAAACAAAATTCACCAAAGCATATTGCAACAATTAGAAATAAAAAAATTTCTGATGTAATCGAAAAAAGAGGATAATGACTACATTAAATACTACAGGAAAAGTTTTATACAAAAAAAAGATGAGAGTCGGTAGAGGTATCGGTTCTGGAAAAGGAAAAACATCTGGCAGAGGTGTTAAAGGTCAAAAATCTAGATCTGGTGTTGCTATTAAAGCTTTTGAAGGTGGTCAAATGCCTTTATATAGAAGATTACCTAAAAGAGGCTTTAATGCAATTAAGAGATACCAAGCTGTTATTGCAATAATGAACTTGGAAAAAATTCAAACTTTTATAACTGAAAAAACAATTAATTCTGGTGATGTTATTAATATGGCATTACTTAAAAAACTTAAATTGATCAATAAAAATTCACAAAAATTAAAGATACTAGGTACAGGTGAAATTAAAGATAAAGTTAATATCGAAGCTGACTTAATCTCTAAATCTGCTGTAGAAAAATTAGAGAAAGCTGGCGGAACAATACAATTAAAAAAATAATTAAGATATTATGAGCTCTTCTTCTCAAACTAATGATCTTAAAAATCGTATAATCTTTACAATATTTATCTTAGCAGTTTATAGATTTGGTACTTTTGTGCCAATTCCAGGCATTGACCCTGAGCAATTACAAACAATGATGAGTGGTAATCAAAAAGGATTACTTGGAATGTTCAATGTTTTTTCAGGCGGGGCTGTAAGTAGAATGGCTATATTCGCACTTGGAATTATGCCTTATATTTCATCTTCAATCATAGTTCAGTTATTAACTGGCGTATCTGATTATTTTAAAAATTTAAAGGCACAAGGTGAAACTGGAAGAGCAAAAATAACTCAAATCACAAGATATGGAACTGTAATTCTTGCTACTATTCAGGGTTACGGATTATCTATAGGTTTACAATCTTCTGCTGACTTAGTTATTAATCCAGGCTTATTTTTTACTATAACAGCGGTATCAACCATTGTTGCTGGTACAATGTTTTTAATGTGGCTTGGTGAACAAATAACACAAAGAGGTATCGGTAATGGTATTTCGTTGATTATTTTTGCTGGTATTGTTGCTGAAATTCCACGTGCTTTAGTTACTACATTCGAGTTGGGTAGAACGGGCGCTGTATCTACAATTATGATTATTGGAATTTTTGTATTATTAGTCGCAACAATTATGTTCATTGTTTTCATGGAAAGAGCATTAAGAAAAATTTTAATAAATTACCCTAAAAGACAAATGGGAAATAAAATGTACGGTGGTGAATCTTCTCATTTACCTTTAAAGATTAACCAAGCCGGTGTTATTCCAGCAATCTTTGCTTCAGCTTTATTATTATTGCCTGTTACCTTTTCTAATTTTAGTTTTTCAGACAATGATACATTCTTAAATTTAAGTTCATACTTTACACAAGGACAACCCCTTTACATGTTGCTTTATGCTTCTGGAATAATATTTTTTACTTTTTTCTACACATCCATAACATTTAATCCAACTGAGACTGCTGATAATTTAAGAAAATATGGTGGTTTTGTACCTGGAATTAGACCAGGTGAAAATACAGCTTTGTATATTGAAAAAATTTTGACAAAACTTACGACAATTGGGGCATTGTATTTAACAATAGTTTGTTTAATGCCAGAATTTCTAATTGCTAATTATCCAATACCCTTTTATTTAGGTGGAACTTCAATCTTGATTGTTGTTGTAGTTGCAATTGATACCGTTACACAAATCCAAACTAGATTAATGAGCTCTCAATATGAGCAATTAATTAAAAAAACAAAATTCGGAAAATAATTAAGTGAATATAATTCTTTTTGGTCCTCCAGGAGCGGGTAAGGGGACTCAAGCTCAATCTATTGTTAAAAAACATAATTACTTCCAATTATCAACAGGAAATCTATTAAGAGATGAAGTTAAATCTAAAACTGATCTTGGAGTGGATATAGAAAAGCTAATATCTAATGGCAAATTTGTTTCAGATGAGATCGTAAATACTTTATTAAGACAATCTTTAACTAATTTAAAATATAGAGATAGAATTATTTTTGATGGCTATCCAAGAAATGTTGAACAAGCTATTAATTTAGAAGTTTTATTAAATGAGTTTAACCAAACAATAGGGCATACTATATTTTTAAATGTATCAAGAGACATTATTGAAAAACGTATTATGGGCAGAATGACCTGTGAAAAATGTAATATGACGTTAAATGAATATTTTAATAAGGAGCAAATAGAGCTTCATCCTTGTGGTGTTGAACACTTAAAGAAAAGAAAAGATGACAATCTTGAAATTGTTATTTCTAGATATGACACTTATATGTCTTCAACAAAACCAGTGTTAGAATTCTATTCAAAAAATTCAAATTTCACTGAAATTGATGGAGCAGGTGAAATTGATCAAATAACCAATAAAATTAATGAAATTCTTAAGGTTTAAGACGTTGACTTTGGAACATCTTCTTATATAAAAGGCTAAATTTATTCTCAAAAATATGGCTCGTATAGCAGGTGTAAACATTCCGCAAAACAAACTTGTCCACATAGGACTAACGTACATCTATGGTATTGGTAATAAATTTTCTAGCCAAATTTGTACTTCTTTAGAAATTCCTAAAGCAAAAAGAATAAATGAACTTACTGACGAAGATATTTTAAAAATTAGAGAATACATTGATGCAAATTTTAAAGTCGAAGGTGATCTTAGAAGAGATTACTCTTTAACTATTAAAAGATTAATTGACCTTGCTTGTTACAGGGGATCTAGACATAGAAAAAAACTTCCTGTTAGAGGACAAAGAACAAGATGTAATGCAAGAACAAGAAAAGGTAAAGCAATAGCAATTGCTGGTAAAAAATTAACTCCACTTAAAAAATAATTAATTTATGGCTAAAGTAGATAAAGTTGAGAATAAAGATGCTGTTGTAGAAAAAAAAGTAGATAAAAAATCTAAGAAAAGTTCTTATTCCAAAAAAAAGAAAATAAAAAAAAATATTCTTAATGGTATTGCTTATGTACAGTCTACTTTTAACAATACAATAATTTCAATTGCAGATACTAATGGAAATGTAATTTCTTGGGCATCCGCTGGACAAAAAGGTTTTAAAGGTTCAAGAAAATCAACACCTTATGCTGCACAAATTGCTGCAGATTCTGCTGCATCTAAAGCTTTAGAATATGGAATGAAAACTTTATCAGTTGAGGTTAAAGGACCTGGTTCAGGAAGAGAAACCGCATTAAGAGCTTTACAAGCGAGAGGATTTAAGATTCTTTCAATAAAAGATACAACACCAATGCCACATAACGGCGTAAGACCACCAAAAAAAAGGAGAGTTTAATAAATGGAAAGTTTAAATGTAAATGCTAAAAATTGGAAAGCATTAATTAAACCAGCTCAATTAGATGTTAAAATTAGTGATGACAAATCACATGCAAAAATTATCGCAGAACCTTTAGAAAAAGGATATGGTTTAACTTTAGGTAATTCTTTAAGAAGAATTTTACTTTCATCAATCAGAGGTGCTGCTGTAACTTCAATTCAAATTGATGGTGTTTTACATGAATTTACATCTATCAAAGGTGTTAGAGAAGATGTTACTGACATAGTTTTAAACGTTAAATCATTAGCTTTAAAAAGCTCATCAGAAACTACTAAAAAACTTATTTTAGATGCTAAAGGTCCTGGAGAAATTAAAGCTTCTGACATAGCACCAGTTGCCGATATTGAAATTTTAAATCCTGATCTGGTTATTTGTAATTTAGATGAAAATACGCATTTCCATATGGAAATGAATGTTGGAACAGGTAAGGGATACGTTCCTGCAGTAATGAACAAACCAGAAGAACCACCTTTGGGATTAATTGCTATAGATTCTTTATATAGTCCAGTTAAGAAGGTTTCTTACTCTATAAGCACAGCAAGAGAAGGAAAAGCCCTTGATTATGATAAATTAATTATGGAAGTTGAAACTAATGGATCAATTTCTGCTGAAGATGCCGTTGCTTATTCTGCTAGAATTTTCCAAGATCAACTAAATATGTTTGTTAATTTTGACGAACCTGTTGAAGTACCTGTAAAAGAAGTTTCATCTGAGCCTGAATTCAATAAGAATTTATTAAGAAAAGTTGATGAACTTGAATTATCTGTGCGTTCTATGAATTGTCTTAAAAATGATAATATTATTTACATTGGAGATCTAGTTCAAAAGTCAGAAGGTGAAATGCTTAGAACACCTAACTTTGGAAGAAAATCACTTAATGAAATAAAAGAAGTTTTAACTGGTATGTCTTTATACTTAGGTATGGAGATTCCGAACTGGCCACCAGAAAATATAGCTGAAATGTCTAAAAAGTTAGAGGAGCAAATCTAATGAGACATGGTATGGCTAATAAGAAGTTAAATAGAACTTCTGAACATAGAAAAGCTTTATTGAAGAATATGCTTAATTCTTTAATAAAATATGAGCAGATCACTACAACACTTCCAAAAGCTAAATTCTTAAAACCTCAAGCTGATAAAATCATAACTTTAGGAAAAAAAGAGACTCTTCAAACTACAAAAATGTTAATGTCTAAATTACAAGATATAACATCTGCGAATAAAGTCAAAAAAACATTGTCAAAAAGATATGAAGCAAGAAATGGTGGCTACACAAGAATCATCAAAGCTGGCTTTAGATATGGTGACAATGCACCTATGGCTGTAATTGAATTTGTAGATAGAGATGTTGAGGCAAAAAGAGTTGATAGAAAGAAAAAAGATCCAGCTAAAGATAAAACTGAAGAGAAAAAATTAGCTACTGCTTAATTTTTTATATAAAATTATATCATCATGAAAAAGTCTTTTAACGTTGATTCAACGTTTAACGATATGCGTATCGATAGATGGATACGTAATAATCTTGGCAATTACCCTCAAGGTCTAATTGAAAAAAGTTTAAAAAGTGGAAAAGTTAAAATCAATAATAAAAAAATTAAAAGCTCTCATAAAGTAAAGACCGGTGACACTATAGATTTATTCAACTTTGATTTTAAAGAAACAATTGTTCAAAAGACAATTAAATTTGTACCTTCAGAAGAAGTTATTAAAGAAAATGAAGAATTAATAATTGATAATAATGATGATTTCATTGTTCTTAATAAAAGCTCTGGTATTTCAGTTCAAGGTGGAACTAAATCTAAAAAAAATCTTGTAGATATATTTGCTCGTAGTGAAATTTTTCAGGACACTAAACCATTTTCTGTACATAGACTTGATAAAGATACGTCTGGAGTTTTTATTATGGCAAAACATAGACAATCTGCCCAGTTATTAACCTCTTTATTTAGACTTCGAAAAGTTCATAAAACTTATCTGGCCATATGTCATGGAGAGCTGCAAAAGGACTCTGGTGAGTGGAATGATGATTTAACCAGATACGATAATGATAGAGAAGTAGTTGAAAAAGCTAGAACACTTTACAAAGTGTTAGATAAAAATTCTATATGCAGTCTAGTTGAAATGAAACCAATTACAGGAAGAAAACATCAATTAAGAAAACAACTTTATGCTGTAGGATGTCCAATCTATGGGGATCAAAAATATAAATTTAGTAACACAGATAAAGCAATAAATAAAAATTTAATGCTTCATTCATATCAAATTAAATTTATGATAAATGATAAAAAATATACCTACACAGCATTATTACCAGATTATTTTAAAAAACTTTTAAAAACAAAAAGACTTAGATTTCCAAATTCTTAGAAAAGGTTTCAATAATAATTTCATCTAAATTCTTATAGTCTTGATCTTTAATTTCTTTAAGATTGATTACGCCTTTGTCTGAAATACCACACGGAATAATATTTTTATATTTTGAAAGATCGTTATTAATATTTATTGCAAATCCATGATATGCTATCCACTTACTTACTCTTACACCAATTGCTGCAACTTTATTAATTTTACCTTTATGGTCAGTCCAAATACCAATGTTTTTTGGATCACCAAATGTCTTAATATTAAATTTTGATAAACTGTCAATAATCGTCTCTTCAATTAAAGTTATAAATTTTCTTATATCTTTTTTTCTTTTTTTTAAATCTATCACAAAATAACAAATCAATTGACCTGGACCATGATAAGTAATTTTTCCTCCACGGTTTGTTTTTACTAGACTAATATCTTTATTAAGAATTTCTTTTTCTTTGTAACTCGTACCTGCTGAATAAACCTCTTCATGTTCTAAGATCCATATTAAATCCTCTTTTTGACCATTGTTTATCTCTAATAATCTTTCTTCAAGTAGTTTTATTGCATCTTCATATTTTATTGGTTTTATTGACTTTTTAATCTCTATATTCATTTATAAATTGTATTATTTTTATTATGCACTATTAGTGCAAAATTGATTTATAGGTAAATTTATGTCTTTAATAAAAAAAATAAAAGATAAAAAAGTTAATTTTGAGTTTAATAAAGAGTACATAAAAGTTGTTACTTCTAAGATTGCTAATAATGATGCTCAATTTATTACTAATTCTTTTAATGAGATGCACCCAGCTGATGCGGCTGATATAATTGAACATCTTGGTCAAAATGATAGAGAAAGCTTAATTAAACTTAATAATTTCAATATAGATCCAGAAGTTTTTATTGAATTAAACGAGTCGGTGCAGTCTGAAATCATAGCTTATCTTTCACCTGATACTATTGTTAGACTTTTAAAAAATCTTGAATCTGATGATGCGATTACAATTTTAGAAAATGTTGATGAAAAAGATAAGAATACAATATTAAGCTCCTTACCTCCAAAAGATAGATTTGCTTTACTTGAAAGCTTAAGTTATCCGGAAGACACAGCTGCTAGAATAATGCAACGTGAATTCACGGCAGTTCCTAGTAATTGGTCAGTTGGTCAAACAATTGACTATTTAAGAGAAAATAAAGATTTACCTGAGGAATTTCTTGAAATTTTTATTATAGATGAAGATTTTAAACCGATTGGAACTGTTCCATCATCTAAAGTTTTAACTACTTCGAGAGAAACTAAAATGCTTTCTATTATGTCAGAATCTCAACTACTTATTCCTGTTGATATGGACAAAGAAGAAGTTGGTAACGTGTTTGAAAACTATAGCTTAAATTCAGCAGCTGTTGTTGATAAATCAAACAAGTTGGTTGGTATGATCATGTATGACGATGTTTTAACTGTATTAAAAGAAGAAGCCGAAGAAGATGCCTTAAGATTAGCTGGGGTAGGGGATGAAGAAATTACTGATGGAGTTTTTAAGAAAACTAGAAGAAGATTTAACTGGCTTTTATTAAACTTATTTACAGCATTTCTTGCAACGTGGGTTATTAGTTTATTTGGTGCAACAATCGAACAAATGGTTGTGCTTGCATTTCTTATGCCAATCGTTGCATCTATGGGTGGTAATGCTGGAATGCAAACTTTGGCTGTAACTGTAAGAACATTAGCAACAAATGACTTAACAAAAAACAATTTTACTCAAAATATTTTAAAAGAATTTAATATTGGTATTTTAAATGGTATCATATTTGCAATAATAAGTGCTTTAGTAGTTCAAGTTTGGTTTCAAGATTCTCTACTTTCTTTAATAATTTCTATGTCAATGATAGTTACGATGATTGTTGCAGGTTTATTTGGAATTTTAGTACCTATAACTTTAAAAAAAATGGATATTGATCCTGCTATTGCATCAAGTGTGTTTGTAACAACTATTACTGATGTTATAGGTTTTGTTTCATTTCTTGGTGTTAGTGCTTATTTTCTCTAAAAATTGTCAATTAAACGTACGTTATTAATATAGTAGGCCACAAAAAGTTTAAAAGGTTTGTTCATAATATTTGTGCTTAAATTATGTGTGTTTCTACATTCCAAATATTCAATTTTAATATCAAAATTTTTAGATAGCTCTTCCTTTAAATAAAATATCATTTTTTTGTAATTTTTTTTGTTTTTCTTAATTTCATTTTTTAAAGATAATAATTTTTTTGCAATTATTCCTGAATTAATAAAACTTTTCTTATTTAATAAAGAGTTTCTGGAAGATAAAGCTAGTTTGTTTTTTTCTCTAACTGTTTTACATACGTGAACTTTGGTATTGTACTTATTTTCAATATAGTTTTTAACCAAGAAAAATTGTTGAAAATCTTTTTCTCCCATAAACATTTTTTGTGGAGAAATTAATTCAATAAAACGATCTAAAACATTAAGTACACCTTCAAAATGTCCTTTTCTAAATTTTGCACATAATATTTTTTGTGATTTATTTAGTTTAATTTCATTATTTTTTTTCCAATAAATTTGTTTAATGGTTGGCAAATATACATAGTCAACTTTAAGTTTTTTAAGGTAACTCAAATCTTGCTTTAAATTCTTTGGGTATGTTTTATAATCTTTTTTATTATTAAATTGAGTTGGATTAATAAAAATACTGACTAATGTTTTTTTGCAGTTTTTTTGTGATGTTTTTATTAATGTTTTGTGACCTTCGTGCAAACTACCCATTGTTGGGACAAAACCTAATCTTCTATCTAACTCAATTGCCTTAATTAAATCAGTTTTTAATTTTATTAATTTCATTTGTAATAAGAATATTAATAAGTAAAACATTTATATGATTAAACAAGCTATAATTCCTTTAGCTGGTCTTGGTACTAGACTACTACCACTAACAAGTGTTTTTGCTAAAGAGCTTCTACCTATTAATGGAAAACCAGGCTTAGAATATATTATCGAAGAATGTATTGAGGCTGGTATTAAGGAAATTGTATTTATTATTTCTAAAAAAAAATTGATGATAAAGAAATATTTTTATAATGATAAATTTTACAAAGATATTATCAAGAAAAAAAATGATCCAAAAATTATCAAAGAATATAAAAAAATTCTCAAATATAAAAAAATGATTAAATTTGTTTTTCAAGACAAACCATTAGGAACTGGTGATGCTGTCTACAAGACTAAAAAATTTATTACAGATAAATATTTTTTAATGTTATTACCTGATGATTTGATAATTAAAAAAAACTGCTCTAAGTCAATGATTGCCGTGCATAATAAATTTAAAGCATCAGTTATGGCAAGTATGAAGGTTAATAAAAATGATGTATCTAGGTGGGGTATCTACAACATCAGAAAAAAAATTGATAAAAATAATTTTATTATAAATAATGTTGTTGAAAAACCTTCTATAAAAACTTCACCTTCTAATAATGCTGTAATAGGAAGATATATATTACCTAAAACAATTTTTTCTAAATTAAAATCTCTTAAACCAGGTAAAAGTGGTGAATTTCATATCACTGACGCTATCCAAGCTTTAATAGAAGATGATAATCAATTTATTGGTCACAATTTTTCAGGTAAATACTTAGATTGTGGAACAATGAAAGGTTATATTAAATCAACGTTGGAGATTTCTAAACAATGAAACTTTGCATGATAGGAACGGGGTATGTCGGTTTAGTTAGTGGAGTTTGTTTTTCTGATTTAGGAAATGACGTTATTTGTGTTGATAAAGATTTAAATAAAATTGAAAACTTAAAAAATGGTATTATCCCAATATATGAACCTGGTTTAGAAGAATTACTCATTAAAAATTATAAAAATAATCGTTTACGATTCTCCACAAATTTAAAAGATTCAATTTCAAAATCGGATATTATTTTTATTTGTGTTGGCACTCCCACTAAAAAAAATGGAAATAATGCTGATTTAAGCCAGGTATACAATGTTGCAAAAGAAATTAGCAAATCTATTAAAAGATTTAAAATTATTATAACTAAATCTACTGTACCTGTGACAACTGGAGACGAAATAGAAAAGATTATTTCAAAAAAAGTATCAAAAAAACTTTTTTCAGTGGTTTCAAATCCTGAATTTTTAAGAGAAGGTGATGCTATAAGAGATTTTACCTACCCTGACAGAGTAGTTATTGGGACTCACAATAAAAAATCTAATAAGATTTTAAAAAATCTTTATTCGCCATTGATATCAAAAGGTGCAAAATACGTTAATACGTCTCGAAGAGCAGCCGAATTAATAAAATATGCTTCTAATGCTTTTCTAGCAACAAAGATTACTTTTATTAATGAGCTAGCCAATTTATGTGAAAAAATTAATGTTAACATTGAAGATATATCTATTGGTATGGGCCTTGATAATAGAATTGGCAGTCGTTTTTTAAGAGCTGGTCCTGCTTATGGTGGATCTTGTTTTCCAAAAGATACTAAGGCCATTACAGCCACTGCAAATAAATTCAAAACTAATTTAACAGTGATTAAAAGTGTTATTAAATCAAATGAAAATAGATCATCACTAATGCTAAAAAAAGTTTTCGAGATTTTAAAAAATAAAATAAAAAATAAAAATATTTGTTTCTTAGGGGTAACATTTAAAGCCAATACAGATGATATGAGAGATTCTTCAAGCCTAACAATGATCCCTGCATTAATTAAAAAAGGTGCAAAGATAAATTATTTTGATCCAACTGGAGAAAAACTAGATTTTAAAAAATTTAATAATGTTACTTTTTCAAACAACATTAAAGACGCAATTAAAAAATCAGATTTAATCATTATTCACACAGAATGGAATGATTTTAAAAATATTAATTTTAAAAAAGATGTGAAAAATAAAAAATTCTCAATTTTTGATATGAGAAATATTTACTCAGCTGATAAAATGAAAGATAATAAAATTAAATATTTTAGTATTGGAAATTAATTTAATTCAAAAATAGCATCAACCTCAACTGACACACCAAGGGGCAAACTGTTTGTACTAACAGCTGCTCTTGTATGCATTCCAGAGTCTCCAAAAACTGAAACTATTAAATCTGAAGCACCATTTATTACTTTAGGTTGTTCTGTAAAATCTTCTGTTGAATTAACAAATCCTGTAAGTTTTATACAAGATTTAACTTTTGAAAGATCATTACCACAAGCTTTTTTAACTTGAGATATAATGTTTAAACCACAACGTTTAGCTGCTTCATATCCATCTTCAGTTTTTAGATCCTTACCAACCTTACCTTTGATTAATTCTCCATTTGCTGCAGTAGAAATTTGTCCTGAGATGAATAACATCTTACCAATTTGTTTTGATGCAAGATATGATCCAACAGGATCTCTTGCTTCTGGCAGTTCTAACTTTAATTCTTTAATTTTATCTTCATATGACATGATTATTTCTCCATAAATTCAGTTAATGTTTTACTGTTTTTAAATTTAACAAGTTTTTCTTTTAAATTAAGTTTGTCAAATTTCTTTTTTCCACTTTTAGCATTAGTAGTTATTTTATCTTTAAGTTCTTCAGCTCCAACCGTTGCTTTTAATTTAAGTTCTGAAGATTTTTCTTTTAGATTTTTTGCTGAACACTCTATGTATTTAGCACTAACCTTTTCAAACTGATTACAATCAATTTTTTCAGCCATAGCATTAGACATAAGTGCTGATGTAATTAATGTTATAAATATTATTTTTTTCATTTCTTTTTCTTTTTTTTAACTTTTTTATTTTTATCGTATTCTTTTCTTTTCTCAATTAATATTAAAGCTTCTTCCATATTAAGTTCTAAAGGGTCTTTTTCCTCTGGAATTGTTGCATTAAGAGATTTATATTTAATATAAGGCCCATATTGTCCTTTCATTACTCTAACAGGTTTTTTGTCTTCAGGGTGCTCTCCTAGATCTTTTATAATTGATGCAGACATTCTACCAGGTTTAGCCTCTGCTATTAGAGTTATTGCTCTATTAAGCCCAATTGAGAAGATCTCCTCAACATTTTCAATCCTTGCTGATTTGTTTTCACATTTCAAATATGGGCCAAATCTTCCTGAGTTTAATATTATATCTCTCTGATTTTCAGGGTTAATGCCTAAACTTTTTGGTAATGAGCATAAAAATTTAGCTCTATCAAGATCCACGCTATCTAATGTAATTCCTTTAGGTATTGAGACATTTCTTAAATTATTATCTTCTTTTTCTATCTTTTTTTTTTGTTTTTTTTTTCTTTTTTGTTTCAATTATAATCTCATCTTTTATTTCCTCAATTTTTTCATACTGTAAGTAGGGACCAAACCTTCCATTTTTAAGGTACATGTCATTTCCATTTTCATGCTTACCTATAAATTTTGGTTCAGCTAATTGAGATTGAGCAGCTGCTTTTGCTTTAGACAGGGGTCTGGTAAATTTACAATCTGGATAATTTGAGCAACCAATAAAAGCACCACCTCTAAAACTATTTTTTAAACTTAATGATCCACCGTTACATAACTTGCATTGTCTATTAATATTTCCTTCTGTATCTCTTTCAAAAATTAAACTTCCTAGACTATCGTTTAATAGATCTAAAACCTCCCTAGTTCTTTTCTCTTTAACGTCAGATACGTTTTGATTAAAGTCTTTCCAAAATAACTCTAGAACTTTTATCCATCCTTCCTTCCCGGTAGTAATATCATCAAGTTGATTTTCTAAACTTGCAGTGAAATTATAGTCAACATATTTAGAGAAAAGCTTTTCAAGAAAAGCAGAAATTAATTTACCACGATCAGTTGGGTGAAATCTTTTATTAATTGTTTCCGCATATCCTCTAGTAGATATAACAGATATTATACTTGCATATGTTGAAGGTCTTCCAATACCTAATTCTTCTAATTTCTTAACCAAACTAGCTTCTGAATATCTTGGTGGTGGCTGTGTAAAATGCTGTTCATCTAATAGAGATTCTATATTAACTGGACCCTTGTTCATTTCAGGAAGAATATCTTCATCATCATCTTTTTTGTTATCCTTCATAACCTTTAAAAAGCCATCAAATTTAATAACAGATCCACTAGCTTTACAAATTGTTCCATTATCATCCGAAGTTATCGTTATAGTATTTCTATCAAATTGAGCGGGTTTCATTTGAGAGGATAGGGCTCTACTCCAAATTAAATCATATAATTTATGCTGATCTGGACTTAGGTATTTTTTAACTGTATCTGGTGCTCGCATTATATCTGTGGGTCTAATTGCTTCATGTGCCTCTTGAGCATTTTTAGCTTTTTTTCCAGAGTAACTTGCAGCGTTATCTGGAACATATTCATCACCAAATTCATTTTTTATATATTTTCTAAAAGTATCTATAGCGTCTGTGGACAGGTTAGTGCCATCTGTTCGCATATACGTGATAAGACCAATAGTTTCACCATCAATTTCTATACCTTGATAAAGTTTTTGAGCTATTTGCATTGTACGTGACGCTCCAAATCCTAACCTACCAGAAGAAACTTGCTGTAATGTGGAGGTAGTAAAAGGGCCAGAAGGGTTTCTATTAACAACTTTGCTAGAGATGTCATTTATATTGAAATTCTTAGATTTAACCTCTTCCATTGCTTTATCAATTTCAGCTTTATTTTTAAAAGAAAATTTTTCAATTTTTTTATCATTCAATTGAGTGATACTTGCTAATATAGAATTTTTATTACTATCGTTGAATTGAATACTTAAAGTCCAAAATTCTTCAGGATCAAAAAGCTCTATTTCATGTTCTCGTTCTGTAATTAATTTTAAGGCAACTGACTGAACACGACCAGCAGATTTAGAACCTGGTAACTTTGTCCACAAAATTGGTGATATATTAAAGCCAACTAAATAGTCTAAGGCTCTTCTAGCCATATAGGCATCAACAAGTAATGGCTCTATTTGTCGAGGGTTTTCAATTCCATGAATAACAGCTTTTTTTGTAATTTCATTAAAAACAACTCTTTCTATATGCTTGTCTTTAATTAATTTTTTTTCATTTAAATATTCTTTAACATGCCAAGCAATTGCTTCTCCCTCTCTGTCTGGGTCAGTTGCTAATATGATTTTTGATGAAATCTTAGCTGCATCTGTAATTTCTTTAAGATATTTTTTAGAAAAACTATCGACTTCCCATTCCATTTTAAAATTATTTTCTGGATCAACAGAACCATTTTTTGAGGGAAGGTCTCTAATATGACCATAACTCGCTAAAACAATATAATCATCACCAAGATATTTGTTGATAGTTTTTGCTTTAGCTGGACTTTCTACGATTACAAGATTCATTACTAAACAAATTACTTAAAAGACTTAGATAGTCAAATCAATAAATTTTAGTCTTAGTTTCTTCTTTGTTTTTCAATCGTTTGACGTTTTCTCTGTGCGTGTAGAATATAAGCACAAACATTATTATGAAAAATATTGAATTATAATTTTCAAAAACTATTAAATACATTGGCACCATTAAACTACCAACTAGTGATGAAAGTGATGAGTATTTTGAAATAAGAAATGTAACAGCCCAACTAATAATAAATACCAAACCCAAAAAAATGTTTATCGAAAATAATATTCCAACATATGTTGCAACACCCTTACCCCCTTTAAACTTAAGCCATATTGGAAAAACATGACCTAAAAATGCACTTAATGATGCAATGAAGATGTAATCAGGATAATTAAATTTTACATATAAAACAGGCAATACAGCTTTTGTTATGTCCAGTAGTAAAGTTGCGTAGCCTAATGTTTTATTGCCTGTTCTAAGAGCGTTTGTTGCCCCAATGTTTCCTGAGCCAATATCTCTAATATCTTTTTTTAAAAATATTTTTGTAAGTATAAAACCAAAAGGTATTGATCCTAATAAATATGAACTTAATGCAACAATTAAATATTCCATTATTATAACTTAAATAATTCTTCACCTTTTACAAATGTATTGGTGACTTTTCCTTGAAGTTTTTTGTCTTCAATAGAGGTATTTTTTGATTTGGAGACAAGCTTATCTTTTTTGACAACCCATGGCTTGTCAATATCAACAATGCAAAAATCTGCTTCATTGCCCACTGAAAGATTACCCTTATCAATTTTTAAAATTTTTGCAGGGTTTGATGTTAAAGCTTTAATGATAGTTTCTAATTTAACAGAGCCATTGTGATATAATTCTAGACTTAATGATAAAAGCGTTTCTATTCCAGAGGCCCCTGTAGATGCTTGTGCAAACGTTAATCTTTTTTGCTCTTCATCTTCTGGTTTGTGATCAGATACAATAACGTCTATCGTTTCATCTTTTAATCCTTGTACTAGAGCAATTCTATCTTCTTCAGTTCTTAATGGCGGTGATAATTTTAAAAAAGTTCTAAAATCTCCTATATCATTTTCATTTAATGAAAGATTATTTATGGAGACACCTGTTGTAAATTTAACTTTATTTTTTCTTTCCTCAATAATTTCTACTGATTTAGCAGCTGAAATCTGTGATATGTGATATCTGCATTTAATGTTTTCAAGTAACGTTAAATCTCTTTCAATAATTATTCTTTCAGCAACAGCAGGTATTCCAGATAATCCAAGTTTAGTTGCAATAATTCCAGAATTAATCATTCCATTTTTGGATAAATCATAATCTTCAGCGTGTTGCATGATCAGTGTACCCAAGTCTTTAGCTGAATTCATTATGCGTGACATTAATCTAGTATTTTGAATTGTTTTAACTCCATCAGTAAATCCAATTATTCCTCTACTTTGAAGTAGACCAAATTCAGTCATGGTAGTTCCTTCAATATTTTTGGTAAGGGCTGCACTTGGAAAAACATTTATTTTAGATTTATCTCTTCCACGTCTTTTTAAAAAATCTACTATTGAAACGTTATCTATAATTGGGTCAGTATTAGGCATAGTAACAACTGAAGTAACACCTCCTGCAAGAGCTGCGTTACTTAGCGTTCTAAAATTTTCTTTATATTCATAACCAGGTTCACCTGCAAAGACACGCATATCAACTAGACCTGGGAATATATATTTGCCATTTAAATCTATTACTTTTTCTCTTGAAGGAATGTTATTAGTATTTACTTTTTTACCAACAGCTTCAATAAAGCCATCTTCTCCAATAATTAATCCACCTTTCTCATTGATAGAGTTATAAGGGTCAATTATATTTGCATTTATAAAGTATTGTTTTTTCATTTATTCACAAAATATTTTTAAACAAGCCATTCTTACTGCAACACCTAGTTCAACCTGTTCCTTAATTACGCTTCTGTTAATGTCATCTGCTAATTTAGTGTCAATTTCGATCCCTCTATTCATAGGGCCTGGATGCATAATTAAAGCATCATCTTTTGCATGAGCAAGTTTATCTGGAGTTAGTCCATAATATTCATAGTACTCTCTATTAGAAGACAAGAAAGAACTAGTCATCCTTTCATTTTGTAACCTTAACATCATTACAATATCACAATCTTTCAAACCTTTTTTCATATCTGTAAAAGTATTAACCCCAAACTTTTCTATTTCTTTTGGCATTAAATTTGATGGTGCAATAATGTTAACTTCTGCACCCAGCATATTTAGAAGATAAATATTTGATCTTGCAACACGTGAATGAGTTATGTCACCACAAATCGCAACTCTTAAACCTTCAATTTTCTTTTTACGATTTATAATTGTTAAAGCGTCTAATAAAGCTTGAGTAGGGTGTTCACGGCTTCCATCACCAGCATTAAGTACTGCACAATTTACTTTTTGAGATAAAAGATTACATGCTCCTGAGTCTTGGTGTCTAATTACAATTATATCAGGATGCATTGCATTTAAAGTCATTGCGGTATCTATTAGTGTTTCACCTTTCTTAATAGCTGAATTTGCCATATTCATTGACATAACATCTGCACCTAATCTTTTTCCAGCTAATTCAAATGAACTCTGTGTTCTTGTTGAAGGTTCAAAAAACAAATTAATTTGAGTTTTACCACTTAAGACATTTAATCTTTTGTTTTTACTTTGATTTAATTTGATGAAACTTTTAGCTTCTTCTAAAATAAAATTAACATCATTAATTGATAGATCTTGAATTCCTAGGAGGTGTTTTTGAGAGATTTTAATAGCTTTATTTATTTTGGTTGCCATTAAAATTAACTCTATAACTATTAACCATCACTATGGCAAGTATTAATTATTTAAAAAGTCTATTGCCCCTTGTAAAATAAAGGCCGCAGCATTTTGATCAATTGTTTTAACTCTTTTTGAAACGTTAACGTCTAATAAACTCGATAGATTAAATGCTCCAACTGTTGAAAGTCTCTCATCCCACAAAATTACTGGTAGGTCTATAGATTTTGATATATTTGATGCAACATCATTAACTGATTGAGCGGATCTACCTAGACTGCCATCCATATTAACTGGGTTCCCTACAATTATTCCACCAATATTATTATCTTTAATTATTATCTTAAGTTCATCAATTAGTTCGTTTGTGTTGGTTTTGTTTATGGTTTTAAAGGGTGTGGCTATGGATTGTCTTTCATCACAAATTGAGACGCCAATTCTTTTAGACCCTAAATCTAAACCAATAAATCTCACCTTATTTGTGTGTTTTATTTTAAAATCTTCAATTGTGATCATATTGTATATTTTATACTTAAGTGATAGTTTGCCGACATATTTAATTACCACATGACAATTGATCTTAAAACAATAAAGCATATATCTAAATTATCAAGAATCTCAGTTGATGATGCAAAAGCTAATAAATTAGCTGGAGATCTTAACTCTATATTTGATTTTATTGAAAAATTAAATGAACTCAATACTGATAATATTGAGCCTTTAACTTCTGTTGCAGAGACAACATTAAAATTAAGAGCCGACGAGGTTAAAAGTGAAAATATTAGAGATCAAATATTAAAAAACTCACCAGAGGAAAATGAAGATTTTTTTGTAGTACCAAGGGTTGTTGAATAATGTCTGATATTACATCACTCACTTTAACTGAATTAGTTAAAAATATTAAAGATAAAAAGATTTCTTCTGAAGAAACTACAAAAGCTTTTATTGATAGAGGAGAAAAATCTAGAGATTTAAATACATACATAACAGAAGATTTTTCTAATGCACTTTTGAAAGCTAAAAGTTTTGATCAAAAACCAAATTTTGATTTAAAACTTCCGGGTGTTCCAATAGCTGTTAAGGATTTGTTTTGTACCAATGATGTTAAAACTACAGCAGGTAGTAAAATTTTAAATAATTTTATTCCACCATACGAGTCTACTGTTACTCAAAATATTTGGAATGAAGGTGCGATATTACTTGGTAAGTTAAATTGTGATGAATTTGCAATGGGCTCATCTAATGAAACTAGTTTTTTTGGAAATGTACAAAGTCCAATAGACAAAGGTTTAGTACCAGGTGGCTCTTCAGGAGGCTCTGCATCAGCTCTAGCAGCTAATTTAACGCCTATTACAATTGGAACTGATACAGGTGGCTCTATTAGACAGCCTGCTTCATTTACAGGTACCGTTGGATTAAAGCCTACTTATGGAAGTTGTTCACGATATGGAATTGTTGCTTTTGCATCTTCATTAGATCAAGCAGGACCAATGTCTAAAGATGTAAAAGATTGCGCATTGCTTCAAGAAATAATTAGTACTTATGATGAAAAAGACTCAACATCAATTGATTTTAAAAGAAATGAATACAGTAAAGAATTAACAAATAATATTAAAGGTAAGAAAATTGGAATTCCTAAAGAATATAGAGTTGATGGAATGCCAAAAGAAATAGAGGATTTATGGACGAAGGGCATTGAGTATGCAAAAGATTGTGGTGCTGAAATTGTAGAAATTTCATTACCTCATACAAACTATGCTCTACCTACTTATTATATAGTGGCCCCTGCGGAAGCTTCTTCAAACTTAGCAAGATATGATGGTGTTAAGTATGGTTTTAGATCTAAAGGTGAAAACCTTATTGATATGTATGAAAAGACAAGATCTGAAGGTTTTGGTAGCGAAGTTCAAAGAAGAATAATGATTGGAACTTATGTTTTATCCTCTGGTTATTATGATGCTTATTATCTAAAGGCACAAAAAGTTAGAAAATTAATAAAAAACGATTTTGATGAAGCTTACAAAAAAGTTGATGCAATTTTAACTCCATCAACACCAAGTGCTGCTTTTAAAATTGGTGAAAAAACTAATGACCCAGTTTCAATGTATTTAAATGATATATTTACAGTTCCAGTGAATTTAGCTGGTTTACCAGCAATTTCAATTCCAGCAGGAATAGATGTTAAAGGTTATCCATTGGGACTACAAATTATTGGTAAAGCATTTGATGAGCAAAATATTTTAAATATTGCTTATGCTATGGAAGAAAAAATCCAGTTTAAAAACAAAATTACTGACTGGTGGATTAAATAAATGACTAAAGATAATTCAGAATACTTAATCGAAAGACGAGACAATGTTTACGAAGTTGTAATTGGTCTTGAAGTTCATGCTCAGGTTACATCAAATTCAAAATTATTTTCATCTTCATCAACAACATTCGGTGCCGAACCTAATACACAAGTAAGTTTAGTAGATGCAGCATTTCCAGGAATGCTTCCGGTTATTAATGAGTACTGTGTAAAGCAAGCAATTAAAACGGGAATAGGCTTAAGAGCTCAAATTAATAAAAGATCAGTTTTCGATAGAAAAAATTATTTTTATGCAGATCTTCCACAAGGTTATCAGATCTCACAGTTTAAGTATCCAATAGTAGGAGAGGGTACTGTAATTCTTGATATGGCACATGGCCAAAAAGAAGTAGGGATTGAAAGATTACACCTAGAACAAGATGCTGGAAAAAGTATTCATGATATGGACCCACAAAATACATTGGTTGACTTAAATAGATCTGGTGTAGCTTTGATGGAAATTGTTAGCAAACCAGACATGAGAACTCCAGATGAAGTTAGTGCTTATATTAAAAAATTAAGATCTATTATGAGATACCTTGGTACGTGTGATGGAAATATGCAGGAAGGCTCTTTAAGAGCTGATGTCAATATTTCTGTTAGAATTAAAGGTTCTGATAAACTTGGAACTCGTTGTGAGATTAAAAATGTTAACTCAATTAAATTTATGCAAATGGCTATTGATTATGAAGCTAATAGACAAGTTGATTTAATTGAAGAGGGTAAAACAATTGATCAAGAAACAAGATTATTTGATACTAAGAAAAATGAAACAAGATCTATGAGATCTAAAGAAGATGCTCATGATTATAGATATTTTCCAGATCCAGATTTATTACCATTAGAAGTAACAGATGAATTTATAGAAAAACTTAAAGCAGATATCCCAGAATTACCAGACGATAAGAAAAAAAGATTTATTGATGAGTTTAAAGTCTCTGCTTACGAAGCAACAATTTTAGTATCAGATATTGAAACAGCTAAATATTTTGAAGAGGTAGTTGCTAAAATGGGCAAAAACAAAGATATGAAGTTAGCAGTTAACTGGATTACAGGTGAATTATTTGCTGTTTTAAATAATAAAAATTTAGAAATATCTGAAAGCCCAGTAAGTGCCAAAAATTTAGCAAAGTTAATTAATCTAATTAAGAATGGAACAATTTCTGGAAAAATAGCTAAAACAATATTTGAATTGATGATTGATGGAGACATAGATCCTCAAATAATTGTTGAAGAAAAAGGTTTAAGACAGGAAAGTGACCCTAAAGCTTTAGAGGCGTTAATAGATAAAATAATTGATACTAATAGAGAAAAAGCTATTGAATATAAGAATGGTAAAGAAAAGCTATTTGGTTTCTTTGTAGGTCAAGCAATGAAAGTTTCAGGTGGTAAAGCTAATCCACAACTAATAAATGAAATATTAAAGAAAAAACTTCAATAGTCTTAAAATAGGTAGATACAAAGGACTTAAAATACCATGGGTAAAGCAATTAGAATTACTGAAAAGCTTGAAAAATATATAAATAATTTTAGTTTAAAGTTAAATCCCATCCAGCAAGAAATAATCGAATACAATAATACACTTGGAGACGTTAAGAGAATGCAAGTAGCAACATCTCAATGTCATTTTCTTCATTTAATTATAAAAACTTCTAACATTAAAAATGTACTTGAAATTGGTACTTTTACTGGGTTAAGTGCACTTTCAATAGCTTTAGCACTACCAGATGATGGCAAACTTATAGCGCTAGATAAAGACAAAGAAACCAACAAGATTGCAGTAAATTTTTTTAAAAAAGCTAATCTTAATAATAAAATTCAAACAATTGTTAAGCCTGCATTAGATAGTTTAGATGAATTAAAGAATAGTAAATTTGATATGGTTTTTATTGATGCCGATAAAATGAATTATAAAGAATATTATGAAAGATCACTGAAGTTATTAGATAAAGGAGGATTGATTATTGTAGACAATGTTTTATGGCATGGTGAGGTCGCTGATGAAGATAATTTAGATAAATTCACTGTAAATATTAGAGATTTTAATACTTATGTTGCAAACGATAAAAGAGTGGAACAAATCATTGTCCCTTTAGGTGACGGTATGACTGTTTGTAGAGTGATATAATGTTTGATGTTTTTGGTTTTTACAAATTTAAAAAACTCACTTCTTTAAAAAAAAATAAGATTTTACTACAGGATTATTTGATTAAAAAAAATATTCGAGGAACAATAATTATAGCTAATGAAGGAGTAAATGCAACAATCTCAGGAAAAGATAACGATCTAAAGTCAACTATCACCAAGATTAAAAAGATATTGAATTTTAAAAAGTTTGATAGTGAAAATATTTCAAAAAGTAAATTTCAACCATTTCATAAGCCAAAAGTAAAAATTAAAAAAGAAGTAGTTCCCATGGGTCTTTCTTTGTCATCAAAAAATAAGAAAAATAATCATATAGATCCTAAAAAATGGAATAAGTTAATTAATGATAAAGACACATTAGTTTTAGATTCAAGAAAACCATTTGAATATAATGTGGGTACCTTTAAAAGATCAGTTAATCCTGATGTTGCTAATTTTAGAGAATTTCCAAAATACCTGAATAAACTAAAAAAAACAAAACCAATTGCAATGTTTTGTACTGGTGGAATAAGATGTGAGAAAGCTTCAGTATTTTTAGAAAAAAAAGGTTTTAAAAATGTTTATCAGTTAAAAGGTGGAATTTTAAATTATTTAAAAAATATTAAGAAAAAGGAAAGTTTATGGAATGGGGAATGTTTTGTCTTTGATAACAGAATCAGTGTTAAACATGGATTAATAACTGGCACATACTCAATGTGTAGTGGATGTAGAAAACCGGTTTCACCAAAAGATAAGAAGTCTAAAAAATATGAGGAGGGTGTTTCATGCGTAAACTGTCATGATAATTTAACTCAAACTCAAAAAGAGAGATTTCGAATGAGACAAAAGCAAATAAACCTTGCTAAAAAGACTGGATCGAAGCATATATTTCAAAAAGAATTTAAATAGGAAAAATAATTGTCCAAAGCCATTAAATTAACTAAAGATCCAATTTGGGAATTACTTAGAAAAGTAACTATCCCAGCAAGTGTTGGTTCATTATTTCAAACATTTTATAATTTAGTTGATACATGGTTTGCGGGTAGAATTTCTGCAGAAGCTATAGGTGCTATTGCTAAGTCATTTCCCATATATTTTGTTATCATTGCTGTTGGTGTTGGTATTGGAGCTGCAACGAACTCATGTATTGGCAATTTATTAGGTGCTAAAAAAATTAATAAAGCTTCACTATTTATTGCTCAATCAGTAATTTTTTCATTGGTTACTTCTATTGTAGTTACTTTATTTGGATTAAACGCCTCTAATTTTCTCTTGAGTGTTATGGGCTCTGATGCTGCTGGTATCGCTTTAACTAGAGAGTATTTAGATATAATTTTTTATGGAACATTTATAGTTATGATCCAAATCTCTTTAAATGGAGCTTTAAATGCACAGGGAGATACTAAAAGTTATAGAAATGTTCTTATCTTTAGCTTCTTTTTAAATATTTTTTTAAACCCATTATTTATCTGGGGATACGGAATTGTTCCAGCTTATGGTATAGGTGGCCTTGCAATAGCAACTGTTATTGCTCAATCTATTGGTACTATTTATTTAGCCTATAAAATTAACTCATGTAAATTAAGAAAGTATTTATCTATTAAATGCTTTATTCCTAAGTTTATTCTTCTTAAAGAATTGTTCGCACAAGCAATGCCAATTATGATTAGTATGTTGTTTATTGGAGTAGGTATTTTTAACATATTATATTTTATTGGACAATTTGGTGATCTTGCAACAGCAGGCTATGGTGCAGCTTTAAGAGTTGAGCAAGTCTTCTTACTTCCAGTAATTGGTTTAAATACAGCAGTACTTTCTATCGGTGGACAAAACTTTGGTGCTAAAAATTATAACCGTATTAGAGAGCTTTATACTAAGGCATTATTTTTTGGATCATCGTTTATGGCCGTAGCAGGTGTGGTTTTATTCTTCGGTGCAGAGTTTTTTGTATCTCAGTTTACAGATAATGTAGAAGCTATTTATCATGGTGCTATATATTTAAAAGTTGCTGCATTAATAGCTCCTATTTACCCAGTATTCTTTATTACAACAGCAGTCTTTCAGGCACTTAAAAAACCAATTTATAGTCTTTACTTAAGCGTTCTAAGGTTAACTGCATTTCCGTTCTTATCATTATGGTATGTAATTAATATTAGAGGAGGAGATTATGCGGATATTTTTTATACCATCATGGCAACCAATTGGTTTATGGGTATTGCAGTAATCATCTTTATTGGATATTTTTTAAATAATGTTTTTAAACAAAAAAAAAGCCATTTTTCTTATTAGTGTTTCCGCACTAATATTTATTTTAACTATTAACCAAGTCAAATCTCAAACAATTAAAATTGTAGATGGAGACACAATTCATCTTAATGGAGAAAAAATTAGATTTACAGGGATAGATACACCTGAATTAAAACAAACTTGCCTTAACGAAGGAGCTAAGGATCCTTGTGGAATTACAGCAAAACAAATCCTTATTGATAAAATTTCAAACAATAGCGTTGAATGTATTAGTGAAGGAAAAGATCAATACAAAAGAACACTGGCTGAATGTTTTGTTAATAACGAAAGCTTATCAAGTTATTTAGTTAGAAGTGGCTATGCATTTGCCTATAGAAGGTATTCAAAAAAATTTGTATCTGATGAAGATTATGCAAGAATTAATAAAATAGGTATGTGGTCTATGGAATTTGATTATCCTTGGGATTACAGAAAATCTAAGAAAAATTAAAGCTAATAGGGTAGTTCTTTTAACAGGTGCTCCAAAATTCTAGTTAATCTCTTGTTTATTAATTTTAAAGAGCTTTTCACCTAAAGGACTGATTGGGTCTTGAGGTGTGGGTTTGATTTTAGTTTTTTCCTCAACGATACTTAATAGTTTTTTAGCAAGTCCTTGACGTCTAAACATGGGGTTAACAAAAATATACTCCACTTCGGCTGTCTCATTATACCGAACAAAACCAAGTGTAGTATTAATGTTTTTAAAAGTAATAACACCATCATTTAGTTCAACATCATAGTCTAAATTACTCATTAATTATTACCATCTTGTTTAAGTTTTTTTTCAAATTTTCTTACTATGAAAGAAACAATTAATATCAAAATTAAATATTCCAAGATTAAAAATGTATAAATTTCTAATGGTCTATAGGTTGACACAACTAATTCATTTGCTTTTCTTGTTAAGTCACCAATACCTATAATTGATACCAATGAAGACATTTTTAATACATATACAAACTGGTTGCCTAATGCAGGAAGGATATTTTTAATTGCTTGTGGAAGAATTACTAATCTTAACCTTTTATAAAAAGTTAAACCCAGTGATGAGCCTGCTTCCCATTGTGATTTTTTAATTGAGTTTATTCCTGCTCTAAAAATTTCTGCTTGAAAAGCACTTTCACTTATTGCCAGCGCAATTATTCCAGACACAAATGGACTGAAACTTAATCCAGTCATTATAGGTAAACCATAATAAATCCATAATATTAAAACAAGTAACGGTATTGCTCTTACAATTTCCACATATCCAATATTTATGTATGTTAAAAATTTATTCTTAGCTAAAGAAGGAATTGCAACGATAAACCCTAAAATTGCAGATATAATTATAGATACTACTGAAATATAAATAGTTGTAGTTAAACCACTTAATAAAAATTTTAGGTTTGTTAAACCTTCAACATTGTTAGGTGATAGAATAAACCAACCCAATTCCTGACCACTACAAGAGGTAAGGGGTAAAATTAAAAGTAAAAAAAGTAAATTTTTCACTCTTAAAGTTATAATGAATTAGAGATTAATATCTAATTTTTTATAAGCTTTTTAAATTATATTTAGCGAGTAGTTTATTAAAGAAACCAGAGGATTTTTTACTTTTGATCCACTCATTTACATAATCATTCCAAACTTGATCATTTTTACTAACCATCATTGCTAAAAAGGCAGGATTTTTTTCTCCATCAGGAACAATTGCTAATTGAGGGTACTTGACAACTAATTTATTAGCCTCTGTTGAACTTGTAATGTTTCCATCAGCTCTACCAGCTAATACTTCTTGAAAGTCTCTTGCAGGTGACTCAACTGATTGTAATTTAGACAAAGGAAAGAACTCTTTAGCTTTTTCCTCTTGAGAAGTCCCAAGTGTTGTAGCAATCGTTACATCTTTATTGTTTAAAGATTTCCATGTTGAATATTTTTTTAAATTCTTTTTAAGTACCAATGGAACAGTTCCATACTTGTAATAAGAATCTGTAAATCCAGCAACTTCTGCTCTTTTTGGAGTTTTAGTGACACTTGTGGAAATATCATATCTTCCTGCGGTAATTCCTGAAACAATTGTTTTCCATTCAGTTGGTACAAAGGTAATTTTCACACCCATATCTTTTGCTAATTCTTGCATGACATCAATATCAAATCCCTTATATTTATTTGTAGCAGGATCTTTCATTGTCATTGGATCCCAGTCGCCTGTTGTTCCAACTTTTAACTCACCAGAGGATAAAATCTGATCAAGTTTTGATTCTGCGTTAAGAGAGAAGGGTAAAAGTGCTAATAGCACCACAAGAAGTATTTTTTTCATAAACTTTTTATAACAATAATTTTAATAAATATAAGCTTATAACCTTGACGCACTATCACTCAACCAAGAGTGTAAATGCTCAGAAAAAGACCTTCTAACAAATAAATTTACCTCATTAATCTCTTTATGATGAATAATTACATCAATATGAGATAATATTGTTTGAACAACTGGTCCTTTTTTTGTTTTAAAATCATTAAAATTGAAAGGGGAACCTGTAGCAAATAAATCAAAAACCTTACCACCTTTGATATTTAACATTACAAATTGGTCGCTAACATCAGTTACAGCGCCCAATTTAACTTTAGATATATTTTTAATTAATTCATCTTCAACTTGATAAGTGTTACTTTCCTCACTCACAGTTTCATTTGATATTAACATCCATTCATCGGGACTTAACCAAAATGCAGTTAATTTCTCTGCTGATGTAGACGTATTAGCCTCAGTGGGTAAAACCATATTAAGATTTTTACCTACTGCAGTAATAAAATCTTTTGTTTTACCTCTTATGATTAATTTCATAATAGGTTTGATTTCTTTAATTTCTAAATCAGAATATGTTATATCCCCTTTAATAGAAGTTTTATAATTAAGCATTTAACCTCAAATTTTCTTTGTCAAAAAAAACAGGATCAACAATCGTCACATTAATATTTTTATTTTCCATTGGGATAAATAATTTTTGACCTAGCATATTTTTTCCACCTCTAACTACTGCTAGGGCAATTGATTTATTTAAATTAGGGCTATAGTAACTTGAAGTTACATGACCTAGCATTTCAACTGGTTTTAAACTAGTGTCAGCAACTATTTGAGCTCCTTCTTCTAAAACTTCACTTGGATTATCTGTCAGTAAACCTACTAATTGTTTTCTATCTTCTTTCATGGTGTCAGATCTATAAAGAGATCTTTTACCAATAAAGTCATATTTCTTTTTACTAACAATCCAATCCATCTGTAAATCTATAGGTGTCATCGTTGCATCCGTATCTTGGCCAACAATAATAAATCCTTTTTCTGCTCTTAATAAGTGCATTGTCTCAGTGCCATAAGGAGTGATGTTAAATTCTTTACCTGCTTCCATGCATTTTTTCCATAAGTCTTCACCATAGTTAGCTTGGATATTAATTTCATAACTATGTTCACCAGTAAAACTAATACGCATAATTCTACATTTAATATTGCCAATTTTTGTATTTTTGAATGACATGTGTTGAAAGCTTTCATCTGAAAGATCAAGATCAGGTATTAATTTATTAAGAATTTTTTTACTATTAGGCCCACAGATGCTAGCTGTTGCATAATGATCCGTTACAGATGACAAATACACATCTAGTTCAGGCCATTCAGTTTGTAGGTAATCTTCTAGTTTTCCTAATACGTTTGCAGCACCACCTGTTGTTGTGGTCATAATATAATGATTTTCATCAAGTCTAGTTGTGACCCCATCATCGTAAACCATACCATCTTCATTAAGCATTAAACCATAACGACATTTTCCAATGGCAAGTTTTGACCAAGCATTTGTATAAACTCTGTTTAAAAATTCTGAAGCATCCGTTCCTTGAATATCAATTTTACCAAGAGTTGAAGCATCTAATATACCAGCGCTATTTCTTGCAGCTTTACTTTCCCTTTGAACGGCCTCATGCATTGTTTCATTATTTTTTGGATAGTACCAAGCTCTTTTCCACTGACCAACATTTTCAAATTCAGCTTTATTTTCTATGTGCCAGTCATTCATTGGCGTTCTTCTAAATGTATCAAAATATTCACCAACATTTCGTCCAACAATTGTTCCAAATGTTAATGGAGTGTAAGGAGGTCTAAACGTTGTAGTTCCAAGCTCACCCATCTTAACACCAGCAGTTTCTGCAATAATACCAAGGGCATGCATATTACCAAGCTTTCCTTGATCGGTACCCATTCCAGTTGTTGTATATCTTTTTACATGTTCAATCGATCTAAAACCTTCTCTTAGAGCAAGTTTAATATCTTTTGCAGTTGCATCATTTTGATAATCTACGAAAGGTTTTGTTTTTCCTAAAACTTTATCGGATGGAAGTAGCCAAATATTTCTAATCTTATTATCTTTAGGACAATTTATTTCTAAATTGTCAAATTCAGTTTCATTTATATTTAAAAATTCTTTTAAAGATTTTGTAGAATTTTTTATAACATCATCTAAATCAAAATCACCATTACAAGAACCAATGCTAATTTGAGCTGATGAATATATATCAGGAATAAATACTTGATCTTTTTCTCTAAATTTTAATTTACCTCCTGATTGAGTAAACAAATGAACGGCTGGCGTCCATCCACCTGCAATTGCTAGGCAATCACAATCAAGTTCTATTTTTTCTGGATTTGCAAAAGATTGACCATCTTCTGACAATTCCATTATTGTAATTTTATTAATTCTTTTATAACCCTCAGTATTTACAACTGTGTGTGATCTATAAACTTTAATCCCTAAATCGTCAGCTTCTTTAGTAAATGCAGTTTTAGATTGCTTTCTAATATCTATGATTGCTTCAACTTTAATACCTTTTTTTTGTAATGAAATTGCACTTTCATAAGCTGTGTCATTATTAGTAAGAAATATATTTTTTTGACCAGTTGCAACACCATAATAATCTGCATACTTTTTAACTGCAGATGAAAGCATAATACCAGGTCTATCGTTATTATTAAATACCAGAGGTCGCTCTAAAGAACCAGTAGCAACAATAACCTTTTTAGCTCTAATTTTTAATAATCTTTGTCTTACTTTTTTATTTTTTTCATTTTTAGGAAGGTGATCAGTTAAATTTTCTCTAGCTAATAAATAGTTATATCCATGATAAGCAGCAACACTAGTTCTTGTTTTAATTTCTAGGTTTTCAATATTTCTTAATTCATTAATTTCATTTTCTAACCAAACAGAAGAATTTTGATCGTTTATTTTTATATGATCTGAATTTTGGAAAATTGTAGATCCTCCGATTTCATTTTTTTCATCAAGTAATAATGTTTTAAGATTATTTTTTGCTGCAGTTTTTGCAGCTATAATTCCACTAATGCCAGCTCCGATAACCAAAACATCACAGTGAATGTATTTATGATCATATATGTCAGGATCAGGCACTGTTGGAGATTTTCCTAGTCCTGCTGAATGTCTTATAACATATTCATACTTTTCCCAAAAATTAGCAGGCCACATAAATGTTTTATAATAAAAACCAGCAGGCAGAAGTGGGGATAAGAAATTATTTATACCTCCAATATCAAAGTTAACACTAGGCCAACAATTTTGACTGTTTGCCTCAAGCCCATGATAGATTTCTAGTTCGGTTGCTCTAACATTGGGTTCTGTTAGTGCTGTGTTGTTATTAACCTGTACAATTGCATTAGGCTCTTCAGATCCTGAAGTCATTATTCCTCGTGGCCTATGATATTTAAAACTTCTTCCTACTAAATGAATACCATTAGCTAGCAAAGCTGAGGCAAGGGTATCACCTTTGTATCCAAAATAAGATTTTCCATTGAATTTAAAAGAAACTCTGGAAGTTTCATCAATATATTTACTAGTTGTAACTCTTAAATTTTTTAGCATTAAATTATTTTATAGGAGGTTTTTCACCCATTTTATAAACAGCTTTAATTTGGTCATTTGAAGTATCCCTCACCATGTTAAACCACTTTCTACATCCGTGAGCATGGTTCCATCTTTCAAATTGAATTCCTTTAATGTTTTTTCTCATAAATAAGTATTCTGCCCATTCATCATCACTTAATTCTGTGGGTTGTTTAGGTCTTTCAATGTGAGCTTCACCACCAGCTTTAAATTCACTTTGTTCTCGTTCACCACAAAAAGGACAAGTAATTAAAAACATTAATGAGCTACCGCCGCTGCACCATGTTCATCAACAAGGTCTCCACTGATAAACCTATTTAAATTAAATGCAGCATTTAGTTTGTGTGGTTCATCATTTGCGATTGTGTGAGCAAATAAATCACCTGATCCAGGTGTTGCTTTAAATCCACCAGTTCCCCAGCCACAATTAAAGTACAAACCTTTTATCGTCGTTTTACTAATAATAGGACTAGCATCTGGGCAGATATCTACAATTCCACCCCATTGTCGAAGCATTCTCATTCTACTAAAAATTGGATAAAGTTCTAAGATTGCATTTAATGTTCCCTCAACAATATCGTGACTACCTTTTTGTGAATAAGAAACATAATCATCAGTGCCTGCACCTATTACTAGCTCACCTTTGTCAGACTGACTAACATATGCATGTACAGCGTTAGACATCACTACTGTATCAATAATAGGTTTAACTGGTTCTGAAACTAGAGCTTGAAGAGGTTTACTTTCTAAAGGTAATCTTAAACCTGCCATGTTTGCTAGCACACTTGAATGACCAGCAGCAACTACTCCAACTTTTTTAGTTTTTATAAAACCTTTGGTTGTTTCAATACCTTCTACTTCATCACCATTTCTTTTAATTCCTTTAACTTCACAATTTTGAATTATATCTACACCCATTTCATCTGCACCTCTAGCATACCCCCAAGCAACAGCATCATGCCTTGCGGTACCAGCTCTTCTTTGTAAAGTTCCACCCAGTACAGGATATCGAATATCTTGTGAGGTATTAATAATAGGGCAAAATTTTTTGACTTCTTCTGTGCTTAAGTAAACTGCGTCTATGCCATTTAATCTATTAGCATGTGTTCGTCTTTTTAAATCTCTAACATCCTGTAAGTTATGTGCAAGATTCATCACACCTCTTTGACTAAACATTACATTGTAATTTATTTCTTGAGATAAACCTTCCCACAATTTTAAAGCATGATCATAAAGACCAGCACTAGCATCCCATAAATAATTAGATCTTATAATCGTAGTATTTCTTCCTGTATTACCACCACCAATCCAGCCTTTTTCTACTACCGCAATATTTGTCATATTATGTTTTTTTGCTAAATAGTAAGCAGTTGCCAAACCATGACCACCACCACCAATAATAACTGCATCATATTCTTTTTTTACAGTGGGATCTTTCCAGGCTTTTTGCCAATTTTCATGATAGGAAAAAGCATTTTTGACTAATGAGAATATTGAATACTTATTTTTCATAATATTATTCAAGAATTACTTTATAAATATTGAATATTCAATACAATCGGTTATATCAATGTCGCAGTGGAAGAGTGGGTGAGAGGCTGAAACCAGTCGTTTGCTAAATGACCGTGCGGGGAAACTTGTACCGAGGGTTCGAATCCCTCCTCTTCCGCCATTAAAATAAAGGCTGATCTTTAAAAAAGTCTTTCATTTTAATAGGCTTTTTTTCCAAGATATATCTGTAAACATTGTAGTTTTCCATAACACGTTGAACATAGTTACGAGTTTCTTTAAATGGAATTAATTCAACCCAGTCTACAAAATCAATTTGTTTTTTTTGAGGATCTTTGTTTATTTTTTTCCAGTGTTTAACTCTTTTAGGACCGGCATTATATGCTGCGGTAGCAAAAGGGTAGGCACCATCATATTGTAAAATTAAACCAGCTATATAATGAGAGCCTAGATTAATATTATATTCAGGATCAGAAGTTAACCTTGATTTTGAATATGGAAGTTTTGCTTGTTTAGCAACTAGCTTAGCCGTATAGGGCATTATTTGCATTAAACCTTGTGCACCAACATGACTGTTTGCTCTCATGTCAAATTCACTTTCTTGTCTTATAAGAGAAAGTATAAAAGCTGTTTCAGGTATTTTTCTGCCATTAACATACTGGGGGACACTTATAATTGGATAATTAAAAGTATTATGAAATCTTTTTTCATATGAGGCTAACTTTGATACTTGGATCGCAAAATCGTATCTTGATATATTTGTAGCAAGCTCAGCTGCTAAAATCTCACTTCCACTTGCAATATTGTCATTAGCCAAATGTCTCAGTATATTTTTGGTATATTTATCTTTATTTAATTCATTTAAAAGATGTGTAATTTTTACAAGCTCTTTATTGTAAAAATATTTTCGATAGTCATCTTCAACATCAGCTTGTTCTTCAAGTTCAAAATTTTGACTAGGGTTGATTTTTAAAAAGGCTAATTGACCATAGTAAGTTGTTAGATATTTTGTTGCTTCACGATACCAATCTTCTGATTGTCGTTTATCACCAATTTTTTCATAAGATCTACCAAGCCAATAAGCGCCTCTTGCCAAACTTATAGGGTAGCTAACGTTTTGATAAAAGTTATTGAAATGGTCAACTGCTAAAATAGGGTCATTTAAAAAACTTAATGCAATCCAACCACTCAACCATTCAGCCTCAGCAAACTCTGATCCTTTATCTAGTGAGTGTTGGCTAGCAACTTTATAAGCTGTCTCATATTTATTTTTATAAATAAGAGCTCGTGTCATGATTGCTCTCTCAACCCACCATTTATCTGGTCTCACTAGATAATCTTTATTATTTTTAATTGAAAACAATATTTCAAGTGAACTATCAATTCTGCCTCTTTTTCTTCTCCATTTAAGTCGATCATGATTGAGACCAGCATCATTTTTGAATTTTTGTGGAACATTTTTTATTGCCTGGTCAACACCATAAGATTTACTCATCAAAATTTGTCTAGCTGTATAAAGTAGTTGATAATCTTTAGGTAAATAAGGAAGCATTCTTTTTAAATCCCAATATTTATTTTCCCATGCTAAATAATCAGCTCTATTTATATAATCTTTTGAGTCTAAATATTTTCTATATTTTTTACTTAAAGATTTCATGCTAGCTCTAGAAAGTTCTGCTGTAATCCAGCCTCTCTTAATTAAAGCAATTCCTTTTTCATTATCTCCAGTTTGTATAAAGCTTTCACCTAATACCAGCATACCATAGCCACTTAAGGGCTCATCAACTCCAAACCAATTAATAATTTTTTTAGGAGAAATTTTATCCGTTGAAAGTTTTTGTTCTGCTAAATATTTTATTCTACTTATTCTTGGGTAGTGTTTATTGTTTTGTATAAAAGTCATGTAGTCATAAAACGTAGCTTGGTTTCCTGTTGTTAATAAATGTCTCCATTGTATAAAATTATATATGGATTTATCTTTAGCATTTTTTGAATTTTTCAATGCAGTTGTCCATTGACTTTTTTCAATTGCCTGGATAGATTTTTTTGCAATATCATAGTCTTTTTGGCTGTAGTATTTTGATCTTTTTTGAACTACAGATTTTTCACTTTTAACTATTAATGGCTTACTTTTAGGAATGAGAAAATTAATTTTTTTTTTATTTTTTTTGACTGTTACGATTTTGACTTCTTCTTTTTTTTGTGATGGTTTAGGTTTAGGTTTAAGGATCCCTTGAGATATCTTTTGCTTCTTAACTTCTTCATCTAAAATAGGTTTTTTTAAAGGAATTATTGATATTTCAGCAGCAAATATATTCTTTATAATTACCAAACTTAATAATAGTGATTTTATAAAAAAAATTATCTTTCTGGGCATAAATTTACTAAATGAATCTTTAAACTATGTTATAAGTATTTATGTTCAAAGGATCAAATGTTGCTTTAATAACCCCGTTTAAGAATAATGAGCTAGATGTTGAGGCTTATATTAAGCTAATTCATTTTCAAATATCAAACGGTACAAACGGCTTGGTTCCTGCTGGGACAACAGGTGAGTCGCCAACATTAAGCCATGATGAACATCAAAAAGTAATAGATTTATGTGTTAAAGAAAGCAATGGAAAAAATATAGTTATTGCTGGCACTGGCTCTAATTCGACTAAAGAAGCAATTTCTTTAACAACTCATGCAGAAAAAGCGGGAGCAGATGCGGCTCTAATAGTAACTCCATATTACAACAAACCAACTCAAGAGGGTTTATATCAACATTATAAAGCAATAAACGATAAATGTGGGATACCAATTATAATTTATAATATTCCTGGAAGATCTGTAATTGATATGTCTGTTGATACAATGGCTAGATTATTTGAATTGAAAAATATTGTTGGTGTTAAAGATGCAACTGGTGATCTAGATAGAGTTAATCAACAAAAAGATAAAATGGGAACTGATTTTGTTCAACTAACAGGTAATGATGATAACGCTTTAGAATTTAATAACAGAGGTGGGGTAGGCTCTATAAGTGTAACTGCTAACATTGCTCCTAAGTTATGTTCTGATTTTCAAAAAGCCTCAAAAATAGAAAATAATGAAAGCAAGCTTGAAGCAATCAGATTAGATAAAATTTTACAACCCATTCACAGCTCAATGTTTATAGAAAGCAATCCAAGCCCTGTTAAATATGCCGCAAAACTTCTGGGTCTTTGTGATGATGAGGTTAGATTACCTTTAGTTAAAGTTACAGACCCAACTAAGGATATTGTTAAAGAAGCTTTAGTATCAGCAAATCTACTCTAATGAACAAGAAAGCCAATCCTGGTTTAAAAATTATTTGCTTAAATAGAAAAGCAAGTTTTAATTTTTTTTTTGAAGACTTAATTGAAGCTGGGATAGTTCTTAAAGGGTCTGAGATTAAATCAATTAGAGATGGAAAAGTTAATATTGCAGACTCTTATGCTGTAGAGAAAGACGGTGAAATAGTTTTAATTAACTCTCATATCGCTGCATTTAAGCAAGCCAGTTATTCAAATCACAATCCAACAGATGAACGAAAATTATTATTAAACAAAAAGGAAATTAACAAATTAATTGGTAAAATGCAGAGGGATGGCTTTACACTTGTTCCAACAAAGATGTATTTTAAAAAAGGAAAAGCTAAAATAGAAATAGCAGTAGCAAAAGGTAAAAAACAATTTGATAAAAGAGCTACTAAAAAAAATAGAGACTGGAATCGTGAAAAAGCAAGACATATTAGAAAATCAAGTTAAACAATCATATTTAGCAATAGGATCAAATTTAGGTAATAAAATTACCAACATTCATATAGCCTTGTCTGAACTTAAGAAAAATAAAATTAAGATAAAAAAAGTTTCATCTCACTATTTATCAAAATCTTGGCCAAATCCTTTAATGCCAAGTTTCATAAATATTGTAATAGAAATCGAGACAATCTTAACACCTTTAGAATTATTAAAAATTTGTAACAATATTGAATTAAAATTAGGCAGGGTTAGACTAAAAAAAAATGCTCCACGAACATGTGATATTGATATAATTGATTATGATAAAAAAATTTTGAATATAAATAGTGACAAATTAATAATACCTCATCCAGAGATGACCAAGAGAAATTTTGTATTGTTACCATTATTTGAGATAAACAGAAGTTGGAAGCATCCAGAATCTAAGATTAATATAGTAAATTTAATTAATTCTTTATCAATTAAAGATTTAAGATCTATTAAACAAATATAAATTGATGTTATAGTTAAAAATGATTAATTCAGAAGAGTTAATAAATAAAGTTAAAACTTATAATAAATTTTTAAATCCAGAAAAATTAAGTAAAGCATATAATTATGCTGTTAAAGCTCATGAAAACCAAAAACGTGATTCAGGTGATCCTTATTCAAATCACCCTATAGCTGTTGCTTCAATACTTAGTGAGCTAGAGTTAGACAGTGCTACTATTGTTACAGGGCTTTTACATGATACGATTGAGGATACTCACGCAACTTATGAAAATATTAAAGATGAATTTGGAGAAGAGATTGCTAATCTTGTAGATGGTGTAACCAAAATTTCTGTTTTTGAAAACCAAGCAACATCATCATCTAAAGCAGAAAACTTTAGAAAATTAATCTTAGCTACATCAAAAGACATAAGAGTATTACTTGTAAAGCTGGCAGATCGTTTACATAATATGAGAACTATTGATGCTATATCTAAAGTTGAAAAAAAAGAACGTATAGCGAGAGAGACAATGGAAATTTATGCTCCTTTAGCAGATAGAATGGGCATGCATAGAATTAGAGATGAACTTGAAGACTTATCATTTAAAGTTTTGAATAATGAAGCACGTGAACTTATTAAAAAAAGATTAGACGAAATTAAAGAAGACAAAGTAAATAGTTTTAATTCTATTTCTTTACAATTAAGTGAGCTTTTAAACGAACATAAGATTAATGCTGAAATTTTTGGAAGAGAAAAAACTCCATTTTCTATATGGAGAAAAGTTCAAAAAAAAAGAACATCATTAGAGCAAATTACAGACATAATTGGATTTAGAGTTATTCTTAATAGTGGAGAAGATTGCTATAAAGCATTAGGAATTTTTCATCAACACTGGAATTGTATACCAGGAAAATTTAAAGATTATATATCATCACCAAAAATAAACAATTATCAGTCATTGCACACAGCTGTGATAGGTCCAAATAGAAGACCTATTGAAATTCAAATAAGAACTATGCCAATGCATGAATTTGCAGAAAGAGGTATTGCATCCCATTGGAAATATAAATCATCTGAAAAATTTGATTCATTAACATGGAAAGAATATGACTGGTTAGCCGACCTTGTGGAAATTATTGGTAAAAATGAAAACCCTGAACATTTTTTTGAGTATACAAAACTACAAATGTTTCAAGAAAATGTTTTTTGCTTTACACCAAAAGGCTTAGTTATCAAATTGCCAAAAGATGCAACACCAATAGATTTTGCATATGCTGTTCATACAAAAGTTGGCGATCATGCAATATCTTGTAAAATTAACGGTAATGACAGTGAATTACAAAACATACTTTATAACGGTGACGTAGTTGAAATCATAACCTCTAAAAATAAATCACCATCATTGCATTGGATACCAATTACAAAAACTGGAAAAGCAAGAGCTGCTATTAGAAGATACTGGCATTCTAAAGGTGAACAAAAAGAGGAAAGAATAAAAAAATACAATACAACACTTTGGATTTCTCTCCCAGATCAACCTGGTAAACTTGGTGAAATAACCACATCATTAGGCTCTCATAAACTGAATATATCCAGTGTAGAGATGAAAGAAAAAACTAAAGATTATATTAACTTCAGATTTAACCTTATTATTAGAGACTTGAAAAACTTTACAAATTTTATTAGTGAGCTAAAACAAAAAGATATTAAATTTAAAATCATTAGACATGAGGAAAAAAGAAATGCTTTCACACAAAAAATCTTTAAATATTTTAAAAAAAACTAATGCTCTTTTAGAAGGTCATTTTGTTCTATCATCAGGTTTGCATTCACCTAAATATATTCAATGTGCCAAACTTTTAAGTTTTCCACATTTGGCAAAAGATATTTGTAATTCATTAGCAAAAAAAATTAAAAAAAAATTTAAATCTATAGATTTGATTTTAGCTCCGGCAATGGGTGGAGTTATTATTGGTTATGAAATTGGTAAAATTTTAAAAAAAGAAACAATTTTTTGTGAAAGAGTTAATGGCAAATTTGCTTTAAGACGAGGTTTTCATATAAAAAAAGGATCAAAAGTTTTAATAATCGAAGACGTTATAACAACTGGTAAATCGAGTTTAGAGTGTGTTAAATTAATAACAAAACCTGGTGCAAAACTTATTGGTTTTGCTTCAATTATTGACAGATCAACCAAAAATTCATTAAAAATAAAAAAAAATATTATCTCTCATATGAAGATAGATGTTCCAACATTTAAGACTAATAAATTACCTGAAAGTCTTAAAAATACTCCAATTACAGTACCAGGAAGTAGATTTATTAAATGAAAAGACTAGGAGTTAATATTGATCATGTTGCTACAGTTAGAAATGCAAGAGGATCTTTTCATCCTGACCCATTTACTATTGCCAAACACGTAATTAAATGTGGAGCACATTCAGTTACCATTCATTTAAGAGAAGACAGAAGACATATAAAAGATTCTGATGTTGTCAAAATTTGTAAAAGTAGAAAAATAATTACCAATTTAGAAATTTCACTCAACAAAGAAATAATTGATATAGCATTAAAGAATAGACCTAATTTCATTTGTATAGTTCCTGAAAAAAGAAAAGAGGTGACAACAGAAGGTGGATTAAATTTAATTAAAAATAAGAAAAAAATTAAATCTATAATATCATTATTTAATAAGAAGAGTATTAGAACAAGTCTATTTATTGACCCAAACTTAAAAGATATAAAAATTGCAAAAGAATTAAATGCTACTTGTGTTGAGCTACATACAGGAAAAATTTCAAATTTAATAAAAGAAAATAAAAGTTATAAAAATGAATATTTAAAAATAAAAAAATGTTCAGAACTGGGCGTTAAACTTGGTATCGAGGTTCATGCAGGTCATGGTCTTGACTACAAAACTACCTCTATACTAAGTAAAATTAAAGAAATTACGGAATTTAATATTGGTCATTTTATAATTGGTGAGTCACTTACTCATGGTTTAAAAAAAACCATTACAATATTTAAAGAAATAACCAATAAATAAATATGAAAATTCTAGGTATTGGTGTTGATATAGTAGAAAATATTAGAATACATAAATCTTTAAAAAATGTTAATTTTATTAAAAGAGTTTTTTCTAGCTCAGAAATATTGTTAGCAAAAAAAATAACTAATAAAAAATCTTTTTATTCTAAAAGATTTGCTGCCAAAGAAGCATTTTCTAAAGCAATTGGAACTGGTTTTAGAGAGAATTTGAATTTTAAGGATATAACTGTAATTAACGATAAGTTAGGTAAACCCTCATTTGTGGTCACAGACAAAATAAAAAAAATTGTTAAAAAGAGATTTAAAATATCATCCTTTAATTTCTTTCTGTCAATTTCAGATGAAAAAAAATATTCTGTAGCCTACGTGATTTTACAAAAAAAATGATATCAAAAAAAATTATAATCGATAATATTAAAACAATTTTTTATGCTTTAGTTATAGCTATTGTTATTAGATCTCTTTTTATTCAGCCTTTTTATATTCCTTCATCATCAATGGAACCAACGTTATTAATTGGTGATAGATTGTTTGTTACGAAATATTCTTATGGTTATAGCAAGCATTCTTTTCCTTTTAGTCCACCAATAATAAATGGAAGACTATTTTATAATAAACCTAAGGTTGGAGATATTATTGTTTTTAAAACACCAGCTGATAACAGAACTGATTATATTAAAAGATTAATTGGTCTCCCAGGTGACAATGTTCAATTTATTAACGGCGATTTATTCGTAAATAATAATCAAATATTAAAATCTAGAATTTCTCAAAAGGATAAAATTTATTGTGGAAATCAAACAATAGATGTTAATACATTTGAAGAAAAGCTTCCAAACGGCAAAACACATAATAGTGTATATTTAAAAAGTTATAGTTTTCAAAGTTCAGATAACTTTATAGTTCCGCCTCAACACTACTTTTTTTTAGGAGATAATAGAGACTGTTCTAAAGATAGTAGATATTTGACTAGTGTTGGATATGTACATGAAGATAATTTAGTCGGTAAAGCTCAATTTATTTTTTTTTCATCCGATTTTAGAATTGGAAATATTTTTTCTTTTTGGAAATGGCATAAGACAATTAGACTCGACAGGTTTTTTAAGAAAATTATTTAATGAAAACTAACCCCATAAAATTAGAAAAAAAATTAAAGTTAAAGTTTTCTGATCAAAAAATTTTTATTAAGAGTTTAACCCATAAAAGTTTTGACTCAATAAACAACAATGAAAAGATTGAATTCTTAGGGGATAGAGTTTTAGGTCTTATTATTGCAAAAAAATTACTAGAACTTTATCCTGATGAAAAAGAAGGGGTGTTAGATAAAAAATTTGCTTCATTGGTAAATAAAAAAAAATGTTTAGAAATTGCAAAAAAAATAGAACTAGAGAAATATATTTTAGTTTTAAACCCCAAGAATAAAAAAATTGAAATTGAAGATAAAATTGTAGCGGATTGTTTAGAGGCCTTAATCGGAGCGATCTATCTTGATAAAGGTTTAAATTTTACTGAAAGATTTATTCTTAATTTATGGAGCGAACATATTACAGCAAGTGTTATAACTCAAATTGATGCTAAGACAAAACTACAAGAATACTCACTTAAAATTTTCAAAGTTTTGCCTATTTATAAACTAATCTCAAATACAGGGCCCCGACATAAACCTCTTTTTAAAGTTGCCGTTAAATTAAAAAATACTAAATTTTTTACAGCAGAAGGAACTTCTAAAAAAGATGCAGAGCAGAATGCTGCTTCTTTATGTTTACAGGATATTTTTAAAAAATGAATTGGGACGATAGCGCTTATTTAGTTTCTAAAAATAGATATAGTGAAAATTCAATAATCGCTGAGGTCTTTACAGAAAACCATGGAAAAATCTCAGGGATAATTTTTGGTGGAACTTCAAAGAAAATCAAAAACTACTTGCAAATTGGTAATAAGATTTATGTAAACTATAATTCTAAAAGTGTTACTAGAATTGGTTATTTCAAAATAGAGATTTTAAAAGCCTTAACACCGCTCTATTTCGATCAAAATCAGAAACTATCATGCATTACATCGGCAATGCACCTTATAAAACTTCTTACTGCTGAAGCACAATCTAATAAAGAAATTTTTAAATTAATTGATAAATTTTTTGAAATATTAAACTCTGAAAATTGGATTCAAAAATATATTTTCTGGGAGTTAGAACTTTTAAAATTATTGGGATATGATTTGGAATTAAAAACTATGGCTGAAAAAGAAATTGTTGATAGTGAAGTCAATTATTACGTTAAATCCTCAACTGAAAAAAAAAGTATTCCAAATTTTTTAATAGATGAAAATAATATGGATGTTAATTTAAAAAATTTACTTAAAGGTCTCAAGCTTGTTAGTGATTACCTTGAAAAAAGTATTCTAAAACCAAATAATTTAAATCTTCCTACTTCTAGAACTCATTTTATTAATCTTTTAAAATAGTTATTTTATTAAATCTTCAATTCTATCTGCGTAATAGCTTACTATAGCGTTTGCTCCGGCTCTTTTAAAAGCAATCAAGCTCTCTAACACTGAGTTTTTATCTATTAGACCTTTTTTGATACTATTACTTAATAGTGAGTATTCACCTGATACTTGGTAAGCAAGAACAGGAATTTTAAAATTATCTTTAACTGTTTTAATTATATCAAGATAGGGCATACCGGGTTTAACCATAACCATATCAGCTCCTTCTTTAATATCTAACGCCACTTCTCTTATTGCCTCATTGCTATTTCTAAAGTCCATTTGATAATTTTTCTTATCACCCTTTAACAAACCTTTAGAACCAACTGCATCTCTGAATGGACCATAAAAACTTGAAGCATATTTTACTGCATAAGAAAGTAGTTGAACCATTTCATGACCCTCCTTATCTAAAGCTTTTCTTATTTTACCTATTCTTCCATCCATCATGTCTGAGGGAGCCAGAATATCACAGCCAATTTCTGCTTGTAACAATGATTGATTTATTAATACTTCAATAGTTTCATCATTTAACACGTAGCCTGATTTTATTAAACCATCATGACCATGTGAGGTATAAGGATCTAAAGCTACATCACACATAATACCAATTTCATTTTTATATCTTTTTTTAATATATCGAATGGCCTTACAAACAAGATTGTCTTCATTCAATGCCTCACTTCCAATTTCATTTTTTTTTGTTTTATTTGTATAAGGGAACAATGCAACCATAGGTATTTTGCTTTTGATTGCTCTATCAACAATAATTCCAAGTTTATCTATTGTGTATCTATAAACATCAGGCATTGTTTTAATGGATTGTTTTATATTTTTTCCATCAATCAAAAATATAGGTAATATAAAATCGCTAGATGACAGGCTATTTTCTTGAACTAATCTTCTAGACCAATCATTTTTACGACTACGTCTAAGTCTTAAATTTGGGTAATTTCCTGTAATCATGTTTAAATCTGCTTTTAAAATGCGACAAATGTATTATACAAATATATATTAAAAAAGGTAGAAAACAACTGCATGAGCTTAGACAACAAAAACATAATTGACTTAGATCTAAAAAAAGATCAAAAAGTTTTAGATTTTAGTGATTTTCAAAAACAAGATATTAAATTTGATATTAATAAACTCCAAGAAGCTTATAACCAAATTGTTCAAACAAGAAAATTTGATGATGGCGGTGGTATTGCTCACTTTGGGGCTATTTGTTTAACACAAATTCCTGGAGATCCAGATTCTATTAAAGGAAGTAAGGCTAGAGGCTCTTACTGGACAAAACCAGACAAATCAGGAAAAGAAGTTACTAGAGATGTTTCAATAGATGAGGCTGCATACTCTGAATTTATACCAGACTATGAAAACACTTATTTCAAGGAAGTATTTGATGCACTTTCTTCAAAATACAAATTAGGTAGAGTTAGAATTTTACTTAAGGAGCCAAGATCAACATTGAGTTGGCATAGAGATCCAGAGCCAAGGTTACATATACCTATAATTACAAACCCTGGTTGCTTAATGGTTATTGATAATATTGCAAAACATATGCCTGCTGATGGCTCAGTGTGGGTAACTAATAATGTAAAATACCATAATGCCTTTAATGGTGGTGAAGAAAACAGAGTTCACTTGGTAGCCTGTGTTTTAGATTATAAGTTTAATTAAATTGAAAAAAATATTTTTATCCTCTGATCACGCTGGCTATAAATTAAAAGAATTAATTAAACTTCATTTAGATAAAAAGAAAATTAACTATACAGACTTAGGTCCATTCAATAGTGAAAGTGTTGACTATCCAGACTATGCTCATAAAGTTGCTAAAAAAGTTAAAACAAACAATAATCATGCAGGCATACTCGTATGTGGCTCTGGGATGGGAATGAATATTGCTGCAAATAGACATAAAAATATACGCGCCGCTCAGTGTTTTAATTTGAAATCAACTAAATTATCAAGATTGCATAACAATGCAAATATCATTACATTAGGTTCAAGACTTCTTACTAAAAAAACTGCTATAAATTGTGTAAGCGTTTTTTTAAATACAAAGTTTGAAGGTGGAAGACACGCAAAAAGAATTAAAAAGATTTAATTATGTCTAGTGAAAAAAACTATTTAAATGAAAATTATAAAAGCTTTTTTGAAGACAGCTTATCTGTAACTGATCCAGAATTACATAAAGCCATAAGTGATGAGCTAAAAAGACAACAACAACATATAGAATTAATTGCTTCTGAAAATATAGTTTCTCAAGCTGTTTTAGAGGCTCAAGGCTCTGTATTAACAAATAAATATGCAGAAGGATATCCTGGAAAAAGATACTATAATGGATGTGAGCATGTTGATGTTGCTGAAAATTTAGCCATAGAGAGATTAAAGAAAATTTTTGATTGTAAATTTGCAAATGCCCAACCACATTCTGGGGCTCAAGCAAATGGTGCTGTATTTTTAGCGCTATTAAATCCTGGTGATACATTTATGGGAATGAGTTTAAATTCTGGTGGACATATTACTCATGGGTTAAAAATATCAATGTCAGGTAAATGGTTTAATCCCATAGGGTATGACGTTGATAAAGAGTCTGAACTTATTGATTATGATAATGTTGAAAAACTTGCATTAGAACATAAACCAAAACTCATAATTTGTGGTGGTAGCGCTTATTCTAGAGTAATTGACTTTAAAAGATTTAGAGAGATTGCTGATAAAGTAGGGGCATATTTGATGGTGGATATGGCTCATTTTTCAGGTTTAGTTGCTGGTAAAGGTTATCCTAACCCATGTGAACACGCACACGTAGTTACTTCAACAACTCATAAAGTTTTCAGAAGTGCTAGAGGTGGAATTATTTTAACTAATCATGAAGACCTAGCAAAAAAATTTAATACTGCAGTATTTCCTGGTTATCAAGGTGGACCGTTGATGCATGTCATCGCTGGAAAGGCTGCTGGGTTTTTGGAAGCTTTAAGGCCAGATTTTAAAGATTATATCAAATCAGTTTTGGCAAATGCCAAAATTTTATCTGAGACACTTAAGAATAATGGTTTTAAAATTTATTCTGGTGGAACGGATACTCATTTAATGTTAGTTGATCTAAGACCTTTCAATGTTAAGGGTAATGCCGCTGCTGAAAGCCTTTCTAATGCTAATATTACCTGTAACAAAAATGGAATACCTTTTGACTCTGAAAAGCCAATGATTACTTCTGGGATAAGACTTGGAACTCAAGCTGCAACAACTAGAGGCTTTGGTTTAAAAGAGTTTGAGAAAGTAGGTGAATTAATTACTAAAGTTGTAAAAGGTTTGTCTGAAAACCCTGAGGACAACGGTAAAATTGAAGAAGAGGTTAGAAATGAAGTTATAGATCTTACATCTAACTTTCCAATATATAAAAATTTGAAATAATGATTTGTTCAATTTGTAAAAAAGGTGAAACATCAGTAGTAGATTCTAGACCTACAGAAGATGGAACTGCCATAAGAAGAAGAAGACTTTGTGTGTGTGGAGCTAGATTCACAACTTTCGAAAGAGTACAATTTAGAGAAATAATGGTCGTCAAAAAGAATGGAAGAAAATCATCGTTTGATAGAGATAAACTTTCTAAATCAATTTATATAGCATTAAAGAAAAGACCTATTGATACCGAAACTGCAGAAAAATTTATTAGTCGAACTTCAAGAGCTTTAGAAGAACTTGGTCAAAGTGAAATTTCATCAAATACAATTGGCACAATGGTTATGGAAGGTTTGAAAGATCTTGATCCTGTTGCATACGTTAGATTTGCATCTGTTTATAGAAATTTTAGAGAAGAAAAAGACTTTGTGCAATTCGTTGACAAATTAGATGTCTACAAAAAAAGATAAATTTTCAATTAAAGATAAAATTTTTATGGAGCTTGCCTTGAATTTGGCAAAAGCTCGTCATGGACTAACTGGAATTAATCCTTCTGTAGGCTGTGTGATTGTCAAAAATAATAAAATACTTTCAATTGGTCAAACAGGTTTTAAAGGTACGCCTCATGCAGAATTTAATGCCATTAAAAATTCACATGAAAATATAGAAGGCTCAAAAATGTATGTGACCCTTGAACCATGTAGTCATTATGGAAAAACACCCCCATGCACAAATATTATAATTAAAAATAAAATTAAAGAAGTTGTCTATGGAGTTGAAGATATTGATAAAAAAGTTAAAGGTAAAACTTTAAAAATTCTTAAGTCAAAAAATATTTTAGTAAAAAAAGATTTACTCAAAAAACAAATTAATAAATTTTACGCACCTTATTTTTTTAATAGAAAAAAAAACCTTCCTTATGTTACTGGTAAAATTGCAATTTCTAAAAATAATTTGATATATAGCAAAGATACTAAAAGAATTTCAGATATTCATACTGATAAATTTACACATTTTCTTAGATATAAAAATGACTCGTTAATGATTTCCTCCAAAACGTTAAATAAAGATGACCCAAAACTCAATTGCAGACTAGAAGGTTTGAGTAAATTTTCTCCTAAAAGAATAATTTTAGATAGAAACTTAGAAATTAAAAAGAATTCATATATTTTTAAAACAGCAAATAAAGACAATACTATAATTTTTTATTATAACGCCAATGCTGAGGTGAAATTAATGTTAAAAAAAAAAGGTATAACTTTAATCAAAAGTAAATTAAATAAAAATAGCTTTGATATTAAATCAATTTTAATGAAACTCTATGTCCTTGGCTGTAGGAATTTATTAGTTGAAGGGGGAAATGATCTTTCTAAACACATTATTAAAAAAAAATTATTTAATGAATTTTATTTATACAAATGTAGTAAAAGTTTATCAAAGTTAGTTAATCATAAAGAGTTTGGTTTTCTTAAAGAATTAAAGAAAAATTATAAAAATAAATTGAAAATTAATAAAAAATTAGGCAAAGACGTAATCACGCTTTACAAATAATATTATGTTTAATGGAATAATTTTTAATCAAGGTTTAATTACTAAATTTGAAAAAAGATCAAAAGGTATTAATATTTTTGTAAAAGCTAATTTAAAATTAACTCGTAAAGATTTGGGTGTATCAGTTGCTTGTGATGGTGTTTGCTTAACATTAATCGATATTAAAAATCAGATAATGGAATTTTATCTTTCTGATGAAACTATACAAAGATCAAAATTTAAATTCTTAAAAATAAATGATAAAATTAATCTTGAACTTCCTTTAAAATTTGGCCAAAAAATATCAGGACATATTTGCCAAGGCCACATCGATGCGGTAGGCAAAATACAGAGTATTAAAAAAATTGATAAATCATATTTATTTAATTTTGAAATTCCTAAAAAAGAACGAGCAAATTTAATTGATAAAGCCTCTATATGTATAAATGGAATTTCTTTAACAATTTCCAAAGTAACCAAAAAAGGTTTTCAAGTTTGGGTTATTCCACACACCTTTAAGCTAACTAATTTATCTTCGTTAAAAAAAGGCAGTCTAGTTAATATAGAGATAGATATCTTATCTAAATACGTTAGAAATTATTTTAATGAAAAAAAATAATTATGCATCCATTGAAAGTATAATAAATATCGCAAAGAAAGGTGGTATGTTCATCTTAGTTGATGATGAGAAAAGAGAAAACGAAGGAGACTTAATAATATCAACCACTGACTCAAGCGCTAAAAATATAAATTTTATGGCAAAATATGGTCGTGGATTAATTTGTTTGGCGCTAGATAGTGTACAAGCAAAGCGATTAAATTTATCTTTGATGTCACCAATCAATCAATCAAGGAATAAAACTGCATTTACAATTTCTATTGAAGCAAAAAAAGGAATAACAACAGGTATCTCAGCAAAAGATAGAGCAAAGACAATTAAAATTGCTTCAAAAAAAAATGCAAATAAGAAAGACATAGTTTCACCTGGACATGTTTTTCCAATTATTGCGAAAGACGGCGGCGTTTTAGTAAGAGCTGGTCACACAGAAGCCTCTGTTGATATTTCAAAACTTGCTAAAAAAAATAACTCTGCAGTTATTTGTGAAATAATGAATGAAGATGGGACAATGGCCAAAGGCCAAGATTTATTTGATTTTGCAAACAAACATAATTTAAAGATAGGTAAAATTGAAGATCTTATTGCTTATCGTTTAAAAAAAGAAAAATTAATTAAACTTAAAAAACAATCAGATATTAAAGTAAAAAATCAAAAATATAAAATTCGAATTTATGAAAACCTTTTAGATGGATCTGAGCATTTTGCTTTGATTAAAGGAAATATTAAAAAAGGGATAATACCAAGAGTTAGAGTAATTTCTTCTAACGTAGTTCAAAATTATTTAATCAATCAACAATTACCAAATTCATTTGATAAAACTTTAAATTATTTTAAGAAATTTAATAACTGTGTTTTAGTTTTTATAAAAGATACAAATTTAAAATCTGTTACACAAACACTTAAGGATTATAAAAACAAAAATTTCTATAAAAAAGGAAATGATAAGCTTATAAGAAATTATGGTATTGGTGCTCAAATAATTAAAGATTTAAAGATTAAAAATATGATATTAATTACTAAGTCTCTTAAAAAAGTTATTGGTTTGGAAGGTTATGATATAAAGATTACTAAACAGGAAATTATTTAATGAAAAGAAAATATCTAATAGTTATTGCTGATTATTATAAAGATATATCAAAGGGTTTACTAAGTAGTGCAAAGAGCATATTACCTAAATCTAGTTTAATAAAAATTATTAATGTTCCTGGTGTTTTTGAAATACCAGTTACGATTTCAAAGAATATTAAGAAATACGATGCTTTTTTAGCTCTTGGTTGTGTTATTAAAGGCCAAACACCTCATTTTGATTTTATTTCTCATTCTTCAACTGATGCAATAATGAAACTTTCTGTAGATAGCAAAAAACCCATTGGTAATGGAATTATTACCTGTCTTAATATGCGTCAAGCTATAGCTAGGAAGAAAAAGGGTAGAGAAGCAGCTCAAGCTGTAATATCTGTTCTTTCTCAATAACAATGAGAACTCCATATAATCCCAATCAAAGTCCGAGGGTAATTATTATCCAAAAATTATATGGAAATTTTTTTAATGATGACACAGACTTAACTTTTCCCAAACATAGATTTAAAAAATTCATTAAGGATGTTGTTTTAGGTACTATTGAAAGAGATGAAGTTATTAAAGAAGAGGTTAAAAAATATCTAAGTGAGGACTTAGAGTTAACTAATTTAGACCAGGTTTTTCAAGTGATAGTAAAATCTGCTATATTTGAGTTTTTATACAAACCTAAAGTTTCTTCTAAAATAATTATTAAAGAATATCTTGATGCATCAAACTTTTTTTTAGAAGATGGTCAAACTAAATATTTAAATGCAATATTAGACAAAATAGCTAAAAAAATAAGAACCACTAATGCATGAATTTGAATTAATAAAAAATTATTTTCAAAAACTTTCTAAAAAATCACCAAGTGCCTTAAATTTGAATGATGATGTTTTTTTTGATAAAAAAAATAAATTAGCAGTATCTGTTGATACTTATACAGAAGGCAATCATTTCATAGACTTTAAAAGACCTGATCTTGTCATTAAAAAAATAATTAGATCATCAATTTCAGATTTAATATGCAAAGGTATTAAACCAAAATATTATTTTATTTCTGGTTCTGGTAATAAAAAAAGTTTTTCTAAATTAAATTTATCAAAAATCAGCAAATCACTTAATCAAGAACAAAATAAATATAAAATATTTTTAAGTGGTGGAGATACAGTTTTTTCTAACAAGTTAAGTTTTACAATTACTTCAATAGGTTTTGCTGACAATATTATCTATAGAAACAAAGCTAAACTTTATGATGATGTATATGTCTCTGGAAATATAGGAGACAGCTATTTAGGGCTATTAGTTTTAAAAAATAAAATTAAGCTTAATTCAAGATTAAAAAAATATTTTACTAATCAATATTTTATGCCAAATATTCAATTAAAATTAATTGATCAAATTAAAAAGTTTGCCAATACCTCAATTGATATATCTGATGGACTTATAGCGGACCTTGATAAAATGATTAATAATCAGAAATTATCTTATAAAATTTTTTTAAAAGATATTCCAATTTCAAGTAACCTAAAGAAGATACTTGCTCTTAAAAAACTATCTAAGATTAATTACATTTCTAATGGTGATGATTATCAGGTCTTATTTACAGCTTCTAAAAATAAGATGAGAATCATAAGAAAAATAGCTACTAATTGCAGAGTTAAGCTAACTAAAATTGGCACAATTCAAAGCCATGTTAAAAAATCATCCATTGTAGATGTTGAAAATCGGCAAATTACCCTTAAAAATAAAGGTTATTTTCATAAGTTTTAAAAAGTTAAATATTGCCTTTTATTGCTTTTTTTGTATTGTCCGGACTTTAAAGAATAAAATTTAACAACCAAACAACCAAAGGCAAAATGAACTCACTAATAGAAACAATATTATTATTTACCATAGCAGCTGGATCTCTTTCAATCGTTTATGGTTTTTTTACAGGAATGAATATCCTTAACTCAAGTGCAGGAAATGCCAAGATGCAAGAAATAGCATCAGCAATTCAAATTGGTGCTAAGGCTTATTTAGCAAGACAATATAAAACAATTGCCGTGGTTGGAGTTGTTGTTTTAGTCATTATTTTCTTTGTGTTCAGTCCATTAGTTGGTTTAGGTTATTTTATTGGTGCTACATTATCAGGTATAGCTGGTTATGTTGGAATGTTAGTTTCTGTTCAAGCTAACGTTAGAACTGCTGAAGCATCAAGAAAAGGTTTAGCAAGTGGTCTTGCAGTTGCATTTAAATCAGGTGCTGTAACTGGAATGTTAGTTGCTGGATTAGCTTTACTTGCAATCGCAGTTTATTACTATTTTTTATTAAAAGCAGGCATTGATGACAGAGAAGTTATTAATGCATTAGTAGCATTAGGTTTTGGTGCTTCTTTAATATCAATTTTTGCAAGATTAGGTGGTGGAATTTTTACAAAAGGTGCTGATGTTGGTGCTGACTTAGTTGGTAAAGTTGAAGCGGGTATTCCAGAAGACGATCCTAGAAATCCAGCTGTAATTGCTGACAATGTTGGAGATAACGTTGGTGATTGTGCTGGTATGGCAGCAGATTTATTTGAAACTTATGCTGTAACAATTGTTGCAACAATGGTTCTTTCTTCGATATTTTTCTATGGTGATATAAATATGATGATCTATCCTCTAACTATTGGTGGGGCTTGTATTTTAACATCAATCTTAGGAACTTTCTTTGTTAAACTTGGAAAAAGTAAAAATGTTATGAACGCTTTATATAAAGGATTTGTAGTTTCTGCTGTTTCTTCATTAATAATTTTATACCCTGTTACTGATTATGTAATCGGATTTGCAAGCGAATATACTGTTAATGGTAAAAGTTTTACTGGTATGAGTTTGTATTACTGTGGAATAATTGGTTTAGTTATTACTGGACTATTAATTTGGATTACTGAATACTACACTGGTACTGAATACAGACCAGTAAGAAGTATTGCTAAATCTTCTACAACTGGTCATGGAACAAACGTTATCCAAGGCTTAGCTGTTTCTATGGAAGCCACTGCTGTACCAGCTTTAATTATTGTTGCCGGTATATTAGCAACAAATTCAATCGCTGGTCTTTATGGTATCGCTATTTCAGTAACTACAATGCTTGCATTAGCAGGTATGGTTGTTGCTCTTGATGCTTATGGTCCTGTAACAGATAATGCTGGCGGTATTGCTGAAATGGCTAAATTACCAAATAGTGTTAGAAAAACTACTGATGCATTAGATGCAGTAGGTAATACGACTAAAGCTGTTACTAAAGGTTATGCTATAGGTTCAGCAGGTTTAGGTGCTCTAGTATTATTTGCAGCTTATGTTGAGGATATCAAACACTTTTCAGGTGTAGCAGGTTCAAAGCTTGAGGGAATTGTTGTAACTTTTGATTTATCAAATCCTTACGTTGTAGTTGGTTTATTAATTGGTGGAATGCTTCCATATTTATTTGGATCAATGGGTATGCAAGCCGTTGGTAGAGCAGGTGGTGCAGTGGTTGTCGAAGTAAGAAGACAATTTAAAAAATATCCAGGTATCATGAAGGGTAAACAAAAACCTGATTATGCTAAATTAGTAGATTTATTAACTTTAGCTGCAATTAGAGAAATGATTATACCTTCATTATTGCCAGTTCTTTCTCCTATTGTTTTATACTTTGTAATACTAGCTATAGGTGGTCAAGTTGCTGCTTTAGCTGCAGTAGGTGCAATGTTGTTAGGTGTAATTATTACAGGTTTATTTGTAGCTGTTTCAATGACTGCGGGTGGTGGTGCTTGGGATAATGCAAAAAAGTATATTGAAGACGGAAATCACGGTGGAAAAGGTTCTGAAGCACACAAAGCTGCTGTAACTGGTGACACTGTTGGAGACCCGTACAAAGATACTGCTGGTCCTGCTGTAAACCCAATGATTAAGATTACTAATATTGTAGCTTTATTATTGTTAGCTGTAATTGCTGGCTAAGAAAAGATTAATTTCTTTTTCTTTTACCTAAGGGGTCGTTAATTTTCTGTCTCATACTGGATAGAAAGTCGTATACAAATGTGTTTTTCTTGTATTGATTTTCAGTGGTTTGTTCTGCAAATTTCAATTCTTGCATATTAGTGAGATCTAGAAACTCTTTAGTTTCTAGAAGACCCATACTGTTGATTTCTAATAATAGAACATTGTTTACAATAATTCTTTCACTGCCAAATTTTGCAAGAGATGAATTATCTGTTTTTCTTTCAATATAAATCCATAAATCATTGTCAAAAGTACTTTTAGTTGATGGTGAACCTAATAATTTTAAAATATCATTTTTATTTGACTGATTAACAGTAAGTTTTTCTTGTTTTTTATTTAAAAAATGAACACCGTGGTGTTTTTCAACTTTTTTTAAAGTACAAGCTGAAATAAATAATGATATTATAATAAATACAAATAATTTTCTCATGGATAAAAACTATATAAATATTTACAACAATTTAGTTCAATTAACTAGAAATAAAGATTTGTATAAAGATTTTAAAAACCAAGACACTTTTTCTGATAGATTAATATTCTTTTTACTTCATTTTGCTTTCTTTTTGAAAGTTTATAAGGAAAATAATGATAAAAAAATACTACAAGAGATTTATGATTTTACCTTCAGACAAGTTGAATTAAGCATCAGGGAAATTGGTTATGGCGATCAATCAATTAATAAAAAAATGAAAGATTACCTAAACTTATTCTATGGAATGATCGACAAAATTCACAGTTGGGATGAATTAGATATAGAATCTAGAAACTCTATTTTGGTAAATTTTTTAGATAATTCATCTAATATTGAGTATTTGGTTAATTATTTTGAAAATTATAGGTTAAATTTAAAAAATAATACTTTAAATTCTTATATAAAAGGTGTAGTTAAGCACTAATTTTATTATGGCTGTACCTAAACGAAAACAATCACCGTCAAGAACTGGAATGAGAAGAGCTCAGAATATGAAGTTCAAATCTACCAATATTGTTGAGGACAAGAAATCTGGAGAATACAGATTACCTCATCACTTAGATCTAAAAACAGGCATGTATAGAGGTAGACAAGTTTTAGATCCTAAGGAATAAAAGTCCAAAATTAAATGAGCAAAATATTAAAAATTGCAGTTGATGCAATGGGTGGAGATAATTCACCAAAAAAAATTATTGATGGAATTAATCATCATTATAAAAGTAACGCTAATACTTTTTATCAAATTTTTGGTGATAAGGAAAAAATTCAAAACTATATCAATCAATTACCCACATCTTCATTTGAAATAATTCATACTAAAGATCTGGTTAAAGGAACTGATAGTCCTTTAGAAGGAGCTAAAAGAGGAAAAAATACTAGTATGTGGTTAGCCGTACAAAGTGTTAAAGAAAAAAAATCTGACATAGTTATTTCTGCCGGTAACACTGGAGCATTACTGGTTATTTCAAAACTTAATCTAAAGATGATTGAAAATATTGATAAACCAGCTCTTTCTGCTTTATGGCCAAATAAAAAGAATATGAGTGTTGTGCTAGATTTGGGAGCTAATATCGAATGTAGTCCAAAAAATTTAATTGATTTTTCTATAATGGGATCTTCGTTATTTAAATCGTTATATCCTGATGATACCGCTAAAGTTGCTTTATTAAATATAGGGTCTGAAGAAATTAAAGGTAATGAGACTATTAAAGAAACTTACCAACAATTAAATCAAAGAAATAACACTGACTTTGAGTTTAAGGGTTATATAGAAGGTAATCAGTTAATGAATGGCGATGTAAATGTTATCGTTGCAGATGGATTTACTGGGAATATTGCTTTGAAGACAGCCGAAGGTACTGCAAATTTTATTACCAGTGAATTAAAGAAAGCCATGACAGGTAATATTGTTGGTAAAATTTCATCTTTACTAAATATTTCAAATTTAAAAAAATTTAAAGAAAGATTAGATCCAAGACTTTATAATGGTGCAATTTTCATAGGTTTAGATTCTCCTGTTATTAAAAGCCATGGTGGAACAGATTATATAGGTTTTTCAAACTCATTAAGTGTTTGTACTAGAATTGTCACTGGAAATTTAATAGAAAAGATAAGAAACAACATAAGTTAATGAAAAGAACTAACTTAACAAAAAAAGATCTTATAAATTCAATTTATATGCAAATTGGTTTTTCAAAAAATATATCTGAAAATTTAATTGATGATTTTCTAATTACAATAGTAGACAATTTAAAAATAGAAAAAAAATTAAAGCTCTCTAAATTTGGTACTTTTTCTATAAGGGCAAAAAAAAGTAGAATTGGACGAAATCCCAAAACAAAAGAACAAACAACTATATCTAATAGAGATGTTGTTTTATTTAAAGCTTCTAAGGAATTTAAAGATTTGGTAAATTCTAAGAATGATTCATAAAAATAGTGATGCTTATAAGTCAATAGGTGAGGTTGCTAAAATTCTTGGTCTTGTAAACAAAAAAAAAGGAACCTTGAATACTCATACTATTCGATTTTGGGAGAAGGAATTTAAGCAAATTAAGCCAAAAATTTTAAATGGTAATAGAAGATATTATAATAATGATACTATTGAGGTTTTAAAAAAAGTTAAATATCTACTCAAAGATCAAGGAATGACAATTATTGGTGTTAAAAAAGTTCTTAATTCTGATAAATCATTAAAACTTGACGAATTACCAAATAATTCTATAAATGCTGATTATAATTTAAAAAATAAACTTAAGAAGATTTCCGATTTAATAAAAAAAATAAAAAGTTTAAAATAAAATGGCAAAAAAAACACACGTTAAAGTTAGATTAGTACCAGAGGCTAAACCTGATAGTCCTTTTTTTTATTATGTTAAAAAACCTGCAGGTGGTGAAAAAGCTAAAGTTAAATTGTCAGCAAAGAAATATAACCCTTCTACAAGAAAACATGAAATGTTTGTGGAAAAAAAATTACCTCCACACAGTAAATAATATTATTTTTTTCTAAAATTTCTTTTTTCGTAATCAATAAAAGACCAAATCATATTTTTCCAAATTCTATTAGTGATTTTTGGGTCAATATTAGTTTGTATTGATTTTTTTTTAATTTTTTTAAGTATAAAATTGATCCTTTTTTGATCAATTATTTCTTTTTTATGTATTTTTACTTTTAGCACTTCATTGACTAGTGAAGATCTTTTTTTGATTAATTTAAGTAAATCATTATCAAGTTTATCAAGCTTAATTCTAATCTGATTTAGTTTTTTTTTATTAGTAGGCGACATTTATTCAATTGGTTATTAAGATAATTATTATAAGTATAATTTATGTTTGTAAATAGCGACAACTATATAAAATATTTAAAATTGTGGTTAATAACTTTATTTTCATTAATTGTTCTTATGGTAGCTGTCGGTGGTCTTACTAGACTAACAGACTCTGGTTTATCAATCACAGCTTGGGAGCTCTTTACTGGAATACTCCCACCTATGAATATTAATGAGTGGAATTTTTATTTCTCAGAGTACAAAAAAATTCCTGAATATAAAAATATTAACTACGGCATGTCCTTAGATGAATTTAAAGTGATTTTTTATTGGGAGTATGCTCATAGATTATTAGCAAGATTTGTAGGTTTGTTTACTTTAGTGCCTTTGCTTTTCTTTACGTTCTATTTCAAAAAAACTCTGCATTATTCTAGTAAATATTATTGGATTTTTTTTCTTGTATGTCTTCAAGGATTCATCGGTTGGTATATGGTATCTAGTGGATTAATTGAAAATAATGACGTTAGTCACTTTAGACTTAGCATTCATTTATCTTTGGCCTTATTTATTTTATGTTTAATTTTTTGGTATATTTTAGATATTCATAAAATTAAGAAATTTGAAAATAAAATTCCAAATTTATTTTTATTATTCATACTTAAATTGATAGTTTTACAGATTGTATTGGGTGCTTTTTTATCAGGTTTAGATGGTGGTCTTATCTATAATTCATGGCCTGATATGAATGGTAGTTTTTTTCCAAATGATGTTAGTTATGGTGATTTAATTACTACTCAATTATTTAACAACCCATCAATTATTCAATTTTTGCATAGATCAACTTCATATTTGCTTTTATTTTTTATAATCATTTTAAATTTTATCTATTTTAAAAAACAATATGATTTTAAATATGTATTATTTTTTGATGTTGCTATCTTAATTCAAATTTTTTTAGGAATTATAACTTTGATTTCTGGTGTAGAGATTACATACGCTTCACTACACCAGCTAGGTTCAATATTAGTTTTGAGTTCTTATTTTTTGATATTATATAAAAACTCTAACTAACTGCTTTCAAATTTCCTTTTGAAGATTTATTTAAAGCTTGGTCTAAATCCTCAATAATGTCATCTATATGCTCAATACCAATACATAATCTTACGTATCCAGGAGTTACACCTGAGGCTAACAATTCTTTTTCTGTTAACTGACTATGAGTTGTTGTTGCAGGATGAATTGCTAAACTTCTTGCATCTCCAATATTTGCAACATGATAAAACATTTTTAAAGACTCGATAAATCTCTTACCTGCTTCAATACCACCTTTGAGCTCAATACCAACTAAACCACCATTTCCTTCATTAAGGTATTTTTTAGCACGATCAGCAATTTTACCTTCATGTTCTGTTGGATAGATTACTCTTGTTACTTCTTTATTTTTCTTTAAATAGTCAACAACTTTTGATGCATTTGAGCAGTGTTGTTTCATTCTGAGAGCAACTGTTTCTAGCCCTTGAATAATTCCAAATGCATTGTCAGGTGATAGGGCAGAACCAAGATCTCTTAGTAATGTAACCCGCGCTCTTACTGCAAAAGAAACATTAGCCCCAGTTAATTCTGGAACCACTTTTCCCCATACAGCTCCACCGTAACTCGCGTCAGGTTCGTTAAATAAAGGTTGTCTTTTGGGATCAGCTGTCCAATCAAAATTACCTCCATCAACTAAAGCTCCACCTACAACTGTACCGTGACCACCTATATATTTTGTTAATGAATAAACTACTACAGCAGCACCATGTTCTAAAGGTTTGCAAATTACAGGGGCAGCTGTGTTGTCCATTATTAATGGTATATTGTATTTTTTACCAATATCAGAAACTTCTTTAATTGGAAAAACTCTCAAATAAGGATTTGGTAAAGTCTCACCATAAAAAGCTCTAGTTTTATCATCAACAGCTTTTTCAAAGTTTTTTGGGTCAGAAGGGTCTGCATATCTAACTTCAATACCAAGTTTACTTAATGTATGCGTGAATAACGAAATAGTACCTCCATATAAATCCGTAGAGCTGACTATATTATCTCCGGCTTGTGCAACGTTTAAAATTGCAAAAGTTGATGCGGTTTGTCCAGATGCTACTGTTAAACAGGCTAATCCTCCTTCTAATGAAGCAACTCTTTTTTCAAGAGCATCATTTGTTGGATTCATTATTCTTGTATAAATATTTCCAAATTCCTTAAGAGCAAACAAATTCGCAGCATGTTCAGTACTATCAAATTGATACGATGTTGTTCTATAAATTGGAACTGCTACTGCTTTGGTTGTTGGATCACTTCTATAATCACCACCATGTATAGCTATAGTCTCAGGGTTTTGTCTTTTTGTACTCATCTTAATACTCCTTTTTTAGTACTTTTGCTTTATGCAAGGCGTACAATACAGTTCAAATGCGCCTACCGATAATGTGGGTAAAAAATCCTTTTTAGCAATAACTAGCCTGCAATAGGAACAAATCGGCTATATAAAAATATCATTTAAGCAAGATATTGCAAGGGAAATATAAAATTGACATTATATCTAATAATAGTATTAATCCTCGCACAATGACAAAATTTCTAAAAAGTGGTGATTTAAACAGTAACTGGTTTGAGATAGACGCTAAAAATGCTGTAGTTGGCAGATTAGCTTCTATTATTGCTATGATTGTTAGAGGAAAAAATAAAACAACTTTTACACCTCATATGGATGATGGTGATTTTGTTGTTGTTAAAAATGTTGAACAAGCAAAGTTCACAGGAAAAAAATTTAAAGATAAAAAATATTATAGACATACTGGTCACCCAGGTGGAATTAAAGAAATTACTCCTGAAAAGTTATTAGAAAAAAATAAACCTGGCGAGACATTAAAATTAGCTATTAAAAGAATGTTACCTGGGGGAGTTCTAGGAAGAAAACAGTTAACTAAAGTAAAAATTTATGCTGGTGAAGAACACCCTCATGCAGCACAAAACCCAAAACTTTTAGACCTAGGTAAATTAAACAGTAAAAATTTAATAAGAAATTAATATGGTAACAACAGCTACACCAAATAAAGTATCTACAAAAAAACCTAAAATTAAATTAGATTTTAAAGATAGTAAATACGCAACTGGTAGAAGAAAAAAATCTATTGCAAAAATTTGGGTGAAAAAAGGTACAGGCAAAATTTACGTTAATGGCAGAACTATGGATGAGTATTTCACTAGCGGAAGTCACAAAATGCAAATCACAAGACCATTTGAGATTATAAACCAAGCAACTGATTATGATGTAAGATGTAGCGTAGCAGGTGGTGGTCACACAGGTCAAGCTGGTGCAATGGTTCATGGTATTGCTAAAGCATTAATCTTATTTGATTCAGAGAATAGAGCAGTACTTAAGACAGAAAAGCTTAATACTAGAGACTCTAGATCGGTTGAAAGAAAAAAACCTGGTCGTAGAAAAGCAAGAAGAAGCTTCCAATTCTCGAAAAGATAATTCTTTTTTAACTCTAAACTGTTATAATAAAAAAATGCCTAAGCTTAATGTTTTAGTTGCTGGATCAACAGGTTATATTGGTGTTCAATTAATTAAATTATTAGTTAAACACAGCAATGTTAACATTAAATATCTTTGTGGTAATACGTCTGTTGGAAAAAATATTTCAAGTTATGAAAAGTCATTAAGTTCAAAAAAATTACCTAAAATTATTAGATACAATAAAGAACTTTTAAAAAACATAGACCTTGTTTTTACAGCTCTACCTAATGGTGAAGCACAAGATATTTCAAATGATTTATTAAAACACAATATATTAATTGATTTAGCTGCAGACTTTAGACTTAATAAAGCATCAAATTATCTAAAATGGTACAAACAAAAACACAGATCTGTCAAAAATATTAAAAAATCAATTTATTCATTACCAGAAATCAATGGTGACAAATTAAAGAAATTTAATATTATCGGATGTCCGGGTTGCTACCCAACATCAATACTTTTACCACTTATTCCATTAGTTAGGAAAAATTTAATAAAAACAGATAATGTTATTATAGATTCAAAATCTGGTTACTCTGGTGCTGGAAGAGGTGTGCATAAAAAATATAAGAATAAAAATCTTTATGAATCCTTAAGCGCTTATGGTGTTGGTTTCCATAGACATAACTCTGAAATTCAACAAGAAATCGAAAACTACACTAAAAAGAAATTTTCTTTTACATTCACACCCCATTTAACACCAATGTTTAGAGGGATACTTAGTACTATTTACTTAGACCTTAACAAAGGTGTAGGTATTAAAAATTTAGAAAACACTTTAAAGAGTCAATATTCAAAAAACAGATTCGTTAAAATTTTAAAAACAAATTCATTGTTAAGTACAAATGACGTAATTAACACAAATAATTGCTCTATAGTAATTTGTAAAACTAAGTATAAAAATAGAGTTATTATTTTATCTGTTATTGATAATTTGATTAAAGGTGGGGCAGGTCAAGCAATACAAAATATGAATATCAAATATGGTTTTAATGAAACAAAAGGATTAATTTGAAATACTTATTTTTATCCCTAATTGTATTTTTAACTTCGTGCTCATTAAACAACGAATCTACTTATTGGAATGAAGATCCTATTAAAAAGTCTACTGATGAAAAAAAACTTTCTCAGATATTAAAAAAAACTGGTGATTACAAATCTATGACTTTTGATGAATTTAACCTCTTTCTTAAAGATTATTCAAAAAATGCAGAATACCCAGATATTAACCAATAGATGAAAAATATAATCAACATTGCTGTAGTTGGTCTAGGACAAGTTGGTATTTATTTGTTAAATGAACTTAATACTAAAAAAAAAGATATTGAACTTAAGACAGGTAAAAAGATTAACGTTGTAGCTGTTTCGGCAAGAAGCATTTCTAAAAAAAGAAGATTTAAAGTTAATAAAAAAATTTTTTTTAAAAACCCATTAGAAATTTTTGATAAGACCAAAGTAGATATTTTATTTGAAGCTATAGGTATGTCAGATGGGATTTCAAAAAAAGTTGTGGAAACTGCTTTAAAAAATAAAATACATGTAATCACTCCTAATAAAGCACTTATCTCTAAACATGGTGATTATTTGGGAAAATTAGCAGAGGAAAATAATGTTAATTTAGAATTTGAAGCATCTGTTGCTGGTGGTATTCCAATATTAAGAACCATTAAAGAGGGTCTTGCAACTAACAAAATTTCTAAAGTTTATGGAATTTTAAATGGTACTTCTAACTATATTCTTTCAGAAATGGAAAATTCTAATGATAGTTTTTTAAATGTATTAAAAAAAGCTCAAAAATTGGGATACGCTGAACCAGGTAACCCTAAATTAGATTTAAATGGTTTTGATGCATTTGCTAAAGTAAGAATTTTGTCTGCTCTAGCTTTTAATACTAAAATTTCAAAACATAAATGCTTATTGGAAGGTATTGAAAAAATTGAATTAAAAGACATAGAAATTTCCAATCAATTAAATTTACGAATCAAACTCCTTGGCATTTCAGAACTAATTAATGGCCAACTTTTTGAAACTGTACACCCATGCTTAGTTAGTAAAAGTTCTTATATTGGTAACGTTGGTGGTGTTATGAATGCTGTTATTCTCGAAGGAAAACCTGTGGGTGAAAGTATATTGCAAGGGGAGGGAGCTGGCCCTGGACCTACTTCTTCATCTTTATTATCAGATTTACTTTCAATTTTAAGAGGTAATATTAAGAAGCCATTTGGTATTCCAGGCAGTAAACGTAAATTGATTAAATGTTACAACGTTAATAATTATGTAAATTCACTATATTTGAGATTTGAAGTTAAAGACAAACCAGGTGTTTTATCAACAATCACAAACCGACTAGCTAAGTATAAAATTTCAGTAAAAAGATTAATCCAAACTCCTGACAAAAAAAATAATAAAGCTACAATTGTTATTATTACTCATAAAACTAATGAACTTAATTCTAAGAATTGTCTTTCTGTTTTTAATAAAGACAAAAATATTCTAAGATACCCAACATTGATTAGAATTTATAATTAATGGAAATATATCTAAAACTGTTTGAGGTTTTATTTCCTGTCTTTTTTGTTGTTGGTATTGGTTATTATCTTGGCAAAAATAATCCGAAATTAGATACATCTTTTATTACTACCTTTGCAGCAAATATTGGTACTCCAGCAATGATAATATATTCTTTAACATCAACTGGAATGTCTTTTGACATTTTTAAAAATTATTTTTGGTACTATTTGATAGCAATTTTTATTTTTACAATAGTAGGTATAGTTTTTTTATTTTTTTTAAATACTAAAGATATTATTCGTGAGTTACCCCCTTTTGTTATGCCTAATACTGGTAATATGGGTTTACCAATATGTTTATTCGCTTATGGCACTCAAGGTTTAGGTATCGCTGCTGCAATTTCAGCCTTAATAGTGCTATGCCATTTTACTCTTGGAGTATTTCTTGCTGATAGAAAATTTGATTTAAGTGTAATTCTTAAAAACCCACCTTTTTATGCAATTATAATTTCAGTAATCTTTCTATACTTTAGAATAGAACTTCCTCTCTTCGTTGAAAATACAACTTTTCTGCTAATGTATGCTACGATTTTTTTAATATTAATGTCTTTAGGAATTGCTCTTACTCGTTTTAAGATTTTTTCATTCAAAAAAGCATTTATATCATCAATAGGAAGGGTAATACTTGGCCCAATAATTGGTTTTTCAATAATAAAATATTTTAACCTTTCAGGTTTTGCTGCTGGTGTTCTATTAATTCAATGCTCAATGCCCAGCGCTGTTTTAAATTATCTTGTGGCATCAATTTATTCGCCAAAAAAGATTGTAGATAGTGTTGCTAGTACCATTGTTGTTTCAACAGTCATGTCTTTTTTTACTATTCCTGTTGTCGTATTCTTTGCTTTAAAATACTTTAATTAAACTGTATCTATTGGCTTATGAAAGCCATCATATTTAACCTTTTAGCCTGGGTAATGCTTCCAATCATGGATGGTTTTGCAAAATATTTAAGTGCCGATATGCCCGTTTTACAGATCACGTGGGCTAGATATTTTTTTACGGTCGCATTCACTCTTCCAATAATGTTCTTGTTTTATAATAAGCAGCTTGTTTGGACAGATAAGCCTAAGTTACAAATAATAAGAGGGTTAATACTACTTTCTGCTAATATTTGTTTTTTCTACGCAATATCTGTTATCTCTCTAGCTAAAGCTCTGACACTTGCTTTTGTAGCACCTTTAATTGTTACTGCATTTTCTCCTATATTTTTGGGTGAGAAGGTGGGTATAAGAAGGTGGACTGCTGTTATTATAGGATTTATAGGCTCTCTAGTGGTTATAAGACCAGGTTTTGTGGAGATTAACTTGGCCAGTCTAGCTGCATTAGGAACAGGTGTAATGTATGGTTTCTATTTAATAATTACACGTAAATTAAGCACTTCAGATAACCCTTTATTAACTTTATTACTAACTGGATTAGTTGGGTTAATCGCCGTTTCAGGATTAATGCCATTTGTATGGGTTAATCCAACTCCTTCTCAATGGTCTATGATGGCCTCAATAGGCGTATTTGCCTGCATTGGGCACTTATTTCTTATATTATCACTTAAATACGCTGATGCCTCTAAATTGGCTCCATTTAGCTACTTTGAAATCATTACTAATATAATTATTGGTTATTACTTCTTTAGTGACTTTCCTGATAATTGGACATTCTTAGGCTTATCCATTATTATTATGAGTGGAGTTTATATATCTAGAAGAGAATCTTATATTAAATCCTATTAACTAAGTATTACTTGTTTACTAATATCTAATATTATACATTAATAATATATTGTATATTACTGTAATTATTAATTTAATTATAATATTATTAATTTCTAAAAATTACAAATTAAATATAATAATATTTAAAAATAGTTAAATTATAGTTACTAAAGTAGGCTTAAAATAAAATAAAAGTAGCATAAATCTATTTTTCTAACGTTGAAAAAGCGAGAATTGGGTAATTTTAATTTTTAGTAAATTAAACATAGTTTTTAAACTGGCTAAAATGGTGATTTAGTATTGATATTAAATACTTATTTCAATTAATAGGGTATTTTTTTTAAAATTAGAGTGTTTATAGAGTAGAATAGAGGGTTAAAAAAGCTAGTAAAATGGTCTTTTTTACTCTCTCTATAATCGTTGCTATTGTTGACAAGTAGAGCAATGCAGTATGAGAATATACTGTTTAAACGCTCATAGGATAGTCTATTTTAGCCAAAAGTCTATTTGTAGTACAACTGAAGGATGTATTACAGTAATTAAACGAAAATATGGCAAAATATCTAAAAAGTGTTTAATAACAAAGGTTTTTGGCGTTTTTTGAGGTTAAAAGTACTATTTTATGAAGACTTTTTCTGATCTCAATAAACGTCGTTTTTGTTGAATTCCACCTTTTCCAGAGTATCCGCCGAGACTTCCGTCTGATCTGATGACTCGATGGCAGGGTATTTTAGGTGGATAGGGGTTTTTACCCACTGCATTAGCAACAGCTCTGAATGCCTTAGGTTTTCCAATAGCTTTAGCAACTTCCAAGTAGGTTTTAACTTTACCTTTGGGTATTTTCTTTAGGTAATTCCAAACTTTTAGCTGAAACTTAGTTCCCTTTAAGTTCATAGAGTTCAAACCCAGTGTTATTAGCTATTTTATCGTATAATTTCTTTGCATTTTCATTGGAAGAGTGGGTGATCCAACGAATTCCATCCCAATTATTGGCTTTAGATAATGATTTTAGGTGACTAATAAGTTTTTGAGCTATTTTTTGACCTCTAAATTCTGGATCTACAAACAAATCATCTAAAAAACCAATGTATTTTCCTTTTATTGGCCTTGGCATTGTTCTGTAATGGGCAATTCCAACGATTTTACCCTCTAATTCAAAGCAAATAGCATTAACATTATGAGATTCATCATGAATCCATCCCCATAAAGTGTCTAAAATCTCTGTATTCATTGGAACTTTGTAGAAATCAGCATAACCATTATATAATTTAGACCAATTTCTCTTATCTTTATGCTCTAATTTTCTAATCATTTGCTTTAATTTAACATTATATATTATTGATTTTATTATTTTTATTTGTGTAAAACCTTAGTATTTTTTCCATATCCTCTAAAGATGCATCTGATTTTAAACGGTTTACTATATCTGAAACAATAACTAAATTACCAGGAATATAACCTTTTTTTGGAACTATTCTATCAAGAGAAGGGGAAAGATTCTTACTTTTTCCATTTTTATAGCCCATTTCAAATAGATTTCCTAAAACAGGACACCTATTGTCTTTTGGCCAAATTAACTCCAAATATTCAGTATTAATAGTATGTAAAATTCCTTTTCTTTTAGCTCTTATACGACTATTTGAAAGCATTTGAGGGATAGGGCTTGTAGAATATCGATTTGTAGCTCGATTAACTTCACAGTCTTTACACTCATTAAATCTTTTTCCACCCTGTATATCAGTCCAAGCATCCAACTTACCTTTATTTGGTCCTTTTGTTAAAGGTTTTACAATTCTATAGTTTTTATAATTAAGATTTTTATTGCATGATTTGCATAACTTGATTTCTATAAACTTAACTGTTCTAGCCATAATTAATTTTTTATATGCTATTGACATTGTTTTAAAGCTAATATATATTTCCGATAATTAATGGTTATCGGAAATATATGAATAATTTAATTACAGATATAAAAAGCCTTGAATTAGAAACCATTAAGAATTTAAGAAATTCTAAATCAGCTAATACACTTAGAGCTTATCAGTCTGACTACAGTGATTTTTCCATATTTTGTTCAAAAAACGGATTTCAGGCAATGCCAACACAACCAAAAATATTAGCATTATATATAACTCATTTATCATCTTACTCTAAATATAGCACATTAAAGAGACGATTAGCATCAATTAGCATACTTCATAAAACTAAAGGCCATTACATAGATACGAAACATCCCATAATTATGGAAAATTTAATGGGCATTAAAAGAACAAATGGAAGTAATCAAAAAGGTAAAAAACCATTACTAATCAACGATTTAAAAATATTAATTAATGCAATACATCAATCCAATGAAAAAGATAAAAAAAAAATTAGAGATAAGGCTTTAGTTTTAATAGGATTTTCAGGCGGTTTTAGAAGATCTGAGTTGGTTGATATCCAATATGAGGACTTAGAATTTGTATCAGAGGGAGTTAAGATTTTCGTAAAAAGATCAAAAACTGATCAATCTGGAGAAGGCATGACTAAGGCTATCCCCTATTTTGATAATGAAAAATTTTGTCCCGTAAATGCATTGAAAAATTGGATTGAAACATATGATTTAAAAAAAGGTAAAATTTTTGATATTTCAGATAAAAGCGTAGCATTAATAATTAAAAAGTATGCAAATTATGCAGGTTTAGACAGCCATAGATACGCCGGACATAGCTTAAGATCAGGGTTTGCAACCTCTACAGCAGAGTCTGGTGCTGAGGAAAGAAACATAATGGCTATGACAGGTCATAAATCAACAGAAATGGTGAGAAGATATATTAAAGAAGCAAATTTATTTAAAAATAATGCACTAAATAAGATTAAAATCTAATGATCATCTTTTGTGAAAAATTTTAGAAGTTTTAAAGATTTTTTTAAAAAAACTATTTAAAATGTTGTCAAAATTATAATAAATATTTTGATAATTTTTTGCTTGGAACTTAAAGATTTTATTTAAAGTATTTAATCCTTTATTATTTGATTCAAATCTACCACCTATTATTAGAGAATCATATCCATAACCACTTGTGAATAAATTTATTAATGACTGTGATGATAGAGAACACCAAGGTTTATCAGTATAGGAAACATTAGTTTCAACTAAGCCTTTATCAAAACTAAAAAGATAAGTTTCGTTCAGATCCGTTAATCTAAAAAATATTTTATATTTATTACGATTAAAAAATCTATAAAGAGGAAAAAGGTTATTATTTTTTTTAGTAGTATTAATAAATTTGTTACATGAATCAATAAGAATATTGCGATCTATTACTTTTTCATTAAGTGGTAATATATTTATTTTTTTATAATCTTTATTATATTTATTGAAAGCATTACTGTTTGTTATATTTGAGTTAAAATCCCAAGTATCACCAGGATAGAAACATAAAAATTTAACATTAGGGTTTTCTTTAGAAAGATAATTAATTGTACTTTCAATATCATTAACAGAATCGTTCATATAAAAATTATCTTGTTTCGAAAAATAACAAAAACTTGCAAATGGAATAACAACTTTTGGTTTTAAAAACTTAATATTATTGGAAAGTTTTGATAATATTTCATTTGACCATTTTTTTCTTTCGTCTTTATTATGTCTATTTGATTTTCCTATAGCGTAACTGAATTGAACTAAGAGTACATCAATTGGGCCAGTTCTATCTTTGATGTATTTAAGTTGAAAATCATTTTTAATGTCACAATCATTTAAATTTAGTATTGTTAAATTCTCTATTTTTACGATTGACATCGAATCTAAATATTGAAAAGGGATCACTTGGATCGAAAAATTTTGCGATATTTGGAAATTTTCTTTAAAATCGATTTCTTTTACATTCGGTGATATTTTACTTAAAAATTTAACAACTCTCTTGTCGACTGTTTTTTGGAATAGAAAACTATTTTTATCAGAAAAAATCTTTAGATTGGGCGGATTGAAGTGATCAGGATGTTCGTGACTAAACCAGATAAATTGAGATTTTTTTAAAGATTCAATGGATTTCTCAGGTGTTTTGGACAATAAATTCCAAGAATTATTGAAAACAGATCCTTGAATCCATGGATCCATAGCTAATGAAATATTATTATGAGATAATATAATACAAGAATGGTTTACAAATTCAAATTTAGGCATGATTATTACAAATTAATATAGTATCTAATTCTTTTATCATAATGTTTTCTTTTTCAAATAAAAATCAAAAATTAGCTGTTATAGGTTCAGGATATTGGGGATCGGTAATTATAAAGACTTTAATTGAATTGGGTTTTAAGAATATAATTATTTATGACAAAAGTGTTAAAAATAAAAATATAGCTAAAAAAAAATTTAACATAGTTAAATTTGAAAATACATTTTCTAATATATTAAAAGATAAGAATATTTTAAATACCTTTGTTATAACCCCACCCTCACAAAATTTAAAAATTGTAACAAAATTGATCAATAATGGTAAAAACATATTCCTAGAAAAACCTGGTTTTGATAAAATTAATGATTTAAAAAAAATTGAAAAATATTTAAAAAAATCGAACTGTAAGTTAATTTTTGGTTATATTTATTGTTTCAACGAATATATAAAAAAAATTAAAATAATATTAGATAGAAAAATTTTAGGTGAAATTCAATATATTAGCTTTAGCAGAAAAAACTTAGGACCAATTAGAAGTGATGTTGATGTTGATTACGATCTAACATCACATGACTTAAGTATAATAAAACAATTATTCAATGAATTACCAAGAATAAAATCATCTGAAAAATACTCTTTATTAAAAAAAAATATAAGTGATATTTCTAACTTACATTTAACTTTAGGAAATATTAACATTGATATTAATAATAGCTGGTTAAACCCTACCAAAGAAAGATTAATTAAAATCATAGGGAAGAAAAAAATGCTATCATTTGACGAAATGAATCTAGAAGCCCCTATTCAGATTTATAATCAATATGCAAAATATCCAGATCTAGATTTTTTTGATAAAGGTTTTTTAAATTCAAAAGCTTTAATCTATAAAGGTAAAAGTAGGTCAATAAAATTAAAAGTAACAGCACCACTGATAAATGAAATTAAATCATTTTTTAATTCTAAAAAACCCATTACAGACATAAAATTTGCTAAGGATATTTTAACTTTCTTAGAAGGAATTTAAAACTTTAACAATTTTGGATATTTCTTTATTAGTTAAATTTGGATCTATTGGAATACTAAAACATTTTTTCGCTAAGTTTTCTGAATTAACATAATTACTATTTTTAAATATTTTTTTTAATGTATCTATCTGATTGATTGATTTTGGGTAATGAAATCCATATTGAATATTATTTTTTGTAAAAAGATTAATTAATCTACTTTTATCATTAATCATTATTACGTATTGATGATAAACAGCTCCTTCAGAATATCTTAATAAAGTTATTTTTTTATTTTCTACATTTTTATTATAATAATTGGCAATTTTTCTTCTACTTTTATTATATCGATTAAGAAGTTTAAGTTTTTCCAATAAAATCGAAGCTTGAATAGTATCTAGTCTACTATTAAACCCAATCTGAGTGTGAATAAATTTTTTTATTGACCCTAAGTTTCTAAAATTTTTTATTTTATTATAAAAGCTTTTATTATTTGTTGTAATTATTCCAGCATCTCCATATGCCCCAAGATTTTTACCAGGATATAGGCTGAAACATGAGATATCAGCCAAAGAACCAACTTTTTTTTCTTTTAAATAACCTCCGTGTGCTTGTGAGCAATCATCAATTATGTATATCTTTTTATTCTTAATTATTTTTTTTAAATTATTTATATCAACAACGGAGCCATACAAATGAACTGGCATTATTACTTTAGTCCTACTGGTAATTTTAGCATTTATCTTATCAATGGATATTGTGGGTTTAAAATTTTCAATATCAACTAATACAGGTTTTAATCCTGCATTAATTACAGCAAAAGCAGTTGAACAATAAGTCATTGCCGGAATGATTACTTCAGAATTTTTTGGTAAATTTAATATTTTTAAAGCAATTGTTAAAGCATCAGTACCGTTAGCACAACCAATTGCGTATTTAACACCACAAAAAATGGCAAATGTCTTTTCAAATTTTTCTACAAAATCCCCTAAGATAAAATTCTTTTTTTTAAGAACTTTTTTTATATTTCTATAAATATTTTGATTAATTGGTTTATCTTGTTTATTTAAATCTAAAAATTTAATCATTTAATAATATTAACTCTCTATATCTATTTATTTCTGATTTCAAATCATTATTATTAATTTTATTTTTTTTTAAACCAATTAAATTTTTAGTTTTTTTCTTTGCAGGTTTACCATAAAATTTATAACCTGGAATAACTTTAAGTTTTTTAGTAATAAATGAATTCATACCAATCATAGAATAAGAGCCAATAATTTGATTTTGATGAACACAAACTTTAATTCCTAGTTGCGCCCCATTCATAACATGAACATTGCCACCTAATATTACATTACTACTTAAAACTACATTATTTTCAATTGTGCAGTCGTGATCTATTGTTGTTGAATTCATTATATAATTATTATTCCCAATATATGTCTTTTTTTTATTTTTTGTGGGTAGATGGATATTTACATATTCGTTAAAAGTGTTGTTATTACCAATTTCAATAATACCAAAGCTTTTAGATTTTGGATGTTGTGCAAAATTTCCTATTACTGCATATGGGCCAATAATATTATTTTCTCCAATAGATATTTTTTTCCAATTAATAATAGCAGTTTTGTGGAATAGATTATTTTTTTTTCTAATATAATTTAACATATTATGATTTTAAAATTATCAATTTTTCCAAATATATTTAAAATTTCTTTTTGTATTAAAAACTTTATTTATAATAGAGTCAGAAATGATTGTATTTTCAAAATAGGCAAAATAACTTTTTTTTGCATTTAGTGATCTTTTTTTTAGTAATTTTTCATTATCTTTAATTGAAATTAACTTTGATAAAAGATCCTTTTCATCTTTATAAGTAATTATTTCACCATTATTGAAAAAATCATCATATTTAACATTTTCATGAATAAAAGGAATGATCGCATTACCCATTAAAGAAGCAATTCTATTACTTGAAGAATATTTAGTAGGACCTCCTCTACTTAAGTTCAAAGCTGTTTTTGTTAATTTTAATTGATTATTGAAAGCATGATTCCATTTTGGCTGTTCATTATATAAGCCCAAAATATTAAAATTTAATTGATCTTGAGAATAATCAATTAATTTTTTGATAAAAATTGATCTTTGATCAAATGTACCATCTTTAAGTTTGCCATAATTAACCCCGTTACTTAAAGCAAAAAATAAATCATGTTCTTTTTTTTCAGATGAAAAATCATGCTCTTCTATATTTGGGTCAACTGGTATGGGTAAATAATTTAACTTAAATCTAGATATAGCAGTTTTAATAACATCAGGAGAAGTCGTGATAAAATATTCATCAATTAAATCATGATTTTTTTCTAACAAATTCAAATTTTTCTTATAATTTGGGTCACCATACATAACATGGTCCTCATACCATATGGATAATTTACATGAATATTGATTTTTAATATATTCTAGTGATGATCTTCTTAATGAGTTGTTGTGACCAAAAAGTATTAAATCAGGACGGTAATGTGAGCATATTTCTAAAATTTTTTGATCAATAGAACTCTTATCGAATAATTTTGTGTAAAAATTTCTATAATCAAAATCAATTACATCATGGCCATTCCTAATAAAACCATTTGAAATTTTTTTTGATATCGACAAATTGAACAATCTATGATTTGTTTTTAATCCAAAGTTTGAAACGTGCAAAATTTTAAAGTTTTTTTTTTTGAGACTGAATAGTTAAAAAAAATTTTAGGACGTAATAAATCTAATTGATTAACACTTATATGTGGTTTGTGGATAACATTATTATAATTTATTTTTTGAATCTGATTAAGTAATAATTTATTAGAAATTAATTCTTTAATTTTTTTATATAGATTTTTGTGATTATTTTTTTTTAAAACTAAATTATTATGAAATGTTTCTGAAAGGCCACCACTAATAGAAGTTATTACAGCACACCCTCTCGAGGCACTTTCTAGTGCGGTTCTTCCAAAAGGCTCTTCCCAAGTAGGGTTTACAACTGATATTGAGGCAGATTCATAAATTTTTAATAAACTTTTATGTTTGATCCATTTATTTACTTTCAATCTACTATGTTTAATTTCAAATTTTTCTCGTGATTCATCTCCATAAACAAGTGCACTCCACTCTTTAAATTCATCTAAAATTTTTATTATTGCTTTATTAAAAATATTAAAACCTTTACTTTTATTTAGTTTCCCCGAAAAAATTATTATTTTTTTTTTTTAGGAAATGTTTTTATGGGATCAATAAAATTGTAAATTATAGAGGTATTATTTTTATGATTAAAACTTAAATTTTCAAAGAATTTTTTTTTAACCCATTTACTGACAAATATTAGCTTGTTACAATTTTCTATAAACTTTTCTTTATGAGCAGATGAAGTACAGTCTCTAAGTTTATTTGGATCGTTATGAAAAATTAAATTTACTTTAATTTTAGGGTTATTTTTAATAAGATATGATGCATATTCAGGTCTATTATGAATTTCAACGCTTTCTATTTTACGTTTAATTAACTCTAAGTTTATTTTTTTTATATAATTTAGATTAGTATAATATCTTGTATTAACACTTATCGGTATTATATTTTTATTAAGATAATTCTTTTTATTTGTTAATTTTCTACAAAATATAATATCACTATTAATTTTACTGTGCTTTAAATACTCACTAACCCAAACTGAAACTGCCCCAAAATTTTCATTTGAAAAGTTTTCTTTAAGAGGAAGTATAATGGCAGATCTTTTATTATCAAATTTCATTTTTAATTGCATCTAAAATATTTTCAATGCCTATCATATATTTGTTATTAGATTTATAAATAATTTTATATTTATTTTTTTGATTTATCCAAGTTTGTAACCACGGCTCATCTTGTTGGTTCATAATATCAATTGTTTGTATATTTAAACCCAAAGAAGTGTGTACGAAATAACCCGAGTGACAACTTATGTTACAATGCGAGTTTTCTAATAGGTCTTGAAAATCATTAATTGAAAGATTTTCAATGATAATTATCTTTTGATCATTCAAATCACTCAACTTAAATGATAGTAAATCTTTTTTTAAGATATTTAATTTTTGATAATAATAATGATTATTTTTATAAGAGGTAATAATTAATTTTCTATCAATGCTTTTACTAAATGATTTAAGGGCTTGATTAAAATTTCTATTGATATCGATGATATCATTAAATTTTTCATCTAAATGAATAACAATATAAGTATTTTTTATTTTAGAAAAAAATGAAGCATTATTTCTTTTAAAATAATAAGTTTTATTTTCAATATTATTAAAATACTTGTTAAGTAGCATATATTTTTGAGGATAATTATCAAGATTTCCACTTTCAATAACATCTCTATTATTTAAGACTACATATTTAATATTAAAAAATTTATAAATAAACGTAAGAAGATAAAATTTAATTTTATTAAGAATTTTTTTTTTTTATAAATAAATGTGAATTTGAACTTAGCCCTTATTAAGAGTAATAATAAATTTGAAATATTTTTACCATCAAAAACAATTACCGAATCATATTGTTTAAAAGAATAATGATAAACATATTTTAATTTTTGAAAAAATTTAAAATTGTTATCAAAAATTGAAATTTTATTAAAAAAGTTTTGATTTTTTATTAGTTCAAAATTAATATTAGAGCAAATAATTTCATTATAATCATAGTTTTCTGATATTTTTTTAATCACATTGGATCTAATAAGATAATCACCAAGTCTATCAATTGAAAAAAATAAATTTTTTGATTTCATAAAATGATTAATTCCTATTTTTTATTTTTTGTATATTTTGTCCAACACATCAATTTTTTTTAACTATTTTAATAAATTATTTGTATGGCCTATCTGTGAAAAAACTTATTATTTATCTTATTTTTCATTTATAAAATTAAGAAGATATTTAATATAACTAGTTTTACTTGGTCTCCATCCCAAATTTATTAATTTTTTATTCATACCAACTAAAATAGTTTTATGTTTATTTTTTTCAAATATAATTTTTTTTTTATATTTCTTATTTAGTTCAATCATTAAATCCATTAAATTAATCCCTTTACTAGAGCAAATATTATAAACCCCTTTTGAATTATTTTTTAACATTATTTTAATTGCAAATGCTATGTCGTTTATTTGCAAAAAGTCTCTTATATGATTTAGATTTTTAGCATAAATCTTTTTTTTTTACTCTTAAGTTCACTAAAAATTTTTGGAATAATGAATGACTTATTTTGATTTTTGTCTGTAAAACTGAAAATTCTACCTATGCAAGGTGTTATATAATTTTCTTTTTTTTTAACATAATTTTCTGCCATCATTTTTGTTTTCCCATAATAACTTATCGGTATCGTTTTATCTGTTTCTTTGATTTTCTCAGTTTTAAATTTATACACATGGGATGTTGAAGCATAAAAAAACCACACCCTTTTTTTAGAATGTAAGTTTATTGCATTGATGAGATTCTTTGTTCCTTCCACATTAACATTATGTGAGTATTTTTTATTTTTGTTGACATCGTTTGTTGGCACAATTGCTGCTAAATGAATTATTGAGTCAAATTGATTTTTTTTAATCCATTTATAGACATCACTGTAATTTTGAATTTTACCATTAAAACATAAAAAAATTTCATTACATAAAACTTTTCTTAGATTAGTTCCAAGAACACCAGAACTACCAGTTATACCAATTTTCATAAGTATTTATCAATATCGAGAAGATTTTCTATAATCTTTTCAATCTCAATTTTTGAGATTTTTTTAGTGTGTAGACCAATAAAAAAACCTCTATTTTCAACTTCATTTGAATTTTTAAAATCGTTTTTTTTAAAATTAAAATTATAAAACTTTGAAGCTGGTTGATTTAGAAAATTTCCACTAATTATAGGTCTATTTTCAATTCCTTTTTTTGAAAGATTCTCTAAAAATAAATTTTTTACTTTCTTGAATTTATTATTGACAAGAATGGGTAAACCAAACCAACTAGGTTCAATCTTTTTGTCAATTTTCACAAAGTTAAACTGATCATTCCATTTTTTATGATTTTTTAGACTTTTAATTATTTTGTCTCTATTTTGATTTCTAAGGTCCATAAACTTACTTAATCGTTTAAATTGATTAAAAGCTATAGCTGATTGTATTTCTGTGGGCCTGACATTGTATCCAGGACCGATAAATAGAAATCTTTTATCTAATTTATTAAATTTTTTACTAAGCTTTTTATGAAAAGACGTATTCCTTGACCAACCGTGTGACCTTAAACTTTTTAAAATATTGTAATCTTTTAAATCATCACAAACTACCATGCCTCCTTCACCTGATGTTATTTGATGTGAGTAATAAAAAGAATAAGTGCCAAACTTACCGATAGTACCTAATTTTTTTTTATTATAGGACGCACCTAAACTTTCACATGCATCTTCTATTAGTATTAAGTTATGTTTCTTTATAATTTTTTTTAATTTATCCATATTAGTAGATATTCCCAGTACATGAACAAGCATAACTGCTTTAGTTTTTTTTGTAATTTTTTCCTCAATCTTATCTAAATCTAGATTAAAAGTGTCTAACTCTACATCAGCAAAAACTGGTTTTAAATTATTTTGAATTAATGGCCATAGAGATGTTGACCAACAAACTGCTGGAATAATTACCTCATCACCATTTGTTAATGTATTTTTAGCTAATGGATTTGTTAAACAAGAAATTGCTAATAAATTTGCAGAAGATCCAGAATTAGTCATAACCGCATATTTAGAACCTATTTTTTTAGCAAAATATTTTTCAAAATTATAGGTTATATTAGACATTGTAATAAATTTTGACTTCAATACATTTATCCCAGCCTTAATATCCTGACTATTAAATGCATTTGATAGTAATGGGTATTTAAACTTTTTATTCATAATTTAATTTATCTATAAATTTTTTTTTAATTATATTTCTTTTAATTCTATTTTTTTTAAGTAAATACTCACTTTTCATTGCTACAGATTTAGTTTTGTAACATCTTTTGTATATTAATGTCCACTTTCTACCCCTTGTAAATTTAGCTCCTTTTGATTTGTTGTGTAATAATATTCTATTTTTAAGATTACTTGTATACCCTACGTACGATGTGGATTTATTATTTTTAATATTAATTATTAAATAAACAAAGAAATTCATATTTGGCGGTCCCTGGGGGAATCGAACCCCCCTTTGCAGGATGAAAACCAGCTGTCCTAACCGATAGACGAAGGGACCATGTTGAGATCTTTTATTTTAAAAGTCATTATTTATCAAGCGCAATTAAGCTATAGGATAAGGTCTCTAATAGTTAATTGAAGTATTTTTTTGTTATTCCAGATATTTTCGTTGATCTGACCTATTACATTAGTACTATTTTTATAACTCATTAAGTGTTCACCAACCTTAGTATTAATAGAATTAAACGATATTGATTTAATTGAAAATCCAGTTTTTGATTTTAATATAGATGAAATATGTTTATAATTTAATACCATGGGTTTAATTATTTTTAAATCTCTTAATAAAAAAGTTGGCACTGGGTTTCCTGTACCAAAGGGTTCTAGTTTTTTAATATTATCATAAAAATCTTGATTAAATGCTAATGATGAAACCTCTGATTCATAATAAAATATATTATTATTTACAGTATTAGATTTTAAAAAGTCTTCTAGTATATAATTTTCAAAAAATTTAAGGTTATCTTTATTTAACGTGAATCCTGCAGCCATATTATGACCTCCCCCGTTTAAAATGATGCCTTGGTCAAGTGAATTTTTGATTACACGACCAATATTATAATTATAAACTGATCTAGCAGATCCCTTTAACAATTCATTAGACGCAGTTATAACAATAGACGGTTTATTGTAATAATCTTTTAATCTTGCAGCAATAATTCCAATTAAACCTTCGTTTATATTTGGATTGTAATAAATAATTACTTCTTTATTTTCTTTTTCAATTTTTTGAAAATCAATTTCATTTAGTATTAAGGTTTCAATTTCTTTTCTTTTATTATTCAATTTAATTAAATCAGTAGACCTATCTTTGATAATTTTATCATTATCAGAAGATAATAATTCTGTAGCATATTGTGACTTACCAAGTCTTCCGCCAGCATTCAATATAGGACCAATTAAAAAACCTAAATCATTAATAGTAATTTTATTTTTTTTTTCATTTAATTCAAACAAAGTATTCAGAAGTAAATTTTTTGTTATGTCAAAATTTTTAAGAGCATTTAATGCAATTAATCTGTTAAGCTTTCTTAGTGGCATTACATCACAAACTGTTGCTAACAAAACATATATCAAATAATCAGATATATTGATTTCACTTTTAATTTCTTTAATTAGTAAATCTAAAAAAAAATAAGAAAGTGAAGTAGCACATAAATAGTCATACTCTTTATAACCATTATCTTTTTTTGGGTTTATAATTGAGTTTGCATTTGGAAATGGCTTATTAATTTCATGATGATCAATGATTAAGGATTTAATTTTATTTTCATTTAAAAAATTTATTGCTTCATTAGAAGTAGAACCACAATCGACCATTATAACTAATTTAGGTTCCTCTATGATTAGTTTTTGAAAGAGCTTTTTAGTAGCTCCATAACCATCTTTTTCCCTGTCTGGTATATAGTAAAAAAAAGAGTGATTTATACTTTCTAAAAACTTAACAAATAACGATGTAGCAGCAGACCCATCTACATCATAGTCACCTAAAATGCATATTTTTTCATTGTTTTTGATACAACTAACCACAAGCTTAATAGATTGATTGAAATCTTCATTGTTTAAAAAAACGTTATTTAAATCTAAATCTGTATCGATCGTTGCAATTTCATTAACATCAAATTTTTTTGAAATAATTAGCCTAGATAAAATGTCACTAAAATTATAATCTTGTTTTAATTTATCAACTAAGTTTTGATTAATTTTTTTTTGTTCCCACTTCTTACCTGAAACAGAAATCATTCTTCAATAAGATTTGTTCTTTTTATCGTTTCCTTAAATTCTAAACTTTTGTGTGTAACCAATGTTTCAGTAATATATTTATTATCGTTTATTACGACCCCATTTAACATTTCACTTGAGGTAATTCCTGTTGAGCAAAATATAGAGTCTCCACTTATAATTTCATTTAATTCGTATTTTTTATTCAAATCAGTTATTCCCATTTTTTTTGCATCTTTAATATCTTTGTCGTTATCAAATATAAATCTCCCTTGAAAATGGCAGTCAAAAGCATCAAGAGCTGATGCTGCTAAAACTCCTTCTGGACCACCTCCTATACCTAAAAATATATCAACATTATATTTTTGATTTGTTACATATAGTGCTCCAAGAACATCACCATCAGTAATTAATTTAATATTAATATTTAGTTGCTTTAATTCATCAATTATTTTTTTATGTCTTGGTCTATCCATGACGCATGCTGTAAGTGATGAGATATCTTTGTTAAGGAAATCTGCAAGATTTGAAAGGTTTTTCTTTAATGCAAAATCTAAATCAATTAATCCTTTTTCAATTGGTCCAGTTGCAATTTTATCCATATAGGTTTCTGGTGCATTAAAAAGATTTCCTTTTTCAGCAATAGCAATAACCGATGTTGCTCCAGGTAAATTGTTTGATGCAAAATTTGTCCCCTCTAGTGGATCAACTGCAATATCAAAATATGGTCCATTTTTATTTCCAAGTTTTTCACCAGTGTAAAGCATAGGTGCCTCATCAAGCGAACCTTCACCAATAACAACTACACCATTCATGTTTATTTTATTCAACTCAGAACGCATTGCGTCTACTGCAGCTTGATCTGCTGCTATCTTATCTTTTTTTCCAACCAAATAAGACGATGCAAGAGCTGCTTTTTCAGAAACTTTTAAAATTTGATCAACATATTTTTTATCGATAGCCATTAAATTTTTTCGTCAATTGATTCAGTAGAATTTATCACATTTTCAAATTCTCTTAGACGTTTATAAACGCTTGCTAATTCTATGATGGTAGGCCAGGCTTTTAACAAGTATTGCATAGAACCTTCTACTCTTCCAAAGGCTCTTATTATTTGCTGCATAACACCTAATGTTACAACGCCAGCAACAATTGCTGGAGCTAAAAAAACATATGCTGATAAAACATTGGCTTGCAAATAAGCCATACGACCAACATTAAAATATAAATAACGTATATAGCTTAAAAAATGTATTGAACGAACATCATCAAATAACTCATTTATTGTTTTTGGTCTAACATTGTTATCATCTTCAGCTACTACTAATATTTTCCTATAAGCAGCCTCTTTTTTCTGAAGGTCATATTCAACACCAACTAAACGTAATATCCAACCAAGCCCAATCAAAAAAGCTGTACCTCCTAATGTCCAAAGCAATGCACCTGTTATTAATCCATATTGCCAATCACCAAAAAAGAAAATTGGTATACCAACAGAAAGTCCTAATAGAATAGGAACAAACTGTATCAACACCATAACAGACTCTATGAAACTTGTACCTAGAGATTCCATAATACGTGTAAATTTAATTGTGTCCTCTTGAACTCTTTGAGAAGCACCTTCTATTTTTCGAGCTTTATCATAAACTGAGTGGTACCACTCCACCATCGCAGTTCTCCATCTAAATAAAAAGTGAGCTGTAAAAAAACTTATTGCAACATAAAGAGCAATATACATTCCTGCCAGTGTAATAAATGAAGCCAAACTAGACCAGTACTCATCAATTTTAATTGCATTGGGAGCAGCAAGAGCTTTTTGAATCATATCATAAAATTGACCAAACCATTCATTAATTTCAACATCAATTTTTACTTGAACCCATAATGAGGATAAAATTACAAATGAACCTAACCAAGCCCATAATTGCCATTTTTTTTGAGTAAAAAATTTAAACATTCTTATTTTAGAAAATTATCTGCGTATGACTTTTTAACAGTTTTTCTTTTTTGAGGTTCAATAATTTCAAAATCTATCTTATTTTTTTTTGCATATTCTATTGCTAATTCTTTAGAAGAAAATTCTAAATTTAGTTCTGAAAGAGTATTAGAGTTTGTTTCCCAACCCATCAAAGGATTAATACCAGTATCTCCAGTTTCAAATTCAATTAACCATTTGTCTAATTTACCTAAACCAGACTGCATTGAATTTTTAGTGGGTATATAAATTTTTGCTTTTTTCATAAATTGGTCGGGGCGGCAGGATTTGAACCTGCGACCCTCTGGTCCCAAACCAGATGCGCTACCAGGCTGCGCTACGCCCCGATTGAGGTACTAATACATTAGATATTGATAATTTCAAAGAATAAAGAACATCAAAAATAAGGCTTTTTTACAAGAATCAGATATACATCATTTATGATCATCACTTGCAATAATTGTAATAAAAAATTCGATATAGACTCAAGTTTAATTCCCGACATGGGTCGTTTATTGCAGTGTGCTAGCTGTGATCATAAATGGTTTTTTAAAAAAGTAGTTCCTGAAAACCCAGTAAGTTCAATTGATGAAGATATTGGTAATGATAATGTTAATATTTTTGAACAAAATAATTCATCGATCAATGATGTAGAAAGTGTATCAGATGCGTCTAATGACGAAGTAGAAGTTAACTTAGAAGAAAAAACTAAAGAAAAAATTGAGATAAATAAAGGTGAAAGCACACAAGTAAATACACACCAAAAAAAACAAAAAAATTTTAAAATATTAAATATTTTTGCTGTATCAATTATATCATTCGTTGCTTTTATAATTATTGTGGACACGTTTAAATATCCTATTGGGAAAATTGTCCCAAATGTCGAATTTATACTTTATAATTTGTATGAAAGTATTAAAGATATCTCATTATTTATTAGAGATTTAATATAAAATTATGATCAAAAATCTTTCAAAACCTTTTAAATGGTTTTTTCAATTAGAAGCGGCAAGTGGTCTTGTGTTATTAATTGCAGCAATTATTGCTCTGGTAATAAGTAATTCTAGTTTAAGTAATTTATATTTTGATACATTAAACCAATACCTATTTATAGGTATTAATGATTTCGGTTTAAAACTTTCCGTACATCACTGGATTAATGACTTATTAATGGCAATTTTCTTTTTCTTTGTAACACTAGAAATAAAACGAGAGTTTATTCAAGGTGAGCTTTCTAATTTAAAAAAAGCATTGCTGCCAATTATAGGAGCTGTAGGAGGAATGGTGGTCCCTGCTCTAGTCTATGTTTTTATAAACCTTGATAATTCTGAAACATTGAATGGTTGGGCAATTCCATCTGCTACAGACATTGCGTTTTCATTGGGAATTTTATCCTTACTTGGTTCAAGAGTTCCAATTTCTTTAAAAGTTTTTTTAACGGCTCTTGCTATAATCGATGATCTTGGTGCAATATTGATTATAGCCTTTTTCTACTCAGGTGACTTAAGCATAAGTTATTTAAGTTTAATCTTAATTTCATATATTTTATTACTTACATTAAATAAATTTGGCGTTAAAAAGTTTATTCCCTATTTAATAATTGGTGCCTTCATGTGGTTCTTCACATATAAGTCTGGAATTCACGCAACAATAGCAGGTGTTCTTTTAGCTTCAACCATACCTCACAGAATTAAAGAAAAAGATTTCTCTTTATTAATTAAATTAGAACATGCAATCAGTCCTTATGTTGCTTTTATGATAATGCCTATATTTGCATTTGCTAATGCAGGCGTATCTTTGGAGGGGCTTTCATTAACTTCATTATTAGAACCTGTTCCATTAGGCATTCTTTTAGGGCTATTCGTGGGTAAACAAGTTGGGGTTATGCTTGTTTCTTTCATTGCTGTTAAATTTGGTGTAGCTCAAATGCCAGATAAGTCTAGCTGGTTAAGCTTATACGGAGTTTCAATATTAACAGGGGTTGGTTTTACTATGAGCTTGTTTGTTGGAAACTTAGCCTTTGCTGAAAATATTCAGTATATTGATGGAGTAAAAATTGGTGTTCTTGCTGGATCCTTACTGTCTACTGTATTTGGATATTTTATATTATTGTATGCTTCTAAAAAATAAGTCATGGTTTATAAAAATAATTTATTAATTCTATTAATTCTATCTATGTTTACATTTTTTGAAAAAGTTGATGCTAAATACGAAAAGTTATTCTTTGATCATTCAATAAAAAATATAAATAATGAAACTATTGATTTAAATCAATACAAAGGAAAAACCATACTTTTGGTAAATGTTGCTAGTAAGTGTGGATTTACCAAGCAATATACAGGCCTGCAAGAACTTTATGAAAAGTATAAAGACAGGGGCTTCTATGTAATAGGTGTTCCATCAAATCAATTTGGTGGGCAAGAACCAGGCACTAATTCAGAAATTAAAGATTTTTGTGAAACTAATTTTAATATTACTTTTCCAATAACAGACAAAGCTGATGTTAAAGGTAATAATGCTCATGACTTATATAAATGGGCAAAAAAAAATTATGGTAATTCTACTGTTCCTAAGTGGAACTTTCATAAGATTTTAATTAATAAAGAAGGAAAAATACAGGACACATTCAATTCTTTTATTACACCAATGTCAGATAAGATAACAAAACAAATAGATTTAATTCTTTAAACTAACAGTCAAACCATCAAAACCAGGAATAATATTTTTGGGTAATTTTTTCTTAAGTTTTACATAATCTAAATCGCTATGCATATTTGTTAATATAGTTTTTTCAGGAGTAAAGATTTTAACCATTTCTAAAACTTGATCTAAATTGAAATGAGCTGAATGATTACGGTACCACAGACAATCAATAATCAGGTATTTTAAATTTTTTAATTTTTTGTAATCTTTTTTAAAGAATAGGCTAATATCACTTGCATAGGCCAATTTATTATTAATTAGATAGCAAATACTTTTAATATTACCGTGTTGAACTGCTATTGATTCAATTTTAATTTTCTTATCTTTATTTGTAAATTCATGTTTCTTTTTAAGGCTATTAATATTCAAAGTTGATGGATAACCAAAAGATGATTTAAAACAATATTTAAAAGTTGAAAGCAAATATTTTTTAGTATTAGGGTCTGCATAGACTGGAATTTGTTTTTTGTTTATCAAAAAAAAAGGTCGAAGGTCGTTAATACCATGTGTCTGGTCAGCATGAAGATGGGTATAAAAAACTTTACTAATAGATTTAATTCTATTTTTTAGAAGTTGTGACCTCAAATCTGGCGATGTGTCTATTAAAATATTTTGATTGTTAAATTTAATTAGAGCCGAACACCTTGTTCTAAAATTCTTTTTATTTTTTAAATCACAATCTCCAGAATATCCATCTGCTCTAGGTACACCCATTGAGCTACCACTACCTAAAATAACAAATTTAAGAGACATTATAGGTTAAAAAGTTTATTAAAATTTTGAGTAGTTAAATCTGACATTTCTTGATCAGTTTTTTCTTTTAAAATAGATAATTTTTCTAAAGTATATTTAATAAAACTTGGTTCATTTTTTTTCCCTCTCATTGGTATGGGCGCTAAAAATGGGCTATCTGTTTCAACAAGCAGTTTATCTAAGGGAATATTTTTAAAAGTTTCCTGAAGTTCTAAACTATTTTTAAAAGTAATTATTCCGCTTGCTGAAAAAAAGGCATTTAATTCTATTAATTTATTTGCAAAATTTAACGAACCAGTAAAACAGTGCATCAAAATTTTAAGTTTTTCTGATTTATATGATTTTAAAATTTCATACGTTTCATCTTCTGCATTTCTAGAATGTATGATAATAGGCATATTAAGCTCTATAGAAGCCTCTATATGAGCTTTAAAGCTATCAATTTGCCTTTCTTTATTACTATGATTATAAAAAAAATCTAAGCCTGTTTCACCAACACCAATAATTCGTTCATTTTTATTTACTTGATTTGTTATATAATTTTTATCAATTAAATGACTTTTCTCAGTCTCATGGGGGTGAATACCAAAAGTTCCATAAATCATCGGGTCGGTTATAATAATTTTTTTTATCCTATCAAAACTTTCTACTGTAGTGCATATTGTTAATAGTTTTGAGATACCAACTTCTTTAGATCTTTTTATAACATCACTTAAATTCTCAAGTAAAGGTTCATGATCTAAATGACAATGAGAATCAATCATCTTTCTTTTCAATTTTTTTAAATAAAATATCTATTTTTTTAATAGGCTGTCCAGATACAAGATAGTCATGTTTTGCAATAGACTCAAAATTAATTGCATCTACATCTAAATTAAAAATCTTTAAGGCTTTTTCTATTGAACTTGGGATTATTGGATAAAGCAAGAATGAAATTTTTCTAATCATTTCTAAAGATGTGTAGACAATTGTATTTAATCTATCTTTATCATCTTTTTTTTTCCAAGGTTCTTGATCATTAAAATACTTATTTGCTTCAAATAAAGCGCTAACAATGAAATTAATATAATAGTTAATATTTTGATTATCAATTTCTGCACGTATTGCTGTTAAATTCTCAGTAAATTTATTTAGCATCACCAAATCTTCATCATTAAATTTTTTATTGTCTGGCACAGATGAGGAGCAATTTTTTTCAGCAAATGCAGTAACTCTTTGACACAAATTTCCATAATTATTAGCCAAATCACTATTGATACAATCCTCCAACCTATCTTGGGAAATGTTACCATCATTACCAAACGAAACTTCTTTAATTAAATAATATCTTAAGGGATCAAGACCATAAATTTCAATAATATCTAAAGGGTCAAGAATATTTCCTTTTGATTTAGACATCTTTTCATCTCCAGATAAAATCCAACCATGACCATACACTTTCTTAGGTAAGGGTATTTTTGCAGCCATTAAAAACGCAGGCCAATATACAGAGTGAAATCTTAGTATATCTTTACCTATTAAATGAACAGATGCAGGCCAAAATTTTTTAAACAGAGCATCATTTGTATCTGGATAGTTTAAAGCACTTATATAATTAGTTAGAGCATCTAGCCAAACATAAATTACATGATCTGGACTATTAGGGACTTTGATACCCCAAGAGAATGCTTTACGACTTATAGAGAGGTCTTTTAAACCACCTTTTACAAAGCTAATTACTTCATTTTTTCTAGATTTTGGTGAAATAAAGTCTGGATTTTTTTCATAATAATTTATTAATTCATCTTGCCATTTAGACAGTCTAAAAAAATAAGACTCTTCCTCTATCCATTCAACTGGTGAACCAGATGCAGTTGCTATTTTAACGTTTTCTTTTTCAGTAATTTCTTCATCACTATAGAAAGCTTCGTCAGAAACAGAATACCAGCCTGAATATTTCGATAAATAGATATCATCATTTTTTTCAAGCTCGGTCCATAAATGTTGAACTGTTTTTTTGTGTCTTACTTCGGTAGTTCTAATGAAATCAGTATTAGATAAATTTAATGTTTTTGAAAGATCTCTAAATGTTTGACTTATTTCATCACAAAAAACCTGAGGATCAACATTTTTTTTCTCTGCAGCTCTTTGTATTTTTAAACCGTGTTCATCAGTACCTGTTAAAAAATGAACATCAAAACCATCTATACGTTTGAATCTGGCAAAAAAATCAGCAGCAATGCTTGAATATGCGTGACCCATATGAGGTTTCGCTGATGGGTAGTAAATTGGAGTCGTAATATAGTAATTTTTATCCATTTATAACAACTTTGATTTAAACTCTAAAAACAAACTTTCCTCATCAAGGTTAAATTTTTCTGTATCATAGATTTTCCTTATAAATTTATGATAAAAATTAATTAATGAAATCTTTGTATTTGTTATCATGTATTTTTTTAAAAAGAATAGCTCAATTAAGTTTATTAATAAATCTTTAATAGGTTTATTTTTTTTGTAATAATTATTTTCTATTATTAAGTTTATAAAGCTTGAAATAGTATGATCTTTTAAATTAATTGATTTTTCTTCAGCAAAATTAAATAAATTGATGATTTCACCAGGAGAATTATAAAAACTTAGTAAGTCATAATTAATAAATTCAAGTACATTTTTTTCAAGTATTAAGTTTGAGATATTTATAGAATTATTAAATGTTAAACTAATTTTAAATGTTAAACATCGTGATTTAAGGGTCGGTAGTATATTTTTTTCACTATTATTTATTAAGATAAAAAAAACATTTTCATTTGGCTCTTCAATAATTTTAAGTAGCGCGTTAACAGAATTCTTATTTAGATTTTCAACATTATCTATTAAAATAAATCTTGCCATATTATTAAATGTTGATTTATTTGTGTAATTAATCATTTCACGTATTTGACTTACATCAATGCTTTTTTTTTCAGTTAATAGATCTATTAAATAGAAATTAGGATGAGAGTTATTTTGTAAAAGTTTATAGGATTTATTATCTTTATTAATACTAAAATTTTCTAAATTATATTTGTGCTCCTCATTTTCGGATAAAATATAGTTAATTAAATGATAGGCTAATGTTGATTTTCCTGATCCTTTTTTTCCTGATAATAAAATTTTATTAGGCATTTTTTTTTGCTTATATAGCCCAACTAATTCATTAAGGAAATTTTCCATACCATAAATCTTAGTGGTTTCTGATGGTTTTAAATTCATAAATCTAAATTAAGTCGTTAATTTTATTTAATATTATATTTTCATTAAGATCTATATCTAGATTTGAATTTATTTTAATATATTTTTTAGGATTTTTTTTTAATAATTTTATAAAACCATTTTGTACTTTTTCATAAAACTTACTGTTAAATTTATCATATCTGTTAAGTTTTTTTCTTAGTTTAAGTCTTTTTTTCATATTTAATAAATTAACAGTATTCAAAAATGTAAAATCAATTTTAATATCTCTTAAAAGATGATTGTTGATATTTTGTATAAATTTTAGGTTTACGCCCATTCCATAATGTTGGTAAGCAATTGTTGAGTCTGAAAATCTATCTATCAGTATTATTTTTTTACCAACATTTTTTCTTATAATTTCTATATTTTCACTTCTTGCAGAAAGATAAAGTAGTAAATCAGTTTCTTTATTAAATGTAGACTTGTTATTTAGAATTAGATTTCTTATTTTTTCTGAATTTGCACTACCACCAGGTTCTCTAATTTGAATAAATTTAATTTTTTTAAATGTTAAGTAATTTGCAATTTTTTTTATGTGATGGGATTTACCAGTCCCCTCTATACCCTCAAATACTATTATTGGTTTTTTAGACATCGCCCCAAATTAAAAAATTAACTGATTTCATTAACCTTGAAAAAACATTTAATTTTTTAACATCTTCATAGGCAAGTAGATCATATTCTTCAATAAGTTCACCATCAAAAGTTAGTTTTAATTTTCCTAAAATATCATCTTTTTTAATAGGAGCTTGAATTGGACCATTATAATTCAATGATACTTTTAATAGTCTTTTTTTTCCTTTTGGAATAGTTTTGTAGATATCATTTTTAATATAAGTTTTAACAGTATCTTTTTTACCCAACCAAACATCAATATCTTCTATTGGTGTATTCACTTTTGTGATTTCAACTAAGTCAAAATTAGTTAAACCCCATGTTAAAAGTTTGGCACTTTCACGAGATCTATCATTTTTAGTATTGAAGCCACTACCTACAGCTATTAGTCGTCTTCCATTTCTTTCAACAGATGATGCTAGTGAGTATTTTTCAACTGCTAAATAACCAGTTTTAATTCCATCTGCCCCAAGGCTTTTATATAATAACGGATTTCTATTACCTTGAGTAATGGGGTCACCCCCTGTTCTATTCCAAGTAAATTCTTTTTCTGCAAAATACTTATATTCTTCAGGAAACTCTTTAATAAGATAATTAGACATAAGCATAATATCTCTTACAGTTGATAGGTTTTCAGTATCATTAATGCCTGATGAATTAGCAAAATTAGTATTATTCATTCCTATTTCTTTAGCTTTAGCCGTCATCATCACTGCAAATTCATCTTCTGTTCCAGCTATACCTTCAGCTAACGCAACACAAGCATCATTACCAGATGCAATAATTATTCCCTTAAGTAAATTTTCCACACTAACTTCATCACCAACCATTATAAACATTGAAGAATAGCCAGCTGATGAAAGTCTCCAGGCATTCTCTGATACTAAAAATTTTTCATCTAAACTTAGATCACCACTTCTAATTAAATCAAACGCAATAATGGCTGTCATAATTTTTGTCATTGATGCAGGATAAATTGATTTATCGGCATCTTTTTCAAATAATATTTCACCAGAAAGATAATCTTGTAATATTGCTGTTCTAGCCTTTACATCAAATGCTGCATTAGCATTAGTTGTTAGTAAGAGCGTCAATAAAATCGTTATAAGTCTTGATTTAATCATTTTTTATAATCTCAATATTTTCAAATTCAAGTATGCTTATATCATTAAATGATTTTTGTAGAGAGTTAATGTTATTAAAAGGACCTGCATATACTCTATATTTTTTTTCATTAATTTTTTTGATTTTGACATTTTTAATCATGGTTTCTTTTACGATTCTATCAACTAGCAATGATGCTGTATCATTAAAATAAAAATCAGCTATTTTTATTTCATAAGAAAATTTTTTACTTAGTTCATTTTTAGTGTTTTTTTGTTTAGTATTAAGGTCACTAATATTAATATTGTTAACTGGTGCTTTGTTAGCAACTTTTTTTTCTTCTTCAAATGTTTTTGCTCTTTTTGCAACAAATATTGCATCTTCTAGGACTTCTAAAATCTCTACATAAGGTTCATTTTCATTCAAACCAATTTCATCTGCTATTCTCAATGATAATACTGCATTATTAAATAAAGGATAATCAGCATTACTACCAACAGTACCTATAATTGATTTGTTATTTAAAATATTGGTAATTTTAACAATTGTATTTTTTTTTAAATTTTTTTGAAAAATAACTAAGCTTCTTTCATCAATTTTTTTGGAAATAACCTTATCATAATAAAACTTATCATTATAAATAAGGCTAAATCCTTTATTTATAAATGGATTTTCCAATGAATTAAGATTTTTATTTTTGGTTGTGGTTGTTGCTGTACAGTTATTTAATAAAATTAGACAGCATAGAGTTAATAGTTTTTTATAAAGCATTTTCAAACTTTTCTTTTAATGTGCATACTGCGAGGCTGAATCTTAAAGATCTATTCCATTGTAGTATTTTTTCATAATTATCAAAAACTATGTAGGCCGGATCTAAGTTTTGTGCATCTGGTATTATATCTTTGTCTGGCGTTATTATTGATGCAATCAAATTTTCATTAATAGAATTAAAACTATCTTCATTAATTATATATTTCTTTAAAAGCTTAAATTTAATTTTATTGTGAAGTTTTTTTGCAGATATATTTAATATATTGTTAGGTATATTTTCTTTTAATTTGACTTTAATGAAACAAGGTTGGTTTTTTTTCCATCCTATTTTATTTATGTAGTTAGCTGCAGATGCAAATGAATCTTTAGTTGATTTAAGCTCAATAATGTTATTTTTATCATAGTCTATTGCATAGTTGTCTATTGTAGATGGCATAAATTGAAAAAAACCAAAGGCACCTGCCCATGACCCATATAAAATGTTATGGTCTATTTTCCCCTCATCTATTAATTGAAGAATAGTAATTAATTCTTTAGTAAAGAAATCAGATCTACGTTGATCATAACTTAAAGTTGCAAGTGATGATAATATATCCATTTTTCCAACATAAGTTCCAAAATTAGTCTCTATTCCCATTAATGCTAAAAGCAACTCTTTCTCAACAGAAAATTTATTATCTATCGAATTTATGAAATCTTTATTTAATTCGTAAAGTTTAATGCCCGCACTTACTTTTTGTTTAGAAGTTCTTTTGGATATGTAAGTTTTAGTATCTTCATAAAACTCAGGTTGAAAACGGTCATATTTTATTACATCAGGTAGAAATACAACATCAGACATTGCTAAATTGAATGTCTTTTCTGAAATTTTTTTTTCTAAAGCATAGGCTTTGAAATTAACCAACCACTCCTTAAATCCTTTTTCATTGGCATTTAATGTTCCGTGAATAAATGTGAAAAATATAATTATAAAATATTTAATTATGTTCATATAAATCTTTTAAATAAATAATTACAGCAATCCATATTAAAATGAAACTTAATGATTTATCGAAAGAAAAAGCCTCATCATAATAAAAAAAGCCCAATAAAAATTGAAATGTTGGGGTTATATAGAAAATCATTCCAGTGGGTCCAAGGCCACACAACTCAACACCTCTTACATATAGAAATAGAGGTATAACAGTCATTGGTCCAGCTAACATTAATATAAACATCAATGAAGGCTCGTTAATACTAAAGATATTTAAATTATTTTTAAAAAGTAAAAAAAAAGCAAATAACGCAAATGGTAATATAAAAAGACTTTCTATTAAAAGTCCAACATCGGTATCAACATTTACTTTTTTTCTAAGAAGATTATAAAAACCCCAACTTAGAGCTACAATTATTCCAACCCACGGTATTGAATGAAAACTTTTAAATAAAAGAAATGATATAGACACCAAAACAAGAATTATGGAAAGACCTCTTCTTTTATTAATTTTTTCACCATAAAATATATATCCCAGGAATACGCTTAAGATTGGCATAATAAAATAACCAAAGCTTGCATCGATTATTTTTTCTGTGCCCACTGCATAAATCCAGGTTGCCCAATTTATAAAAATTAGTAAGCTTGAAAAAAATAAATAAACTATATTTCTTTTATTTTTTATAATTTCAAAAAAAATATCCCATTTAGAAAAATAAAAAGTAGTTATTATTAAAACTACAGATGTCCACACACAACGATGGATCACTACCTCTATAGAGCCTGCAAATGAAATATATTTGAAGTAAATAACACCAATAACACCCCACCAAAAAGAACCTAGTGCAGTTAATCCTATACCTGTATTGAATTTTTGCTTTTCCACAGTAATAAATTTATACCTATTAAATGATTATCTGTTTAATTTATCAATTTTATTGTTGAATTAAAAATTTATAATAATAAAACGTTGCTAACGGAGAGATGGCAGAGTGGTTGAATGCACCGGTCTTGAAAACCGGCAAAGGGGCAACTCTTTCCTGAGTTCGAATCTCAGTCTCTCCGCCACTATTCACTTGCATAATTATAATTTTTAAACATCTCTGAAACTTTGTTTAATTCAATTTGAATTGTTGGATTTTGACCTTGATTAAATTTATAAAGATTCTCATCATCAAAGTCTAACAAATCACACAAAAGGGTTAGCTCTTGTTCATTAAACTGATCAATATATTTTTTAGTAAATGAACCTAACAACTTATCCATTTCTTTAGTGCCTCTATAGTTAGCTCTATAAGTTATTTTATTTTTTAAATCCTTTATATTAATGGTCATAATATTTAATATATTACAACTAATATGAAAAATAAGAATAATTATGATTATTTATTAGCTGATCTAACCAAATTAAATGGTGTGGGTAAAAAAACCATGGAAATTTTGAAGAAAAAAAAAATAAATAATATTTTTGACTTGCTGTGGAGACTGCCTAAATCTTATACAGACAGAACACTCGTTAGTAAAATTTGCGATCTTCAAATAGGAGTAATCCAAACAATCAGAATTGTTCCATTAAAATATCAATTTCCAAGAGTTAGAAACTTACCCAATAGAGTTAATTGTATTGATGAAACTGGAAAGATTGATTGTATATTCTTTAATAGTCATGAAGGATACGTAAGAAAAATTTTACCACTAAATGAAGAAGTGACAATTAGCGGTAAGATAGGCAATTATAAAGGACGATATCAAATAACGAATCCAACATATATTTCACAAGACAGTTCATTAATTGAAAATATTGATAATAAATACTCATTAACAGAAGGTATTACTGAAAAAACCTATAATAAAATTATTAATCAAATTTTAAAAAACTTACCTATTTTACCAGAGTGGCACGATAAAGATATTCTAAAAATTTTTAATAATGAAAGTTGGAATGAATCTATAATAAAATTACATGATCCAAAAAATATTGAAAATTATAAATCCGACTTTTATAAAAGACTTGCTTATGATGAAATATTAGCATCTTTTTTAGTTAATTCAGAAATTCGAAAAAAAATTAAGAAAATTAAAAAAATTTCTAAAAACTTCAGTGAAAAAGCTCATAAGAATATAGTTAATAAATTAAACTTTACACTTACCAATGATCAAAAAATTTCATTAGGTGATATTAATAAGGATCTAAATTCTAAAAGTAAAATGTTTAGACTTTTGCAAGGTGACGTTGGGAGTGGTAAAACTATTGTTGCATTGATTTCTTCGTTGAATGTCATTAATTCAGGGTTCCAAGTTGCATTAATGGCTCCTACTGAAATATTGGCCAGACAGCATTATACTTTAGCAAAAAAACTATTTCCTAAAGATATCAAAATTGAATTACTTTCTAGTAAGAGTGAAAATAGTGAAAAAAAGAGAATTATAAAAAAACTGGAAAACAATGAAATTCAAATGGTATTTGGCACACATGCAATTTTTCAAAAAAAAATTATTTTTGCAAACCTTGGTTATATTATAATTGATGAACAGCACAAATTTGGTGTTAGACAAAGAAAACTTTTATCAGATAAAGGGGGTGATAATTGTGATGTTCTTTTAATGTCAGCGACACCAATTCCGAGAACTCTAACTATGTCAGTTTATGGTGATATGGATGTTTCTATTATTAAAGAAAAACCAAGTAATAGAAAAGAAGTTAAAACTTATAGCAAATTAGAAAGTAAAATAGACGATGTTATCAACTTTGTAAAAAAAGAAATAAATGAAGGAAACCAAATCTTCTGGGTGTGTCCTTTGATAGAGGAATCAAAAAAATTAGATCACCAATCATCTGTTACGAAATATAAATTTCTTAATGAAATTTTTCCAAATAAAGTTGCACTACTACATGGAAAAATTGAAAATGAAGAGAAGGAAGAAATATTAAATAAATTTCTTAATAAAAAATATTCAATTTTAGTTTCGACAACAATTATAGAAGTTGGTATTGACTTTCCTAATGCTAATGTAATCATAATAGAAAATGCTAACAAATTTGGATTATCTCAGCTACATCAGTTAAGAGGAAGAGTTGGACGTGGAACAAAACAGGCAAGCTGTATATTGATGTTTAAGTCGAATTTAAGTGTGAATGCTAAAAAAAGAATTAATATTTTAAAAAACTCTAATGATGGTTTTGAAATTTCAGAAGAAGATATGAAGTTAAGAGGTTTTGGTGATTTACTTGGTTTTAAACAAAGTGGAATTAAAAATTTTAGGTTAGCAGACCCCATTCAAAATGAAGATTTATTTTTAATGGCAGAGAAACAAATCAAAAGGATAGAATTAGAAAATACTGATATCAAGAAATATAAAGCTTTACTCAAGTTATATGATCAAGCAGATATAATTAATGATATGGTTTAGCTTTTAGGCTTAGAGGTTCCAGCTGAGACTATAAATTTTGATGCTTCTTCAAATGTCATATCTAAATAGATCAAATCGTCTTTTGGTATCATTAATAAAAAACCACTTGTTGGGTTAGGAGTTGTTGGAACAAAAACATTAACTAAGTTAATATTTGTTTTGACTTTAATTTCACCTGAATTTTCTTTCGTAGCAAAACCTACTGCCCAAGATCCTTTTCTTGGATACTCAACTAGTACAACACTTTTTTTATTGCCTTCTTGCTCCCGAAAGGAATCTGTCATTTGTCCAATGGCAGAGTAGATTGTTCTTAATATTGGCATTCTTTTAAACAAATCATCAATTATTTGTAAAAATTTTTTACCTATAAAAGTTAAAGAAAGACCACCAACAACTGTAATAAAAATAATTGTTAAAATTATTTCAATACCTGGTATCGCATAAGGAAGATAAGTATTAGGATTTAGACCTGATGGTACTAATTTAGTAGAAAAATTAATTAAAAATTTGCTTAAATAAAGGGTAAAACCAATTGGAATTAAAACAATTATACCTGTAAAAAAATAGTTTCTTAATCTTAAAGCAAATGATTTTTTCTTCTTAATAGACATAAAAATTTAATGATAGCTAGAATAAATTACAAAAGATACAGCTATAACAAAAAGCACAACCAAGATTTTATTGTTTAAATTCATAAAAGTATATATTTATATGATTATCAAAATTTTAATAAAATGAATAGAAGAAAATTTTTAAATTATATTGGATGTGGATGTTCGGGCTTAATGCTCGGTGCTTGTTCTACGGCCCCAATAACAGACAGAAGACAATTGAAAATTATACCTGAATCAAAATTAAATGCTCAGGCAGCTCAAATTTTTGAAAAAGTTAAAGAAAAAGAAAAAATGAGTGATGACGCTAAAACACTCAATGAAATTAAAGATATTGGAAAAAGAATGGAAGACGCTATTTCTGAGTATTTTTATAGAGCAGGTCAAAATGATCCAACTATTAATTTTGATTGGGAGTATATTTTAATAGATAATAAAAAAGTAAAAAATGCTTGGTGCATGCCAGGTGGTAAAATAGCTGTGTACACAGGAATACTTGATGTTACAAAAAATACAAACGGTCTTGCCTCAGTAATGGGTCATGAGATTGCACATGCTGTTGCTAAACATTCGGTTGAAAGAGCCAGTAGAAGTGCACTTTTACAAACTGGAACTTCTTTGATCGATATTTTTTCAGGTGGAAAGTTAGGGCAAATCAATCAAGCTACAGGCATGAACACCGTAGGTTTATTATCACAAATAGGAATAATGAATCCTTTCTCAAGGACTCAAGAAAGTGAAGCTGATTACCTGGGAATGATTTTTGCATCTTTATCTGGCTTTGATATAAGGGAAACTAAAAAGTTATGGGAAAGGATGAAGGCAGAAAATAAAGGCAAAGAACCACCTCAATTTATGAGCACCCACCCATCATCCTCAAAAAGAATAAAAGATTTATCAGAATGGGAAAATAGTGTCATTTTAGACTATCCACCGATTACAATTAGCTAATATTTAAAAGATTATTTTAGTGGTGAGCCCTGATGGACTCGAACCATCGACCCATTCCTTAAAAGGGAATTGCTCTACCAACTGAGCTAAGGGCCCACATATAAATTATTAAAGTTGAGATAAATGTTTTTTTTTATTTAATTTTAAAAAAAAACTTTTGGTGAAGTCTTCTTTAAAATTTTTAAATTTCTTTACACTTAAAAATTTAAACAATAAAAAAATATCTAACTTAAATAATTTTTATTACCAAAAAACAATTATTTATTCCATAACATCGGAAATTGCAAATATTTAAATTACAACTTATCAATGTATTCATCATAAAATTTATCAAATGTACCTTTTTTAATATTTTCTCTAATAGAAGACATTAATTCTTGATAAAAGTTGATGTTATGTAAGGTTAAAAGTGTAGAACCTAAGATTTCGTTTGTATTGAAGAGATGATTTATATAGTTTTTTGAATACTTGTTAAGATTTAAATTTGAACAATTTGGATCAAGAGGTTCATTATCATTTTTATATTTATTATTTTTGATATTCACACGACCATTCCAAGTAAAAGCTAAACCAGTTCTTCCAGATCTCGTAGGCATTACACAGTCAAACATATCAACACCTCTCTTAACAGCTCCAAGAATATCGGCTGGCGTCCCCACACCCATTAAATATCTTGGTTTATCATCAGGCATAATATTTTTTAAATCATCTAAAACACTAAACATTTCATTTTGACTTTCTCCTACAGCAAGTCCACCAATAGCATATCCATCGAAGCCAATTTTAATTAAGTTATTAAGAGATTTTGTTCTTAGATCTTTGAATAGACCACCCTGGACTATTCCAAATAAAGCTTTATGTGGATTTAATCCAAAAGCTATTTTAGATCTTTCGGCCCAATATATGGATAGTTCCATGGATTTATTAATTACTTTATAGTCAGTAGTTTTCTTAGGACACTCATCCATAATCATAACAATATCAGAGTCTAAACCCTTTTGAACTCTTATGCTTTCTTCTGGACTTAATATAAATTTTTTACCATCTACATGAGAGTTAAATATTGCACCCTTTTCTCTGTCTACTTTGTTTAATTTAGAAAGAGACATAACTTGAAACCCACCAGAATCTGTAAGTATGGGAAGTTTGCAATTCATAAATTTATGTAGACCACCAGCAGAAATAATTCTATCAACACCTGGTCTGATCATTAAGTGATAGGTATTTGATAAAATTATTTCAGATCCTGTTTTAATAACATCGTCAATAAGACAAGCTTTTACAGTTGCCTGTGTTCCAACAGGCATAAAAGCAGGTGTTTGAATATTGCCTCTATGAGTTTCGATTACTCCAACTCTAGCAAATTTATCACTTTCTATGACATTAAATTTGAAATTCTTTAACGCCATGAAATTTGTGAACTAAAATTATTTAAAGCTAATGATTTTATCTGGGTTAGAAACAGAACCGTTATTGTTTTGATCTCCTCTTTTGATTTTATCAACAAGATCCATGCCTTCAATAACTTTACCAAATACCGTATATTGTCTATCTAGAAAAGACGCTTCTTTAAAACATATAAAAAATTGGCTGTTTGCACTATTTGGATCTTGTGATCTAGCCATAGATAGCGTTCCTCTTTCATGAGGTAAATCACTAAATTCCTCTTTAAGATCAGGTAAATCAGAGCCACCCATTCCAGCTCTTCTTAAATCAAATTGATCATTAGAAGAGTTACCAAACTGAACATCACCAGTTTGCGCCATAAAGCCATCAATCACTCTGTGAAATACAACACCATCGTATTTACCATCTTTTGCTAATTGCTTAATTCTTTTGACATGATTAGGTGCCACATCTTCAAAAAGTTCTATTTTAACGTCTCCATCTTTAAGCTTTAAAATCATAATATTCTCCTCTGCGATTGTGTTGTTGGTTAGTATAAAAAATAAAATTAAAAATTTTGTTATAAGTTTATTCATATTTTTCTTTTAAAGATTTTATTGTGCTTTTTGTAGTAAATTTTTTGATATCGCCTTTTAGTCTAACTATTTCTTTAACAAATCTTGATGAAATGATTTGATTTTCAACATCAGACATTAAAAAAATTGTTTCTATATTATTGTTCAATTTTCTATTCATTCCAGCTAGTTGAAATTCATATTCGAAATCAGATACTGCTCTTAAACCTCTTAAAATAATATTAGATTTATATTTTTTGCATAAATCAGTTGTTAATGATGTAAATGAAATAACTTCAATCTTCTTTTTATCGAACTTTAAATCAACAAATAAGGCTTTTTTAATTAATTGTACTCTTTCAATTGAATTGAAAAGATAATTTTTATTAGCACCATCAGAAGCAGCAATAATAACTTTATCAAATAATTTTAAAGCTTTATTTATAACATCAATATGACCAAAGGTAATTGGGTCAAATGTTCCGGGATATACGGCAACTTTTTTCATTACTCCAAGTTATCATCAATTTTTATTGCTGAAACAACTTTTTCATCACCAGATAATTTGATAATTCTTACACCTTGAGTATTTCTTCCCGCTGTTCTGATTTCTTTAACGGCAACTCTAATCACTCTACCTTTATTTGTTGAAATCATCACATCATCTCCCTCTATAACAGGAAATGACGAACATATACTACCATTTCTAGGTGAGTTAACAATTCCAATTATGCCTTTACCACCTCTATTGGTAACTCTATATTCATTGTTTAAAGTTTTTTTGCCGTATCCATTTTCTGTAATTGATAAAACAAACCTTCCATCAGATTTAGTATCTTTTTTTATTTTTTCTTTATTTGTTATTGAAAGAGAAACAATCTCATCATTAGGAGATAGCTCTATACCCTTTATACCTTTTGAGGATCTACCCTTAAATATTCTTAGTTTTTTTGATTCAAATCTAATGCATTTACCATTTTTTGTACTTAGCATTACATCTTGATCATCTTTACAAATTTCAACTCCTACAATTTTATCATTGGGATCTAATTTTATTGCAATTTTTCCAGCTGAATTAATGGAAGAAAAATCTTCGAGACTGTTTTTTCTAACCTTACCCTTTGCAGTTGCAAAAACAATTTGAAGATTTTTCGTATCACTTTCATCATCAGGGAATGGCATAATTGAACTGATTGATTGATGATTTTTTAAAGGTAAGATATTAAATAGAGATTTACCTTTTGATGTAGTTGATCCCTCAGGTATCTTCCAAGCTTTAATTTTGTAGACAAGTCCTTCTGTTGAGAAGAAAAGAACAGAAGTGTGTGTGTTAACTGATAAAGTTTGTACTACAGAATCTTCATCTCTCGTTGTAATCCCAGATTTACCCTTGCCACCTCTTTTTTGTTGTTTAACGCTGCTTAATGCTCCCCTTTTAATATATCCCTGAAGTGTAACTGTAATAATAACAGACTCTTTTTGAATAGTTTCTTCAATATCATAGTTTAAAATAGCATCTATAATTTTAGTTCTTCGTGGTACAGCAAATTTTTCTTTAATAGTTTTAAGCTCTTCACTTATTACGTTTAAAAGTTCTTTTTTGGAATTAATTATTTTCTTATATCCCTTAATTAAATCAGCTAATTTTTTAATTTCAACTTCTATTTCATTAATACCAAGAGCTGTAAGTTTTTGAAGTCTAAGTTCTAAAATAGCAATTACTTGAGGGTCAGATAATGAGTATAAATTTTTCCCCTTCTTATCTTCGACAAGTGAAATTAACTTTAAAGATTTATTAATTTTCCACTTAGTGTTTAATAATGATTTTTTAGCATCATCAGGAGTTTTTGAAGACCGTATAATTTTTATAATCTTATCTAAATTCTCAACAGATACAGATAACCCAATCAAAATATGAGCTCTGTCCTCTGCTTTTTTTAAGTCAAATTTAGTTTTCTTAATAACAACATCTTCACGAAATGTTAAAAAATTTGTTAAAAACTCTTTTAAATTACATATTTTAGGTTTGCCATCAACGATTGCTAAAGTATTAAAACCAAAAGAACTTTCTATCGAAGTATTTTTATAAAGTAATCGCTTAATAGTTTCTGGCTCAACACCATTTCTTAAATCAATTGCTACTCTAATCCCCTCTCTATTAGACTCATCCCTAATATCTTTTATTCCTTCAATTTTTTTCTCTCTAACAAGTTGGGCAATTCTTTCATTTAAAACTGATTTATTTACTTGATAAGGTACAGAAGTAATAACCAATCTTTCTCTACCATTTTTTTGTGCTTCAACACTTATTTCACCTCTAATTTTAAATGACCCACGACCTACATTATATCCAGCCTTAATAATTTCTTTCCCAATGATGACACCACCTGTAGGAAAATCAGGACCTGGAATGTGTTTCATTAATTCTTTAATCTTAATATCTTTATTTTCAATTAAGGCTAATGTTCCATCAATGATTTCACCTAAATTATGTGGAGGTATGCTTGTTGCCATTCCAACTGCTATACCACCAGCTCCATTAACCAATAAATTAGGATATTGAGCGGGTAAAACTGATGGTTCTTTTTCTGTTTCATCGTAGTTACTCTTGTATTCGATGGTATCCTTTTCAATATCGTCTATTAAGTATTGCGAAACTTTAGCTAATCTAGTCTCAGTATATCTCATAGCCGCAGCTGGATCTCCATCAATAGATCCAAAGTTACCTTGGCCCTGAACAAGAGGTAAACTCATAGAAAAATCCTGAACCATTCTAACTAGAGCATCATAAACAGACTGATCTCCATGTGGGTGATATTTACCAATAACATCTCCAACTATTCTTGCAGATTTTCTAAATTGTTTTGACCAATCGTAACCACCTTTATACATGGCGAATAATATTCTTCTATGAACAGGTTTAAGCCCGTCCCTAACATCAGGAAGAGCCCTACTCACAATTACGCTCATCGCATATGACAAATATGATGAACTCATCTCATCATGCATTGAGATAAGTTTAATATTTTTATCTTTAGGTATTTCTGTGTCTTTCATAGAAACTAAAATGGAATTTCGTCATCCATATCATTTGAAGTTTGTGGACTATCTTCAAAATTATTAGCAGGTGCTTGTGTGTTATCATTTTGGATTCCACCACCTGTATTTCCTCCACCTAACATTGTTAGTGAAGAGTTATATCCTTGAATTACTATTTCTGTAGAATATTTGTCTTGTCCAGATTGTTCATCTTTCCATTTTCTAGTAGCTATTTGTCCTTCAACATAAATTTGAGCTCCTTTTTTTAAATATTGCTGCACAACATTTACTAATCCATCATTGAATACAACTATTCGGTGCCACTCCGTCTTTTCTTTTTTTTCACCTGTTGTCTTGTCTTTCCATGATTGACTTGTTGCTAAACTCAATCTTGCAACGCTTTTACCGTTTACCATTTGTTTAATTTCAGGGTCTGCGCCTAAACGCCCAATTAATAATACTTTATTTAAACTTCCAGCCATAATATTTTATAAGTGTTTATTTATTTATTTAGTTTTTATATCACAATATAAACTCAATATTAATTTTATTAATTTAAAGCAACTAAAATTATGATCAAAAAGATAGTTATCAAGGGTGCAAAGGAGCATAATTTAAAGAATGTTTCTGTAGAAATACCCAAAGATCAATTTGTTGTTATTACAGGACTTTCCGGTTCTGGAAAATCTTCATTAGCATTTGACACTATCTATGCAGAGGGACAAAGAAGATATGTTGAAAGTTTATCTGCTTATGCTCGACAATTTTTAGATAAAATGAAAAAACCTAACGTTGATCTTATTGAAGGATTGAGTCCAGCAATAGCTATTGAACAAAAAAATACGTCAAAGAACCCAAGATCAACTGTTGCTACAGTTACAGAAATTTATGATTATATGCGTGTGCTCTATGCGAGAGCTGGTGTGCCCTATTCACCCTTTACTGGAAAACCAATAACATCACAAACAATTACACAGATTGTCGATTTAATAAAAAAACTTCCCAAAAAATCTACAATTTATATATATGCGCCAGTGGTCCGTGGCCGTAAAGGTGAATATAGAAAAGATATTTTAAGCTATAAAAGAAGAGGCTTTAGAAAAATTAAAATTGATGAGGTTCTTTATGACGTAGATAAAGCACCTGAATTAGATAAAAAACTTAAGCATGACATATCTGTTTTAATTGACAGAATTGTTTTGAACTCAAATCTAGGAAATCGTTTAGCTGAAAGTATTGAAACAGCTGTAAATTTATCAAATGGTCTTGTATTTGTTGAGTACGAAGACGAAACTTTACCTCAAAAATTTAGAAAAATTGAAAAATTAATTTACTCAACAAAATTTGCATGTCCAGAAAGTGGTTTTACAATCGAAGAAATTGAACCAAGACTTTTTTCTTTTAATAGTCCATATGGGGCGTGTGCTGAATGTGAAGGTATTGGTATTAAATTAAATGTAGATCCAAATTTAGTAGTTCCTGATGAAAAAAAAAGTATAGCTGATGGTGCTATAGAACCGTGGGCTAAATCAACCACACTATATTATGCTCAAACATTAGCCTCTATTGCTAAGCACTATGGATTTTCTTTAGATGAAAAATGGAAAAAATTACCCAAAAAATTTAAAGATGTGATTTTATTTGGATCAGACGAAGAAGAAATAAAATTTGTCTATGATGATGGATATGAAAAATATTCTCATAAAAAAACTTTTGAAGGTGTCATAAACAATCTTGAAAGAAGATTTCTTGAATCTGACAGTGAGTGGAAGAGAGAAGCTATAGCGGAATATCAATCGGATTCTGCATGTGAAGGCTGTAATGGTAATAGACTAAAAGAGGAAGCTTTATGTGTTAAAATTGATAATCAAAATATAAGCGATGTTACAAAAAAATCCATTTTAGATGCTGCTAACTGGTTTAAAGGGTTGGAACAAAATCTTGATAAAAGACAATTTAAAATAGCAGAACATATTTTAAAAGAAATTAATGAGAGGTTAACGTTTCTTTTAAATGTTGGACTTGAGTATTTAACTTTATCAAGAGAGTCTGGGACTCTTTCCGGTGGAGAAGCACAAAGAATTAGGCTTGCTTCGCAAATTGGTTCAGGATTGACAGGAGTATTATATGTTCTTGACGAACCTTCTATAGGTTTGCACCAAAAAGATAATGTTAAACTAATTAATGCATTGAAAAGACTAAGAGATCTTGGAAACACAGTAATCGTTGTTGAGCATGACACTGAAACTATGGAAAATGCTGACCACATAATAGATTTAGGACCAGAAGCTGGTACTAACGGTGGTGAGGTCATTGCACAAGGAACTTATAACGAGATACTTAAAAATAAAAATAGTATCACTGGTCAATACCTATCTCATAAAAAATATATAGAAATTCCGAGAACTAGAAGACTTGCTAAGAATGGTAGATTTGTAGAAATTAATGGAGCTAGTGGAAATAATTTGAATAACGTTAATCTTAAAATTCCAACAGGAAGCTTTACTTGCGTTACTGGAGTTTCTGGCAGTGGTAAATCTACATTGATATTGCAAACATTATATCATGCATTAAATTTAACTTTAAATAACAAAGCTAGAAAAGTACCAAAAGCATTTAAAGGTTATAAGGGTGTTGAGCTTATAGATAAGATAATTGATATAGATCAATCACCAATTGGGAGAACACCAAGATCAAATCCAGCAACCTATACCGGAGCCTTTGGGCCTATCAGAGATTGGTTTACGGCACTACCTGAGTCAAAAACAAGAGGATATAAACCTGGAAGATTTTCATTTAATGTTAAAGGTGGAAGATGTGAAGCTTGTGAAGGCGATGGCGTAATTACATACGAGATGCATTTCTTACCTGATGTTTATATACAATGTGATGAATGTAAGGGAACTAGGTATAATAGAGAAACTCTTGAAATAAAGTTTAAGGATAAAAGTATAGCCGATGTATTAAATATGTCTGTTGATGAAGGATGTGAATACTTTGAAAATATTTCAAATATAAAAACCAAACTATTAACATTAAAAAAAGTTGGGCTTGGTTATATAAAGATTGGACAACAGGCTACAACATTATCTGGTGGAGAAGCTCAGCGTATTAAGTTAGCCAAGGAACTATCGAAAAGATCTACAGGAAGAACTATGTATATTTTAGATGAACCAACTACTGGACTTCACCAGCATGATATTAAAAAATTATTAGAAATACTACATACGTTTGTAGCACTAGGAAATACCGTTGTTGTTATTGAGCATAATTTAGATGTAATTAAAACAGCTGATTATATTGTTGATATGGGTCCTGAGGGTGGTGTCAAAGGAGGAAATATTATCGCAGAAGGCAAACCTGAGGATATTATAAAAATAAAAGGTAGCTATACTGGGGAATTCTTAAAACCTATGCTGGAAGAAAAATTTAAAAAGAAGTTAAAGATTTAAAAAATTAGTGTATAAGTGATTCTAATTATGGGTAATTTACTATCATCTCTTCCAAAGACAATTCATGCATCATTAGCTTTAGCTATTATCCTTTTTCTAGGATTATTTTATGGTAATGGTGGTTTTGATTTTGATGCAATTTTTTGGAGTTGGTTAACAAGATTTATTCACGTAACGGTCGCTATTATGTGGATTGGACTTCTTTGGTATTTTAACTTTGTTCAAATTCCAAACATGCCTAAAATTCCTGACGAACAAAAACCTGCTATAGGTAAAGTTATTGCGCCAGCAGCTTTGTTTTATTTTAGATGGGCAGCTTTACTAACAGTATTGTCTGGATTAATTTTAGCTTATTTAAATGGTTATTTACATGATGCTATGACTTTAGGTGGTGGTGGAAAAAGTACAGCTATTGGTATTGGAATGTGGCTTGGCTTATACATGGCTTTTAATGTTTGGTTTATAATTTGGCCAAATCAAAAAAGAGCACTAGGTATTGTTGAGTGCGAACCTGATCTTAAAGCAAAATCAGCAAGGACAGCAATGTTGTTTTCAAGAACAAATACTCTTTTATCGTTACCAATGTTACTTTCAATGGTAGCAGCTCAAAATCTTTATTAAATCTATTCCGTTTCTTCTTTTAGGATTGTTTTTTGGGACACTCTAAGTTTCACAAGTATAGGATTAGCTATATAAATTGAAGAATAAGTTCCAAATATTACACCCATTATCATAGCTAGTGAAAAACCTTTTAATATTTCTCCACCAAATAAATAAATTGAAACTAAAGCAAGCAATGTCGTGACTGATGTAATTATAGTTCTAGAAAGTGTTTCATTGATTGAGATATTTGTAAGTTCATAAATCTTGATATCAGAAAACTTTCTTAAATTTTCTCTAACTCTGTCATAAATGACAACGGTATCATTCATGGAATAACCAACTATAGTTAAAACGGCTGCAACTATTGATAGATTTATTTCCAAACTAAATAGTGAAAAAAGACCAAGTGTTATAATGACATCATGAAATAGGGCTAAAATAGCACCTAAGCTAAATTGCCATTCAAATCTTATCCATATGTAAAATAACATTGCAGCTAGAGATAGAGCGATTGCAATAATACCAGACTTTAATAATTCAGAACTAACTTTTGGACCTACATTTTCAACTCTTCTGAAATTAAAAGAACTCCTCAATGAAGATGTTAAATCTTTTTTAATAACTTCTATAGCATTTGCACTTGTATCTTTTTTTTCTATTTTGATTAAAAAATCATTTTCATTGCCAAATTTTTTAATATTAAAATCTCCTAATTTCATTTTGTTAAAAGATTGCCTTAAAGAAGTAACGTTAATATTTTTATCGTTAGACCTTAGTTCTATTAAAGTTCCACCTTTAAAATCTACACCAAAATTAAGTCCTTTAAAAAATAATAATAGAACAGATGCAACAACTAAACTTAAAGAGATTAGATTAAATAGTTTATAAAATTTATTAAAATTAATCATTATATTAGTTCAGTCTTTTCTTTATTTCTTACGACATAAAGGCCAGTAAGCATTCTTGCAATAAAATAAACTGAAAACAGTGTTGTAAAAATTCCTATAGCTAAAGTCACAGAGAAACCTTTAACAGGTCCAGAGCCCATAAAGAATAAGATTACAGCTGCAATTAATGTGGTTATGTTTGCGTCTATAATTGCAGTTTTTGATTTCACATAACCTGTATCAAAAGCTATAATATTATTTTTTTCTTTCTTGCATTCTTCTTTAATTCTTTCAAAAATTAACACGTTAGCGTCAACTGCCATACCAACCGTTAAAATGATACCTGCTATTCCAGGAAGTGTTAATGTTGCTTCAAATAAAGTTAAAATACCAACTAAAAAAAATAAGTTAATTAATAGTGTTATGTTAGCAATTAGACCAAAAATTCTATATTTAACAAACATAAAAATTATCACCAATAAGAAACCAATCATAAGGGCGATAACTCCTGCATTAATTGAATCTTGACCAAGGTCAGGTCCAACAGTTCTTTCTTCAATAATGTTAAGTGGTGCTGGTAACGCTCCTGATCTTAGAAGTAATGCCAAGTCTGTTGCAGATTGAAATGTGAAATTTCCACTGATCTGACCATTTCCACTTGCTATAGTATCCCTTATTACTGGAGCACTAACAATTTTACCATCTAGAACAATTGCTAATTGTTTGCCAATTCCTGTACTGGTTGCTTTACCAAATCTTTTTGCCCCCACTCTATCAAGTGTAAATGATACTACTGTTTCGTTGGTTTGATTATTCATTTGTGGTTGAGCATCCAATAAATTCTCACCATTTAAGATTATTCTTTTGCTAACCATTGCTTCGCTAGTTCCATCTTCAAATTGAAGCATTTCAGTACCAAAAGTGTCATTATTATTTTGAGTTACAAATCTAAATGTTAAATTTGCAGTTTTTCCTAAAAGTGACTTGATACGCATGGGATCATCAAGTCCTGGAAGCTCAACTAGAATTCTATTATTACCTCTTTTCAGTATATTGGGTTCATTTGTACCAACTTCATCAACTCTTCTTCTAACTATTTCTATAGCTTGATCTTGTGAAGATGTTTTAATTTCAATAAGTCCATATTTTGATAGAGTTAGCGTAAATTCATTATCTTGAATATTTACATCAAACTGATGTGATTTATATTGAAAATAATAAGGGTTAATATCACTTTCTTTATCAAGAAAAAAAGATTGAACCAACTCAATATTATCATTGGGTATACTGAATATTATTTTTTTATCTTCAATTCTTAGATCATTAAAAGTTATTTTCTTATCTTTTAAAAAATTTCTAATAACAGTTGTTGTATTTTGTAATTTTTGAATTTCAACGGGTTCATTATCAATTTCTAGTAAAAGATATGATCCGCCTTGTAAATCTAAACCTAGATTTATCTTTTTAGAAATAAAACTGTCTTCAGGGTTTTGAAAATTTGATGCAGCAATAAAAATAAAAAAAATTGATACTAAAGAAACTAAGGTAATTCTTAATTTAGAAAAGTATAACACTTTAGTAAAATGTTATTTTTTTACTTCAGGGGAGTTAAGTAATCCTTGAATACCTGTAGATTTAATAATTTCTACTTTAACGTTGTCAGCAATTTGCACTTCAACTTTTTCATTATCAATAATTCTTTCAACTGTCCCAATAATACCAGCAGAAGTTACAACCTTGTCTCCTCTTGATAAGTTTTCTACCATGGCTTTATGCTCTTTAACTTTCTTTTGTTGAGGTCTTATTAAAAAAAAGTAAAAAATAACAAAAATTAAAATTAGTGGTATAAATTGGCCTATTCCTTGATCCATAATTCTCCTAAATTAAAATGAATTCTTACAACATCTATCTAATTAAAACAACTTTAAATCTTAACGATTTTTTCAATATTATTCATATAAGGCTTTAAAGCTTCTGGCACTAGAATAGACCCGTCTTCTTGTTGATAATTTTCTAATATAGCAACTAATGTTCTACCAACTGCTAAACCACTGCCGTTTAAGGTGCCAACAAGCACAGTTTCTTTTTTTTCGTTTTTATATCTGGCTTTCATTCTTCTAGCTTGAAATGATCCACATGAAGAGCAACTTGAGATTTCTCTGTATTTATCTTCTGATGGAAGCCACACCTCAATATCAAAAGTTTTTTCAGCACTAAAACCCATATCACCAGTACATAAAACAATTTTTCGGTATGGAAGTTTTAGTAAATCTAAAATTTTAGTTGCACAATCAGTCATTCTATCAAGTTCTGGTAAGCACTTATCAATTTCAACAATACTCACCATTTCAACTTTGTAAAATTGGTGCTGTCTAATCATTCCCTTAGTATCTTTACCATAACTTCCTGCTTCTTTTCTAAAACAGGGTGTTGAGGCAACCAATCGCATTGGAAGTTTTTTTTTATCAATAATTTGGTCTTTTACAATATTGGTTAAAATAACTTCAGCAGTTGGAATTAAAAATTTTCTGTCACTAGAGTCGTCTAATTTAAGTTCAAACTGGTCATTATCAAATTTAGGTAATTGTCCCGTACCATACATAGTAGCATCTGTTGCAATTAGTGGCGGGGATATTTCTTCATAACCATTAGTATTCACATGTGTATCAAGCATAAAATTTGATAAAGCTCTTTCTAGCATGGCCAATTTATCTTTTACAAAAACAAATCTTGATCCAGTAGTTTTCGTTGCTAGATCAAAATCAAGCATGTTTAAGTCTTCACCTAATTCATAATGTGATTTAGGTTTAAATTTAAAATTTTGTATTGTTCCTGATTTAGAAATTTCTACATTTGAGTTTTCATCTTTACCTGTAGGAACGTCTGGATGAGGTATATTTGGTATTGATGACAAAATTGTTTCCAATTCATTTTTAACGCTAGCTTGTAATTTACTAATATTATCTATTTCAACAGTTATCTTTTTTGATTTTTCAAAAAGTGATTGATCTTTAGATTTTGAGATATCTTTTTTTTCTTTTTCAAGTAATTCTCTTTGTTGGATGTACTCTCTATTATTTTCATCCAATGATAAAATCTTATCTACATCTATTTCTATAAATCTTTTATTCAAAGCTTTTTTAAAAGCCTCAACATCATTTCTAATTTCTTTTATATTATGCATTTTTTTTATTTTTCTTATCAATAATGTTTACAGAAAATATAGATAATTCATATAAAATCAATAATGGTATTGCTAGTCCAATTTGAGTTATGGGATCAGGTGGTGTTAATAGTGCAGCTGCAGCAAAAATCATTACAACGACATATTTTCTTTTTTTTCTAAGAAATTCAGCATCAACAATACCTACTCTAGCTAATAAGCTAAGGACAACTGGTAACTGAAAACTTATACCGAATGCAAAAATTAATTTCATAACCAAAGAAAGATATTCGCTAACTTTAGCTTCTAATTGAATGGGTAATCCTGTTGAAGCTCCTGTACTCTCAAAAGAAAGAAAAAACTTTATGGCTAGCGGCATTATTAAATAATAAACAAGCATGCCTCCTAGAAAAAATAATATAGGCGTTAAAACTAGATAAGGAACGATTGCAATTTTTTCATGCTTATAGAGTCCTGGTGCAATAAATTTCCATATTTGTACCAATATATAGGGACATGTAACAAAGAATGCTGCAAAAAAAGAAACCTTTAAGTATGTTAAAAATGTTTCCTGTAAAGCTGTAAAAATTAACCTTCTATCAGTTCCACTTTCATTTACTGCTTTAGCGAAAGGTTCAACTAAAAAACCATATAAATGTTCTGAAAAAAAATAACAACCAATAAAAAAAATGAATAAAAAAATAAAAGAATGAATTAATCTTTTTCTAAGTTCAGTTAGATGGCTTACAAAACCGCCTTCATTTTCAGATTTTGTCATTATCTTTTTTTTCTTCTATAGGTTTTTCTATTTCATTAGAATTGATATCAAGGTCAGCTACCTCATTTTGTATATTGCTAATATATCTTTTTGTGGTTCCAATCCATGAACCAACTTTTTTTAACATATAGGGGAAGTCCTTGGGTCCAATAACAATGATTGCAACAGCAACTACTATTAAAATCTCAAACCAGCCAATAGTGGGCATTTAATCTATTCTTTGTCTTTGCTATCTTGATTATTTTCTGAAACATTTTTAGGCTCGGGTTCATCTGTAATGTCTGTAGCCATACCTTTTTTAAAACTTTTTATACCTTTGGCTACATCACCCATTAAGCTAGATATCTTGCCTCTACCAAATAAAAGTACAACAAGAATAATTACGATTGCTATTTGCCAAATTCCAATGCTCATAATATTTTATACCTCTTTTAAATTTATTTTTAAAGTAACTTTTTACTTTTCTTCGTCTGGACTTAGTGTTCCACCTAACATCTCATCGATATTTTCATAAATATCCTCTTTTTTTTCAACTTGTTTTTCTTTGTAAAATTTACCAGTACCAAATATTGCATTATCAATATTTGAGCTATCAATAAGACCGGCAGATCCCAATTCGTCAACTGTAGGTAAATCAGACAATTTTTGAAGACTAAAATGACTTAAGAAATCATCAGTTGTTCCATACTGAATTGGTTTACCGGGTACATCTTTACGGCCTTGTGGTTTTACCCAATTTAGCTCCATTAAAATCTCAAGTGTGTTTGTTCCAAAAGCAACACCTCTTATTTCTTCTATTTCAGCTCTAGTAACAGGTTGGTGATAAACAATTATTGCTAATGTTTCAACTGCAGCTCTTGACAATTTTTTTTCTACAGTTTTTTCTTGAGACATAAGGTTCCATAAATTTTCAGAAGTTCTAAAAGACCATTTATTAGAAATACAAACTAGATTAATTCCTCTTGATGAATATTCTTTTTGTAATTTCTGTAATGATTTTAGAACATCAATTTTTTTTGAAATTTTAGATTCGATAGTGTCAATATCTAATGGTTCAGCAGCAGCAAAAATTATTGCCTCAACTTCTCTTTCACCATCATTTATTTTTGATGGGAAAGTAACTATATTGTTATTTGTTTCTTTTTTTATTTTTGTCATTTTAATTCCTTAATATAAATATCATCAAATAAATTTTCTTGCTTTATAGTTAGATTGCCCTCTTTAACCAGCTCTAAGGAACCAGCAAAAATTCCTGCTTTACCAGTTGTTTTATATTTTGAGCCACTTTTAAATGAAGAAGGTATTAGTTCATTAATATTTCTCCAATCAATTAACTTACCAAAGAATTCTTTTATTCTTTTGATGCCATCTTCAGTGGTAAAAACTGGAAGTTTAGGAATATTCATCCTTTGAAAATCTTTGGTCATAATAATTGAGGAATAAGATTTTAAAAGTTCGTAAAGATTTAGTTTATATTCAGTACTATATATAGATCGTATATTTCCTTTAATTCCTCTAGTTCTTATTTCTCTACCAAGTCTTTTTCTTTGTAACATTTGGTCAGAAAGTAATCTAATCAATTCTAATTTTTTTAATTGTAATTTTAATTTTTCAGCAACTTCTAAAACTTTAAATTCTTCTTCTGGATTTCCTGGCAACAAAAGTTTTGATTTAAGATAAGTTAACCATGTAGCCATCAACAAGTATTCTGATGCAGATTCTAGATTTAGATTTTTTTCATTAGTAATATAATTGTGAAATTGATCAGCCAGTAATGTTATAGAAATATCCTCAAGGTTAACTTTTTGAGCTTTTGCCAAATCTAATAACACATCAAGTGGGCCGTTATAATTATCAAGATCTACATTAAAGTTTTTAGAATCAGAATCAGACATGATAAATATTAGCTTATAATCTTATAAAATTGTGATGTTTTTTTTTTAATAAACTTGTTTATAACTGGTGAATATAGGGCTACATTATTCATTTCTTTTAAATTTCCATTACAATGAAGAACTAAATCACAACCTGCACTAAAAGATTTCTTTGTATTAATTGCTATAGAGCCTTTTAAACTTTTCATTGAAATATCGTCAGACATCAAAATATTTCTAAATTTAATTTGATTTCTTATTAATTTTATAATTTTCTTCGAATGTGTTGCGGTATTAGCTTTGTCAATTTTTTTATAAATAAGATGTGCTGTCATTGCAAATAAACTGTTTTTATTTTTGAATGCCATAAAGTCATGATTATTCAAATATCTTAATTCCTTATTGATTGTAGGAGTTTTTTTATGACTATCTACCTTTGCTAAGCCATGTCCTGGTATATGCTTTATCACAGTGGCAATTTTATTATTATGGAACTCTTTAATACAAATATCTCCAATTTCTGAAACAATCTTTGTATTGTCTGAAAAGGCTCTGTCACCAATTATTGCACTTGATCCTTTGGATCTAACATCAAGGACTGGTAGAGTATTTATGTTAATTCCTACATTTTTTAATAATAAGACAGTTTTATTGATAAACTTTTTGTATTCGATATAAAATTTTTTTTTATCTTTAAGATAAAGATTACCAAAAAATTCTCCAGTAAACTTATCTGCTTTAAAAAATTTTTTTAATCTATTAACTCTGCCACCCTCTTGATCAATTAAAATAGGGTATTTTTTATCATTGAATATTTTTCTAATTTGATCTGTTAGTTTTTTTAATTGTGCAATATTTTTAATATTTCTTGAAAAAAGTATTATTCCCCAAGGCTTGTGTTTAATTAGAAATTTTTTTTCACTAATCAATAATTTAGTAGATTTTAAACCAACTATGAAACTTTTACGATTATCCATCATTATTAATAAGTTCCCAAAACTTGTAATTCTTTTTATTTTTATCTATGCTTTTTTCAACATATTCAACAATATTAACAGTATCACTCTTAAGTAAAATAAGATTACGCGAATAATTTTCAGTTTTATCCTCAATATTTTTCAAAGATCGGTATGAATTTTTTTTATTTTCATTTGAAAAATAGTATTTGAAGGATAGAAAAAAAAATAAAACTATAACAACCAAGAATAAAAGATATTTAAGTTCTTTTAACATTACATTTTTTGAGGAGTATCTACTCCAACAATATTCATTCCAGATTTGATAACATTAGATATAACTTTTAAAAAAACTAATTTATCATTTGAAATTTTCTTTTGTTCGTTAATAAATCTTTTTGATTGATCCTCTTTTCCCATATTCCAATAAGAATGAAATTCTGATGATAGTTCGTAAAGATAAACTGGTATTCTGTGGGGTTCAAGCCTTAGACTTGCAGCTTCAATACACTTAGGCCATTCTGCAATTTTTTTTAATATCTTTATTTCATCTCCAGCATATTCAAATTCGTAATCTTTTATATTCAAATCATTTTCTATATTTAGATTTACGTGTCTAAAGACAGATGATATTCTGGCATAACAGTATTGGACATAATAAAGTGGGTTATCTTTAGATTTTTCTTTAACTTTTGTAAAATCAAAATCTAACTCTACATCGCTACTTCTATTAAGCATAATAAATCTCGTAGCATCTTTGCCAACTTCGGCTATCAAGTCTTCAACTGTTATATAGTCACCTTTTCTTTTTGACATTTTAAAAGGTTTTCCATCTTTAATTAATTTGACGAGTTGACTTACTTTACAAATCAATTTTTTTTTATCTCCTGATAGAGCTTCAACGACAGAAGTTATTCTTTTAATATAGCCAGCATGGTCAGCCCCTAATATATTAATAAGTGTATCGTAATTTCTATTTAATTTATTATCATGATAGGCAACATCGCTAGCAAAGTAAGTCCACGATTTATCAGACTTTTGAAGTGCTCTATCTTTATCGTCACCAAAATCTGTTGATTTAAATAAAAGTTGCTCCCTTTCTACCCAGTTTTCATCATCTTCACCTTTGGGAGCCTTAATTTTTCCACTATAAACAAGCTTTTTTTCCTTTAATTTATCAATTGCTTTCTGAACTTCATTATTTAAGACAATATCAGTTTCACTTGTAAATCTATCGTGCACTATTCCAAGATTTGATAAATTATTTTTAATCAATTTTAAAGATTCTGAAACCGATAATAAAGTTAGTTCTTTTGAAACATTTTCAAATTTATCAAATTTTAAAACTTTATTAGATTTTATAATATTTTTAGCAATACCAACTAAGTAATCACCGGGATATAAATCAGAGTTTTCAATTGGGAATTTTTCATTAAAAAGTATTTCCCTAATTCTAAAAAAAACAGATTTTGTAAAATTTATGATTTGATTACCATAATCGTTAACATAATATTCTTTTGAAACATCATGCTTGTTAAAAATTAATATATTTGAAATAACATCTCCCAATATTGCACCTCTACAATGTCCAACATGAAGAGGGCCAGTGGGATTAGCTGAAACAAATTCTATAAGATATTTTTGTTTTTTTTCTTTATTATTGACACCGTAATCCTTGTGATTTTGATTAATACTTTTAATAAAATTATTCCAATATATTGTCTTAAATTTAATATTAATAAATCCTGGTTTTGCTGCAGAAATAGATTCTATTTTTTCATCTTCATTTTTAATTAATTCAATTAAAATATTTGCAATATCAATTGGAGATTTTTTATTAGCCTTAGAGAGCACCATGGCTACATTGGTTGATATATCGCAGTCAAAATTTGATGGTGGTATATCTACATTAATTCCATTTAAAGATTCAGGTAATTCTAAAGAACCATCTTTATTAAGCTTTTTAATCAAGATTATTATTTTATCCAAGTAGAGATCAAAAATGTTCATTAAATACCTTTATTTAAATTGATTGCATATCTATCTGTCATACCTGAGATAAAATCAGCTATTGCTCTATTTGGGTCATTCTTTAATTGATCATCGTTTAAAAATTTTTTGGGCTTATTCTTAATTTTATAAAAGAGTTTATTAATAATTTTTTTTCCATGATTATTTTTTAATAATACTTTTTTATTGTTATACATTTTGCTTCTAAGGAAAAACCTAACTTCTTTTTCAATTTTAAGAAATTTACTTGAAAAACACACTATAGGATCATCTAAGTTATAAACATCTTTTAAAGATTTGACTTTATTATTTTTTAAATTATTTTTAGTATTCTTAATTAAATCTCTAACCATTAAATCAATTGAATCTCGTATTATTTGATATATCAAAATATCTTTATTGTTGTTTTTAATATTATTTTTGTGTGATTTATAAATATCTTTAAAAAAATTAATTTCAATCAAGTCGTTTAAATTAAACATTTTAGCTCTAATTCCATCTTGTATGTCATGATTATTATAAGCAATGTCATCTGAGATTGCTGATATTTGAGCTTCCAATGAACCAGAGTTAGTAAAGTTTATTTTATTCTTAAAACTTTTTAATCCAATCAACCTATTAACTGTGGAGAGATCATCAATTGCGCCATTGTGCTTTAATAATCCATCTAAAGTTTCTAATGTTAAGTTCAGGCCTTTAAATTTAAGGTATTTATGCTCAAGAAACATAACTATTCTTAAGGTTTGAAGATTGTGGTCAAAGCCTCCAAAGTTAACCATACATTCATTAAGAGCATCTTCTCCAGCATGTCCGAACGGAGTATGCCCTAAGTCGTGAGCCAAACTTAAGGTTTCAGCTAGATCATCATTTAAACCTAAATGTTTAGCTATTGATCTTGCAATTTGCGCAACCTCAATTGAATGGGTAATTCTAGTTCTAAAATGATCCCCTTCTGTGTTAACAAAAACTTGTGTTTTATGTTTTAACCTTCTGAATGAGGCACTGTGAATAATTCTATCTCTGTCTCTTTGAAATGGAGTTCTGTAAAGTGAATTAGCTTCTTTAAAAATACGACCTTTGCTTTTAGATAAAGCTAAATTTGAGTAATTATTCATACTTTAAATTTAATAAATTGATATTATATTAGTATTATCAGTGTTGTTATATGATTAAAGAAATTAAATTTACAGATAAAGCTATAAAACAGATTAATAATTTGTTGTCTCAAAAAGATCCAGGGTCATTTTTTAGAATCGCTATTAAAGGCGGTGGTTGTTCAGGTTTTCAATATGAGTTTACTTTTGACAAAAAATTAGAAGCTGACGACTTAAAACATGAAAATATTCTTATAGATAAAACTTCAGCAGACTTATTAAAAGGTTCAGAAGTGGACTTTGTTTCAGAACTAATTGGCGATCAATTCAAGATCACTAACCCACAAAGTAAATCTTCTTGCGGTTGTGGTGTTTCTTTCTCTATATAATGATTATTACATCTTGGAATGTTAATTCTGTTAGAGCAAGAATTGAAAATATTAAAGAATATCTTCAAAAATTTTCTCCAGATGTTGTTATGATGCAGGAAATTAAAACACAAGATGAGACTTTTCCCTATGATGATTTTTCAGCATTAGATTATGAGAGTCATGTATTTGGACAAAAAAGTTATAATGGTGTTGCTATTATATCCAAACACAAACTAGAAAATGTTAAAATAGATTTAATTAAAGATAAATTGAAACAATCTAGGATTATTTCAGCTGAACTAAAGCATAAAAAAAAAAATATTCAACTGATTAATATTTATACTCCAAATGGTAATCCTGTAGATACTGATAAATACACTTATAAAAAAAACTGGTTAGATAAATTAATTAAACAATTAAAAACTCTTTCAAAGAAAAATGAAAATATTATCTTAGCTGGAGATTTTAATATTCTTCCCTCAGCTGAAGATGCTTATAATATTAAAGGGTTTGAAGATGATGCTTTATACAGACTTGAGATACGAAAAAAATTTAGAGAAATGATTAATCTGGGTTTTCATGATGCCTACCGTCACATTCATGGTGAAAAGGAAGGCTATACTTATTGGGATTATATGAGAGGTGCTTGGCAGAAAAATAATGGATTAAGAATTGACCACTTCTTAGTATCAAATTCTTTATTAAATATAGTAAAAAATGTTAATATTAATAAAGACCCAAGAGGAAAAGAAAAACCCTCTGATCACACACCTATTGAAATTGAATTAGCTTAAAGATTTAATTTTATTAACGAGTTCTTCATTAATATTTCTTGGTCCTTTATTTAATCTATTTTTATGTCTTCTTTCTCCTGGAAGCCTAACACCCTCCATAGCTGACATTTTACTAAAAAATTCATCTGCGTGTTTATCCCAACCTTTACTAGAAATTTTATCTGGTGAGATTGCCATGATAAATTCACCACCACTTGGAGGACCACCATCGTTATTATCTTTAGCAGCAGTTTCAAAACTAAAATTTTCACCTATTAATGCTCCAGCTAATAATTCAACCATCATTGCAATACTAGATCCTTTATAGCCTCCAAAAGGAAGTATAACTCCACCATCAGCTATTTCTCCAGGATCGGTTGTTTCTTTACCCTCTTTAGTTAAACCCGTTCCAAGGGGAACTTTGTGCCCTTCTCTTTTTGCAATTTGAACTTCACCCATTGCCATTGAAGCAGTTGCCATATCATAGACAACAGGAGTTTTACCAGGTCTAGGCCAAGCAAAAGAAATTGGATTTGTCCCATATAAAGGTTTAGTAGCACCCGCTGGTGCAACAGCTGGCTTATAAGATGTGCAAGCAATACCAACAAGTCCAGCTTCAGCAATAGCTTCAGTTTCAGGCCAAAGGGCTGCCATGTGATGTGAATTTTTTATGGCAAGAACTGCTACACCATTTTTTTTTGCTAATTCAATAACTGCAGGTAATCCTAAACTTAAAACCATAGGAGCAACTGCATTGTTGCCTAGTACTTTAATAATACTTGGAGCAACATTTTCTAATTCGGGTCTTGCCTTACCATTAATCTTTTTACTTTTTAAGCCTGCTACATAAGCTGGTAATCTAAACAAACCATGAGAAACAGAACCATCTCTTTCAGCTCTCATAATAGTATCCGCTAGAATACTAGCATTTTCCTCATCACAACCATTAGCTAATAGTGTTTTTTTGGCTAGTTCTAAAATTTCTTTTAATGTTAAGGGAACTGTACTCATCCCAATATTAAATATTATTTATGCTTGCTTTTCAAATCTTTTTTTAGATCTTCATGATCACCAACAACATTATGGTATTGGCTTTTCGTTACATATTTTTCTAAAAAAGGTACCGCTAATAAAGGTAAGAAGCCACCAAGAACAATTCCAAAGGCAGCACTTTTTAAATTTGGATCAAGTAAGGCTGCTATAAAGTCTGCTATAATATGAGCTAAAACTATTCCAATTATTCCAGCAATTGCACCATTAGAAACTAATTTCAAAAAACGGTTTATGCTCCAACCTGAATAAAAACCAATTAATGGTATTAACGTATGAACAAAACCAAATACAAATCCTCTTAATATTCCATATTCCTCTATAAGTTCTTCTAAAAAGTGAAGAAATTCTGGTAATTCATGTGCGTGTTCCATTAGTTACATCTCCTACATTTTGTTGAGACTTCAAGCTGAAAATCACTGAAGTCATATTTTTTGATTGGGTTTTTTTTAAATATTGTTTCAAATAATTCTGATTTAAGCTCTTCTGTGTCTCCACAATCTCTACAAATAGCTATAGATGGATTATGCTTAACATGCTCATGACTACACAATACATAGGTCTTATTTTGATTAGATTTATGTATCTTATCTTCTTCAATTAGTTTTTTTAAAGATCTGTAAACAGCCATTGGCTGTATCTTTTTAAATTTTTGAAATTTATCTAATATTTCATAAGCCGTTAAATGCTTTTTAGATTTCTTAATTATATCAAAAACTATGTCGTGATTATTCATTTTGTTATGTTATAACATAACATTTTTTTATGTCAATACCCCAGTAATAAAGGTTTTTGTTTGTTCTATAATTGTAATAAATTCCTAACAAAACTTACATTTAAAGGAGACTATGCTTATAAAAAAATACCTAAAATGGATCAGCACTGCTTTAGTATTAACTGGAATATTATTAACTAACTTAAATATCTACCCTATTAACATCTACTTCCATGGTCTTGGAGTTATTGGTTGGACAATAGCTGGTTTTATATCAAAAGATAAAGCCATATTAACAAACTTTGGGTTACAGATACCATTATTTTTAATTGGAATTTATAAAATTATATTTTAGGATTAATTGAATAGAACAAGCTGTATCTTACATCTTTATGTAGCTGTATTAATATTATTAAGTACGACCATACACATCTTGAAACCTGACAATATCACCTTCTTTTAATATCGATCCAACTTGTGCTTCAATAATTTTAACAGGCTTTGTGCCTTTATTTTCAATTCTATGAATTGCTTCTAATGGAATGAATATATGATCATTTTTTTTTCTAAAAAAACTATCTTTATTAAGTGTAATTTTAGGCGTTCCTTGAGTTACAAACCAATGTTCTGATCGATGATGATGTTTTTGTAAACTTAAAACACCTTTAGGCTTAACAAATAGTTCTTTGATTAAAAAACCTTTACCTTCGAATAAATTAACGTACCTACCCCAAGGCCGGTAATAAACATTTTTTTTCTTATAATATTTATTCTTATTTTTATCATACATTTTTAAGATCTCTTTCCAGCTGCCAAGATCTGACCAAGGAATGTCTAATTTAATAGCATTAATTTGTTTGGTTTTTTCTAAAATTGCATAATCAAAAGATTTTGCTGTAGCTTTTTCAAATGAAGCTTTATTTAAATAATAAGTGTTATCTTTAAGTTTAGCTTTTGAAACAGCATTAAGACAATTTTTATACATTGTAGGTTGGTATTTCTTAAAGTTATTTATTATTGAGTCTTTTCTCAAAAAAAACATACCAGAATTCCAATAACCTTTTTGTTTAATGACTTGTTTAGCTTTAGCTTCTTTAGGTTTTTCAATAAATTTTGTTACTTTATTAATATTTCCTTTAACTTTTTTTGTTAAAAAATAACCATATTCACTTGATGGAGATGTTGGTTTAATTCCAAAGATGAATATATTTTGGTCTGTTAAATTAGTTTTATTTTTATTAATAGCTTTATTAAAAATATTAGCTTTTTCTATTAAGTGGTCTGCTGCAAAAAACATTAAGGGTTGTTCATTTGGAATATCTTTAATTAATGCTGATGCAAGAATTGCTGGTGCTGTATTTCTTTTTGCGGGTTCTAAAACAATTTTATATTTACTTATCTTATGTTTCTTAAGATGTTTTTTTACCTCTTTTAAATATTTAAGATTTGTACTTATGATCGGTACATCAAAGGTCGAAGATTTAACTCTTTCAAGAGTTTTTCCTAATAAAGTCCAATTACCAAAATCAATAAATTGTTTTGCTTGGTGATTTTTAGAATTAGGCCAAAGTCTAGTTCCTGCTCCGCCACATAATATAACGGGTCTAATTTTCATTAAATATCAGCGTAAACTTTTACTTCTTTTCTTTTACCGGGATGTGTTGGTGCACCTAAATAAGCGGGACCTACTGTTTGAGCATATTTCCAAATAGTACCCGATCCAAAGCTTGATTTTTTTGCTTTCCACTTCTTATGTCTTGTGGCTAATTGTGATTTAGTTAATCTAACGTTAATAGTCCCTTTTTTGGCATCTATATCAATTACATCTCCATTGCGTAAAAGAGCTAAAGGGCCGCCTAAGGCCGCCTCAGGGCCAACATGACCCACACAAAAACCTCTTGTAGCCCCAGAAAATCTACCATCTGTAATTAGAGCAACCTTCTCACCCATACCTTGACCATAAATAGCACCTGTTGTTGAAAGCATTTCTCTCATACCAGGTCCCCCAACTGGTCCTTCATAACGAATAATAATTACATCACCTGCTTTATATTTTTTCTTTTGCACACAAGCCATTGCTGCTTCTTCATTATCAAAACATCTAGCTTTTCCAGTGAATTGTAATTTTTTTAAACCAGCAATTTTAACAATTCCACCATCAGGAGCTAAGTTACCTTTTAGACCTACAACACCGCCATCTGGTGATAAAGGATTATCATATGCTCTTAATACTTTTTGCTTAGGATTAAATTTAATATTTTTTAAATTTTGTTTCATTGTTTTTCCAGTAACTGTCATGCAGTCACCATGTATAAAACCACCATCAAAAAGAGTTTTTAATAACATAGGTACTCCACCAGCTAACCACATATCTTTTGCAACATATTTTCCACCTGGTTTTAAATCTGCAAGATATGGAGTTTTTTTAAAAATTTTAGCTACATCCATTAAATCAAACTTAATTCCAATTTCATTAGCTATAGCTGGTAGGTGCAAAGCAGCATTTGTCGATCCACCAGTAGCCGCTACAATTGTTGCAGCATTTTCTAAAGATTTTTTTGTAACAATGTCTCTTGGACGAATATTTTTTTGTAATAAATTCATTACAGTCTTGCCACTTAATAATGCATACTTATCACGTTCTTCGTATGGAGCAGGTGTTCCAGCTGAATAAGGTAATGCTAAACCAATAGCCTCAGAAACACAGGCCATAGTATTTGCAGTAAATTGACCTCCACATGCACCTGCACTTGGGCAAGCAACTAACTCTAATTTTCTTAATTCCTTTGCAGACATTTTTCCAGCTGAGTGTTTTCCAACTGCTTCAAAAACATCAACAACAGTTACATCTTTACCTTTATATTGACCTGGAAGTATTGAGCCACCATAAATAAATACACTTGGAACATTTAATCTAACCATTGCCATCATTAAGGCAGGTAAAGATTTATCACAACCAGCAATACCAACAAGCGCATCATAACAATGACCACGCACAGTAAGTTCAGTTGAGTCGGCAATTACCTCGCGAGAGATTAAAGATGACTTCATTCCTTCGTGACCCATGGCAATACCATCAGTTACTGTTATCGTACAAAATTCTCTAGGGGTTCCACCTGAAGCTCTAACGCCTTTTTTGACAGATTGAGCTTGTCTCATTAAAGCAATATTACAAGGAGCAGCTTCATTCCAAGTTGAAACAACACCAACAAATGGCTTTGCTACATCTTTTTCTGTTTCACCCATTGCATAGTAAAATGATCTATGTGGAGCTCTATCAGCACCTAATGAAGTATGTCTGCTTGGTAATTTTTTTTTATTAAATTTTGCCATTATAAACCCTTTATAGTTATCGATATTCTCTCAACATCATTTTTTAAATTATTATAATTAGTTTTTTCCTGATCAACAATATCTTTTGGTGCTCTATCAACAAAGCCTTTATTAGCTAATCTTTGTGATATTTTATTCATTTCTTCTTGGTATTTATTTTGCCTTGTAGTTAAGTTTTTTTTAATTAATTCTAAATCGACATCTTCATCAAAATACACTTTGAATAAATCTCCAGAAACCATCAATGTAGCAGTTGGTTTATCCAGATCTTTATTATATAAATTTTTGATACGACCAAGTTTTTTTAGAATAATTTCATTTTCAGTAAAAAATGATTGTTCTTTTTTACTAACTGTCTCTATTGAAATATCTATAAATGACCCAGGGCTTACACTTAATTCATTTTTAAATGATCTTAATTCAGAAACTATACTGATAATTTTTTCAACTTGATTAATGGATGTATCTCTTTCAAACTCTCCAGAAGGCCAATTAGCTAACATTAAAAAGTCTTTACCTGTGTTATCAAATTTATTATTTAGCCAAATTTCTTCAGTCACAAATGGAATAAATGGATGTAATAATATTAATATCTGTTTAAATACGTAAGCTGATACCTGTCTTACTTCATCTTTTGCCTTTTCATCTTCTGAAAATAGGATTGTTTTAGATAGCTCTAAATACCAATCACAATAAGAGTGCCAAGTAAATTGATAGGCATTTTTTGCAGCTTCATCAAACCTGTAATCTTTTAGATTTTTTTCAATTTTATTTTTAGTTTCTATAAGTTCAGCATAGATCCATTTGTTAATATTAATTGATAAAATTGGTTTTTCATCAATTTTAGAAAAATCACAATTATTGGTAATTAAAAAATTGTTTGCATTCCATAATTTATTTAAAAAATTTCTATAACCCTTAACTCTATCTTCAGAAAGTTTTACATCTGTTCCGGGTGACGCCATTGACAGTAGAGTAAACCTTAAAGCATCTGCACTATATTTTTCAATTAGGTCTAAGGGATTAATTACGTTTCCTTTAGATTTAGACATTTTTTGTCCCTTCTCGTCTTTAACAAGGGCGTGAACGTAAACATCTTTAAAAGGCTCTTTGTCTAGAAACTCCATTCCAAACATGATCATGCGTGCTACCCAAAAAAATATAATGTCAAACCCTGTAACCAGTACTGATGTCGGGTAAAATTTATCTACATATTCTTTATTGTCAGGCCAACCCAATGTAGCAAAAGGCCATAGACCTGATGAAAACCAAGTATCCAATACATCTGGGTCACGAATTAAATCTACATCTTTATTATAGAATTTTTTTGCATCCAATTTTGCTTCTTCTTCATTTATTGCAACGAAGATTTTTTTATCTGGTCCATACCAAGCAGGTATTTGATGTCCCCACCAAAGCTGTCTTGAGATACACCATGGCTCAATATTGTTCATCCATTGAAAATAAGTTTTTGACCAATTAGCAGGAAAAAAATTAGTTTTTTTAGAGTTAACTATATCTTTAGCTTTAATTGATAATTTTTTTGCATCGACAAACCATTGTTCTGTTAAAAAAGGCTCAATTATTGAATTAGACCTATCCCCATAAGGAACTTTATTCTTTATGTTCTCTTCCTTAACAAAAAACTCTTTTTCTTTAAGTTCTTTTATAATTCTTTTTCTAGCTTCAAATCTATCAAGTCCAATATATTCTTTAGGAGCGTTTTCGTTTACTTTGCCACCTTCAGTAAAAATATTTATGATTTCTAAATTATTTCTTTGTCCCACTTCATAGTCATTGAAATCATGTGCTGGTGTTATCTTTAAAGCACCCGTTCCCATCTCAGGATCAGCATATTCATCTTCAATAATTTTTATTTTTTTTCCAACAATTGGTACTGTTACAAACTTACCAACTAAATGTTTAAATCGATCATCCTTTGGATTTACAGCTATCGCTGTATCACCCAACATGGTTTCAGGTCTTGTTGTTGCTATAGTTATAAAATCACTAGAAGCTTCTATAGGATATTGAATATAGTAAATCTTAGAATTAACTTCTCTTTGATCCACTTCTAAATCAGATATTGCTGTTTTTAAAACCGTATCCCAGTTTACTAGTTTTTTATCTTTATAAATTAAACCTTTTTTGTGAAGCTCTACAAAAACTTTTAAAACTGATTTTGAAAGGTTTTCATCCATTGTAAAAGCATTTCTTGACCAATCACAAGAGCAACCTAGTTTTTTTAGTTGATTTAAAATGATATCACCATGTTCTTCCTTCCATTCCCAAACCTTTTCTATGAACTTTTCTCTTCCAATTTCATTTTTATCAATACCATCAGCGGTTAATTTTTTCTCAACTAAGGCCTGTGTGGCAATACCAGCATGATCTGTTCCAGGTTGCCATAAGGTTTCATAATTATTCATACGGTGGTATCTAACCAAAAGATCTTGAATTGAATTATTCAAAGCATGACCCATATGAAGGCTACCAGTTACATTGGGCGGAGGTATAACCACTGAAAATTGTTTCTTATTTTTTGTTGGTTTAAATAAATTGTTTTTTTCCCAATAAGAATAAATCTTATCTTCAACGTCTGTATGTATATATTTATCGTTACTCATAGGTGATAATAAGTTTATAATTTAATAATATTAATTAACAATAATCATTTTGAAGGCTTATTTGGTAGACTAATTTTATATATTTAATATATAAAAGGCTCTCTATTTAATTTAAATTGAGAGGAGAGGGCATCGTGGCGGAATGGTTACGCAGAGGATTGCAAATCCTTGTATCCCAGTTCGATTCTGGGCGATGCCTCCAAAAAAAAATCTTGTTTTACTCTTAAAAAAAAGTAAGTTGTGTTTTTGATATTCCTCGGTAGCTCAGTTGGTAGAGCAGTTGACTGTTAATCAATTGGTCGCAGGTTCGAGTCCTGCCCGAGGAGCCAAAATCTTTATCTTTTAGATTTATCGAATTATACAATTGGGATTGAAACCAATTAGATCATCTATCCCATCAGGCGTATGCATTTTTCTTTTTCGTAAGTATATCGGATCATGTTCCAATTTTATACCTGTCACTATTTCCATAAGAGTGTCTATAGCTATAGCCATTTGATGTGTATGAGGTGTTGCTTTTTTTGGATCTGTAATTCTATTTCTCGCTAGACCATTAGGATTTTTTCTTTCTAAAAACTTTTCAGGATCAGTAATCGCTAAATTTACTACTTTTACTGAATTAAATAGTTTCTCATGTATATTTTTTGGAACATTAGCTCCCCATAATTCAGCAATATAAATATATCCTAGGGCAATATCAACTCCATATGAATGGTACCATTGCCCTCTGAGACCCCTGAAAGAGTTATCGTTAATGTATCCATCATCATAAAATAGTTTGTCTATTTGTTTTAATGTGTGATTAATTTCTTTAGCAGCAAGTTTTTTATCTTCTGTCCATGATGCATAAACTAATGTTGATAATCCTCCATTAGCCATTGCATAAAACCCTTTGTCATTTTTTTTAAATTGAATTGGTTTTAAGAACTTTTTGTACATTTTTTTAATGTAATTATTCACAATCTTAAACTCCTCTTTATTCAATTCAGATTTAAGCATTACTGCACTAATCATATAATTTCCAAACCATTGACCTGCAAATTCATATTCATGGTACCAACAAGGAGCTTTGGGGTTATTATCTTTCCAACACTTTCCTTTTTTTTTAATTCTTCATAACTTATGCTGTTATATAAAGTATTTGCCTTAGCTATTTCTAATAATAAACCTTTGGCTATATTGATGTTAGTTTGATTTTTATCACCAATAGCCATGTGGGTTCCTGCAATCATAACTTTTATAGGTTTCGTGATTGCTGCATGTTCTACCAAAATAGAATTACTATATTTCTCATGGTAAGCTGACCAATCAAAACCAACTACACTGTTAACGGTATCAATAGTTGATTTATTACTAAATGATTTATCCTTAGGAATTGCTGAACAAGTCTTAATTTCTTTAGTATAATATTTGCCTGGAAAATTAATGTCTTTAGATTTTACTTTTGCAAAAGCATTTCCACTTAATAATATAAATAATAAAAAAACTTTTAATAAACTTTTCATTACAAATATGAAATTATAAAAAATTTTTTTTAAAATGATTTTCAAAATTTATAGGGGTCATTAATTTAATAAAAATTAAACTGCTTTTGAAATCCCAATATTTGAAGACTGTAAAGATTTACTAAACTTTAACTTTTGATCGTTATTAAGTTCAGAATATAATTTAACTAAAAAATTATAATTTACATTCATGTGACCTTCTTGAGATCTTTCTAGATTTATTAAATATTCTGAAAAATCTTCAAAAAAATAATTTACTGGAACTTTTAAATAATTTGCTAATTGAAGAAGTCTTATTGAGCTAACTCCATTAGTTCCTTTTTCATATTTTTGAATTTGTTGAAATGTAACATTAATTGCTTTTGCTACTTTTGTTTGTGTGAGACCTAAAGCTAATCTTCTTAGCTTTAATTTGTTACCTAAATGTTTGTTGAAATTATCTTCCATTAAGACCCCTCTTAAAGTTTGTTTTTAAAAACATATTGAACTAATTTTTGACTGTTATCGCAACACAAAAATTTATTTATTTTATAAAGTTAAGTAGAAAATAACAAAATGTGTCAAGAACTTATAATATAAAATGAAAAAATAAAATTGTTGAACTATAAGCTTTAAAAAGACTTATAAAATTTGGCTTAAAAAAAGTTTAGTTCGATCATTTTTGGGATTAGCAAAAAAGTCTTTTGTTGTGGCCTTTTCAACTATCATTCCCTCATCCATAAAAATCATTTGATCGGCTACCTCTTTAGCAAAGCCCATCTCATGAGTTACAACAATCATCGTCATACCTTGTTTTGCTAAATTAACCATAACATCTAGCACTTCTTTAATCATTTCAGGATCTAATGCTGATGTAGGCTCATCAAATAACATAATTTTAGGTTCCATACAAAGTGCTCTTGCAATGGCAACTCTTTGTTGCTGTCCGCCTGATAATTGACCTGGAAACTTTTGGGCTTGATCTAAAATTTGTACTTTTTCAAGGTGTTCTAATGCTAATTTTTCTGCTTCTTTTTTGGGCATTTTTTTTACCCAAATTGGAGCTAACGTACAATTATCTAAAATAGATAAATGAGGAAATAAATTAAATTGTTGAAAAACCATCCCAACTTCAGCTCTAACTTGTTCTATATTTTTTGTATCTTCTGAAATTTCAGTACCATCAACAATGATTGATCCTTTTTGATGCTCTTCTAGTCTATTAATACATCTAATTAGTGTAGATTTTCCAGATCCAGATGGTCCACACACAACGATTTTTTCTTTAGGTTTAACTTCAAGATTTATTTCTTTTAATACTTGAAAATCCCCAAACCACTTGTTTACATTTTGAATTTGAATAATTGAATCTGACATAATTTATCTATCTGTTTTATATTTTAATTCTAATTTCTGGCTATATTTACTCATACTATAACAAATAATCCAGAATATTATTCCAGCAAATACGTATCCTTCCATCGAAAATCCTAGCCATTCGGGATTAGTTTTAGCTAAATTTAACATACCAACTACCTCTAAAAGACCTACTACAAAAATTAGTGGTGTATCTTTTACAAGTGCTAAGAATGTATTCGCAATTCCTGGAATTACTAATTTTAAAGCTTGTGGAAGAATAACAAAGATATGAAGTTTCCAGTAACCCATCCCAAGTGACTTAGCTGCATCATATTGGCCTCTTGGAAGAGCTTGTAGTCCTCCCCTTATAACTTCAGCTGTATAAGCCGCTTCAAATAAAGTAATTGCTACAACAACTCTAATTAGTTTATCTACATAAGTTCCATCAGGTAAAAACATTGGAAACATTACAGCTGACATAAATAAAACTGTAATTAAAGGAACACCTCTCCAAAATTCAATGAATGAAAGAGATGAATATTTAACAACGGGTAAATCAGATCTCCTACCAAGAGCCAGCATCATGCCAATTGGAAAACAAAAAATTAGAGAGAAAAAAGAAACTATAAAGGTTAAAGATAAGCCACCCCACGCACCTGTTTCAACCCACTCTAGTCCAAAAGAACCTCCTGAAATCAAATAGTAGATTAAGATAAAAGAAATAATTGGTAATATAAGGGTGTAATAAAGAGAAAGATAATTTCTAAATTTAGCAGGTACAAAAAATCCAGCTGCCATAAAGGCTAATACAGCAATAAATGTAATGTTAATTCTCCATTGTTCTGCATTAGGATACATTCCATACATAAATCTATTAAACCAAACTTTAATATAAACCCAACAAGCACCACCACCTGTACACGCTTCTTTAGTGTCACCAGAAATATTAGCATCAAAAATGAACCAATTTAATAATGGAGGAAGTGAAAATATTATAAGAAAAATAATACACAAACTCAAAGCTGCGTTAAAATTACTTGGGTTAATATTTTTATTAAGGCTATCTAAAATTTTAATACCTGAAAATTCAATTCTAATAAAATGAAGACCAATTACCCCAAAGATTAAGGGAGTAAAAAAGTTAATAAACCTAGGTAAGAAAGAGGTAATATTTGTACCAAAGAAATTATTTAAACAAAAATCAAAAATACCTAAGAAAAAAAATAAAATTCCAATAATAAGAGAAGTATTTCTATTTATTTGAATTTTAGCTTTTGGTAAATCAAGATTTTTTGAATTCATTATTTTTCCTTTATCGCTATTCTTTGGTTGTACCAATTCATTAGTAATGAAATTGCTATACTAATAGTTAAATATGTGGCCATTGTAATACCAACAATTTCAATTGCTTTTCCTGTTTGCATCATAGCAGTACCCGCAAAAACTAAAACTAGATCTGGATAAGCAATTGCTGCTGCTAAAGAAGAGTTTTTGGTTAAATTTAAATATTGATTAGTAGTAGGTGGTATAATTATTCTTAACGCTTGAGGCATAATTACTAATTTCAAAACTTGGCTTGGTGTTAAACCAATTGATGCAGCAGCTTCTTTTTGCCCTTTGCCAATACCTTGAATACCTGCTCTTACATTTTCTGCAATAAAAGTTGCCGTATAGAGAGTTAAGGCTAAAGTTAACGCAATTAGTTCAGGTGGTATACCCATACCCCCATCAAATGTGTAAGAAGATTGTGACATTTTTCTTAATTCTGGAAAGCTAAAAGATAAATCAACACCACCTACTAAAAATGTTAACAGTGGTAGACCTATAAAAATAGCTAATGAAATAATTAAAACAGGCAACTGTTTTCCCTCTTGTTCTTGTTTCTTTTTTGCAAATTTGACAAAAAAGAAAATTAAAATCATTGCAGCAATTAACGTTGTAAAAAAAATATCGAAATTTGTCCAAATTGGAGCTGGTGTATAAAGTCCCTTTATGGTCATAAAAGATGAACCTAATAATAATGTAGCATCTTGAGGCATTGGCAGAGCTCTTAGGGCTGCAAAATACCAAAAGAAAATCTGTAATAATAATGGAACATTTCTAAAGAATTCTATGTAAAAAGAAGCAGTTTTTCTAATCAAATAATTTGGGGATAATCTTGCAACACCAACAATAAGACCCAATAATGTAGCTAAAATAATTCCAATGAAAGCTACTAAGAGTGTATTTAATAATCCAACAAGATATGCTCTTGCATAAGAGTGTGACCCATCATAATCAATTAAAGAAAATTGTATATCAAATGAAGCTTCTTGGGTTAAAAAACCAAAACCAAACTGAATACCTCTTGTATCCATGTTCTCTTGAGCATTCATGGTAAAGAAACCAAATATTAAAACTATAAATAACAATGTTAATAGTTGAGGTAAGATTTTTTTTAATTTCATGTGATGAGTATTATAAAAAAAGGGCTAGATAAATCTAGCCCTTTTTATGTTTTGTTAGATAATAATTATCTTGCTGGTGGTACGTATAGTAGTCCACCTTTAGTCCAAATTTGGTTTGGACCTCTGTCAGGTAAAATACCAGTATCAGCGATATTTCTCTTGTAGCTTTCTCCATAATTACCAACTTGTTTGATAATTCTTAAGCTCCAATCGTTATCTAAACCAAATGCTGCACCTAATTCACCTTCAGAACCAACAAGTCTTTTGATTTGTGGGTTTTCAGAAGTTTTCATCATGTCAGCGTTTGCAGAGTTAATACCGTACTCTTCAGCTTCGATCATTACGTTTAGAGACCATCTTACGATGTCTTCCCAAACTGCATCACCTTGACGTACAACAGGTCCTAGAGGCTCTTTAGAAATAGTCTCTGGTAGCACTACGTGATCATCAGGGTTAGTCATTTTTGTTCTTTGTGCTGCTAGACCAGATTTGTCAGTTGTGTAAGTATCACATCTGCCTGAGTCATAAGCCGCAACAACTTCATCAGCTTTTTCAAAAGCAACTGGTTCATAAGAAATTCCTTTTGAATTAAAGAAGTCTCTCATGTTTAGTTCAGTTGTAGTACCAATGTTAGTACATGCTGAAATTCCATTTTTGAATTGGCTCGTAGAAGTAATTCCTGAGTCTTTTCTTACCATGAAACCTTGGCCATCGTAGAAGTTAACTCCAACGAAAGTTAAACCAATGTCAGCATCTCTAGAAAGTGTCCAAGTTGTGTTTCTTGATAAGATATCAATCTCACCAGAAGTTAGAGCTGTAAATCTTTCTTTAGCACTTAGTGGAGTGAACTTAACTTTGTTCGCATCACCTAATACTGCAGCAGCAACCGCTCTACATACATCAACGTCAACACCAGTCCAATTTCCAGCAGCATCAGCATTTGAAAATCCAGGTAGACCTTGAGATACACCACATCTTACGAAACCTTTTTTCTGAGTGTTCTTAAGAGTTTTTGACTTCTTAGCGGCCATTGTTTCTGTTGTAAAAGTAAACAGAACTGCAACCATAGCAACTAGAGAAGTTAATTGTTTTACGTATTTAAACATATTTTATTCCTCTGTTTTATTTATTTATTTGTTAACAAATAATTCAAAATGATTTGAATTAAGTGAGATGTTTAACATTTTATAACTAGCATCAAAATAAAAATTTTGTTTTTAGAATTATTCTAACAATATGTGGTGCTACATTAAGAACAATGTGTCACATATAGTGATGGTGCGCTCTGGTGGACTCGAACCACCGACCCTCGGTTTAGAAAACCGATGCTCTATCCAGCTGAGCTAAGAGCGCAAATTAATATTAGTATATTTATAGTACGAATTTAATTTTTAAAAAGAAATTTTTTACAAATAATTAATAAAGTTAGAAGCTCTAGTCTACCAATAATCATAAATAAAATTAGATAATACTTAGTGATAAAATGTAGATCATAAAAACTAAAATCAGCCAACCCAAACATTGAGGAGTTTACTGTATTCATTATGGTTAATATTGAGAGTTTAAAAGAGCTTTCAAAATCAATTCCGCTTAAAGTTAATAAAAATGTTAAAATTAATAAAGAAATTATAAAAACTATTACAGATAAAAAATATTTATAAATTTCATCTAATTTGAATGTATCTTTTGAAAACAAGTGTTTATTTATGTAAATATTTTTAGGTCTACTGTAAGAAAGAATTTCGTTAATTGAATATTTAAATAAAGAATAGATTTTTAAAAACCTAATACCAGAACTTGTCGAAAAAAAAGATCCTCCAATAATAACAAGTATTAGAAAAACAAAAGATAAATTACTAGAAGAATTATTAAGAGAAAAACCTACATTAGAAATACTACTTGTTAAGGATAAAAATAACTCACTAAAATTATTTTCAAAATTTAAAAATACAAAAAAAATAATCAACAAAAATAAGAAATAAAACAACAGATGAATATCTTCATTAAAGAAATTAAGATTATGGTTTTTTGTAAAGATTAAATTGTAAATTAAAAAAATACTAAAAAAGGAAGATAGTAATAAAATTGATATAATTATAACTTGAGAATTATTGACCAATAAATTAGACAAATTATTAGATGGTAAAAAACCACCTGATGAAATTATGGTCATTGCTAAATTTAGAGAATTAAATAACCTAATATCAAATAAACTTAAAATTATAAAAATTGAAAGTGTAATTAATGAATAAAATAAAAAAATTTTGAATGCTTGTTTGAATGTTTCAGATTTATTAAAAGATAAAAAATTAGTTAAAGATTTTTTAAAACTATGATCAAAAATATCAATTAAAAGTATTATAGAAAATAAAAAATAAAGACCCCCTATCCATTGAGATGCAGATCTCCATAATATTAAGCTTTGATCAATATGATTAATATTATCAAAAATAGTAAAACCTGTTGAGGTGAATCCAGAAATTGACTCGAAGAAAGCGTTAACAAAAGTTAAATTATAAATACTAAAATAAAAAGGTATAGAAATAACTAGTGGTAATAAAAAATAACCAAGAAGTATTGTTAATATTTTATCATATATAGTTATTTTTTTTTCATCATTATTTTTTGAATAATAAAATAATATTGTTAAAAGAATAGATACTATAAATGTAAATATATAAGTATTTAGATTTAGATAGAGGTTTAGATAGTAAGAGTAAGTGATATTAAAAAAAGCTAAAATTGAAACTATTCCAAAAAAAACACTCAAGTAAATGAGTTTAAAGTATTTCATTAAATTAAATAGAGCTTATACGAAACATGTTTTCTACAACATGTAAGAAATCTTTATTAGCCAAAAGAACAACAATATCCTCTTTTTTAAATACAAAATTTGATCTAGGAATAATTACTTCTTCACCTCTTAAAACTGCACCTATTCTTATTTCATCTGGTAAGTTAGAATTTTTTAACTCTTTATTTACTAACTCTGAAGTTTCAATAATTTCAGCTTCAATAATCTCATATTCACCATTCAAAATACTATAAGCATTTTCAATAGTGCCTTTGTGAATGTGTTTTAAGATACTTGATACGGTATTCATTCTAGGGTCAATAAAATCATCAATTTTTAAAGAAGATTGTAAAAGAGAATAATTAGGCTTGTTAATTAAAGCCATAGTTCTTTTGTCACTTAATTCATCATTGTCTTTAGCAAATTTTTCAACCAATACACTTATCATTAAATTATCTTCGTCGTCATTTGTTAGAGCCAAAACAGTTTGAACTTCTTCTAAATTTGCCTCCAATAAAACTTCTTCATCTAATGCATCTCCATTTATAACAATTGTGTTATTTAATTGGCTTGCAATAAGTTCTGCTCTTTCCTTATCTTTTTCTATTATTTTAACTCTTGCAGAATCAAAACTTTCTTCTAAGTTTTTTGCTAAGTTAAATCCTATATTTCCTCCCCCAATAATCAAAATTTTATTAGAAATTTTTTCTGTATGACCGAAGGCTGCTAAAGTTTCATTCATTTGTGAGGCGTTAATTACAACATAAGCTTTATCTTCTTTAAGCATTACATCCGTTTTTTTTAATAAAACAAATTTTTCATCTCTAATTACTCCCATTATATTAGAATTAAGTTTTGGAAATTTTTTTGTAAGTTCATTAAGTTTGATATCTTTTATTGGACAATTTTCATCTATCAAAATCTCAAGCAATCTAATTTTATTATTAGCAAAAGGAACATTATCTAGTGAACCAGGGGCTTCTAGTTTTCTTTGAAGTGACTTTGCTATCTCAATCTCAGGTGAGATAATAACATCTATTGGTAAATTTTCTTTATTATAAACTTTTGTAAATTTTGGATTTAAATAATCTTGTGATCTGATCCTTGCTATTTTTTTTGGAACATTAAATATTGAAAATGCAATTTGACATATCAACATGTTAATTTCATCATTACGAGTTACTGCGATAATCATATCAGCTTCGGTTGCGTTTGCCTTTTCCAAGATTGATGGATAAGTAGCTTTGCCCACAATAGACTTTACATCTAGTGTGTCATCAATCTTTTGTATATCTTCACTGGATTGATCAATTATGGTTATTGAGTGTCCTTGCTCACTTAAAATTTTTGCTATAGTAAAGCCCACTCTACCAGCTCCACAAATTATAATATTCATTTAGTTTAATTCCTTGATCCCTAAACCTTTAAGCTTTCTATGTAAGGCAGATCTTTCCATTCCAATAAAATCAGCAGTTTTTGATATATTGCCATTAAATTTTTTTAATTGTGTAGTTAAATACTCTTTTTCAAAATTTTCTCTAGCTTCTTTTAATGGTATAGATAAAGAGTTTTCTGATGGTATATTTCTAATATCAGGTGTTTTTAAAGATTCTTTAATAATATTTGAAATTTTATCATTATTATCAGGCGAAAGTATTGCTATTCTCTCTATTAAGTTTCTTAATTCTCTAACATTTCCTGGCCAATCATAATTGAGTAAATATTTATTATTTGTATCAATACTTAGTTTTTTTAAATTATAGTTTGTTGAAATTTTTTCAGAAAAATATTCAACTAACAAAGGTATATCTGAAACCCTGTCTTTTAAAGGGTCGATGTTAATTTCAAATACATTAAGTCGATGATATAAGTCCTCTCTAAAATTACCATTTTCTATTTCTTTTTTTATATCTTTACTAGAAGAACATATAATTCTTACATCAACGTTAATATCATGGCTGCCATTAATTCTTCTAAATTTTTGATCAATTAAAACTCTTAAAATTTTAGATTGAGTATCGAGTGGGATTTCAGAAATTTCATCTATTAAAAGTATACCCTTTGTTGATTTCTCTAAAGCGCCATAAGTTATTGAGCCATTATCTTTTTCTTCGCCAAATAATTCTAATTCATATTTTTTAATATCAAGTAATGCACCATTCAAAATAACAAAAGGACCCTTCTGTCTTTTGGATTCTTTATGTATTTTTCTTGCTATCAATTCTTTACCTGAGCCAGTAGGTCCATTGATAAAAATTCTACTTTCAGAAACTGATATTTTATCTATTTGATCTTTTATTTTTCTAAAATTGTCACTAACACCAATTAGTTCATAAGAATAAAAAAGTTTACTTTCAAATTCTTTATTCTTATTTTTAAGATTTATGTTTTCAACAGCTCTATTAACAAAGTTTAATAATCTCTCTTGATTAAAGGGTTTTTCAATAAATTCAAAAGCACCAGCTTTTAAAGCTTTGATTGCCATTTCAACATTCGCATGCCCTGTAATTATTATAACTGGAATATTTTTATCCTTAGTTTTGATGTGTGATAACAGCTCTAAACCATCATTGTCACTTTTATCTAACTTAACATCTATTATTGCAACATCTGGGAGTTTTTTATCAATCTCATTTAATGCTTGATTATAGTTTGCAGCTAATCTTGTTTTGTAACCAGCTTCAATTATTAGATCGTTAATAATGTTTCTAATATCTGCATTATCATCAATAATTAATATTTCAGTACTCATTATTTTGTAAATGTAATTTCAATTTTTGCACCCTTTTCAAGTGATATAAAATTTATTTTACCATTATGATCATTTATTATTTTATTAACAATAGACAAACCTAGGCCCGTACCTTTTTTTTTGGTTGTAAAATAAGGATTTAGAATGTCTTTTATATTGTTTTTAAATATTCCAAATCCTAATCCATTATCGATAATTATGAAGTTAATTATTTCCTCATTCTCATTTATAGAAATATCGATTTTTCCATTAAAATTAACATTATCAATTTTCTTATCCTGTATACTTTCAATAGAATTTTTAATTAAATTGAAGAAAACTCTGCTTAATTGTTCACTATCAGAGTTTAAAAGAATTTTAGATTTACTTGATTTAAAATCAATTATGATTTCATTATCTAATTCATTTATTAATTTAACATTATCTTTTATCAAAGAAACTAAATTGTTATTTTTGAGAATTGGTTTTGGCATTCTTGCAAAATCAGAAAATTCATTAACTAAATTTTCAATTTGTTTAATTTGCTTTCCAATAATTAATAAACTTTTGGAAAAATCTTCTTTTTCATGATCTGCTATTTTTTCAGAATATTTATTTTTCAATTTATCGATAGTTAATTGAATAGGTGTGAGTGGATTTTTAATTTCATGAGCTAATTTTCTAGCTAAATTTTCCCAAGCTTCGTGTCTTTCTTTTATTATAATTTTTTCTTGTTGTGATTTTAATTTATCTATCATTAAATTAAAATTTTGATTTAAAATCTCCATGTCTTTATCAGTTTTAATTTCTGGTACTTTAATATCTAGATTACCTTTTCCAATATTGGAAGATGCAATAATTAAATTATTAATAGACCTAAAAAATCTTGATGAAAATCTTATAGCTATTGATATGGATAAAAATAATAATAGTGAAACTATAACTAGATAAATAAATACAAATGATATCTTAATCCCAGTTTGTTTATTTAAAACTGTGTAGTAAAAATTAAGAGCTTCTTGAGATTCTAGTAAATATTGTGAAATTTTTTTATCTAAATACTTTACTATATATAAATACTTACCTTCAAAGTTTTCAAGCTTTATAATAGATGCTGTTTGATTTTTATAAGCATTAATAATCTTAAGTGGTCTTTTATCATTTTGGACCATTTCTAAAGCATCACTTAAAGGAGGTGTATATAAAGTAGTATCTTCTAAAGTTGATAAATATAAATTTCCATTACCTTCAATAATATGAACTTCGTCCATACCTCTAATTAGTTTTTGAGTTTTTAGAAAACTTTTAAATTGATTAATATTTGTATTTAAAAAATTGATACTTTTGTTTAAATCAAATGCTATTAAAATTATTTCTGATTGTGTTTTTGTTCTAACTTCCTCAGTATAGCTTTTTGCAATTTCATAAGAATTATTAACAGCTGTTGTTATTTTTTTATCTAAATATTTATCAAGAGCAAATGAAAGGAGAAATAATGAAAATAAAGAAATTAAAATCGAAGGAATTAAAGTAAATAATGCAAAGAATGTTATGTATTTTCTATTGGCCTTAGAGCCGCTTACATCAACATCTATCTTTAAAGAATTTCTTACTTCTGAAAATATCATAAAAAAAAGAAGTATTAACAATGCAATATTTACAATTAATAATAGTTGGAGATTGTCATCAGATAATTTTAAAAAACTTTTATCAATAAACGTTAAAAAAGTTATAAAACCTATGAATAAAGTAATTAAAAATACTAGAATGATGAATATATTTTTTTTAATAAAATCAATCATTTTGAACAAAATAATGTGTTATATATTTTTATCATGAATAGTTGCTTTATAATACTTGCTGGAGGTGAAAGTAAAAGATTTAATTCAAATACTCCAAAACCCTACACAAATTATAAAGGTAAACCTTTATTATTGCATTCAATTGATAAAGCTAAAGTTTTTAATAAATTTAATAAAATTGTTCTAGTAGTAAATAAAAAACACAAAAATTTTATCAATAAGCTTAATATTAAAAACATCAAAATTATCATAGGTGGTAAAACAAGAGCAGAGTCTGCTTATAATGCCTTAAAAAGTATTAAAGAAAATAATTTTAAAAATGTAATAATTCATGATGCTGCAAGACCAAATTTTTCTCTAAAGCTTTTAAATAAATTAATGAATGAATTAAAATCAAATGATTGTGTAATTCCTGCAATTCAAACTGCTGATACAGTTAAGCAGAAAATTTCGAATAATGTTAAAAATTTAAAAAGAGAAAATATTTACTTAATCCAAACACCTCAAGCATTTAACTATAAAAAACTTTTTGCACTTCAAAATAATAAAAGTGAGGAAGTTACTGATGATGCTAACTTATTTGTAAGAGCTGGTAAAAAAATAAAGATTATAAAGGGCGAAACTACTAATAATAAAATTACAATAAATTCAGATATTAAATTTAATAATTTAATAAAATTTGGAATAGGTTTTGATGTTCATAGGTTGGTTCCTAATAAGAAGCTTTACATAGGTGGAATTAAGATACCCTCACCTATTGGTACATTAGGTCATTCAGATGGAGATCCTGTGTTACACGCTGTAACAGATGCTATACTTGGAGCTTGCTCTATGGGTGATATTGGTGAAAAATTCTCTGATAAGAATAAGAAATTTAAAAATATCAGATCTACAATTCTGTTAAGCAAAATAATAAAGCAAACTGTAAAAAAAGGTTATCTAATAAATAATCTTGATATTAATATCATTACTCAAAAACCTAAAATTCAAGAATATAAAAAACAAATATTAAACTGTATTGCAAAAATTTGTAATATCTCTCCCACTCAAATTAATATAAAAGGTAAAACAACTGAAAAGTTAGGTGTAATTGGTAAAGAAAAAGCTATAGCTTGTGAAGTTATAGCCTCAGTTATTAAAAATGATTAATTCCTTCAACTCATTATTAGTTACTATGTTTGGTCTTGGTAAAATTAAATATATGCCTGGAACATTTGGGTCACTGGCGACTGTAATTATTCTTTATTATCTATTCCACACTTTAAATATTTCACCAAATATAATCTTATTTGGATTGATAATAATATTTATTTACTCATTTTATGCTGTTTCAAGTTATATAGAAAATAGTGAAAATAAGGATCCTGGTGAAATCATAATTGATGAATTTTTAGGTCAATCAATTCCTATATATCTTTATGAGATATCTCATGGAACAACAAAAGATGGTGTTGAAGCTATTGTTTATTATGCTCTATTTTTTATTCTTTTTAGATATTTTGATATCATGAAGCCATTTCCTGTAAACTTTTTTGATAAAAACTTTAAGAATAGTTTTGGTGTAATTATGGATGATATCTGTGCTGGTTTTTATGTGGTTCTAACTCTTGTGTGTTTCATGATTTTAAAGAGCTACATTTTATAATGAAAAATATTGTAAAAAAATTAATCAAAAAAAAACTTAAAATATCTTTTGCTGAGTCTTGCACAGGAGGGATGTTAGCTGCATCTATTACTTCTATTAGTGGTGCATCTAAAGTATTCAACATAGGTCTTATTACCTATTCTAATCAAGCAAAAATCAATATTTTAAATGTAAATAAAAGTATTATCGAAAAATATGGTGCTGTTAGCGCTGAATGTTGTGAGGCTATGGTTAAGAATTTAGCAAAGATATCTAAAGCTCAAATAAATGTATCTGTCACTGGAATTGCAGGTCCTAATGGTGGAACTAAAAACAAACCCATCGGATTAGTCTATATAGGAGTAAAAAGATCCAATAAATTGGTGATAACAAAAAATATTTTTAAACAAAAAACAAGAAGCTCAATTCAAAAAGCTTCAGTTAAAAGGGCCTTGGATATTGTTAGCTCTTTAATTTGAGCAGTTTTTTAAATTTTTTATACTGTTTCAGCTCTTTTTTGAAAAGCATCAGCAATTTTATTTAAACCAAATTCAAAAGATTTTTCCATTAACAAATTTAAAAACTTATTTTTAATTTCAAAATCAACATCAAAATAAACCTCAGTGATGTTATTATTTTCTATAAATTTCCAATTATTTTGTAAGTGTTTTAGTGGTCCATCTAAATTAGTAACATTAATCGTGTCATCTTTTTTATTAAATCTAACGTCACTTTTATAAGTATCGCTAAAAGGACCCTTTCCAATTGTTAAATCTGCTATGATTAAAATTTGATTATTTTCATCTTTTCTATCGTAGACTTTTGAGTCTAGGCAAAAAGGGATAAATTCTGGATATTTTTCGATATCCAAAACAAACTCAATAAGTTTATTTTTTTTTTATTTATACTTCTTTTAACTGATGCCTTAGGCATTAATGATTATTAATTCTATTTTGTTGAAGTTTAGCGAAATCTTCATCTGCATGATATGAAGATCTAGTTAAAGGTGTCGATGAAACTAATAAAAATCCTTTTGATTTTGCAATAGTTTCTAACTCTTTAAATTCATCTGGATGGTAATAACGATCTAAAGGGTGATGTCTTACAGAGGGTTGCAAGTATTGACCAACAGTTAAAAAATCTACATCAGCTGCTTTTAGATCATCCATCACTTGAATGATCTCCTCTTTATTTTCACCTAATCCAACCATTAATCCTGATTTTGTGAAAACATTTTTATTAACTAATTTTGCATTCTTTAAGAGTTCTAATGATGAAAAATATCTAGAGCCTGGTCTTACTTTTAAATAAAGTCTAGGCACAGTTTCAATGTTATGATTAAAAACATCAGGATTAGCTTCTAGTACTTTTTTATAAGCATCTCCTTTTCTTAGAAAATCAGGTGTTAAAACTTCAATTGATGTATTAGGATTTTTTTTTCTTGTTTGATCAATTACCTCAAAAAAATGATTTGATCCTCCATCGTCGAGATCATCTCTATCAACGGAAGTGATTACGACATGTTTTAAATTTAATTTTTTTACGGCTTCAGCTATTTTAACGGGTTCTAATGAGTCTAGTTTTCCTGGCTTGCCTGTTTTTACATCACAAAAAGCACATGCTCTTGTGCAAGTATCACCCATTATCATAAATGTTGCATGTCTTTTGCTCCAACATTCTGTGATATTTGGACAGTTAGCTTCCTGACATACCGTTACTAAATTATTATTATTAACAATTGTTTTTGTTAGAAAAAACTCTTTACTATTAACAAGTTTAGATCTTATCCAATCAGGTTTTTTTTTGATTGGATTTAAAGGTTTGTTAACTTTTTCTGGATGTCTTGGCTTAGTTGTCATTCTTTTTAATTATATAAAGGGTCTCTCCTTCTTTGCCAAACATAAATTTTTCTCTAATTAAGGTTTCAACATAATCTAGGTCTAATTTAGTACTTAATAGAGAGTTTTTAAATTCAAGCTCTTTGATTTTATTAGATAAATTAGCTTCTTCAATTTTTAAATTAACTAAAATTTCTTTTTTTTTAAAATAAGAAAAAAGACCTCTTTCACCATCTAGAAGGTTAAAGAAAAAATAAAGTATTAAAAAAGTAGAGATTAATAAAAAATAATTTTTTTTTAATTTCCCCAGCATTAATGAATTTTACTCATTGATGCTTTTTTTCCAAGCTCTTCTTCTATACGTAATAATTGATTATATTTTGCAACACGTTCTGATCTAGCTAAAGATCCAGTTTTTATTTGATTTGAATTTGTACCTACAGCCAGGTCTGCTATAAAAGTGTCTTCGCTATCTCCAGATCTATGAGAAATTATTGTTTTATATCCAATAATTTGTGCAAACTTTATAACTTCAAGTGTTTCAGATACCGTACCAATTTGATTGAGTTTAATTAATATAGAGTTTGAAGAATTATTTAAAAAGCCTTTTTTAAGTCTTTCTAAATTAGTTACATACAAATCATCTCCAACTATTTGCACATTATTGGTATTTTTCATTAATTTACTCCATGCCATCCAATCATTTTCTCCAAATGGATCTTCAATAGATTTAATTTTGTATTTATTTATTATCTTTTTATATTCTTTAATAGATTGATCTACCGAAACAAATTTTTTTGAATGAATAGAGTACTTATCTTTTTTGATTAATTCATTTGCTGCAACGTCTAAGCAAATCGAAACATCTTTGCCATTTTTAAAACCAGACTTATTAATTGCTGCAACAACTAAATCTAAAGCTTTTTCATTACTATTGATCATTGGAGCAAAACCACCTTCGTCACCAACAGAGGTTGATAAGCCTCTCTTTATAATTAAGTCTCTTAAATTATTAATTACAACAAAACATATTCTCATTGCTTCTGAAAAGTTTTTAGCTTTATCAGGTCTAATCATAAACTCTTGAATTCTTAATCCGTTATTAGCATGTGCACCCCCATTAATAATATTCATTAATGGATATGGTAATTTATAATTATTTTTTACTAAAAAAGTTTTATAAAGTGGAATATTCTTAATCTTTGCTGAAAGTTTTTTAGCAGCCATTGATACTGCTAAAATCGCATTAGCACCTAAATTTGTTTTTTGTCTAGTACCATCAAGATTAATTAAGATTGTATCGATACGTGTTTGATCATGAATATTTTTACCTGATAGTTTTTTAGAGATTTTAGTATTAATTAATTTTACTGCATTTAAAACACTTTTACCCAAATATTTTTTGTTAGCACTATCTCTCTTTTCAAATGCTTCGTAAGTTCCCGTTGAGGCACCCGATGGACAAATGGCAGATGCACTTAATTTTTTTGAATAAACTTCAGCTTCAATTGTGGGGTTTCCTCTGCTATCAAAAACTTGACGAGCTCTAATCTTTAAAATTTTACTCATTTATTTTTTAATCAAATTATCTATTTCGTGTAGCTGAGATAGTAATTTTTCTAATTTATCTAACGGAACCATATTAGGTCCATCAGATGGAGCATTATCTGGATCTTGGTGTGTTTCAATAAAGACACCTGCAACACCTACAGCTACTGCAGCTCTTGCTAAGTATTCTACAAACTCTCTTTGACCACCACTTGTTTCACCTAAACCTCCAGGTTGTTGCACTGAGTGCGTAGCATCAAAGATAACTGGATATCCATTTTTTGCCATTATAGGAAGTGACCTCATGTCAGATACAAGTGTATTGTATCCAAAACTAGCACCTCTTTCGGTAACTAAAATATTATTATTACCAGAGTCAGCAATTTTTTTTGTAACATTAACCATATCCCATGGTGCAAGAAATTGACCTTTTTTAACATTTATAATTTTTCCAGTTTTAGCAGCAGCAATTAATAAATCTGTTTGCCTACATAAGAAAGCTGGAATTTGTAATACATCAGCATAAGGAGCTACTACAGAACATTGCTCAGCATTATGTATGTCTGTTAAAATCGGAACATTTAATTCTTTTTTAATCTTATCAAAAATAGGTAAAGATTGTTCGAGACCCGCACCTCTTTGACCCTTTAAACTTGTTCTATTAGCTTTATCAAATGAGGTTTTATAAATAAAACCCATATTAAATTTTGAAGTAATTTCTTTGATTTTACCCGCCATATCCATGGCATGTTGCTCGGTTTCAAGTTGGCAAGGACCCGCAATAATGCAAATTTTATTATTATTTGCGATTTCAATATTTCCACAATTTACTTTAATATTTTTCATTTATAATTTTTTGCAGCCTTGATAAATGATGAGAATAAAGGATGTGGTGCTAAAGGTCTAGATTTAAATTCAGGATGGAATTGAACTGCTATAAACCAAGGATGGTTTTTTAACTCAATAATCTCTGGCAGTCTTTTATCTGGAGATAGCCCTGAAAAAATTAAGCCATTTTTTTCAAATTGGTCTTTATAGCTTATATTAACTTCGTATCTATGTCTGTGTCTTTCTTGGATTGATCTTGATTTATAGATTTTTTTAATTAATGAATTTTCTTTTAATTTAGCCTCATAAAGACCAAGTCTCATCGTACCACCTAGATCTTTATCTGTTCCTTTTATTAATTTTCCATCTCTATTCCATTCTGTAATTAAACCAATAATTGGAGTACCGGTGCTTCCAAACTCACTTGATGTAGCTTTTTTAATTTTTAACTTATTTCTAGCAAATTCAATAATAGCCATTTGCATTCCAAAACAAATTCCAAAAAAAGGTATCTTTTTTTCTCGTGCAAACTTAATTGCTTCAATTTTACCCTCTGTACCTCTTTTGCCAAATCCTCCTGGTATTAAAATTCCAGAAACTCCCTTTAATTTATTTTTTATTTCAGAAATTTTTAAATTTTCAGAATCTATTCTGACTAAGTTAACCTTTAAATTGTTATCAATACCACCATGAGTTAGTGCTTCATCTAAGGATTTGTAAGCATCCTTAAGGTCAACGTATTTACCAATTATTGCAATATTAATAGATTTTTTTGTTTGTAAAACTATTTTTGTAATCTTTTTCCAAGGATTTAAATTAACTTTTTTCCTTGATTTAATTTTAAAATATTCAAGCACCTGTTTATCTAAGTTTTCTCTATTGAAACTAATTGGAGCTTCATAAATAGTTTTAACATCAACAGTTTGAATTACATTTTTAATATCCACATTACAAAATAATGATATTTTTTTTCTATGATCTAATGGAATAGGTCTTTCCGATCTACAAATGATGATATCTGGTTGTATACCAAGGCTTCTTAATTCTTTTACAGAATGTTGTGTAGGTTTTGTTTTAATTTCATCTGATGCTTTAAGGTAAGGAACTAAAGTTAAATGAACAAATAAAGCATTTTTTTTCCCCACATCATTTGAAAATTGTCTGATAGCTTCTACAAATGGAAGGCTTTCTATATCTCCTACTATTCCACCAATTTCACAAATTACAAAATCTTCCTTTGAGGTATCATTTTTTATAAACTCTTTAATACGGTCAGTTATATGTGGAATAACTTGAACAGTTTTTCCAAGATACCCTCCTTTACGTTCTTTTTTAATTACATCACTATAAATTTTTCCTGTTGTGATATTGTCAGATTTTTTTGCAGATATTCCTGAAAATCTTTCATAATGACCCAAATCTAAATCTGTTTCAGCACCATCATTTGTCACAAAAACTTCACCATGTTGAAATGGGCTCATAGTTCCTGGATCCACATTTAAATACGGATCTAGTTTTCTAATTCTAACTTTGTAACCTCTTGATTGTAATAGATAAGCTAACGATGCTGAAGAGAGACCTTTACCAAGAGAAGAAACCACACCGCCGGTGACAAAGATATATCGCGCCATGGTAGTATCTTATAGACATTAAATATGAAAATGGAAAGAAGTATTTTATGTTAATTATTTATCCATTTTAAGAAAACATATAAATTTTCAATAGAAATCAAAATCGTGTTCTATCACCTTATCACCACATTTAGTTATTAGAAACAGTTGTCCCTCTTTATTCGCAGCTATTTCATTTCCACTACTATCTTGTTTTCTAAGAGTTACTTGACCTCTCAGATCATATTCATCTCCTTCATATAGTTCCCTGGTTCCGCTAGCATTAAAAACACCATAACCAGTTTTTCCCGCGTAGGGATTAGTCATCGAGGTAAGTGTTGATCTTGAGCCTGATTTCGTCTTTTTCCCCCGCGCTATGTCACCTGGTAGCGATAAATCATGAATAGCAATTTGATCTATAGTAAGCCTGGCTATTTTTTCATTTTTCGTGTACTCCGTATACACAGTGTCCCTGCCGCCAACGAACATATTATTACAATCATATTCCAAAGATTGTGTGGTATTCCACAAAAAATTAATTGTTGGGTTAAGCTCACACCACATTATATTTTCATAAACAGATTTAACTATGGTTCTAAAATTACCTTTGCAAGCTGATTCTTTAGCCCCAGCTGTATACCCATTATAAGCAACAACCCCGACAGATGATAAAATACCAATGATGGCAACTACCACTAATAATTCAATTAAGGTAAAACCTTTTTTATTATTTATTACTTTCATTTTAAGAAAACATATAAATTTTCAATAGATATCAAATTCGTATTCTATCACTTTATCACCACATTTAGTTATTAGAAACAGTTGTCCCTCTTCCTCCGCCTTCCAATTTGCAAAGCCTAATTCATTTCCACTACTATCTTTTTTTCCAAGAGTTACTTTACCTCTCTGATCATATTTATCTCCATAATAATATGCATTGGGTGAAGCAGCATCAAGAACAGTATAACCAGTGTAGGGATTAGTCATCGTTTTAAGTGTTGATCTTGAATCTAATTTTGTCTCTTTCCCTCTTGCAGCGGCAAGCTCTCTAATTCTATCCATATTACCAAGTTGATTTACAGTAAGCTTGGCTAATATTTCTTCTGAAGTTGCATTTAAGTTTCTGTTATAGTTTTCTTCCTCCAAATTACCACAATCATATTCTCGAGATTGTTGTGAACTCCACAAAAAATTAATTGTTGGGTTAAGCTCACACCACATTATATTTTCATAAACAGCTTTAACTATGGTTCTAAAATTACCTTTGCAAGCTGATTCTTTAGCCCCAGCTGTATACCCATTATAAGCAACAACCCCGACAGATGATAAAATACCAATGATGGCAACTACCACTAATAATTCAATTAAGGTAAAACCTTTTTTATTATTTATAACTTTCATTTTTAAAATTTATAATCGATTTGATGTATCTTTTTATATCAAAAGACGTCCATTTTAGGTTTAATAAACTAATGATATTTAAAAACCACTTTCTCTTACAAGAATAGCAATAATATTTTTAAACAATTTTGTAAAAGGGCTGTATCGACTCCCTTCAATATGAACATAACCAGGTAATTCGAATTGAATTTTACTACGTTTCGCAAGTTTGAAGTCTGCAATATAATGTGCTGTTTGTGGACGATATTGAAATTTTCCTCCTGTAAAATTTCTTATAGCAACTGGACCATTATGAATTGAGCTTAATGAAATGTAAGGAAGATTATTAACAGCAGATAAATCTAGTGATTTTGAAACTAAATAAACTTTATCATGAATTCCATCGTTTGGAATAAAGACAGCTGGGTTTTTTTCTAAAAATCGATCTATTTGTTCTTCTTTAATAAATCCTTTTACCTTTCCAGTACCGAATTGAACAATACCTAAAAGTTGATCTAAATTACTAACCCACATATCTTCAGATAAATTATAAAAATCTTTTATCTTTCCTTTAATGGGTGCTTTAATTAAAAGCTTATTTTGAACTTTTGTAAGACCAGATAATTCTGTTTGTAGAGCAATTAATCTTTGTTGTAACGTTAAGTATTGATCCATATTTCCTGCTGAATTACTTAATCGATTAATCTTTGTCTTGATTAGTTTTATATTTCTTCTTAATGAAATAATTTCATTCTCTAAATCAGGCGAATAAAGTTCAATTAGATTTTGTCCTTTTTCAACTTCATCATCTTTTTCAACTAATATTCTTTTAATCATTGAAGGATAAGGTGCGTAAATTTTTAAATACTGCTCAGAAATATATACTGCAGGTATTTTTAAAGATGACTTCCAGGGTAAGAATAAAACCATTAATAAAGCAGTAATAATGATTAAAGTTCTTTTGGTTTGTTTGTTAAATTTTATTTCAGATTTTAATTTGTACCAATTATTCACTTCACGAATTACCGGTAACATAATGAACCAATAAATTTCAACCGCAAACAGTATGATTCCTAAAAATTTAAATGCTAGGTGATAAACTAAAAGTGCAATACCTAAAAATAGAAAAAATCGATACAGCCATGTCGCCCAAGCATAAACGATAAAAGTCCATCTTCTTGAGGGGTTAATTTCTTCTGGAGGACTATGATTAAGACCAAATAAAGTTTCCCTTATTTTCCACCTTGCAAGAGCAAATGAACGAGGTTGTAAATTTTCAGCTTTTAACCAATCGGAAAAAACATAGTAGCCATCAAATCTCATGAAAGGACTTACATTAATCGTTAAGGATGAAATCCATGATGTTGTTGCAATGAAAAAGGCTGCACTTTTAAATCCACCCTCAGGTAAAATTCCCCAAATAAAAGTTGCAAATAACGCTAGATGTAATTCTGTAAGTATACCACCAAAGTTAATTAATAATCTTTCTTTGTGATTTCTAAGTCTCCAGGCATCAGTTGTATCGGTATATAAAAATGGAAAAAAAACTAAAAAAGCTATTCCAATCGCAGATACTCTGCAGCCATAGTGTTTTGCAATATAAGCATGTCCTAATTCATGAAGACATTTTACAAAAACTAAAGTTAAGAAATAAAGCATTAACCCTTGAAAAGAAAAGAAATAAAGAAAAGTGCTTTTAAAGGTTTCAAATTGTTGAGCGACTAAAAATAAACCAACAAAACCAAAGAAGTAAGTAATATTTCTAAATCGTTTTGAACCAAAATATTTTACATATTTTAAAGTTTTAGAAAGCCAATTGTCTGGTTTAAATAATGGAATTTTAAAAAATAGATAACTGTGTATTAAATATAATAACCAGCTCTTCTTCATGCTATTTTTTTGTTGTAGTAAATAGCTAACGTTTTGACCGGAAGGTTGGACAATTAAATTATTTTGGTGAAGAAAACTAATAAAACTTTTTATTTCATCTTCACTGGTTTCAATTCCTGATGAATTAATTTTCTTTTCAAAGTTTTTAATATCTTCACCTCCACTCCAGTTTTTAATAAGTTTAAAAGCAGTTAAACCAAGTGTGAAGTATTTATTTCGAATTGCATCATATAAAAGCCATGCGGGCGAACCATCTTCACGGCTATTACCACGAAAAACTTCTAAATCTTGTCTTAGATAAGGAACGATCATATTCCTATTAATTGTCTTACAAAAGTAATTGGTTTTCTAAGAACATAATAGAATAGAAAAACTCTTGAACCATAAACTTTAGCCGTTCCTCTCAATCCTATTCTTGGAGGTTTTTTTCCCTCAAAACTAGCTCCTAATTTATAAGATAATATTTCTTCAGGAGACAAAGAAGGTTCGTAAGAAGATCTTAAAAGTTTTCCTTTTAACGAGCTAATTGGATTGATGTCTAAAAACACTTTAACTTTAGAATTTTCTTTAATCACTAACGAGTCTTTAACCGGCAACCATATCAAAAACTCAACTTCATCAGGATTTGCAACAGTCATAATTTTTTCACCCACTGCAACGGGTCGTCCTTGCCAATCATTTTTTTGATCTACAATTGCAATTCCTTTTTGTTTTGCAAATAATTTTGTATTTTTTAGCTTTTCTTGTGCTGATGCTACTTCTACTTTTTTTAATTCAACTTGTGCCACTAATTCTGCTAATCGAGCTTTTTCCTCATTATTCGTAAAGGATGATTGTCTGCTTCGAAGAAGTTCTTTTTGAGCTACTTGAAGGGATTGGTTTGTAATATTTAAATTATTTTTAAGTTCGATATCTTCTAATAAAACCAATAAATCACCTTGCTTAATTTTATCGTTATTACTTGCTACAATATTTTTAACCACCCCATCAAATGGTGAAGTAACTAAGCTTGGATTTTTTGCTATAACCTCAACTGGAGCCGTACTAGTTATTCGAATAGGTAAAATTAAAATTATAAAAATAGCTGCATAAATTTTCCATGATTTTTTTCCAGTTAAATATTTTTTATAATGATTTTTAATTGAAAAATCTTTTAAGAACGAATTAAAAGCATGACCATAAGTTGAAGACAAATGTCCGGCAAGTTCAATTTCGTTTTCAGAAAATTTTTCACTTCTTACTAATAATAAATAACCTTGTAGGCCTTTTTGAGGTGAAATAATTGGAATAAATAAAATGTTTTCGGGTAAATTTTTTGGTTTCTCAGAATTAATATTTTTAGCAATTTTGTCTAATTCTAAATTTTGAATTTCTTTATCACTTAACGATTTATCGTTGTTCACAAAGTTTTCTATAAAAGTAAGTAAAGGTGACGTTCTATCAACTGTAGCTAAATCAGAGGTTGCTTTAATATTAAATTTATCCGCTGGTGTTTTTAATAATAAAAACGCACTGATATAATCGATAATTTGTCTTGTCTCATTTGCGATTACAAAATGTAGTTCGTCTTGAGATCTTGCTTCTCTTGCTTTTTTTTCTAAACCAAATAACCGAGCAACTTTTATGTTTTTATCTTCACTCAAAATTTAACGATCCCACTCATTCCAGGTATTAATGAATCGTATTTTTCATTAAACTGTGCTTTTAATTCTATTGTTTGACTAATTGCATCCACTGTAGCTCCTAAACTAATAACGGTTGCATCTAACGTTTCTCCAGTTTCATCAATAATGATTTTTACGTTATGTCCTTTTTTTAACCATTTAAGCCAATTACTTGGAGCAACAATTTCAGCTTCTAATAATCCATCCCCAACAATGTCCATTAAGGGTTGTCTTTGTTCTATACTGGTAAAAATAGTTGTATAAACATCCATCACTTTTCCATCATAAGGAGCAATGATTTCACATCGATCCACATTTAAAGTTGCAATACTCAATTCTGCTTTAGCCTTTTCATAATTTGAAACTGTTAATTGGTATTGGAGTTTACCAATTGATCTTAGTTCTAATAACTCTTTATCATTTTCTAATTGTATTCTTGCACTCTCATGTTCGGCTTTAATTACATCTTTTTGTGCTTTATAAATTTCACAATCAAAACTAATCAGCACATCCCCTTCTTTAAAGGCATCTCCTAATAAAAAATTAATACTTTGAACTCTTGCAGCAATTTCACTGGAAATTGAAACTTTTTCAGTTGCACTCACTAAACCTCGAGCTTCCCTTTCTTCAGAATGAACAGAGTTTAAAGATGATAAATAAATGAATAATATAAATAGTAATTGTTTCATGAGGCTAAGTTATTTTATAGTCTATTAATAAGGTCATTACCATAATCTTCCCAATCATTAAATTCTTTATCTAATTGGTCGCTTAAAGTAACAAATTTATTATTTTCACCCCCATCAAAATTTTGGGATACATTTTGCTCTTGTAAATCAATTTCTAAATCTTTTACAATAATTTTTCCATCCTGCTCAATAATAAGTTTTAATTCTAATTGAGAAACATCTTCAGGTGGATTTTCTGCAATAATTTGACCCGTTACAGGATCATACTCAAGCCAGTCAGGTACTTCGGTTCCATCTTTAAGAACAAGTTTAGTATTATTAAAATTACCCTTTAGCTCATTGGGTAAATCTATAATTAAATCATTTCCAATATTTAAAGGTTTAAGTTGAAAAATTGTTTCTGGTTTAAACGTTTCAATAATTTCATTGATATCTGCTTGATTGTTAAAATTTAATGTTTTGTTAAATGATCTTTCAACTAATCCATCTTCATTTTGTTTTACAATATTAACCGTACCGTCTTCATTAACAGTAATTGAAGAATTTGTTCTTTTTGCTTGTTTGATAATTTTTCTATCTTGTTTTATTTTTTCAGGATCAATTTCAACTGCAATTTCTCGAGTTTCATTGTTTTTATCCGTTGCAATAATCATAATTTCAACTTTATCTACACCTTCTGGAATATTTGTGGTTGTTTGACCTGTTTTAGGATTAATTTTAATCCACTCAGGTAATGCAGAACCATCACTCATTTTTCCATCAAATTTAACAATCTCATTGTCGGCTTCATTCATGACACCAAATTTCAATTTTAAACCTTCTTGTTTGTCTTTAATTTTAAGGTTTGAAAGTTCTCCTTCTGAAATTTGAAGAGAGTCTGTTTCGGCAACTAAATCAACTAATTTGAGACCTTGGGAATAATCTGTTTTTCTTGCGGTTTGTTCAAATTCAAAATTATTTAAATCAAATTCTGTTGATTGATTTAGTTCTGTGAAAGTATTTTCAACTTGAACTCTTGCTTCCATTTTAGATTGATTTCTAATAATTCTTTCAGCTTTCTTTTCTCTAATTTCTTTAACAACACCACCACCATTTTGTAATTTTAATACAATTGAACTTGTATCCGTAACACCGCTGCCATCTCTAACTGTATAATTAAAATATTCATAAACTATTTCACCTGGATCCAATGTATCTTTTAAACCTTCATTAACTATATATGTGTAGCTACCATTTGAGTTCATTATCAAAGAACCATAAGTTCCAATTAATGCCTCCCCTAATGTTCCAGCAGTACCTGAGCCTTCAGTTGATCCTGTTCTTATCTCGGTTACTATTGATGTATCATTTGAATCTGGATCAGTATCGTTAGTTAACACATCTTTTTCAGAGTCATTTGTGACTGTTAAAGTTGAAGTTGCTGCTATATCAATTGTATTACTATCATTAACACCAACTGGGGCATCATTAGCACCTGTAACCGTTATAGTAAGTTGTCCTGTATCTGTTCCACCATTACCGTCAGAGACTGTATATGTAAAATAATCTATTCCAGTTTCTCCACTACCTAAAACATCATTAGGCGTATAACTATATGTTCCATCTGAATTAATTGTTAAAGATCCATAAGTACCAGTTAAAGGTGTAGCTATTGCTCCAAATGTTCCAGAGCCAGACTCTGTTCCTGTTCTTATGCCTGATATTTCTAATGTATCTCCCTCTGTATCTGTGTCGCCATAGAGAATATCTGAAGTCCCGTCTGTGACTGTTGTAGTAGTGCCTTCTGTTGCGGTATTCGTTTCATTATCAGCAACTGGATTATCATTTATAGCGGTTACGTTAATTGTCATAGTGTAACTTGAAGCACTATCTGCATCGCCATCATTTACAGAGAAACCAATTGTTGTATAAGGAGATCCATTTTCATCTGCAGTAGGATTTAATCTTAAATAACTATTTGAGATATCTGTTGCAGTTATTACTTGATTTAAGGTTACATCTACCCAGTTTGATCCATTGTAATACTGCAACGCACCAGCGTCTTCTAATGTTGTAATTTTTACACTTACTAATGCATCGTCATCATCTGCATCTGTGTAGCCAAAATCAGATGTTGAAAATACATATGGTGTATCCTCTTCTGTTGAAACTGTATTGTTTGATGCTGTTGGCACATCATTAACACCAGTTACTGTAAAGATTAATGTTGCAGTGTCTGTCGCATTACTATCTGAAACTGTGTAAGTGAAACTATCTGTTGCAGTATCTGAGGCATCTAAATCGTCTGACGCTGATTGATCTGCAACGTAAGTGTATGTTCCGTTAGCTCCTATTTTTAATGTTCCATAAGTTCCAGTAACTGAGGTAAAATTGCTGTTATAAGTACTACTTCCAGCAACTGAACTATTGGATCCACCTGTTACTGCAATTTGAGTTACTGTTAAAGTGTCACTATCAGCATCCGTATCTCCATGTAAAACATCTGAAGTTCCATCGGTGACTGTGACCGTTGCATCTTCATTCACTGAATTAATTTCGTTGTCAGCTACTGGAGCATCATTTGTATTGATTACATTAACGGTCAATGTATACGAAGATGAACTGTCCGCATCTCCATCATTTACAGAAAAACCAATTGTTGTATAGGGTGAGCCTGTTTCATTTTCAGTAGGATTTAATCTTAAATAATTATTTGAGATATCGGTTGCTGTTATTACTTGATTTAAGGTTACATCTACCCAAGCGCTACCATTATAATATTGTAATGCACCAGCATCTTCTAATGTTGTAATTTTTATACTTACTAATGCATCATCATCATCTGCATCTGTGTAGCCAAAATCAGAAGTTGAAAATACGTAAGGGGTATCCTCTTGTGTTGAAACTGTATTGTTTGATGCTGTTGGAATGTCATTAATTCCAGTTACTGTAAAGATTAATGTTGCAGTGTCTGTTGCTGTTCCATCCGATATTGTATAAGTGAAACTATCTGTTGCAGTATCTGAAGCATCTAAATCGTCTGAAGCACTTTGATCCGCAACGTAAGTGTATGTTCCATCAGCACCAACAGTAAGTGTACCGTATGTACCTGTAACTTGAGTCCCACTTGAATTATAAGAACTTGAGCTTGCAACTGAACTGTTTGATCCACCTGTTACTGCAATTTGAGTTACGGTAAAACTATCATCATCATCAGCATCACTATCATCATCCATTAATAAACTTGATCCTGAACTTCTTGTAACTGTCGCATCTTCGTTAACAGCATCAGTATCATTGACTGCAACTGGAGCATCATTGATACCTGTCACTGTTATTGTAATTGTTGCAGTATCCGTTGCCGTTCCATCTGAAACTGTATAAGTAAAACTATCTGTTACTTGGTCGTTTAAATCTAAATCATCAGCAGCACTTTGATCGGCTACATATGTATATGTTCCATCACTTGCTAAAGTTAAAGTTCCATAAGTACCAGTTAAACCAGAACCAATTGAGCCTGCAGTTCCACTTCCGCCTTCCGCTCCAGTTCTAATTGCTGAAACTGTTAGAGATGCGCTGTCATCTGCATCCGTATCTCCATGTAAAACATCTGAAGTTCCATCTGTGACTGTAAGTGTTGCATCTTCATTTACTGAATTTGTTTCATTATCCGCAACTGGAGCATCGTTAATTCCTGTCACTGTAAAGATTAATGTTGCAGTGTCAGTAGCTGTTCCGTCTGAAACTGTATAAGTGAAACTATCTGTTGCAGTATCTGAAGCATCTAAATCATCAGCAGCACTTTGATCTGCAACGTAAGTGTATGTTCCATCAGCACCAACTTTTAATGTTCCATAAGTTCCAGTAATTGAAGTAAAATTGCTATTATAAGAACTTGAGCTTGCAACTGAAGAATTAGAAGCTCCTGTTACTGCAATTTGAGTTACGGTAAAACTATCATCATCATCAGCATCAGCATCACTATCATCTGCCATTAATAAATTATCACCTGAAGTTCTGGTAACTGTTGCATCTTCGTTAACAGCATCAGTATCATTGACTGCAACGGGAGCATCGTTCACTCCGGTCACTGTTATTGTAATTGTTGCAGTATCGGTTGCTGTTCCATCTGATAGTGTATAGGTAAAGACATCTGTTGCAGTGTCTGAAGCATCTAAATCATCAGCAGCACTTTGATCTGCTACATATGTATATGTTCCATCAGCACCCACTGTTAAAGCACCATAAGTTCCAGTAATTGATTGACCATTTAAATAAGTGGTGCTCGATGTAACGCTTTCTGTGTTTCCATTTGTATGAGCAACGTTAGTTAAAGTTAAAGTATCTGATGAATCTGGATCTGTATCATTGTCATCTATTACTCCACTTGATGCAGATGAAATGGTTGTAGTAGCATCTTCATTAACACTAGCTGTATCATCAGTAGCTGTTGGAGTATCATTAACTGCTGTTACATTTACCGTAATAGTATTAGGTGTTGAACTACTTGCATCCCCATCATTTACTGTAAAATTAAAAGTAGTGTAAGGAGATCCATTCTCATCTGCAGTAGGATTTAATCTTAATTTATTAGCAGCAATGTCTGTTGCTGTTATCACCTGATTTAAAGTTACATCTACCCAAGCGCTACCATTATAATATTGTAATGCACCAGCATCTTCTAAAGTTGTAATTTTTACACTTACTAATGCATCATCATCATCTGCATCTGTGTATCCAAAATCTGATGCTGAAAATACATAAGAGGTATCTTCGTTTGTAGTAACTGCATTATCAGATGCAGTTGGCACATCATTAACACCAGTTACTGTAAAGATTAATGTTGCAGTGTCTGTCGCTGTTCCATCTGAAACTGTGTAAGTGAAACTATCTGTTGCAGTGTCTGAAGCATCTAAATCATCAGCAGCACTTTGATCGGCTACATATGTATAAGTACCATCAGCACCAACAGTAAGTGTACCGTATGTACCTGTAACTTGAGTCCCACTTGAATTATAAGAACTTGAGCTTGCAACTGAACTGTTTGATCCACCTGTTACTGCAATTTGAGTTACTGTAAATGCATCATCATCATCAGCATCACTATCATCTGCCATTAATAAACTTGAGCCTGAACTTCTGGTTACTGTGGCATCTTCATTTAATGCATCAGTATCGTTGACTGCAACGGGAGCATCATTGATACCTGTCACTGTAAAGATTAAAGTAGCTGTATCCGTAGCTGTTCCATCTGAAACTGTATAAGTAAAACTATCTGTTGCAGTATCACTTGCATCTAAATCGTCTGACGCTGATTGATCTGCAACGTAAGTATAAGTACCATCAGCACCAACTTTTAATGTTCCATAAGTTCCAGTAATTGAAGTAAAATTACTATTGTAAGAACTTGAGCTTGCAACTGAACTGTTTGATCCACCTGTTAGTGCAATTTGTGTAACAGTAAAACTATCATCATCATCAGCATCACTATCATCTGCCATTAATAAACTTGAGCCTGAAGTTTGTGTTACTGTTGCGTCCTCATTAACTACATCGCTATCGTTAACTGCTACAGGAGCATCATTAATTCCTGTAACTGTAAAGATTAATGTTGCAGTGTCTGTCGCTGTTCCATCTGAAACTGTATAAGTAAAACTATCTGTTGCAGTATCTGAGGCATCTAAATCATCAGCTGCACTTTGATCTGCAACGTAAGTGTAAGTACCATCAGCACCTATAGTTAAAGTACCATATGTACCCGTTACTGATCTACCATTAGAATTATATGAACTTGAACTTGCAACTGAACTATTTGATCCACCTGTTACTGCAATTTGAGTTACTGTTAAGGTATCACCACTATCAACATCAGTATCTCCATGTAAAACATCTGAGGTTCCATCAGTCACAGTTACTGTTGCATCTTCATTAACTGAATTAGTTTCGTTGTCAGCTACTGGTGCATCGTTAACTGCTGTTACATTGACTGTAATTGTATTAGCTGAGGCACTATCTGCATCGCCATCATTTACTGTAAAATCAAAACTAGTGTAAGAAGATCCATTCTCATCTGCAGTAGGATTTAATCTTAATTTATTAGCAGCAATGTCTGTTGCGGTTATCACTTGATTTAAAGTTACATCTACCCAAGCACTACCATTATTATATTGTAAAGCACCTGCATCTTCTAATCCTGTAATTTTTACACTTACTAACGCATCATCGTCATCTGCATCTGTGTAGCCAAAATCTGATGCTGAAAATACATAAGGAGTATCTTCGTTTGTAGTTACAGTTTTATCTGCAGCTTCTGGTACATCATTAACACCAGTTACTGTAAAGATTAATGTTGCAGTGTCTGTCGCTGTTCCATCTGAAACTGTGTAAGTGAAACTATCTGTTGCAGTGTCTGAAGCATCTAAATCATCAGCAGCACTTTGATCGGCTACATATGTATATGTTCCATCTGCACCAACTTTTAATGTTCCATAAGTTCCAGTAACTGAGGTAAAATTATTGTTATAAGTACTACTTCCAGCAACTGAACTATTGGATCCATCTGTTACTGCAATTTGAGTTACTGTAAATGCATCATCATCATCAGCATCACTATCATCATCCATTAATAAACTTGAACCTGAACTTCTGGTTACTGTGGCATCTTCATTAACAGCATCAGTATCATTGACTGCAACTGGAGCATCGTTAATTCCTGTCACTGTAAAGATTAATGTTGCAGTGTCTGTTGCCGTTCCATCCGATATTGTATATGTAAAACTATCTGTTACTTGGTCGTTTAAATCTAAATCATCAGCAGCACTTTGATCTGCTTCATATGTATATGATCCGTCAGCTCCAACAACTAGAGTACCGTATGTTCCAGTTACTGAAGTTCCATTAGAATAAGTAGTGCTTGAGTTTACACTTGAATTTGATCCACCTGTTACTGCAATTTGTGTAACAGTAAAACTATCATCATCATCAGCATCACTATCATCTGCCATTAATAAATTATCACCTGAACTTCTGGTAACTGTTGCATCTTCATTTAATGCATCAGTATCGTTGACTGCAACGGGAGCATCATTGATACCTGTCACTGTAAAGATTAATGTTGCAGTGTCTGTTGTTGTTCCGTCTGAAACTGTGTAAGTGAAACTATCTGTTGCAGTATCATTTAAATCTAAATCATCTGCAGCACTTTGATCGGCTACATATGTATAAGTACCATTTGCGCCAATAACCAGTGTACCATAAGTTCCCGTTACAGAAGTTCCATTAGAATAAGTAGTACTTGAAGTAACACTTGAGTTTGAACTTCCAGTAACAGCTATTTGTGTAACTGTTAAAGATGAAACTGTATCATCACCATCTACATCTGTATCGTTATCTTGTGTAACTCCACTTGAAGCTGAGGAAACTGTCAAGGTTGCGTCTTCATTTACTGAACCAGTATCGTTATTAGCAACGGGAGCATCGTTTGCTCCAAGAATTGTAATTGTAATTACTCCAATATCTGTTGCTGTTCCATCTGATAATGTATAATTAAATGAGTCTGTGACTGAGTCACCTGCATCTAATGCATCCGCTGCATCTTGATTGGCTACATAAGAATAAGAACCATCTGCTGCAATGGTTAATTGACCATACGTTCCCGTTAAAGCAGATCCAATGGATCCTGCTGTTCCTGAACCTTCACTTGAGCCTACTCTAATTGCAGTAACAGTTAGAGATGCACTATCATCAGCATCACTATCTGTATGAGAACTTGAACTAGTATCAACAATATCACCAGAGTGTTCACCTGTTGCATCATAACTTCCTGATAAATTGGCATTAGCACCATTTGAAACTGTTAAAGTTCCATCTTCGACAATAACTCCTACATCATTTTGTGCAACTGGAGCGTCATTAATTCCGGTTACTGTAAAGATTAATGTTGCAGTGTCTGTTGCTGTTCCATCCGATATTGTATATGTGAAACTATCTGTTACTTGGTCGTTTAAATCTAAATCATCAGCAGCATTTTGATCAGCTACATATGTATATGTTCCATTAGCACCAACAGTAAGTGTACCATAAGTTCCTGTTACTGTTTCTGGTGAACCAGAATTATAAGTACTATTTGCAGTAACTGCGTTATCAGAGCTACCAGTAACTGCTATTTGAGTTACTGTGAAACTATCATCATCATCAGCATCGCTGTCATCAGCCATTAATAAATTATCACCTGAAGTTCTGGTAACTGTTGCATCTTCGTTAACTGCATCAGTATCGTTGACTGCAACTGGAGCATCGTTAATTCCTGTTACTGTAAAGATTAATGTTGCAGTGTCTGTCGCTGTTCCATCTGAAACTGTATAAGTAAAACTATCAGTTGCAGTATCTGAGGCATCTAAATCATCAGACGCTGATTGATCAGCTACATAAGTATATGTTCCATTAGCACCTATTTTTAATGTTCCATAAGTTCCAGTAACTGAAGTAAAATTGCTGTTATAAGCACTGCTTCCAGCAACTGAACTATTTGATCCACCTGTTACTGCAATTTGAGTTACTGTTAAGGTATCACCACTATCTGCATCCGTATCTCCATGTAAAACATCAGACGTTCCATCTGTGACTGTGACTGTTGCATCTTCATTAACTGAATTAGTTTCATTATCTGCAACAGGTGCGTTATTTACATTTGTAACATTTACCGTAATTGTATTTGGAGTTGCGCTATCTGCATCCCCATCATTTACTGTAAAATTAAAAGTAGTGTAAGGCGAACCATTTTCATTAGTAGCTGGATTTAATCTCAACTTATTAGCAGCAATGTCTGTTGCTGTTATTACTTGATTTAAAGTTACATCTACCCAGTTTGATCCATTATTATATTGTAATGCACCAGCATCTTCTAAAGTTGTAATTTTTACACTTACTAACGCATCATCATCATCTACATCTGTATATCCAAAGTCAGAAGTTGAAAATACATAAGCTGTATCCTCATTTGTAGTTACAGTTTTATCTGCAGCTTCTGGTACATCATTAACACCAGTTACTGTAAAGATTAATGTTGCAGTGTCAGTAGTATCACCATCTGAAATTGTGTAAGTGAAACTATCTGTTGCAGTGTCTGAAGCATCTAAATCATCAGCTGCACTTTGATCGGCTACATATGTATAAGTACCATCAGCTCCAACAGTAAGTGTACCATAAGTTCCTGTTACCGTTTCTGGTGAACCAGAATTATAAGTACTGCTTGCAGTAACTGCGTTATTAGATCCACCCGTTACTGCTATTTGTGTAACTGTAAATGCATCATCATTATCAGCATCACTATCATCATCCATTAATAAACTTGAACCTGAACTTCTGGTAACTGTCGCATCTTCGTTAACAGCATCAGTATCATCAACTGCAACTGGAGCATCGTTAATTCCTGTAACCGTAAAGATTAAAGTAGCTGTATCAGTGGCATCACCATCCGATATTGTATAAGTGAAACTATCTGTTGCAGTATCATTTAAATCTAAATCGTCTGACGCTGATTGATCTGCTACATATGTGTATGTTCCATCAGCACCCACTTTTAATGTTCCATAAGTTCCAGTAATTGAAGTAAAATTGCTATTATAAGAACTTGAGCTTGCAACTGAAGAATTAGAAGCTCCTGTTACTGCAATTTGTGTAACGGTAAAACTATCATCATCATCAGCATCACTATCATCTGCCATTAATAAATTATCACCTGAAGTTCTGGTAACTGTGGCATCTTCGTTAACAGCATCAGTATCATTGACTGCAGCTGGAGCATCATTCACTCCAGTCACTGTTATTGTAATTGTTGCAGTATCGGTTGCGGTTCCATCTGATAGTGTATAGGTAAAGACATCTGTTGCAGTATCTGAAGCATCTAAATCATCTGCAGCACTTTGATCAGCTGCATAAGTATAAGTTCCATCCGCTGCTAAAGTTAATGTACCATAATAACCTACGACAGCATTTGTTCCTGCTGTTCCACTGTTTCCGTTTGCAGATGATGCATTTCCACCACTTTGATTTGTAGCTGATGTATGAGAATAAGTTGTAACTGTTAAAGTATCACCACTATCGACATCAGTATCACCATGTAAAACATCTGAGGCTCCATCAGTTACAGTGACCGTTGCATCTTCATTCACTGAATTAGTTTCGTTGTCAGCTACTGGAGCATCATTAACAGCAGTAACGTTTACCGTAATTGTATTTGGAGTTGCGCTATCTGCATCACCATCATTTACAGAAAAACCAATTGTTGTATAAGGAGATCCATTCTCATCTGCAGTAGGATTTAATCTTAATTTATTAGCAGCAATGTCTGTTGCTGTTATCACCTGATTTAAAGTTACATCTACCCAAGCGCTACCATTATAATATTGTAAAGCACCTGCATCTTCTAATGTTGTAATTTTCACACTTACTAATGCATCGTCATCATCTGCGTCTGTGTATCCAAAATCTGATGCTGAAAATACATAAGGAGTATCTTCGTTTGTAGTTACAGTTTTATCTGCAGCTTCTGGTACATCATTAACACCAGTTACTGTAAAGATTAATGTTGCAGTGTCTGTCGCTGTTCCATCCGATATTGTATAAGTGAAACTATCTGTTGCAGTGTCTGAAGCATCTAAATCATCAGCAGCACTTTGATCTGCAACGTAAGTGTATGTTCCATCAGCACCCACTTTTAATGTTCCATAAGTTCCAGTAATTGAAGTAAAATTGCTATTATAAGAACTTGAGCTTGCAACTGAAGAATTAGAAGCTCCTGTTACTGCAATTTGTGTAACGGTAAAACTATCATCATCATCAGCATCACTATCATCTGCCATTAATAAATTATCACCTGAAGTTCTGGTAACTGTTGCATCTTCGTTAACAGCATCAGTATCATTGACTGCAGCTGGAGCATCGTTAATTCCTGTAACCGTAAAGATTAAAGTAGCTGTATCAGTGGCATCACCATCCGATATTGTGTAAGTGAAACTATCTGTTGCAGTGTCTGAAGCATCTAAATCATCAGCTGCACTTTGATCGGCTACATATGTATAAGTACCATCAGCTCCAACAGTAAGTGTACCGTAAGTTCCTGTTACCGTTTCTGGTGAACCAGAATTATAAGTACTGCTTGCAGTAACTGCGTTATTAGATCCACCCGTTACTGCTATTTGTGTAACTGTAAATGCATCATCATTATCAGCATCACTATCATCATCCATTAATAAACTTGAACCTGAACTTCTGGTAACTGTCGCATCTTCGTTAACAGCATCAGTATCATCAACTGCAACTGGAGCATCATTGATACCTGTCACTGTTATTGTAATTGTTGCAGTATCCGTTGCGGTTCCATCTGATAGTGTGTAGGTAAAAACATCTGTTGCAGTGTCTGAAGCATCTAAATCATCTGCAGCACTTTGATCGGCTACATATGTATATGTTCCATCACTTGCTAAAGTTAAAGTTCCATAAGTACCGGTTAAACCAGAGCCAATTGAGCCTGAGGTTCCACTTCCATCTTCAGCCCCAGTTCTAATTGCTGAAACTGTTAAAGATGCACTATCATCAGCATCCGTATCTCCATGTAAAACATCTGAAGTTCCATCGGTGACTGTTAATGTTGCATCTTCATTTACTGCCCCTGTTTCATTATCTGCAACTGGTGCGTCATTGATCCCTGTAACTGTTATTGTGATTGTTGCAGTGTCTGTTGCTGTTCCATCACTTAATGTATAATTAAATACATCAGTTACCTGATCACTTGCATCAAGGTCATCTGCTGCATCTTGGTTTGCAACATATGAATAGGATCCATTTGCATTTAAAGTTAATTGACCATACGTTCCTGTTAAAGCTTGACCTACAGTTCCTGCATTTCCACTACCTTCTACCCCACCAATTCTTACAGCAGACACCACTAAACTTGCGCTATCATCAGCATCGGTATCATTATTATCAATGATATCTCCTGAACCATTGCTAACTGACAAAGTAGCATCTTCATTAACTGAACCAGCATCATTTGTTGCAACTGGAGCATCATTGATACCTGTCACTGTAATAGTTAAATTTGCTGTAGCACCATCTGCCGTATAGACAAATACATCTGTTACTACGTCATTTAAATCTAAATCATCAGCAGCACTTTGATCGGCTGTATAAGTATAAGAACCATCCGCACCAATTACTAAAGTACCATAAATACCCGTAACAGAAGTTCCGTTAGATGTATAAGTACTACTACTAGCAACTGTTGAATTTGATCCACCATCTTTTTTAATATGGGTGACTACTAAACCATTAGTATCAGCAGCATCATCATTTAATACATCGTCTTGAGAACCAGTTTTAGTAATTGTTGCATCTTCATTAACACTATCCGTGTCATCTGTTAAAGAAATTGAACTTGCAACGGTAAAAGTAATGCTACCTACGTCATAGGCAAATGATCCAGAAGCAGTTTCATCATCACGAGTTGTAAATGTAAAAATGTCTGTTGCAGTTGCACCGTACGCGATATTATTTGTTGAACTTGCTGTATAAGTATAAGTACCGTCTGCTGCAATATTTAAAGAACCATAGGTTCCAGATACCGCTGAACCAACTCCAGTATTATTTGTAACAATTGTATTATTTGAACTTTCATTTCCAGATGCAACACCGGTTACCACTAAAACACTGTCATTATCATCACTATCAGCAACTATAGTGTGGATATCCGCACTTGATGTTGTGGCTCCAGCTGCAACGGTTCCTGCAACTGTTGCATCCGTTACATTGGGTGCAGCATTAACCGATATAGTCATTGTGTAAGGTGATGAACTGTAATCTGTTCCATCGTGAACTTTAAAACCAAACGTTGGATTACTTTCAGAGTTTGCAACTGGGGTAAATCTTAATCTATTATTACTAATATCTGTTGCTGAAATTTCTTGGTTCAATGTAACATCTGCCCAAGATGATCCATTATTGTATTCTAAAGCACCCGCACTTTCTAATGTAGTAATTTTAACTTTTGATAAACTGCCACTTGTATCATCGTCAGCGAAGTTAAAATCGCTTACTGCAAATACTTTTGTAATATTGAGTGGAGTTCTATCCCCTGCTGTAGATGCTTGATTATTTTCATTGATATTAACAGTTCCATTTGAAGCCGTTGGTGCATCATTGATACCAGTTACTGTAATTATTAATGTAGCTGTATCAAACCATGTATTATCTGATACGGTATAAGTAAAACTATCTGTCACAGTATCACTTGCATCTAGCGCATCAGCTGCTGCTTGATCTGCAACATAAGTATAAGATCCATCAGCTCCAACTTTTAATGTTCCATAAGTTCCAGTAACTGTTGTAAAATTACTATTATAAGTACTACTTCCAGCAACAGAACTATTTGATCCACCTGTGACTTTAATTTGTGTAACTGTAAGAGATGAACTATCATCTGCATCTGTATCATCAGCAACTAATAATTCTGATCCTGAGCTTTCAGTTATAGTTGCATCTTCATTTACAGCATCTGTATCATTAACTGCAACTGGTACATCATTGATACCAGTTACTGTAATTATTAATGTTGCTGTAGATGTTGCTGTTCCATCTGAGACTGTATAAGTAAAACTATCTGTCACATTATCACCAACATCTAGTGCATCCGCTGCAGCTTGATCTGCAACATAAGTATAAGATCCATCAGCACCAACTTTTAATGTTCCATAAGTTCCAGTAACTGTTGTAAAATTACTATTATAAGTACTACTTCCAGCAACAGAACTATTTGATCCACCTGTGACTTTAATTTGTGTAACTGTAAGAGATGAGCTATCATCTGCATCTGAATCATCTGCAACTAATAATTCTGATCCTGAGCTTTCAGTTATAGTTGCATCTTCGTTAACACTATCTGTATCATTAACTCCAATTGGGTCATCGTTCACTCCTGTAACAGTAATTGTAATATTGGCAGTATCTGTTCCACCATTTCCATCTGAAACTGTATAAGTAAATACATCTGTAACAGTGTCGCTTGCATCTAATGCATCCGCTGCATCTTGATCAGCTACATAAGTATAAGTTCCATTAGCACCAATGACTAATGTCCCATAAGTTCCTGTAACCGAAGTTCCGTTGCTATGATTGGTTCCTCCACTAACTGAACTATTTGATCCACCATCTTTTTTAATTTGAGTAATAACCAATGATGATGCGCTATCATCGGCGTCCGCATCTGTATCATTATCTTGAGTTACACCACTTGATGCTGTTGAAACTGTTAAAGTTGCATCTTCATTAACTGACCCTGTGTCATTTGTAGCTGAAGGTGCATCATTAACACCTGTGACTGTAATAGTTAAATTTGCAGTATCTGTTCCACCATTGCCGTCTGAAATAGTATAAGTAAATACATCTGTAACAGTGTCGCTTGCATCTAAAGCATCAGCTGCAGCTTGATCCGCAACATATGTATAAGTTCCATCAGCTCCAACCGTTAATGTTCCATAGGTTCCTGTGACTGATGTTCCGCTTGAATTATATGAGCTTCCTCCAGATACGGATGAATTACTTCCACCATCTTTTTTAATTTGAGTAACCGTTAAACTATCACCATCAGCATCTGAATCATCTGCATTTAATAAACCTGAACCTGAGCTTTGAGTAACTGTTGCATCTTCATTAACACTATCAGTATCTGCAACAGCTGAAGGAGCATTGTTACTACTATTAACTGTAATTGTTAAAGTAGCTGTATGTGTTGCTGTTCCATCTGATAATGTGTAAGTAAAAACATCGGTTCCAGTACTTGAATCTGCAATGTATTGATAAGTACCGTCTGCACCAACTCTCAAAGTTCCCTTGCTACCAGTAACTGATGTGTAACCTGAATTATAAGCAGTTCCTGGATTAACAGCAGTTGCACTTCCACTTGCTGTGGTTGCAACAATACTCGATACACTTAATGAAGCACTAGCATCTGCATCCGTATCCCCATGTAAAAGATCTGAAGTACCATCAGTGACTGTTAAAGTTTGACTTATATCAACTGAACCTGTTTCAGCATCTGCAACAGGCGTATCATTAATTCCATTAACAGTAATAGTTAAAACTGCCATATCCGTTTCACCTTGTCCATCTGAAACTGTATAATTAAAAGTATCAGTAACCACATCCCCTGGATCCAATGCATCCGCTGCATCTTGATTTGCAACATAAGTATATGATCCATTTGCAGCAATTGTTAATTGACCATACGTTCCTGTTAAAGCTGAACCAATAGATCCTGCTGTGCCTGAACCTTCTGAAGACCCTACTCTAATTGCTGTAACGGTTAGTGTATCGCTGTCAGGGTCTGTATCATAATTAGCAGTTGAACTTGTATTAATGACATCTCCTGAATGTTCGCCGCTAACATTTACTACATTAAAAGGTGAAGCTAGATTCCATTCTTTAATTTTTGCTGGATCACTACTACCATTAAAACTAAAGAATTTTGATCCATCATTGTTAAAAGTGATAAATTGAGTAGGGACTCCATTACCAGCAGAACCAGTAGTTTCACCAGTTTCAAAATAGGTGCTCGTGTCGTTAAAGTCAGCATTTGTACTTGCAGTCTTAGGATCATAAGCAGTTGACAATGACCACTCTACTATTTTTGCTGTAGAACCAGAATTTACTCTTTGATGAACTGTAAATAACTTTGTGCCATCGTTATTATATTGCATACCAGTAATAGAGGAGTATGAACCATAGTTTGAGATACCGTAAGAGTTATGATGTGCATACCAAGATGTGTCAGTTCTTGTAGCAGATGAAGTATCAAAAGAAGTACTTAAAGTATATTCGTATATAGCCGCCATTCTACTAACAAATATCTTTGAACCATCGTCATTAAAAAGAAATGAGTAAAAATAATCACTCCCACTCCCTATCTGAAGGGAATTACCCGCTGTTACAGTGCTGGTAATATCGTAAGGGGTGCTTAAAGTGTATTGATAGATATAATCTGTCCCATAACTTCTCTCATAAAGAACAAAAAGCTTTGTTCCATCGTTATTAAATCTCATATCTTCGTTGTCCATAGACCTTGTGCCTCCAACAGTAATATAATCACTACTTGAAACTGAAGCAGTCGATACATCAAAAGGAGTTGACAATGTGTATTGAAAAAGGGCTTTATCTCCAGAGTAACCATGAGCATATCCTAATGTGTACATTTTTGTTCCATCAGGATTAAAAAGTAATGCGTTAATATCAGCTTGAGTAGTAGGAGGATTTAAGTTTGAACCTGCAATAGTAAGGCTATCGCTATCATCGTAAGATGCTGAAGCAACACTTGTTAAATTATCACCATCTGCAACAGTTAACGTAGCATCTTCATTTACAGTACCTGTATCATTTCTTGCAGTTAGATCTTGGCTAGCAATAACATTAATTGTAAGGGTTGCAGTAGATGTAGCGGTGCCATCAGATACGATATAAGTAAAGACATCTGTTATATTTGAGTCCCCTGCATCAAGGCCTGATATATTTGAGTTTGCAACATAAGAGTAAGACCCATTAGAGTTAATTGTTAAAGTACCATAAGAACCTGAAACTGTTTCTGAGTTACTTGAAAAAGTTGTTTGTGCATTTCCACTTGCTGTCGTTGCGGTGATACTGGTGATTGTTGCAGTTGAGCTTGCATCTGCATCGGTATCATTATCGGTCATGTCTCCAGTATGATTACCGGTGCTTGTTCCAGAACTAGCAGCCGCACTATTTGCAACAGTTAAAGTTCCACCTTCTTTAATGTAACCTGTATCATTAACTGCAGTTGGATCATCGTTTGCTCCAAGAATTGTAATTGTAATTACTCCAATATCTGTTGCTGTTCCATCTGATAATGTGTAATTGAAAGTATCCGTAACCGAGTCGCCTACATCTAATGCATCCGCTGCAGCTTGATTGGCTACATAAGAATAAGAACCGTTTGCTGCAATGGTTAATTGACCATAAGTACCTGTTAAAGCTGAACCAATAGATCCTGCTGTTCCTGAACCTTCACTTGAGCCTACTCTAATTGCAGTGACTGTTAGAGATGCGCTAGCATCTGCATCACTATCTGTATGTGATGATGAACTAGTATCAATTACATCACCAGAATGTTCACCTGTTGCATCATAACTTCCTGATAAATTGGCATTAGCACCATTTGCAACTGTTAAAGTTCCATCTTCAACAATAACTCCAACATCATTTTGTGCAACTGGAGCATCGTTAATTCCATTAACAGTAATAGTTAAAACTGCAATATCGGTTTCACCTTGCCCATCTGAAACTGTATAGTTAAATGTATCAGTGACTACATCACCTGGATCCAATGCATCCGCTGCATCTTGATTTGCAACATAAGTATATGATCCATTTGCAGCAATTGTTAATTGACCATATGTTCCTGTTAAAGCTGAACCAATAGATCCTGCAGTACCAGATCCCTCACTTGAACCTGTTCGAATAGCTGTAACGGTTAGTGTATCGCTGTCAGGGTCTGTATCATAATTATCTGTTGAACTTGTGTTAATGACATCTCCTGAATGTGAGCCATTAACATCTTTTAATTCATACGGAGACTCTATGTCGTAAGTATATATAGTTCCATTACCAGATCTGGCTAAAAATACTTGAGAACCATCAGGTTTAAATTCGAAGCCATTTACATAATTCATATCATGAAGTAACTCTTTTTTTAAAGTAGCACCAGTTAGATCAAAACCAGTTGAAAGATCATATTGAAAAAGTTTTTTTGTTGGTTCACTTGATACAAACATCTTAGTGCCATCATCATTAAATTCTATGCCTTTTACATTATTACCAACGTCTGATGAAACATCTAAAGTATCTACAAGATTAAAAGTACTGGAAAGATCAAAACCTACAGAAAGAGAATATTCTCTAATTCCACCATCTGTATTTCCTAAAAATAGTTTTGTTCCATCACTATTAAAAGAATGTCCTGTTGGGTAAGAAGAACTAAAACTAAAAGGTCCTCTATTGCTTTCCAAACTCAAAGTTGATAGATCGTAAGCAGTTGTAAGTGAATATTCGTAAATACGATAACTAGAGTCTCCATTTACTATAAACAATTTTTTCCCATCATTATTAAATGATAAACTCCATGCTGTAGTATAAGTACTTCCTAAATAATCAGCTTGATGAGTTGCTGTGCTTGTGTCGTATGCCGTTGATAAAGTATAATATCCAACATCATCACCATTAGCACCAATAGTAAACATCTTCGTTCCATCATTATTGAATGTAATGTCTCTTGGATACGATTCTTGAGAATTAATACTTGTTGTTCTTACTAAAGAGAGTGCTGTAGCACTATTTGCATCAAGATCATCACTGACAGTAAGGGTGGCATCTTCATTGACTGTTCCTGTATCATTTCTTGCAGTTAGATCTTGGCTAGCAATAACATTAATTGTAAGGGTTGCAGTAGATGTAGCGGTGCCATCAGATACGATATAAGTAAAGACATCTGTTATATTTGCATCCCCTGCATCAAGGCCTGATATATTTGAGTTTGCAGCATAAGAGTAAGAACCATTGGAGTTAATTGTTAAAGTACCGTACTGACCTGTAACCGTTTCAGAGTCACTTGAAAAAGTTGTTTGTGCACTTCCACTTGCTGTGGTGGCTGTAATACTTGTGATTGTTGCAGTTGAGCTTGCATCATCATCGGTATCATTATCGGTCATGTCTCCAGTATGATTACCAGTACTTGTTCCAGAGTTAGCAGCAGCACTATTTGCAACAGTTAAAGTTCCACCTTCTTTTATGTAACCTGTATCATTAACTGCAGCAGGATTATCATTGATACCAGTAACTGTGATAGTTAAAGTGGCTGTTGCTCCATCTGCAGTATAAGTAAATACATCTGTTACTTGATCATTTAAATCTAATGCATCCGCTGCAGTTTGATCAGCTGTATAAGTATAAGTTCCATCCGCTCCAATTTTTAAAGTTCCATAAGTTCCAACAACACTACCAGGCTCTCCACTAGAGTCTGTGTATGTAGAACCAGACTCAATGGTATCTGCATTTCCATTTGTATGAGAAATATTTGTTACCACTAAACCATTAGTATCAGCAGCGTCATCTGAAATAACTGTACCTGCTGAATTTGTTGAATGAGTAACTGTTCCATCTTCAGCAACAGCATCTGTATCAGCTACTAAAGAAATTGAACTTGCAACGGTGAACGTAATAGTACCTACATCGTAGGCAAATGATCCAGAAGCAGTTTCATCATCACGAGTTGTAAATGTAAAAATGTCTGTTGCAGTTGAACCGTAGGAAATGTTATTTGTTGAACTTGCTGTATAAGTATAAGTACCGTTTGCTGCAATATTTAAAGAACCATAGGTTCCAGATACTGCTGAACCAACTCCAGTATTATTTGTAACAATTGTATTATTTGAACTTTCATTTCCAGATGCAACACCGGTTACCACTAAAACACTATCATTATCATCGCTGTCAGCAACGCCGTCATGAACATCGCCAGAACTGGTTCCACCTGCAGCAACTGTTGATCCAACGGTTGCATCTGTAACATTGGGTGCAGCATTAACAGATACTGTCATTGTGTAAGCTGATGAACTGTAATCTGTTCCATCATGAACTTTGAAACCAAACGTTGGATTACTTTCAGAGTTTGCAACTGGGGTAAATCTTAATCTATTATTACTAATATCTGTTGCTGAAATTTCTTGGTTCAATGTAACATCTGCCCAAGATGATCCATTATTGTATTCTAAAGCACCCGCACTTTCTAATGTAGTAATTTTAACTTTTGATAAACTTCCACTTGTATCATCGTCAGCGAAGTTAAAATCGCTTACTGCAAATACTTTTGTAATATTGAGTGGAGTTCTATCCCCTGCTGTAGATGCTTGATTATTTTCATTGATATTAACAGTTCCATTTGAAGCCGTTGGTGCATCGTTAATACCAATAACTCTAATTGTAAGAATAGATATATCAGTTCCACTATTTCCGTCTGAAACGGTATAATTAAAACTATCATATACAACATCCCCTGCATCTAATGCATCTGCTGCATCTTGATTGGCTACATAAGTATAAGAGCCATCTGCTGCAATGGTTAATTGACCGTATGTTCCTGTTAAAGCTGAGCCAATAGATCCTGCTGTACCTGAACCCTCAACTGAACCAGTTCTAATTGCACTAATGGTTAGTGAATGACCGTCTGCATCTGTATCAGAAGTATCAGTGTTACTTGAGTCAATAACATCTCCTGAATGTTCACCTGAAATATCTATTAAATTATAAGGACTAGCTAAATTATATTCATGAACTTTATCTGAATCATAACCCAACATAAACATTTTAGATCCATCGTTATTAAACCTTAAACTAAAAGTGTTTCCGTCTTGTGATGACGTATCGTATTCGCCATGATATGTTGCTGTAGAAACATCAAAAGCAGTAGATAATTCATATTCCGTAATATCATCACCCGTACCTCCGGTAATAAATAATCTTGTTCCGTCGCTATTAAATTCAATGTCTCTAGGATTAGTTTCATAAGACGATGTATTTAACCTTTCACTATCACCTGCATACGTAGCTGAAGATGAAGATATATCAAATGCTGTTGATAGAGAATATTCTTCAATTCGTTGACTATCAAATCCAGTTACGAATAATTTTGTTCCATCATTATTAAAACGAATTCCACAAGGTCTATTGTCTACAACAGATAAACTAACGTTATCGTATGTTCCTGATGAAATATCGTAAGCTGTACCTAAACTATATTGAAAAACTGCATCAGCTGTGTTAGCACCAGTGAAATACAACTTAGTTCCATCATTATTAAAAGTTATACCAAAAATTTCGGCATCTCTTGCTGAGACATCTAAAGAATCTACATAAGAAGCTGACGATACATCAAATGCTGATGTTAAAGTGTATTCATGAATATCATCATTATCATTTCCTGCATGAAACATTTTTAAACCATCTTTGCTAAAAGCAAGTCCAGCAGCTTTATTTTCTTGAACACTAATACTCTCAGCATCATCTGCACTATATGAGGTTGCAGCAGTTGTAATACTGTTAGCATTATCACCATCTGCAACAGTTAACGTTCCATCTTCATTTACTGTTCCTATATCATTACGTCCTATTGGATCAGTATTAGATAAAGTAATAGTTAAAGTAGCAGTATCAGTAGCTGTCCCATCAGATAAAGTATAAGTAAAAACATCCGTTCCAGCACTTGAACCTGCAACGTATGTATACGTTCCATCCGCTGCTAGAGTTAAAGTTCCATAAGTACCCGCTAAACCTGAACCAATTGAGCCAGCAGTTCCACTTCCCCCTTCTGCTCCAGTTCTAATTGCTGAAACTGTTAAAGATGCACTTGCATCTGCATCCGTGTCTCCAAATAAAAGATCTGAAGATCCATCGGTGACTGTTAAAGTATTGCCTACAGCAACTGATCCAGTTTCATTATCTGCAACTGGTGCATCGTTAGCACCATGAATAGTTATTGTGATTGTAGCAATATCTGTTCCACCGTTTCCATCTGAAACTGTATAATTAAAAACATCAGTTACAGTATCACCAACATCTAAAGCATCAGCTACTGATTGATTAGCTATGTATGTATAAGACCCATTTTCTGCAATAGTTAATTGACCGTATGTTCCTGTTAAAGCTGAACCAACGGATCCTGCTGTACCTACTCCTTCAGTAGACCCTACTCTAATTCCTGTAATAGTTAGTGTATCACTATTTGCATCAGTGTCTTGGTGTGTACCGCTTGATGTTTGAAGAACATCTCCTGAATGTTCACCTGCAGCATCATAAGATCCTGAGACATTTGCGTTATCTCCATTATCAACTTGTAAAGTTCCATCTTCAGCTACATGACCAACGTCATTTCTTGCAACGGGAGCTGAATTACTAACAGCATTAACAGTAATGGTTAAAGTAGCAGTATCAGTAGCTGTCCCATCAGATAAAGTATAAGTAAAAACATCCGTTCCAGCACTTGAACCTGCAACGTATGTATACGTTCCATCCGCTGCTAGAGTTAAAGTTCCATAAGTACCCGCTAAACCTGAACCAATTGAGCCAGCAGTTCCACTTCCCCCTTCAGCTCCAGTTCTAATTGCTGAAACTGTTAAAGATGCACTATCATCTACATCGGTATCACCAAATAAAAGATCTGAAGATCCATCGGTGACTGTTAAAGTTTGATTAGTATCAACTGAACCTGTTTCGTTATCTGCAACTGGTACATCATTTACACCCGTAATCGTAATTGTGATTGTTGCAGTATCCGTTGCGGTTCCATCCGATACTGTATAGGTAAATACATCTGTTGCAGTATCACTTGCATCGAGCGTATCAGTGATATTTTGATCGGCTGCATAGGTATAAGTTCCATCTGCTGCTAAAGTTAATGTACCATAATAACCTACAACAGCACTTGATCCTGCTGTTCCGCTATTACCGTTTCCTGATGATGCACTTCCGCCACTTTCATTAGTAGCTGATGTATGAGAATAAGTTGTGACCGTTAAAGTATCACCACTATCAGCATCAGTGTCACCATGTAAAACATCTGAAGTTCCATCGGTAACAGTTAATGTTGCATCTTCATTAACAGCTCCCGTTTCATTATCTGCTACAGGATCATTGTTTATTTGTTTAACTAAAATACGAATGTAGTCACCAGCTGCTGTGTTGCTATTTTTGGCTCCAAATTGTAAACGATTATTTGTTCCACTTCCATAATCTGAAACTGAAACCCAATCAGCACCATTACTGTTTGTCATAGAACTACTTAAGGAACTTTTATAAGAATTGAAAAAATTGGTATAAGTAGAATTGGTTGTAGACTTACCTTCCATAATTCTAGCACCGTCCGTATCAGAAGAATTACTATTTCCTCCGCTACTTCCCATCGCATAAACAAAATTAGAACTATGATAAGTAACACCATCTACAGTTGATGCTCGCGTATATGGTTGATCAAATAGTATTCCAACTATTTCGCCATCAAATACAACTTCACCAGCAGAAGACGGAGACCTTTTGTTGGTATTATGGACAAGCATCATTAAATATGAATTTACTGATATATTGCTAGAGGCATCTACATCAATTCCACCATTCATATATGCATATGTGTAATTTCCAGAGTCATTTAACTTGTCGCTTGTATCAACATTGACATCCGAAATATGTTTACCTGATGAAACTGAAACATTCTGTTTTTCAATAGCTAAACCAAAATCAGAACCAATTGATGAATAAGCTCCTGAATTTCCAAGACCTACATTACCAGAGCTCATCATTGTTACATTGCTATCAATATGAGTAACTCCTGAGTTTGCTATAACCCCTGAGGTAGATAGTGATCCTAATGAGTGATCGTAATTTTCAACTCTTAGTTCTTTTACATCAATAAAACCTTCTTCTTTTTCTAAATCCCAGTCTCCACCTTTACCAGTAAGGTCATCTGACGCTGCAATATCTGCTTTGGTAATCTCTGAGATTTTTTTAATTAAAATTTCACCTTGTTCAGTGGATGCAACATTACAACCATAAAATAAAATATCTCCACTTGTGGTTAACGATTGACCAATGGATGCTAAAGTTGATTGGTAATTAGTGATGGTATCGTTATTTAAAAAAGCATTACCAAATAAAATTTCTCCAGCACTACCGTGACCAATGATGTGCAAACCATCAATATCTTTTCGATCATTTAAAATTTCACTAATTCTTTTAAATCCATCTTCATTGGAGTTGATTAAATAAAACTCAGTGTTTTCTTTAAATGAATTAATAATGGTTTCATAATCAGAGACAGCACTATCAATGAAAACTACATTTTTTTTGTTTTGGTCTCTTGCAGTGTTTGCAAAAGGAACTTCATTGTTGTCTTTAGTGGTATCGATTATTTTAGAGTTTTTTTTTATCTCTTCTTGATTGCGTTCATCAATTAAATCTAAAAAGGTTGAGGCCCCTGCTCCATCGAGCATTATCCTCTGCTCAAGGGCTTCTATAAATATTTTCTGTTTCTTTTTAGGTTTTTGGGTCAATTGGTTCTTCGTCTAATTTTACCAGTTATTGTTTGTCCTGGTTTTGCAATTGATTTATTGGGTGTCTTTCTAATACCTCCAATTTTACCTGTTATAGTTTGTCCTGCTCTTGCTTTAACCACACGAGGTAATTTATGTGTTTTAGGTGCATTCAATATGTTTCCTGAAACTTTTTTTTTATTCGAGGCAACTTTAACCTTAATATTCTTTGTAATTTTCTTCATTAGATCTCCTTAATTTATTGGATTTTTGAAGCTTTAACTATTTCAGCTTTTTCTTTTAATGTGGTACCTATTATTTTTGCTAAATCTTTTTGGCTCTTTAAAATTGGATCCACTATCAAAGTAAATTGATCATCAACTGTAGAATTGATATTTTTTGCATTAACAATAAGATCTATTTCATGAATGTCACCTTTTAGTACCGAGTCTATTAAAAACGCTCTTTGCGTTGGTAAAAAATCTATCCAACTAGGTAATGGTTGATCATTTGCTAATCTTGCCGAATATTGTACAGAACCTTGACCTTCAAGTTTGAATGTTTTATCTGAAAATTCAAATTTTTTATAATTTTCATCAAATTGTTTAGCAACTGGATTTTGTTTTTGAATAGGTTCTGTTACTTTTGCAATGTATTTTTTACCTAAACCACTAAATTTATTCTTAATTTCATATGCAAATAATTCCGTTCCCCCTACTATGGTGTCTCTGGTGGTAATATCAATTCCAACTGAGGTATAAACTTGTGCAATTGAATGTTGCATTTTAGAGAATGAAATATCTCTTCTTAGTTCAGCAACAAGAGTACCCGCTTCTTCTCTAATTAATTCTAACTCACCAAATCTTGCAATTTTTTGTGCGTTTCGAACTTGGTCGGCAATTTTTGTTGAAACTTTTAAATAACGTTCAGCCGTATCATATTCTTCCATGCTCATTTGAAAATCAATATTTGCTAAATGAACTTGTGATAAGATAGCCATAGATAAAGCAAGACGTTGTTCTTTAATAATTTCTGTATTTGCCTCATTCATTTTCTTGATCGATGGTGCTCTAAAGACGTTTAATAAGTTTGCGCCAACTGAAGAACCAAATTCAAAATTTGATTTATTTTGTAGATAATCATTTGAAGAACTTGTGAAAGCTGCGTTAATATTAAAATTAGGTAACAATGATCTTAATCCAACTTTGGTTTCAGCAACGGATATTCTTTCTTGATATCGATTTTCCAATAACTCTGCTCTGCTAACCAAAGCATGTTTTTCCATGTTTTTTAAATCCATGTCTAAAATATTGATAGGCTGATTGGTTGCTACCAATTTATAGCTTTGATTGGGTAACAATCCCATTAGTGTTCCTAATTCAATTTTAGAATTAATTAAAGTTTGTCTTTGTGTAATAAGAGCTCTCTTTATATCTAGTAATTCTTTTTGATACAAAAGTGCATCCATTGGTTTTTGTAGCAACATCTCTTCTATTTTTTGAGAGTCGCTTAAAGCTATTTTTACTTTTTTAATTAAAGGATCGTATTTTTGAATTAACTTATCTGCAGAAAGAGCATTCCAATAAGATCGAATAACTTCTTTAGCAATATTGTTGGCTGATTTTTTTTCTATTTCTTTTGCAATTAAAAATCGATCGCTTGTTTGCCCTGCTCTGATATAAGACAAACCAAAATCAAGTGCGTTCCAAGCAAAACCTATATCTTGATCAACAACATCTCTATTTCGTGATGTTGAATATGTAGATCCTTTGGATGCTGCTATATCATTATTTCCAACAGTTGCACTTGTGGATGATTGATAATTGTCACTTCCAGAATAACCTGCATTAGCTGACATGGTTGGTAACATGTCAAACTTTACGTCTTTCAATTGACGGTCCGCTAATGCGGTTTCGAATAATTTTACTTTTAAATCTTTGTTATTTTCGATTGCAAGGGCGATCGCTGTATATAAATCAATGTCTAAGTTTTTTTGTAATATTTCATTTTGCTTTCTAATTTTTGAAATTTTTTCAATATCTTCATCAGCAGATTTCTTTAAAAAATCAAAAGAAAATGGCAATGGGCCTCTATTGGCGCACGAAGCCAACAAGCTAAGGCTTAAGATTAATACAATTTTTATAATTTTTTGGTACACGAACTCTTTATAAATCATTAGAAATATTCTAATAAAGGTTGAGTGACCAGTTTGGGGTTTTAAAGGTAAAAAGTATTTATTTCTTAAACTTTTTTTTAATTTTTAATTATTTTCAGGAATTGAAGGTGTATCACTAGACTTTTCTTCAATGATATCCAAAACTGATTCAGTAGGTGTTAACTCACCTCTAGATATAATTGTTAAAGCTAAGCTACAAATTATAAATAAAGTTGCAACTACTGCAGTAGCCTTCCCCATAAAATTACCTGCAGATCTGGAAAGCATAAAATTATCCTGAGAGACACCTATGCCAAGAGCACCACCTTCTGATTTTTGTACAAGTATCAAAAGTACAAGTATTGTTGCTAGCACTAAGTTGACTACTAATAAAATATTTTCCATGTGGCTTAACTATACGTTTTTTTGACTATATCAATAAATTTTTTAGCACTTTGAGATGCACCACCAATCAAAAAACCATCAATATTATTAATTTTTTTTAAGTTTGTAATATTTTCAGGGTTGACTGAACCTCCATATAAAACTTTTGGCAATTTATCTCTAAATTTACTTTTAATAAATTCTATAGTTTTAAAAAGATCATATGATTTTGGTATAATGCCACTGCCAATAGCCCAAACAGGCTCATAAGCAATAAAAATATTAGATTTATTTTTAATATTTTTTAGACCAATTTTAATTTGTTTAGATAAAATTGAACGTGTCTTTTTTTTTCTTTTTTCACTTAAAGTTTCACCAATACAAAAAATAACTTTTAATTTAGCTTCGAGAGCACTTTTTATTTTTAGATTAATTAGTTTATCACTCTCACCTTGTTTTCTATTTTCAGAATGACCAATAATTACAAAATGCGCACCAATGTTTTTTAACATACGGGAATTAACATGGCCAGTGTGAGCACCATAATCTTTGCTTTCATGACAATTTTGTCCACCAATACCAATTTGACAATTATTAAATTTTTTAGCAAAAGAACTTATTAAAGTATTTGGAGGGCAGTAAATTAATCTACCTCCCTTTATTTCTTTAGATTTTGAAAATCTAATAACTTTATCCAATGTATTTAAAGAAGATAAATTCCCATACATTTTCCAATTAGCTACAAAATACATATATTTATTTGTCATAATGAAAAATTTAATCTATAGCTTGGTATTTTAAAGATCAATAAATTAATGAAGTAATGATAAATCCTTTTAAAAATTTTTCTAAAAAGAAAATTGGTGGTCTACTACTAATTTTTGTAATTATAGTAGCTTTTGGTTTTGGTGGTTTTGGTGGAGGATTTAGCACTGGCAATCAAAACAACATAGCTAAGATAAATAATACTAATATTTCTACACAAGATTTTATGGATTATTTAAATGAATCAGGATTAAGCCAACAGGTAATTAAAGAAAATATCGATAAAAATATTATAGAAGAACTTTTATCTACATTAGTATCCACGACTCTTCTTGATCTTGAAATAGAAGAACTTAATCTTTCAATCACAGAAGACGTATTGATTAGAAAAATTAAAAATAATAAAAATTTCCATGATGAAAATGGATTATTTCAAAGAACATTATATGAAAAATTTTTATTAACAAATAATTCTTCTGCAGCCATGTTTGAAATACGCTTGAAAAATAATGAACTTCAAAAACAATTATTTACCTACATAAGTGGTGGAACAAAATCACCAGAATTTTTAATTAATAAATTTTATAAAGAAAATAACAAAAAATTAGATATCGAATATATCGATCTAAGTACCTTTTATAAAAAAAAGGAAATGTTTACAGATAACGATATTAAGTTTTTCGTTGAAGAAAATGCAGAAAAATTAAAACAAGATTATATTGATTTCTCTTTTGTTGAAATTAGCCCAAAAAACTTACTAGGTATTGATGATTTTAATCAAGCATTTTTTGATAAAATTGACGATATAGAAAACCAAATATCAAAAAATATTGACTTTAAAACTATAGTTAAAAATTTGGATATTTCCCCTACCGAAGTTAACTCATACATAAATCTTGATAATAAAAAAATAATAGAAAATATGATCTATAATTCAAGAGAAGATAAAATTGAAATTCTTGAAAATAATGGTGCTTATATTTTTTACAATATAAATAATTCAATCTCTAAATTGCCAGATCTTGAAAATCCTATATTTAAAGAACAAATTACAAATCTTCTATTTCAAAAAGAAAAGTTTGAATTTAATAAAAATATTTTAGAAAAAATTAATAAAAAAACATTCAATCAAGTGTCATTTGATGAGTTTGGTAAAAACAATATAAAAGAAATTAAGCTAGATTCTATAAATGATACTAAAAAATTTGAGACAAACTCAATTCAAATACTCTATTCTCTTCCTATTAATTCTTTTACATTAATTGCAAACAATGAAAATGATGTGTTTATTGCAAAGACTATAAAATACGAAGAAAAAAACATTAACAAAAATTCTGCTAATTTTGGAAAAATATCTTCTGAAGAGGGAGCTCAAAGTAAAAATAATATTTTAAAATCATATGATTTATTTTTAAATAACAGATACCAAGTTGTTGTGAATGAAAAAACACTTGAGCGAGTTAAAAATTATTTTAAATAATGTTAAACAGAAACTTTAATGATTTTAAGTTTCAACATAAAAGAAACAAAAATCAAATCCTCTACACCACTAGGAAAATAAGAAATGATGACGAAATCCTAAATCTAATAGATAATTTTCTTATAGAAAAAAATAGTTTTGTTTTTGAATCCGTAGAAAAGGGAAAAATAAGAGGTAGATACACTATTTTTGGTAAAAACCCTGATAAAATTTGGGAGTTCAATAATAATAATTCATATTTAGTTACAAACAAAACTAAAAAAAGAATTAAAGGAAAACCTGAAAAAATTATAGAAAAGATAATTGAAGAATTTAAATTTAAGATACCATCAGGGCTTCCTCCTATTAGTTCATTAATTTCTGGTTATTTTTCTTATGATTCAATTAGATACATAGAAAAAATTCCAAACAAATGTAGAGATGATTTAAAACTACCTGATGTAAGGCTTTTAAGACCAAGGGTGTTAGTTGTCCACGATAACTTGAAAAAAAAGATTTTTTATATTGTTAATATCTTTAAGGATGAAAAAATTACAAACTATAAGAATAAATACCTTGAAATTGAAAAACAAATAAATGAATTATTAATTCAAGCTTCTCTCCAAAAAAAAGATTTTAATAAAGCCATTGTCAAAAATATAAAAATTAAATCTAATACAACCAAAAATAAGTTTTTAAAGATGGTAAACAAAGCTAAAAAATACATAAAAATTGGAGATATTTTTCAAGTCGTCTTAAGTCAAAGGTTTGAAGCTAAATTGTCTAAAAGACCATTAGAAATTTATAAAAAACTTAGAATTACTAACCCATCTCCATTTATGTATTTTTTTAATTTTGATGATTTTCAAATTATAGGCGCTAGTCCAGAAATTTTAGTAAGACTAAGAGATAACAAGATTACTGTTAGACCAATTGCTGGAACTAGACCTAGGGGTAAAGATTTAAAAGAGGATAACTTTTTTGCAAAAGATTTGCTTAAAGATAAAAAAGAACTTTCTGAACATTTGATGCTACTTGACTTGGGCAGAAATGATGCTGGTAAAGTTTCTAAAATAGGAACTGTTAAAGTTACAGATAGTTTTATGATCGAGAAATACTCTCATGTAATGCATATAGTTTCTAATGTGATGGGTGCTTATAATAATAAAATTTCAAAATTTAAATCACTACTTGCTGGATTTCCTGCAGGGACTGTTTCTGGTGCACCTAAAATTAGAGCTATGGAAATTATTGATGAGCTAGAAACCACTAAAAGAAAAGTATATGCTGGGGGTATAGGTTATTTTTCTGCGAATGGTGAGTTTGACACATGCATTGCATTAAGAACTGCTGTTGTAAAAAATAAAAAATTTTATGTCCAAGCTGGTGCAGGAATAGTAGCTGACAGTAATCCAATTAAAGAATACGAAGAAACTGTAAATAAAGCAAAAGCTTTAATGAATGCATTAAAATAATGAAAATTTTATTAATAGATAACTATGATAGTTTTACATTTAACTTATATCACTATGTATCATCACTAGGCGTTAAAGTTGATGTGGTTAGAAATGATAAAATCACCCATACACAAATACTAAAAATTAAATATGACAAAATTATTATATCACCAGGACCAGGTAATCCAAATCAATCAGGAAATTGTATTAAAATAGTAAAAGCACTTTATAGAAAAATACCAATTCTTGGAGTATGTTTAGGTCATCAAATTATTGGCCAAGTTTTCGGTTCAAAAATTATTCAAGCAAAAAAGTTAATGCATGGGAAAACTAGTTTTATAAAATCAAAAAAAATAGGTATACTTAAAAATCTTCCCTCTAAATTTGAAGCTACAAGGTATCACAGTCTTATAGTTGATAAAAAAACGTTATCTGATCATCTTGAAATTACTGCAGAAACTGAAGATGGAATTATCATGGGCATAATGCATAAAAAATATAATATTCACGGTGTTCAATTTCACCCTGAAAGTATAAAAACTACCATTGGAATTAAAATATTAAAAAATTTTATTAATTACAAAAGTAAATGAAAGTTTTCATAGATAAATTAAAAGATAAACAAGACTTATCGTTCAATGAAAGCAAAAATGCTTTTGAAATACTAATGGATGGTAAAGCATCAGATGATGAGATATTTGATTTTTTAACTCTACTTTCATCTAAAGGTGAGAGCTCAGATGAAATTGCTGGAGGGGTTTTTGTTTTAAGAGATAAATCTAAAAGAGTTAACGTTAATGACTGTATTGATACATGTGGAACGGGTGGAGACGGTATGAACACACTTAATATTTCAACCGCTTCAGCACTACTTCTATCTAGTATGGGGATAAAAGTTGCAAAACATGGCAATAAAGCTGTTTCCTCTAAATGTGGTTCAGGAGATGTTTTGGAAGCTTTAAATATAAAGATAGATTTAGAGCCTAAAAATATTGAGGAACAAATTGAAAAAAATAACTTTGGTTTTATGTTTGCACCTAACTATCACAGTGCAATGAGATTTGTTGGTCCTACTCGAAAAAAAATAGGAAAAAGAACAATTTTTAATATGATTGGTCCCTTAAGTAGTCCCGCACTAGTTAACAGGCAAGTAATTGGTGTTTTTGATAAAAAACTATTAAAAATTTTTGCTAATGCTTTGAATAATTTAGATATTAAATTTGCCTGGATTGTAAATAGTGAAGATGGATTAGATGAAATATCACCCTATTCAAAAACTAATGTTGTTCAATTAAAAGATGGTAAAATTTCTGAAATATTAATTGATCCTATAAAACTAAATATAGGTGCAAATAAATTTGAAGATTTACTTGGTGATGATGCAAAATTTAACGCAAATAAAATGTTAGATATATTCAAAGGTGAGGATAATGATTTTTCAAAGGCTGTTTGTTTAAATGCTGCAGCAGGTCTTATCGTTTCAGAAAAATATACAATTTTTATTGAAGCTTATAACGAAGCAAGAACACATATATTGTCAGGAAAAACATACAATGACTTAAAGGAAATTCAAAATGTCTAAAGATGTACTAGAGAAAATTATTAAAAAAAAAATTGAAAAAGTTGATTTATTAAAAAAATCAATTTCATTAAATTTTTTAAATGAACAAATAGATCAAAATAAATCATTTATTAACTTTAAAGATAAAATTCAAAACAACATTGATAATAATAAAATCTCTCTAATTGCAGAAATAAAAAAGGCAAGCCCATCTGCTGGTATTATAATTGATGATTATAACCCTATAGAAATAGCAAAAATCTACAATAACAATAAAGCAACATGTTTATCAATTCTTACTGAAGAAGATTTCTTTTTGGGCAGCCTAAGTGACATTAGTAAAGTGAAAGAAAAAATAAATTTACCTGTTTTATGTAAAGATTTTTTTATTGATAAGTTTCAAGTACCTCTTGCAAAAAGTTATGGTGCGGATGCAATATTAATTATATTAGCTGGTGTCTCTGACGACCTTGCTAATGAATTATATGAAGAAGCAATGAGACTTAATATGTCAATAATTGTTGAGGTCCATACAATTGAGGAAGCTGAGAAAGCTCTTAACTTTAAAGAAGCATTAATTGGAATAAATAATAGAAATCTTAAAACTTTAAAAACAGATCTTAATACAACTTATGATATCTATAACGTCTTAAGTAATCACTCCTCCCCTTTAATTTCTGAAAGCGGCATTAAAACAAAGGAAGAACTTCTTTCTTTAGAGAATAAAACAGAAATAAAAACTTTTTTAATTGGTGAATCACTTTTAAAAAATTTAAATAAAAATTCTATTTTTTCTGTTCTTTAGTAAAATAAGCCCTTATTTTAAACATTTTTTAGCTATTGCAGAATTAAAAGAACACTTGTAGAACAGATTTTGTACTTTATTTGTTCTTATGCTAACTAAAAAACAAAAAAACCTGCTTTTATTCATCAACAAAAAGTTGAGAGCCTCAGGTGTATCTCCTTCATACGAAGAAATGAAAGACTCTTTAAATTTAAAGTCTAAGTCAGGAATACACAGATTAATAAGTGCCTTAGAAGAAAGAGGTTTTATTAGAAGGTTAGCTCATAAAGCTAGAGCTTTAGAGGTTATAAAACTTCCTGAAACAGCTTCTGCTAATGATATTTACAATAGCTTTTCACCTAGTGTTATCAAGGGTGGTCTAGATACAGAAAATACTAACTTAAATGAAATGGAAATACCTGTATTAGGTAGTATAGCAGCAGGAACACCTGTGGAGGCAATACAAAATGAAGTTTCTCGTATACCTCTTCCAAGCAATCTTGAAAAAAACGGTCAATATTTTGGTCTAAAAGTTCAAGGTGATTCAATGATTGAAGCTGGTATTAATGAAGGTGATACTGTTATCATAAAAAGATCTGACACTGCTGATAATGGTAAAATTGTAGTAGCTTTAATAGATGAACACGAGGCAATGTTGAAAAGAATTAGAAGAAAAGGAAAAACTGTAGCGCTTGAAAGTGCTAATAGAAACTATGAAACCAAAATATTTGGTCCAGATAGAGTAAAAGTTCAAGGTGTTCTTGTATCTTTATATAGAAACTTCTAAGAAAATAGTCTAAAAATCATTGATGTCAAAAGTAGCAACAAGATTTGCTCCCTCTCCTACTGGAGCTCTTCATATCGGTGGTGTAAGAACTGCTTTATTCAATTGGCTATATTCTAAAAATAAAAAAGGGACCTTTCATTTAAGAATTGAAGATACAGACAAGGAAAGATCTAAAGATGAACACAAAATTCAAATTATCAAGTCTTTAAAATGGATTGGCATTGAACATGATGGTGATGAATACATTCAATCAACTAAAATTAATGATCATGTAAATGTAGCTAATGAACTGCTTAAAAATGGACATGCTTATAAATGTTATTGTTCAAGTGATGAAATAGAAGAGCAAAAAAAACGAGCAAGACAAAAAAAACTTCCTTATGTTTACAATAGAAAATGTAGAGATCTTCAAGAGACTAATGCACCTACAATTATCAAACCAGTAATTAGATTTAAAAGTAAAATTGAAGGAACTTCAGTACTAAAAGATTTGGTGCAAGGAGATGTTGAAATTGAGAATACTACAATAGAGGATTTTATAATATTAAGAAATGATGGAACGCCGACATACAACCTTTCAGCTACTGTGGATGATCATCAAATGAAAATGACACATATAATTAGAGGTGATGATCATAAAATTAATACATTCAAACAAATACAAATATATTTAGCAATGAGTTGGGATCTTCCTAATTTTGCACATATTCCATTAATCCATACTATTGAAGGAAAAAAACTATCAAAAAGAGATAATGCATCAACATTGGACGATTACTCTAAAGTAGGAATAATGCCTGATGCTTTAAGAAATTACTTATTAAGATTAGGCTGGTCTTATCAGGATAAAGAAATATTTACATTAGAAGAAAGCATTGAACTCTTTAATTTAGAAGGAATTGGTAAGTCTCCATCAAAGCTAGATATGAGCAGAATATTATCAATGAATGAACATTATATAAAAACTATTAATGAAAATGAACTTTACGATCATCTTGTAAAATATTGTGAAATTTATAAGGAAAAAATTAAACCTGAAAAAGAAACAAAAATTAAACCTTCATTAATCTTTCTTAAAAATAAAGCAAAAACATTAGAAGATATATTTAATAATGCTAGATATATAATTTTTGATGATGTGAAATTTGAAGATAAAGATTTAGAATTAATTGATAATAAAGCAAAAAATATCATAAAAGAGTTTAAGGAAAAACTAATTTCAATAAATACATTAAACAAAGAAACACTTGAACCAATAGTTAACGATTTAATTAAAAAATATGAAACTAATTTTAAAGGTGTGGGTCAGCCCCTAAGAATTGCTTTAACGGGATCAAAATTTGGTCCTGGCTTGTATGATATAATTATTTCTTTGGGTAAAGAGGAAGTGGTACGAAGATTAGGAAATAAGATAATTATTTAAGATTAAAGCTGCTTCACTTGATGAAGAAGATTTTGACTTAATTCCCTCTAAAGTTTTTTTACAATCAACTAATTGTTTTTCAATTAATTCTGGGTTTTTAAGAAAATATGTAACAGTTTTATATATCTCATCAGCATTACATTCTTTTTGTAATAATTCAGGTATCACCTCCTTGTCATTAATAATATTAATGATGTTTGCAAATCTAACATTAACTAATAATTTAAATATCATAAAATTTATAAAACCTAATTTATAAATGATTATTGAAGGAATATTAGCACTAGAAATTTGGAGTGAAATTGTACCTGATTTAGAGACCGCAAAGATTGAATTAGATAAAACCTGATCTTTAATATCTTCATCTGAAATTATATCTATATTATCTAAATTAGTGTTTTTTACTTTATTGACTATAAATTCTTTATTTTCGTCTGTTGCGTGAAAAACGAATAAATGATCAAGGTTTTTTTTGTTCATCAATTTAATAAAATTAAATAAAATTGGTAAAAGAATACTTGTTTCTGATTTTCTACTACCTGGGAATAAAGATATAATTTTTTTATCTTTAGAAATTAAATTATCTAATGATGTAATTACATTGTCTTTTTTTTCAATTAAGGGATGACCAACAAAAGTATTTTTAATATTTTCTTCATCAAAATATTTTTTTTCAAATTTAAATAATAAAAGTATGTGATCAATAAACTTTTTGATTTTTTTAACTCTATTTTTTCTCCAAACCCATACCTGTGGAGCAACATAATGGATTGTCTTTATGTTGTTATTGATATTTTTTACTTTTTCAGCAACTCTTAATGTGAAATCAGGACTATCAACACTAAATAAGATATCAGGATTAAATTTTATAATCTCCTCAACAGTTTTGTTAATTTTTTTTCTAATTTTAAAGATATTAAACAGCACACTAGTAAAACCAAGATATGTAATCTCTTTGAGATCAAATATAGATTTAATTCCTAATTTTTTAATATGCGTTCCACCTACTGACAAATATTCAATATTTGAATTATTTGTTTTGAGTTTAGAAATAACTGTTGAGGCTAGTTTATCACCAGAGGGTTCACCCGTTAAAATAAAAATTTTTTTCATATAATCTTAACAAAGATCTTATTTTTATTGGCAAATGCTATGGATTTAGCCTTATCTAAAAATATATTTTTTTTAGATTTTAACACTATTCCTTTTAGGCCATATTTTTTACAATCCTTTAGAGTTTGAAGGCCAATAGTTGGTAAATCCATTCTTAAATCTTGTTTTTTTTTAGGTAGCTTAATCAATATTCCTTCAGATTTTTTCTTTAATTTTGACAACATTTTCTTTGTTCCCTGGTGGTCTTCTATTGCAATAATAGTATCATTTTTAACAATGATTGCTTGAACGTGGTCTAGACTTTTTAGTTTATTAAAGTAAGTAATTCCTTTTTTAATAGAGTTAATGTCGCTCTTATTAGCTTTCAATTTAGTATAATTTCCTCTTTTAACCGTTAGTTCAGGGTTAAAAAAGACAGAACTAAGAACTTTTATTTTTTCATTGTCTAAAATTTTTATTATAGCTTTAATAATTGCTGCATCACCTAATTTTGCTGCTTTTAAGATACTGGGCATATAATAAATACCTTTAAGGTCCAATCTTAATGTTGAAAATTTTGGTTTTGCAATTTTACCTGCAAATAAAACTTTTTTTGATTTTTTTTCTTTAATTAAATTTATTATTTTACCAAACTTACCAATACTTATTCGATTAGAGTTTATATCGTTTTTAAATTTATTATTTTTTGAAAAATCAATAATAAAATATCTTTTATTTAATTTTTTTATATTTTTAAGAACAGCTTCTGAAAAATCTGTATCTCCTAAAAATAGTCCAATCATTTTATTTTGAAAATGGTGTACAAATAGGTCTTTTTTTATCTTTCTCTAAAAAATTCACTACCTCTAATACAAGCTCGTTCTTTTTAAAATCTTGATCTAGTTTGATCAAATTTTGAGTTAAATTCTCATCCTTAAAAATTTCTTTATAGGCATCACTTAAATTTAAAATTTGTTTATTTGGAATATTCTTTCTTCTTAAACCTATTAAATTTAATCCTTGTAATACACTTCGATTACCATGAGCAATTCCGTAGGGTATGACGTCTCTTACAACACCACACATTCCTCCTATCATTGCTGACCTTCCAACTCTAGTAAACTGCTGTACAGCTGAATTACCTCCTATTATGACATTACTTTCTATATGTGCATGTCCTCCTAAAGGAACGTTGTTAGCTAAAATAACGTTATCTTCGACTAAACAATCATGTGCTATATGTGAAGAAACCATAAATAAACAGTTATTTCCTACTTTAGTTATTCCACCACCACCAGCCGTTCCAGGGTTAATGGTTACATATTCTCTAATTTTATTGTTGTCACCAATTTCAAGCTTCGTTTCTTCACCTTCAAATTTTAAATCTTGAGGATCATTTCCAATTGATGCAAATGAATAGATCTTATTATTAATTCCAATTTTGGTATGTCCAACAATGCTTACATGTGATTGTATTATAGAATTTTCTCCTATTTCAACATTGGGACCTATTAAAGTGTAAGCTCCAATACTAACATTGGTACTAATTTTTGCTTTTGTATCAATAATTGCTGTTTTATGTATCATTTATTATCTTTTAAAAAATCTCTAATATTTTTTGCAGGATATCCCATTACTTTTGAATTATCTTTAATATCTTTTATCACTCCACTGCCACCTGCTATTTCAACATTATTACCAATAGTTAAATGACCAGAAATCCCAGCTTGTCCACCAATTCGAACGTTATTGCCAATAATAGAGCTACCAGCAATTCCTACTTGACCTGCTATAATTGAATTGTCTCCAATTTTAACATTATGAGCAATGTGAATTTGATTATCTAAAAATGAATTTTTTCCAATAACAGTTTTAGACATAGAGCCTCTATCAATAGTGCAACCACAACCGATTTCAGAATTTTCACCAATTATTACAATTCCAATATGTGGATATCTTAAATTTTTTTTACTAACAGGAAAAAAACCAAACCCATGCTTACCAATAACGCAATTATCTAAAACTGTAACGTTATTATCAATTAATGTGTTTCTTATAATAACATTTGATCCTATTGAGCAATTATCACCAATTGAAACATTTTGTTCAATAATAGTATTATGACCAATTAAGCAATTAGATCCAAGAGTAACATTATTACCAATTAAAACATTTTTTCCACATTTTACTTTATCTTTAAATTTTGTTTCAGCTATATCTCTTGCTGTATAATCAAAGTTATCATTAATTGAAGTGGGATAAAATTTTGATGTAACTTTAGAAGTTGAAACTAAAACATTCTCAACAATTAATGGTGTGCAGCTCTTTGGTAATTCGTCTTTTAAAATCTCAGTTGTTAAACAAAAAGAGGCTTTGGTATTTTTTGCAAAATTTTTATATTTTTTAGAATGAAAAAAAGTAATGTCATTTTTTTTTGATGTAAATAAATCTTTAATATCATTAATTTCTTGATCATTATCAATATTAAGATCATCAAGATCTATTAATTGTAAAATATCAGATATTTTGAAGGGACCATTATTTCTAAAAAAAGGATTAATCACAAATCCTTTTTACCAAAGCTAATTAAGCTGTGTTATCAAGATTTGTTGCTGATTATTTCTTATCAACAATAGTAGCTGACCATTGAGCATCAGCCATTTTTTTTCCATCAACAAAGGCATCTCCTTTATATTTCCAAACCCTGCCGTGGGTTCTGATTGCTTGAATTTTTAATTCTAATTTACAATCTGGTATTACAGGATTTCTAAATCTTGCTTTTTCTATGCCCATTAAAAAAACTAGCTTATTTTCATATGTTTTTTTATCTAAACCATGAGCTGTTAATGCTGCAGCAGCCTGACCAAAAGCCTCAACTATTAGAACTCCTGGCATAACAGGATTGTCTGGAAAATGACCTTGCACAAAAAAACTATCTTTTTTTACATAAACAATAGCTGTGGCAGAAGATAGTTTTTCAATATCTTGCAATTCATCAATTAGTAACATTGGCTCCCTATGAGGTAGCAAATTAGCAATTTGTTTTTTATCTAGCATTTATTTATTCATTAATCTTAAATTCTTTAACTTCTGAATTTACAATTTTAATAACTTCGTCTGTAATGTCTAGTTGTGTTTTAGCAACAACTAAATCTTTTTTTTGTAAAATAATAGCTATTTCTTTGTCATTTGAAAATTTAATTAAAATTGGATTAATCAATTTTAAAAGATTATTGGTATTATCTACTTTTAATTTATTAAAATCAGATAACATTTTATTTCTATTTTGATTGTAGTTATTAATCTCAGATTTCAGTTCATTAACTTTTTTTTTAAAATCATTTTCAGATATAATATTTTTTTGAGAAATCAATTTTGTTTCTTTTTCTTTGAATTTTTTTTCTTCCTCATTTAAAAATTTTAAATTTTTTTTATTAAGATCTGTTAATTGTTTTAAAATTGAAGAGCCTGCTTTAGATGTTGAAATAACTTTATCCATATCTATGAATGCTATTTTTTGTTCAGAAAAAACTGTATTCGTAGAAAATAAAAAAATAATTAAAATTAATGAGAGTAGTTTTTTCATTAAAAAGTTGTACCTAAATTAAACCTGAAAGATTCAGTTATATCATTTTTACCTTTAGTAATAGCTTCAGTTAAAGAAAAGTTTAGAGGACCAACTGGCGTGAGGAAATCTACAGCTATTCCTACAGATGATCTAATTTTACTTTCATCGCTTAATGATGAACTATAATCTATACCCCAGACATTTGCTGCATCAAAAAAAACAGAAAAATTAGTATTTTGTGAATTTGGTAATATTTGAGATAGACTTGTTGCTATATTTATTGAAGCTGCATAATTTCCACCAACAAAATCCGCACCATCTTTCGGACCAACTTTTCCAGACTCAAACCCTCTTAGTTTGCTTGACGGTAAAAACAATCTATCAGAAAGTTTAATATCTTTACCAGCTAAAGAATTTGCAGTTTTACCAAAAAAACCAATCGAAAAAATATTTTCGCCTAACCATTCATTATAGATTTTATAATCATATGAATTAGTTAAAGTATAGCTTTCACTTATTAAAGGAATATTTTGAGAAAACCTACTAATATAACCATCAGAGGTTTTGTATCTTTGATCTCTCTTATCATAACTAAAAGTATGATTAAAAAAAGTATCAAAATATGATCCTTCTTGTTTTTTCATACTAGCGGAAGCTGTGCTATCAGTTTCTAGTTTTTCAACATACGAAGAAACACCTGTATTCCAATAAAGGTCATCATAAAACTCGAAACCACTTCCAACAGAAAAACCAGTTTTATTTGACTTATAACCAAAATTTTTAAGTCTATCTGTGATCGTACTTTCCAATGAGGTGTTTAATGATCTGTTAGAGCCCTTATAGTTTGGATTATTCATTGAAATAATTCCTTTAAGACTTTCAGTGCTGACTGAAATATCAGATGCAAACTCTATACCTCTACCAAGAAAATTATTTTCTGAAACACCAAAAGCAAAAGTTCCACCACCAGTACCAACACCAGCTCCAGCCATAATTTCCCCCGTAGGTTTTTCTTCAACTGTAATATTAATTATTTTTTTATTTTCATTATCAATATCTAAAATTTCAGACTCAACTTTACTAAAAAAATTAAGTCCTCTTAAGTTATTTAATGTTCTGGTTTGAAGTAACTCATTAAAAGCATCTCCTTCATCAACCAGAAGATTATTTCGAATTACTTCTTCACGGGTAACATTATTACCTAATATGTTAATTTTTTCTACATAGAATTTTTCTGACTCATCTATATCAAATGTAAGATTAATTAAATCGTCTTCTATACTCTCGTTAACAGTAGATTTTAGAAACTCAAATTGTTCATTCAAAACAATTTTATCAATTTCTTTTAAAATTTTATCAATGGAGTTGAGAGAATAATTTTCTCCTTTAAGCTTTTTAAAAATATTATCTAATTGCTGAAAATTAGCACGATCATAATCTAATGGAAGATTAAGATTAAATTCATTAAAATAAAATTTATTACCAGATGAAATATTGTAGATTATTTCAAACTCATCATTACCAAGATAGTTAGCAAATGACGACTCAATTACAACGTTAAAAAAACCTTTATTTTTATAAAAATTATTTAACAATCTTTTATCATAACTAATTAAATTTTCATTCAAGTATTTTTTACCAGAAAGAAACTTCCAAAATTTATATTCCTCACTAATAATTATGTTTTTTAATGTGCTGTCTTTAAATTTTTTATCCCCAATAAATGAAATTTTTGAGATTTTTGATTTTTCACCAAGTTCAATTTGGTAAAGGAGATCAATTTTATTATCCCCTAAATCTTGATAGGAGGATGTGACTTTAGAAAAGTAATAACCATCATCTTTAAGAAAACTTAATATAGCTGATTCATCTTTTTTAATTAAAGTTGAGTTATAAGAAGATCTATTTTTTAAAGATAAAATTTCATATAAAGATTCTTCGGTTTTTTTTCTTTTAATTCCTTCTATTAAAACTGTTTGAATTATTGGATTTTCCAATACATCTATAGTAAGATTATTATTTTCAATTTTAACTGTAACATCTTTAAAAAAACCAGATTTATATAATTTTTTTAAAATTTCATTTATGGAATTTTCGTCTAAAGGTATGTTATCTTGAATTTCTGAAAAAACTAATATTGTTTCATTAGATATTCTCTCATTACCATTAATAATGATTTTTTCATAATTTTTTGAGTATGACGAAAATGTCAAAAAAATAGAGAGTAAAATTAATTGAATAAAAAATCTAAACATAGCGAGTTTATACACTCATAGAGCTAATTTTTAAACTTACATAATCACTTAAATTTTGAATTTCATCAATATTTCTGGGCTTCATTGACTTAAATTTATTGAATTCAGGAGTATTACAAATTTTTATCAATGTATTAGATATATCATTAAATTTAATCTTATTATTTAAAAAAAGTTTCACTAATTTATCATTTGCACTCACAATTATAGTCTCAAATAAAGAATCTTCATTACTCAAATTATTAAGAATTTTAATTACTGGGAATCTAATATTATCAATTTTTTTAAGATTTAGATTATTTAAGATTTTAATATTGATATTTTTTGATTTAAGTTTTTTGTCGGTATTAAAATAAATTGAATTAAATATTGGAATTTTCATATCAGTATCATGAACTAAAAGTTTAGATAAACCATTATTAAATTTTACTATTGCATGTAGGTATGACTTTGGATGAATTAATATTTCAAGTTGTTTATAATTTAAGTTAAAGATTTTTTTTGCTTCTATAATTTCAAAAATTTTATTCATCATTGTAGCAGAGTCGATTGTAATTTTTTTTCCCATCGACCAATTAGGATGTTTTAATGCATCTTTAACTGAAATATTTCTAAATTTTTTTAATGGTAAGTTTCTAAAGGGACCTCCAGAAGCTGTAATGTAAATTTTTTCAAAATTGTTTTTTTTATTGTTATCTAATAGTGACCAAATAGAAAAATGTTCAGAATCTACTGGTACAAAATATGTTTTATATTTTTTTAAATCTTTTTTAATTAAATTCCATCCACATATGATGGATTCTTTGTTTGCTATCGCTATAGTTTTGGTAAATTTAATAATATCCAAAGTTGGTTTTAATCCGTCAAATCCTGAAATTGCACACATTGAATAATCAATTTTATTATTTGTATTAAAAATTTTGTTCAATGAATCAAAGTTATTAAAAACTTTAACTTTAGCATTTTTCAAAAGTTTGGTTGTAATTAAAAAAGAATTATAATCAGTGACAATTACATTTTTAACATTAAATAATTTAACTTGTTTTATTAATTTTTTATAATTTTTATTTACTGTGAGTAATTCAATTTTAAAGTTTTTTTGATCATCTTTAATAATCTTTAATAATGATGATCCAATAGAGCCTGTAGATCCAAAAATTGCAATTTTTTTCATACTAAATAAATATAAACAAAAAAATCCCAAGTGGTATTGCAAAAATTATTCCATCTACTCTATCTAAAACTCCTCCATGGCCAGGCAGCAAATCACTCGTATCTTTAACTTTTGCTTTGCGCTTTAAAAGTGAAATGAATAGATCTCCTAATTGAGATGTTAGGGAAATAATGATTGTTATTAAAAAAAGATTTACTAATGATTGATCAATTTGAACTTTATAAAAAAAGGGGATCAACAATATAGAGAACATGAAAGAACCAATTGATCCAGAAATTGTTTTATTTGGGCTTATTTTAGTTAGTTTTTTTCCTTTAAATATTTTTCCACAAATAAGCCCTCCTATGTCTGACAATATTGCAACTAAAACAGAATATAAAAGGTAGATTTTAAGATTAGTATTCTCTGATTCAATAGTAAAAATTAGATAAACTAATCCTGATAAATAAATTAAAGATAAAGCTTTATAAGAGAATCTAAAAAATTTATCCTTTAAAATATCTTTTTTAAAAATTTTTGATATTAATGCATAAAATTCAATCCATGAAATTATTGCTATAATAATTAAAGAAATTATCATTATATATGAGTAAAAAAACATTCCTATTAAAAGAGCAATAAGAAGTATTGAAGTTAAAATTCTTTTTTTAATATTTGAGTTCATTAAATTGATCCGAAATTTCTTTTAATATTTTTAAATTTATTTATAATTTTATCAAAATCTTTACCTTTAAAATCAGGCCATAATTTTTTTTCAAAAAAAATCTCTGTGTAAGATAGTTGCCAAAGTAAAAAATTACTTAGCCTATGGGTATTTCCTGTTCTTATTAAAATATCAGGATTTGGAAGACGCTTTGTATACAAATTATTGTCTATATTTTTTTCATTTATTGTGATTTTTTTTTGTTTAATCTTTTTTATGGTATTTACTAATTCAATTTTCGAACCATAGTTTAAAGCAATATTAACTTGTAACGTTTTTTTATTAAAAGTTTTTTTTTCTGATAATTTAACTAATTTTTGAAGTTTTGTAGGTAATTTATTTAATTCACCAATAAACTTAAGCTTAATATCTTTTTCAATAATTTTACTAATCTTTTTTTGTAAAAAGTTTTCTAATAATTTAAATAAAAAAAAAATTTCATTTTTGGGTCTTTTCCAATTTTCAGAAGAGAAAGTATAAAGAGTTAAAAACTTAATTTTATGATTAATGCAATGATTAATGATTAGATCGACTGTGTTTAAACCAGCTCTATGACCTGCATTTCTTGATTGTTTATGCTTAACGCCCCATCTACCGTTTCCATCCATGATGATGGCAACATGTTTAATTGGGTTCATATGGTCATTATTTCTTTTTCTTTGGCTTCAACTTTTGTATCTATGATTTTAATATGTTCATCTGTAAATGATTGTACTAATTTCTCATTAATTTTTTCATCGTCTTCACTAATTATTTTGTCTTTAACTAGGTTTTTTAAATCATCATTGGCTTCTCTTCTAATATTTCTAATTGAGATTTTACATTTTTCACCCATAGATTTGATTAATTTTTTAATCTCTGTTCTTCTCTCTTCATTCAAATCTGGTACAGGAAGCCTAATTAATTGACCATCAATTTGAGGATTTAAACCTAATTCTGATTTTTTAATTGCAGTATCAACAAGTGGCACATTATTAAGATCCCAAACTTGAATATTAATAGTTCTAGAATCAGGAGTTGTTATGCTTGATACTTGATTTAAAGGCATTGCTTGACCATAAACATCAACCTTAACAAGATCTAACATCGAGGCATTTGCTCTGCCAGTTCTTAATGATGTTAACTCTTTCTGAAAAACCTCAATGGTTTTATCCATCTTTTGGCTATATGTTTTTTCATTAAACATTTATTCACCTATTTTAATTCTTAGAAAATTGTTAATCTTTAAATCGGGTATGTTTAGTTCTTTTATAATATCTTGAACTTTCTTTTTTGGCTCCATAACCCAGGCCTGTGTTAATAATGCATTTTCTTCTTTAAATTTATTCATTTTACCTAAACTAATTTTTTGTGCAATCTCCTCTGGTTTTCCTGAGTTTTTTAACTCTTCTGCAACAAGATCCTGTTCTTTTTGAAGAAGATTTTTATCAATCAAATCTGAACTTAGTGCCAAAGGATTTGAAGCTGCAATATGCATTGAAAGTTGTTTACCAAAAGCTTTAACATCTTCACTATCGTTTGAGGTCTCAAGTGAAGTTATGACTGATAATTTAGACAAATTATCTTTAACTACAGTATGTAAATAATTAAAATTTTTAGAACCTTGTTGGCTAAATGTTTTAGCTTTACCAAGTGTTATCTTTTCTCCCATTTTTGCAATTAATGCAACAAGGCTATCTTCAACTGTTTCTCCATTTGCCATTTTTGATTTATTGAGTTTCTCTAAGTCAGATGAATTTTGATTATTCAGTTCACTTAATTCTTTTGCAAAGGATACGAAGTCATCATTTTTAGCAACAAAGTCTGTTTCACAGTTAATTTCAATAACAGATATTTTATTTTCATCACCTGAAGTTGCAATAACACCTTCTTTAGCATCTCTTGACATTTTTTTTGAAGCTTTAGAAATTCCTTTTACTCTTAAAATTTCAACAGCTTTATCTAGGTCACCTCCAGATTCTTTGATTGCTAAATTGCAATCTTTAAATCCAGCACCCGTTGCTTCACGTAATTGTTTTACTTTTTCTATATCACTCATGTTAATTTAGTTTTTCCTTATCTTTTTTTGAAAATTTAGCATCTAACTTCTCTCTATCAATCTCTTGAATAGTTTTTGATGAAGTTTCTTTTGTTTTTGTATCATCAACATCTGGTTTTTCTTCAGATTTAGATGGAGCAGCTTTTTTTGCATTTTCAATAGTTTCTTTTACTAAATTGCAATACAAATCAATTGCTCTTCTAGCATCATCGTTACCTGGAATTGGGTAATCAATACCATCAGGATTAGAATTGCTGTCAAGTATAGCACAGATTGGAATGCCTAATTTAGAAGCTTCAGCAATAGCTAGAGATTCATAATTAGTATCAATAATAAAAACTAGATCAGGAACCTTTTTCATTTCTGCAATTCCACCTAATGCTCTTTCTAATTTATCTTTTTTAACACTCATCTTTAATAGTTCTTTTTTTGTAAAGCCTCTATTTTCAGCTACAAGATCTGCCTCATATTTTTTCATCTTTTTAATTGATCCTGAGATTGTTCCCCAGTTGGTTAGCATTCCACCTAACCATCTGTAATTTACAAAGTATTGTCCAGTTTCTTTTGCAACTTCAGCAATAGCTTCTGATGCTTGTTTTTTTGTAGATACAAAAAGAATTTTGCCATTATTGGCTATCGTATTGTAAACTTTTTCTAAAGCTACATTGGTTAATTCTAATGTTTGAGTTAAATCAATAATGTGAATTGAATCTCTTTTTCCAAAAATGTATTTTTTCATCTTTGGGTTCCATCTTAAGGTCTTATGACCTAAATGAACGCCTGCTTCTAATAGTTGTTGGATAGTTAGACTTGGTATTTTCATATTTATTCCCGGTTAAGCCACCACAGTAATTTCCATTTAAGGACCGGAGGTATAAAACCACAAACTGTGTGCGTGTTAATTTAATTTAAGAGTTATTTACAAATTATTTATAAAACAAACAAGTCTTTTTTAATGAATAGTTGTCGAAATATCTTTATTTCTGATAGTATTAATAGCTTTCCTGTCAATAAGACGCTTATTTTTCAATTTAAAGCTAATTTCATTGTTTTTATCAGTTATATTAATTTTTACCTCAGTTGTCCCCTCTTCATTCACTAAATCAGATATTTTATCGATGTCTTTAATTGATTTAATATTAAATACAATTTCGTTAACAGGCTTATTAAAAAGATCCTTGAGAGATGCAATTTTTTGAACATTTATTCTTTTAAATCTATTTTCATCGTTAGAAATGGTTTTGATCAAGGTTATGATTAAAGAGCTACCCTCAACTAAAGCCTCTCTATTAAGTTCTAAAATATCTGAAAAAATAAAGAGCTCAAAAACACTGGTTAAATCAGTGAACTTAATAACTCCGTATGAATTACCTTTTGCAGTTTTTCTTTCAGTGATTTTTAAAAGTGTAGCTGCGATATTTGCCTCTTTTATTGTATCATCCAAATTAAATTGTGCGTAATCGACAATTTTATAATCATCAAAAATTTCTTTGAATTGATTTAAAGGATGGTCAGATATAAAAAAACCAATAGCTTCAAATTCTCTTGATAAACGATCCTCAAACTTCCAATCTTCAATATTTAGAACTATTTCATTATCTTGTTCTTCATCTGAGTCAAAAAGATCAATTTGATTTGCTGCTTTGTTTTCATAAATATTTTTTGTTTTTAAAATAAAATTTGGAATAGAATTAAATAAGGCTTGTCGATTGTTATCTATATTATCAAAAGCTCCTGCTTTAACCAAACCTTCTAATTGAAGTTTATTTATATTTTTAGGATTAACTCTATTTAAAAAATCATTTATAGATTTAAAATCTCCATTTTCATTTCTTTCTTTAACAACATTTGATATTGCTTCATAGCCAACACTTTTAATTCCACCAAGTGCATAATAAAAATTATTGTCATCGAATTGAAAATCTGCAAAGCACTTATTAATATCGGGTCGTATAACTTTAATATTAATTCTTTTTAGTTCTTCATGGAATTCGCCCAATTTATTTTGATTTGAAATATCCATTGTCATAGATGCTGCAAAAAACTCTTTAGGATAATAGGTTTTTAAAAAAGCTGTTTGATAAGAAATTATAGCATAAGCAGCAGCATGACTTTTGTTAAATCCATATTCAGCAAATGGTTCAATTTTTAAAAATATACTAGCTGCAACTTCTTTATTAATTCCATTTTTCAAAGCACCAGCAATAAATCCCTGTTTCTGCTTTTCTAATTCGGCTCTTTTTTTTTTACCCATAGCTCTTCTTAAAATATCTGCCTCACCAGCAGTAAAACCAGAGAGTTTTTGTGCTATTTGCATCACTTGTTCTTGATAAATAATAACTCCATAAGTAGGTTTTAAAATATCCTCAAGTAATGGATGCAAATAATCAGGTGTTTGTCTTCCGTGTTTACAGTCATTGTAAATTGGTATGTTGCTCATAGGTCCGGGACGGTAAAGAGCAACAAGAGCAATAATATCTTCAATATGGTTGGGTTTCATTTGTAACAAAGCTTCGCGCATACCAGCGCTTTCAACTTGAAATAATCCAACAGTGTTACCAGAAGATAAAAGTTCAAAAACTTTTTGATCGTCAAAATCAATATCCTCAATTTTGAAATCTTTAACTTTTTTATTAATCAATTTTTGTGTTCTATTAATAACTGTTAAAGTTTTTAATCCTAAAAAATCAAACTTGATTAAGCCAGCATTTTCTGCTGAATACATGTCAAATTGTGTTGATGGTAACAGCAAGTCTGCTGCAGCATCTTTGTATAAAGGTACAACTTCTGTTAATTTTCTATCAGCTATTACAACGCCTGCTGCATGTGTTGCTACATTTCTATTTAAACCTTCTAATTTTAAAGAAAGATCAGTTAATTTTTTTACACGTGGGTCTTCATTAACTAATTTTTGAAGTCGTGGTTCACTATTAATACACTCAGTTAGACTTTGAGGTCTAGAAGGATCAAAAGGGATCATTTTTGAAATACTGTCAACAAAACCATATGGTAGACCTAATACTCTACCAACATCTCTAATAACCATTCTTGCTTTTAATTTTCCAAATGTAATTATATGAGCAACACTATCTTTATATTTTGTAGTTAAATATTTAAAAACAAGATCTCTTTTTTCCTCACAAAAATCTATATCAAAGTCAGGCATTGATACTCGATCAGGGTTTAAAAATCTTTCAAATATTAAATTAAATTTAATCGGGTCAACATCCGTAATGGACAAACACCAAGCAACTAGTGAGCCAGCTCCAGAACCTCTACCAGGTCCTACTGGAATATCGTTATTTTTAGCCCATTTAATATAATCAGATACAATCAAAAAATAACTTGGATATTTCATTTCGATTATGATTTTTAACTCATGATCTAGTCTGTCTTTGTATTTCAAAAATTTATCAGTTGTTTTTAAATTATTTTCTTCAATTTTAAAAACTTTCAGGAATTTTTCTTTTAATCCGTCTAGCGAATCTTTTTTAAGTATTTCATCAGCACTGCCTCCTTTTTCAGAGCTAATATTTGGAAGTACGGGTTTTGAAAACTGTGGTCTAAAATTACATTTAAATGGTAAATTGAAGTTATTTTCTAAAGCTTCAGGAAGATCTGAAAATAGCTTTGACATTTCTTCATTAGACTTAAAATAATGCTGATTGCTATATTTAATTCTATTTTTTTCATTAACATAAGTTTTAGAACCAATGCACGTTAAAGCATCATGAGCTTCGTGCATGTCAGGTGTTAAGTAATAAACTTCATTTGTAGCTATAATTGGTATTTGAATTTTTGAAGATTGTTCTAAATTGAATTTTTCAAAAGCAATTTCGTTTTGATCACCATGTCTTTGGATTTCTAAGTAAAAATTATCATTAAATTTTGATGATAAGCTTCTATATAGTTTTGATATTTCATCTAAACGACCTTTTTCAAATAGTTTACCGAATAACCCTTGAATAGTTCCAGAAAGTAAGGACACACCCTCAGTGTCTATTAAAAGATCTTTTACATCTAAATGAGGGTCAGATAATGCATCATTTTCAAGGTAAGACCTTGAGGAAAGTTCAATAATCCTCTTATATCCATTTTTGTTAAGAGCTATTAGGGGTAATAGCCCTGTTGTATCTTCAAATCTAAAATAAATTTGAGTGCCAATAATTGGCTGTGTACCAACCTTAGAGATATTTTCAGCGAACTCTAATGCACCACATAAATTAGATGTGTCTGAAATACCTAAACAGGGTATTTTTTTTTCTTTACAAAAATCTTTTAAGTTATCAATTTTGATAGCACCTTCACAAATTGAATACTGTGTATGAATTTTTAAGTGATTAAAATTTTGATTATTTAATTCTGGCATTGATAGCTTTTATATTACCATCAATCATTTCTAATTTGCAATCAGCCATATTAGCAAAAAATCTATTGTGAGTTGCATAAATTATTAATCTATTTTTATTTTTTAATTTATATAAAACATTAAAAACCTCTTTAGCAGTAGTATGATCTAAGCTGCCAGTAGGCTCGTCTGCTAATATAATTTCAGGTACATTAATTAGTGCTCTAGCCAATGCAATTCTTTGCATTTCACCTCCTGATAGTTCAGATGGAAAATGAGCTTCACGTGATGAAAGGCCCATTGTTTTTATAATTTCTTTTGCTCTTTCAATTGAATTTTTTTTATCATTAGTTAAAGCTAAACCAGCTAAATAAACATTCTCTAATGCTGTAAAATCTGGAAGTAAATTATTTTGTTGATAGATAATACCAATTTTATTCGATCTAATTTTATCATTTTTTGCATTTTCATTAAAGTTTACCGGTGTTTTATTAATTAACAATGAACCAGTGGTAGGTTTATCTATTAGTGACAAAACATTTAATAATGTAGACTTTCCAGATCCAGATGGACCAACTAGAGAATAAATCTTACCTTTTGTAAATGAATAATTAATTCTTTTTAAAACATTTATTTTTTTATTGTTAGAAAAAGATTTAGATATGTTCTTTAATGATATCAAATTATTCATACTTAAGTCCTTTAACAGGGTCTAATTTTGAAGCTTTTATTGCTGGAAAAATTGAAACGATAATAGTTATAAAAATTGAACAAAGAGAAATTATAAAAATTGAAGTTGGGTTTATTTCAGAAGGCATTGTGCTCAAAAAATAAATCTCTTCAGGAAACAAGCTAATATTAAATGTATTGCTTAAGAATTCTCTCAGGTTTTCAATGTATAAAGAAAATATTACACCTAAAAAAATTCCAAAAAGTGTTGCTGTAGTTCCAATAATAACACCAACAAGGAAAAATATTTTAACAATAGACTTGTTCAAGACACCAATGGACTTGAGTATAGCTATATCTCTTGTCTTATTTTTAACTAAAATTGTAAGACCCGAAATAATGTTAAAAGCAGCTACTATAATAATCAAAGATAAGATTATAAACATTACATTTCTTTCAACCTTTAATGCAGAAAACAATGAGCTATTCATATCAGCCCAACTATATACAAATTCATTTTTGAATATTTCTTGAATTTTATTTTTTGCTTCTTCAATATTTGATGGTTTGTTCAAATAAATTTCTAGGTTACGGTCTTCTTTTTTAAAACTAAAAAAGTTTTCCAATGTTTCTAAATTTATAAAAGCAATATTTGCATCAAAATCCGTTAAACCACTATCAAAGATAGATCTAATGATAAAAGTTTCTTGCCGGGGTAGACTTCCTATTATTGTTTCAATGCCTACTGGAGACATTATTGATACTTTATCTCCTACACTAAGATCTAAATTAAAACTTAATTCTTTACCTATTGATATTGAATTCTTTGTTAATTGGTTTGATTTACCAATTAAGTTTCCTTTTTTTACAACATCAAGTTTTAGAAAGTTTTCTCTACTATAACCTCTCAAAATTAAACCCTTTGTGTAGTTTTTGCTAATAACAATTGCTTCACCAGAATTACTAAGTATTAATTCTTTTGAAATTAATTTTAGATTTTCACTATTTAGTTTTTCTAAATTAATAGAAGTTTCATATGGCTTAACAGTGACATGAGCATTAAATCCTACAATCTTATTAATTAACTCACTTCTAAAGCCATTCATAACAGACATCACAATAATAAGTACTGCAACACCAAGGCTAATTCCAATAAATGAAAAAATGGATATTATATTTAAAAAACCATCTTTTTTTCTGGTTTTTAAATATCTAAGTGTAATTTCTTTTTCTAATGCAGAAATCAATTTTTTAATTTTTGTTCAGTTAAAATTTGAGTTATTTGATCTAGTGTTAAACTTTTAGGATCCTTTCCAATCTCTTTAAACTCTAATAAATTATCTTCTGAATTTTTTCCTAAAATTATTTGATAAGGCACACCTATCAAATTAAATTTTTTGATTTTAGATGAAAGATTTTCATCCATATCATCAATAATTGTATCAATATTTTTACTTTCAAAATGTTTAAAAAGTTTATTCGCTTTATCTAATGCCGATGTATCATTTTTGTTAATCATAGGTATTATTGCAAGTTCGTATGGTGCTACAGAAAATGGCCATTTCATTATTTCATCTTTTTGATCATATTTAGCTTCTATAATTGCTCCAACTAGCCTTGATACACCAATTCCATAAGATCCCATTTTAACAAAATCTTTTTTGCCACCTGGGAGATCTACAGCTGCATTTAAAGCTTTTGAATATTTATCTCCAAAATAAAAAATGTGACCTACCTCTATACCTTTTGTAATTAACCTATTTTCTTCTGACACTTTTTCTTCAAATTCATTTTTATTAAATTTTTCATCGGCTACAGCGTAATATTGTTCATATTTTTTTCTTAAGTCTTGTAAGGATTGTCTATCCAATACAGTTCCTTCACTACCTAAATCAAAAACTCTTTTATCTGTAAAAATTTTACTTTCTCCTGTATCTGCTAAAATAATAAATTCATGAGATAAATTTCCACCAATTGGTCCCGTATCAGCTGCCATTGGTATTGCTGAAAGTTCTAATCTTTTAAATGTTTTTAAATATGAGAAAAAGAATTTATTATACGAGAATGCTGCATCTTCGTCATTAACGTCAAACGAATATGCATCCTTCATATAAAACTCCCTACCTCTCATTATTCCAAATCTTGGTCTAACTTCATCTCTAAATTTCCATTGTATATGATATAATAATTGAGGAAGTGATTTATAAGATTTTACACTTGATCTAAATATATCTGTAACTAACTCTTCATTGGTTGGTCCATAAAGCATTTCTCTACCTTGACGGTCTTTAATACGAAGCATTTCATCACCATAATCGTCATAACGACCACTTTCTTTCCAAATATCACTGGGCTGTATAGTTGGCATAAGTATTTCTTGGGCACCAATTTTATTTTGTTCTTCTCTTACTATTTGTTCAATTTTTTTCATCACCTTAAAACCTAAAGGTAGCCATGAATAAATGCCTGCTGAGGATTGTTTAATCATACCAACCCTTAGCATTAACTGATGTGATTTAATTTTTGCTTCTGATGGGTTATTTTTTAATATTGGAATGAATGACTTTGAAATGTACATTTTAATTAATTATATATCTTAAATTTAAATATTCATATTTTATCAATAAATAAATTATCACGAAAATAACTGTTGTTATACCAGTACAATAAATGAATTTTTTTAGCATCTTAGGATTTTCAGGAGAACCTGCGTCTTCACCATCAATTTTGATAGATTTTTGTCTATTTACATCAATTGGAAGGATTGTAAAAAAAACTATCCACCAAATTATTATATAAATTATAGCAAGACCTGTTGCACTCATTTAAATTCTTACTAGGTTGATATTGATAAATGGTCTTTTACCAGTGAAATCTTTAGCACATTTTCTACATGTTATTTTTAAAGCATCAATTAAATTAAATTCTTGCTTTTTACTTTTTATAGAAAAAGTTCTAGTTGTTTTTTCGATTGCTTCTTCTAATTCGTATATAAACTCATCAACATCATAAACAGGCAGTCCTCTAAAAGTTAATACGGGTCTTTTGTGGATATTGCCTTTTGCAGTAATTAAAATAGTAACCTCCATATATCCATTTGCACTAATGTTTTTTCTATCTTTGATTGATTGAGCATCTTCTTCTACACTCATATTACCATCCAAATAAAGTCTACCGCTTGGTGCTTTATCAAAAACATGTGGTTTACCAGGCGCTAATTTTACAATATCTCCATTTTCAACTTGAACAGGATGTGGAACTTTCATTTCTTTAGCAAACTTCATATGTTCAATCATATGTCTGTGTTCACCATGAACAGGAACTGCACATTGAGGTTTTACCCAATCGTACATCTCTCTAAGATCATCTCTATTGGGGTGTCCAGAAACATGAACAAATTCGCTTTCTTCTGAAATAACTTCAACACCATCTTTAACTAGTTGATTTTGTAATTTATACAATTTTTTCTCATTACCTGGAATAATTTTTGAAGAAAAAATAACAGCATCATCTTTTTCAATGAATACATCTGGGTGAGTATTACTAGAAATTCTCATTAGTGCTGCCATAGGTTCCCCTTGGCTACCTGTACAAAGATAAACTATTTTTTCTCTAGCAATTTTTTTTGCATCACGCGCATCGACAGGTTCAATAACATTTTTTAAATAACCACATTGTCTTGCTGCTTTAAATATTCTATGCATGGACCTTCCTACTAAAGATATTTGTCTACCAGTTTTTTCTGCACAATAAAAAGCTGTTTCCATACGTGCAACATTCGATGCAAAAGAAGCCATAACAATTCTTTTTTTAAGGCTACCCATGATATTTAATAAGCTTTTTCTAACATCTAACTCTGAACCAGCTTTACCCATGCTAAATACATTTGTTGAATCACAAATCATAGCAAGCACACCCTCATTACCAATTTCTTTAAGTCTATCTGAATTGATCTTTTCACCAATAAGTGGCTCAGGATCAATCTTCCAATCACCAGTATGCAGTATTACACCTGCAGGAGTTTCAATTCTAAGACCATTGGGTTCAAGGATTGAGTGAGTTAGAGTTATATATTCTATTTTAAATGGATCTAAATTTACCGTTCCATTTAATTGAACTATTTTGAGAAACTTGGTTACATCTATATTTTTTTCTTTAAATTTTTCTTTTATTAAAACTGCAGTAAATGGAGTTGCAAAGATTTTACATTTAAGTTGAGGCCAAAGATGTGCGATCGCACCAATATGATCTTCATGTGCATGAGTTAAAATAATTCCTAAAAGGTCATCTTTTTTATCAACAATAAATCCAGGATCTGGGTAAATAAGATCAATGCCGGGTAAAGTATCATCAGCAAATGTAACCCCAATATCAACCATAATCCATTTATGCTCACCAGGTTTACCGTAGGCAAATAGGTTCATATTCATACCAATTTCACCGGACCCTCCTAGAGGGCAAAATAATAATTCATCTTTCATATTTATTTAATTAAAGTAGTGGCTCTGATTAGGCCTTTAATTGTTATGTCTTTATTTAATGTAACTTTCTTTTTTATTGAATTTTTGAATAAACCAGAAAATCCTCCAGTAATAATAATTTTAAAGGACATCTTAGTCTCTTTCTTAATTAAATTAACAATATTGTCAATTAAACCCTCATATCCCCAAAAAAAACCTGCTCTAACAGCACTAATAGTGTTTAATCCAATTACTCTATTTGTTTTTTTTAAATTGATCTTTGGTATTTGTGATGCTTTATCGGTTAATGTATCCAATGAGAGTTTAACACCAGGCGCTATAACGCCACCATGATAAGTATTTTTAATCAGAACATCAAATGTGGTTGCAGTTCCAAAATCTAAAATTATAAAATTATCCTTGTTATTAATGATGCTAATTGCATTTGCTAATCTATCTGAACCAATTTGTTTATAATTAACTTTAATCTTAATCAATTTATTTAACTTAAGTTTTTTCAGTTCTTGACACTTAATTTTATAAACTTTGTTAAAAAAGATTTTAACTGCATTAAATTTTTTTGGTACAACGCTGCAAAATAAACATTTATTAATTGATTTATTTTTTAAATTTAGGCCAAGTAAAGATTTATTAAGTGAGGAGTGATTTATTTTTTTTGTTAACAAAGTAACACGTTTAATGATAATATTTTTAGAGTTTACCAAACAAATTTTAGTTTCTGTATTTCCTATATCACCAACAATAATCATTTTAAATTTCTATCTAAGTTTTTTATATTAAATTTAGGAAACATTGGAATAAAAGTTTCATAAATTTTTTTTAACCTTAAAGCGGCATAATTAGATGTAATTTTGATTCCAGTTAAGTCAAACAAATTTGTAGTTAAATAGTTTTTTATAATTGGACTCTTGGTCAAATTTATACCCACTCCAACAACAATAAATTTTTCACCAGATTTGATTAATATTTCTTGTAAAATACCTGAAATTTTCATTTTATTTATTAACAAATCATTTGGTTTTTTAATTATAATTTTACCATTATAAAATTTTGATAATAATTTTTTAACTAAAAGACAGTTAACTTTTGTCAAATCTTTCAATGATAATTGGACTTTGTTAATTTTAAAAAAAATACTAACAAATAAATTTCCCTTAAAAGAAGTCCATTTTTTTCCATATTGACCCCTTCCCTTTTTTTGCTTTTCAGCAATTATAATTCCAGATTTGTTATTGGTTTTTTTAATTATTTGTATAGCTAGATCGTTAGTACTATTTACAGTTTTAAAATTGAACTTTTTTAATTTCATTAAATAATATTAATTCTAGATACAATTTCCACTAATTTGCTTGGAAAAATAAAATATAAGAGAATTAATAATGTTGAAAAAGTCAGGGATCCTTTTAGCCAAATATTATGATCTGTGTCATAACTTTCCTTTTCTTTATCAAAGTAAATAACCTTAATTATTTTGAGATAATAAAATGCAGCTATTACCGTTGATAAAAGACCTACAATAGCCAAAAAGTACATTGACTGCTCTATGACAGCTTTAAAAATATAAAATTTTGCAAAAAAACCAGCTAGTGGAGGAATGCCTGCTAATGAAAAAAGGATAGCTAGTAATGATAAAGATAAAATTGGATGATTTTTTGATAGCCCTGATAAATCATCAATGGTTTCATAGTACGCATCATTTCTCTTTAACATCAATAGGCAACTAAAAAAGGCAAGATTCATAACCAAGTATATCGACATATATACAATAGAGCTTTGAATGCCTTCGTTTGAACCTGTAGACAAACCAGCTAGAGCATAACCCATATGACCTATTGAACTATATGCAATCAACCTTTTAAGATTATTTTGACCAATTGCAGCAATAGCACCAAAGATCATAGAGGCGATTGATAAAAATATTAATATAGGTTGCCATTGATCGATCATATTAACAAAAGGTATATATAAAAATCTTATGAAAACCGTAAGAGCTGCAACTTTTGGTACAATTGCAAAGAATAATGTGACAGCAGTTGGTGAGCCTTCATACACATCTGGTGCCCACATATGGAATGGTACAGCTGATATCTTAAATGCCAAACCAACAAGTATAAAAACAATTCCAAATGTTAAACCATAATGAGATGAATTCATTAAATCACCAATAACATTAAAATTAGTTGATCCAGAAAACCCATAAACCAAAGAACATCCATACAACAATAATCCTGATGATAAAGCACTCAAAACAAAATATTTTAGTCCAGACTCTGAAGACTTTAATTGATCTCGATTAAATGATGCTAACACATATAAAGCTAAAGATTGCAACTCAAGACCTATATAAAAAACCATAAGATCATTTGAACTGATCATTACCATCATACCTAAAATTGAAGAAAGAATTAAAACTGGATATTCTATTAAAAAAATCTTAAATATTTTGAGATATCTTGTTGAAATTGATAAAACAAATGCACCTCCTAAAATAGTGAGTATTTTCATAAATGATGAAAGATTATCCACAACGTAACCATCATTAAATAGTGAAATATTTTGATCTAACGGATTATTAAAAATTAAAATACCCGTAATAAGTAAAGATCCTACTGCAAGATTATGAACAATATTTGAGCTATTCTTTTTATAAACTCCAAGAAGCAATAAAAACATTATAGACAAAGATATAAATATTTCAGGTAGTATAAAATTTAAATTATCCATTAATTTTGTACCTCTGTTATATTCATATTTAAGTTAAAATTGTACATCTCTATTAAATCTTTTACAGAAATTTCAATCGTATTAATAAGAGGCTCTGGATAAAATCCAAAAAATAAAACTGGTATTGCTAAACACCACAAAATAAATTTTTCTGAATTATTAAGGTCAGGCATTTTTAAAAGTTCTTTATTTTTAATCTCTCCAAATACAACTCTTCTATATAGCCACAACATATATGCGGCGCCAAAAATAACACCTAAACTAGCTATAACTGCTACTAAGAAATTATCTTTAAATGCCCCCATTAGTATTAAAAATTCACCTATAAAACCACTAGTACCGGGTAAGCCTAATGCAGCTAAAGTGAAAAGCATAAATAATATAGAATATTTAGGCATAACCGAAACTAAGCCACCGTAAGTTGCTATTAATCTGGAGTGCATACGATCATAAACAACTCCAACACATAAAAACAATGCTGCTGAAACCAAACCATGACTTATCATTTGAACTATACTTCCTTCAATACCTTGTTGGGTAATTGTAAAAATACCTAATGTAACAAATCCCATGTGTGCAACTGAAGAATACGCTATTAACTTTTTCATGTCTTCTTGCATCAGCGCAACAAGAGATGTGTATACAATAGCAATCAAACTCAAGGCATAGACTAGAGGCGTAAATAAATCAGAAGCTACTGGGAAAAGTCCTAAAGAAAACCTAATAAACCCATAACCAGCCATTTTAAGTAATATAGCTGCAAGCAAAACAGAGCCAGCAGTAGGCGCTTCAACGTGTGCATCTGGCAACCAAGTGTGTACAGGCCACATTGGAGTTTTGACAGCAAAAGAACTAAAGAAAGCTAACCATAATAAATTTTGATATTTGGTGTCTATACCAAGTTCATAAAGCTGAGTTATATCTGTGGTTCCTGATATCCAGTAGATCGAAATTATAGCAATTAGCATTAAAACAGAACCAAGTAATGTGTATAAGAAAAATTTAAATGCTGAATATACTCTTCTTGCTCCACCCCATATTCCAATTATTAAAAACATAGGTATTAATCCAGCTTCAAAAAATAAATAAAATATAACAAGATCAAGAGAGCAAAAAACACCAATCATTAAACTTTCCATTACTAAGATAGCAATCAGGAAATCTCTAAGTCTGTCTTTAACAGTATTGTTAACTGAGATTATACAAAGTGGTGTTATTAGCGCAGTTAAAACTATAAATAAGATTGATATTCCATCAATACCTATCTTATAATTAATAATTCCCTTTAACCATTCTCTATCTTCAACAAACTGAAAATCAGAAGTGGTTGGGTCAAACTGATACCAAAGGTATAAAGAAATCAAAAAGTTAACAAACGATGTAAATAAAGCAACATATTTACCTGTATTAGAATTCTTATCTTTGGAAAATAATAGAAACAAAGAGCCCACTACAGGAAGTAAAATTAAAGATGATAAAATTGGAAAATTCATTAATTCAAAATTAAAAATGTTAATAACGCAGAAAATCCTAATAATATCATAAATGCATATTGATAGATAAATCCACTTTGAAATTTACTTGCTTTTAAAGATAGCCTATTAATCAATGAAGAAACTCCATCTGGTCCAAATTTATCAATAATTTTAACATCAACCACCTTCCAAAAAAATATTCCTAATTTTTTTGAAAATTTAATGAACAAAACATCATAAAGTTCATCGAAATACCATTTGTTTATTAAAAAATTATGCAATGGTTTATTGGATTGAGCAATTCGATTTGGAATATCTTTATCTTTAACAAATAAATAATAAGCAATTGGAATGGAGGTTAATACAAGTGCTGGTGTAGTTAAAAGAAACCATAAAGGAGGATGTTCTGTACTTAATGGATTTAAAAATTTAATTGAATCTCCCCAAAAACTATTTCCACTACTATTACCAATGAACAAATCCTTAAATAAAAAACCAGCAAAAATAGCTCCAATAGCAAGTATAAATAAAGGTAAAAGCATTACTAATGGGGATTCGTGCATTTCGTTAATATTAATTTTTTTATTATTATAATCTCCATGAAACGTTTTAAAAATTAATCTCCAAGAATAAATTGATGTTAAAACAGCAGTCAAAATTCCTACACCTGCCGCATAATATCCTGTTGTATTTCCTTTAAGATACGCAAATTCTATAATTGCATCTTTTGAATAAAAACCAGATAAGAATGGAAAACCAGTAAGAGCTAATGTTCCAATAATCATAAATAAATAGGTATATGGAAGTTTTTTATAAACACCTCCCATCTGAGTAATATCTTGCTCATCTTTAAATGAGTGAATTACAGATCCAGAACCTAAAAAAAGTAAAGCTTTGAAAAAGGCATGAGTAAATAAGTGAAACATAGCAACATTATAAGCACCTACTCCTGCCGCAAAAAACATATAACCAAGCTGACTACAAGTTGAGTATGCAATTATTTTTTTTATATCAGTTTGCACTAAAGCTACAGTTGCAGCAAAAAAAGCTGTAGTCATTCCAACAACAGTAATTATATTTAGTGTAAGAGGTGAGTATTCAAAAATTGGAGAACATCTTACAACTAAAAAAACACCAGCTGTAACCATGGTAGCCGCATGAATTAAAGCTGAAACTGGTGTGGGGCCTTCCATGGCATCTGGCAACCAAGTGTGTAAGAAAATTTGTGCTGATTTACCCATTGCACCTATGAATAAAAGAATACAAATTAAATCAATTGCTCCAACATTCATTCCTAAAAATAAAAGTTTTTTTTCAACAATTTGTGGAATTTGATTAAAAACTTCTACATAGTTTACAGTACCAAATAAATAAAAGATTAAAAAAATTCCTAAAGCAAAGCCAAAATCACCTACTCTATTTACCACAAAGGCTTTTATTGCAGCTGCATTTGCTGTTTCTTTTTTAAACCAAAAACCAATCAAGAAATATGAACAAAGCCCTACACCCTCCCATCCAAAAAATAGCTGAAGAAAATTATCAGAGGTAACCAATGTTAGCATTGAAAAAGTGAAAAGTGACAAATAAGCCATGAATCTTGGCTTATGCGGATCATGAGACATATAACCAATTGAGTAAATATGCACTAAAGCTGAAACTAAAGTTACAACAACAAGCATTACAGATGATAAAGCATCAACTTTAATAGACCAATTAACATCTAAAGTTCCAGAGTTAATCCAAGTTGCTACAACTACATTACTTTCATATCCGTTAACAATTACTTGATAGAATAATATAATTGAAAGTAACGCTGAAATTGACACAAAAAGACTAGTTACAATTTCTGAATTCCTATCACCTAAATATTTACCAAAAAAACCTGAAGTTATTGAGGCTAATAATGGAAGAAATATTAAAGCTAATTCCATATTATCCTTTTAAACTGTCAATTTTCTCAACATCAATTGTTGATGAGTTTCTATAATAGACAACAATAATTGCTAAACCTATTGCCGCCTCTGCCGCTGCAACAGTTAATATAAAAAGAGTGAATATTTGACCAGAAATATCGTTTAAAAATATTGAAAATGAAACTAAATTAATATTTACAGCTAATAAAATAAGCTCAATACTCATTAAAATTACTATAATATTTTTTCTATTTAAAAATAATCCGACTATGCCGATAGTAAAAATTATTGCAGCCAATGTAAGATAGTGACCTAAACCTATACTAATCATCAGATTTAACTCCTTTATTGTTCTCAACATCAATTAATTCAACACCATCTGATCTTTCACGAGATATTTGACTAAAATAACTTTGTCTTTTAACTCCAGATCTTTGTCTAAATGTAAGAACAATAGCACCTATCATTGCAACTAATAAAATCATTCCACTTAACTGAAAAACATGAATGTAATCTGTATATAGAACGTAACCAATTGAATGAGTATTGGTTATATTTTTATCTATTGTTAAAGACATTGCCGAGACAAGATCAGGTTTATATTTCCATCCACCAATTACGATTATTAATTCGAAAAATATTATAACACTTACTATTAGTCCAATAGGTATATGTTTTGAACTTTCCTGTGCACTAAACCACTGATTTTTTTGTTGAGCTACATTTAACATCATAACTACAAATAAAAATAAAACAGCAACCGCACCTACATAAACAATCAACATGATCATTCCCAAAAATTCAGCGCCGATCATTATAAATAGGCATGAAATGCTTATGAAATCTAAAATTAAAAAGAAAACAGAATGAACGGTGTTTTTAGATACTGTTACCATTATAGCAGAAACAATTGCTATAAAAGAAAACGTATAAAAAAATATTGCGTGCGCTAACATAATTATCTGTGAGAGTTATCAGCTTTAATATTGGCTGCTAAAACATTTTCCCATCTATCTCCATTATCGAGTAATTTTTCTTTATTATAATAAAGCTCTTCTCTTGTTTCAGTTGAAAATTCAAAATTAGGCCCCTGTACAATAGCATCAACTGGACAAGACTCTTCACAAAGACCACAATAAATACATTTCATCATATCAATATCATATCTAGTAGTTTTTCTGCTACCATCAGCTCTTTCAGAGGATTCAATTGTGATTGCTTGAGCTGGACACACAGCTTCACATAACTTACATGCAATACATCTTTCTTCACCGTTAGGATATCTTCTTAAAGCATGCTCACCTCTAAATCTTGGGCTTATTTTTCCTTTTTCAAAAGGGTAATTTATTGTTTTTTTAGATTTAAATATTTCTTTGATAGCAATATTTAAGCCGCCTAAAAAATCTAATAAAAAAATTGTTTTAAATATTCTTGAAATTTTCATAATTAATTAACCGGTAATAAGTTGAAGTAAAACAAATAGCTAGCTGTTAGAACTACCCATGTTAATGATAATGGTAAAAATATCTTCCATCCTAGTCTCATTAATTGATCGTATCTATATCTTGGAACAATAGCTTTAACCAAGGCAAACAAAACAAATAAGAATAATATTTTAAAAATCATCCAAATTGCGCCTGGAATTAAGTTAAATGGATAAAGATCAATGGGCGATAGCCACCCGCCTAAAAAAAGTATTGACCCCATAGCGCACATCAAAAGAATATTTGCATATTCTCCAAGCCAAAACATTGCATACATCATGCCTGAATATTCAGTTTGATAACCCGCAACAAGTTCTGCTTCTGCTTCAGGCAAATCAAATGGCGGTCTGTTTGTCTCCGCTAATGCAGAAATAAAGAAAATCACAAACATTGGAAATAATGGAATTATAAACCATAAATTTTCTTGAGCCATAATTATATCGTTCAAATTTAAAGAACCAACACAAAGCAAAACATTTATAATAATAACTCCAATTGATACTTCGTAGGAAACCATTTGTGCAGCAGATCTAATAGCGCCTAAAAAAGGATATTTTGAATTTGAAGCCCAACCACCCATAATAATTCCATAAACACCCAAAGAAGAAACAGCGAATAGATAAAGGACACCTACATTAATATCAGCCAATACTTGAGTTGCACTGAATGGAATAACAGCCCACGAAACTAAGGCCAAAGTCATAGTTACAATTGGTGCTAGTATAAAGATTACTTTATTTGAACTTGAAGGAATTATAACTTCTTTAAAAATATATTTTAATGCATCAGCTAATGATTGAAGCAAACCAAAAGGTCCAACAACATTAGGTCCTTGCCTTTTTTGTACAAAGGCCCAAATACGTCGGTCAAGCCACACAATCATAGCCACAGAAACTAAAACAGGAACTAATAAGAATAATATTTTGTAAGTTTGTAAAAAAATAATATTAAGATATTCCATAAATTAACCTTCTGTTCCTGTAGACTTTAAATCTGCTTTTAAATGTCTACACTCAGACATAGTTTTTGAAGCTCTAGCAATTACATTTGAATAATAATAATCATTATCTATTTTAATCAATTCATTTTCAAAAATTAATTCCTTAACTTTTGATGAAGTTAAAGAGTTATTTTTTTCAATATGTAGATTTATTTGATTAATTAAACTGCTATCCAGCTCATCTTTATCATTAAATAATTTTCTATGATTCATGGACTCTGCAAGTTCATTTATTATTACCCAATCATCTTTTGCAAGTTCTGGTGGATAAGATGCTTTGTAGGCTTTTTGTAATTTACCTTCTAAATTTGTAAAATAACCATTTTGTTCTGTATAAGCAGCCCCTGGCAAAATAATGTCTGCTATTTCCGCTCCTTTATCTCCATGAGAGCCTTGATAAATAATAAACTCATTTTTTTTTTTAAAATTAATAGTGTCTAGACCTAGAAGATAAACAATTTCAAACTTGTGATCTTCCAAGTCTTTCAAAACTTCATTGTCACCATCAGTTGTTTTGTATACCCCAAGATCAAACGCACCTACCGTGGATGCATTTTCAGAAATTATATTTAAAGCATTCCAATCATTGGAAAGTTTATTATTTTCATCTAAAAATTGCTTGATTGATTCAAAAATATATTTAGATGATTTACTTTTTAGTGCAGATTGACCCATTATAATCATAGGTTTCTTTGCTTGTTTAATTAAATCAGATACCTCATGTTTACCTTCGATAATTTTTTTAACAGTTTCAGTGTTTCCATCTAAAGACTGGTAAGGGTATGTAAGGTCACCTACTTCATTTAGCGAAATAATTTTAGTTTTGTTTTGAAGATAGGATTTTCTAATTCGGGCATTTAAAATTGTTGCTTCAAATCTAGGGTTTGTTCCTAAAAGGAAAATAAAATCAGCTTCTTCAATTCCATTAATTGATGAGTTGAATAAATAATTTTCTCGCTTTCCTGGATTTAAATAACTGTAATTATCTCTAGACTCTATATTTTGAGAACCTAATGTTTTATTAAAAAATTCTTTAAATATATAAAGTGTTTCCATATTGACTAAATCACCAGTTAACCCACAGATTTTTTCTTTATCAGTGTTTTTAAACTTAGATTTAATTATATTAAAAACTTCAGACCATGATGCTTTTTCAAATTTTCCATTATACTTAATATAAGGTGTATCTAGTCTTTGATTTGATAAACCATCGCAAGCATGTCTTGTTTTATCAGAAATCCATTCCTCGTTAATGTCTTCGTTTATTCTTGGTAAAATTCTCTTAACTTCCCAGCCATAGGTATCAACTCTTATATTAGAGCCAATAGCATCCATAACATCAATAGATTCGGTCTTTTTTAATTCCCAAGGTCTTGCTTCAAAAACATATGGTTTAGATGTTAAAGCTCCAACAGGACACAAATCAACAACATTAGCAGATAATTCTGATTGCATTGATTGCTCAAGGTAAGTAGTTATTTGCATATCTTCACCACGTCCTATTGCTCCTATTTCTGGTACACCAGCAATTTCTGTTGCAAACCTAACACATCTAGTACAATGGATGCACCTTGTCATTTGAGTTTTAATTAAAGGACCCATATTTTTTTCAGGAACTTGTCTTTTATTTTCTTTAAATCTAGATTTATCTACCCCATAAAACATTGATTGATCTTGAAGATCACATTCGCCACCTTGATCACATACAGGACAATCTAATGGGTGATTTGCAAGTAAAAATTCCATCACACCTTTTCTTGCTTTTTCAACAAATTCAGTATTCGTTTTAATATTCATACCTTCAGCAGCAGGCATCGCACATGATGCAACTGGTTTTGGAGATTTTTCCATTTCAACTAGGCACATTCTACAATTTCCAGCAATTGAAAGTTTTTCGTGATAACAAAATCTTGGAATTTCAACTCCAGCTTTTTCACAAGCTTGTAAGACTGTTAAGCCATCTTCAACTTCAACTTCAATATTGTTAACTTTTAATTTAGGCATTTTTTTTATCCAATAAATGTTGATCGACTAAATAAGGAACTTCATTATTTTTTTTTATTGTTGGTTCAAAATTGTTTCGTTCCTCAATTTCTTTTCTAAAATGTCTTAACAAACCCTGGACAGGCCATGAAGATCCTTCACCAAAAGCACAAATAGTATGACCAGCAATTTGATTTGTAACATCACCAAGCATTTCTACTTCATCTTTTGACGCTTCTCCCTTAGCCATTCTTTCTAACATTCTCCACATCCATCCAGAACCTTCTCTACATGGTGTGCACTGTCCACAACTTTCATGTTTATAAAATCTAGCAATTCTTGCCATACATTTAATAATATCCTGATCATTATTTATAACGACAATACCTGCGGTTCCTAAACCACTTTTCTCAGCAACAAGTGAATCAAAATCCATTGTTAAAGTTTCACATGTTTTTTTTGGTATAATAGGCATAGAAGATCCACCTGGTATTACTGCTTGTAGATTATCCCATCCACCAATTACTCCGTCAGCATGTACTTCTATTAACTCTTTAAGAGATATACTCATTTCCTCTTCAACGTTACATGGTTTATTAACATTTCCAGATATACAAAATATTTTAGTTCCTGTATTTTTCGCTTTTCCTAATGACGCAAACCATTTACCACCTTTTCTCAAAATCGTCGGAACAACAGCTATAGTTTCCACGTTATTAATTATTGTTGGACATCCATATAATCCTATTAAAGCTGGAAAAGGAGGTTTTAATCTTGGCTGACCTTTTTTACCTTCGATGCTTTCTAGAAGTGCTGTTTCTTCACCACATATATAAGCGCCTGCTCCATAATGAATATAAATATCTAAGTCCCAGCCAGTACCAGAGGCATTTTTTCCTATAAGTTTTTTTTCATAAGCTTCATCGATTGCTTTTTGAAGTTTTTGTCCATCAATAAAATATTCGCCGCGTATATAAATATAGCAAACATGGGCCTGAACTGCGTAAGCAGCAATCAAACATCCTTCTATTAATTTGTGAGGTTCAAACCTTAAAATATCACGATCCTTACATGTGCCAGGTTCAGATTCATCACCATTTATAACTAGATAGTGAGGTCTAGAACCAAGTTCTTTTGGGGCAAAAGACCATTTAAGACCCGTAGGAAATCCAGCACCACCTCTTCCTCTTAATTCCGATGATTTAACTTCTTCTATAATCCATTCTCTACCTTTTTTTATTATTTCAGCAGTATCTACCCAGTCGCCTCTACTTTTTGAAGACTCAACATCTGAACCTTTATCATTATATAGGTTTTGAAATATTCTATCTTTATCGTTAAGCATTTTTTAAATCCAAAAGTGTTTTTCTGTTATTTTCAGGTTCATTATTAACTCTTCCTCTATAAGATCCTGGCTTTGGCGTCTTACCGTCAAGTATCTCATCTAAAATTTTTAAAGTTTTTTCTTTATCTAGGTCTTCATAATAGTCATCATTAATTTGCATCATTGGGGCATTAACGCATGCACCCAAACATTCAACTTCCATCCATGAGCATGATTTATCAGTGGATAATTCATTTTCATTTTCTGAAATTTTTTCTTTGCATGCTTCAACAAGTTTATAAGCTCCTCTAATCATGCATGGTGTAGTTGTGCAAACTTGAATAAAGTGTTTTCCAACTGGTGATAGGTTATACATTGTATAAAAAGTGGCCACCTCATAAACTTTTATATAAGGCATATCTAAAAACTTTCCGATATATTTCATTGCTGCAAGTGGTATCCAGTTATCATTTTGTTTTTGAGCGATATATAGTAATGCCATTACAGCGCTTTGTTGTTTTCCTTCTGGATATTTGGAAATCATTTCTTTTGCTGCAGCTAGACTATCTGCTGTGAATTCAAATTTTTCTGGTTGTTCTTTTGCAGGTTTTCTTAAACTCATTATCTATCAACCTCTCCAAAAACAATATCTAACGAACCTAAAACAGCAGGTACATCAGCAAGCATATGTCCTTTAATCAAATAATCCATTGCTTGTAGGTGAGAAAAGCCAGGAGCTCTAATTTTACATTTGTAAGGTTTGCTGGTTCCATCAGATATTAAATAAACACCAAATTCACCCTTTGGTGCTTCAACAGCAGTATAAATTTCATCTTTGTCAACACGATAACCTTCAGTGAATAATTTAAAGTGATGAATTAAAGCTTCCATTGATTGTTTAATATCTTTTTTAGGTGGAGGACTAATTTTTCCATCTAATGATTTAATTGGTCCTTTTTCCATTTTACTTAAACATTGTTTGATTATTGAAACACTTTCTCTCATTTCTTCAATTCTACATAAATATCTATCAAAACAGTCTCCATTTTTTCCTACTGGAATTTTAAATTCTAGTTGTTCATAACAGTCATAAGGTTGAGACTTTCTTAGATCCCAAGGAACTCCAGAGCCTCTAATCATAACACCGCTAAAAGAATAATCTAACGCATCTTCCTTGGTTACAATTCCTATATCAACATTTCGCTGTTTAAATATTCTGTTGTCAGTCAATAATGTTTCTAGATCATCTATTATCTTCGGGAACGACTTACAAAAATTACCTATATCCTCTTCAAGACCCATCGGTAAATCTTGATGAACACCACCGGCCCTGAAGTAATTGGCATGTAGTCTTGAACCAGATACTCTTTCATAAAATGTCATTAATGTTTCACGTTCTTCAAAACCCCATAGTGATGGAGTTAAAGCGCCTACATCAAGAGCTTGAGTTGTAACATTTAATATATGACTTAATATTCTTCCAATTTCACAAAACATTACTCTGATTAATTGGGCTCTAATTGGAACATTTATCTTTAAAATTTTTTCTATAGCTAAAGCAAAAGCATGTTCCTGATTCATTGGAGCAACATAATCAAGTCTGTCAAAATAAGGGACTGCTTGCATATACGTTTTATTTTCTATTAACTTTTCTGTTCCCCGGTGTAGAAGACCAATATGTGGATCAGCTTTTTCAACAACCTCTCCATCTAATTCTAAAATTAATCTTAACACACCATGAGCTGCGGGGTGCTGAGGTCCAAAATTTAGATTTAATGTTTTAATTTTTTTTGTCATTTTCAAGGTCAGTTTGATCTTTAATATATTTTGTTCCTTCCCAAGGGCTTTCGTAATCAAAATTTCTATAATTTTGCTCTAACTTAACTGGTTCACTAATAACTTTCTTTTGATCTTCGCTATATCTAACTTCAGTATGACCAGTTAAAGGGAAATCTTTTCTTAAGGGGTGTCCTTCAAAGCCATAATCAGTAAGTATTCTTCTCATATCTGGATGGTTTTTAAACTTAACTCCATACATATCAAAAACTTCTCTCTCCATCCAATTTGCTGCAGGATAAATGGGTGTTAGTGATGGAATAACTTCATTTTCACTTATTAAGTAACTTAATATAATTCTTTGATTAAATTCATGACTTAAAAACAAATATACAACTTTAAAACGTTGAGCATTTTCAGGGTAATCAACAACTGTAATATCAATTAACTGTCTAAATTTTGTATTCTCGTTACTTTTAATAAATAACGTTACATCTATCAAATCTTCATTATCAATATTAACATATAACTGTTCATGTCTAATCTCAGTTTTTTTAATTTTAGTTGTAAGTTCCGAGTTAATTTTTTTTTCAAGATCAATTAAATTTTGCATATAAATTATCTTTCAAAAGATCCTTTGTTTCTAATTTTTTTTTGTAATTGTAAGATTCCATAAAGTAATGCTTCAGCTGATGGAGGACATCCTGGCACATAAATATCCACAGGTACTATCTTATCACAACCTCGAACTACAGAATAAGAGTAGTGATAATAACCACCACCATTTGCACAACTACCCATCGAAATAACATATCTCGGTTCAGGCATTTGATCATAAACTTTTCTTAATGCCGGTGCCATTTTATTGGTTAAAGTTCCAGCTACAATCATAACATCAGATTGTCTTGGTGACCCCCTTGGTGCAGCACCAAATCTTTCTAAATCATATCTTGGCATTGCTGTTTGCATCATCTCAACAGCACAGCAAGCTAAACCAAAAGTCATCCAGTGTAATGAACCAGCTCTTGACCAGTTTATTAAATTATCAAGTGAAGTTGTGATAAAACCATTTTTACTAAAGTCTTCAGCAAGTTTTTTAAATTCTTCAGGAATTTCTTTATTTTTATTTTCTAAGTTCATAATCTAAAATTTTATTCCCAGTCTAGTGCACCTTTTTTCCATTCATAAATAAATCCAACCGTAAGAATGAATAAAAATATCATCATTGAAGTAAAGCCAAGACCTCCAATATTGCCCAATGATATTGCCCAAGGAAAAAGGAAAGCTATCTCTAAATCAAAGATTATAAATAGAATTGCCACTAAATAAAACCTTACATCAAATTCCATTCTTGAATCTTCAAAGGGTTCAAAACCACATTCATACGCAGATAATTTTTCTGGATCTGGATGTTTTGGTGATAATATTAAGTTTACAACAACAAAAGCACAACTCAGACCAAGTGCAATAATCAAAAATATAATAATTGGTAAGTAATCTTTTAAAAATTCTGAAAGCATTTGAGTCTATATAGCAGTTTTTACCTCTTGTTGAAGGGTACTTACGTCACATTTTTAATAATATAAATGTTAATTAATAGGGAAAAAGTGGCGGGAGTGAAGGGACTCGAACCCTCGACCTATCGCGTGACAGGCGATCGCTCTAACCAACTGAGCTACACCCCCACTTTAGTTGTTTTGGTGGGCAGTAAAGGACTCGAACCTTTGACCCCCTCGGTGTAAACGAGATGCTCTACCAACTGAGCTAACCGCCCAAAACAAGCGCTACTATTACATCAAGGAATAGATAATGTAAATTGGTAATTATTGAATACTGGCTTGAGATTTATCATTAGATTGAGAAATTTTCTCAACCTCGACCCACTCAACTCTTTTTAATTCTTTTGTTAAAGCTATTTTTAATACTTCGTCAGCATGCTCAACAGGAGTAATTTTTATATCATCAATAATTTTCTTAGGCATATCAACAAGATCTTTTTCATTTTCCTTCGGAATTATAACTTGTTTTATCCCAGCTCTGTGTGCTGCTAATAGTTTTTCTTTTAATCCACCAATTGGCAATACTTGACCTGTTAATGTTACCTCGCCTGTCATTGCAACATCTCTTCTGACGGGGTTATTTGTGATTGCAGAAACTATTGAAGTGACCATACCAATACCGGCTGAGGGTCCATCTTTAGGAGTAGCTCCTTCTGGAACATGAATATGAAAATCCTTTTTTTCAAATAAAGGAGGAATGATTCCATAATCTAAACTTTTTGATCTAATAAAAGATTTTGCAGCTTTGATAGACTCTTGCATAACCTCACCTAATTTTCCTGTAATTTGCATTCTGCCTTTTCCTGGCATTATAACAGTTTCAATTTTAAGAATTTCCCCACCGTATTCAGTCCAAGCTAAACCAGTAACAACACCGATTTTATCTTTACTTTCAAGTTCACCAAATTTAAATTTTTGAATTCCTAAATAGTCTGGTAAATTTTTTAAATCAATTTTAACTTCTTTCTCTTCTCCAGAAACTACTTTCTTAACAACTTTTCTGGCTACTTTTGAAATTTCTCTTTCTAGGTTTCTTACACCAGACTCTTTTGTATAGCTTTGGATAATTTCTTTAATTATATCCTCAGATAAAGTCATTTCATTTTCTTTAACTCCATTATCTTTAACTTGTTTGGGTAGTAGATACTTATTTGCAATATTAATTTTTTCATCTTCTGTATAACCAGCTAATCTAATGACTTCCATTCTATCTAATAACGGTGGTAAAATATTCAAAGTGTTAGCTGTAGTAACAAACATGACGTCAGATAAATCATAATCAACTTCTAGATAATGATCATTAAATGTTGTGTTTTGTTCTGGATCTAATGCTTCTAACAAAGCAGAAGATGGATCTCCTCTATAATCATTTCCAATTTTATCTATTTCATCAAGAAGAATAAGTGGATTTTTTGTACCTGCTTTTTTCATCATTTGAATAATTTTACCAGGTAAAGAGCCTATATAAGTTCTTCTGTGTCCTCTTATTTCCGCTTCATCTCTCATACCACCAACAGAAACTCTTACAAATTCCCTGTTAGTAGCTTTTGCAATTGATTTTCCTAATGATGTTTTACCAACACCTGGAGGACCAACTAAACATAAAATTGGACCCTTAATCTTTTCCATTCTTTTTTGGACTGCTAAAAATTCAATAATTCTTTCTTTAACTTTTTCTAAACCAAAATGATCTGCATCAAGAACTGCAAGTGCTTTCTTAAGATCAATATCAACTTGGCTTTTTTTATACCAAGGTAGATCTGTCATCCAATCAAGATAATTTCTGATAACAGTAGCCTCTGCAGACATTGGGCTCATATTTTTTAATTTTTTAAGCTCAGCCATACATTTCTTCTCAACATCTTTTGGCATTTTTGCTTTAATAATTAATTTATTCAAACTTGAAGTTTCATCTTTTCCATCTTCGATTTCACCCAATTCCTTTTGAATAGCTTTAAGTTGTTCATTTAAATAATATTCTCTTTGAGTTTTCTCCATTTGAGTTTTAACTCTTCCTCTAATTCTTTTTTCAACTCCAATAATACTGGTTTCATTCTCCATTATTTTAATTATAGAATTAAGTCTTTTCTTAACATCTATAGTTTCAAATATTTGTTGCTTCTCTGAAATTGTAGCTGTTAGGTGAGATGCGATATTATCAGCAATGTGTGATGCATTAGTTAACTTTTTAATATTATTAATCGTTTCACTTGATACTTTTTTATTAATTGAAGTTAGTTTTTCTAATCTTCTTACAGCAGTCATTGCTAGTGGTATTAAGTCTTCATCTTTAGTTACTACATCATGGTGATGAGCATATTCACAAATAATAAATTTCTCATTATCTTTAAAATCTAAAATTTTTACTCTTTTACTTCCTTCAACTAAAACTTTTACTGTACCGTCTGGTAATTTTAATAACTGAAGAATATTACCTTCACAACCATACATGAAAACATCAGTTTTTTTAGGGTCATCTATTTCTGAATTTTTTTGGGTAACTAGAACAATTTTTTTGTCCTTTTTCATAACTTCATTTAAAGCGGCAATAGATTTATCTCTACCAACAAATAATGGAACTACCATATTTGGAAATACAACAATATCTCTTAACGGTAATAAAGGTCGTTCAATTTTTACATCCATCATCTAAATATGGATATTAAATATGATATTGCAATAGCTATTTATTACTTATTAACGTGAAATTAGGCAGCAGAAGTTTTGTCAGTCTTTGTTTTGCTACTATTTTTTGAATGAACTATGATTGGTTGAGATAGTCCTTTGGCCGCACTAGCGTCTACAATAACTTCCTCCACATTGTCTTGACTTGGAAGATCGTACATTGTTTTTAATAAAATATTTTCTAAGATTGATCTAAGGCCTCTAGCCCCAGTTTTCTTATTAATTGCTTTTTGTGCAATCTCTTTGATCGCATTTTCTTTAAAACTTAACTTAGCTCCATCTAATTTAAATAATTCTTGGTATTGTTTGATTAGTGAGTTTTTTGGCTCTTGTAGTATTTTAACTAGAGATTTTTCATCAAGATCTTCTAATGTAGCTATCATTGGAAGTCTTCCAATAAATTCTGGGATTAAGCCATATTTTAACAGATCTTCAGGTTCTAAAGTTTTCATCCACTCACCTGTTTTTTTATCATCTGTTTTTTTTACATTTGCACCAAATCCTATTGATGTACCCTTATCTCTTTGAGATATTATTTTATCTAAGCCAGCGAATGCTCCACCACAAATAAACAAAATATTTGTCGTGTCTACTTGTAAAAATTCTTGTTGTGGATGCTTTCTGCCTCCTTGAGGTGGAACGCTAGCCACTGTCCCTTCCATAATTTTTAATAGAGCTTGTTGCACACCTTCTCCAGACACGTCTCTAGTAATAGAGGGGTTTTCTGATTTTCTGCTAATCTTATCAACTTCGTCGATGTATACAATTCCACGTTGTGCTTTTTCAACGTTATAATCAGCAGCTTGTAATAATTTTAAAATTATATTTTCAACATCTTCACCAACATAACCTGCTTCTGTTAAAGTGGTTGCATCTGCCATTGTGAAAGGAACGTCAAGGATTCTTGCTAGAGTTTGAGCTAATAAAGTTTTTCCACAACCAGTTGGACCAACTAAAAGAATATTTGATTTTGAAAGTTCAACTGTTTTGCTAGTTTTAGTCTCGTAATTAAGTCTCTTATAATGATTATGAACAGCAACTGATAAAACTTTTTTTGCGTGAGGCTGCCCAATAACATAATCATCTAATACAGCACAAATTTCTTTAGGCGGTGGTAACCCATCTTGATGTTTAACAAATGTGTCTTTACTTTCTTCTTTGATGATATCCATGCATAGTTCAACGCATTCATCACATATAAATACAGTTGGACCTGCAATAAGTTTTCTAACTTCATGTTGGCTCTTTCCACAAAAAGAACAGTAAAGAATATTTTTATTATTTGTTGTCATATAATTTATAAACGAATCAGTAAAGTTACTTTAATATAGAAGACTCATACTAATCAAGTATCAGTTTAATGGGGTGTCAAGATGTTGTGTATTAAGATCTATTTTCAACTACTTCGTCTATCAAACCAAACTCTTTTGCAGTATCTGGAGTCATAAAGTTATCACGTTCTAGTGCTTTCTTCACATCATCAACAGATTTTCCAGTATGTTTTGAATAAATCTCATTAAGTCTTTTTTTCAAGGCTAAAACTTCGTTAGCATGAATTTCAATATCTGTAGCTTGCCCTTGAAAACCAGCAGAAGGTTGGTGAACCATAATTCTAGAATTTGGCAAAGAAAATCTTTTACCCTTTTTACCTGCAGCTAATAAAAATGAACCCATTGATGCAGCTTGACCAATGCATAGTGTTGAAACATCTGGTTTAATGTATTGCATAGTATCATAAATTCCAAGACCTGCTGTCACTAGTCCTCCAGGACTATTAATATATAAATTAATTTCTTTTTTTGGATCCTCAGACTCTAAAAACAAAAGTTGAGCTGTAACTAAAGATGCTACGTTATCGTTTATTGGTCCTACCAAAAAAATAATTCTCTCTTTGAGAAGTCTTGAATAAATATCATAAGCTCTCTCACCTTTATTTGATTGTTCAACAACCATAGGTACAAGAGTATTCATTTGATCTGATAAGTTTGTTGTCATAAGTTGATTCTCTTACTTATACAACTTGTGATTACTTTTTACTAACTTTTTTTGTAGTAGGTTTTTTTGATGCTGAAGGCTTTGGTTTTTTTTCAGTTTTAGCAGATTTTGAAGCTTTTTTTTCCTCAGTATGATCGTGGTCATGATTGTGGTCATGTTCATGATTATGATCTTGTTTTTGATGTTCCTTTAAAATTTTTTCTGCTTCTTCTTTGCTAATTTCTTTTTTAGATGGTTTTGCTTTAGTTTTAATTAGATCGATAATTTTTTCCTCATACACGGTTCCTCTTAAGCTAGCTAATGCTGATGGATTTTTTTGATAAAATTCCATAACCATCTTTTCTTGGCCAGGCATCATTCTAAGTTGTTTTTGAACTTCAGCTTGAACTTCTTGTTCGGTTACTTTGATTTTATTTTGTTCACCGAATTCATTTAAGATCAATCCAACTTTAATTCTTTTTTTTGCGATTTCCTCGAAATTTTTTCTACTTTTTTTAGAATCTTCTTCAGTCATACCTTGAGATAAAATCTTAACTTCTTCTTCAATTAAGTTTTCTGGAATTTCATCCACTTTAAAATTTTCAATTTCTTTTAAGATTTGAGTTTTTGCCAATTTATCTAGAGAATTTTTATATTCATCATTAATTTGTTTGCTAACTAATACTTTTAAATCAGCAAGATCTTTTGCACCTAAGTTTTTAGCAAAAACATCATCTATTTTTACTTCCTCTGATTTTTTTACTTCTGTAATTTTACAAATAAAATTAGCTTTCTTATTTGCGTATTCTTTTTGTGGATAATTTTCAGGCAGAGTAACGTCAACAGATTTTTCATCATTTTTCTTAACGCCGATAAGCTGCTTATCAAAGCCTTTAATAAATAAGTCCTTACCTAGAATTAATTGTGTATTTTTTCCTTCACCACCAGTAAAATCTTTTCCATCAATCGTTGCTTTGTAGTCAAAAATAACTAAATTTTCCTCTACTGCTCTAACATCTGCTGCAACTTCTTTAAAATTGTTCTGACTTTTGGCAATTTCTTTAATTCTTTTATCTGTTTCATTTGTGTCAATTTTAACTGAATATTCATCAAATTTAATATTTTCAACAGACTTTAACTCTACTTTTGGAAGTTCTGTTATCGACATTACATATTCTAAATCCTTATCTTCACCATAGGTTTTAAGATCAAGCTTTGGTTGTCCGGCTGGCTTAATTTTATTATCTTCTAAAGCTTTAACTGATGTGTCTTTTAGAACTTTATCTAGAACTTCACTAAAAATTGCTTGGCCAAATTGTCTTTTTAAAACTTCTTTAGGCACCTTCCCAGGTCTAAAACCTTTTAAGTTAACAGTCTTTTTAATTTCTTCATATTTTTCATCCATATAAGAATTCATAGTTTCTTTATCTATGAAAACTTTAATGTCTTTGTTTAAACCTTTTTTATTTTCTACTGTAACTTTCATAATTTTTTAAACTTGTTGGTAGGCGAAAAAGGACTCGAACCTTCACATCTTGCGATACTGGTTCCTAAGACCAGCGCGTCTACCAATTCCGCCATTCGCCCACAATTCTTGTGGCTTTATATAGGATAGTTTCTATTTGTCCAATGACAATAATAATGAAATATATTAATAATCAATTATATTTACTAATAATTTAAAAAAAATGATTATTTCTCCATGTATAAGCATATGTAAAACAGATCCTCAAACAGGATATTGTTATGGATGTGCAAGAAATAATGAGGAAAAAAAAATGTGGAAAATGCAAGAAACTACAGAAGAATGGAAAAAATCAAACTTAACGATTATTCAGACACGTCTGAGTGGCTGGCAATTAGAGAGTTTTAAAGAATCTTATGATCATAAGATTGAAAATGGAATTTCACTTTATAAAAAGAATTTGAATAATGAGTAAATCTACTTTAGCTATATTAATTTATGTTGCGGGATTAATCTTTGGAGCATTGGTTTTAAATATATGGAGTGCAGAAACTGGACCCAAAGCTTTTATAGGGATAATTTGGACAGCAATTTTATTAATTGCACTTTTTTACGCTGACAAACATGAAAAAAAAGTAAAAAAATAATTTTTTTTGGTATCTTTTCAATCTTATTAGTAAGCTTCCAGACATTTGCTTTATCTGAAATTATGTATTTAACAGGCTGTAAGAATTTAAAAGATGGTTTTATTAAAAATGAATATATTTTAGATTTAGAAAAGTCTTTAATGAAGAGAAATTATATTTATGAAAGTAAAACTTTTAAAAAATATAAATCTACTGATCTTAGTGTTAAACAAGAAAATTTAATTGAAAGATTTATCTATGAAGATGAGAACTTAATACTAACAGACAAAATTGGTTACCCACAATTTTATACCCAACTAGTCTTTGAAAAAAAACCATTAATAAAAATCAAAACAGTCATAAATGGAGAGCAAGGTATCTCAAAAATTTCAACATGTGATAAAGTGGAAGTTTTCGAAAAAGAAAGTTAAGATTTTTTACTTTTCTTATTTACTTTACTTGTAAAATTTATTTTTTTTGAACCAAACCTAGTATTAGTTATATTACTTCTATGTTTAGCATAAGCCTGTTTTTGAGCTAACTTCATGGCTTTTTTAGATGACATTTTATTAGTTTATATTTTTTAAAAATTTTGTCGAGCAAGAACATTAAAATTTTTGTCTGAAATGATTATCTCTCCAGAAGAAGGTGAAATATTTAGTACTTCTTGAATTGTTACATAATGTGTAACTAATACCAAATTGTTATCACCGTTCCATTCATTAATATATTTTTTTAAATCATAAATTTGTTTATTTTTATTACTTGCAAATTTTGCACTAAAAAATGAATTTAAAAAACTTTTTGTTTCATATTTATCAAAAGCATGTTGAGCTGTATGTTTACATCTACACCACTCACTAGATAACACCTTATCGATCTTAATATTATTTTGTGAAAAAAACTTCCCAATATTTTTAGATTGTTCAATACCCTCTATGCTTAAATTTCGTTGGGTTTCACATTTTAATATATCAAAATCTAATGGATCACCTCCACCTGGTGCAATTGCATGTCTTATAAATATTAATTTTTTACCTTCTTTTAACAAACTTTGTATTTCATCATTTGAATTTGCTTTTACTGAAATATTAAAAGATAAAAGTATTAATAAAAAAAATTTTATAAGTTTCATATATGGATATAAAATTCAAAAAATTAAATAATTCAATAGTTAAATGTAAAAGTTGTCCTAGGTTAATTGCGTTTAGTAAAAAAATTTCTATAGAAAAAAGAAAACAAAATATAAAGGAAACTTATTGGGCTAAACCAGTTACAGGATTTGGTGATATTAACGCTAAACTATTAATAGTAGGTCTGGCGCCTGCAGCTCACGGGGGTACTAGAACAGGCAGAGCGTTCACTGGAGATAAATCTGGAGATTTTCTTTTTAACTGTTTATTTAAAGCTAACATATCAAATATATCAACTTCTACGCATATTGATGATGGTTTAAAATTAAATAAAACCTATATTACAAATATTCTTAAATGTGTCCCTCCAGAAGATAAACCTTTAAAAAATGAATTATCCAACTGTTCAACATTTTTTAAAAATGAATTGACCTTATTAAAAAATTTAAAAGTTATTATAGCATTAGGTAAAGTTTCATTTGATAATTGTATAGAATTTTATAAAAAAAATTATCATTTTGATAAAAAATTAATCTTCATTCACGGTGTAAAATATTTATTACCTGATAATAAAATTCTAATTCCTAGTTATCACCCTAGTCCAAGAAATGTTAATAGAAAAATGATTAATACACAAAAAATGGTAAGCTTGTTAAAGGAGGCTAAGAAAATTATTTAATTTTTATACTATCGCAAAAATAAGGTTTAAAAACTTTAAAAATGTCCTCTGGAACTTTTATAGGTTTTCCATTTTTATCTACAAAAACTAAATGTACTTTTGCCTCAACAATTAATTCGTCATCTCTAGAAATAAATTGTGACATAAAAAAAGAAGTTTTTGTAATAGATTTAACAAAGGATCTAATTTTTAACTCGTCTTCAAGATAAGAGGGTTTTTTGTACTCAATGTTACAAGATTTAACAACAATTAAGGCTCCATAATCTTCTTTAATTTTTTTATTATTAAATCCGATTGTAAACAATGCTTCTGTTCTTGCTCTTTCAAGAAACTTCAAATAGTTTGCATAATAAACAACTCCACCTGCATCAGTGTCTTCATAATAAACCTTTATATTGTGAAAAAAATTTTCGTGCATGAATTTATACTATCAAAAATAAATATTTTTAGCATCAAACTAAGATATAATATAACAATGAAAGTTTATATTATTTGGCTTTTAGGTGTAATTGCTTGGAATTATTTGGTCCCTAATGCTGCACCCATTGAAGATGTAATTGTTGCAGTACTTTTATCTTTTTTAAGTATTGGTCTTAAAAAAGTATTTAAATAATCTTATTCAGCTGAAAAATAAATATCTTGATAATAAGAGATAGCTTTTAATTTCGAATTATCAGTGTCAGTCATTATAGCTATACCTGAAATTTCTGTAACATCAATTTCATGAAGTTTCTTAAAATCTTTTTGCACATTTGCTTTAACAGTAACCCATGTATTTTTGTTATTTTTTGTAGTTGAGAGAACATAATCAATAGATTTTTTTGTATATGGACTTGGCCAATATTTTCCAACATCATTATTACTTGAAAAAACATAATTAATTGCCCTGTTAGATAATGGCGTAGAACCTGTTTTTTTTATTACAAAAACTCTAGCAGCATAATCGTGCCCTTTTTTACTATTTTCAATAATTCCAGATAAGTCTTTCTCAACTTTCCATGTAATATTAATAATAGGAGTTTTATTAAGATCAATTCTAATTTCTTTTCCCAAGCCTGACCCAACACCTTCAGCCTCTGCTCTTATAAAGTTACCATTTTCGTTAGACCCAACAGCCCAGCTGGTCTCTCCTTTAACTTTTTTAACTTTTAATGTATTTAACTCATCGTTAGTAAAATCGAAAACGTAAACATTTTCAGCTAACAAAGGTTTTGTTATTAAAAATAAATATCCTAATAATATTAAAAAAAATTTCATCAGTCTGAGGGTATATCTAAATTTAATTTTAAAACAATATTTGAACACACTTTAAGCATTAAATTATCAATATTGGATACTATATAAATAGAATGAAATTAATTTCTATATTTGTTTTATTAATATATTGGTCCATAATTCTACTGGCACCAGTTATTTCTAAAGAAAGTAAGTCTCTTAATGTTGATTCTAAAGTGCTAGTTAGTAAGTAGAACGACCACCACTAATATCAAAAACAGCTGCTGTTGAAAATGAGTTTTCTTCTGAAGCTAGCCAACAAATTAATGAAGTAAACTCTTCTATCTCTAAAAATCTACCTCTAGGAACCTTGGAAAGCATTCTGGCAACATGTTCTTTTGACATTTGGTCTAATATTCTTGTTTTAGCTCCTGCTGGAGTGACAGCATTTACAGCTATATTCTTATCAGCCAATTCTTTTCCTAACGATTTTGTTAAACCAATAACACCCGCTTTTGCTGAGCTATAAGCGCTTGCATTTGCATTACCATCTTTTCCGGCAACCGAAGCAACATTGATGATTCTACCATAATCATTTTTAATCATGTAAGGCACCACACATTTACAACAGTTAAATGTACCCATTAAGTTAATTTCTATTATTTTATTCCATTCAGCTACATCGTAATCCCAAAGTGAAGACGTAGACCCAGTAATACCCGCATTATTAATTAAAATATCAATATTTGAAGATTTTGCTATTTCATCAACTGTATCTTTAACATTTTTGAAAACAGATACATCAACAACATTATATGAAAGATTTGGATCATTCACAGCTTTAACAGCTTTTTTTAATTCTTCTTCATCGATGTCCCAGATAATAGCTTTTGTTCCTGACTTTAAAAACCTTTTAGCAATATCTAAACCAAAACCTTGTGCTCCACCTGTGATAATTGCTGTTTTATTTTTTAAATCAAACTGATGCATGAAATTATTTACTTGTTAATAAATTGTATGTCAATGAAGAGATAAAAGCACCAATTAACCAAGAGTAAGAATTAAAATTCATTAAACTTTCATTCCAAATTGTTGAAGCAGCAAAAATAAAACCTAGGGTTATAGAGTATACGGCTTTTATATGCCATCCATTAGTGTAAAAGTAAACTCCATCAGGTTCTGCTGAAAATATATCCTTATTATTTAAGTTTGATTTTTTAACTAAATAATAATCTATGATTATAACACCAAAAAGAGGTCCAAAAAATGCAGCAAATGTATCGACAAAAGATAAAATTCCTATCTGACTTAATAATGGTAACCAAAAAATACCAATTATAAATCCAAAAATAATAATTATATAAGAGGAAGTTTTTAGATTAAGTTTACTTGGAAAAAAATTTAACAAAGAATTTTGAGCAGGCACATAATTTGCAATTAGATTAGTAGATGCTGAAGCTACAATAATAAAAAATAAAACTATTACAGTTAAAATAGTGTTATCTAAAGTTCCTATAATATCTGTAGGATTTGTAAGTATCTTTCCAATTTCCTCAAGTTTCTGATGAAAAATTACATCAGCCCCGACAACTATAAATACAGCAAAAAATGAAAATATAATAAGATTTAAAAATAAACTCAAATTACCTTTTTTTAATTCCTCTTCATCTTTAACGTAACGGGCAAAGTCTCCAAAATTTACAAGAATAATTGAAAAGTAAGCAAATACTATTCCAACTACAGTAATCAAGGGAGCAATATTACTCTTAAGAAATATATTGCTATAAGTAAAAATGTCAGCAAATGATCTTGAAACCTCCTTAACATCTAAGAGAAGTACAACAAAAAAAAATAATAGCATCCCTGTGTAAACTGTTATTGCTGAATAATTAATAATTAGCTTATTAAATTTATGACTTTTACTGAATAAAAAAGATTGTAATAGAATTGCTATTAAAAAAGCAGCCCAATCAATAATGTTAAGACCTGAAACAAAAATTAAAAAAATATCATGCTGAAGGAAAGTATTATCAACAGAAAAGAAAAATATTCGAATTAAATAACTAAATGCTTTTGATAAAAAATATGTTTGAATTCCAAACATGAAGATACCAACAAGACCTCTTATTAAAGAAAAATATTTTGCCCCAAACACACCCAATGAAGTCCTTAAGATAACGGGAAATGGAAGACCATATTTTTGAGAGGGTTTTCCTATCAAGTTAGCTAAAAAATAAACTAGAAGAGAACCAATTAAACTTCCTAAAAAAACAACTGCAATGTTTAAGTCATAAACAAGATACAATGATGCTATTAAGGAAAAAGCAATAACACTTTGTATATTAATGCCCCAAAAGCAAAAAATATCCTTCCAATTCCAAGTTTTATCATTTGGGTTAACTGACACTAATTCCCAGTTAATAAGATTAATTTTATTTTTACGCTGAATCACTAATAAATAATAAACTAATAAGTTAAAATGGAATATCTTTTTTTTTCATTTGTAATAGTATTTTGGATCTAATGCTCTTTCTTAAAAAAAATATTGGTTACTTGGCAATGTTTCTTGCTGTAATTGGTTTTGGCTCAGGTCCTCCGTTTGTAAAACTTGCTCTAGAAGAATTTCAAATTGTTGATTTACTAGCTGTAAGGTTTGCAATTGCTTTTTTGCTTATGTTAACTTTTGCTTTAATAATGAGAGTTGACTTGTCAATTAAAAAAATAGGTCTAGCACCTTTCTTGATGGGTTTACTAAACCCTTTTCTTGTAACATTAGCATTCCATGTAGGTTTAATGCTTACGTCGCCTATTAATGGTGTTGCTATTATAAGTACAATGCCAATCATGCAACCTTTTGTTGCTAAAATATTTTTAAATGAAAAAATTGAGATAAAGGTTTTAATAGGAGCTTTTATAACAATTATTGGAACTTATATACTCTTATCAAGTCAAACTATTATTGGTCAGGGAAATTATATTGGGGACTTTATTATTTTTGCAGGAATGACTTTGGCTTCAATTAATGAAGTTATTGGTAGAAAAAAAATGCAAACTAATGTTAACCAGCTAGGTGTAAATACTTACCAATATTTTACTGGTTTCATTTTATCATTTTTAATATTATTTATTATTTGGCCTAACTCTACCTTTGGATATTCATTTCATTTAGAATTTACACCATCAGTAATAGCTGCAATCACTTTATCTTTTATAACTTTTGGTTCTTATTTATTTTATAATTATGCCTTGAGAAGGGTTCCAATAGGAAGAATTAGTCTTATGTATCCTTTAACAGGGCCCATAGGAGCTTTATCTGCCTGGGTAGTAATTGATGCAGAAATTACATTAAATATATTTATTTCATTGGGAATTATTTTAGTTGGAACTGTAATTCCTTATATAAATAAAAAATAAACTCTTAAGGGTACATTACACTAGGTAACCAAAGTGCAATTTGAGGAAATGCGATGATCAAAATTAAACCTAAAAGCTGTATTCCCATAAACTGCATCATACCAAGATAAATATCTTTAAGTTCCCATTCTGGCACAACACCTTTTAAAAAATACGCAGATAGAGCTACAGGTGGAGATAACCAGGCGGTCTGTAAATTCACAGCTACAAGTATTGCAAACCAAGTCAAGTTGAAGTCTAATTCTTTAATCAATGGAACAAATATTGGTAATACAATAAGAACTATTGGTACCCACTCTAAAGGCCAACCTAACAAGAAAATTACTGCCATTAGTATAGCTAAAATAACATATCTGTTAACTTCTAAGTTTAATAAAAATTCAGTTAATAAAGATGGTGTTCCTAATTTTGAAAAAACTGCTCCAAAGAAATTCGATGCAGCAACTAAAAACATTATCAATGCAGTAATCTCTAAAGTTTTAATTAAAGAATTTTTTAAAGTTTTTAAAGTTAATTTTTTATATGCTAAAGCAAGTAATAAAGATCCAATAGCTCCAATACCGGCACCTTCAGTAGGTGTTGCTAAACCAAATAATATGCTACCTAGAGCAAAAAATACTAATCCCGCAGGCGGTACTAACCCTAAAAAGAATTCTACCCAAACTTTACCCATACTTTTTGGTTGCATACTTTTTGGTAAAATTGGACCAAGTTTTGGATCAAAATAACATCTAACAGTGGTGTAAAGAGCATAAAGAACTGCCAACATTATTCCTGGAATTATTGCTGCAGCAAATAAATCTGTTACTGGGATTTCTAAAACAGGCCCCATTACTACTAACATAATGCTTGGTGGAATTAAAATTCCAAGAGTTCCTCCGGCACATATTAAGCCTGCAGATAATCTAGTATCGTATCCAGATTTAATCATAGTTTTACCTGCCATGATTCCAAGAATTGTTACTGATGCTCCAACTATTCCTGTTGCAGCAGCAAAAATTGTAGACACAAACATAACTGCATAAAATAATGCGCCCCTTGTTCTAGATAGCATTAATTGTATGGCTGAAAATAGTCTTTCCATAAGACCTGCAGATTCCATTAATATGCCCATAAATATAAAGAGTGGGACGGCAACCAGCGTACTTTCCGTCATAATCATATTAAACTGTAGGGTCATTAAATAAAAAACTAACTTTCCAAAACCCCAGTAACCAAACACAAGACCTAAAAATATTAATGTAAATGAAATAGGAAAACCAATAAAGATAGCAAATAGCATTACTCCTATCATTATTGCTCCAATTAATTCTTGTGAAAAAATTTCCATTACGGCCATCTACCTTTCAGAAACGCATAATATGTTTTAAATAATTCTGATATCCCTTGAATTAATAACAAAAAAGCTCCAATTGGCATGCAGCTTTTTAATGGCCACATTACTGGCATCCAAGTAGTATCCATTGCTCTTTGAATTCTAACTTTTCCATCTAAGCATTCTGCTAAAATAGATCTCCCACATATAGAAGTATAAGCATAATCAAAACTTACCCAAAAGAAGACTATGAAACCTGGAAAGAAGAATAATAAATATAAGAATAGATCTACTTTTGCTTGAGTTTTAACATTCCAATTTCTATATAAAAAATCAGCTCTTATATGAATACCTTTTGATAATGCGTAACCAGCACCCAACATAAAAAATGCTCCTGCAATCATTCTGGTTACATCATAAGCCCAAAGAGTTGGTCTATTAAAAAAATGTCTACCAATAACTTCAAAAGTCATTGCAAAAATTAAAGGAATTACCATCCAGCAAATTACTTTACCAATTCTCAACATGTTAAGGTCGATAAACTCTATAGTTTTTGCCATCCAAGGAGCCATGTCCTTAGGCATTTTTAAACTAGTTCTACGTTCCGCTATTAACTCATCAGTAATATCTAGAGTTTCTTTAACGCCAGCTGAATGAGATTTTTTTTTGACCATTTTATTAATTAGTAATGTCGATTAAATTTTTTTTACTTTAAAAAAACGGGAGCTTAAAAATATTAAGCCCCCGTTTAAATTATCTATTTACTTTTGCGCTTTTGCAAATGCAGTTCCAATTGATGCATCAGATGTTTCCATTTGAGCAATAAAAGGTACTACGATTTTTGCGTGAGCAGTCATGTGCTGGTAAACTTCATCAAAGAACTTATTTTCTTTTGAGTTCTTTAGAATAGTAGCTTTAGCAGCAGCCATATATTCAACAAAGTAATCAGCTGGAGTATCATGAAGTATAACACCATGTTTGGTAGTTAATTCAATCAACGCTTTTCCATTTTCAACAGCTCTGTTTGTAATGTTTCTAGTTATCATCGCTTCAGAAGCAATTTCCATTGCATATTTTTCTTGGTCAGTTAACTTATTATAAACATCCTTGTTGAAGAACACGTCTCCATTTACAACGTTTTGGTGTAAGCCTTGAAGGTAGTAATTTTTCAATACCTTTTGGAAACCAAATACTAGATCTGGTTTTGGACAACACCATTCAGCAGCATCGATTGTTCCTTTTTCAAGTGCTGGTAGAATATCTCCACCACCCATTGAAACTGATGCAACACCAATGTCTTTGTATGTTTGACCAGGAATTCCCGGAGGAGTTCTAAATCTGTATTTTCTGAAATCAGCCATACTGTTGATCGGCTCTTTGAACCAACCTAAAGCCTCTGGACCAGAAGATGCCATAACAAAACCTTTTACGTTCATACCCATTTCATCCCATAGTTGATCGTATAAAGCTTTTCCACCGTTATCAAAATACCAAGCTAACCAAGATTTAGTACTTAAACCAATACCACCACCTGCAACTGGCGAACCAAATAACATTGCAGCAGGGTGATAGTTAGACCAGTAGTGAGTCCAAGCAGCACCACCATCAACAAGACCCTTGTCAACAGCTTCTAATGTTTCTTTAACACCTACAACTTCTCCAGCTCCTAGAAGTTCAAATTTTAATGAACCACCAGTAAGGCCAGTAACTCTTTCAGCCCACATTCCTACGATTTGCGCATCATAAGAAGTTTTTGGAAAGGTCATTTGTATTTTTAAAGTTTTAGCAGAAGCAGAAGCAATAATAGATACTGCAAATACTAAACTTAAAATCAATGATGTGATTTTTTTCATGTTTATCCCTCTCTGTTTTTTTATTTAGTCTTAATAAATTTGAAATAAACATTATTGTAGGAGAAAAGTAAACTTAAAATAAGTTAAATATAGACGATACAACCTATAATATACTACAATCAATTGAATTGTTTGGTATACTTTTAATACTGTTAAGTAAATTTACAAATATTGTTTTTATTTATTTCCTTTTGGATCAAATGGATAATTCCAAGCATCACCACCAATCATTTTAGATATACCTGAATAGTCAGTGTCACTATCACCCTCATCACAGAATTTTGAAAAAATTTCTAAAGCAGCTTTACCTAATGGTGTAGAGGCATCTACAGACTGAGCGGCATCCATGGCTAGCCTTAAATCCTTTCTCATCATTGATGCTGTAAAACCTGGTCGGTATTTATTATTTGAAGGAACTCCATCAGTAAGATTTGGTAAAGGTGTATAATTAGTCATAGCCCAATTATTTCCTGAAGCTGCTTTTATTATTTCATGAACCTTTTTAATATCCATTTTTAATCTTTTAGCTAACATTAAAGATTCAGATGCTGCTATCATAGAAATTCCTAAAGACATATTGTTGCAAATTTTTACACCTACTCCACTTCCTTGAACACCTGCATGTAAAATTTTTTGTCCCATAATATCAAATAAAGGTTTTGCTAATGCTACAGCTTCATCACTTCCACCAACTAAAAAATTTAATTTTCCAATTCTTGCTCCCATCACACCACCAGTAACTGGTGCATCTATCATTTTAATTCCAAGTTTTTTTGATTCATTACCTAGCTCTAGAGAAGTCTCAATATCAATTGTTGAGCAATCAATTATCAAACATTCTTTTGGAATTTTATTTAATATTCCTTTGTCTCCTAAATAAAGAGATCGAACATGCTTTCCCTCTGGTAGCATAGATATAACAGTACTAGCGCCATCTAATAATTCATCAATAGTGGATACAACATTTAAACCTGACTCTTTTGCAATTTTTATTACCTCTGGTGAAACATCAAAAGCTTTTACTTCTTTGCCAGCTTTTACTAATTGATCAGCCATAGGGTTTCCCATATTTCCAACACCTATAAATGCAATGTGATTAGTCATCTAAATTTGATTTACCTCTATTAATTAAAACTGTTTTACTTTGTGTAAAGTGGTTAATCATACTATCAAAAGCATATTCTTTACCTAAACCACTCATTTTAATTCCTCCATAAGAAACATTGGCTCTTGGAGCAACGCATTGATTTACCTGAACAAAGCCAGCTTCAATTTCATCTACAAATTGCAATGCTCTAGATAAGTTTTGAGTCCATAAAACGGCTGATAAACCAAAAGGTGTGTCGTTAGCGCTTTTCATAACTTCATCAAAACTCTTAAACGGAATTGCGCAAGCAACAGGGCCAAATACCTCTTCTTGACATACGGGAGATTCTACAGGAACGCCTGACAATAAGGTTGGTTCATAAAAGAAACCTTCCTTATAATCTCCTCCTTTAGGTTGATTGCCACCATGTAAGACCTTTGCAGATGATGTTTTTTTAGCAATGTCCATATAATGTAAGGTTCTTTTGAGTTGTTCATTAGATATTATTGCGCCAATATCAGATTTACTATCAAGTGCATTTCCCATCTTAAGTTTACTTAATTTAGAAACTACACCTTCTAAAACTTTATCATAAATTTTTTCGTGTATATAAACTCTTGATCCTGCGGTGCAAGCCTGTCCTTGACGAGTATACCTCATACCATCAATTACGCCTGGTATTGCTATATCTAAGTCAGCATCACTCATTATAATATTTGGATTTTTTCCACCTAATTCTAATGTAACTGGACATAATTTTGGAGCAGCTTTTATTGCAATAATTTTTCCAACAGAAAACGATCCTGTAAAAGTAACCTTTCTAACTTTAGGATGATCAATTAATGGTTCACCACACTCTTCTCCATAGCCTGAAATTACATTTAAAACTCCAGGAGGAAGTTCTTGTTGTAATATTTCACATAAGAGTAAAGCACAAAGTGGTGCTTGCTCAGCAGTTTTTAACACTACAGTATTTCCCGCTACAATAGCTGGTGCAATTTTTGCAACAGTCAAAAATAAAGGAGCATTCCAAGGAATAATTGCACAAACAACTCCAATTGGATCTTTGGTTGTGTAATGAATTGTATTTGGAATGTTTGGTGGATAATTTTCACCTTTTATTTCTCCTGCAAGTCCAGCAAACATATGAGTTAATTCAATTGATGCTGCTGTCTCCGGTATGGCTTGAGTTCTAAGTGCGTTACCAGTATCTAAAGCTAATAATGTTTCAATTTCATTTTTTCTATCTTCTAATTTTCTAGCAGCAGCCGTCATTATTTTACCACGTTCTCTCGCAGGTACTTTTTTCCATTTTTGAAATGCAGCTTCTGCTGCATCAACCGCTATATTCACATCAACCTTATTGCACTGTGGAGCTTCACCAATATTTTCACCTGTACTTGGATTTAATACGCTAATTTTAGCTTCAGCTTTAGCAGGTGACAATTTTCCATTAATTAAAATTTTATTAGATAATCTTTTTGCATTACCTAGTGCTAGTTCTAAATTATTTTTAAAATCATCACTCATTAATTACTTATTTCACCTTTTCTAGTTTTTGCTGCTAACCATCCACCATCAATTTTTATTTCAGATCCATTTATAAAATCTGCATCATCGCTAGATAGAAAAACAGCTGCACCAGATATATCAGATGGCAAACCCCAACGTCCAACTATAGTTTCTTTGCCCCAAGCTTTACCGTGAGTAGGATCTTCAGCAAATTTTTGATTGAAAGGTGTTGAAATTAACCCAGGACAAATAGTATTTACGTTAATATTTTTCCCAGTTAAATCGACCGCTAAGGCTCTCGTTAAACCTAGTATACCAGATTTTGCAGCAACATAGGCTACTCTATCAGGTCTACCCATAAAACTTGCAATAGATCCAAAATTAATAATTTTTCCTTTACCATTTTTTATCATATGAGGAATAACAGACTTACAGCATAGATATGGTCCGGTTAAGTTTACCGATATCATGTCATCCCATTGCTGTTTTGTATGATCTAGAATATTGTTAATATGTCTTATACCAGCATTATTAACAAGAATATCAATCTTACCAAATTTTTTAATAGCAACATCAGCCATGTTATTTGCACTATCTTCTTCGGCAACATTTGTTTCTACAACAATTGCTTCACCATTATTACCTTGAATTTTTTTAGAAATTTTTTCACCATTTTCAATATCCATTTCAGCTATAACAATTTTTGCTCCCTCACTTGCTAGTCTTACACAAATCTCTGCACCAATTCCTTTTCCACCACCTGTGACTATTGCTATTCTATCTTTTAGTTTCATTGAAATCCTGTTATAAAAATTTTTAATTTTAATTAAGTTATTACTTTTTAAAATATTAATCAAAAGAATTATTAAATATAAAATTTTTTTGGTATTAAAACTAAACTAGTATATTAAACATACCATGGTAAATAAATTAGAAATAAATAAAGATCCATTAAATAATGCTTTAAAATTAATTAGTGGAAAGTGGAAAATTAAGATACTTAAAAAGTTAATTAATAAACCAATAAGATTTGGTAAACTTAAGAAAGATTTAAATACGATAACTGCTCAAATGTTGTCTAAACAATTAAAAGAAATGGAGAATGACACTCTAGTAAAAAGAAAGGTTATTAAATCAAACCCAATAACTGTTGAATATTCTTTAACACAATTTGGCAGCTCTAGCTTACCAATAATTAGAGCTTTAATTAAATGGGGAAGTATTAATAAAAGGAAAATGTCAAGCGTTATTGGAAAAGACCAGGAAAGAGCAATTGATTTATTAAATGATGAAATTAGATTTAAAAACTTACAAAGAAAAAACTTTTATGGATAGAATGATATTACTTATGAGGGCCAAGTTTTTTATTTTCACTCTGCCAAGCTTTAATTCCACCTTTTAAAACCGAAACATTAGTAAAGCCCAAGTCTTCAGAAAATGAATTAGCCAACATTGATGCCGTTTCTCCATCATGACTTATAAAAATCAAATTAACATCTTGAGATTGAGAAGCAGCTAGTGCTCTAATTTTATCCATAACATACACTTGAAATTTACCATTTTTATCAAAAGCTGTTTCTGGGAATGAACCTTTGATAACACCTGTTTTATCCCACTCTTCTTCTGTTCTAATATCAAGTGCCACGGCATTATTTTCAATCATGTCTATTAACTCATCTGATGAAACTGATTTATAACTAGGATCTAAAACGTCAATTACTTCAAATTCAAATATTAGATCTGTATTAGGTGGTATAATATCTCCACCACCCTTTTTTCCATAGGCTAATTCAGCTGGAATTTTAATTTTTCTTTTAGTTCCTTTGGTAGTTCCCATTATTCCTTGTTCAAAACCAGGAATTACCTCTTTCATACTCATTTGTACTACTAAAGGTCTATCTTTACCAATATTTGTATCAAAAACTTTTCCATTTTCAAATGAGCCTGTGTATTCAAGCTGAACCCAAGAATGCTTTATAATCTTTTTTCCCGTACCAGGCTTATCATTAATAATTTCAATTTCAACAGACTGAACGTGAAATGATAAAGATAAAAAAATTGTACATATAAATATTAATATTTTTTTCATTATTTTGTAGTTGTTCAAATATCAGAAATAAATATGCTTTTCTATATATTATTAGATTATTAATAAAAATTAATTTATAAAAATATATATGGATAATTTTGACTACATTATTATTGGAGCTGGATCAGCAGGTTGTGTTCTTGCAAATAGATTATCTGAAAATCCAAAAAACAAAGTCCTTTTAATTGAGGCTGGTGGTAAAGATAATTACCCATGGATTCATATACCAGTAGGATATTTCAAAACTATGCATAACCCCAATGTTGATTGGTGTTATAATACAGAACCGGATGAAACTATGAACAATAGGTCCATAAGGTATCCTAGAGGAAAAACTCTTGGAGGTAGCTCATCTATAAATGGTCTACTTTATGTTAGGGGTCAACACAGAGACTACGATGTTTGGAGGCAGCTAGGAAATAAAGGCTGGAGTTGGGAAGATGTATTACCTTATTTCATCAAAGCTGAAAATCAAGAACGAGGAGAAAGTGAATTTCATGGTGTAGGAGGTCCTTTGTCTGTTTCTGACCAACGAATACAATTGCCTTTATTAAATCAGTTTCAAAAAGCGGCTGAGGAATTTGGAATTCCAAAAACTAAAGATTTTAATACAGGAGACAATCATGGCTGTGGTTATTTTCAAGTAACAGAAAAGGATGGCTTTAGATGTAGTACTGCTGTTGGTTATTTAAACCCAGCTAAGAAAAGACCTAATTTAAAAATAGTTACAAAAGCTCATGTTAAAAAGATTAATTTTGAAAACAAAGTTGCTAAAGAAGTTGAGTATTGGATTGAAAATGAAATATTCACTGTAAGTGCAAATAAAGAAATTGTCTTATCTTCAGGGGCAATAGGTTCTCCACAATTATTACAAGTATCTGGAGTTGGAAATTCAGATAAATTAAAGGAACTAGGAATTGAAATGGTGCATGAATTAAAGGGTGTAGGTGAAAATTTACAAGACCATTTAATGTTTAGACCAATATATAAAATACAAAATATAAAATCTCTTAATAAAAAAATTAATAGTTTATTTGGTAACTTGTTAATTGGATTGGAATATATCTTTAATAGAAGTGGGCCCATGACTATGGGTGCAAGTCAAATGTGTATGTTTGCAAAAAGTGATCCTTCATTAGAGCTGCCTGATTTACAATGGCATGTTCAGCCAATGAGTATGGATACATTGGGAGCTACCAAAAACCATGATTTTCATGGTTTTACTCCAACAGTTTCACAAATTAGACCAACTAGTAGAGGTCATATTAGTATAACAGATAAAGACTCACGAACTTACGCAAAAATAAAAATGAATTATTTGTCGACAGATGAAGATAGAAAAATTGCAGCAGCTGGTCTTAAATTAACAAGAAAAATTGTTTTAGAATCTGAGACATTTAAAAAATTTAGCCCAGAAGAATACCGACCTGGAATTCATTTAACAGAAGATGAAGATATTTTAAAAGCAGCAGCAGATTATGCTCAAACTATTTTTCATCCTGTTGGAACATGTAAAATGGGTCAAGATGATATGGCCGTTGTTGATGATCAGCTAAAAGTTCATGGAATTAAAAATTTAAGAGTAATAGATGCATCAATAATGCCCAATATCACCTCTGGAAACACTAACGCACCCACAATAATGATTGCAGAAAAAGGTGCTGATATGATACTAAGCAGCTGATGTTTGCAGAATTATTCGGGCCTGAACAACTTATAATTTTAGGCCAAATTATATTTATCGATTTAGTATTAGCTGGTGATAATGCCATTATTATTGGAATGGTTGCCTCTAAATTTCCACCCGAACAAAGAAAAAAAGTAATTTTTTGGGGGATAGGTGGTGCAGTAATTTTAAGAATTATCTTAACCATGTTAACTGCTTATTTATTACAAATAACAGGATTAAGATTAATAGGAGGATTGCTTCTTCTTTATATAGTCTACAAACTCTATACAGATGTAATCAAAGGTCAGTCAGGTGATGAAGATATTAAAGTAGATAATTCAAGCTTTATGAAGGCTATATGGACAGTTTTACTTGCTGATTTTACGATGAGTTTGGATAATGTTTTAGGTGTAGCTGGTGCTGCTGGTGATCACTATGTATTATTAATATTTGGTTTAGCTTTATCAATAATTCTTATGGCAACAGCTGCTACTGTAATATCAAGATGGATTAATGAATATAAATGGATAGCCTGGATTGGTTTAATTGCTATACTGGTTGTTGCTATCGAATTAATTTATACTGATTTAAAGTTATTTATTTAAATGTACTTACAAAAAATAAATCTTAAAAACAAATATGCATTAGTTACAGGTGCAGGTAAAGGATTGGGAAGAGCTTGCTCAATTGCTCTTGCTGAAGCTGGAGCTACAATCATTGCTTTAAGTAGAACTCAATCAGATCTTGATAAACTTGAAAAAGAAATAAAAAAGATAAAAGGTAAAGTTATCAAAGTTAATTGTGATGTAATGAATTATGAAGATCTTAAAGAAAAACTAGATAAGATTAAGATTATAGATATTTTAGTTAATAATGCTGGGACAAATATTCCAGAACCTTTTGAAAAAATTAAACAAGAAAACATGAACTACTTAGTAGATTTAAACCTTAAAGCTGCTTTTAATGTTGCTCAATTAGTTGTTAAAAAAATGTTAAAGAATAAAAAAAGAGGTGGATCTATTATTAATATGTCATCTCAACTTGGTCATGTTGGAATGTCTGGTAGAAATGTTTATAATATGACAAAATTTGGTATTGAAGGTTTGACTAAAGGTATGGGTGTTGAGCTTGCAAAAAACAATATTAGAGTAAATACAGTGGCCCCTACTTTTGTAGCAACACCGATGGTTAAAAGATTTTTTAAAAACAAAGAATTTAAAAAACTAGCTTTAGGCAATATTCCTATGGGAAAATTAGCAACAGAAAGTGATGTTGCAACAAGCGTTTGTTTTTTAGCTTCATCCGCTTCATCGATGATTACAGCCACATCAATCCTAGTAGACGGTGGATGGACAGCAAAGTAATATATAGATTACTTTCATTAGTAGCGTTATTTTTTTCAACTCAATCTTTTGCAGTAGAGTTTCAGGGAAAATTCATTCAAGGACATTACATTATTGGAAAAACTGAGCCTGGTTCATCAATTTTTGTAGATAAAAAAAAAGTTAAAGTCACAAAAGATGGTTATTTTGCATTTGGAATTGAAAAAGATAGAAAATTTGACATTACAATTACTGAAAATAATAACAAAATTATAAAAAAAATTAAAAAAAGAAAATATAATATTCAAAAAATTGAAGGCTTACCTAAAAAAAAAGTTACACCACCTGAAGAATTTTATGCAAGAATAAAAAAGGAAAACAAATTAATAGCTGATGCAAGAGAAATTGAAAGTGACTTACAGTTTTTTAAAGAAAAGTTTATTATCCCAGTTGATGATGCAATAATTACTGGTGTTTATGGTAGTCAAAGAATTTTAAATGGCATACCCAAATGGCCTCATTACGGTTTAGATTTTGCTCAAAAAAAAGGCACACCTGTTAAAGCAATGAATAACGGTGTTGTTACTCTGGCTGAAAAAGACTTATTTTATACAGGTGCAACTTTAATATTTGACCATGGTCATGGTGTTTCAACTCTCTACATGCATATGGATGAAATTTTTGTAAATGTAGGTGATCATGTTAAAAAAGGAGATATCATTGCTACAGTTGGTTCCTCTGGTAGGTCAACTGGACCACATCTTGATGTAAGACTTAATTGGTTTGGTACTAGACTAGATCCTGCAACTATATTAAACATTCAATAATGAAAAAAACCATATTAGAAAAAACAGCAGATAAATTAGTTAATGCTTTTGTTAACAATAAAATAATTGCACCACTTCCAATAAAATTTACAAAAACATTAAGTGAAGCTCAAAAGCTAAGAAAATTATGTGAGAGTAAAGTTAAAGATCCAATAATAGGATTTAAAGCTGCAGGGACAGGTATACCTGTCATGAAAAAGCTTAAAGAAAAAAAACCTTTCTATGCTGCAATCTTTAAAAAGAATTTTATAAAAAGTGGAAAAAAAGTAAAAATTAATAAATCAACTTTAGGGATAGAACTTGAGGTTTGTTACCTAATTAAGAAAAACTTTTTCTCATCAAAAGGATTAATTACAACGAAAAATATAACAAAACATATTTCTCACATGGCAGCTTGTATTGAGGTTATTGGTTACAGGCAAAAGAAAAAAGGCATTACTAGTTTTGGAGATTTATGTAGTGACTTTGGTGCTAATGTTAAGTTTTTAATTGGGCAAAAGAAAAAATATAAAAAAATTAATATTGGAAATTTAAAGACAAATATTGCTAATAAAAAAATTGGACAAAGCGTTAATGGAAATACAAATACCGTTTATATAAACCCATTAAACTCACTTAGATTTGTTTTGAATGAGTTAAAAAAAGATAAAGTCACTCTTGATAAAGATTTTTATGTATTTACAGGATCGACTGTTGGTGTTGTTCCAATCCTAGGTAAAGGTCTTTATACTGGAAAAGTTGATCAACTAGGTTCAGCTAAAGCTATTATTCATTAATTTTAGATTATCATTTAAAAAACCTTAATAATTAACAATAATTTGGGTTCGTTTTACTAAAAAAAATCTTAATTTAAGGCTACTTGTGCTTAATATTTTTAAAAGTTATAGTTTTTATTATGGCACTTCATTTTAGCAAACAAGAATTTGAGAAAAGAAAACTGGCTACATTAAAATCAATGAAAGAGCATAATCTTGATGCTCTTTTAATGTTTCGTCAAGAATCTATGTTTTGGCTTACAGGCTACGATACCTTTGGTTATGTTTTCTTTCAAACATTAATATTGGACAATAAAGGAGATATTATTCTTTTAACAAGGGCTCCAGATTTAAGACAAGCACAAAATACATCAAACATTGAAGATATAAGAATTTGGGTAGATAAAGACCAGTCTAACCCTACAGATGATCTTAAAATTATTTTAAACGAATTAAATTTAAAAGATAAAAAAATCGGAGTTGAATACGAAGCTTACGGTATGACAGGTCGTAATGCTTTAAGACTTAATAAATCGCTAGAAGGTTATTGTGAGGTAGAAGATCAATCAGAATTAATCACCAAACATAGGGTTGTTAAATCTACTGAAGAAATTGTTTATGTAAAAAAAGCTGCAGAACTTGCGGATCAAGCGCTTGATGAGGCTTGGAAATATGCAAAAGCTGGTGCTAGTGAAGCAAAAATTTTAGCTGAAATGCAAAGAGTTGTTTTAGAGGGTGGCGGTGATTATCCAGCAAATGAATATATTATAGGCTCTGGACACAATGCATTATTATGCAGATATCAATCTGAGAAAAGAATTTTATCAGATACTGATCAGTTAACTATTGAATGGGCTGGAACTTATAAACATTATCACTCTGCAATGTTTAGAACTATTCCTATTGGTAAAGCTGATCCAAAGCATATTAAGATGCATGAGTCTTGTCTTGAGGCTTTGACTAATTGTGCAAAAACTCTAATACCAGGAAAAACTGCGGGAGATGTATTTGATATACATGCTAAAACTTTTGATGATCTTGGGTACAATAAATCAAGAATGAATGCTTGTGGCTATTCATTAGGGACAACCTTCTCACCCAATTGGATGGACTGGCCAATGTTATACACGGGTAATCCTTATGTAATAACTCCTGGTAATGTCTTCTTCATGCACATGATATTGATGGATTCAGATAGTAAACTTGCTATGAATTTAGGTGAGACCTATTTAGTGACAGAGAATGGTAATGAGAGATTAGGTAAGCAAAAGTTGGATTTGGTTGTTCTTTAAATTAAATCATATTGATACTGTCTAGCTTTAACAACATCTTCTGGAAGATCTAACTCCACATCATCTAATCTTATAGATTGATCTTTATTAATATCTTTCTTAACAATTGCTCCATCTGTTAAACCAAGAGGTAAAATTTTTTCATCTTTTGATTTTTTAGAAGTAATTAATTTCCCTCTAGCACAAAAACCACCCTCACCGTCTAATCGCTCACCAATTTTCAAATCTTTTTTGGCATAAGCTGCAACATCTGCATTATAATTTATAGTTTGTCCTGTTGCTTTTTGATCAAGTGCGATTGCATATATTGATTGAGCAAGTTCTAAACCAATATAATGATATGGCCTCCATATAGCTGAATAACTGCCAGATGAATCGGTCACCATTCCATAATCTTTAAAGCAATTTTTGACATATTGATTTTGAGCTTTAATTACTATGTAAACACCCCATCTAAGATCGTTTGGAATATCTTTTTGATTTAAATCAATGCTAGATATCACCTCTACTTGACCTTCATAATCAATTAATCCTCCTTCCACTTTTGGAATTAATTTTTTAGCAATGTCATAAACCCCAACAGGTGGAAAAGTTAATCCATTACTTGGACATTTTAAATTTGATGCATTACTGACTGCACACATTTCAATTGCAGATTTATCTCCACATAAAAAACTATTAAACATTTTAGGATTCATACCAGATTCAATTTCAGCACGTTCTTTACTTAAACCGTAGTGACCCCAAACCGTGTCTGGTGTTGAATATTCAAAATCTGGGTGGTACTTCGTTCCTTTTCCTGCACAAACTACAGAAAAACCGTTTAACTTAGCCCATTCAATCTGTTCCATAATTAATGAAGGTTGATCACCATATGCCATTGAACAAATAACATTGTTTTCTTTTGCAAGATCAGCAAGGTATTTCCCACAAGTAACATCAGCTTCAACATTTACTAATATGATGTGTTTTTTATTTTTAATAATCTTTACAGCATGAACTGTTCCTATAATTGGATTTCCAGTAGCTTCTATAAAAACTTCAACATCTCTATCAAATGCCTCATCTAAAGTAGTTACAAAATTTATTTTATTAACTGTCTCTGTAGTTAAACCGCTCTTAAGACAGTTTTTTTTGGCGTTATCAATATTAATATCAACGATAGTATCAATAGTAATTTTTTGTAATTGATTGTATTGAGCAAGAAACATGCTTACAAATTTTCCACAGCCAATGAATGCAACTTTTATCGGTTTTTTTCTGGATTGTAGTTTAGTATTTAAAAACATTTTATCACGATATACTATTTTTTTATAAAATTGATGATACTTTTTGTAAGTGTATCACTTATAATTATAGTTCCTTTTTCATTTGGGTGCATACCGTCTTCTTGATTAAGTTCAGGTTTTAAAGCAACTCCCTCTAATAAAAAAGGAATTAAATTTAACTCATATTTTTGAGCTAAACTTGGATAAATATTATCAAATTTTTTTTTATAACTAATTCCATGAGTTGTTGGTGCAATCATTCCTGCTAAAATTATTTCTATATTTTTTAATTTTGCTGTTTGAATAATTTTTTCTAAATTTTTTTCAGTCTCGATTGGGCTTATTCCTCTTAACATGTCATTAGCACCCAATCCTAAGATCATTAAGTCAATATTCGGTTGAGATAAAGACCATTCAACTCGATTTAATCCTCCAGCAGATGTGCTTCCAGATACACTTCCATCAATAATTCCAAGATCATAACCACTATCATTAAGGTTATTTTGAAGGACAATGGCTAAATGTTTTTCCTGTGGAAGACCATAGCCTGCCATTAAGCTATCACCAAATAAGATAACGTTTTCTAGAGCATTGACGTTTATGCTCACTAGACAGACGGCAATAATTTTAATAATAAATCTTTTAATCATGGATGGTCTTCTTAAGCTAAAAAACGTTAATCTTAAATACCAAACTGGTAATGATACTATTAAGGTTTTAAAGAATATTAATTTAGAAACTAAAAAAAATGAGTCTATTTCAATAGTGGGTGAAAGTGGATCTGGAAAAACTAGCTTAATCATGCTTGCTGGGGGACTAGAGAAAGCAACCTCTGGTAAGATATTTTTTGAAGATCAAGAAATATCTAAAATGAGTGAAGATGAAGTTTCTAAAATTAGAAGAAAAAATATTGGTATTGTTTTTCAATCTTTCTATCTTATTCCAAATTATACTGCTGTTGAAAATGTTGCTCTAACCTTAGAGTTAAATAATTTAAAAAACCCTACTGAACGAGCCAAAGAGTTGTTGGATCGATTTGGACTAAAAAATAGATTTAATAATTTACCTAGTCAACTTTCAGGTGGTGAACAACAACGTGTAGCAATTGCTAGAGCTATAGCCATGAAACCTAAGCTAATTTTGGCAGATGAACCTACGGGAAATTTAGATAGTGAAAATTCACAAATGATTGCAGATATTTTATTCAAATATATTAAAGAAGAAAAATCATCTTTAATTATGGTCACCCATGACCCAAAACTTGCAAATAAAGCAAAAAGAAAAATTAAAATCAAAGATGGAAAAATTGTCTAAGCTTTCAGAGTACAAGTTAACTTTGATATATGCCTTAAGAGACTTGAGTAGAAATTATAAAAAAATTTCTAGTATTATTCTAACACTTTTTATCAGCCTATTTATTTTAAGTTCAATTTTCACCATTGAAGATAGTTTGAATAAAGAATTAAATAATAATTCAAGAGCACTTTTAGGTGGAGATATTGAAATTGACTATAATCGTAATGTTGGCAACTTAGAATTAATTAACCAAGTTAAAGAATTTGCTACTGTTTCACAAATGGTTGAGTTTAGCACCATGATCTCAACTACCAACCAATCTAAAAATAAATCAATATTTTCTAGAATTAAAACAGTAGATCAAAATTACCCATTATTTGGCAAGGTAGGTTATGAACCAAGTGGTGCATTTGAAAAATTACAAACTATAGAGAATACAATCCTTGTTAATGAAAACATTTTCAAAAATCTCAATTTAAAAATTAATGATAAAATCAAAGTTCAAGATCAGTTATTTACTGTAATTGGTATCGTAAAATCAGTACCTGATATTGGGGGTGCTTTTGTATTTGGTGATTTTGCTTTAGCTGGCAAACAAACATTAGAATTATTAAAACTTAATAATCTAGGGAGCTTTTTAAATTATGAGTATAAAGTAAAATTTAATGAGGGAGATAATCCAAATACTTTATCTAAAAAAATTGAGCAGTTATTCAAAAATGAAAAGAAGGTTAGAATTAGATATCACGAAAAATCTGACGGTCCTTTAAAGAGAATAATTGATAATTTCTCTCAATTCTTATCTCTTGTATCAATCAGTGCAATGTTAATTGCAGGAATTGGAATTGCTAACACTCTACTTTCATTCATTAATCAGAATAATATGTCTATTGCAGTTAAGAAGTCTTTAGGCTTTTTCTCAAAGGATATAAAGATAGTCTACTATTTACAATTGCTCATTCTACTATTCATAATATCAACTGCCGCCTACTCTTTTAGTTTCTTTCTAGTCCCTATTGTTGATGTTTATCTGTCAGCTGGTCTTGGATTAAATATTGAAGGTAGTTTTTCTATTCTTAATTATTTCAAAGTTTTTTTAGTAGGGTTATTAGTATTAATCATATTTTCTATACCAACCATTAATGCAATTGATCAAGTTAAGGCATCAAACTTATTTAGAAATGTATTTCAAAACCTTCAATTTTATTATTCAAAAAAATCAATTCTTTTAAGTCTGTTACTATTATCAATTCTAATTTCTTTATTTACCATCGGTTCTGCTCGACCTGTTTATAGTTTGGGTTATTTTGGAGCTTTCTTTGTTTGTTTATTAGTCTTCTACTTATTATCAAACTTAATCATTAAATTGTTTAAAGGACTTAAAGAGCATCCAAATATTTCAATTAAAGTATCAGTTAAAAATATTACTCAAACTAAAAGTATTACCCCTATAACTATTATGTCTTTAGGTTTGGGGGTCACTTTACTATTAACTTTAGCTTTTGTAGGTTCAAATTTTAAAAGAGAAATTGCTAAATCTATACCAGAACTTGCGCCTGATTATTTTTTCATTGGTATTCAAAGTGATGAAAGACAAATATTTGAAGATTTAATTTTTGACATGGATAAAGAAGCTAACCTTGAAATTGTTCCAATGGTTTCAACAGGTATTGTAAAAATAAATGGAATAGATCCAAATACTTATATCGATTCAAGTAATGATAGCCACTGGGTGATCAGAAATGACAGAAGGTCTTCTTGGGCTGATAAAGTTTTAAAAGATAACCCAATTGTAGAAGGCAAATGGTGGGATCTAGATAGACCTGATAAACTTCAAATTTCACTTGATAGTAAAATTGCTAAAGATTTTGATATTAAAATTGGTGATATTTTTACTCTTAATATTTATGGACGTGAAATTGAAGGTGAAATAGTAAATTTTAGATTAGTAGACTACAGAGATTTTTCTATTAACTTTGCAATGTTATTAAATCCTCAATTTGCAAAAAATATACCTCATGAATATTTGGCTACTTCAAAGTTTAAAAGTTTAGAGAATTTTAACGAAACTGCTTTACTAGATAAAATGCCTAGTCTTTCTATTATAAAAATTACTGATTACTTGGAGAAAGTAACAGATCTTTTAAACAAAGTGTTTATTGCTGTAACCGTTATCTCTGCAATAACTATAGTCATTGGTTTAATTGTCATTTCAAGTGCAATTATAGTTCAGGGTAAAATTAAAGAATTTCAAAATTTAATATTCAAAATTTTAGGTTTTTCCAAAGTTGAGGTTATACTTTCTTCAATTATTGAGTTTTTTATAATATTCACATCCATAATTCTAATAGCTCTCTTTTTTGCGGTCATAGGTTCACAATTTATCATTGAAAATATTTTTCAAATCACTTGGAAGTTTGATTTAGCAATATTTTTACAGGTAACTATTGGAATTGGGCTTGCAACATTAATCTTAATTATGATTACTAATTTTAAGTATTTAAGCCCTAAAGTTTATCCACTTATAAGAAATCAATAACTACACATCAGATCGAGATCTAAACCTCTCAAACATCAATCTTGTTTTAACCCCAATATTTAAAAAAGGCTGAGGTGGAAGCCAAGTAGGTTTAGTTCTAGATTCTATTATATTAATTTCATCACTATTTTCATTACTTGCTTTAATTGCTATCTGTTCACCAAATAAAGTTCCAACTCCAATACCAGAACCGTTATAGCAGCCTGCCACAAAAACATTGTCTTCTACTTTTTCAAAAATTTGTGAACTATTTCTAGTTCTAGATACAACCCCAGACCAACTAGATTCAATAATATTATCTGCTAAACTTGGAAATCTTTTTTTTATTCCAAGTTTTTGAGTTAAAGATCTTTCATCCAACTCTGTTTTAGACATTTTAAAAGGACTATGAACTTCAGCAGTGTTTCTAATTAAAATTCTTTTATCTTTTGTCATTCTAATGGTTGCGCCCATTGGTCTAATAGGTAGCACACCCCACTCTCTAGGCTCACCAATAGACTTAAATTCTCTATCAGTTAATGGTCTTGTCATGCTTGCAGTTAAAGTTAAGGGAAAATTATAATTTTTTTTTACACCAAGTGATTTTAAAAAACCATTAGTACAAAAAATAATCTTTTTAGTAATTATTTGATGCTTATTAAATTTACAAATAATTCTATCAGTATTTTTTGCCCATTCATTTAGCTGAGAATTCTCAAGCAACTCAACATTATCAGGTAAGGTATCAATCATAGCTCTGACTAATTTTCCCGGATGCAATAACACTCCACCTTTGGTATAAAGGGCAAGGTTATAAAAATTTGTACCTAATCTTTTACTTAAATCATCTTTTTCTAAAATATTATGTCCGAAGTTTAATTTTGACAAAGTTTTACTAAAATTTTCTAATATCTTTCTATCTTTTTGATTTGATGAGGCAAAATATTTTCCACTTTCATTCCAATCACAATCTACCTGATGTTCTTTAATAAACTTTTTTACAACATCAATTCCCAATTTATAAATGTCTGTTTTCTTTCTATAATTAGAAAGTTCTTTGTTAGATGTGAAACCATCATTAAGTGTAGTATCGACTAAATAACCAGAGTTCCTTCCACTTGCACCCTCACCTGCTAATTGAGCATCTACAACAATAATTTTTTGATCTGGATGAAGTTCTGATAATTTTCTAGCAGCAGACAAACCTGTATAACCAGCACCTACTATTAACCAGTCACAAGATTTATCTTTATCTAAATTTTTTATATTAGATCTTCTATCAAGGTCACTAATCCAGCTACAGCCTAAGTCGTTTACTATCCTCATATTTTTAGTATGTTGCTCTTCCGCCCGTAAGATCATAAACGGCACCAGTAGCAAAAGAATTTTCTTCACTAGAAAGCCAGGAAACTAAAGAGGCTAACTCTTCAACTTTAGCAAATCTTTTTCTAGGAATTTTTGAAAGCATATAGTCTATAAATTCAGGTTCCATTTCATCAAAAATTCTTGTTTTTGCAGCTGCAGGTGTAACACAATTAACAGAAATATTTTTATCAGCTAATTCTTTTCCTAAAGATTTAGTTAAAGCGATAGTTCCAGCTTTAGCAGAACTGTAACATGCTGCAGTTGGGTTTCCTTCTTTTCCAGCATTTGATGAAATGTTAACAATTCTTCCATAATTATTTTTAATCATGTGAGGAACAACAGCCTTACAGCAGTAGTATGTTGCTGTTAAATTAATTTTTAAAATCTTTTCCCATTCATCAATTGGGTAATCCCATGTATTTGCATTTATCCCATGGTATCCAGCGTTGTTAACAAAAATATCTATCTTATTACAAATCTTTAAAACTTGTTTGATGCCTTCTTTAACTTTTTTATAATTTGTTATATCAATTGGAAAAGCATAACATTTCTTTGAATTTATAATTTTTATTGCGTCTTTAGTAGCTATTGAATCTATATCCCAAATTACAACAGTTGCACCAGATTCTATAAAGCGTTTTGAAATAGCCAATCCAAAACCTTGAGCTCCTCCAGTTACTACTGCAATTTTATTTTTTAAATCAATTTTATTCATAATTATTAAATAATTTTAATGCTTATCAAAATTAAAACCTTCATAGTTTTTTAAAACAATGTCTTCACAAATCTTTTTATACTTTGGAAGTCCAGATGGATAAGGCATAAAAACTTTGGGTTTTCCTTCAATATTACCACCATACAACCATGAGCTTTTAGACTCTGGTATTAATGTTTCTTCTACAGCTTTATCAATTACCCCTCTCCACTTTAAAGAGTAATCATTATTAGTTTCAATTGTTGAATATTTATTTTTTTCCATATGTGAAATACAATCAGTTATAAACTCGACATGTTGCTCTATAGCCATTGGAACATTTGTTAATACTGAGGGACTTCCAGGTCCGGTAATGGTAAAAAAATTAGGAAATCCAGGTATCTGTAGACCTAAATAAGTTAATGGACCATTTTTCCATAATTCACTTAGTTTGATATTATTTTTACCCACCATATCAATTGATAATAGTGCACCTGTAATAGCGTCATACCCTGTTGCAAATACAATTATATCAAATTCATAGTTATTTTCTATGGTGCTGATTCCAGTTTCAGTAATTTCTTTTATTAAATCTTTTGAAATATCAATTAATTCAACATTATCTTTATTAAAAGTTTCATAATAATCTGTATTTAAAGTCGGTCTTCTAGTAGCAAATGGATAATTAAAGTCTGTCACAACTTTGGCATAATCTTTGTTTTGCATCGTTGCTTCTACTTTTTCTTTAATAAAATTAACTACTGTTTTATTGGCATCCAAATTTGTTGTTATATCCTTAAAAAGACCACGAAAACCCAAACCACCCTTTTGCCACCCGTTTTCATAAATTTTTTTTCTATCTTCATTACTGACATCAAAAGTGGACTGACTTGAAAAATGAAAAGCGTGACCAGTTGGTGTTGACTTAATTAAATCTCTAATTTCTTGATAATTATCTTTTATCTTTTTCTTATATTTATCATTAACAATTTCATTTCTTGCTGGAATACTAAAATTTGGTGATCTCTGAAAAATTGAAAGCTTCTTTGCTGATTTAGCTATCTCGGGTGCCAACTGTATTCCAGTAGAACCAACACCAATTTGTGCAACTCTTTTATTTTTAAAATCTACACCAGTATGAGGCCATTTTCCTGTATGGTACCATTTACCTTTAAATTTTCTTAAACCATTTATTTTTGGAATGTTTGCTGCTGATAAACAGCCAACAGCACTAATTAAATATTTGCATAAAAAAGTTTTGTCTTTATTGGTTTTGATGTTCCATAAATTACTTTTTTCATCGAAATGTGCTTTAATAACTTTATTATCAAAAAGCATATCTTTTTTTAAACTTAATTTTTCAACAACATAATTTAAATATTCTAATATGATGTCTTGCTTTGAATATCTTTCTGGCCATGACCAATTTTCAAATATCTCTTTTGAAAATGTAAAGTTGTAAGTATGACTTTCTGAGTCACATCTGGCCCCTGGATATCTATTCCAATACCAAGTACCACCTAAGTCCTTACCTGACTCAATTACTAGAGTGTTAAGTTTTAATTTATCTCTTAAGCTATGTAATTGATAAATACCTGAAAAGCCTGCACCAATTATTATAGCATCATAACTAACCATAATAGAATATTATGGTATTTTATTTGATATTAAAACAATTTATGAAACTAGCGAAGGTTGCTTGATCATGTCTTCTTTTTTGATCCCTGCAACTTTAACTGGTTTTTTCATAGCATCTCTTCTGAAAGGCTCTCCCAGTTCTTGGTTAAGAATTACTTCAATAAATGTTGTAATCCCTTTCTTTTGATCTTCACATGATTGCTTGATAGCAGCAGTAGTCTCTTCCATAGTTCGAACAGTGACACCTTTTAATCCACAAGCATCAGCAACTTTTGCATAACTTAATTCTGGATCAAGCTCTGTTCCAACGAAGTTATCATCAAACCATAAAGTAGTATTTCTTTTTTCAGCACCCCATTGGTAATTTCTAAAGATTACCATTGAAATTGCTGGCCATTCTGGTCTAGCACATGAGCTCATTTCGTTCATGCTAATACCAAATGCACCGTCACCTGCAAAACCAATTACTGGTGTATCAGGACATCCAATTTTTGCTCCAAGAATTGCTGGAAAACCATAACCACATGGACCAAATAGTCCTGGTGCTAAATATTTTCTACCTTTTTCAAATGTTGGATAAGCATTTCCAATTGCACAGTTATTACCAATATCACTTGAGATAATTACATCATCAGGCATACCTGCTTGAATTGCTCTCCATGCTTCTCTAGGAGACATTCTGTCTGCATCTCTTTTTCTAGCTTCTTCATTCCAAACTGTACCTTCATCATCATCTTCGTGATCTAAACTTGATAACTCTTGTAACCAAGCAGATTTAGTTTGGTGAATTGTATTTTTTCTCTCTTCTCTATTTGTATCTCCTGCTGTTGGAGAAAGTTGAGCTAAAATTTGTTGAGATACTAATTTTGCATCGCCACAAATACCAACTGTAACTTTTTTAGTTAAACCAATTCTATCTGAATTCATATCAACTTGAATGATACTTGCATCTTTAGGCCAGTAATCCATTCCATAACCTGGTAATGTTGAGAAAGGATTTAATCTTGTACCAAGTGCAAGAACAACATCAGCTTTCTTAATTAATTCCATTCCAGCTTTTGATCCATTGTATCCTAATGGTCCTGCAGCTAATGGGTGACTTCCTGGAAAACTATCATTATGTTGATACCCAGAACAAACAGGTGCATCTAATTTTTCAGCTAATTTTTTACAATCTTCAATCGCTCCACCAATTACAACACCAGCACCAGATAATATTACTGGAAACTTAGCGTTTGATAATAAGTCAGCTGCTTTTTTAATTGCATCAACTCCACCCGCTTGTCTCTCAAGTCTAACAATTGGAGGAAGATCAATATCAATAACTTGCGTCCAATAATCTCTTGGAACATTTATTTGTGCTGGAGCTGATCCTCTGATCGCTTTTTCAATTACTCTATTTAATACTTCTGCCATTCTTGAAGGGTCTCTAACTTCTTCTTGATAACAAACCATATCTTTAAATAAATTCATTTGCTCTACTTCTTGAAAACCACCTTGACCCATAGTTTTATTAGCAGCTTGCGGTGTTACTAAAAGTAATGGTGTGTGGTTCCAGTATGCAGTTTTAATTGGTGTTACAAGACCGGTAATTCCAGGACCATTTTGAGCAATAACCATTGACATTTTACCAGTAGATCTTGTGTAACCATCGGCAATTAATCCACCGTTTGTTTCATGAGCAACATCCCAAAAAGTAATTCCAGCGTCAGGAAAGATATCTGAAATAGGCATAAAAGCTGAACCGATAATTCCGAATGCGTGTTCAATTCCATGTATTTGTAAAACTTTTACAAAAGCTTCTTCTGTTGTCATTTTAGTCATAATAATTAGGCCTTCCTGCTTAAGTTGTTAAAAAAATCTATAAATAATTTGTTAATTTTTAAGATTAATATATAAGATTTAAAAAATTTCAAACAAACAAATCGACACAATTATGGCTACAGATATTATTATACACGACGAAAAAGACAACGTAGGAGTAGTTGTTATTGATAAAATTACTCCAAAACAAGATTGCGCATGTTGGATTATGGAGAATGATAAAACAGTTCAAATTCAATCAGTAGATGAAATTCAATTAGGACATAAAATTGCAATGGTTGACCTTAATGAAGGTGATACTATTTTGAAATATGGTCATGATATTGGAAAAGTAGTTAAATCAATCAAAAAAGGTGAGCATGTTCATGTTCACAATGTAAAAACGAAGAAGTGGTAAAAAATATGGAAATTCCAAAAAGTTTTTTAGGTTATAAAAGAGAAAATGGCAGAGTTGGTACTAGAAATCACGTAATCATCTTACCTGTAGATGATATCTCTAATGCTTGTGCTGAAGCTGTAGCAAATAATATTAAAGGTACGATTGCCCTTCCTCACTCTTATGGAAGACTTCAATTTGGTGCTGATTTAGATCTACACTTTAGAACAATGATTGGGACTGGAAAAAACCCTAACGTTGCTGCTGTAATTGTTATTGGAATTGAACCTAAATGGACAAAAAGAATTGTTGATGAAATTGCTAAAACTGGAAAACCAGTTGAAGGATTTCATATTGAAAGAACTGGTGATATTGGAACAATCATGAAGGCTTCTAAAAAAGCTCAAGAATTTGCAATGTGGGCTTCTGAAAAACAAAGAGAAGAGTGTCCTTTAAGTGATTTATGGATTTCGGTTAAATGTGGTGAATCTGATACAACATCAGGTCTTGCTGCTAACCCAACAGTTGGAAACTTAATGGATAAATTAGAGCCATTGGGAGTTCATTTATGTTTTGGTGAAACCTCAGAGTTAACTGGTGCTGAAAAAGTTTGTGCTACACGTGGGGCCACTCCAGAAGCTTCAGAAAAATTCATGAAAACTTGGAGCGATTACAACGACTTTATTTTAAAAGAGGCGACAGATGATCTTTCTGAAAGTCAACCAACTGCAGGAAATATAGCAGGTGGATTAACTACAATTGAAGAAAAAGCATTTGGAAATTTCCAAAAAATTGGAAATTGTAAGTTTATCGATGTTTTAGAACCAGCTGAAGAACCTACTAAAGGAAAAGGATTATACTTTATGGATACTTCATCTGCTGCAGCAGAGTGTATTACACTTCAAGCAGCTGCTGGATTTAACATTCACTTATTCCCAACAGGTCAAGGAAATATAGTAGGTAATCCAATTGAACCTGTTGTAAAATTAACTGCCAACCCATTAACTGTAAAAGGTATGGGTGAACATATTGATTGTGATGTATCGAAAATTTTATCTCGTGAAATGAATTTATCACAAGCTGGTGATGAATTGATCAAATCAATGATTAGAGTTGCTAACGGTAGATTAACTTGTGCTGAAGCTTTAGGTCATAAGGAGTTTGTTATGACTAAACTTTACAGAAGTGCTTAAAAATTTATCTATAAAGTAATGTTATTTAAAAAATATCTGGTCATTTTACCAGGTATTGTTTTAGCGTTTGTTCTCTACAGTTTATCTCAAGGATTTAATAATATTATTGGTATTGAATTATTAGGTTACGATAAAAGTCCAATATCGACAGCCATGATTGCTATTTTACTTGGAATGTTTTTTGGAAATATATTCAAAATGAGAGATAACTTTGTAAAGGGTTTGGACTTTACTCAATCATATATTCTAAAACTTGGAATAATTTGTTTAGGAATTCAATTAAAACCTTTTGAGTTTTTAGAATTTGGAGCTGTGGCAATACCTTTAATTATAATTTGTATTGTAACAGTACTAATAGTTATAAAACTGTTAATTAAAAAACTTAAAATCCCGACAAGAATGGCTTACTTAATATCTATTGGTAGCACAGTTTGTGGGACAACAGCAATTATGGCAACTGCTCCAGTAATTGGTGCAAAAAAAAATGAAGTATCATATGCAATTGCTAACATCACTTTGTTTGGAATTTTATCGATGCTTATATATCCTTATTTTGCTAATTATTACTTTGATGCTGAACCAATGTTTGTTGGTTTATTTTTAGGTACATCAATTCATGAAACATCACAAGTTGCTGCAGCTGGACTTATTTACGATCAACAGTTTAACAGCCCAGAAACATTGAATATTGCAACTGTCACAAAATTAATAAGAAATACTTTTTTGGTAATAATGATTCCATTATTTGCATTTCTTTATAATAGAAACAATGTTGTTAAAAAAAATTACTCAATATTGGCTATTTTCCCTTATTTTGTAATAGGTTTTGTAGTTATGATAATTTTAAGAAATATTGGGGATCAATTTTTTTTAAACTCATATAATAATTTATGGCTGGAGACAGTTGATATTATCAAATCATCTTCAAAAGTATTTTTAACAATGGCAATGGCTGCTATTGGTTTATCTACAAATCTGAGAGATCTTAAAAGTATGGGTTACAAACCTTTTTTAGTCGGATTTATAGGGATGGCTACAGTAGGTTTGGTAAGTATTTTGAGTATAGAATTCTATATTAACTTTTTAAACTAAGACTTCTTCAGTAACATCTTTTTTTTGAAATTAGAGAAAATACGTCTAATAAGAGCAGCTCCTACACCTAAAAGAATTGCAAACATAATTGAAAATAATCCGTAAAAGAATGGCATGTCTTCTGAAAATTCTAAAATAAATAATGAGAAAAAATTCAAATCTGCATTTAAAACTTGTATTATTTCTTTTTCAGTTTGTTCTGCAAAAAAAGTTTCATAGGCAATAGCTATTCCAACTATCAATAATAAAATTGCCAGTAATGCTTTTAAACCTGAACTATCAATTTTTTCACCAAGTTTCTGTCCCGCTTGAACCCCTACAATTGATCCAATAACTAACATAAATACCAACATTAAATCTATAGAACCAAAATTAATTGAATGCAAAAAAGTAACTATGACACTGACAAAAATTGTTACAAACAAAGAAGTTCCTGGAACTAATTTTGTTGGCATTTTAATTATATAAATCATTGCGGGTACTAATATAAAAGCACCACCTATCCCCATTATAGCGGCAATAAATCCTACAACTAAACCAATTATAATTGGAGTAAAAATACTTTCGTATAATTTTGATTTTGGAAACCTCATTCTTAATGGAAGACCATGTATCCAATAATGAACGTGTAATTTTTTTTTAACTACAAGATTTCTTTTTGCTCTGTCTATTTCTCTAAGACTTTCAACCAACATTAATGTACCAATAATTGCAAGTATATACATGTAGGCTAAAGAAATAACCGTATCAATTTTTCCAATACCTTTAAAATATGTAAAAGTATAAATACCTAAAGCTGTTCCAATTGATCCACCAATTACAATCATAAGACCCATTTTGTAATCTAAAGTATTTTTTAAATAATGAGTTGTTGATCCTGATACTGATGTTGCAAGAATATTGTTAGCTTCATTTGCAACCGCATATGCAGGTGGCACGCCTAAAAAAATTAAGAATGGCGTCATTAAAAAACCACCCCCAACACCAAATAAACCAGAAAGTACTCCAACGATTGCACTCAATAAAAGTATTTCAATTGGGTTAACAAATACTTGAGCTATTGGTAAAAATACATCCATAAAAAATTATTAGTCTTTAAAAACAAACTAATTAAATGTGATAAAAGTTCCAACTAAAATAACACCCCAATAAGCAGCTAAGCTAACAAAGATACCTGTTTTGATAATAGTTGCCTTAAAATCTAAAATTCTTTTTAATATTTTTATGTTGGAAATTGACATTACAACCGTCAATACACCCAGTTAATTATTTGTCAAATAAATATTTAATATAAAGTGATTTTTTTTATTAGTAGATTGTTGCTCCAAAAACCTTAACATCATCACCCTCGATACCAAGAACCAATCTTCCTAAGAACTCACCTTCAATCTCCTTACTTCTTTGTTTAAATAGAACGGTGATGTTTTGACCTCGTCTTAAACAACCAAATGCTTGGTAGTCTTCTTTTAGGCTTGTTAAAAGTTTATTATTAGCCCACTGTTTACCAAGCTCTACTTCATTTGCTCCAAATAACATTTGAGTTCCAAAATCTTTAGTAAAACCACCATAATCTTTCATATTGGAAGTTTTAACAAGATTATCCCAAATAGGATTAGCAATTGCTATAATCTCATCATCAGATTTCTCTAAAAGATTCATAATTTAAGTTTAACTGTTTTAAGAAGCTTTTTTCTTCTCGTTCTCGTCAACTATGTGGTAAACCGGCACTTTCTCAAGAGAGAATTTACCAGTTTCAGGATCACGTCTAGAAACTGTTAAACAATGCCAATTATCATCATCAAGTTTCATATGGTCACCTCTGTAATAGTAACCAGGCCAACGTGTTTCTTCTCTAAACATTGTGTGTTCAGTTACACATTGAGAAGTTAAAGCTCTGTGTTTTAATTCCCAAGCTCTCATAAGTTGGTGCAAATCTTCAGCTCCTACTTTTTCTAAATCTTCCTCTAGCCAAGCAAGTAATTCTAGGCCTCTTTTAAGCATATTACCATTTGTCATGTAGTTAGTTGCAATACCACCAACATATTCGTCCATAATTCTTTGTAAACGTTGAAGACCTTGAATAGGAGAAATATAACTTGGTGAAACTGTTCCACCTGTGATCTCATTTTGAGCTACTTGGTATGTCTCTAAAGGTTTGAATACAGCAGTTTTAAAGTCTTCACATTGTTTATCAGTAACTTTAATACCTTCTGCTTTTTTATCTTGAATATATTTAACAGCAGCTTTTGCAGCTAAACGACCTTCAGTAAATGATCCAGAAGAAAACTTATGGGCACTTCCACCTACAGTATCACCTGCACCAAAAAGACCATCAATTGTTAACATTCTGTTATAACCCCAGAAATATTCTGGTGGAGATAAATCTTCAGGTCCACTAACCCAAGCTCCAGAGCATGTTGCATGAGAACCCATAACATATGGTTCAGATGTAGTTAATTCTGGATTTGTGTATTTAGGATCTATGTTTTGAGATGCCCAAACAACAGCTTGACCAACGGTCATACCTAAAAAGTTTTCCCAACCAACTGTTTCTAAATGTGGATCTTGGAATGCTTCAGTAGTCACCATATGAATAGGTCCACCACCTGCAATAGTTTCTTGTATAAATGCATGGTTTCTTAAACATGTTGGTGTTGGATGGTGATCAATATACTCACCAACTAATTCTTTAGTTTGGTCATACCATTTCTTTTCATAATTCTCTCCATTTGCATTTTGAGTATATGTTTTAAGGTGTAAGAAGTATGCTCCAACCGGACCATAACCATCTTTAAATCTACATAACACAATTCTGTTTTCCATTTGTGTCATTTTAGCTCCAACAGCGATAGGTAATGCATAAGCTGAACCATTACTCCATGGTGCATACCAAGTTCTTCCCATTCCTTCACCGACTGCTCTTGGTTTGAAAATGTGAGATGCTCCACCTGCTGCAACAATTACAGTTTTTGCTCTAAATACATGGAAGTCACCAGTTCTCATATTAAAACCAACAGCTCCACCTACTCTATTTTCTTGAGCCTCATCCATTAAAAGATGAGTAATCATTATTCTATTATAAATTTTGTCAGCTGATTTTTTTGCAGCTTCTGCAACGATTGGTTTATAACTTTCACCATGAATCATAATCTGCCATTTACCTTCTCTAAGGTAACGACCTGTTTTTTCATTTTTCATCATTGGTAAGCCCCATTCATCAAACATATGAACCGTTGAATCAACGTGACGAGCCATGTCATAACCTAAATCTTCTCTAACCATTCCCATTAGATCATTTCGAGCGTATCTTACGTGATCTTCAGGTTGGTTTTCACCCCACTGCATACCCATGTAACAGTTAATAGCGTATAAACCTTGAGCAACCGCTCCGCTTCTATCGATATTAGCTTTTTCAACACAAATAATTTTCATGTCTCTTCCCCAGTGTCTAGCTTCAAAAGTAGCACCAGTTCCAGCCATACCGCCACCAACAACTAGAACATCGCAATCTTCAAAATGTGTTTTATGCTTAGCCATTAGTAGTAAACCCCTTTTTTAAATGAATCTTTTGGCACTACTGGTAATTTACCATCAATATTTAAACCATTAGGCTCAGTGTAAAGCATTTGAGAATTGATCTCACCTTGATTAGGTTTTTCACCTTCTGCTAATTTAGGAATAAATTTTCCCCAAGGTTTTGTTGTAATTGGAGATACAAAATCTTTTGTAGTTCCATTTCTAAATTTAATTTTCCAAGAAATAGTTCCTTTTTCTTCTTCACGTCTAACTCTTACACTGTGACCCATAGGAGCAAAGTCAGCATAACCACGAACATCAATTGCATGATTAGGACAAGCTTTTACACAAGAATAACATTCCCAACAAAAATTTGGTTCAATATTTACTGCTCTTCTAATATTTTCATCGATGTGCATTATATCTGATGGACAAATATCCACACAGTGACCACATCCATCACATCTCGTCATGTATACAAAAGTTGACATATTATTTTACCTCTCTCTTTTTAATAATGTTTTGGTTGTTCTCTTTTAATTCCTAGTCCAAATTGTTTTGGTGCATCTGCAAGTGGAGGAAGATTGTCTCTTGATCCGTCTGCTTCTGCTAAGTTTTTTTGGATTGCTGCACCAGGTTTATAAAACATATGTGCAAATTTTGACCAATAAACTCCCCCAAATAAAACAATGTTTGAGGTAATAAATAAAATTAAAAATAAATATCCTAATCCAGCTGATCCTGAAGATTGAAAGTATGACCAAGCAAGTCCAGTAGTAGCACATGCAAGAAGTGCTAAAACAAATAAGTCAGCTTTAATAATTCTATACCAAGGATGAGCTTCGGCTAACACATCCACTCTTAAAAATAACCAAAACCAATATCCACCTACACAAGTCATAATTGCTCCGACATGCCAAATTATAGGCCAAACTGTCGGTGTGGTAGTTCCTTGTGCTGTATAACAAAAAACCATTACAACAGATGCAACCCAAAATAAAATAGTTCCATACATTCCCATAACGTGTGCAACTCTTCTTTTACCAGCTCCAAGCTCTGCAGTAGTTGCGATATCATGAGCTACAGTTTTTAAAATAATTGATGTTTTTTCTCCAGCTCCTAATTCTCTTTCAGCTGCTAATTTTGCTTTTTTTGCATTATTAAAAAAGTAAGTTACATTTTTATGATGGATCATCTGAACTATTGTTCCAATAATAATTAAAGCAATCATAGCTAAAACAAAAAATTGTATGGCTGCAGGAGATATTGTTTCAGCTAAAACTGAAAAAGGGTTAATTGACATCATAATTAGTAATACCTTTATTTAGAATCTATGTTGATTGTGATTATTTAGTACAGATGAAATAATAGATCAACCGTTTTGTATGGGTTATTTTACCATATAAGATTTTACACCTTACGCTTGTAATGCTGTTTCTTTGGTATAACCGACCGAACTCCTCCTTGTGGGTTATCAACATCGCCTTCTCTACGAGGAATTAGATGAATATGACAATGCAAGATTGATTGTCCAGCAATAACTCCAGCATTTGTTCCAATATTAAAACCTTTAACTGCCGGATCTTTTAACAATATTTCCTCTTTAATTTGTTTGATTAAGTTATTGCAAGCAATCACTTCATCGTCATTTAAATCAAAATAATCCACAACATGCCGTTTTGGAATAATTAAACAATGGAATTCGGACACTGGATATGTGTCATAACTAGCATAAGCCAAATCATTTTCAGCAGCTAGTCCACTTTGTTTGGAGTTGCAGAATAAACAAGGATTATTTGGGTCAAACATAATTTTATCTATAGATAGAGCATTTGTTAACTTCATTTTTATAAAAATTAGATAGTTTTTTATAAAATTTAAAACTTTTTCTCTTCCACTTGATTTCATTAATATTTTTTATTGAAGCAACACCTTTTCCAGAACCAATGAGAAGAATTTCACTAAATTCAGATAAAGTTTTTATCAATATATCTTTGTTAATAATCTTACCTAATTTTTTATTAAAAAATTTATAGGTAATGCCCTTATAAATATTATTAATTGGAGAGTACACTTTATCATCTTTTATAAACAGCATATTTGAAGTTCCACTTTCTAAAATTGTATTCTTGTAACAAAGACCAACATCTGAAGTGGTATTATCCATTTTAGATAAATGCTTTAATATAAAGTTATATTTAAGATTTTTAAATTTAGGGTCAAATCGTTTGTGACGGATAAGCTTTAAATTAAAATTTAATTTAGGAGTTTTTCTGTTTCTCAAAGAAATTGATATCATCTTTTTATTCACTGCAACTCTAAGAAGATGATTATAAGATCTTTTTTTATCAATATTCAGTTTGATTAATTTAAGAATATTTTTTTCAAGATTTGGGTTATTTAATTTATAAACTTTTAAAGATTTTATTAAATTTTTAATATGTTTTTTAAAAAAAAGTATTTTAGCAGGTTTTCCAAAAATCCACATTGTAGTGAATACACCATTATCCCCCCAAAGATCTTTAAAATTAATCTCTTTGTAAGTTTTATGCTGATAAGATTTTTTTAATAAGTAAGTTACCATTTTCAGTTAAAAAAGATTCAGGATGAAATTGAAAGCCAAATATTTTCTCTTTATTATTTTCTATTGTCATTGCTGTATTTGAAATAGCACACCTCATTGTAATTTCAAAATTTTTTGCAGCAAACGGCTCTTTTAATTTTAGAGAGTGATATCTACCTACAGTAAATTGACTATTTTTTTTAAACAATGAATTTTTGCTAGTTACTTTTATTTTAGATTGGAAACCATGGTAAATCTTTTTTTGTTCAACTATTTTTCCATTTTCACAATGAAGAATTTGTTGAAACCCAAGACAAATTCCAATAATTTTTTTTTTACCTTTAAATTTTTTATAAATCTCAGAACTAATTGGATAATCTTTCGGAGCACCTGGACCTGGTGAAAAAACAATAATATCTGCTTTTTTTAATTTATTTTGATTTATTTCATTAAAATTAGTGCAAACAACTTCATCAAAATTTTGAAATTGATGTACTACGTTTTGAGTAAAAGAGTCATGATGATCGATAATGTATATCATTTATAAAGATCCATTAATGACTTTGCTTTAATATAATTTTCATTAAATTCATGAGCTGCATTACTGTCAATTACAACACCAGAGGCCACAGAAATTTCCGATTTACCTTTAAAATTTAATATTGATCTAATAATGATATTAAACCTCATATCTCCATTGAACTTTAAGTAACCAAAGCTACCTGTATAAATATTTCTACTTTGTTTTTCCTGTTTGTTTAACAAATTTAATGTACTAATTTTAGGACATCCTATTACAGATCCTCCCGGCATCATTGCCTTTATAATCTCTAATGAGGTAACTCTATTTTTGAGTTGTCCTCCAATTAAACTCACATAATGATAAAGATCTTTATATTCTTCAACTATCTTTTTTTTTAAAATTTTTACTGAACCTGGTTTACAAATTTTAGATAAGTCATTTCTTTCCATATCAACAATCATGTTGTGTTCTTTGGATTCTTTTAAGTTTTTTCTAAAAAAAGTAAGGGCTTTATTTTTATTTAATTTTTTAGTTTTCTTTAAAGTGCCTGCAATTGGTTTTGTTGTTATAAAATTATTTTTTTTTGTTATCAAATTTTCAGGAGAACAACTTATTATTGAATAATTTTTATCCTTAATCATAAATGCTTCAGGCGCCATATTGCTTTTTACAAGTCTACTAAAAAAATCTAAAGCATCTATTTTTGATTTATTACTATATTTAGTACAAATTTTAATCTGATATGTTTCTCCAGATTTTATTTTCTTTTTAAATTTATCAAATATTACCTTATAGGATTTTTTATTAATATTTATTTTGAATAAATCATTAGAATTTAATGATCTTGTTTTTTTATACTCAAGGTTGTTTGGAAGTTTTATTTTTGTTTCAGGTTTATAAAATATGCCTTTAGGGAAATTTATTGTTTTTTGTTTTTTTATTTTTACTTCAATTAAATTATTTAATATTTCATAGCCAAAAAAACCAATAAACAGATCAGTTTCTTTATAAGGAAGTTTTAACCTATTATTTTCGTTAATAAATTTTTCAATATTATTATTGTTTAAAATAATCTTTTTTGAAAAGTCTGTATAAAGATCAAACCCTTTATCTGATTTATAGATTATAAAGGGTTTCTTTGAATTATTTAAATCTAGTAAGTAGTTTTTCTTATTCAATTTTTATTCTGTTTTTAGTCTTAGAACTGCTTCTTCTTTAATTGGTAGATGTATTATTGCTGCAAAAATAGATAAAACAATTGCTAAATACCAAGCATAATCATAAGAGCCATATAAATCATGAAATAGTCCTCCAAGAAATGCTCCAAAAAATGAGCCTACTTGATGACTTAAAAAAACTATTCCATACAGAATACCAAGATATTTTGTTCCAAAAATATGAGCAACTATTCCACTTGTAGCAGGCACTGTTGATAGCCATAAAAAACCAAAACTTGCACCAAAGATAAATGCATTAATGTTACTTGCGGGTAAAAATATAAATAAGATAATTGAAATTCCTCTTAATGCGTAAATAGAGCTTAAGATAATTTTTTTACTAATTTTCGTAGATAAGTATCCACTTAATAAAGAACCAAATATATTAAATAATCCAATTAATGACAATATTGCAGCAGCCGTCCAGCTTTCTAAGCCTCTATCTATTACGTATTTTGGAACGTGTGTTCCAACTAAAGTTATATGAAAACCACATACAAAAAATCCAGAGACTAAAAGTATATAACTTTTGTTTTTGAAGGCTTCCTTAAATGCCTCTATGGCGCTTTGGTTGTTTGGTTTTTCAATAGACTGAGCAGCAGATGGGGATCTCACAAAAAAAGCTATTATAAGTCCGATAAATAAGAATATTGTGAATACAAAAAGTGTATCCACCCATCCATTTTTAATTAATGAATAGCTCGTATAAAGTGGTGAGATAAAATAACCCAAAGAACCAACAGCTGTAACAATGCTCATTGCTATTGTTCTATTTGATAATGGAAAATGCTTTCCAACAATTGACATTGGAATACTAATTGCAGTTCCACCTAAACCAATTCCAACTAAAAGTCCTAAATCGATTTGAAAAAAAATTCCAGTATTTGGACCAGCATACAAAAAATAAATTCCCAAAATATAAAAAATAAAAGCTAAACAAATTGCTTTGTGTCCACCATATTTATCTGCAATGGCTCCAAATATAGGACCTGTTAAACCCCACATTAACATTTGAATACCTATTGCTAATCCAGATTGGGTTATTGAAATATCTAGGTCATTTTTAAAATCCATGAAAAACAAACCAAAAGTTTGCCTAACACCAAGAGAAATTAAAACTACAACACAAGCTGCAATCAGCGTTATTAAAGCTGTTTTATTTTGAATAAATTTTTCTGAACTCATTTTATATATTTAAGAGATTTTTTTAAATCATCAATGAGGTCTTTTGGGTCTTCTAAACCAATATGCAATCTAACTAAATGTTCATCTTTTGCTAATTTTAGATATTCTCTATTACCTTGTTCACGTTTATCTTGATATAAAGCAAGGCTTTCAAATCCACCCCAACTATATCCATAACCAAATAATTTTAAAGAATTAACAAACTTAATTACAGAGTTTTTGTTTTTTGATTTAATTTTCAAGCCCATCAATCCTGAGGCACCAGAATAATATTTTTTCCACATTCTAAAATTAAAGGAATCTTTTTTATGAGGATATAATAGTTTTATATTTTTATAATTAGATAAAAACTCAGCTACTTGTTTTGCACTTTTTTCATGTTTGTCTAATCTAACATCTAAAGTTCTAAGTCCTCTTGTTATTAAATACGCATCATCAGGACCAAGCCTTAAACCAGTTATTTTATTCGCTTTATCAACTTGTTTAAAAGCTTTTTTATTAACAGCTAAACTTCCACCCATAACATCTGAGTGGCCTGAGTAATATTTGGTAGCAGATACAATGGACATATCAAAACCAAGTTTAATTGGTTTTAAAAAATAAGGAGTTCCCCATGTATTATCAATTACAGAAAAAATTTTATTCTTTTTTGCAATTGATACTATTTTACCTAAATCCTGAAAATCAAACGTATTGCTTCCAGGATTTTCAACAAAAATTAATTTTGTTTTTTTTGTAATTGCTTTTTCTAAAGTTTTCAAATCATGTGGGTCATAAAAAACAGATTTTACATTAAATTCTTTTAAGAAGTCTTGAGTTAAAATTCTCGTAGGTGAATATGTTGGATCGGCCACAATAATTTCATCACCAGGTCGAACAACGCTAAATATAGATAAGAAAACTGATCCAAATCCAGTTGGTGTTAAAAACACATGATAACACTCTTCCATTTCTTTAAGTATTTGTGATAAAACATGGGTTGTTGATGTTCCTTGTCTTCCATAATCAAAATGTCCACCTGTTGGATCTTTTTTGCTCTTATCCTGCATTTTTCTAATATCTTGCATGGATTTGAAGATAATAGTCGATGCTCTTACCACAGGGGGGTTAACTGACTGATTATGGTAATCTTTTGCAGTATGTTTAAGAAAAGTCTTGAATGATTTAGTCATAAAAAATTTGATAAGTTAAAGGGAGAATGCTATATCCCTCCAATAACGTCAATAAAATTATAAATAGGATAGTATGGGTTACCCAAAAAAACACAGAGGTCGAAGAAAACAGGGCTCTAAAAAAAGAAGAGCTAAAAGAAAAAATAAGAAAAAATAGTCTCTTAACTTTTATATCTCAATAATACCTAACTTTTTATCCAACCACCACCAAGAACCTTATAGCCATTATTGTTTTTTGCATAAAACACACACGCTTGACCAGGCGCAATACCGTGTTCCTCTTCCAATAAATTAACGTTCGCATTAGTATCATTGATATCTATCTTGGCTTTAATTAATCTTCCAGTAGACCTTACTTTTACGAACAATTCATTTTTAAAATCATTTTGATCGTTTGTAATGATATTCAAATCTTTTAAATTTATTTTTGTTTTAACAAGGTGTTCCTTGGCTCCAACAATAATTTCATTTTTATCAGCAATAATCTTTACTACATACAATGGATTCTTATCAGAAACTCCAATTCCTTTTCTTTGACCAATTGTATAATTAATAATGCCATCATGAACTCCTATCACTTCACCATTCATATTTTTAATGTTACCTTTGCTAAAAGAATTTGGTCTAAATTTTTCTATAACAGAAGCGTAGTCTCCATTTGGAACGAAACAAATATCTTGACTGTCAGGTTTATCTGCAACATTAAGATCAAGTTCTCTTGCAATATTTCTTGTTTCATCCTTAAGAAGATTGCCTAAAGGAAATCTTAAAAAATTTAATTGATCTTTTGTGGTATTAAATAAAAAATAACTTTGATCTCTATTTAAATCAATTCCTCTGTACATATCTGTATTATCTTTTTCAGTAATACTTTTAACGTAGTGTCCTGTTACTAAAGCATCAGCGTTAAGTCTTTTAGCTTCTTCAAATAAGTCTGTAAATTTAACTGTCTTATTGCATTGCACACATGGAATAGGTGTTTCTCCATTTAAATAGCTATCAATAAAATTATCAATAACTCCTTCTTTAAATTTATTTTGATAATATAAAATTTTATGCTCTATCTTTAATTTATCAGCTACTCTTTTTGCATCCATAATATCTTGGCCTGCACAACATTGTTTTGAAGAAGCTGTCTCTTTACTGTCATTATAAAGTTTAAGAGTAATACCGATGACATTATAACCTTCATTTTTCATCATAGCTGCAACTGTTGAAGAATCTACTCCACCTGACATTGCAACAATAACTAAGGTGTCTTTTGGGTCTTTAGCTATTCCAATAGAATTAAATTTTGTCATATTTAATGATATTTATTAGTATATTAACTATAAGTAAATTAATGATTTTAGATTTTGAACCAGGTGACAAAGTTATCAATCCTAACAACAAAGACTGGGGAACAGGACAAGTTCAATCAATAATTAATGGTAAAGTTACTGTAAATTTTGAAAATGTTGGAAAAAAAGTTATCAATTCAAAAATAATTCAATTAGAAAAATTATATAAATGAACCTTGAAGAAAAAAAGAAAATTACTCTTTCACTGATAGAAACTTTTAATAAAGCAAGTCAGGTAGCCTTAGATTTAAGAGGAGCTGGTTTAAAAAAAGAAATTAAGTCAGACAATACTCCTGTAAGTAACGGAGATATTGAAGTTAATAAAATATTAACCAGTAAGATCCAAGAAATCACTCCAAATATCCCTATTGTTTCAGAAGAGAGTGCAAACCATAAGATGGATAATGATTTAAATACTTTTTGGTTAATCGATCCAATAGATGGCACCAAAGATTATATTAATAACCGTGATGAATTTACTTTAAATGCAGCATTAATATTCGATAAAAAACCCGCTATTGGGATCATAACAGTTCCAGCAAAAAAAAGAGTTTTTTATTCTTACGGTTTGTCTCACAGTTACGAGTTAATTAACAATCAAGAAATTTCATTAATGAATAAAGAGAAAAATTATGTTGGACATACAGCAGTTAGCTATTCTAACGATCTTAAACCTGAAATTTTAGAAATTCATAAAAAATATAAAATAAGTTCTTTTCAAAAAATGAAAAGCTCACTAAAATTTTGTGTTATTGCAGCGGGTGAATTTGATATGTATGTCGCTGAACCAAGAGCTTGTGAGTGGGATATTGCAGCTGGTCATGCAATCCTTGAGCACTCAGGAGGGAAAGTGACTGACTTTAATTATAATGAAATACTCTATGGAAAAACTGAATTTAAAAACCCAAGTTTAATTTTAAAAAGTAAAAACATATTATAATGGATGAGCAATTAAGAATAATTTTAATAATTATAGTATCAGTTTCTATCTTTGGTTTATTAGTTTTTGTATTTGTCAAAAATGTTATTAGAAATAGAATTCAGTTACTTGTTGAAGAAGAAGAGAAAGAAAAAAAATTAAAGTAATCTAATTATTTTCATATAGTCAGCTTGATCAATATCCATGATCCTTTTAGAGGTTTCAAAATCAAAACCATTTCTTGCTAGTAAAGCAATATCCTTTTTATAAAATAGGGCTCTATTATCCTCTACTCTTGCTGGTCCAATTCTCTTTTTTTTACATATTTTTATTCCAGAAAAAAAATCTTGGTCAGAATTATCCTCTTTAATCTTATCTATTGTTTCTTTAATGTAGCGATCATTAATTCCTTTAGTCATTAAATAGTTTCTAATTTTATTAACCGAACTACCTCTTTGGATTAAGCTTCTAGATTTACTTTCAGAATAGAATTTATCATTAATAAACTTAGTTTTTTCAAGATCTTGCAAAACAACATCTATTAAATCTGTAATATCTTGTTTTTTAATATTTTCTAAATTAGCTTTTAGATACTTCTTTAATAGATAGGTTCTAAGCTGTTGTTTAGATGGTGCGTATCTTTCGATATAGGCAAATGAGAAATTTCTCATTTCCTCTACCGTCACTTGTAATGTTTTTTTTCTATTTCTCATATGAATCTTAATAGCTTGTTGTATAATACACTAAAAAATGATCGATCAAATCTATACATATTTTACAATTGAAATGATTTTTCTTTGGTTAAATCTAGGTGTCTTACCTTTTTGGTTAATATTAGTCTTCTTTCCGCAGTCACAAATATGTAGAGTTTTTATCACATCAATTTTTCCTTTTATTATTTTAAGTTTCGCCTACGGTTACTTAACATATATGCTGTTTAACGAAGGCTATGACTTTATTAAAAATTTTGAACTATATTTAGGCTTAGATTCAATTAGTTATTTGTTTAACGATAAATCCTTCTTAATTTTGTTTTGGACTCATTTTCTTTCTATTAATCTATTTTGTGGTGGATGGATTGTTAAGGACTCACAAAAATTTGGTATCAATAAAATAATAATGTCTTTTCCGTTATTAATAACATATTTTATTGGTCCCATTGGACTTACTCTTTATTGGATTATAAGAATTTTTTACGCAAAAAGAATTAATCTATATGATTAAAGAAATAGATTTCTATTTTGATTTTATTAGTCCTTACGCGTATTTAGCTTACAAAAAAATCCAAAAGTTACCAAAAGATATTCGAATAAATTATAAGCCAATTTTATTAGGTGGTCTTCACAATTTAGAAGGAATAACAGCACCAGCATTTATCAAACCTAAATTAAAACATATGATTAATGACTGTTTGTTAATTGCAAAAAAAAATAATTTTGATTTTAAGTGGAACTCTAAATTTCCTTTAAACTCATTAAATATTATGCGTGGCTATTTAGATATTAGCTCATCAAATCAAGCACAATATATTAAAACAATGTTTGACGCTTATTGGAAAGATGATTTGGATATTTCTAAAGAAGAAATTTTAATATCACTACTTGAACATTGTAAGATTGATAAAGATATTTTTTTTAAAACAATTAAAGATCCAGCTATTAAAGAAAAATTAAAAGATGCCACAAAAAATGCCTATGAAAAAGAAGTTTTTGGAGCGCCCACTTTCATTGTTAATAATAAAATATTTTGGGGACAAGATCGATTGGAATTTGCCTTAGATGAATATAATAAAATAGATTAAACTATTTTAAAATCACTTTGACTAATTGCTGCAAAGCCACCATCAATGTGCGAAACATTTTCAAAACCCATTTCTTTTAATGATTTAGCTGCAAGGGCTGATCTTAATCCTCCGGCACAAAACAAAACCATCTCTTTAGTCATGTCAATTTTTCCACTTTTAAAATATGGACCTTCTGGATCTAACCAAAATTCTAACATTCCACGAGGAATATGGTTTGAACTCTCAACTCTTCCCATTTTATCAAGTTCACCTTTTTCTCTAATATCGATTAAATTACATTTATTATTTACTAATAATTGGTGTGCCTCTTCGGCAGATATGGTTTTTACCTGTTCTAAAGCCTGTGAAACTAACATTTGTGATGATTTGATATTCATTTATATACTATTATATAAAAAAAAATTTAAATAAAGACTTAATATATTTATATGTTACCAAATTTTCTAAAACCTTTTCATATTGATAATAAAAAATTAGTTAGAATTGGTCCAAAACTTGATGGTGGCTATGTTATTGATAAAAAATCAGTCCTAGATGCTAATATAATCATAACCTGCGGTTTAAATGATGACTGGGAATTTGAAAAATCATTATTAAAAATAAACACCAAATGTATAGTACAAGCTTATGACCATACAATTGATAAAAAATTTTGGGTAGAAAGATTTAAAAAAGATATTAAACATTTTTTTTTATTAAAAAAAATAAGATTAAGAAAAATTATTCATATTTTTAGGTATTTAGATTATTTAAGATTCTTCAAAAATCATAACAAGCATTATATTCTTAAGATTGGTACAGAAGACATTAACAATCAAGAAATCACCATTAACAAAATTCTTGAAGCTTATCAAAGTGTATTACTAAAAGTTGATATTGAAGGTGATGAATACAAAATACTTGATCAAATTTTAGATAATTCAAAAAAAATTAATACTTTGATTATTGAATTTCACGACATACACAAAAATCTAAATAAAATTGAGGATTTTGTTATTAAATCTAAAGAGCTTAAATTAATTCATATACATGCTAATAATTTTGCAGGGTCAAATAAAGATGGAGATCCCAATGTTATAGAATTAACTTTTATAAACATTAAAAATAATGATCTAAATTTAAAAAAAACAAACAAATCTTTTCCAATAAATGGTCTCGATTATAAAAATACACACAGAAAAGAAGATTTTCTATTAAAATTTAATGATTGAAAAAATTTGTATTGTTTATTCGCATCATAAATTAGGCGATTTAATTTGGCAACTACCTTATATAAAATCCATAAGTGAACATCACAATAAAAAAATTGATTTAGTTGTTAGAGAAAAAACGCAAGCTAAAGAAATTTTAAAAGATCTTAATTATATAAATACAATTCACTATAACAATTTTAGAAAAAAAATTTTTTATTGGATAGATGTTTTTAAACTAAAGAAAATTTTTTTTACTGAAGATTATACGCATGTCTATATATTAGATAAAATCAACAAGCCGGCAGTAGCTGCAAAACTCGCAAACATTAAGAATATTATAGGTCCTGGCATTAAAAGACAAAAAAAGTGGCTTACTAATAAAAACTTTCTAGACGATAAGGATTGGCTTTTAAGTTATTCTGAACAATCACAAAAATTATTGAAATTAAATAATATTGAAATTAAAGATATTTATCCACATATAGAGATTAAGCCATCAAGCATAGAGGAATTTAAAAAAAAAAATTTTTATAGTGGAAAAAAAATAGCCTTTGGTGTTGATTCATTTGAGGATTATAAAATATGGTATGAGGAAAATTTTATAGAACTTGCAAATAAATTTTACAACGAGAAAGTTTTTGATTATATTTATTTAGTTTGTGGAAAAGATAAGCAGCATATAGCTAAAGATATTATAGCTAAATCAAATAAAAACTATTTTATTGATTGTTCTGATTTAAAACTAATTGATATCATTAGCGTGATAAAAGACTGTGAATTTTTTGTAGGTAATAACTCTGGTCCTTTAAATTTAGCTGCTGCTTTAAATATAAAAAGTTTTGGCTTATTTGCTAATACTGCGATAAGTCAATTAAAGTTTAGTAAGGTCATACCATTAGTTCCTGAAAATTATGTTGATAATCAGTTTATCAAAGACCGGGAAGAAATGCGAAAACTTACTCCTGATAAAGTTTTTTTAGATATAATTAAACATCTTAATGATTAAATATAAATAATGTTTAAAATAAATTCTAAAGCACCTTTATTTAAATTAAACTCAACAGATGGTGAGATTTATTCTTTAAAAGATTCACTTGGCAAATATGTGGTTCTTTATTTTTACCCTAAAGATGACACTCCAGGATGCACAATTGAGACTAATGATTTTAACAAATTATTACCTAAATTTAAAAAACTGAATTGTAATATTTTTGGTATTTCCAAAGATGATCTAAAAAGCCACCACAAATTTAAAGAAAAATTTAAAATCAAATTTGATCTTTTATCTGATGTAGAGCTTAATATTTTAAAAAAATACAAAGTTTGGGCTAAGAAGAAATTTATGGGTAGAGAGTTCATGGGAATAGTGAGAACAACTTTCTTAATTGATCCAAATGGTAAAATAGTAAAAATTTGGGATAATGTAAAAGTTAAGGATCATGCTAAAGAAGTGCTTGATACCCTAAAAAACTCTATAAATTAAAAAGGCCCCAATTAAGGGGCCTATTTTCTAACTATAAGAGAGATAGTTTTTTATTAGTCTCTGATTGCGTAAGCAATTACTCCTGTTTCAGTAACATCTGTACCTTTGGCTTGAGCTTCTTTACTCAATCTAATTCCAAAGAGATTGTTCATAATCGACCAGATTATGTAAGCCACTACAAAAACAAAAATATTAATTGATAAAACACCAATTAACTGTGCTCCGAATGTTGCATCTGCATTTGTGATCGGTACTATTAAAGTTCCAAAAATACCCGCAAACATGTGAGCTGGAATTGCACCCACTACATCATCAAGTTTAAATGAAAATAGTAGTTTAGTTCCAAATACAACTATCACACCACCAACAGCACCAATTAATATTGCTGCTAATGGAGATGGTGCTAATGGTTCAGCTGTTATTGCAACTAACCCACCAATTGCACCGTTTAACATTTGTATTACATCAGTTTTACCAAACAATAATCTTGTAACTACGGCTGCAGCTAATACACCACCACAAGCTGCTAAATTAGTATTAATAAAGATTGTTGAAATAGCTACTGCATCAGCAAATGAACCTAATGCTAATTGAGAACCACCATTAAATCCAAACCAACCTAACCATAATACAAACACACCAATAGTTACTAATGGAATTGATGATGCTGCAAATGGTTGAATAGCCTTTGGATTACCTTTGCTATCAAATCTTCCAAATCTTGGACCAAGTATTATAATACCAGCAAGTGCAGCAGCACCCCCAGTTGAGTGAACTAGAGTTGATCCAGCAAAATCAGAAAATCCGATAGTTGCTAACCAGCCTCCACCCCATTGCCATCCCATTACTATAGGATAAATAACACCAGATAAAATTGCTGCAAATAAAAAGAATGGCCATAGCTTAATTCTTTCAGCCATTGCTCCTGAGCAAATTGAAACTGTTGTTGCACAAAATACCATTTGGAAAAACCAATCTGATCCAGCAGAGTAACCTGCCTCCAGTGAACTAGAGTCTGACCAAGGTGTAAAAGTACCTATATATCCACCTTCTGGTATACCGTATGCTAAGTTGTAACCAACTAACCAAAACATAATTCCTGAAATTGCATACAAACCAATATTTTTTGCACAAATTACAGAAACACTTTTAGAAGTAACCATTCCTGACTCAAGCATTGCAAAGCCTGCCGCCATGAACATTACTAAAAAACCACAAATTAAAAATAGGAGTGTATTAAATACAAACCCTACTTCAGCAGAAATAGTTGTTTCTGCTATTCCAGCACTACTCATGTTTATTAAAAAAAATAAACTAATAAGTGGAACTGATATTTTTTTTATTATTTTTATCATTAAGACCTCCATGTTTAAGTTTTCACTTATATTTTGGATGAACTTAAAAACTAATGTTGATTGGGAAATTTAGGTATGCAGTGATTGCATATGGTAACAGCCTTATTACATTTCTGTAAAAGGCTGTTAATGAATTTACTATTTAATTACTTATTAAATATTTCTTTAAGTGCCTTAGCTGGTAAGAACTTAACTTTTTGAGAAGCACCGATTTGGATTTGCTCTCCAGTTCTAGGATTTCTTCCAACTCTAGCTTTTCTTTTTGCTACTTTATAAGTTCCAAATCCAGCAATTTTCACTGTATCGTCACCTTTTAAAGCATCTAGAATAGTGTTTGTAATAGTATCAAAAGTACGCTCAGCATCAGCTTTACTTAGGTTTAAAGAACCTGAAAGTTGTGCTATTAATTGTTTTTTGTTCATTTATTTAGCTCCGGTTTTATTGGTTATTTTCACATAATTGACATTAAACCTCATAAATCAAGCTTTTTATTAGTGTCTACTAAAATAAAAACCTCAATATATAGTGATTTGTTAAATAAATGTTGATTTTAAAGGATTATTTAAGAAATATAATTATTAAAAAACTTAAATAAACCAACGTCTTTTAGATCATTAAACGTTGTAAAAAACATCAATGATAGCAATAAAAACATTCCGATTCGAAAAAAACCTTCTTGAGTTTTTTGTGATAATGGACGCCCTAATACCTTTTCAATTCCATAAAACATTAAGTGCCCACCATCTAACATTGGAATTGGGAACAAGTTTATTAACCCTAAACTAATAGAAATATAAGCCATAAGGCTTATAAAAGGTAAAATTCCAAATTCTGCAACTTGTCCGCTAATTTTTGCTATTCGAATTGGCCCACCCAACTGTGAAGTATCACCATTTCCAGTGAGCATGCTTCCAATATATTTAAGAGACGAAGTGCTTACATAATAAACTTCATTAACCGCATAAAACATTGCTTTAGTAGGACCGAGTTTAACGTGATTTACCTCATTGTTATAAGCACCAAGTTTAATACCAACCATACGTTTGCTGATTTTGTTTCCAAGATTATCTTCGCCTTCAACAATATTCGGTTTTACTCTAAAGGTTAAATCTTGATCAAATCTATTTACTGTAAAATTGATAAATTCATCAGTAGACATCATAATATATTTTGAAACATCCATAATGCTTGTAACCTCGTTGCCATCAATAGAGACCACAATATCATTGTCTTTAAGACCAGCTACCATTGCAGGACTATCCTTTTGAACTTCGTTAATTACAGCTGGTGTAAAATCTTTTCCAAAAAAGGTATAAACTGAAAAAAATATCAGAATTGCTAATAAAAAGTTAGCTAAAGGGCCACCAAATACAATTAAAGCTCTTTGATATAAAGGCTTTAGTACAAACAGTTTATCTTGATCTTCTTTACTATATTCTTTTATAATTTTGTCATTATCAGCTTGGCTATAAACGTTTCTATCACCAAAAAACTTAACATATCCCCCAAGAGGTATGACACAAACCTTCCAACGAGTTCCTGATTTATCATTCCAACCAAACATTTCTTTGCCAAAACCAATTGAAAAATCAGTAACTCCTACACCGTATCGTTTAGCAAAATAATAATGTCCATATTCATGGATAAATACCACCACAACAATTAAAGCAATAAAAGGCAATATATAAGAAAGCATAATAATTATACTCTAGCTGACTTTAAGGCCGTTCTCAATAGTCAATTCATTTCAAAAAATAAACAAATTAATGACAAATAAAAAAAAATTTTGTATTTAAATTTTATTAATTAATTTTTATGCAAAAAAAATTTAAAGCAATGGTTCTTTCTTGTATGGATCCAAGGTTCCAATCCCTAGTCTATAAATTTACCAAAAAAAAGAACTTAACTGGAAAGTATAGCTCATTTACTATTGCAGGTGGAGCCATCGGTGTTACTCATAATAAATTTAAAAAATGGCATCAAACTTTTATTGATAATTTATCAGCTTCAATTGAGCTTCACAAAATAAGCAAACTCATTGTTATAAATCATGAAGACTGTGGTGCGATTAAAATTGCCGAAGGTAAAAAAGATTTAGATGAGGATGAAATTCACAAAACTTCTTATCAAAAACTAAAACAACTATTAAATAAAAAATTTCCTAAGCTTCGATTAGAATTTCATATCATGAAATTAAATCAAACGATTATAAAACTTTAGTAGTTATTAATCTTAAAATGAAAGCGAGTTAACTTTTAATATTATAGCCTTTTTTAAGCAAGATAGACACAAGGGTAATACAAACCATTAAAAAGAAAACCATCGAACTAATACTAATCCAAATATCAAAATCAGAGACGCCGTAGAAAGAAAATCTTAAGCCATCAATTAGATAAACTACTGGATTAAAATATGAAATTGTTTGCCAAAATGGTGGCAGCATATCAAGAGAGTATAAGCTTCCTCCTAAAAATACCATTGGAGTAATGACTAATGATGGAATAATCGACATCTGCTCAAAGTTTTTACTAACTACACCAATTAAAAATCCAAATAAAGCAAAAGTAAAAGAAACTAATACTAATAAAAATATCATTAACATTGGATGCATAACACTCACATCAGCAAAAAAAGAGGCGGTTGCATAAATTACAGCACCAACAACTAAAGTTTTAGTGGCTCCTGCCCCTACAAAAGCTAGAACGGTTTCAAGTGTTGAAATGGGTGCTGCTAAAATTTCATTAATAGTTCCATTAAATTTTGGAAAAAAGATTCCAAACGAAGTGTTACTTATTGATTGAGTAAGGAGTGTTAACATTAATAAACCTGGTACAATGTAAGACCCATAACTAACCCCATCAATTTTTTGAATATAATTTCCAATAACTGACCCAAAAACAACAAAGTATAATGATGTAGATATTACAGGTGAGAGAAGAGATTGACCTATAGTTCTTATAAATCTATTCATCTCATGAACATAAATAGCTTTAAAGCCGTAATAGTTAAATTTCATTATTCTCCTTTACTAAATCAACAAATATTTTCTCTAATGTACTTTGTTCTGTTTTTAAATCTTTTAATTTTAAGCCAGTATCTTTTATATCTTGCAATAAATCAGTAATACCCGTTTTTTCAGCCTGAACATTATAAGTATAAATTAATGACATCTGCTCTTCACTTATTTCAAGATTATACTTAGATAAATCTTCTGGAATTTCTGTAATTTTTTTCTGCAATTCAATGGTTAGTTTTTTGTGTCCCATTTTCTTAATTAATTCTTTTTTATCCTCAACAACAATAATTTCACCTTGATTAATTACAGCTACACGGTCCGCTATAGCCTCAGCCTCCTCAATGTAATGAGTGGTTAAAATAATTGTGACCCCTTTTTTTCTAAGGTCATCAACAACCATCCACATATCTCTTCTAAGTTCAACATCAACTCCGGCTGTTGGTTCATCAAGAAATAATATTTTAGGTTCATGAGATAAAGCTTTTGCAATTAAAACTCTTCTTTTCATTCCGCCTGATAATTGTCTTAATCTTTGATCTTTTTTATCCCACAAACTTAAATCTTTTAAAATTTTTTCAATGTGTTCTGGTTTAGGTGCTTTTCCATACAGTCCTCTTGAATAAGATACGGTATCAAAAACAGTTTCAAAAGATTCTAAATTTAATTCTTGAGGAACAAGCCCTATTCTTGATCTTGTCTCTCTATAATCTTTTATAATATCATAGTTATCAATTGTAACAGTTCCTGAAGTAGGTTTAACAATTCCACAAATAATACTGATTAAACTAGTTTTGCCTGCACCATTTGGTCCAAGCATTGCAAGAATTTCACCTTGTTTTACATTAAGGCTAACATTATTAAGGGCTTTAAAGCCATTATCATAAACTTTTGATAAGTTGTTAATGGATATTTGAATCTCAGACATTTGTTAGGGTGTATATAGTTACTTATACACCTTTTACAAATTATTAGGTCTATTTTTTAGATCCTTTTATTTTCCAAAATATTACAGGCAAAAAAGTTGCGATTATAAAAGATAAAAACAACAATGATTGAGAGACAAAAGCTGGAAAAGTATCTGCTGGTAAAATTATACCTACTAACAAACTCTTTGAAAAATCAGGAGCTGGGAATAAAAGAAACCCTCCAATTAACCCAATAATAATTGAAATATATGCCGTTTTTTCATTCAACTTTTTATTATAGAAACTATAAAAAACAGTAAGTACAAACGCACAACAAAATAAATCAGCAAGCAAGAATAAGTATAAAACACTGAATCCTTTTGAAGCAATTACAAAAGCTATAATTGAAAGCACTACTATAAAATATTTTGAAAGAGTTAAGTAATTAGTTTTCTTATTTAAATTAAAAGTTGCTTTACCATCAACCACTATTAGGCTTGATATTGCATTGACTAATGTATCAACGGTACTAATTGTCAATGATAAACCAAGGATCACAATTATTAATGATAAAAATTCTGTCTGTTCACTTAATAATAAAGAGAAGAAACCAAGATCAGGAATAACTTTTGGATTAGCTGATACTGCAACTAAACCACTAAAGCCCATAAAAAAAACAATTGGAATAATAACGATGAACGCTACTATTAAACTTTTCTTTAAAACTTCATTATTTTTTGCAGCATAAACTCTTTGCCAATTTCCTTGATGAAAAAGATTAGTTGCAGCAACCGCGATAAAGAACGTTAATCCTGCAGTATAGTTTGGAATATAACTCGCACTTAATAAGTGAGGACTTTTTTCTTTAATAAATGAGAAAGAAAACTGATCCCCTGTAAATGATGTTAGATAAAATACTGAAATTAATAATAAAGCTACAATTACTATCATTTGAATATTATCTGTAAAAATTGAAGCTCTTAATCCACCGTATAAGGTGTAAGCAAGCGTTGCGATCAGAATAATTAAAGAGGTGACCCAAAGTTCAGTTCCTGAAATATAATTGATCAATATGGCAACTGCAGTAACTTCAGCACATAAAAAGACGAACATATAAAATACTGTCATAAGCAAAATAAGTTTAAATAAACTCTTTCCAAATCTTTTTCTTAAAAATTCAATTAACGTTGAGCCTTTTGGAAAGTCAGTTCTTATTTTTTTTCCAAGTGAAATTAAAAAAATCATTGGAAATGCTGTTCCTAATGCGTAACCAATCACAGCACCTATTCCACCCCATGTAGCAGCAGATGCTGGACCAAATAAAATCCAAGCCCCAAGCGCAGATGCAATTAGGCTTGTTGTTAGTGAAAAGAAACCAATGTTTCTATTCGCAGTTAGATAATTGTTAATCCCTTGATATTTTTTAGAGTAAATTAATCCAACAATTGTAAAGATTAAGCTTATAGTTATGACGAGTGTTAATGATGTTGATTGACTTATAAAGTATGTTTTATCCATTGTTCTCCCTTTCTGAATTACCGGACAGGTTATTAGGGTTTAATCTCAGTCAGTTACGACACCCCTTTTCCAATACATACATCAGTTGATTAAAAAACAAAACACAAATATCTATTTGATATAATTTATAATTAAGCATAAATTTAATCATTCATGAAAAATGTTGGTTTCATTGGTGTTGGGTATATGGGTTATGGAATAGCCAAAAATATTCTAAAAAATAAAAATAATTTATTTGTTATTGCTAATAAAAATAGATCCCCAATAGAAAAAATAGTTAGTGAAGGTGCAGTTGAAGTTAAATCATATGACGAATTATGTTCAAAAGATTTAGACTGTCTTTTTTTATGTGTAACCAATACTCCTATTGCTCATTCAATTATTGAAAAAATATTACCTCTATTAAATTCAGATACTCTTATTATTGATATCACTACTCATAACCAAAATGGATCCATCGAAGCTAATAAAATTTTTAAAAGTAAAAATATAAACTACATAGAATGTCCTGTAATGGGAGGCCCCGTTCAAGCTGAAGAAGGTGTCTTAGGTGGTATTATTGGTGGCAGTGAAGAAAATTTTAAGAAAGCTGAGGTATTTTTAAAAGCGTTTTGCAAAGATTACTTTTATTTTGGAGAAGTTGGCATGGGAACTAAATCAAAACTTTTAAATAATTTTTTAACACTGGGTAACGCTACTTTAATTGTTCACATGATAAAAGGTGCAAAAAAATTTAATATTGATTTAAAGAAATTATACGATGTTGCTAAACTTGGCTCTGGAAATTCTGCAGCCTTAAGTAGAATTTTTGATAACCTTTTAAAAAACGATTATACAGGGTTTAAGTTTACTGCAAAAAATTCGCATAAAGATATGTCCTACATTCAAGATTTACTAAAAGATATGCCTGATGCTGAAAAATTAGCCAAAGATACAAAAGATTTTTATAAAGATGCCTTGGATAGTGGTAATGGCGAGCTTTTTATTAGTGAATTAATTAAAAAATAAAATTAATTTTTATTATAAAATTTCTAAAGGCAATGGAGCTTCAGGGTACTTTTGCTTACACAATTTTTCATAGTTTTTGCAAAGAGTACTTACCGTGTCATGTGCTTCATCTTTTGAAGTTAAAAATTTAATTAAAGTATCTCTCTCGAGTTCGATTTCTTTAATATCTGCTCCTCTTAAATATTCACCTGTTTCAACTTCCCAGTAAGTATCATTTAATTCACCAATATCTAAAGTATTAAGTTTATTCTGAAGTTCAATAATAATCTCATCGTCCGTTTTGCTATCTTTCATTGGAGAGTTAACTAATTTTCCTAAACATTTATCTTTAAGATCATCTAAAAAAGTATTGTAGGGTTTACCTTCAGCCAAACCTTGAAAGTGATTGCTTTCAAAGTACTTACTGATTGCAGCATTAGTTGAAATTTTATTTTTACCCTTAGCAACGGCTACTTGAACGTAAACTTCCTGGCTAATGTATTCGTTTAAATAATCTTTAATTTTATCCGATAACATTAGTTAAAAAAATTACAGAGTTTTTAAAGGATCGACATAATCATACCCAAAAACATCAGCCACTGCTTTATATGTTACTTGACCTTTACAAACGTTTAGTCCTGCAAGCAAATGTTTATCATCGCTTAGTGCTTTAGCGTAACCGTTATTTGCAATTTTTACTAGATGTGGAAGTGTTGCATTGTTCAACGCAATTGTTGAAGTTCTTGGAACTCCACCTGGCATATTTGCTACACAGTAATGAATAACATCATCAATAATATAAGTTGGATCACCGTGAGTTGTTGGTTTACTTGTTTCAACGCAACCCCCTTGGTCAATTGCAACATCAACAATAACTGATCCTCTTTGCATTAATTTTAACATTGGTTTAGTAATTAATTTTGGAGCTTCTGCACCTGGTATTAAAACACCCCCAATTAAAAGATCAGCTTTTGCAACTAATTTATTTAAATCAATTTTATCACTTTGTTCTGGAATAATTTTATCACCAAACATTTCAACCAATTGTTTCAATCTTGCTTCAGACTTGTCAACGATATGAACTTTAGCACCCATTCCAGTTGCAATAACAGCAGCATTTTCACCAACAACACCGCCGCCTAAAATAACAACAGTACCTCCTTCAACTCCAGGAGCTCCTCCTAATAAAAGACCTCTACCATTTTGGTTTTTTTCCAAGCAATGTGCTCCAGCTTGAACTGACATACGTCCAGCAACTGCACTCATTGGTGCAAGTAATGGCAATCTGCCATTATCATCTGTAACCGTTTCATAGGCTATACAAACACCTTTAGATTTAACTAAACCTTCTGTTAATTCTTTAGCTGCTGCTAAGTGTAGATAAGTGTAGACGATTTGATTTTCTCTAATCATCTTAACTTCACCTGCTTGGGGCTCTTTTACTTTAACAATTATATCTGCATCATTGAAAATATCTTCAGCTTTATCAACAATTTTAGCACCTACACTTGTGTATTGATCATTTTCAAAACCAGCTTCAAATCCACCATTATTTTCAACTAAAACTTCATGACCTTCTGATATTAAAGTTTTAACACTTTCAGGGGTTAATCCAATACGATGCTCTTGTGGTTTGATTTCTTTAGGTACGCCAATTTTCATAACACTCTCTCCCTTTTCAGTACTTTAAATTTTATTAAAGTTTTTAGTTTTTTTGATTTTTTTGATAGTTAGTAATACCAGTTCTTAACTTTTCAATAATCTCATCGATATGTTTTTCTTCACAGATGAATTGAGGAGCTATAATCAAACAATCTCCTGTAGCTTTAAAGTTAACACCAGCTTCATAACAAGCTTTAAAACATTCATAACCAGCTTTACCTGGTTTAGTGTTTAGCTTCATGTCTATTCCGCCCATCATTCCATATCCTCTAATATTATCTACAGACTCTAGATCCTGAAGAGAGAATAATCCTTTTTGGAAATAAGGAGATAAATTTTTTGCTCTATTGAAAATATCATCTTTTTCAAAAATTTCCTGCACTGCAAGAGCGGCAGCAACTGCAACTGGAATTCCTGAATAAGTATAGCCATGAAACAATTCAACTGCACCTGTTGGTGAAGCATCCATTACCGCATCATAGATATAATCATTACATGCAACAACACCCATGGGAACAACACCGTTGGTTGTAGCTTTAGCCATTGTCATAATGTCTGGAGTTACTCCAAATTCATCTGCAGCGAATTTAGATCCTGTTCTGCCCCATCCTGTAATTACTTCATCAAAAATTAAAAGTATTCCATGCTTGTCACAGATCTCTCTTAGTTTTTGTAAATATCCTTTTGGTGGAACCAGTGTTCCAGTTGATCCAGCAATCGGTTCAACAATACAAGCAGCAATGTTTTCACCACCAAAATTTTGACAAATAGTTTCTAAATCATTTGCTAAATAGTCTCCAGTTTCTGGTTGACCACTCACAAACTTATGTTCTGGTAAATGTGTATGTCTAATGTGTTGGACACCTGGCATTAAAACGCTTGCAAACGTTTTAACATTATTTACCATTCCACCCACTGAAATACAGCCAATGTTCATTCCATGATAACCACGCTCACGTCCAACAAATCTAAATCTTTCTGCATGTCCTTTTGCTCTGTGATATGCAACAGCAATTTTAATTGCAGTTTCTACAGCTGTAGATCCACAAATTGTAAAAAACATTTTATTTAAATCACCTGGTGTGTGTTTTGAAATTTTTGTAGCTAATTCAAATGAACCACCAAAACCTTGTTGAAATGGTTGTGCGTAATCTAAAGTTTCTAATTGCTTTGTAACAGCTTCTGTGATTTCTCTTCTTCCATGGCCTAGTGGGTTACAAAATAACCCTGAGCTCGCATCTATTTGTGTTTTTCCATGGTGAGTTTTTAAGTAAACCCCCTTAGCTTCTGTAATTAGTCTTGGGTTTGCTTTGAAATCTTTATTAGATGTAAACGGCATCCAATGTTCATTTAATGAATTAGGTACTGAAGTTCTGTTTTCTGAGCTCATAAATATTCTCTCTCTAAGTATGTAGTGTTATAATTTTATTCCTAACTATTAGACTAAATCAAAAGGTTTTCTATAATTATTTTTTTCTTTAAGGCTTATAATTTTACAACTTATAGGTGTATAAAAATTAAAATTTGTTTTACATCAATTCCAAATTCTATTTAAATACAGATAATTTAATTAAATTACTAACAAAGGAATAATAATGAAAAAAATAATTAGTTTTATTCTTGGTGCTGTAGTTGCTCTTAACTTATCAATGTCAGTTGCTAACGCTGCTGCTAAAGAAGTTAGAGTTGCATTCTTTTTAGAATGGCCTACTCCAAACCAAGAAGACAAAGTTAAAAAGATGTTTGATAAAGCTCTAGGTGTTCCAGTTAAATGGACTAACTTTTCAAACGGTGGTGCAATGACTGATGCTATGTTAGCTGGAGATATTGATATTTCTTACTCACAAGGCTTAGTGCCATTTATCAATGCTGTTAAATCAAAAGCTCCGCTAAAACTTGTAGATATTGCTATGGAATACGGAATGGGTGGAACAACTTGTGTTACATCTAATGCTTCTGGAATTACAAAAGCTAACGCTTCTGAATTAGAAGGTAAAAAAGTTGCTGTTCCTCTAGGAACAATGGCTGAGTATGTTTTTGATGAAAGTATGAAAGTTGTTGGCGCTGATAAAAGTAAAATGACAGTTATTCAAATGGATCCTGAAGAAGGTGCTGCTGCACTAGTTTCTGGTGATGTTGTAATGGCATGTTTATTTGGTGGAAATTCTATTAAAGCTGCAACTGCAGTTGGAAGTAGATTACTAACAGTTCAAGAAGCGCGTGATGCTGGTATCTTAGGTATTGACATTACATCTGTTACTGACAAATTTATGAAAGAGAACCCAGGTATGCTGAGAACTTTCATAGAAGTAACTCATGAAGCGAATGCTAGATATGCAGCAGGTAAAAGTGATTTAAATGTTATCGCTAAAGATGCTGAGATGAAGCTTGGTGATATGAAAGAAACTTTAAGCGGATTTAAATTTCTTACACCTGAAGAGACTGAAAAATCTATGACTTCTGGAAATCTAAGTGGATTTTTAAAAGGAATGGGTACTCCTAACGGAGCAGTTGATACAAGCTTTTTACCTCTTTAATTTAGAGAGTTAAATAAATTTAAATAGGCGCCAATTTAATAAATTGGTGCCTATTTTTTTAAAAAAATTCTAATATAGTATTGTCTTATGAGTGATTTAATTTCTCAGAATTTAAACATGATCTTTAAAACTCCTAAAGGAGAAACAGTTCATGCATTAAAAGATGTAAACTTTACACTTAAAAAAGGTGAACTTTTAACTGTTCTTGGTCCTTCGGGCTGTGGAAAAACAACTTTGTTAAACATTACTGCTGGATTTCTACGACCTACTTCTGGAGTTCTCACTCTTAACGGAAATGAAATTAATGGCCCTGGTGTTGAACGGGGAATGGTCTTTCAACAAGGTGCTTTATTTGAATGGCTAACGGTTGCAGAGAATGTTGACTTTGGTTTAAGAATGAAAAAAGAAGACCCAGTTAAAACTGCTAAGAAAGTTGAAGAATGGTTAAATATAGTAGGCCTACAAGGTTTTGGAAACACTCCTACTTATCAATTATCTGGAGGTATGCAGCAAAGAGTTGCTCTTGCTAGATGTTTAATTAATGACCCTGATTTAATTTTAATGGATGAACCATTAGGAGCATTAGATGCATTAACTAGAGAGAAGATGCAGTCTTTAGTTTTAAAAATTTGGAAAGAAACAGGAAAAACCATTATCTTAATCACCCACTCAGTTGAAGAAGCTTTACTACTAGGTGAAAGATTATATGTAATGGCACCAAGACCAGGTCGTATCCATAAAGAATATAATCTTCCTTTTGCATCAATGGGTATTGATGGTGATTTAAGAGAGATAAAAAAAACACCTAACTTTGTAAGCACTAGAGAAGAAATTCTAACTATGATTTGGAATATGGAAGAAGAAATTATGGGTAAAGATATTTAGTATGCTAACAGGTATTATAACATTCGTAGTAATTTTTGCAGTTATTGGATCTATTTTGTATGGAAGAAAATTAGCAAAAACTGAAAAATTAGATGCTGTATTTGGTAACCCTGAAAGAGCTAAAGGTGGAGTTCATTGGGTTATTGTTGGTAGTAGTTTTTTACTATTAACTTGGCTTTACTATTCTTGGGATATGGCGAAATCATTTTATCCTCAGTCTGCAAATGAACTTTGTCAGGTTGCAAAAGTAAACGACTCTTTACTTTCATTAAAATATTTATTTCCAATTGAGGAACGTGAATTTAAGAGTACTTCAATAATTAAAGGTGAAAACAAAAATATACAAAAACTAGCTAATGAAATTAAAAATTCACCTAATATAAGAGAACAAGACAAAACTACTCTTTTAAAATTTATTGCAAAAACTCAACAATCAATTCCATTGTTAACCAATATTGATCTTTTAGAAGAAGAAACAAAAAGTCAAATTCGAGATTTAACAAATAGAATTACTTGGTTAACAGAAGATTTTCAAAAAATAAGCTATCCACCAATTAAAAGTATTGAAGAAGAGAACGCAAGAATTGAAGCTTTAAAAAAACAAGGGAAATGGGGAGCCTCTGCAACCGCTGTAGAAAATACAGTTGAAATACCAACAATTCCTGAAACAAAAATGGGTTTAAAATTTGATGCAGCTGCAAAAGAATTAACTCTTATTAGTAATGACTTTTTCAAATTAAGAAATCATAACTATAAATATAAGCAGTTAATGAAAGAGATTAAGGATGAGATTAAAGCTTATCGATCTAGTTTAGATGATACCCAAGAAGTAGCTTCTGCATTAGCAAAAGATGTTTTAAAAATTGCTCGAAGAATCGAATACGCAAGTATTTTCCCACCTAATACTCTTGATGATATGCAAAAATCAATAATAGAGTTTGATGAAGTTCAAAAGAAAGAGCAAGGTGTTTTAAGACTAGTTGATATTTTTTTATTTCCTGCAGGTACAATTGTTTCAAGTGGACCAAATTGTTCTGAGCAAGGATCTGGAAGATGGTTACCAAAACCGTCTGATACCTTTAATAAATTTGTGCTACTCCTTAAACCCAGTATTGGATTTAAAAACGTACCTCTAATTTGGTATGAAATGATGGATGTAAGTAAAATAGTTGGTTTTATATTACCTGATTGGATTGCAGATGCTATGCCTGGGGCATATCCAATTCATAATGCTGATGGAACTGTTACTCCAAACTTTAAGAGTAAAGTCTTAAGTGTTGTTACAGGTGAGTTTAAATTATTTAAGATACCAGTTCCGATGGGTCATATCTGGGATTCTTTTTAAGAGTTCTCCTAGGTTTAGTACTTGGAATTATTTTTGGTGTGCCACTAGGATTGTTTATGGGTTTAAACAGATTTGCTAAAGGATTTTTTGATCCATTAATTGAACTATATAGACCGGTACCCCCATTAGCTTGGGCTCCTCTAGTTATTACTGTATTTGGAATTGATAATGTTGGGAAAGTTTTCTTATTATTTATGGTTTCATTTTCAATTATGATCATCTCTGCTAGAGCAGGAGCTGCTGGTACGCAGTTGTCTAAAATTCATGCTTCACACTCACTTGGTGCATCTAAATGGCAAATATTAAGACATGTAATATTTCCAAACTCATTACCAGAAATTTTAACAGGGGTTAGAGTTGCTGTTGGAATGTGTTGGGGAACTTTGGTTGCAGCTGAATTTTTAGCCGGTACTACAGGTATTGGATTTGTTGAAAACGTTGCTAAAAAATACTTCCAATATGAAGTTATTTGGATCACTATTTTTGTAATGGGTATGTTAGGTTTATTATTTGATGTTGCTTTAAGAAAAATAATTGACAAAACAATTCCATGGCATGGCAAAGGTTAATCAAACTTTTATTAAACTATGAAATCTTCGAAATTAAAAAGAATTATTAAAGATATCTTTATTAAGTATAAATTAAACAAAGATCATGCCACTATTTGTGCTGAAGCCTTAATCAATGCAGAATTAGTTGGTGCTCCATCACATGGTTTATCTAGACTTAAGATGTACTGTGACCGTATTTCTAAAAAAGTTATTAATCCAAAAGCTAAAATTAAAGTTAAAAAAATTTCTCAATCCATTGCCCATGTTGATGGTAACAATAGTATTGGCTTTGTTGCTGCAGATACCGCTATTAAAACTGCTATAAACAATGCTAAAAAAACTGGAATTGGCTTAGTTGCAGTTAAGAATAGTGGTCATTATGGTTTATCTGGTTATTACGCAGAGCAAGCAGTTAAAAAAGGTTTAATGGTAATGGTATTTACTAATGCACCTCCAGCAGTTGCACCTCATGGGGCTTTAAAAAGTTTATTTGGAACAAACCCTATTTGTTTTGGAACACCTACTGGATCAAAGGTTCCTTTTATTTTAGATACTTCAATCTCAATGATTAATAGAGGAAAAATTAGAGTTGCAGCAAGAGAAGGAACTAAAATTCCTGAGGGAGTTGCTTTAGATAAATTTGGTAAACCAACAACGGATCCTAAAAAAGCATTAGAGGGTGTTCAATTACCAATAGCTGGTTTTAGGGGTTCTGGATTAGCTTGGATGGTTGATATTTTAAGTGGTGTATTAACAGGTGGTAATCATGCAGGTAGAGTTAAAGATCCATTTACTGATTTTAGTGGTCCACAAAATATTGGTCACCTATTTTTTGTTTTAAAGCCTAATTTATTTGTCGGAAATTCTTTCAATAAAAGAATAAAAGACAATATCAAAACTATAAAAAAACTACCTAAGATAAAAGGTGTTAAAGAAATTCTTTACCCAGGACAAAGTAAGTTTAATAGGTTTAAAAGTAATCTTAAAAAAGAAATTAATATTTCAAAAGCTGTTTTAAAAGACTTGGAATATTTACAAAGTATCTAACTATCGTACAGATCTTGAAAACTTTACAAGATCATTAACAAGAAGCTCAGGTTCCTCAAGGGCTGCAAAATGTCCACCCCTCGGCATCTCTGTCCATTGAGTAATATTAAACATTCTATCTACATAAGATTTTGGTGGCCACTCAGACATTTCTGCTGGAAAAATTGCTGCAGCTGTTGGAATTTCTATTTTTTTAAAATCTTTAGGAAAAAAACGTCCACCCTCTTCTCTTCTTCCGTAATAAATCCAAGTAGCTGTGTTGAAAGTTTTTGTAACTACATAAACCATAATATTAGCTAAGAGTGTATCTTTTGAATAAACACTTTCAATATTGTTATCTTTTAAATCAGACCATGAGTACATTTTTTCAATAATCCATGCTGCAATTCCAACAGGACTGTCCATCATTCCATAACTTAAAGTTTGAGGTTTAGTTGCTTGTTGAGTTCTATATCCATCCTGCATTATTTGGTCTGTGTTAAATCTTTGTTGCCATTCTTCCTCTTGTTTTGTTTGTGGACCATCAGGGTGGCGCATTGTTAAACAATTAATGTGAATTGCCTTACATGATTTTGAATGATCATAACCAATCCAGTTTGCAATAGTTGCTCCCCAATCACCTCCTTGTGCTAAATATTTTTTATAACCAAGGTTTTCTGTCATCAATTTATTTAAAGTATTGGCTATTTTTCTTGGTCCCATGGGTCTTGAAGGTCTCCCAGAAAAACCAAAACCAGGTAATGATGGGACCACTACATCAAAGGCATCGTCAATGTTTCCACCAAATTTTTCAGGGTGTGCAAGTCTTTCTATAATATGTAAAAACTCAATTACCGATCCAGGCCATCCATGCATAAGAAGTAAAGGTGTTGGGTTGGACCCACTTCCCTTTTCATGAATAAAATGTATTTCGATATCATCTACAATAGTTGTGAAATTTGGAAATTGATTTATTTCTGCCTCATGTTTTCTCCAATCAAAATCTTTAATCCAATAATTTGAGATCTCTTTCATATAATCAAGATTACTTCCATATTTCCAGCCACCATCATCTGGCATTTCATGCCATGGATAATTTTTTACTTTAGTGTATATTTCTTGAAGTACTTTATCGGGAATATCTAATTTAAAAGGCTTAATCATTATCAATTTACAGTATATACTTTTTAAAAATTCAGACTAAATATACCTCATGCTTTCAAATAAAGAAATTGTTTGTCCTAATAACCTTCTGGATCATGCGCATAAGAAAAAAGGTGTTAATGCTGCAATCGTAAATGCAGGGTTGCCTTTACCAATGCTTTCAGTTCAAGATGCTGTTAATGAAAATTTAATAACACCTATCTTTATAGGGAATAAAAAAGAAATTCTTAAATGTGCTGAAGATTTAAAATGGGATATTTCAAAATTTGAAATCATTGATGAACCTATTGAAAATAATACTGCTGCTATTGCTGCAAAACTTGCTAGCCAAGATAAAGTAAAAATTATTGTTAAGGGTCATATTCATACAGATGTCTTAATGAAAGAAATTTTAAAAAGAGATTACAATTTACTTGGTAAAACTAGACTTAGTCACATATGGCATATGACAAATACTAAAGATGACAAGCCACTTATAATTACTGATGGTGCTTTAAATGTTTTACCCAACGTAAAAACAAAAATGCATATTTTAAGAAATGTAATTGATTTTTCAAACCGTATAGGAATTGAAAGGCCCAAAATTGCAGTTCTATCAGCAACAGAAGAAATTTTAGATAGTGTACCAAGCTCTATCGATGCAGATGAAATTACAAAACTTGCAAAAGAAGAAAATTTAAATGCTGATGTTTTTGGTCCCTTGGCATTTGATAATAGTATTTCAAAAAAATCTGCCGCTATAAAAGGTGTTAAAAATATTGTAGCTGGTAATGCAGATGTATTGCTAGTTCCAAGTGTTGAAACCGGAAATAGTTTGGTTAAAATGATGATTTATTTTATGGGAGCTTGTGCAGCTGGTGTAGTAGTAGGTGGTAAAGTTCCAATAGTAATTACTAGTAGATCTGATGAAGCACAAGCTAGATTAGCCTCTATTGCTGCAGCTGTTGTTGCTTTAGACTAATTCTTCATTGAAATAATGGCATTAATGTTTTAAATAAAGCTTCAAAATTAGAGAGGGAAACAATGGCTATAACGTACTTAAAAAAATCACCAAAAACATCTTCAACGGACGATACTAAAACAACTGGAATTGTTCAGGATTTATTAAAAAATATCGAAACTACAAAAGAACAAGGTTGTATCGATCTTACAAAAAAATTTGATAAGTACGATGGAGAAATCATCGTTTCTAAAGAAAGAATTGAAGAAATTAAAAAAACATTAGATCAAAAAACAAAAGATGATGTTCAATTTTCATATGAAAGAGTTAGAAAATTTGCTGAAGCTCAATTAAAAAATTATGGTCAAGATTTTGAAGTAGAGCTTTCTGATGGACTTTTTGCTGGTCAAAAATTAATACCTGTAAATACTGCTGGATGTTATGTACCAGGAGGTCGTTATGCACACATTGCATCAGCTGTTATGAGTGTAACAACAGCAAAGGTTGCTGGTGTAAAAAACGTTATTGCCTGTAGTCCTCCAAAAGAAGGAGTGGGTGCACATCCAACAATTATTTATACCGCAGATCTTTGTGGTGCTGATGTAATTTTAAATTTAGGTGGTGTTCCTGCAATTGCAGCAATGACTAATGGCTTATTTAATAACCCTCCTGCAGACATTATCGTTGGTCCTGGAAATCAATTTGTTGCTGAAGCTAAAAGAATTTTATTTGGAAAAGTGGGTATTGACTTGTTTGCTGGTCCTACTGAGATTGGAATTATTGCTGACGCTAAAGCTGACCCTGAGATAGTTGCTGTAGATTTAGTGGGTCAAGCTGAGCATGGTTATAATTCACCTTGTTGGTTATACACAACGAGTAAAGAGCTTGCAGAAAAAGTAATGAAAAGAGTTCCAGAATTAATTGCTGAACTACCAGAAATTCCAAGAACAAACGCAGATGCAGCGTGGAGAGATTATGGTGAAGTTATCCTTTGTGATACTGATGAAGAAATGGCAACTATTAGTGATGAGTATGCTCCAGAACACTTAGAAGTTCAGACAGAAAATTTAGAGTGGTTTCACAAAAGACTTACAAACTATGGTTCTTTATTTATTGGAGAAGAAACAACTGTTGCTTATGGAGATAAATGTTCAGGAACTAATCATATACTTCCAACTAAAGGTGCGGGAAGATATACGGGTGGATTATTCGTTGGTAAGTTTGTTAAAACTTTAAGTTTTCAAAGAATGACAAAAGAATCTACTGAATTAGTTGGTGCTGCAGCTGCAAGAATTTCTAGATATGAAGGAATGGAAGCGCATGCAAGAACAGGCGACGTTAGGCTTAAAAAGTACGGTTATTCTAGTTAAATTATATAATTTCCATTAGCACTGTTAAAGCCAAAATAGACATAAAAAGAATAATCAAATAATTTATTCTTTTCCACACTGTTGCACTTTTAAGATATTTAGAAAAATATTTTGAAAGATATCCTATTATAAAAAAAAATAGGAATGAAGAAATGGCTGCCCCAGCACCAAAGTAATACTTATCCACTTGACTAAGGCTTTTAGAGAAGTTTCCAAGGAAAAACACAGTGTCTGAATAAACATGTGGATTAAGAAAAGTAAAACCTAAAGTTTTAACTACAATGTTAGATAAATTATTAGTTTTACTATCCACATCAAATGAAGTTTCTGAAACTTTAGTTTTAATTTTTCCCCAAATAAAATGTAATAAAAATATTAAAAGTAAAATATTAAAAACTAACTCAATAGTTGGAGTAAAAAAATGATTCAGATACTGAAATAAAAAAATTCCTAAAAAAATTAATAAAAAGTCTGAAATTGAACAAATTAAACATACAATAAAAATATATTGTTTTTTTAAGCCTTGTTCTATGACAAATATATTTTGAGCACCTATTGCAAGAATTAAACTTAACCCAGTTAAAAAACCTAATATTAAATAATCCATTAAGTTTTATTAAACTCTTTTTTTACCCTGAACAACCCTATCAAGTATTAATGCAACAAATAAAATAGCTATACCCGCAAGTATACCTTGTCCAACATTAGCATATTGCAATGCCTCAAGAACATCTTGACCTAAACCTTTTGCACCGATTAGAGATGCTACAACTACCATGGCTAAACTTAACATTACTGTTTGGTTCACACCTGCTAAAATTGAAGGTGTAGCTAGTGGCAGATCTACTTTTCTCAGCAAATACCATTTAGTTGCACCGTATGCGATAGCAGCTTCTCGAATTGTTTCTGGCACTCCACGTAACCCTAAAACTGTAAGTCTTACAACAGGTGTACCACCAAAGATCATTGTAATAATTACTGCTGCAACCTTTCCAGTTCCAAAAAATGCTATTACTGGAATCATAAATACAAAGGCTGGCATTGTTTGCATGAAATCCATTATCGGTCTGATTAATGAATAAAATCTTTGTCGTCTTGCACAGAAAATTCCAAGCGGAATTCCAATTGCTATACTTAAAACTGCAGCAGTTCCTAATAAGGCAAGTGTAGTCATTGCTTTAACCCAGAAACCTAAAAAACCCATGTAACATAAAAATCCTGTAGAATAAATTGCAGCCCTGGGTCCTGCAGATAACCCAGTTAAAGTTACAATTGCAGTTATAATTACAATCCAAGGAGTTTTAACAAACAATAATTCTAAGAAATCTAATACGGACCTAATACCAATTGTTATAGCTGTAAAAATTAAATCTCCTTTAACAACGGCATAATCAAAAACAATTTCTATCCATTTAATTGAAAATAATCTTATTTCAGGATGTGTTGGGAACGTATCCATTATCTGAAGTAAGCCTGGAAAACTGTAATGGATAACTGTAAAAATCATTATAACAGAGGTAAAAACACCACTTAAAATATAATTTTTCATCTGCATCCCTGGATGAATAGATTTATCGGATAACCATTCAGAATATTTCTTTTCTAAAATTGAATTTGCCAAAACACCCTGAACAATTTTAATTCCTATCAATAAAATAAAACCAAAAATTGCTATCCAAATTGCTGAAGCTTCTATTCTCGTAATTTCATCTAAATAACCTTGCATAGCATCCTCTAAGGATTTTATGTTTCTTTCAAAGACATCAATTTTGTCTGGATTATTTTCTATCGCAGCTTCTAATTGTTTATTTCTAAAGGCTATAGTGCTTTTTACTTGTTCAACTTTAGCAATGGCCTCTGCCGTAATATTACCAAATAAACCTCTGATTATTTGTACTACTGAAAAAGTTTCAATAATTAAAAAAGCTAAAGTCCAATTCCAAATATTACGCATTCCAAACCAAATTGGTCCAAATATGAATGCAAATAAATTAAATGAAAATGAGTAAGTAGGCTTGCTACCAATTTTTTTAAACTCTTTAATATAATAGTCTGGATTACTTTTTACAAAGTCAGTAATTAATTCATCTCTTGATGGGTTTCTGTTTGCTTTATTATCCATCACTACCCTCTACAACAGCTTTTAATAAGTCTGCCTGTGTTATTATACCAATATTTTTGTTTTCATTATTAATTACTAATATCGGCTCATCCTTAATAGAAGATTTTTCTATCAACTTATTTAGTAAATCATTTTCATGAACGCTTTCTAAATTTTTTGATATTAATCCAAATTCTTTTTCAAATTTCTCAACAGGCTGCATGATAGATTTTGCTTGAATAATTTTTAATCTAGATATTCCTTTTACAAAATCAGCAACATAATCATCTGCTGGTTTCATTACTATTTCTTCTGGTGTTCCTATTTGGATAACTTTTCCATCTCTCATGATAGCAATTCTATGACCCACTCTTACTGCTTCATCTAAATCATGAGTTATAAATACTGTAGTCTTTTTCATTTGTTTTGAAAGTTTGATAAATTCTGCTTGAAGCTGCCTTCTTATTAATGGGTCTAGTGCACTAAAAGGTTCATCCATTAATAAAACATCAGGATCCGCTGCCAAAGCTCTAGCTAATCCTACTCTTTGTTGCATTCCACCTGAAAGTTCATGGGCAAATTTATTTCCCCAACCTTGAAGTTCCACAATATCTAAAATCTTATTAGCAGCATCCAATCTATCATTTTTACTAATACCTCTTATTTCAAGCGGCATTGCTATATTGTCTAAAACTGATCGGTGAGGCATTAGAGCAAAGTTTTGAAAAACCATGCCTATCTTTTTATTCCTTAAATCTTGTAAACTTTTTGGATCAAACTTCATCACATCTTCATTATCGATCAAAATTTGTCCTGAAGTAGGTTCTAGTAATCTATTAATATGTCTCACTAAAGTGGATTTACCACTCCCTGAAAGACCCATTACACAAAATATTTCTCCTTTTTTAACGTCAAAAGAGACATCTGATACACCAATTACTGAATTATATTTTTCTAAAGCTTCTTGTTTTGAAATACGATTATTTTGAATGGCATTTAATGCTTCCACAGAAGTGTTGCCAAAAATCTTCCAAACATTTTTTATTTCTATAGCAGAGTCCATCAGATCCGTTCGAAAATTTAATAATTTTTTAAAGAAATATACCCGGCAACAAATTTGGTTGCCGGGTAAAATTTAGTTTAACTTAAAGGCCTAACCAACCATCAACTTTAGACTTATTGTTTTTCATCCATGTTCTGGCAACATCAGCTGGATCTTTTTTCTCAACTGAAATTTGAAAAGCCATTAATGAAACATCGTCTGCTGACAATTGAAAGTTCTTAAAGAAATCAACAATCGCTGGTGACTTTGCTTCTAAAGAAGTTCCCCAACCGATTTGGATTTGCTTAAGAGCATCTTTTGATGCAACATAAGATTTTTTGTACCAATCAGCATCTTCTTTAGGTTGAACCATTTTGTATTTTGCTTCATCGAACTTAGGTTCAGTTAACATAACTACATCAGCCATTCCCCAAATTGCATGTGGCTTGTAACAATAAAATGCATAACCTTCACCTTTTTTAATAGAGTCAAGCACTCTTGCATTTTTTACAGCTTCAGCAGCTCTGATTGCTTCAATGCCTGCATCGTATAAACCGTAATCTCTAAGTTTTACTTGGTTTACATTTGCAGAAGCCCATCCATCAGCACCAATCCAAAACTCACCTTTACCATTTCCGTCACTGTCCATTGCTTTAACAACTTCTGGTCTAGCTAAGTCTTCAATTGCTGTAATATTCATTTTTTTAGCAAATTGTTGAGACACACAATATCCTTGGTTTCCTTCGTAAGGTTTTGAACTTAACTTAAGAGTTCCTTTAGGAACTAGATCGTTAGTATAAGCCTGTTGATTAGGTAACCAGATATCAGGGTGAACTTCTATCTCACCTTTGCTTCTATCAATTGCCGCGTAGATTGCAGTATTATTTCCTGGAACTAATTCTGCTTCTCCACCCATTTTGTCATTAACAACTGCTGCTAATAAATTTGCAATAGCTGTTGCACCTGTCCAACCTGGATCTCCTATTTTAACTTTTTCAGCAAATGTTGAAAAAGTAGCAAATAAAGAAATTAAACCAGCTACAAGTGTAGTTTTTATTATTTTCATTATATCCCTCTCGATTAATTTAAAAAACGAAGCATAACTTAAAACTTTTGAGCAAGTCAAAGCAAATTATCTACTTATAATCCTTACTGCTATTTATCTTTTTATGAATGACTAATCCAAATAGTCTTGGTTTGAAGGTATTGGTCCAGAGCTTCTGTACCTTGATCTCTACTTAAAGATCCAGATTGTCTGTATCCACCAAAGGGCGTTTTAATATCTCCTTCAGAAAAAGTATTAACAGAGACAGTTCCACAAGGTAAGCTTTTAGCCATATGAAAAGCCCTATCTATATCTTGAGTAAAAACACTTGCGTGCAACCCATACTTTGAATTACTTGCAATTTTCAAAGCTTCTTCATCACTATTGATTGTAAGAACACCAAGTACTGGTCCAAAAATTTCCTCTTGGGCAATAGTCATATTCTCTTTTAAATCATCAAAAAGAGTTGGTTTTGCAAAAAAACCTTTTTGATCTTTACTTGAAACTCCTCCAAATAATAATTTAGCACCTTCATCAACTCCTTTTTGAATGTACCCATCAACAGTTGCTAGATGTTTTTTAGAAATCATTGATCCCATATTAGAGCTTGGATCTAAAGGATCTCCTACTTTAAGATCTTTTACTTTTTTGGAAACTTTATCTAAAAATTCATCTTTAACTTTAGTGTGAATTATTTGCCTCATATTTGCTGAACAATTCTGTCCACCATTCCAAAAGGCAGAATTAATTGCATTATCAATTAAATTATCTGTAATCTTTGCATCTTCTAAAACGATGAACGGACTTTTACCACCCATCTCTAAACCAATTGTCTTTAAATTACTTTCACCAGAATATTTCATGAACAGTCCTCCAACTTCTGTTGAGCCAGTAAATGAAACTGCATCAACATCATTGTGTCTACCCAGTGCTTCTCCCACATCTCCAAAGCCAGGTACTATATTTAAAACTCCATCTGGAATACCTGCTTCTTTAGCAATTTGAGCAACTCTAATTGCAGTTAAAGGTGTGTCTTCTGCTGGTTTAATTATAACAGAGCATCCTGCAGCTAACGCTGGTGCCATTTTCCAAACTGCCATCATTAAAGGGAAGTTCCATGGAACAACTCCAGCAACAACACCAATTGGTTCTTTAACAATTAAACTAGTTAACGATGGTTCTGTTGGTCCAACTTTACCAAATACTTTATCTATTAATTCTCCGTACCACTGGAAATGCATTGGCGCGTCATTTGCAACTTCATTAATACAATCTCCAATTAATTTTCCAGTATCCACACATTCAAGAACAGAATTTTCTTCTCCAGTTTGTCTTAGTAGTTCTGCAAATTTAAGCAAAACATCTTTTCTAAATTCTGGAGATGTTCTAGACCAAACACCACTATTAAAAGCTTTTCTTGAAACTTTAACTGCTAGATCAACGTCTTTATGATTACATTTTGAAACTGCACAAAGGACTTCGCCTGTTGCAGGGTTAATATTTTCAAATTTTTCGCCATCAATAGCTTCAACATATTTACCATTAATAAAAGCTCTTCCTTCAAACTTTAAATTTTTAGCAATTGATTTGTAGTTAACAACCATGATCTTTGTAGGTTATTATTTAAAAGATTAATTATCAATAATTAATTCATTGGTCCAAACCAGTCAAACTTATTAGTCCAGTTTCTCCAATTACAAGTTGGTCCAATTCTATTCTTGTACCATTTGTTTGATTTTTCAGCTTTAGACATAATCTTAACTAGCTTTGGATGTGTGTACTTTCCAAGATTTCTTTCACACATAATATCATACGGATTATATGGATCTTTAGATGTTGGAGTTAGATAAACACTATCAATTAACTGAGGACACCCTTCAATATCATGAGTATACAAATTTCTATTTAATTTAAAGCCGACACTTAGCATATGATCAGTGCCACCGTTATAATGATCTGAATAGTGAATTTTTTTCATACCTTTAATACATCTTATTCCCATTAGCTGAGTATGAAACAATTCATGTATATTAATCTGTGTTAATCTTTCTTCATTGTTATGACCATTGCTTCTTACAAAAATTCCACCTATTCCAACGCCAGCATCTCCACCATGATTTCCAGCATTAACATCGGTCCATAAAAAATATGTTTTCTTCTTATTTGTGAAACCACCAAATTGGTGAAAATAATGTCCCATTTGGGTATTAACACTGTTATCTTTTAATTCTTTCCAGTTCTTACTCGTTCTAATAAAAGTGATATCTAGTTTTCCATCTTCTCTATAATCATATCTAAATTTTTTACCTACTCCTCCAGAACCTTTGTTTACTTTAGTAGCCTCAAGCATTGCATCATTAGCTTTTTCCAAAATATCCTGCATTTTACCATTGATATCTAGCTCTCTATCCTCAGCATCAGATGGCAGTAAATAAATAAAGTGTATTTGATGATCGTCAGTTATATCAGGCTGATCTTCAAAATATCTTCCAGGCTTTTGATCTTTAGATAAATCTATTTTTTCAAAATCTTTAATATCCTTAGCTGAAAAAGATGTTGATAAGAATGAAAAAAATAAAATTAGAGTTATTGATAAAATTTTAATCATTTATGTAATAAATTCTAAAATAATTATTAAAAATAGTAAAGTTAATAAAAACCAATTTAGGTTATATAAACCTAAAATAGGTTTTAAAATTATTATTAATCTTTAAAATCTTAGAACTACGTCTAATGAACCATTTTTTTTTAGACTTTTTAGAAATTTTGAAAGAGTTTTCAATTCAATTCGAGCAAAAGCTTTCATTAGTTCTTCAGTATTTAGCAGCCAAAGGTCACCGTCGTGCTAAGTTTGATTTAGAGAATAATAAAGATACTTGGTTAATTCCTTAAGCAAACTTTAAAGTTAGTAGATACCAAGTTCTTTTTCCCAAGGAGCAGTGACATCATCTCTTGTGTAGAAACATTGATAACCTATCCCTCTTCTATCCTCAAAATTTTTGTAGTCATGTTTGGTAATTTTCCATTTATCTTTTGATAAACAGGTAACCTCAAATGGATCAAAAGGTGTATCTGATGTTGGTGTAAAATAGACACTATCTTGAAGATCGGGACATGATAAATTTTTATGACCCCAATAATCGTCATTTTTTGGATCCAAAGTCATATTTCTTCCATCACCTTGTAAGCTCATCATGTCTGAGGATTTATTAGTATTATGCCCATTAACATGTTTTGGTGAACACGAATATATTCCACCCATTGAGTGCAAAGCTTCATGTAATAAAAAATAACCAACTTCACTTTTATTTAATCTACTACCACTTGCTGTTGAAAAAATATTAAAAATTGGAAAACCTGCTGAATAAGGCCACTCAGCATATGAATAATCACCAAAATTTACATATATTTTTTTTGGGTTATTAAACCCAGCATTGATAATTGTTCGCTCTGCCAAATTTCCACAACTGCCACTACAATCTCTAAATTCTTTTTTAGTTACTCCAAGACGAATAAAACTAATATCTAACTTTCCATCTTTTCTATAATCAAATTTCATTCTTTGACCTTCACCATTCATGGTATTTGATTTTTCGTTAGCTTTTTTAGTTTTTTTATATGTCCAATCATTTGCAACTTTAATTAATTCTTCAACTTTTCCATTTATGTCCCCCTCATTATCTTTCGAATCTTTGTAAAGGGTGTAGATAATATGAATTTGAAAATCATTAGTAATATCTGGCTGGTCTTCAATAAACCTTCCTGGCTTTTTATCTTCATCTAAAAAAAATGGTTTTGATTGTCTTTCTCTATCTAAGTCTTTTTGGCTTACACTAAGTTGATCGTAATCTTTCCAGACAATTTCATCATTAATTGAAAAAATAAAACAATCTGCCTTAGTAAATTTTTTTGCATTTTTTTTACAATATTTGTATGCACTCTTATGGCCCTTCTTATTAATCCCATACATTGGCATTGATGCGCCTGATGAACAGCCATCTTCAGAAATAGATACATACATTATAAAATCCCTACCTTCTGATTTTGCTTGTTCATAACTTCTTTTATAGTCTCCTAAAATAGTTTCTTTGCAATCTTCTTGATAAAAACCTCCTGAACCTACTTCATTTAATCCAGCATGTGCAATTGAAGAAAATAATATTGTAAAAATAAGAATTAGAATATTTTTCATATTAATGAAGATAAGATTATCATTTTAATTGTGATATTAAATTACAAAAATTAAATTTTGTAAAATAAAAGATTACTGACCTTGAACTGTTAGAGTTACAGTAGGTGGTGCAGCTTGCAATCCAGCATCTGTACAAGATGCATCATTAAGCTCGTTTACGGCAACTGAAGTGTCAAATGCTACAAAAACTGTAGGGCTTGATCCAGCAACAGGAGTGTAAGGTGATGTTAAAATTTGTCTTGATCTAAAATGTGTATCAGTTGTTCTTACAGTTGCTAATGTAGCCAATGAACTACCGTCAGCATTTGATCCCTCCATCATAGAATAATTTGTAGTATCCTGCGTAAAGTGCGGAACATATAATATTGCAGAGCCCGCTGTACCAGCATGACCAACTGCTGCACCTCCTGCAGAACCACCTAAAGACCCGTTTATACCTGCTTTAGTTTTACAATTTCCTGCAGTTCCTGTTATCGTCATTGCTCTTGACATGGTTGTTTGAATATACGTATAAGTTTTTCCTAATGTAGCTTTTCCAAAATCTGCAACTGTTGCTGCTGTTACTCCAGCTTCTACTGAAGCTATGTCGGCTGTTGCACCATTACCAGTTGTTATATTTATAGGGTTTAAACAATTAGATATTGTGCTTCCAGTTTCACATAATTCAACTTTAGTCATTGTTATTATATATTCTGTTGCAGCTCCTTTAACATTTGTTGCAGCAAATAAATTATTCGTAAAGATTAAACAAAAAATAATAATAAATATTTTTGAAATTAAATTTTTAATCATATTCATAATTATTTTTTAGTCATGACGACTGATCCTTGAATTTCCATTACTAATTTATTTCTTCTTCTAACTTTTTCTTTTAATTTTTGTTCCATGTTGCTTTTTTCATACATGTCATTTGATAAGCCGTCAGACATCACCATAGATTTTTCTTTTGGTGGATAAATATAATTAATACTTAAAGAAGTTTCATCATCCACACCATTTAGTGAAGATTTGTCTAAACTTGCAACAATTTCTACTGAGTTTGTTACATCTAGTTCTAGAGAATAAATATTACCTTTTTGATCAAGAGATCCTTTTTCAGCTTCCCATTTATAACCATTATAATTAATTCTAGCCCATGGTGCTCTTGGAATTTGAGATGTTAAGTTAAAATCCCAACCAGATAAAACTTGCTCTCTATCACCATTAACAACTTCAGAGTTTGAAATTTTTGTATAGCTATTTGCACTTAAATCTAAAATTGAACCTTTAGCTTCAATACCAAGGCCTAATCTGTCTTGACCATCTGTCAAATCTCTATCGTAGAAAGTATTTGCGCCAAACATAAAATTTTTATCTTCAGATAGTTTTCTATAACCTAAGCCTATGTTTCCAATAATTCTTCCAGAGCTATTTATCTCTTGGTTCATTAAGCTAAATTGAGTAAAAAAGTTAGAATTATCTGTGGCTTCAATATCTCTTACCCCTAATATTGAGAAGTTAAGCTGATCCTCATCACCATCATTATAATCTAAAGACACTTCAGTAATTCCTTCTCCTGGGATTAAATTTGATATTTTTTCAGATACTTTATTTAAAGCTTGAGAGGCTACATCTGCATTAGCTACAGTTGTGATTATTAAACAGAGTGATGTTAAAAATATTTTTATAAATTTCATTAAACAAATTATTATAAAAATAAAAAAAAATTGATAATAAAAAAAAACCCAATTTAGGTTTTATAGACCCAAAATAGGTTTTAAAGGTATTACAAATATTAGAAATTTAAAACTTTTTCTAAAGTGTTATTTTTTTTTAGATTTTTTAGAAATTTTGAAAGAGTTTTTAATTCAATTTCAGCAAAAGGTTTCATTATTTCTTCGGTTTTGTTTGTTGGTAAAAGACCCATTTTAGTTGAATGATTTATTAATTTTTTTTTTTTAAAATTTCTATTTTTCTTCTAACAGTTTCTTTTGGTAAATTTAAAATATTTGCTACAGCATAAATTGTTAACTTACGTGCTATATAAAACTCCTCTATTTTTGATGTTCTTAAATTTTCCCATACAGCTTCCCAATCTGATCCTAACTTATCACTATGTTTTAAATAATGGGCCCCCATAACAGAAAGTATCATGAAAGAATCGTAATCAATTCCTAACATCTTTTTTAATTGTTGGAATTGGTCTGTTCGAAAATTTATTAAATGATATAAAATTTCACTGTATGCAGCTACTTTATTTGTCATTTAAAAGTTTAGCCAGGATTTGCAGTTAATGTTTTGATCTCTAAAATATTTTCATTAGGATCTTTAACAAAGAATGTTTCTTGCTCATATTTTGTTCCTTTAAATCTTAAATATGGCTCATCATAATATTTGGTATTTTTTTCTCTTAGTCTACTTTTAAGAGCATCAAAATTTTCTCTAGATAAATGTACACCGAAATGAGGAACAGAAACGTTACCCATATCAACATCATGTCTTTCGCTTTCAAGTTTATGCTCGCTTGCGTGAAGAGTTAATTCATTTCCCCAAAAATCTACATCTGCCCATTCTTGAGCTGAGTTATCTAATCGGCACCCTAATATTTCACTGTAAAAATGTTTTGCTTTCTCTAAATCGCCACAAGGTATTGCTAAATGAAAACAGTTGGTATTTTTGTACATGGATTTTCCTCTTTAAATTGCTTATTTAAAGCTTATATAAAGCAATATAAAATTATAATCAACACTAGCAAAAAAATGAACGACTTTTTACAATCTATAATTGACAGAGACCCTGCGGCAAAATCTAAACTAAGTTTAATTTTAACTTACCCTGGTGTTAAAGCAGTTTTTTTTCATAGAATTGCTAATTTTTTTCAACTTGCTAAATTTCATTTAGTTGCAAGAATAATTTCTCAACTCTCTAGGTTTTTTACTGGAATAGAAATTCATCCAGGAGCTAAGATTGGAAAAAATTTATTTATTGACCATGGTATGGGTGTTGTAATCGGTGAGACTTCAGAAATTGGAAATAATGTAACCATTTATCATATGGCAACTTTAGGTGGGATCGCACCAAGTATTAATTCAAACGAACAGAGACAAGTTAAGAGACACCCCACATTAGGTGATTGTGTAGTCGTTGGTTCTGGTGCTCAAATATTAGGCCCTGTAATAATTGGTGCTAATGCTAAAATTGGAGCTAATGCAGTAGTTACTAAAAATGTTCCTGAAAATGCAGTAATGGTTGGAATACCTGCTAAAAATGTTGGAACAGCGACTGAAGAATTTAAACCTTATGCTGTAGAAGAGGTAGATAAAAATACTTCAAACTAATGAAAAATATTCAAGACAACTTTATTTCTGGAATTGGTAATACTCCTTTAATCAAACTTAGAGCTGCATCAGAAATAACTGGTTGTAATATTTATGGTAAAGCAGAATTTATGAACCCAGGTGGGTCTGTTAAAGACAGAGCGGCACTTGCTTTAATTAGAGATGCTGAGACCAAAAAATTAATTTCCAAAGGTGGAACAATAGTTGAAGGTACTGCTGGAAATACTGGTATAGGCTTATGTCTACTTGGTAACTCACTTGGATATAAAACAATCATTGTAATGAATGATAACCAAACCCAAGAAAAAAAAGATCTTCTTAGAAACATTGGTGCTGATTTAAGGTTAGTTCCAGCTAAACCTTATAAAGATGATGCTAATTTTGTAAAAGTTGCAGCAAAACTTGCTGATGAATTAAGACCTTCAAATAATAATGGAGTTGTTTGGGCTAACCAATTTGACAATGTTGCAAATGCTAAGGGCCACTATGAAGGAACAGGACAAGAAATTTGGGAACAAACCGAAGGTAAAGTTGATGGTTTTGTATGTTCATCTGGAACAGGTGGAACAATTTCAGGAGTAAGCAATGCTCTTAAAGAAAAAAATAAAGATATTAAAATATTTTTATCTGATCCAAAAGGATCTGCTCTTTATAATTATATAAAAAATGGTGAATTAAAATCTGAAGGTGGTTCTATTACTGAAGGTATTGGATCAAGTAGAGTAACAAAGAATTTTGAAAATGCTAAAATAGATGACGCCTACTCTATTGATGACCATGAAGCGCTTCCTATACTTTATGATTTAATTGAAAATGAAGGTTTAAGCCTTGGTACTAGTTGTGGAATTAATATTGCTGGTGCAATTAGATTAGGTAAAGAGCTTGGTCCTGGAAAAACTATTGTAACAATTCTTTGTGATAAAAGTGATAAGTACGCTACTAAAATGTTTAACAAATCTTTTCTTGAAGAAAAAGGATTACCTTTTCCTAATTGGATTGATTAAATTTAAATAAAATTATGACTGGTCAAAGACGTTGGTTAAAAATTTGGGCAAGAACAGTTGGGATGCCCATAGGTATTAATGACAAAGACAAACCTGAATTTTTACCTATAAAACAAAACGATGTTAAAAAAGCATTAGCCTTTAGAACATTTTGGATTCTACTTCATGTCCTAACTTGCCTATTGATTATAGCTGGTAATGGTCGCGTAATGGGTTGGTGGTAATATCTAAATAATTATATACCTCTAACAATATTTCATTTAAGATATTTAGATGAATCTTGCTAGTGGTTACATATTTCTAGTGTTAGCAATAATACTTGGTATTTCCTCTAATGGTTTCTTAAAAGCTACAGAGGGCTTTACAAATATTTACCCTACTCTTTTTTGCATTATTACAATTGTTGCATGTATCTTTTGTTTATCTAAGGCAATGAATGTTATACCTGTTGGCTTTACTTACGCTACTTACGGGGGGCTCACTATTACTGCTGTAACAATTTTTGGTGTTGTGAAATATAATCAAACACCAAACCTTTATGCTGTTCTTGGAATATCTTTAATTATTATTGGTGTTATATTATTAAATACAATGGGAAAAACTAATTAATGAATATGACAACTTCCTACTTATTTCTAGCTTTAGCAGTAGTACTAGGTGTTGCTTCAAATAGTTTTGCAAAAAGCGCTGAAGGTTTTACTCTACTTGTTCCAAGTATTATTACGGCAATTACTATAGTTTTATGCATGTATGCCTTATCAATGGTGATGAAAAATATTCCAATGGGAATTACTTACGCATCATTTGCGGGTCTTGCGATTATCTCAACTGTAGGTGTTGGCATAATCAAATATAATCAAGTTCCAAATCTTTATTCGATAGTTGGTTTGTGTTTTATTATTGTGGGTGTACTAATGGTAAATCTTTTAGGGAATAATTAATAAAATTATTTAAATAAAGCTAGTTAGGAGAGTTTCTAAAATTATCGAAATCCTACAGTTTTGCTAGGTTGCATTCAATAAATATATTTAACATAAAGTGAAATAAATATTTTGAATACAATATTCAAAAATGTTAATCTATAAATATCAATAAAGGAGGATGATTATGAACTTATCACCACCTGACACATAACTGGTGTGATTAAATAATCAAAGACTAGATAAGACCAATAAAATATGAATCTATTATTATAGATTTTAGCGTATACCGCTCACTTACAGGGGAACTCTTTTGGAGTTTACCGAAAGGGTGACCCCCTTAATAAAGCGGTCAAAAAATATCTGGCAACACATGATTGCCATCATCATTTAAAATAATATCAAATTCATCAACTACATTAGAAATATCTAGTGGCGAATATAAATGTGGAAACATATTTCCATCTGATGCTTGTTCCCAAACTAAATGATCTAACTTTAAAGTATCAACCTTTAATAAAATTAAATCATTTTGATTTTTGTAAAACTTTTGAAGAGTTCCGGCAACCTGATCATCACCTGAAAAATGAATGTAACCATCTTCTAAATCTTTTTTAGAACCAGTTAATTGACCTTTACTTTTAGCTTCTTGCCACTCAGATTTGGTGCATATTTTATAAACAAACTTAAAGTTCATTAAAAATTTATATTATTCAGGAGGGATATTGACAATAAGAAACTTCCCTCAAAAGAGGGAAGTTAATATTAACTATCTAATAGAGAGAGAAGATAATGTTAATTTTTTTTAATTTTATGAGCCCCTTATAGATAGTAAATTTCAATATTAAAATGACTATTTGTCACTAATAGAATGTAAATATTGAATATTTTATTTTATCTGTTCACTTAGTGAACGATTTACCAGGATGAGTTTGGTTGACCTAGGAACTCTATTTCCTCAGGAGTAGATTTTCTATCTAACACTATGTTTCGATGGGGATATCTATGAAATTTTTTAATTGCTAATGTGTGATATTTCCAAGATTTTTTTATAGAAACTAAATCTGGATGATCTTTTAAATATTTATCGAGTAAATAGTAGGCCATATCATGATCAGTTATCTCCTCACTATGAATGAGTGGTAGTAGCATAAATAATCGTTGATCCTGATCCATGTCATCTAAAAATCCAGCATAAACAGAATCATTAACTATTAATCTTGCTTTATGGTCTTGACTAAAAGCTTTTGAGTCGTCTCTAAACATGTTTCTTGAAAATTGATCAAACAAAATAACTAGTGCTAAGCTTCCCAATGGAGTGTCTTGCCAATCATCATATTCACTTGTACTTGCTAATTCAAAATCTTTTAAAAAAAATTTCTTAATAGAAGCATCAAGTTTTTCATCTCTTTTAAATCTTTTTTCAATTGGAGTTTCTTTAAACCAGAAATCAATTATTTCTTGAGCCTTGGTAGGTACTACAGACATTTATTTAGAAACTGGTTTTAAAAGTTTAAGCATTTTATTATGTATTAGCTGATTTGCAGATACTAAAATATTTCCTGCGTTAACTGCATCTCTATTATCCCAAGTAGTTACAACTCCACCTGCTGCTTTTATAATTGGCATTAGTGGATGAATATCCCAAATTTTATTTGTAGCCTGAAATACAACATCAATTTTTCCTTCACATAGATGAGAATAACTTAATGCATCTGCAGTTGGAAATTGCATTAATTTTAAAACTTTTGGGATCTTCATTTGTTGTTTAAGACTAACTGCTCCATGAAAAGCCCCAGAAACTTTTATGTTAGAAAAAAGTATATCTTTTGAAACTGAGATTTTTTTTCTCTTGTTATTCTCAAATACATAAGCTTTTTTATTATTAGTATTTAAATAGTATTTATTTAAAACAGGAAAATTTGCTAAACCTACAACAGGGTTTCCTTTATAATTAAGAGATATTAAATTACTCCATGTAGGGTTGCCTATTACATATGATCTTGTTCCATCAATTGGATCTATCACCCATGTAAAGTCACTAGTTGATTTTTTGTGGCCAAATTCTTCACCTATAACTTGATGACCTGGAAATTTTTGTTTAATTTTTAACCTAATAAATTTTTCAAATGCTTTGTCAGATGTGGTAACAGGATCATATCCTTTACCTTTAAGCTTATTAGATATCACAAAAGTTTTATTAAGTTTTGAATAATAAAATTTATTTAAATTCTTTGCTAAAGTATTTAAAAAGTTCGAATATAACTTGTACTCTTTCACACTTAATAAACTCATTATATTATGTTCTCAATTTGACTTTCTGCTTCTTTAATTGATTTTTCATAGTCTATAGCCAATTGATCTGCAGCAATAATATCTATTTTTTTTATACCAAAAAAATTTAAAACATGAGTTAGCCAAGGTGTTAAAAAATCATCCTTACTATTGATTTTTGTGCCACCAGAAGTGATTATGAGATAAACCTGTTTGTCTTCAAGCAAACCTACCCTGCTTCCGTCTTCATTATATTTAAATGTCTCTTTAACTCTTGCTGCTAAATCCGCCCAGGCTTTTAGTGTTGCTGGTGGCCCAAAATTATATATCGGTACAGAAATTATAATTGTGTCACTTTCTTTTAACTCCATGACTAGTTTATCTGACATTTCAAACATTTTCTTATGTTGCTCTGTTTGCTCACCATCAGGAATTTTCATTCCTGACTCAGTTAAATTAGAAATAAAGATCATTTCGTCATTAAGGTCTCGGTAAACAACTTGATCTTCTGGCTTTTTAATTTTGTCCAATAATTTTTTTGCTAAAGCTCTTGAGGTAGAACCTTCTTTTCTAGCACTGGTGTCAATTTGATATATTTTCATGAATTAATTATCTTTAGTAGTTTCTAACCGAAATTTTGTAAAAATGGTAAATAATTTAGAATATAATAGCCAAGAACTTGTAATTGGTTTGTTAAAATTAAAATTCCTGTAATTAAAAGTATTATACCCCCTCCTTTTGTAACCAAATTAATATTTCTTTTGAAATTTTTCGAAAATAGTAAAAACTTTTGCATCAAATAACCTGATAGAACAAAAGGTATCGCTAATCCAAGTGAGTAAAAACTTAACAGTAAAATTGCTTTATAAATAGTTTCTTCAGTAGAAGCTAAAGCAAGAATTGATCCTAAAATAGGGCCAATACACGGTGTCCATCCAAAGCCAAATGCCATTCCAATAATAAATACAAAGAAAATATTATTTGATTTTTTTGTATAAAATTTCTTTTCAACATTGAGAAATTTAATATTTAAAACACCAATTAATTGAAGAGAGAATATGATTATTATAACTCCAGCAATAGTTCTTAAAATTTGAGAATTTTGTAAAAGAATTTGTCCTAAGAAAGAAGCAGTTGCACCAAAGACAATGAATACAAAAGAAAAACCTAATGAAAAAACTATCAACGGCAATAAATCTATTTTCTTTTTTTCTAAAATTTCATTTAATGTACTGCCAGTAATAAATGAAACATAACCAGGAATTAGTGGTAAGACGCATGGGGATAAAAAGCTAATTAACCCTGCGCCAAATGCAATAAATAATTCTAACATTAAATATTATTCAGCTAACACTTTTAGGTTTTGTTTTCCAAGATTATCAATTGATAGCTCCATGTTATCACCATCTTTTAAAAAAACAGGAGGACTCATGCCAAGACCAACTCCAGGAGGAGTTCCTGTTGTAATTATATCACCAGGCATTAACGTTATAAAACTTGTAATATGAGCTACCAAGAAGTTAAAATTGAAAATCATCTGATTGGTGTTACCTGTTTGATGTCTGTGACCATTAACATCTAGCGTTAAATTTAAATTATTAAGGTCTTGAATTTCATCTTTAGTTACTAAATAAGGCCCTAAAGGTCCAAATGTATCACCAGATTTACCCTTTACCCACTGACCTCCTTTTTCTTTTTGCCATTCACGTTCACTGATATCGTTACAAATACAATAACCAAAAATATAATCTTGTGCATCTTTTTCTAAAACTCTTTTTGTTTTTTTTCCTATGACAAAAGCAATTTCAACTTCATGATCTAATTTTTTTGAAGTCTTGGGGATGATTACATTGTCATTTGGTCCAATTATAGAATGAACAGACTTATTAAATAGAACTGGGTTTTCAGGTGTTTTCGCACCAGTTTCTTTTGCATGTTCCACATAATTTAAACCAATTGCAAAAAAGTTTCCAGGTTTAGAAATACAAGATCCTATTCTTTCATTTTGATTTATTTCTTCCAAACTTTCTAAGTTTATATCTTTAATTTTATCTAAAGTTTCAAAATTAATACTTTCAGGATTTAAGTCTTTAATAATTGATGATAGATTTCTATATTTTCCATCCTTATCTAATGCTACAGGAATTTCTTGACCTTCTTTTCCAATTCTTAAAAATTTCATTTTTTATTTATTTTTTCTATTGCTTTATATAAAGAGCTATGATCTGTATTTCCCTGACCATCTGCTACTAAATCTTTATACATTTCTTTAACTAAACTAGAAATAGGCAAATGAGTTTCAGCTGCTTTTCCAGCATTAATAATGTTAGTCATATCTTTTAGTTGTGTTGTAGTTTTTCCTTTTGGGGTAAAATCTTTGTTGATCATTCTTTTTCCGTGAGTTTGCAATATTTTACTATCAGCCCAACCCCCTGATAAAGCTTCAATCATTTTATTTGGGTTAGTGCCTGATTTCTCACATAATGTAACAGCTTCTGCTACAGCTCCAATGGTAACACCAACAATTATTTGATTTGCTAGTTTTGAAATTTGGCCAGAGGAAACAGGTCCAACTAAAGTTGGGTTGCCTAATATTTTAAGAAGATCATAACATTGTTTAAATGTTTCTTCATCACCGCCTACCATAATAGCAAGAGAGGCTTCTTCTGCACCAATTGTTCCGCCAGATACAGGTGCATCTAAATAATTAATATTTTTTTCTTTTAAAATCTTAAAATATTTTTTTGTAATAACGGGATTAACTGAACTCATATCAATTACAGTAGCTCCCTCTTTAATATTAGATATAAACTCATCACTGCCCATTACCTTTTCTACTGCAGCATCATCTGTAAGCATCGTAATAATTACATCAGAATTTGTAACAACGTCTTTGATAGATGTAGATATTTCTGCTCCAAATTCTTTTAATCTATCTGCTTTATCTTGAGATCTATTATAAGCTCTTAAGTTAAAGCCTGATTTAAGAAGGTTTTTTGCCATTGGAAACCCCATAAGACCAATTCCAATAAAGCTAATATTCTGCATATGATTTATTATATCCTATAATATTTTTAAACTACAGTTAATCACTTTGTAATTTTTATATTTTAAAGGATTTTGACTTAATCCCCTTAACATTTGTTTTAATTTTAAAAAAAGAGCCTGAAAGTTTATATTTCTTAATTTCATTTTTAGTCATACCCTTTAAGGCAGTTGATATATAAATTTCATTATTACTCAATCCACCAAACGTACAATTAGTAATATTTTTTGCTGGTAATTCAATTTTGTGAATTTTTTTACCTCTTGAATTATAAACAGAAATACATGCTCCACCATAATGACAAATCCAAACATTTTTTTTTGAATCAATTGTCATTCCATCGGGTGAGCCATCTATTTTTGAAAATTTTAAAAATTTTGTCTTTTTAATTATCTTGTATTTTTTATTTATTCTAATTTTATAAATTGTTTTACTTCGACTATCAGTATGTAAGAAGTTTTCAGAGTTAATAAAAGCAGGACCATTTGTAATATAGTATTTTTTATCGACTTTATGAATATTAAGTTTTTTATCTAAGCAATATAAAGATCCATTTTTAATGTTTCTCTCAAGATTATCCATAGTACCAAACCACAATCTACCTTCAGGATCAATTTTTCCATCATTTATTCTATTTAGAGGTTTGTCTTCTTCAATTGGAATAGATCTAATAGTTTCTTTATTTTTTAGATTAACAATTCTAAGCTCTGATTGTAAACCAAGTATAAAGATATCTTTTTTAATGTGAGCTAGAAACCCAATTTCTTTATTAATCTTTATAATTCTTCTTTTATTAGTTTTAACATTTAAAGTAAAAATCTTTTTTTTCTTAATATCAACAAAGTAAATTGAATTGTGTGATGGCACCCATAAGGTGCCTTCACCTAATATTGTTTTCGAATTCCATATAACTTTGGGCTTTGAAGTTATGATATTCAAATTATTCAGCTACAACTTTTGAGTTTTGTTCACCTAAATTATCAATTGATAATCTAATTGTGTCACCTGCTTTTAAAAATACCTGTGGTTTTTTTCCCATACCTACTCCTGGAGGTGTTCCAGTCGTAATGATATCACCCGCTTGTAACGTCATGTACTTACTTAAATATGAAACAATAAAGAACACATTAAAAATCATTTTATCTGTGTTTCCAGTTTGCATTCTTTGCCCATTAACATCTAAGCTTAAATTAAGACTGTTAATGTCGGAGATTTCATTCTTGGTAACTAAATAAGGTCCAATTGGTCCATAAGTATCATGTGATTTTCCTTTAACCCATTGTCCCATTTTTTTAAGTTGCCATTCTCTTTCACTCACATCGTTTACTAAACAATATCCAAGAATGTGATTTTCAGCCTCTTTTTCACTAATATTTTTAGTGTCTTTTCCGATAATTATTCCCAATTCTACTTCCCAATCAAGCTCTTTTGAATCTTTTGAAATTTCAATATCATCGTTAGGACCATTAATTGAGCTTGTCGCTTTCATGAATACAATAGGTTCTGATGGAGCATCCATACCAGATTCTGCTGCATGGTCAGAATAATTTAAACCAATTGCTACAAACTTTCCTGGCTTATTAATACAAGCTCCTATTCTCTCAGAATTTGAAATTTCAGGTAAACTTTCTAAATCTATACTTTCTAATTTTTTAATAGTTTCAAAATTTACAGTATCTGAATTTAAATCAGTAATATGAGAACTTAAATCTCTAAATTTTCCATTTTTATCTAATGCTGCTGGTTTTTCTTTTCCTTTAACACCTACTCTTAATAGTTTCATAATTTTCCTTTTCTTAATTTATTAAATTGAAATTCCACCATCAACAGAAATTGTTGTTCCTGTAGTAAATGTTGCATCGTCTCCAGCTAAATAAACTGCTACAGCAGCTATTTCTTCTGCTGTTCCTAGTCTTCCCATTGGTTGTCTTGCTATAAAATCTTTCTTTGCTTGTACCGGGTCCGGGCTTTGATTAACTCTATCTTGCCAAGAAGGTGAAAATACTGTTCCTGGTGCAATAGAATTGCATCTAATATTTTGTTTTACAAAATCTGCAGCTATTGATTTAGTTAAGCCAATTACTGCTCCTTTTGTAGTTCCGTAAACAAATCTATTTGGAAAACCTTTAAGGCTAGAGGCACATGACGAAACGTTAATTATACTTCCACCATTTTGCTTAACCATTAAAGGTAAAATTGCTTTACACATTTGATACATAGATTTGACATTTACATCAAAAGAAAAATCCCAATCTTTTTCTTCACATTCTAGAATAGTTCCATGATGAACAAAACCTACTGCGTTGAATAAAACATTAACTTTATCAACACTTTTCATAAATTCTGAAATAGCATTATTGTCTGTTGAATCTAAAGTTTGAACTTTAATTTTAGGATATTCTTTATTTAATTCAGCTAAAGTTTTATTATTTAAATCTGTTGCAGTTACATTTGCTCCTTCATTATGAAATGCTATAGCTGTTGCTTTACCAATTCCTTGGCCTGCAGCTGTTACAATAATATTTTTACCTTCTAGTCGATTGCTCATGTTTTTCCTTTTTTAATGTGAATGCCTGGGCATCCCTTTTGTGTTTGTTATATCTAAATATAAAGATTCAGTTTCTAGGCAAGCACCTGTTTCTAATTGACCCACCATTTTTCTGGAAATTTCCTGCCATGGTGTTTGGTTTGTTAATACTGGGATCTTGGTATTTTTTTTTCTATCTGAGATCTCAGTCTCTGATATTAACAAATCTATCCTTCTATTGTTAAGATCAATCTTAATTTTATCTCCTGTTTGAACTATCAATAAATCCCCACCAATAGCCGATTCTGGTGAAACATTCAAAATAGATGGACTTTCTGAAGTGCCACTTTGTCTGCCATCTCCTAATGTTGGAAGAGTGTTAATCCCTTTTTTCAATAATCTATCTGGTGGCTGCATATTTACAACTTCAGCAGAACCTGGGTAACCTACGGGTCCACAACCTCTAATCATCAAAATTGATTTTTCATCTATATTTAACTTTTCGTCGTTTATTCTTGAATGGTAATCCTCTGGTCCTTCAAATACTACGGCATTAGCTTCAAATACATTTTTATTTTTTGGATCTGATAAATATCTTTTTCTAAACTCATCACTAATAACTGATGTTTTCATAACAGCAGAACTAAAAAAATTACTTCTCATAACGATATAACCTGCATTTTCTACTAGTGGATTTTCAAATGATTTAATAACATCACTATCTACATCTATTTTAATCTTTAAATTTTCTTCTACAGTTTTCCCTGATACTGTAAGTACGTTTTTGTGTAATTTATTATTTTTTAATAATTCTTGCATAATTGCAGGAACCCCTCCTGCTCTATAAAATCTTTCCATCAAATGTTCGCCAGCTGGCTGACAATTTACAAGTAATGGGATATCGTGACCTATTGTTTGCCAATTTTCTATATCTAATTCTAAACCCATATGTCTTGCTATTGCTGTGAGATGTGGTGGACAATTACTTGAAGCTCCTATTGCACTTGCAACTAATATTGCATTTTCGAATGCTTCTTTAGTCATGATTTTTGAAGGTGTTAAATCTTCATGAATCATATCAACAATTCTTTTTCCTGTTTCAAATGAAATTTGTGATCTTTCCCTGTATGGAGCTGGTATAACCGCACAACCTGTTAAAGACATTCCTAATGCTTCTGCAATAGAGTTCATAGATGATGCTGTTCCCATTGTATTACAATGACCTATGCTTGGTGCTGATGCAGCAACCATGTCCATAAATTCATCATATGTAATTTCTCCTTTTGCGTGCAGTTTTCTCGCTTCCCAAACTACAGTTCCAGAACCTACTTTTTTTCCTTTATAACTTCCATCAAGCATCGGACCACCTGATAAAACTATTGCTGGTATATTTACAGTTGCCGCAGCCATTAATGCTGCTGGCGTAGTTTTATCACAACCAGTTGTTAAAATTACTCCATCTATAGGATAGCCAAATAAAACTTCTACTAAAGACAAGTAAGATAAGTTTCTATCCAAACCAGCTGTAGGCCTTTTACCTGTTTCTTGAATAGGATGAGTTGGGAATTCAATGGGTATTCCTCCCGCCTGTCTAATCCCATCCTTAATTCTACTACTTAATTCTTGAAAATGTCTATTACATGGTGATAGATCACTACCAGATTGAGCAATTCCGATTATAGGCTTTCCAGATTGCAATTCTTGTCTTGTCATTCCATAATTTAGATATCTTTCTAAATATAGAGCAGTAAGAGCTGGATCATTTGGATTATCAAACCACTGTTTGCTTCTTAATTCTTTTTTTTTCATTTTTGTGAATTTTATTATAACCAACCTTTATCGACTACATAATCTTGATTAGTACATCCAGATGAAGCATCAGAACCAAAAAATAGAACTGTTTTAGCTATATCTGAGGGCATTAACTTATGTTTTAAACACTGTTTTTTTAACATATCTGCCTCAGACTCAGGTGTTAACCATTTCTCAACTTGTCTCTCTGTCATCACCCAACCAGGAACTACTGAATTTACTCTTATATCAAACTCACCAAGGTCTCTTGCAAAAGATCTTGTTAAACCCACAACGCCAGATTTAGCAGCAGTATAAGCAGCCATTCCACCTTGTCCAATCATCCATGAAACAGACCCAATATTTATAATGGAGCCACTTTTATTTGCTATCATTGCTTTTTTAACTGACTGAACTGTAAAAAAATAATGTCTTAAATTAATATTCATTCTTTCGTTCCAAAATTCCTCAGTTACTTCATCGATAGAATGTCTCTCATCATTTGCTGCATTATTTACCAAAACATCGATTGCTCCATTATTATCAATAATTTTTGATATAGTATTTTGTAAATCTTTTATATTTAATAGGTCACACTTTATAAAAGTAGGAACAGAAAAATTTTTATTTTTACATTCTAAAACTAATTTATTTGATGCTTTCTCATTTATATCTATAAAATATACTTCTGAACCTTGTTCACAGAAATGCTCTACGATAGAGGCACCAATACCAGAACCGCCTCCAGTTACAAAAACTCTTTTATTTTTTAAATCTTCATAAATAGCTGTCATTTAAATCCTCTTTTTTGAATCTTTATCAAATAAAGAAATTTGAGATGTATCAATATTTAATTTTAATTCTTTATTTATTTCTATATCAAATGTAGATGCAAACTTACCAAGAACTTGTTGTCCAAGATAATCAAACGTTACTATTTGCTCATGACCTGTGTATTCTAAAAGCTCCGACTTTAAATCAATTTCAAAACAATCAGGATTAATTTTATCAAAGTAAATGTGTTCTGGTCTAATTCCTAAATAAGTAGTTAGTTCAGTGTTTTCAAATTTATTTTTAAAAGAGTAGTTCCCAACTGGTATTTTAATACTATCATTTGAACCATTGGGCATAAAAATAATATTATTATCATGTTTCTTTAATTTACCTTCAATCAAATTCATTGATGGAGATCCAATAAAATCTGCAACAAAGACACTTTCAGGTTTATTGTAAATATTTTTAGGTGTATCACATTGTTGAATTAATCCATGATCCATAATTGCAATATTTGTACCTAAGCTCATAGCTTCCGTTTGATCATGTGTAACATAAACTATTGTAGTTCCAAGTTTTTGATGTAGTTTTTTTATTTCTCTTCTCATTTCAACTCTTAATTTTGCATCAAGATTTGATAACGGTTCATCAAATAGAAAAATTTTGGGGTCTCTTACTAACGCTCTACCCATTGCAACCCGTTGACGTTGACCACCAGATAATTGAGATGGTTTTCTGTCTAACAGTTGTGTTATTTGTAATAAATTAGAAACATCATTTAATGCTTTTTCTATTTTTTCTTTTGGAGTTTTTCTTTGTTCCAGTCCAAAGGTAACGTTTTTTCTAACAGTCATTGCTGGATAAAGAGCATAAGACTGGAACACTAAAGCAATATCTCTATCACTTGGCTCCATATTATTTACATTATGATCGTCTATCAAAATATCCCCGCTATTGGATGTTTCTAGACCTGCAATTGTATTTAACAATGTAGATTTTCCACACCCAGATGGTCCTAAAAGTACAAGAAATTCACCGTGTTTAATATCTAGATTAATTCCTTTTAAAACTTCAGTTTTTCCAAAGTTTTTATTGATGTCATTAATTTTTAAAGTTGCCATATTATCCTTTCACTGATCCTGCTGTTAGTCCTTTAATAAAATAATTTCCAGCAAGAATATAAACTATTAATGTTGGAACACCTGTAATAATTGCTGCTGCCATATCTACGTTATATCTTTTGACAGCTGTACTTGTTAATACCAAATTATTAAGGGCTACTTGAATTGGTGCTGCTTCCCCAAATGAAAAAGTAGCTCCAAATAAAAAATCATTCCATACTTGTGTGAATTGCCAAATGACAGTTACAACTAGTATAGGAATAGAAATTGGTAGGATAATTTTAAAAAATATTTTAAAGAATCCTGCTCCATCAATTCTTGCAGCTCTTACCATTTCATCTGAAATAGATACATAATAATTTCTGCAGAATAATGTTGTAAAACAAACTCCATATACTACATGAACTAATATTAGCCCACTTATTGAATTTGACATTCCTAGGACACCTAGAGTTCTAGCCATTGGTAATAATATTGCTTGATAGGGTATAAAAGTTCCAAATAAAAATAATAGAAATATATATGAATCTCCTTTAAATCTCCATTTTGTTAAAGCGTAACCGTTAATAGCTCCAAGTAAAGTTGATATTATAACTGCTGGGACTACTAACTTAATAGAATTCCAAAAATAAGGTTTAAGAACAACATCACCTCCTGTAAATCCAGCTCCATCCCAGGCCTGTTTCCAAGCATCAAACTTAATAGATTCTGGTAAAGAAAATAAATTACCCTGTCTAATTTCTGGCATAGTTTTAAATGATGTTACAATCATTACATATAGTGGAGTTAAATAATAAAATACAAAAATTCCTAATATAAAATATAAAATCCATCTATAGATAATATTTTTTCTTTTAGAATTTGCTTCTAATCTATTAAGATTTAATTTTTCTTTATCTTGCATTTTCCCTCTTTAATTCTGAATACAAATACGGCACAACAATTGCAGATACTGTTAAAAACATCATTATCGCACTTGCAGATGCTAGTCCCACTTCACTTCTATGAAAAGCCATAGCAGTCATAAACACTGCGGGCATATCTGATGAAATTCCTGGCCCACCTGAGGTTAGTGCTATAATTAAATCATAACTCTTGATTGATAAATGAACCAAAATTACTATTGCACTCATAAAAACTGGTCTCATCATTGGAAGAATAATTTTACTATAAATTGAAAAAATTCCTGCACCATCTATTTTTGCAGCTTTAATAATTTCATCATCAACCGATCTCAGGCCTGCTAAAAAAATTGCCATAATAAATCCGGAAGATTGCCATACACCGGCTATTACTATCGTGTAGATTGACATTTCTGGTGTTACTAACCAATCAAATTTAAAGGTTTCAAAACCCATATCATTAACAAACTTTTCAATGCCTAGTGTTGGATTTAGAACCCATTTCCAAGCTGTTCCTGTCACTATGAACGATAAAGCCATAGGGTATAAATAAATTGTTCTTAAAAAACCTTCTGCTCTAATCTTTTGGTCCAGTAATATTGAAAGAAGAATTCCAATAGCAATACATAAGATTATAAATAACACTGTAAATATTAGTAAATTTTCAACTGCTACATGCCATCTTGGCATATTCCATAATCTAATATACTGATCTATCCCCCAAATTTCGTACCTTGGTAGCATCTTAGATTTTGTAAAAGAAATATAAATCGTCCAAAAAATAAAACCATACACAAACCAAGATAAAATTCCAAGTGATGGTACTAGAACTAATTTAGGTAAATTTTTTTTTAACCAAAACATATTTTTAATTAGATCTGCGCTATCATTTTTATGAAAGCGCAGATTTTAACGTACTTTTTTTTATTATAGCGAAGCCTTAACTGCTGCAGCTAGTTTTTTAGCAGCATCAGATGAAGACATATTTGAATTGAAATGCTCAGTAACTACATCTTGAATAGCACCTTTTTGTGCAAGTCTTAATGCCATACCGTGAGCAAAACTTGGTAGTAATCCACCCTTAGAACCAGCAGTTTTTAAGTCTGCGTTTGATTTTTTAGCACACATATCAAACTCATCCATAGAAACATCTAATCTTGCAGGTATCGAACCTTTATAGATGTTGAAAACTTTTTGGAAGTTTTTTCCCATCATTAAGCTAGCAAGTAGTTTTTGACCTTCAACTTTATCTTTACCTTTAACTTTGTAGAAAATAAATGAGTCTACATTGTAAAGATATCCATTGTTAGATGGAGTTGGCGCACAGATATAATCTTTTCCTGGTGCCATGTTGTTAGCAGCAAATTCACCTTTTGCCCAATCACCCATGATTTGAAAAGCAGCTTTGCCTTCCATTACCATACCAGTAGCAACGTTCCAGTCTCTACCTGGAGAACCAGCATCAGTGTAACCTTTAAGTTTTCTCATTTGATCAAACACTTTAGTCATAGTTGATCCACCTAACGTAGCAGCATCTAAATCTACAAAAGCTTTTCTGTAGAAATCATTACCACCGACACCAAGAGCTACAGCTTCAAATACTGTTGCATCTTGCCAAGGTTGACTACCATGAGCTAAAGGAATAATTCCATTTGCTTGTAGTTTATCCGCAGCAGCATTAAACTCTGCCCAAGTAGAAGGCATTTTAATACCATTAGAATCTAGAACTTTTTTATTAGCCCAGATCCAGTCAATTCTGTGAATGTTTACAGGTGCAGCACAATACGCTTTACCATCATCACATTTCATATGACTAGCAACTTGCTTACTTAAAAGATTGTCCCAACCCTCTTTTTTTGCAACAGCATCAATATTGTAAGGTGCAACTACACCCTCTTCATCGTACTCTTGAATTGTAGGACCTTTAATTTGAGCTGCTGCTGGTGCATCGTTAGCAACTATTCTAGCTTTTAGTGTTTGCATTGCTGCATCTCCACCACCACCAGAAACAGGCATGTCTAACCAAACTCCATTTTGTGCAGCAAACTCATCTTGTAATACTTTTAAAGCTTTTGCTTCACCACCACCTGTCCACCAGTGCAATACCTCAGCCTTAGGTGCTGCAAATGAAACACTTGGAGTAAGAGCTAGAGCTATTAAAGCAACTATCAGTTTCTTCATTTTCATTTTATTTTCCTCTTTTTAGTTAATATAATTAATCGATCAATTAATTTAAAAAATTAACTTATTAAAAAAACAAAAAAACCTAAACAAAAAACTTTTTCTACAACCTAAGATTGATTTAATTATTTTTAAATTAAACTATGTTTTATTTGAATAAAAAATTTTATAAAAAAAATTTTTTCACTTTTTGATAGATATGAAAATTTAATAGCTTGATTTTCTACCTAATCTTGCCGCACCCCTAACTCCACTGGCATCTCCATATTTGGGTTTTAAGAAAACACCTTCATATTCTTTGCCTATAACATATTTTTTAGTTAAGTTTTCTATCTCATCAAAAAAATCTATTTCATTTGTAACACCACCACCAAATATAAAAACATCTGGGTCAAGAATATTAACTATAGTAGCTAAAGACATTGCAAGATTAGTCTTAAATTCCTCTATCATTTTTTCTGCATCTAATTCATGTCTTCTATAGAGTTCAAATATTTCATTAGCTTTCAAATTTTTTTTATACTTTTTATTAAATCTTTTAGCCAACCCTAATCCTGATACAAAACTTTCAACCTCTGCATCTCTTAGATTTAATGTCTTGAGCTCCTCTTTTTGGGCAGCTATAAATGGTAGTTGATTATGACCCCATTCCCCAGCAACACCATTAGGTCCTGAAACAATCTGTTTATCTATAACCAATCCACCTCCTGCACCAGATCCAAGAATAATTCCGTATACAATTTTATAATGTTTACCAGCACCATCTATTGCTTCAGATAATGCAAAACAATTTCCATCATTTTCACAAAAAACTTCTCTATTTAGAGCTTCACGAAGACTTTTTTGAAAAGGTTTTTTTTCAATCCAAACACAGTTAGGCGCATTTTTAACTAGTCCTGTTTGTGGAGAATGAACACCTGGATGACATACACCAACTGGTAATGTTTTATTATGTTTTTTTTCTAGCTCAACTACAACATCTTTTATGGTTTGAACTATTGAAATATAATCTTTTGGACAGTCTCTTCTACTTCTGTCAACTTCTTCACCATTATCTTTTAAAATGACACTTTCTATTTTTGTGGCACCAACGTCAAATCCAATTTGCATAATTAATATGTTGCTCTTCCACCACTTAAATCAAAAACTGCAGCAGTTGAAAAAGAATTCTCTTCTGCAGCTAACCAAGTAACTAATGACGCTAACTCATCAACTTTAGCAAATCTATTTCTTGGAATTTTTGATAACATATAATTTATATGTTCTTCAGTCATTTGATCGAAAATTCTAGTCTTAGCTGCTGCTGGCGTTACAGCATTAACGGCAATATTTTTATCAGCTAATTCTTTACCTAACGATTTTGTAAGTCCTATAACACCCGCTTTTGCAGTACTATATGCACTAGCATTTGGATTACCCTCTTTTCCTGCAATAGATGCAATATTTACTATTCTTCCATAATTATTCTTAATCATGTGAGGTGCTATTGCTTTACAGCAATAAAAAACTGAATTTAAATCTAAGTTCATTACTTTTAACCATTCATCATTTGGATAATTCCAAACTTGTGTATTTTTACCTGCCATTCCAGCATTATTAATAAAAATATCAATATTTTTTTCTTTGGTAATTTTTTCAATATTTTTTGTTATGTCACTGAAGTTAGTTACATCAACTATTTGATGACTACATTTTTCGGATGAAAGCTCTTTTAATGCTTCATCGACAGCTTTTTGATCGATATCCCAAATTATAACTTCAGCGCCTGATTCTAAAAACCTTTTTGTAATTGCAAAACCAAAACCTTGTGCACCACCTGTTACTATTGCTACTCTGCTCTTTAAATTATAATTATTCATAAATAAAAATTTTAATTAAGGATTTGTTTAATTCAACTTTATTTATTAGCCCTTAATACCCATGTGAGTATATTTAACATTTAGATAATCTTTGATAGCCATTGATCCACCTTCTCTTCCGTATCCACTCTGTTTTATCCCACCAAATGGTGCCTCAGCAACCGCAACAACTCCTGTATTAACTGCTACAGATCCAGTTTCTAATTTTTCTGATGCCAGATGAGCTGTTTCCATTGAATTAGTACAAACATAACTACATAAACCAAGGTCATTATTGTTAGCTCTTTTAATAACTTCATCAAAAGATTTAAATGACAACATTGGAACTAATGGTCCAAATGGTTCTTGTTTCATAATGGTAAAATCATCTTTTACATCATCAAAAATTGTTGGCTCATAATAAAAACCTTTATTAAAGCCTGCTGGTCTTTTTCCACCTAATAAAACTTTAGCACCTTCCTGCTTGGTTTTTTCAACCAACTCTTCAATTTCTTCCAATCTTTTTTGAGTTGTTAATGGACCTAATTGAGTGTCTGGATCCATTCCATTTCCAATTTTTAACTTTTTAGTTTTTTCGATAAATAAATTAATAAATTCTTCTTTTTTTGATTCATGGATGTAAAATCTATTAGGAGAAATACAGACTTGTCCATTATTTCTAAATTTTGCAGCGATAGCCATATCAGCTGCTTTTTTAACATCAGCATCATCAAAAACTATAAAAGGAGAATGACCACTTAACTCCATTGTTACTCTTTGAACTTTATCAGCAGCTTGTTTTAAAATTAATTTTCCAACTCTTAAAGATCCAGTAATTGAAATTTTTTTAACTATATCTGATTGAATTAATTGAGAGGCTATGCTTGGTGGATCGCCTGATAAAAGATTAACTGCTCCTGGTGGAACCCCACATTCTCTACAAATATCAACCAACTCCATTACTACACCAGGTGTAATTGTATCAGGTTTAATAATTACCGAACACCCTGCAGCAAGTGCAGTAGATATTTTTCTAGCTGCTAAAATAAGTGGAAAATTCCAAGGCGATAATGCTGCTACAACTCCAACTGGTTGATAATAAACATGAACTCTTGTGTCTTCAAATCTACTTTCAATAGTTTGTCCAAAAATTCTTTTTGTCTCTTCAGCATTCCATTCAAAAATGTCTGCTGCTCCGTTTGTTTCACCAACACCTTCTGCTAAAGGTTTTCCATTTTCTAAAGTCATCCATTTAGCTAATAAATCTTTTTTCTCTCGAAGTTTATCTGCTATACGTCTAAGAATATAAGATCTGTCCCAGGGTGTTGTTTTTTTCCAGATTTGTAATCCTTTTTCAGCTGACTTTAATGCTTTATCAACATCAACAGATGTTGCTTTAGAAGCATGACCTAAAATTTCTTCTGTTGCTGGATTGATAACCTCATAAGTTCCCTTGTCTGCTGAAGGAGACCAGTTACCATCAATAAATTGTCCAAATTTTTCGTACATAATTTATAAATTTTTACTACTTTTATCCTAAAGATCAAAGTTTTGGAAACATTATACCTTCTAATTTATCACCATTTTTATAGCCATTAGCTTCCATAATAGACCTTTCCTCTCTTGCCCATTCTCCCCTATAAATAATCTGCGAATTTTCTTTTGCCATTCTTAATGTGTAACGATGTATATCTCTATTTGGTATAACGGTATCTAATCCTCCATGTAATGTTCTAATATCGAAATAAATACAATCCCCAATATCTAGATCCCACTGCAAAAACTCATAATCATTTTTATTTTTTAATATATCGGGAGTTAATTCATATTTTTTTCCATTAACAATCCCTGGTTCACCATCAACTTCATGGCCGTCATTAAACCGCGTTCTTAGGAATAATTTATCCCACAAATGAGAACCTTTAACCCATGCTATACCATCCTCTTTTTTTATTGGTTCAAGTGGTATCCACAAAACACACATAGATCCTTCAAAATCAAAATATGATATATCGTGATGAAAAGGGGGTAATGATTTTGACCCTGCTTCTCTAAAAAACCAATTATCCATTACTAAATTAATTTTTTTTGCTTCCAAAAGTTCTGCTGCAATTTTTGCAGTAGGAGATTTAAACACGAAATCTCTAAATTCTTCATGCAAATCCCAAGTCCAAAAATCCTCATAATATCCAGGTTGATTTTGATCTTTAGTATGATTTACAAATCGAGGACTAGGGTTTTCTTTGGCTTTATTAATCCCTGTTTTTAACCTGTCAATCCATGCGTTATCAAATTTACCCTTGATTAAGACAGCTCCATCTTTTTTAAATAGATCCAGTTCTGATTTGGTAATAATTTTGCTCATATATTATTATTATAATATAATGTAATAAATATAAGATGAAATTACTAAGTGATACTTTTGGAAGAAAATTTCCCTACATAAGATTATCAATTACAGATGTATGTAATTACAGTTGTACCTATTGTTTGCCACAAGGATATAAAAAGACACCTGGTGACACGAGAAGTTTTATGTCTGCAGAAGAAATATCCAGATTGACAAAAGCATTGTCTGAATTGGGTGTTTGTAAAATTAGATTAACTGGTGGAGAACCAACAGTTAGAAAAGACTTTTTTGATATCTTAAAAGATATGAAGCAAAATTCCAATATACCCAAAGTAACAATGACAACTAATGGTTATCGTTTAAACAAAATTGCAGAACAATTATTTGAAGCTGGTTTAGATGGAATAAATATTAGTATTGACAGTTTAAATAGAGAAACTTTTAAAAAACTAACAGGACATGACAGGCTTAATGAAATTTTAGAAGGCATAAAGATTTTACAAAAACTAGATTTTAAAAATATAAAAATTAATGCCGTTTTACTCAAAGGTATTAATGATACCTATGAAAAATTTGAAAAATTTGGAAATTTCATAAAAGATAACAATATTGATTTTAGATTTATAGAATTGATGCAAACTGGTGATAATTTAGAATATTTTAAAAAAAATCATGTTTCCTCTAAATTATTCAAAGATTATTTAGAGAAAAATAACTGGATACCGCAAACTTATGGGAAAGATGCGGGCCCTTCATTAAATTTTATACATCCAAATTTTAAGGGTAAATTTGGATTAATTGCTCCTTATACTAAAGATTTTTGCCAAACTTGTAATAGATTAAGAGTTACCTCTAGAGGAGATCTAAGATTATGTTTATTTGGGAATACTGGAATTAGCATCAGACATCTATTGCAAGATGATACTCAAAAAGATGAGCTTGTTGATCTTATCATAAAACAATTGCATCTTAAAAAAGAGTCACATTATTTAGAGCTTGGAGATACTGGAATTACTCCAAATTTATCTAGTACTGGAGGATAAATGACAAACTTAAAAGTGATAAACGAGGAAAAATTAAAAGACTGGGCTAAAGAAATTTTTAAAAAAAATTCTTTTAACATGATTGATGTTTCATCAAAAAAAGAAACATTTAGAAGAGCGTTAGCTTCTGGAAGAATTTATGTAGGAAAAGAAGTTTTTAATCTAATTAGAAATAAAGAAATGCCTAAAGGTGATCCGATCACTTTAGCTGAAGTTTCAGCAATTTTAGGTGTTAAAAAAACTAGTGAATTAATTCCATTATGTCACCCACTTCCAATAGATCATACTGCAACAAAAATTATCATGCATGAAGATGATAGCTCTTTAGAGGTTTTTTGTGTTGTGTCAGCTGTTGCAAAAACTGGTGTAGAAATGGAAGCTATTATGGGTGTTAATGCTGCATTAATTACAATCTATGATCTTAGTAAAATTGTAAACCCACATCTTAAAATTGATAATGTGAAATTATTAATTAAAGAGGGTGGAAAAAGTGGTCTATGGATCAATCCTGACGGACTACCAGAGTTTTTAAAAGATATTTTTTAAACATGAAAATTAAACTTGAGTTATTTGGAGCAAGTAGAGATTTTAGCAATAAAGATTACTTAGAATTTGATATTAAAGAAAAAATTGAAATCAAAGATTTAAGGAGAGAAATCATAGATTACTTGGATATTAATTTTAAAGGTAATGAAGATTTTATAAAAATAGTTAAAAGCTCTGCTTTTTGCTCTGAAGATAATAATATTGTTAATGATAATTTTAAAATTACAAAAGATCAAAAAATTGGGATTATACCTCCAATAGGTGGTGGCTGATGTTACATGCAAAAATTATTGATATTGAAAAAAATAAAATAAAAACTTCTGATGCAGAAGCATTTATAAAATCCTCCTCATATGGTGCATCAATTATTTTTAATGGCACAGTCAGAAACATTAATGAAAATAAAGAAGTTATTGGTATAACTTATGATAGTCATGACGAACTAGTATTAAAAAGTTTTGAGGAGATTTATAAAGAAACAACTGAAAAACTTAAAATTATAGATAAAGCAGTCTTTATAGAGCATATAAAGGGCTATGTGGGGCTTGGAGAAACTAGTATAATTATCGCTGTTGCCTGCAAACATAGAGATGAAGCTTACGTATTATCTAGGTATATAATTGAAGAAATCAAAAAAAGATCACCAATTTGGAAAAAAGAACATTATAAAAATGATCAAAGTGAATGGTTAAAGGGTAATCCTATTAAAAATGAAAAAATATAAACATTCAGAAATTACACCAGAATTAATTTACAATAAAAGAAGAAAATTTATTAAATCAATTGGGCTTGGTGTTGGTTCAATATCTTTAAGCAGTATACCATTCTTAAACAATGCTTATTCACAAAGTAAAACTAAGCTAACATCATATGAAGATATTACGACGTATAACAATTATTATGAATTTGGTACCAGTAAAAGTGATCCTTATAGAAATTCACAAGAATTTGTTACTAAACCTTGGAGTGTAACTATTGAAGGGGAAGTAGAAAATCCAGTTACAATTTCAGCTGAAGAAATAATTTCTTTATTTCCTTCGGAAGAAAGAATCTACAAACTAAGGTGTGTTGAGGGTTGGTCAATGGTTATCCCTTGGATGGGATTTTCTCTTAGCAAATTACTTAATAAAGTATCAATAAAAAATACAGCAAAGTTTGTTGAGTTTGAAAGTGTTTATGATCCTGAACAAATGAAAGGTCAAAGATACCCTGTTCTAAATTGGCCATATAGAGAAGGTCTAAGAATTGATGAGGCGATGCATCCCATAACAACAGTTGTTACAGGGGTTTATGGAAAGGCATTGCCCAATCAGAATGGAGCTCCATTAAGAATTTTCGTTCCTTGGAAATATGGTTTTAAAAGTGCAAAAGCAATTGTTAAAATAAAATTAGTTGAAAATATGCCTACCTCATCTTGGATGAGATCGTCCCCAAGAGAATATGGGTTTTATTCAAATGTTAATCCAAACGTATCACATCCTAGGTGGTCACAAGCCACAGAACGTATCATAGGTGAAGGTATTTTAGCTCCTAGAATTGAGACTGAAATGTTTAATGGGTATGGTGATGAAGTTGCACATTTATATTCAGGTATGGATTTAAAGAAAAACTTTTAGATACATAAATTTGTTTTATAAAGCATGCAGAAATATATAAAAATACCAATTTTCTTTTTTTGTTTACTGCCAATATTAATCATTGTTTATCAAATTATTTTTAATCAATTAGGTCCGGAACCTGTGAAAAAAATAACACATGTAACTGGTGAGTGGACACTTCGTTTTATCATAATCACTCTTGCAATGACTCCTTTAAAAAAATTTACTAAATTAAATTTTTGGATTAGCTATAGGAGAATGTTTGGCTTGTTTGTTTTTTTTTATGCATCAGCACACATGATGACATATGTTGGAATAGATTATCGTTTTGATTGGTCTAGTATTGGTGATGATATTATAAAAAAGAAATTTATATTTGCTGGATTTTTAGCTTGGCTTTTATTAGTGCCACTTGCTCTTACTTCATCTAAACGAATGATAAGGTTATTGAGAGACAAGTGGAAAAAACTACACAAGCTTGTTTATATAATTTCTTTATTAGGAATTATTCACTACTTATGGTTAGTTAAAGTAGTTACAGTTGAACCTTTGATTTATCTTATTATTATAGTAATTTTACTTACACTAAGAGTTAAAATGAAATTTAATTAATTAATTGATTTTTTTTCAGGAACGCAAATCTCAGATCTTGTTAAAAATCTTCTGCCAGTTCCATTATCAAGTGAAAACATTCCACCCATACCTTGAATGCAATCAATAATTAAATCTGTATTTTTCCATGCTTCATGTTGAGTTTCACTTATGTAAAAAAGATCCATTAATTATATTATTATTTTCTACTTAAGATTGAATATAGTCTACATCTTGTGCTTAATTGAAATGTGTCTAATAATTTAGTTATGGATAATAATATAAAAAAAGAATTACAGTCTGCTACATTTGAAAGATTGCTCAAACATCTAGATGAACGAAAAGATGTTCAAAATATAGATATTATGAACCTTGCTGGCTTTTGCAGAAACTGTTTATCAAAATGGTATCGAGAAGAAGCAGAGAAAAAAGGTATTGAAATTTCAGACTTAGATGCACGTGAGCATGTTTATGGTATGCCTTATACTGAGTGGAAAGAAAAATATCAAAAATAATTATTTTTCTTTAAGCCTTGGAAAAAGTTCTACAAAATTACAAGGTTTATGATTTATATCTAACTGATGTTTTAAAATTCCATCCCAGGCATCCGTTACTCCCCCTGAAGAACCTGGCAAAGCAAATACATATTTGCCATTAGCTAGTACTGCACAAGCTCTAGATTGAATGGCAGATGTACCAACTGTTTTTAAACTTATTGTTCTAAACACCTCTCCAAAACCTGGAATATGCTTGTCAGCTATCTCGTTTACTGCCTCTGGTGTAATATCTCGACCTGTAAGCCCAGTGCCCCCTGTTGTAATTACAACATCTATTTCTGATTGATTAATCCAATCTTTAAGGATTTTAATGATGTCATCTTTGTTATCTTTACAAATTTTTCTATCTATTAATTTATGTTTAGCCTCTTCTATTTTTTTTACTAAGATCGCACCGGACTTATCGTTCTCAAAAGTTCTGGTGTCCGTAACAGTTAAAAGTGCTATATTTACAATCATAAATTTAAAATAATTATTATGATTATATTATCATTTTTATTTCTTCTAACAGCAACTTTATATTCAAGTGTTGGCTTTGGTGGTGGCTCTACCTATCTAGCCCTTCTATTAATTTGGGATATTCCTTACTTGATCTTTCCTGTAATTGCTCTCTTTTGTAATATTATTGTCGTATCAGGAAATTGTATAAATTATATTAAAGCTGGAAATATCAATTTTAAGATCCTTACCCCATATTTGATATCATCTGTGCCACTTGCATTCATAGGAGGATCTTTATCGGTAGATAAAGAAATTTTTGAAATTTTACTTTTTTTAGTCTTAGCACTAGCAGGAGTTCTACTTCTCATGAAATTTCAATCTTTTGATCAAAAAATTGAAGTTTATAACAAGATACCAAAAATATTATCGATATTAATTGGTGCATCTGTTGGATTTGTGTCTGGTGTAGTTGGAATTGGTGGTGGAATTTTCTTAAGCCCTATATTGTTATTAATTAGAGTAGATAAAGCAAAAAACATTGCAACAGCAGCATCATTATTCATACTGATTAATTCTTTATCAGGACTTGCTGGCCAATTTACAAAGGCATCAACAATAAATGGAATTTATGATTATTGGCCATTATTTCTGTTTGTTTTAATAGGCGGCCAGCTTGGAAACTATTTAAATCTTAAAATTTTTCCTGCAAGAATATTAGCTCTAGTCACATCGGGACTTGTCATATTTGTCGCTATTCGAATGGGACTGAAGTTGTTTGCATAACAGAAGTATTAAATTATTATAGAAAGATTATGAAAACATTTAGAGCATTTGGACCCACTATAGGAAAAACAAAGTTATCCAAAAAAATTATTACTATATTAAATAATCACGTTGATAAGTCCCAATTATCTAAAAAAAATGATTATAGCCCTAAACTTGCAAGTCAAATTAAGAATGAAATTAAGATACCTAAAACTTTAATTAATAAGAGTTTGTCTAAAAAATTAATAAAAAATATTAAAGTTTACCTTGATAAGTCAGGTGTTAAAAAAATTAAAGAAATTAAGATAATAAATCTATGGGTGGTTAGGCAATTAAAAAATGAATATAATCCAATTCATTATCATGAAGGACAACTGTCAGGTGTTGGCTATCTTAAAATCCCAAAAAATATGAATCAAAATAAACTAGTTAAGAATAAAAAGATTAAAACTAATGGAACTATTGATTTTATTAATGGTCAAAAAAACTTTTTAAGTAAAAGTATCTATAATTTAAACCCTAAATTAGGAGACCTATTGATTTTTCCAAATTATTTAATGCACACAGCTTATCCATTTAACGTTGATGGTGAGAGAAGATCCTTCTCATTTAATGCTAAAATATTATTCAAGAAGTGATTTACTAATCAGTCTAATAGATATATAAATAGTTAACCGATTTGATCCATATTGCAGGTACTAACTGCTAAAAAGGAAATCATTATATAATTGGTAAAGGTAGTTGAACTGTATTGTGCACCTGGCATAGAGCTAAGGCACTAAAAAAGTAAGGAATAAAAATGGATATTAATTTTTTTAAAACAACACGAATTTTAGATGGTGGTATGGGACAAGAATTGTTAGCTCGTGGTATGAAGCCAAACGGCACATTGTGGAGTGCAAATGCTGTTTTAAAAGAAGAATACCATCAACTCTTACTAGACACACATTTAGACTTTATTAAAGCGGGTGCTGAAGTTATTGTTACAGCAACCTTTACTACAAGACGAATAAGATTACGTGATAATAAAATTGAAGATAAGTTTGAATACTTAAACAAAAAAGCTGGTGAAATAGCTAAGAAAGCTAAAGAACAATATCCTAATGTGTTAATTGCAGGCGGTCTTCCACCTCAATATTTAACATACGAAGAAGATACAAGACCAGATGATGAAATTAAGCAAAACTTTTATGATCAAGCAAAATTATTAGATCCTTATATTGATTTTTTTTACTTAGATGTTTTATCTAGTGTAAAAGAGTTTAAATTAGCAATTGAAGCAATTGAAGAATTTAATAAGCCATACTTAATAGGTGCTCACATTTCTGAGGGAATAAATCTTCCAAGTGGTGAAAAAATATCAGATATTATTAACAATATTAATCATAATAATTTACTAGGATTAATTTTATCCTGTGTTTCTCCTGAAAACTTTTATGAAAATTTAGAAGAAGTAAAAAATTTAGGTGTTCCATTTGGATTTAAGCTTAATGCTTTTGTGACAACTAATCCTAAAGATGGTTATACTAATAGTTATAATGTCAGTAAAACTGGTAACCCAAATGAATTTTTGGGTCAAAGAAAAGATTTAACACCTGAATTGATGGCAAATTTTGTTAAAAAATTTAAAAATGCTGGTGCTACTATTTTAGGTGGATGTTGCGAAACGAGACCTTCTCATATTAAAGAAATGGTTCAGTTTAAGTAGTCTTTTTTTGATCTGCTTTTTTAACAAAGTAAATTCCAACAACGACTGCTAATAAAGATAATAAAATTTTAGGTGTTATTATTTCTTTTAAAAAAATATAACTCAATATAGTACCGAATATTGGAATTAAGTAAGAGACTTGTGATTGAAATATAAGACCATTATCTTTTAGAATTTTAAATCTTAGCAACCAAGCAACACCTGTTGAAACCATTCCTAGATAAACTACTGATATTGTAGATTCAACGCTTGGAACCGAGTTCCATGGTTTTTCAATAAAATAAACAAATGGTATTAAGATTAGGACAGCCCAAATTAATATAGAGCCTGTTACATTTTCATTCTTTTTCTTACTAATTTTAAGAGTTAAAACTCCTCCAATAACATAACAAGTTGACCCAAGTAATATTAATAACGCAGAAATAAAATTACTATCATTTATTAATAGATTATCTGAAAACAAATAAATAATTCCTGAAAAACCAATTAGTATTCCAAAAGTTTTAACTAAATTGAACTTTTCATTTTTTGTATAAAAGTGACCCAATATTGTTGAACTCAAGGGTGTTGTTGACATTAAGATTGCTGCCAAATTACTTTGTACAGATTTCACACCGTAAGCTATTAAGAAAAAAGGTAATACCAAATTGACAAATCCTATTATAGCAAACCAATACCAATCTTTGGAAAATGCTTCAATCTTAATTTTTTTATAAAAGCATAATAATAATACTGGAATTGATCCAAAAAAAACTCTCAAGAATGCAATCATAATTGGTCCAAAAGATTCTGTTGCAATTTTGATATTAAAAAAAGCTGATGCCCATATTAAAGCTAAAACTACTAATAATGTATAATCAATTAATCTAGGTTGTCTCATTCAATTATATCTTCAACTTTTCCATTCGTAATCTTTTGAATATCGTTATAGTTTGTTTTAAATACACAGTTTGGATGTCCTGCTGCAGCAAACAATTCATTAAACCTTTCTAAAGAATTGTCTATTATAATTTCAATTCTCTCTAAATGCCCAACAGGTGAGACACCCCCTATTGTATAGCCCGTTTGTGTCTTAACTTCTTCTGGTGATGCCATTGAAATATCTTTTTTATCTTTAACTTTTTTTAGTTTATTTAATGAACACCTCTTATCGCCTGCTACTAAGCATAATATAAAAGTATTTTCCGCTTTAAATAATAAGCTTTTGACAATTGCACCTACATCACAAGCTAAAGCTGTTGCTGCATCCTGTGCTGTTCTTGCTGAATTTTCTAAAACTATTACCTCTAAGGAGTGGTCAAAGTTTTTAAGAAATTTTTCAGCTCTTTTAACAGGTTCTTTATCTAATAAGCTCATATTTCAACTAATAATTGATTGATAATTTAACAAATAATGTTGTAATTCATATGTAAAAAACGCATAGGTGATATTTATTATTCAAGCAATATTATTAAAGAAACATTTGTTATTAATTGACCACAAAATTTAAAAAAGGAGAAACTATGACTGCTGCCAATGTTCTAAAATTCATGAAGGAAAAAGAAGTTGAATTTGTTGATTTAAGATTTACTGACCCTCGAGGAAAACTTCAACATTTAACAATGGATCACACTATCGTTGATGAAGAAATGTTAAATGAAGGTGTATTTTTTGATGGTTCATCTATTGCTGGTTGGAAGGCAATTAACGAGTCTGACATGATTTTAATACCTGATACTTCTAGAATGATTATGGACCCTTTTACATCTCATAATACTCTAATCCTTTTTTGTGATATTTTAGATGCTGTTAAAAGATCTCTTTATGAGAGAGACCCAAGAGGAACAGCTAAAAAGGCAGAAGCATATTTAAAAAAATCTGGCATTGGTGATAAAGCTTTTTTTGGTCCTGAACCTGAATTTTTTGTTTTTGATGATGTTAGAATTAATAATGATCCAAACAACACTGGTTTTAAAATAGATAGTAAAGAAGGTCCTTATAATTCTGGAACAGAGTATGCAAATGGAAATATGGGTCATAGACCTCCAGTAAAAGGTGGTTACTTTCCAGTCCCTCCAGTTGATAGTGAACAAGATATGAGAGGTGAATACTTAAAAAGTTTAAAAGAGGTAGGTATTAAAGTTGAAAAACATCACCATGAAGTAGCACCAAGTCAACATGAACTTGGTATGTACTTTGGAACACTTGTTGATCAAGCTGATAATGTTCAATTATATAAATATGTAGTTCAAATGGTTACACATTCATTTGGAAAAACAGCAACTTTTATGCCAAAGCCGATTGCAGGAGATAACGGTTCAGGTATGCACATTCATCAATCAATTTGGAAAGACGACAAACCAGTTTTTTCTGGTGATGCTTATGCAGGGTTATCTGAAACAGCACTTCACTATATTGGTGGTATTTTGAAACATGCAAAAGCAATTAATGCTTTTTCAAATGCTACAACAAATAGTTACAAAAGATTAATTCCAGGTTTTGAAGCCCCTGTTCTGCTTGCCTACTCTGCAAGAAATAGATCTGCTTCATGTCGTATACCAATTTCATTAAGTAAAAATGGTGCAAGATGTGAAATAAGATTTCCTGATGCTTCAGGAAATCCTTATTTAACTTTTGCTGCTATGCTTATGGCTGGTTTAGACGGAATTAAAAATAAAATACATCCAGGTGAATCTTTTGATAAAGATCTTTATGAATTACCTCCAGAAGAAGTTAAAAACATTCCGACTGTTTGTGGATCATTAAGAGAAGCAATGGAAAGTTTAGATAAAGATAGAGAATTTTTAACTGAAGGTGGTGTATTTACTGATGATCAAATTGATGCTTACATTGCATTAAAATTTGAAGAGATACATAGATTTGAACACGCACCTCATCCTGTAGAGTTTGAGATGTATTACAGCAGTTAAGACTAATTACTGTCTAGTTGTTGCGATTGTATCTTTGTTAATTCCTTTTTTGACAACGTAATCCTGTGTGCCGTTAGCACCAGTGTTTACTTCTTTTCTAAGAGTCTTAAAAAAAGTTCTTTCTTTCAGTGACTTTTCTAAAGATTTAACAAGATTTTTAAATTCAAATTTATTCATGACTAATTAATACCATAGATATGTGATATTTGCAATACTGATATGCGTTTAAGTAATGTTATACTTTAAATGACTCGCCACAACCACAACGTTCAGATTCATTGGGGTTATTGAATACGAATGATGAGGAAAATTCTTCTTTTTTATAGTCCATTTCAGTGCCTAATAAGTACATAACAGCTGCAGCATCAACAAAAACCTTAACGCCCTTATCTTCAATTATTTCATCTGAAGGATTTATTTCTTTTGCATATTCCATTACATAAGACATGCCAGCACAACCACCAGACTTAACTGCAACTCTAACTCCAATTGAATTCGACTCAACCCCAGACATAATTTCTTTAATACGACTTGCAGCATTATCACTTAATTTAATGATAGGGCTCATTATAGATTTAACTCCAATTTAGCAGCTTCAGACATCATTGATTTTTCCCAAGGTGGTTCAAAAACTAAATCTAGGTCAACCTCTTCAATGCCTTCTACTTGCATTGCACTATCCTTAACCTCCTGAGGTAAACTTTCTGCAACAGGACAATTTGGTGTAGTCAAGGTCATTATAATTTTAGCTTTAGACTCCTTTACCTTAACATCATAAATTAAACCTAATTCATAAATATTGACCGGTATCTCTGGGTCATAAATTTTTCTAATTTCAGCTATTACTTGTTCTCTTAAATCCATAATTTAATCTAATTTTTCAGTATTAATTTCTTCTTGAGTATTGTCAATTGCAGAAATTAAAGTGTGCCATGATAAAGTCGCACATTTTACTCTCATTGGATATTGTTTTACTCCAGACAAGCACATTAATTTAGTTTTTTCATCTTCTTCTAGGTTTTTTGATTTTAATTCAGGATTCTCCTTAATCATACCTAAGAAGTCATTTACAATTTCTTTAACTTCTACTTCTTCTTTGCCTTTAATTAAATCAGTCATAATTGATGCTGAGGCCATTGAAATTGCACAGCCACTACCTTCAAATGAAATATCTTCTACTTTTTTATTTTCATCAAGTTTTAAAAATATATGTACATTATCACCACATAATGGATTCTTACCCATTGCATCTTTATTAAAATTTTCAGTTTTTCTTAAGTTGCGTGGATTTTTACCATGCTCTAAAATTATTTCTTGATAAAGTTCTTTTATATTCATTAGAGATTAAAAATTTTCTTACAGTTATTGATAGAATTATTAAGTTGATCTAAATCATCTTTTGTATTGTAAACACCTAATGAAGCGCGTGCACTTGCGGGTATTCCTAATTTGTCATGTAGGATTTGACAACAATGATGACCTGCTCTAATTGCAACACCATCTTCATCCAATATTGTAGCTATGTCATGAGGATGAACACCTTCTATAGTAAAAGACAAAACTGCTGATCTATGTTTTGGGTTACCAATTAATTTAACTGAATTATTTTTTCTTAAAATTTCTTGACCATATTCGATTAATTCTTGCTCATGTTTAATCATGTTTTCAATTCCGATTTTTTCTAAAAATTTTATAGATTGATCAAATGCTATAACTTGTGCTGTAGCCATTGTTCCGGCTTCATATTTATTGGGTAAATCACCATATGAAATACTATCTTTTTTTACATCTTGAATCATTCCACCACCACCTTGATAGGGTGGTAATTCCTCTAGCCACTTTTTCTTTGCATATAAAACACCAAGACCTGTTGGCCCGTACATTTTATGGCAAGAAATAGCATAAAAATCACAGTCTATGTCTTGCATATCAAGTTTTAAATGAGGAGCACCTTGGCATCCATCTACTAAAACCGCAATACCTTTTGAATGAGCAAGTTCTGTTATTTCTTTAACTGGTAAAACTGATCCCGTTACATTTGATAAGTGTGTAATAGCAATTAATTTTGTTTTTGATGTAATTTTTTTTTCAATGCTTTCTAAAGTAATCTCTCCATCATCATTAATTTCTGCAAACTCTATTTTAATACCTTTAGATTGTCTTAAAAAATGCCAGGGCACATAATTAGAATGATGTTCAAGTTCTGTTATAAGTATTTCATCCCCTTCATTTAAAAATTTTTGACCATAGGTATTAGCTACAAGATTAATTGCCTCAGTCGCACCTTTAGTGAATACAATTTCATTTTTATCTTTAGCATTAATATATTTTTGAACAGAAGATCTTGTATTTTCATAAAGATTAGTTGCAGCTACCGCTAAGTAATGAACGCTTCTACCTGTGTTTGAAAATTCATTTGTATAAAAATCATTAACTCTATCAATTACAGATTGTGGTTTTTGAGATGAGTTAGCACTATCAAGATATACAAGATCATTATTATGAACTTTATTATTAAATATTGGAAATTCTTTTTTAATATTTTCTATACTCACTCTACAACTCCCATCATCTCTTTGATTAAATTTTTGATTTCTAAATCAGTAATTTTTTCAACTGCATCCATTAGAAAACCATTAATCAATAATTCTTTTGATTGCTGATAACTTAGACCTCGAGACATTAGATAAAATATCGAGTCTTCGTCTAGGTTACCTGAAGTTGATCCATGTGAGCATTTTACATCATCTGCATAAATTTCAAGTTCAGGTTTACCATCGAATTCTGTATTTTCATTTAAAAGTAAAGCTTTACTTAGTTGGTACCCATTTGTTTTCTGTGCTTTTTGATCAACAAAAATTTTACCTTGATAGATACCTTTAGAATTGTCATTTAAAACCGTTTTGATTAATTGATAGCTTTTTGTATTTTCTGCTAAATGATTTATGTTCGTTTTAATTTCATGATGTTGTAAGTTTTTTAAATTTATCACACCATTAATAAATGCTGAACTGTATTGATCATTTAAATTACAATTTACTTCATTTTTGATAAATTTAGATCCTGTTGAAAAAATAAAATTTTCAGAAATACTATTTTTTTCAAGATTAATATTATTATAAAAATATTTAATATTAGAATTGGTTTTATGATCAATTTTGTAGCTTTTAAGGATTGCATCTTGAGCAATATCAAAATTTTGATTTATATTAATGAAGTTATTTTGAGACTGATCATCGAATATAGTAACTAATTTCAAGTTACTATTTTTTTCTAACTTAATATCTGTTCTTAAATTGAGTGCAGTTGAATTAACATTCTCAGTAGTTATATTGTATAAAACTAGAGGTTTATTTAATGAATAATTCTCTTTAACGGTAATACCTATATGTGCGCTAGCAAGAGCATGATTTAATGATACTAATGGATTAATTCCATTGATATTATTACTTAAATCTAAACCATTATTAATTAATACTTTAGTGTCATCCTCGTACTTAATGTCTACTTTTGAAATAACTCCATTAATAAAAATTATCTTATTATGTTCAAACTTATTAATTAAAGATAATTGATCTTTAGGTTCGTAAGTTTTATCGTTATAAAAACTTAAATTTTTAATATTAGATGATATTATTTGATTTAAATCTGAAAATTTCCAATCTTCAATTCTTTTATTTGGAAAGCCTTTATCAATAAAATTTGTTAAATTTTTTTTTCTAAACTCAATATTGCTTTCAGAAAATTTTAAATTTTCTGTCATCTTATTGAAATCTGATTTTAGTTGTTCAATCATTTAACTAAGAGTTTCGTAACCTTTGCTTTCTAATTCCATTGCTAATTCAGATCCTCCAGATTTAACAATTTGACCATTAATTAAAACATGAACAAAATCTGGTTTAATATAATCAAGTAATCTTTGATAGTGGGTAATGATTAAAAAAGAACTATCTTTACTTCTTAATGCATTCACACCCTCAGATACTATTTTTAAAGCATCAATATCAAGCCCAGAATCTGTTTCGTCTAAAATAGACAGCTTAGGATTTAGGATAGACATTTGAAGTATTTCATTTTTTTTCTTTTCTCCACCAGAAAACCCTACATTTAATTGTCTGCTTAATATTTTTTCATCAAATTTTAATTCTCCAGCTTTTTGTTTAACTAATTTTAAGAATTCAATAGCATCTAGTTCTTTTTCACCTTTAGCTTTTTTAATTGCATTTAAAGATGTTTTTAAGAATATATTAGTATTAACCCCTGGTATTTCTAATGGATATTGGAATGCTAAAAATATTCCTTTATGAGCTCTTTCTTCAATCTCTAATTCTAAAAGATTTTCATTAAAATACTTTACTTCACCAGTTACAGTGTATCCTTTTTTCCCTGAAAGAACATTTGATAGAGTGCTTTTTCCAGATCCATTAGGCCCCATAATTGCATGCACCTCTCCTGGTTTAATTTCTAAATTTAAACCTTTTAAAATTTCTTTATTATCAATATTCGCTTTAAGATTTTTAATTGTTAACATTAACCAACACTCCCTTCTAAACTTATTCCTACTAATTTTTGAGCTTCAACAGCAAATTCCATTGGCAATTGTTGCAGAACCTCTTTGCAAAAACCGTTAACAATTAAACTAACAGCCTCTTCTTGATTTAAACCTCTTTGATTACAATAGAATAATTGTTCATCGCTAATTTTAGATGTGGTTGCTTCATGCTCAATATTTGAGCTAGAATTTTTATTCTTTATGTATGGAACAGTATGCGCTCCACACTTATTACCCATCAAAAGAGAGTCGCATTGAGTAAAATTCCTTGCATTGTCAGCATTTTTTGCAATATCCACTAAGCCTCTATAAGTATTATCTGCAAATCCAGCTGAAATACCTTTTGATATTATTTTGCTTTTTGTATTTTTACCCAAATGAATCATTTTAGTACCTGTATCTGCTTTTTGATGATTGTTTGTTATTGCTATTGAGTAAAATTCTCCTACAGAATTATCACCCATCAATATACAGCTTGGATATTTCCATGTAATTGCTGAACCTGTTTCAACTTGTGTCCAAGAAATTTTTGAATTTTTTCCTTTGCACAAACCTCTTTTAGTTACAAAATTATAAATTCCACCTTTTCCATCTTTGTCTCCAGGATACCAATTTTGTACAGTTGAATATTTTATTTCAGCATCATCTAGTGCAACTAATTCTACATTTGCTGCATGTAATTGATTTTCATCTCTCATTGGTGCTGTGCATCCTTCTAGATAACTTACATAACTTCCTTTATCTGCAATGATTAAAGTTCTTTCAAATTGACCTGTTTCAGTAGCATTAATTCTAAAATAAGTTGACAGTTCCATTGGACACCTTACTCCTTCAGGAATATATACAAATGAACCATCAGTAAACACTGCAGAGTTAAGTGTTGCAAAATAATGATCTGATATTGGAATTACAGACCCTAAATATTTTTTTACTAATTCAGGATGATCTTGTATAGCTTCTGACATAGAGCAAAAAATAATTCCTTTTTTATTTAACTCACCCTTAAAAGTGGTTGCAACAGAAACTGAATCAAATACAGCATCAACTGCTATTCCATTAAGTCTTGCTTGTTCTTGAAGAGGTATTCCAAGTTTATTATAAGTTTCTAATAATTTTGGATCTAATTCGTCTAAACTTTTTGGTTTGTCATCCATGCTTTTCGGTGCTGAATAATAATAAAGATCTTGATAATCTATTTTGGGATATTTAGGTTTTTGCCAATTGGGTTCTTTTAATTGCTTTAATCTTTCAAAGGCTTTCAATCTCCAATCAAGCATCCATTGTGGTTCTTTTTTAATATTTGAAATAAACTTAATTACTTCTTCATTTAAACCCTTGGGTGCTCTAGTATTTTCAATATCAGTTGAAAATCCATATTTATAATCTTTTAATTTTTCTATTTCTTTTTCTCTTGCATCCATTTTAATTTCTACTTTCTGAAGAATTGCTTATAAGATCTTTTAAATTTTTTTGTTCGAAAAAATGATTGATATGAACTTCAAGTTCGTCCCATAAATTATGAGTGATACATTTCGTAGTCTTACTATTGCATCCTTTTTTAGATTCCTTCTTGCATTGAACAGTTTTAACTTCTTCATCTACGGCACTAAGTATGTTTGCTAATTTAATTTCTTCTGGTTCTTTGTTTAAGATATAACCTCCATTAGTACCCCTAATACTTTTTACGATATTATATTTTTTTAACTTAGAAAAAATTTGTTCTAAAAAATCCAAAGAAATACCTTGTCTTAACGATATATCTCTTAAAGATACTGGATTAACACTATTAAACTTAGCAAGATCAGCTAAAGCCATTACTGCGTATCTACCTTTTGAAGTTAATTTCATATTATCCTTATTTAAGTGGGCTTTTTATACAAACCTGACTAAATTAGTCAAGTATACAATACATAAAAAAGATAACATATTGTCGCTTAGTTATGATATGTGTATTTTTTTTTGAGAATAATAATCAATATCATTTATGGACAATAAAATAGTTGAAGTTTTTATACCTGGGCCTGCTGGAAGAATGGAGGCAAAGTATTACAAAAGTGAAAAAATTACATCACCAATAGCGTTAGTATTACAACCTCATCCTCAATATGGAGGAACAATGAATAATAAAGTTGTGGTTGATACGTTTCATACTTTTATGGAAAATGGATTTTCTGTATGTAGAGTAAATTTTAGAGGTGTTGGAAAAAGTGATGGTGAATTTGATAATGGTCAAGGTGAGCTAGCTGATGCTGCTGCAGCATTAGATTGGTTAGAGCGTGAAAATTTTGATAACTCACAATGTTGGGTTTCAGGATTTTCCTTTGGGTCTTTAATCGCAATGCAATTGTTAATGAGAAGACCAGAAATAAATAGATTTATTGTAATTTCGCCACAACCAAATGTTTATGACTTTTCATTCTTATCTCCATGTCCAACTTCAGGTTTAATGATTTATGGAAAAAAGGATGAGTTAGTTCCCTTAGAACATATTACAGATCTAGATAAAAAATTGAGTGCCCAAAAAGGTATTAAAGTTGACTTTCAGGCTATAAATGATGCTAATCATTTTTTTACTAAAACAGAAGACGTATTAGTAAAATGTTTAGATAAATATATCAAAAAAGAATCTGCTTTATTTTAATCTTAATAGTTTTTAACTAAAACCCCACCTATTGACGGTTTTTTGACATTTGTAGTATTGGGGAATGAAATTACTTTTTTAAGTGCAGACCTAATTGCAAGATAAGCAAAAGCTTGAGACTCGATGAAATCACCATCAATTTTATAATCATCAATTATTTTTAAATAAATATTTTTTGGTAGTCTTTTTCTTATGCTCTCCATTAATGAAAGGTTTTTTCTTCCACCACCACAAACTATTATTAATAACTTTTTATTTTCTTCACTGTTGATTGATTTTAAAATTGATTGATAAATTATTATTGCTGTAAAATCTACTAATGTAGATAAGCCATCCTCATATGTGAGACCTTTTACAAAACTTAAATCAAAATCTTTTATATCAAATGAAAGTTTTTTTTGATTACTTATATTGTCAAAATTATCAATCGCTTGATTTAGAATAACTTCACTTGTTTTTCCTATAATTGATGCTTTTCCATTTTCATCATATTTCATTTGTGTGTGTCTTCTAACCCATTCATCTAAAAGACAATTACCAGGACCTACATCAAAACTTTTTAAATCTTCATTATTTTTTGAGATAACAAGAGTAATATTTGCGATACCTCCTATGTTTAAAACACAAGCAGGTTTCTCTATTTTATTCTGGTTTATAAGTAAGTTGTGAAAGATTGGAGCCAATGGAGCTCCTTGGCCTCCATTATGAATGTCATTTTCTCTAAAGTTATAAACTACATTTTTTTTTAAAAGACTTGATAGTAAATTGCCATCTCCTATTTGTTTTGATATTTTTTCCTGAGCATTGTGAAAAATTGTTTGACCGTGAAACCCAACTATATCTACATCTACTCCTGCATTCTTTATAATTTCTTTGCTAATTTTTGCATGAAATAAGGTAATTTTTCTCTCAAGCTCGTTAATTTGATAAGAATTATCTTGTAAATCTTTTATTGAATTTATTTTATCTCTTAGATTTAGTAAGTTTGAGTAAATTAACCCATCATACTCAAAATATTTATCAAATATAGGCTCATAGTTACTTTCACCATCTGATTTAATAATTGATGCATCAACCCCATCCATAGATGTGCCACTCATTAACCCTAAAGAAGTATAAAATTTTTCCATTCTTATTTTTAAAGTAAATATTGTATATTCTAGATAGCATATTTATGAATAAATTTTTAAAAGAATTTAAAGATCGTGGTTTCTTTTACCAGTGTACAGGTGAAGAAAATCTATCTCAATTATTAGATAAAGAAAAAATCAGAGCTTATATTGGTTTTGATTGTACAGCTGAAAGTCTTCACGTTGGTAGCTTACTTCAAATTATGTGTCTTAGATTGCTCCAAAAACATGGCCACCAACCAATTGTTTTATTAGGAGGGGGTACTACTAGAATAGGTGATCCATCCGGAAAAGATAAAACTAGGACAATTTTATCTGAAAAAGAAATAGAAAAAAATATAAATAATATTGAAAAAATTCTAAAAAATTTTTTAGATGATAAAGATCCAGAGACAAAACCTATATTTGTTAATAACTACACATGGCTTAAAAATTTAAATTATATTTCTTTTCTAAGAGATGTTGGAAAACATTTTACTATTAACAAAATGTTGAGTTTTGATAGTGTCAAAATTAGATTAGAGAGAGAGCAGTCATTAAGTTATATGGAATTTAACTATATGATTTTACAAGCATACGATTTTTTAGAATTAAACAAAAAAGAAAAATGTATGCTTCAAATTGGTGGCTCTGATCAATGGGGTAATATCGTTAATGGAGTTGATCTTATAAAAAGATATTCAAATAATCATGTTTACGGTTTAACGACACCTCTTATTACATTAGCCTCAGGTGCAAAAATGGGTAAAACTGAATCTGGAGCTGTTTGGCTAGATAAAAAATTTCTTTCATCATATGACTACTGGCAATTTTGGAGAAATATTGATGATCGAGATGTCTTAAAGTTTTTAAAAATTTTTACAGATATTAATGTTGATGAAATTGAAAATATTAAAGATGACAATATTAATGAGTTAAAAATTTTACTTGCCAACAAAGCTACTTCTATGTTGCATGGAGAAGATGAGGCAAGTAAATGCCAAGAAACAGCCAAACAAACATTTTCTGAAAATTCGTTAGGTGATAATCTGCCAACAACTCACATTAATAAAAAAATGTTAGATGATAATATAAGTATTCTAGATTTGGTAATTTTATCAAAATTAGAAAGTTCTAAAAGTGAAATTCGAAGATTAATTAAAGGGAATGGAATTAAAATAAATGGTCAGGCTATTTCTGATGAAAAGTTTTTAATTACTGAAGATTTATTTAAGAGTAGTTTAATTAAACTTTCACTTGGCAAGAAAAAACATATTAAAGTTGAGTTAATTTAGTTCTTTTTAATTTTTTCTAAAGTTCTTGTTATAAATCTAGGTGTTAGTGTTTTAATTGGATTAACTGTTGTTGATAAATTCTTTGGAGGTCCTTTTATTTTAAAACTTACACCAAAAACACCTTCTCCCGTTTTTTCTCCTATTAGTATTTTACCCAGTAGTGGAATTGAGGCTATAGATCTATTTATAGTTGTTGCTGGAACCAATGTTCCTCTTAAGCTAACCAATTTCTTTGATTCAATATAACCATCCATTAATATAGAAATAGCAGGTCCAATTACATACATTTCTTCAATATTAGTAAGACCTTTTTGACTTGAATATCTCATTTCAAAATCGGTAAATCTTATTCCCTCACCCGTTAAAAGATCTGCAATACCTTGAAGTGACGCTAGGCTTAAAAGCTTAGCAAAAACAGGTACCTCTTTAACTTTAAAGTTATCAATAATTAATACAGAATTAGAAACACCATCTTTTTTTATAGAATTAAAATTTAGATAACCTTCTTCAAATCCTTTAATGAAATCATATCTTTTAATCAAAGGTTTTGGGTAGTTTGAAAAGAATTTTGTAATAGTTTCATTTTGGTTATTAGTTTCAATAGATAAGTTCATTTTTTTATTGTTAGAAAAAGTAGATGCTAGATTTAATTTATCTAATTTATTATTTTTAAAAGTGAAGTATCCAGCTAAATTTTTAGTATAATCGTTTTTATTTATATAAGTTGTACCTATTTTAATATTAAATTTAGAATTAAAATTTTCAAAAATTGCAGTACTTTCATCATCACTCATGCTGTTGTTAATTAACTGTGTTGCATCAAAACTTTTACCATTTATGGAAAAATTAGATTTATTTTTTTTTAGCTCTAAATTGTTAAGAAGATCATTTTTATTTCGATAATTAAGTTTAATGTAACTTAAATCTTTAACTTTAAAATTTTTACTAAACATTAAATCTTTAATTAAAATTTGATTATTCTTTTCTGTTATAGAAATATCATTTAATATCAATTCTTTATTTTTTTTGTAAATACCTTTTAATAAAATTTCTGAACTGTTTCCTTTTTTCTTTTTATAATCTAAAAAATTTATTGTTAATGGATTATTTTTAATATTAAGGTTTGTATTAAATGTTATTTTTCTATCATCTTTAATAACGTTGTAAGATAATTGTTCAGACTCGTCTCCAATATAGATATCTCCATCTCCCCTAATATCCAATATACCTTTTATTAATTTAATTTTAATTTTATGATCTTTAAATTTAATTTGCTCTGCATAATTAGGTAAAAAAGTTTTTAAATTAAGGGGATTTTTAACTATTTGAAAATTTTCTAAGTTCAAGATGGTCTCTAGTTTTAAATCTTTTAATTTTAATTTTTTGTTAATATTGAAAGAAAAAATATTTACAGAATTAAAGTCAATTTTTTCTATCTCTATATTGTTTGGTAAATCACCAAATATAGGTTTTAATTTTTTTATATCAAAATTTTGTTCTTTATTTGCCACTTCTCCATCAACAAAAAATATATCTTTCTTTTTTTCAATTTTGATTAAGGGCGATTTTAATTTTATACTATTAAGATTTGTTTCTATCTTTTTTAATGTTAGTTGATTGTTGCTTATATTAAATAAAAGGTTTAAATCATCAATTTCAACCTTGTTAAAAATATTAAATTTTGCTTTTTTGACAGTCCCATTTATTTGATAATTGTTTTTTATTTCTCCATCTGAATCAAATTTAAGATTTATTTCTGTAGAAATTAATCCCTCTTTAGTGATGTTGTCTAAAACAAAAAGTTGTGGTGATCCTTCAACTGTTCTTGTTAATGAGATTAAATCTTTGATTTTAATTTCTTTTGTTGAAATTTTTAAATCATCAATAGAAAACTGATTACTTATAAAAGATTTTAATGAAATATTGCTAGTAATGTCTTTTAAATCTAGACTTTTATCTTCCAATAATATTTTAGGGTTTTTTGTTGAAATATTGATACTAAAATTCAGTGGGTTTAATAGATAATTAACCTCATTTAATGAAAGGTTAATTTTTTTATTAATTTTTGAAACATTCTTTATAATTTCTTTATTAAACTTGTCAGTTTTTACTCCATAGAGGCTCAAGTAAATAACAATTGTTGCAAGCGTTAATATTAATATTACAAGAATTTTAACTATTTTTTTCATTATTTAACTTTATATAACGAACTTTCTAAAAAATCATCAATCTCACCATCTAAGATTTTATCAGGATTTGAGCTTTCAAAGTTAGTTCTATTATCTTTTACCATTCTGTATGGGTGAAGTACATAAGATCTAATTTGATGACCCCAACCAATTTCTGACTTGGAAGACTCTACTGTTTGGCTTTCTTGTTCTTTTTTTTTTAATTCAAAATCATATAGTCTTGCCTTAAGCATATTCATACAGGTATCTTTATTTTTATGTTGTGATCTTTCATTTTGACATTGAACTACTATTTTAGAAGGTAGATGGGTTATTCTTACCGCACTATCTGTAGTATTCACATGTTGCCCTCCTGCTCCACTTGATCGATAGGTGTCAATACGTAAATCTTTTTCATTAATTTCTATTTCAATATTTTCATCTATGACGGGATAAATCCAGATACTTGCAAAACTGGTATGTCGTCTAGCTCCAGAATCAAAAGGAGATATTCTAACCAACCTATGAATTCCTGACTCAGCTTTTAACCATCCGAAAACATAATCACCCTCAATTTTAATAGTTGATGATTTTATGCCTGCTTCCTCTCCCTTATGTTCGCTAATTAATTCTGATTTAAAATTCTTAATATCTGACCATTTTAAATACATTCTTCTTAACATTTCTGCCCAATCCTGGCTCTCTGTTCCACCAGCACCGGCATGAATTTCTATATAGCAATCTAAACTGTCAGTTTCATTTGACAAAAAACATTTAGTTTCATTTTTTTTAGCTAATTTTTTTAAATTTTTAATACTCTCAAGAACTTCGTTTATGACAGATTGATTTTTTTCTTCTAAAGCAAGTTCGTTCAATTCATCAAGATCAATTATCGATTTAGATGAATTTTCATATGAATTTATTAATTCTTCATATAATTTTTTTTCTTTAATAACTTTCTGAGAATTTGCTTTATCTTGCCAAAAATTAGTTTCTAATATTTTTTGGTTATTCTTTTCTAGTTTTTTATGAATATCATTTTTTTCAAAGGTACTCCTTAACTCTTTGATTGATTTTTTCTATTTCAGATTTGTAATTTAAATATTCATTGTCCATTAGTAGAACCTTAATATATTATTATTTTTTAATCTATTATTAATATCTTTATTTAATAAATTTTCTACTTTCACTTCTTTATAAGCTTCAATAATTGTTCTTCTTGTTCCAATTTCAGCTTTTTCTCCTGTAATAGGATCAATAACTTTCATTAAAATATTTTTTGCAACTTTAAACGGTCTTGCATCTTCTTTTTTTACAGCTTTTTTTACAAAGCTTTTAAAAATTGGTAATGCTGTTTTTGCTCCTGTTTCATACCTTCCAAGTGATCTTGGATTATCTGAACCTACATAAACTCCTATTACTAATTTTGAAGTAAATCCTATAAACCATGTATCTGTATTTCCATTTGTTGTGCCTGTTTTTCCAGCCAAATCCAAATTTAAATCTTTTAAATTTTTTCCTGTTCCATTTTGAACAGTTCCCTCCAATATCGAGGTCATTTGATATGCTGTTTCTGGGGAAAATATTTGCTCAAAACTGTCCTTTATATTTGGATAATTGTCACTTAAGTGAGATATTTGATCACAATTTATACACTCTCTCATTTCATTATTAAAAATTGTAATCCCTTCACTGTCTTGAATTCTATCTATCATTATTGGTTTAACTAATTTTCCTCCATTAATAAATGAAGAGTATGCTGATGTTAGCTTCAATAAAGTTGTCTCTGCAGAGCCTAATGAAATTGATAAAAGCTCGCTGGGATTTTCATAAATACCAAGTTTTTTTGAAAAATTAACAATTTTTTTAACTCCAAGATCTTGTGCAATTCTGACAGTCATCAAGTTTCTAGATTTTTCTAACCCCATTCTAAGTGTTGATGGTCCATAAAATTTTTTACCGTAGTTTTCAGGTTTCCACATTTTTAAATCAGATCCTTGCTCTAAAACTAGTGGTGCATCTAGAATTAAAGTTGATGGTGTATATCCATTCTCAAGAGCTAAAGCATAAACAAAAGGTTTGAAAGCAGAACCTGGCTGCCTTAGTGCTTGTGTGGCTCTATTAAATTCACTTTTTTTAAAGCTAAATCCACCGCTTAGAGCTAATACCCGTCCAGTAAAAGGGTCCATAACAACAATCCCTCCATTAACTTCTGGCAGTTGCCTTAAGGCAAATATATTTTTATTTATGTTTTCAGTATAAATAACATCCCCAATTTTCAATATTTCATCAAAATCTTTTTTTATCCACGAGATGTTTTCGTACTTAATAATTCCTTTTTTTTCATATTCCGATTCAATTTCTATTGAAAATTTATCTATCTTTTTAACTATTGCTAAATCCCAATTAATTGATCTTTCTAATCTAAATTTATCTAAATCTTTATTCCATTTTTCTAAATTTTTAATATTAGTCAATGGACCACGCCACCCTTTTCGTTTATCGTATTCGATAAGACCTTGTCTCAATGAGTCAGTTGCAATTTTTTGCAAGCTAATATTAATAGGTGTACTTATATTTAATCCTTGTTTGTAAACTTTATCAAATCCTAATTTTTCAACTACATCTTTTCTAATATCTTCTACATAATAGCTAGTATCTTCTGTAAATATTTTTTTTCTTTTTTTTAATATTATTTTTTTCGACAAAAGCTCTTTTTGATTTTGTTTGCTTATATAATTATTTTCAAACAAATTGTTTATAACTAAATCTCTTCTAAATTTTGCAAGTTCTATATTTTTATACGGGTTATATCTACTTGGAGCCTTTGGCAGAGCTGCTAATAAAGCTGCTTCTTCATAATTCAATTCACTAATTGATTTGTCAAAATATTCTAAGCTAGCAGATGCAACGCCATAAGTACCTTCACCCAGATATATTTGATTTAAGTATAGTTCTAATATTCTTTCTTTTGAAAGAGCTCTTTCTATTCTAAAGGCAAGAATTGCCTCTTTAATTTTTCTATTTAAACTTACTTCGTTTGTTAATAAAAAATTTTTTGCCACTTGTTGAGTTATTGTTGATGCACCTTCCAATCTTCTTGATGCAACTACATTGGAAATGTTATTAATTATTGCTCTTAACACTCCTTTGGCATCTACTCCTGGATGCGAATAGAAATTTTTATCTTCTGCAGATAAGAAAGCATTAATCACTTTTTCTGGTATTGATTTATAGGGTACAAATATTCGTTTTTCTGATGAAAAATCATTCACCAACTCACCATTCCCTGAGTAAACTTTACTAGAAACTGATGGTTTATAATTTTTGAGGAATTTATAATCTGGCAAATTGTTAGAAAAAGCCCACAAAACAGCTAATACAGAAAATGCAGATAACAAACCAACGCTTAAAACTACTATAAATATATTTTTAATTATTCTATGCATTTTAGTTTAATATATATAAGAATTTGTTAAAGTTAAGGCATCAGAATTCAAACAAAATTTAAAATTATTTAAATATAAAATGAAACAATTAATCAAAAATATATGGAAAAAAATTTATACATTGATGCTTCGCATCCAAATGAAACAAGAGTTGTACTTAAGTCAGGTGAAAACATTGAAGACTACGAGTACGAAGGCTTAAAAAACAATTTAATAAAAAATAATATCTACCTTGGCAAGGTAAGTCGAGTAGAGCCATCTTTACAAGCTGCATTTATTGATTTTGGAAGAGATAGACACGGTTTTCTATCCTTTAACGATATTCAATCTGACTATTATCAAATACCTCAGAGTGATTTAGCAAAAATAAAAGAAGAAGAAGAAAAAGCCAGAGAAGAACTATTAAAAAAAAGTGAGTTAGAAGAACAAAAAAATATTAACGAGGGTAATCTTGATATTAATGATCCAGTTGAAGTAAAACTTGAGTCTGAATTTGAAACCAATGATCAGGTAACAGAAGGGAGTGATACTCCAATTACAGATACCACTCAAGTAGATGAAGATAAAGAGCAACCTTCGCCTGTATTACACGGTAGAAAACCTGAAACAAGATTTAGATCTAAAAGATATAAGATTCAAGAAGTTGTAAAACCTAATCAAGTAATTTTAATACAAGTTTTAAAAGATGAAAGAGGACAAAAAGGTGCTGCGTTGAGTACTTTTATTTCTATAGCAGGTAAATATATTGTCCTAATGCCCAATACACCAAAAGGTGGTGGCATATCTCGTAAAATATTTAACCCAGGAGAAAGAAAAAAAATTAGAACTATTTTAAACGATATAGTTATTCCAAAAGAAATGGGGCTTATTGTAAGAACTGCAGGATCAAACAAAACAAAAAATGATATTGATCATGATCTTCAAACTTTGATTAAAACTTGGAATGAAATTAAAGAAAATGCATTAAACTCTATAGCTCCATCATTAATCCATCAAGAAAGTGATATTATAAAAAGAACTTTGAGAGATATGTATGATGAAAGCACAAATAGTATCGTCATTGAAGGTAATGAGGGTTACAAAAAAGCCCAAAACTTTATGAAGTTAATGATGCCCTCTCATGTAAAAAAAATAAAAAAATATAGAGAAAAAGTTCCTTTATTTTTTAAAGAGAACATTGAAGAAAAATTAAATCAAATTTATGACTCAGAAATAAAACTAAAATCAGGAGGTTACCTAGTTATAAATCCAACTGAAGCACTAGTTTCAATTGATATAAATTCAGGAAGCTCTATTAAACAAAAAAATGTAGAAAGTACTGCTTTAGACACTAATCTTGAGGCAGCAGAAGAGATATCTCGACAAATAAAAATAAGAGATCTGTCTGGTCTAATTATTATTGATTTTATTGATATGTTGAGTTTTGGAAATAGAAGGTTGGTTGAGAGAAAACTTAAAGAACAATGCAGAACTGATAGGGCAAGAATTCAAATTGGAAGAATTAGTACATTTGGACTTTTAGAAATGTCTAGACAAAGATTAAGGGAAAGTGCTGTAAAATGGAAAGTTACACTTACAGATGAGTCTTTTGCGATGAAGATTCTTAAATTAGTCGAGGTTAAAGCTGTTTTAACAAAAGCAAAATTTGTAGAACTTAAGATTTGCGAAAAGATATCGGACTTTATGAAAGAAAACTTTATTGAAGATTTAAAGTATTTTGAAGAAAAAAACTTAATTAAGATCGATATAATTGCAGATAACAGTCTTATTATTCCTGAATACATAATTGATCTTCAAAACAAAACTAAAAAAACAATAGAAATAGTTCAACATATAGAAAAGTTAAAAAACCTAGAAGAGCAAAAAAAAGAATTTAAATCTTTTGAAAGTCCTATTAAAAAAAAGCCTTATAAAAAAAAACCTTTTTTTAAAAAGAAATTTTTTAAAAAACCAGTAGCCTAGATAATTCCAGTTTTTGGAGAAGATGCGCTTCCATATATAGATTTTTCTATACGACCTGCTAAATAAGATTGTCTTCCTGCAATTACTCCATTTTTAAATGCCAGTGCCATTTGAAATGGTTTTTTAGCTTTGGCAATTGCAGTATTAGCCAACACTCCATCACAACCTAACTCCATGGCAATAGCTGCGTCTGACGCTTGTCCTAAGCCAGCATCAATTATCAAAGGAAGCTTTGTTTGGCTTCTTATTATTTTTATGTTTGTTGTATTTTGAATTCCAAGGCCAGATCCTATGGGTGCTGCGAGAGGCATAATTGCACAAGCTCCTACATTCTCTAATCTTTTAGCCATTAAAGGATCATCATTACAGTAAACCATTACTCTAAATCCTTCTCTAGTTAAAACTTCTGTAGATTTTAATGTTTCAATCATATCTGGAAATAAATTTTTTTTATCTCCTAAAACCTCAAGTTTTACCAGTTTCCATCCACCAATTTCTCTTGCTAAACGTAATGTTCTAAGAGCCTCTTCAGAATTAAAGCAGCCAGCAGTGTTTGGTAAGTAAGTTATTTTTTTTGGATCAATGTAGTCCATCAATAAAGGTTTTTTTTTATCAGAAATGTTTACTCTTCTCACAGCAACAGTAACAATTTCTGCTCCAGATAATTTAATAGCTTTCGCACATTCTGCCATACTTTTATATTTTCCAGTTCCAACTATTAATCTGGAATTAAATTTTTTTTTATCAATTATTAATTTATCGTTAACCAATTTTATCCACCTCCAATAAAATGAACAATTTCTATTTTGTCATTATTTTTTAGTTTTATAGTTTTTAAATTATTTTTATCTATTATTTCTTGATTTAATTCAATTGCTACTTTTTTAAGAGGTATTTTTAGTTCTTTTAAAAAAATTAAGAGGCTTAAATTTTCATTTATTGTTAAAAATTTACCATTTAGTTTAATTTTTATTTTTTTTATTTTTTTCATAATGTATAAGAATTTGATGAGTAATAATATTATAATTATTAATGGTCCTAATCTTAATCTATTAGGTGAAAGAGAACAATCACAATATGGATCAATAACGTTTGATAAGTTAAAAGAAAATTGTTTAGATAAAGCTAAAGATTTAAATATTAATTTAGAATTTTCCCAGTCAAATATAGAAGGCGAAATAGTTACAACCATCCAAGAGGCTAAAAGTAAATTTGATGGTATAATTATTAATGCTGCAGGTTTTACACATACATCTGTAGCTATCAGGGATGCTTTAGATATTTATAAAAAACCAATTATTGAACTTCACATATCAAATATATATAAAAGAGAAGAATTTAGACGCAAATCTTTAATCAGCGATATTGCTACTGGTGGAATTTTTGGTTTAGGTGATAATGGTTATATTTTAGCCATAATTGCAATGCAAAACATGTTACAGAAATGAAAATAGATAAAAATATCATTAAAGAATTAACAGACTACTTAAATGAATTCAATTTAACTGAAATTGAATACACTGATAAAGATACTAAAATAAAAGTATCAAAATCGAATCCAGCTAGTTCAAATCAAACTGTAAGTGTTTCTGCTTCAACACCAGCCCTTGATACAGTTAAGTCAACTGTTGTGTCTGGAACTGAAGTTAAATCTCCTATTATTGGTACAGCTTATCTTGCTGCAGAACCTGGTGGTAAAAAATTTGTAGAAGTTGGTAAAAAAATTAAAAAAGGTGAAACGGTTATGATAGTTGAGGCTATGAAAACTATGAACCACGTTCCATCAACAGCAGATGGAATTATAAAAGAAATCTGTGTAGAAGATGGCCAACCTGTTGAATACGGCCAAACTATTATCATCGTAGAGTAATGTTTAAAAAAATTCTAATTGCAAACCGAGGGGAAATTGCAGTCAGAGTTATAAGAGCTTGCAAAGAATGGGGTATATCAACTGTCGCTGTTCATTCTGATGTTGATAAAGATAGTATGCATGTAAGACTGGCGGATGAAAGTGTATGCATTGGCTCACACCAACCTGCAAATAGTTATTTAAATATTCCAGCTTTGATGTCAGCAATAGAACTTACAAAAGCAGAAGCAGTTCACCCTGGATATGGTTTTTTATCTGAAAATGCAAATTTTGCTAAAGTACTAGAGGAAAATAATATTAAATTTATTGGTGCTTCTTCAAAACTCATAGAGATGATGGGAGATAAAATTCAAGCAAAAAAAATTGCAAAAGAACATGGTCTACCTGTTATTGAAGGTTCTGAAGGCGGAATAACAGATATAAAGGCAGCCAAAGAACTTTGTAAAAAAATAGGCTTTCCAGTTCTGATTAAAGCATCCGCAGGTGGTGGTGGCAAGGGAATGAAAATCGTTCGTAAAGAAGAAGAATTTGAAACATTATTTTCAACAGCAAAGTCTGAAGCACAAAAATATTTTGGCAATGATGAAATTTATATTGAGAAATTTTTCCAAAATCCAAGACATATTGAAGTTCAGGTATTATCTGGAAAAAATAGAACAGTACATCTACATGAAAGAGACTGCTCAGTTCAAAGAAGACATCAAAAATTAATAGAAGAAACTCCTAGTCCAGTTTTAACAGATCAGATCAGAAAAGATCTTTTTGAAAGAACTGTAAATATGGTTAGTAAAATTGGTTATGAGGGTGCTGGAACTGTTGAATTTATATATGAAGATGGAAAATTTTATTTTCTAGAAATGAATACCCGAGTTCAAGTAGAGCATCCTGTAACTGAAATGGTAACAGGTATTGATATTATTAAAGAGCAAATTTGGATAGCTTACACTGGTGAAACAGCTTTAAAACAAAGTGACATTAATCCTAGGGGGCATGCAATAGAATGTAGAATTAATGCAGAGGATGCAAGTAAAAATTTTCAACCATCGCCTGGAACTATAGGAATGTGTCACCAACCATCAGGTTTTAGAACAAGAGTAGATGGTGCAATTTTTCAAGGTTATAAAGTTACACCATTTTACGATAGTATGATTTGTAAGGTCATCACACATGGCAGAAATAGAACTGAAGCAATACAAAGAATGAACCGATCTTTAGATGAATTTGTCATTGAAGGAATAACAACAACAATACCTCTTCATAAAATTTTACTAAATCATAAAAAATTTGTTGAGTCAGACTTTAATGTTAGCTGGCTAGATAATGAAAAAGTATTCTAATAACATCTTGTTAACCAAATATCATATACTGGGTGATCAAAAGGATTTACTGCAGGACTAGATGAAAAAGTCCACCCATTAAATATAAACACTTCGTTGTTATCATTTTTAATCGTATCTTTAACTTGAATATAAGCTGTAATTTCTGGGTTGTCATCAAATTCAGAGTTTTTGCATTTTAGATTTTTTATTAATAAACTTTTAAATCTTAGCTCCTCTCCTATCTTTAATCTTAAAAGATCAGTCTTTGAACTTACTTTATCTAAAATTTTTATTTCAACAAATTTTCCTTCATTATTTTCATTAGCTACTAGGGGTGATGATAAGTTTGTTAAAAAAAAATAAATTAAAAGAAATAAGAAACTAACTTTTCCAGATTGTATATTTTTTTTTAATAGGATCATTGTTTTTATTAGGATGATAGGCATTCTCAGTACCCGTTTGATTTGATTGATGCGGTTTTTGCCAATCATATTTTTTCAATTCATGATTGTTTTCAATTCTATTATTAGTGTAATGCATCCAAGAGTACCATTCATTAGGGATTTTCGATGCATCAATTTCATCATTGTAAATCACCCATCGTTTTCCAGATTTACTTTCGTAATATTTGTTGCCACTAGAATCTTTTCCAGCAAGTTTTCCATAAAAAATAGTTTTTAATTTTGTACCTAGTGTTTCTTGGTTCCACCAAATGAAAATTTTTTTTAAAAGTGTCAACATATTATTTCATTAATTCTTCAATCCTAAATTGTATTATTTAAATTAGACTAAAGTAAGGATTTGTATATAAATTAATTATCTTACGATTCAAAATAAAAAATTAATTAAAGGAAAAATGGCAAAATATTTAGTAGAAACTTATTATACTTGTAGCTTTAAAGTTAATCATTATCTAGATGATATTAATGAAACAGAGTTGGCAAATCTTGAAAAGCGAGACGATGGAAAATTTGAAGTTTTAGACGTTAAACTTGATACAAGAAAAACAAAAAGTTTAGATGCAAATAATAAAGTAAGCGAAACTAAAAAAATAGATATTATTACTGAACAAAGCAAACCTAAGGTCATTTCAAAAGAAAATAATACTAATTTTGTTAAAAAAATTAACGAGGGTGTCAGTAAAAGATTTAGTATGCCTGACAGAAGAAAAGGCTACATCCAAAAAGCGACAATTGGTGACCATAAAGTTTATCTCCATACTGGTGAATATGAAGATGGTAAAATTGGAGAAATTTTTATAGACACAAGTAAAGAGGGTGAACTGGTAAAAGCTTTGATGAACAATTTTGCAATAGCAATTTCACTTGGTCTTCAATATGGCGTTCCTTTAGATGAGTTCATCAGTGCTTATGTTGATACTAAATTTGAACCATCTGGAAAAGTACACGGTAATGACAGAATAATGAGTGCTTCTTCAATACTTGATTATATTTTTAGAGAATTAGCAATTTCATATCAAAATAGAGAAGATCTTGCTCACACTCCATCAATTGGTGGATCAGATAGATCTTTATCTGAGGAAGAAAATACTGAGGATCAAAATCAATTACTTAAAATTATAAAAGATGTTACTAGCAAAGGTTTTGTTAGAAATAACTACAAAAAAAATCTTGTTGATTTATCTGACGTTAAGATAAGCTTAAAAGGTAAAAAGTAATATTATTTTTTCAGTTTTAAAGCTAAACCAAGCTCTTTAAGTTGCTCTTCGTTAACGTTTGATGGAGCGTTCATCATTAAGTCTTGAGCATTTTGATTCATTGGAAACATTGTAACTTCTCTAATATTCTTTTCATTTGCTAACAGCATTACAATTCTATCAATACCAGGTGCTATACCACCATGAGGTGGAGCTCCATAACTTAAAGCATTGATCATTCCACTAAATTTTTCATCAACTTGTTCTTTTTGATATCCAGCAATCGAGAAAAGTTTATACATCAATTCAGGCACGTGATTTCTAATTGCACCAGAAGATAGCTCTATCCCATTGCAAACAATATCGTACTGATAGGCTTTAATATTAAGAGGATTATCAAAATTAATATCTTTTAAGTCTCCTTGAGGCATTGAAAATGGATTGTGACTAAATTCGATTTTATTAGTTACTTCATTTTTTTCAAACATTGGATAATCAACAACCCAACAAAATGCGAAAGTATTTTCATCAATTAATTTTAAATCTTTAGCAATTTTATCTCTAGCTAAAGAGGTTATTTTTTCAACATCATTTATTTTTCCACAAGCAAAAAATATACTATCCCCTATTTCAGCTCCAGTGATTTTCATAATTTCCTCTAGTGCTTCTTTAGAAAAAAATTTTCCCACCGGTCCTTTTGCTGAAATATTTTCTTCTTTTTCAATTGTAAAATAAGCAAGACCAGACGCCCCTTGTTCTTTTGCCCACTTATCAATATTATCAAAAAAACTCCTAGGTTTATCTTTTGTATTTTTTGTTACTATACATCTCACTTTAGAACCAGATTTTACAAGCTTTTTAAATATCTCAAACGTAACATCATCACGTGTAAAAATGTTTGATAAATCTGAAATTATTAATGGGTTTCTTAAATCTGGCTTATCTGATCCATACTTAAGCATAGATTTTTCATAAGGTATTCTTGGAAATTTTTCATACATCAATTTTTTTTCAGAAAATTTTTTAAAAACATTGACTATTAGTTTTTCAACAACTTGAAAGACATCTTCTTGTTCAACAAAAGACATTTCTAAATCAAGCTGATAAAATTCACCTGGACTTCTATCTGCCCTTGCATCTTCATCTCTAAAGCATGGAGCTATTTGAAAATATTTATCAAAACCAGAAACCATTATAAGTTGTTTAAATTGTTGTGGCGCTTGTGGCAGTGCATAAAATTTTCCAGGATTTAGTCTACTTGGTACTAAAAAATCTCTTGCACCTTCAGGGCTAGAGGATGTTAATATTGGTGTTTGGAATTCCAAAAACCCAAGTTTGGACATCTCGCTTCTAATAAAAGAGATAACTTTTGACCTTAATATAATATTGTCATGAATTTTTTTTCTTCTTAGATCTAAGAATCTATACTTGAGTCTAATTTCTTCAGCATACTCTTGATCACTAAAAACTGGCATTGGTAACTCTTTGCAAGTACCCAGTACTTCAAATGAATTTATATTAACTTCAATCTCTCCAGTTTGAAGATCGGTGTTAATAGTTTCTTTTGTTCTCTCTACAACCTTACCATTTATCTTAATTACGCTTTCTAATTGAATTTTTTCTAATGAATTAAAATTTTCGTTACTTTTATCTATAATGCATTGAGTCATTCCATAATTGTCTCTTAAATCTATGAATAGTAAATTTCCATGATCTCTTTTTTTGTTTATCCAGCCTGATAAAACAACATCTTTACCACTACTATCAATTGTTAACTCACTACATGTATGTGTTCTATATTTATTCACTTATTCCTCAAGAGCTTCATTAATAATTTTAAAATCGATAGATTTCTTTTTTTTTAAACTAATCTTGTCAATTTTATATATGAATTCAAATATTTTGCCATACGATCTCTCAATTCTTTTAATAATAAAGTTAATCAGCTTTTTATCTAAAGTAATTTGTCTGTCTGATAAATTTTTTAATATTAATGCAAACATTAGCTCATCATCAGGGTTTTGAATATTTGCAAAAAGACAGTTCTTTGTTCTAGATCGAAGATCTTCAAGTTTAAAATTGATCTCAGATATTGGTTTCTTTGATGTGACTATCAAAAACTTATTATCTTGATCTATTATATTAAAAAGTGAATAAATCAGCTTCTCATTTATATTTAAATTTAAATCCTCTAAAACAATATTTTGGTAAGGTTTAATGGATTTAATGTTTTCGTCATTTAATGAATTAATATCAATCCTAATGCCATTAAATTTTTTCAAAAAAATATTAACCAGGTGACTTTTTCCTGAAAATTTTTCACCATTAATGTTTAAAAAATTTTTTTCCCACTTTGGCCATTTATTAATCATTTCAAAAGCATAAAAATTACTCTTTCCAACATAAAAATCATCATCTTTAAAGTTTTGTTCATAATTAAAATCTAATAATAATTGATTTAAATTTTTCATTTTAATATCCACATATTATTCTTCATTTCTAATTCAAGGTTCTTTTCTTTCATGTCATTTAAAAATATATTAGGAGTGCCATTATAAGTTATTTTAAATTGAATAATCTCACTATTAAAATTCAAAATACTAAAGTCAGAAACTAGATCTAAACTATAAAGCACCTGTTCCAACTCTATAATTTTTTTAGTTTTTTTGGAATTAATAGATATTGTTATAGGAAGTTTTATGGAAGTATTAATTTCATTATTTCTTTTCCATTGATCTTCATAAAGCTGTTTTAAATTTTCAACAATATTAGAAAAGTCATTATTATTCAAAATATCTAATTTAGGATAGTTCTTATTTTGAATTTTCAAGCTGTTATTTAAATTAATTTTTGAAAGTGTTCTTATTCTGTTGCTTTCTTTATATATTATTAGAATTATATCATCTTTAATATCATATTTATTAATTAGATTTGAAAAATCATAAGTTTCAATATCTTTTGAGATTTTTTGTAATTCTATCAAATCTTCAATATCTTCACTTGGTAATAAATAATCTAACAAATCATAAGAGTTTTTTTGTTCATTCCATTTATCGTAAAAAATATTATTATTAAAAAGATATATATTGTTATTTTTAGTTTCTATAAGGATAGGAAATAATAGGACCTTATTTCTTTGGGGTATTGATGGAAAAATATTTTTATTTTCTAAAAATTTAAGAATTTTTTTTTTATTAAATGTTGTTTCTAAATTTGCAAAATACTCATTATTTATAAATTTTTCATCACTAATGGTGAAAGAATCAATCATGCCCTTAATTTCTTTTATAGAAACATTTTTAATCTTTTTTCTATCACCAGAGGTTGTAATCATTGAAATCAAATCAGAAAAGGAAGTTTGAAATCCTTTGTCAATAACGTTATTTTTTTCAAAATTTAATTCAAATGGAGAGGATATTTCAATTTTAGATACCCTAAATGCATTTGCATTTGAATAAGTTGTGGAAAAAAATACTATTAATAGAGAGAATGAAATAAAATAAATATATACATTCAGTAATTTATAAAATTTATTAATTATTTGCATATACTATACTAATGAAAAAAGAAAAATTTACCTATGAAAAAAGTGGTGTAAACATAAATGCTGCTGATAATTTTGTTAAATTTATATCGTCAATATCATCAAACAAAAAAGGCCAAAAAAAGTTTAATAATATTGGTGGCTTCGGCTCTATAACTAATATTCCAAAAAATCTTAAAAATCCTAAAATTGTAGCTTGCACTGATGGTGTTGGTACAAAAGTAGAGATTGCCAATTTACTCAATAAATATGACACAATTGGCATTGATTTAGTTGCTATGAGTGTAAACGACCTAATTGTTCAAGGAGCAAGACCACTTTTATTTTTGGATTATATTTCTATTAATAAAATTGATTTAAATAAATTAAAATTGATCCTCAAAGGAATAGTAAGAGGCTGTAAAGTTTCAAACTGTGAATTGGTTGGTGGCGAAACAGCAGAAATGCCAGGTACCTATGAAAAAGGTAAATTCGATATAGCAGGTTTTGCAGTAGGTTTGGTTGATGAAAAAGAAAATACTATCAAAGAAGAATATAAAAAAAAATGACTTAGTGCTGGCTATACCATCTAGTGGTGTTCACTCAAATGGTTATTCTTTAGTTAGACATGTGCTTAATAAAAAAAAGATTAATTTAAAAAATAATTCTTTTTTAAAAAAAGAATTACTAAGACCTACAAAAATTTATGTCAAAGAAGTTCTAAATTTAATTAATAACAATCTTTTAAATGGATGTGCAAACATTACTGGAGGTGGCCTAGCAGATAATATTAAGAGAGTTATTCCAGATAAATTAGTCGCTGATATAGATTTAAATAAAGTTAGAACTAAAAAAATTTTTAAATGGTTGAAGCAAAATAACATTGATGATGAGGAAATGTTAAAAACATTCAATTGTGGAGTTGGTTTTTGTTTAATAGTTAATCCTAAAAACTTAAATAGAATTACTAAATTTTTTACAAAAGAATTTAAACCCTATGTTATTGGAAAAATAACTGCAGGAAAATATAAAGTTAAACTTAATGGTAAAATTGACTGGTCCTAAAAAGATTAAAACAGCAGTATTTATATCTGGAACTGGAAGTAATTTAAAAAATTTAATAAAATTTTCTAAAATAAAAAATTCACCTATATCCATAGATTTAATCTTTTCAAATACTTCAAAAGCTAAAGGTTTAAAATTTTCAAGTCAATTTAATATTAAAAAATATGTATCAAGCTTTAAAAACTATAAAATAGCTGAAACAAAAATATTAAATTTATTAAAAAAAGAAAATATAAAGTTTATTTGCCTTGCAGGCTTTATGAAGATTTTATCTAAAAATTTTATTAAAAAATTTAATGGAAAAATAGTTAATATACATCCTTCTTTACTGCCAAAATATAAAGGGCTTGATACTCATTTTAAAGCAATACAAAATAAAGATAAGGTAGCTGGTTGTACTGTTCATTTTGTAACAGCAAAACTTGATTCAGGAAAAATAATTCTGCAAAAGAAAGTTAAAATTTCAAAAAAAGATACTTCTATTTCTTTAGCTAAAAAAGTTTTAAAACAAGAGCACAAGCTCTATCCAGCGGCTATAAAAAAATTATTTAATTAATCTTTAAAGAAAAAATTAATTTCAATTTTAGCGTTTTCAACACTATCAGAACCATGTACAGAGTTTTTATCAATAGAAATTCCATATTTTTTTCTTATAGTTCCTTCTGCAGCTTCCTCTGGTTTAGTTGCACCCATCAATTCTCTGTTTCCTAAAACTGCATTTTCTTTTTCAAGTATCATCACGACAATTGGGCCTGAAGACAAATAAGCACATAAATCATTATAAAAAGGTTTAGTTTCATGAACTTTATAAAATTGTTCTGCTTCTGCTTTTGTTATCTGAATTTTTTTATCTTTAATAATTTTAAAACCTTTATCCGTAAACATTTCTTTGATTTCATTATCTAAATTTCTTTCAACAGCATCAGGTTTAATGATTGATAGTGTTTGTTCTATATTACTCATAATTATCCTCTATTAGTTGGTTTAATAATCTTACTCCATAGCTAGTTGCACCACCTGAATTTAAAGCACCACCATATTTTGAAAATGCCATACCAGCTATATCTAAATGAGCCCAAGGTGTTTTATTTAAAATAAATCTTTGTAAAAATTGTGCTGCAGTTGTGGATCCTGCGCCACCTACATAATTTATATTTTGCATGTCTGCATTTTTTGAGTCTATAAGTTTGTCAAAGTTTTTATGCAATGGCATTCTCCATAATTTTTCTTCAACTTTATCACCCGCTTCTAATAATTGTTTTGACAATTTATCATCATTTGAAAATAGACCTGCATATTCAGAGCCTAACGAAACTATAATGGCGCCTGTTAAAGTTGCTAGATCAACCATAAACTTAGGTTTAAATTTTTTCTCAGTAAAAGTTAAAGCATCAGCCAAAACTAATCTACCTTCAGCATCTGTATTTAATACCTCTATTGTTTTACCACTATAAGATTTTACAATGTCTCCAGGTCTTTGAGCGTTTCCACTAACCATATTCTCAACAAGCCCTACAACACCAACAGCATTTATTTTTGCTTTTCTTATTGCTAAATTTTTCATTAAACCTACCACAGTAGCTGAGCCTGCCATATCATAAGTCATATCTTCCATAAACTTTGCTGGTTTTAAAGAGTAACCTCCAGTGTCAAAACAAACACCTTTTCCAACAAAAGCTAAAGGATTAGAATTATTTTTTACTCCATTCCATTCCATTGTTACAAGATATGATCCTCTAATACTACCTTGCCCTACACCAAGTAACGCATTCATTCCAAGTTTTTTTAATTTTTTTTCATCATAGATATTTATTTTCAATCCAAATTTTTTAAGTGTATTTATTCTTTTTGCATATTCATCAGGGTGTAAAACATTTCCTGGTTCAGACACAAGGTCTCTTGCAAAAAAACTTCCTTCTTCTAGAGCTTTAAATCTTAAATGATCTTGAGTAGATATTTTATTTTTGTTTCCTATAACATTTATGAGAACAGTTTCTTTGTTTTTTTTAGATTTATAAATATTAAATTCATATGATTTTAATTTAAGTCCATGCAGAAAGTAACCAACAAAATTTTTAATTTTATTATTAATTGTATCTGAATTTACAAAGTATTCTTTTTTCTTATCATTATTAATATAACTATGAAATTTAGCTCCTAAATTTTCTATATCTGATATCTTTATATCTTTCTTAATGGATACTAAAAATACTGTCTTTTTTGAATTAACTTCAAAAGAAAGTAAATCTTTTTTCAAATCACTATTTTTTAATAAATCAGATATGTAAGAAAATTCTAAATTTGATAGATATTTTTTTAAATTGTTAATATTGAATTTTTCATCAACAAATAAGACAAGGTTGGCTAAGTCTTTTTTTGAACTTATTTTTTTGTAATTAATTTGAATAGTCATAAATTTTAAATACACTCTATGTGAGTTGAGTGGTATATAAGAGCTAATTTACTGTATTTCAATGAAAAAAATTGTTTATAAAAAATTATCTAAAGATTGTGTAAATTTTTTCTTATTAGTTGTATTTACCATCAGTATAATTATTTGGGTATTGCAGGCAGTTAATTATCTCGATTTTGTTATAGAGGACGGTCATGGTTTTCTTGTATATTTTAAATATACATTACTTAGCTTTCCTAAAATAATTAGTAGAATTTTTCCCTTTGCTATATTTTTGGCATTTTCATACATATTATTAAAGTATGAGAATAAAAATGAGCTAGTTATATTTTGGAATTTTGGAATTAAAAAAATTAATTTTATAAATTTTTTTATAAAATTTTCTCTCTGGTTCGTACTTATTAGTTTATTATTGAATGCTGTAATAACTCCTTTTGCTCAAGATAAAGCAAGATCCTTTATAAGATCATCTAACTTAGATTTTTTTGAAAGTGTTCTCAAACCTAAAAAGTTTATAGATATTATTGGAAACTTGACAATTTACTTTGATGAAAAAAATAAAAAAGGTGAATTAATAAATATATTCTTAAATGAAAAAACAGATATTAATAACTCACAAACTACTTTTGCTAAAACTGCAATAGTAAATATAGACAATAATAAAAAGATATTAACATTATATGATGGTAAATCTATCAATGTCATAAATGGGAAAATTTCAGAATTTGAATTCTCAAAAACTGATTATAATATTTCAAAATTTAATTCTAACACAACTTCCTACCAAAAGACACAAGAAGCAAAAACAATAAATTTAATTAAATGCTCTTTATTTTTTAATGGTTCAATAATTAATTCTACAAATATAGAAATAGAAAATATTAAAAACTGTAGATTAGAAAATTTAGAGAATGTCTATAAAGAGCTATACTCAAGATTGGTAAAACCTTTATATATAACCTTTCTAATTTCAATTTCACTTTTATTTATATTAAAATCTAAAAGTGACCATTCATTTAATATCAATAAATTTAAGATTTATTTATTTGCTTTTCTTTTTATTATTTTTTTAGAATCATCTTCAAAATTAATAAGTACGAATTTAATGCAGAACATATTTCTTTCAATTTTTCCATTAATCTTAACATTAATTATCTATCTCTATTTTGTAATAAAATTAAAAATTAATAAAGTATGAAAACCTATATTAAATTTTTAATTAACCTTTTTAACATCTCATTATTAAAAATTTTTATTACTTTTTTTATTATCATTTTAATTACAAATATCCTTGAACAAATTGAATTTTTTAAAAATATAGATTTAAGTTTTTTTTATCTTTTCTTTTTGTCTCTATTAAATACACCTTCGGTCTTATTTGAAATACTTCCTTTTATTTTTTTGTTGGGCACTCAAGTATTTTTTATTCATCTTATTGACAAAAATGAACTACAGGTCTTTAAGTACTCTGGTTTAAATAATATAAAAATCATAAAAATTTTAGGTTTATATTCATTCATTCTTGGCATTATTTTGGTTATTTTTTTTTATAACGGATCATCTATTTTAAAAAACTCATATCTATTAATTAAAAATAACTATTCAGATGATAATAAGTATTTAGCTGTTATTACTGAAAATGGTCTTTGGATCAAAGATGAAATAAATGACAATATAAACATAATTAATGCCCGCCAGGTCAACAATGAATTTTTAATTAATGTTTCCATAACAAAGTTCAATAAAGATTTTGATTTAGTTGAAGTATTACAAAGTGAAAAAGTTGATATTACATCAAAAAAATGGAAAATATTTAATCCAATAACTCTAAAAGGTAATTCACAAAGTACTTTGAATGAATTGATATTACATTCAAATTTTGACTTACAAAAAATAAATAGCTTATTTTCAAACCTTTCTTCTTTAAGTATAATTGATTTAATTACACTAAGAAAAAGTTATATGTCTTTAAATTATTCTGTAACTGATATAAATTCTCATTTGTTGAAAATTGTCTCTTATCCGGTTTACTTAACTCTAATTACAATTTTTTCTGCTATTATTATGTTTAACATTGGCTACCAAAAAAATACCTTTTTTAAGATTACATTAGGAATTTTTTTGTCTGTAATTATTTACTATATTAATAGTTTTTTAAGTGTCCTAGGCACAAATGAAAAAATTCCTGTAACACTTTCAATTTTTTTGCCTTTAATTATATTATCAATAATAAATTTCATCTCTATAATAAAGTTAAATGAAAAATAAATTTATAACTTTCTTTCTTGTGATCTTATTTACTCTATCTAACTTTAGTCGAGTTCTTGGAGAAGAATTTATTTTTGAAATTTCTGATTTAGAAATTACTGAAAATGGAAATATATATAAAGGCAATAACAGAGGTACAATTAGAACTGATAGTCAGCTTAAATTAATATCAGACAACTTTGAGTATTTAAAAGAAATCAATAGACTGGAAGCAAATGGTGATGTTCAACTTTTTGACTTAAATAACAACATAACTATTAATGCTCAACAAATTTTTTATCTTAAAAATGAAGAAAAAATTTTTACAGTAGGTAAAACATTGATTAAAATTTCAAATAGATACAATATTGAAGGTTTTGATTTAACTCTTTTTAAAAATAAGATGATTTTATCATCAAAAAAAAATTCAATTATTACTGATAGTGAGTCTAATACTTATAAACTTGAGCAGTTTCAATACTCTATTAATCAAGAAATTCTTAAGGGTAAAAATATAGTAGCTATAACTAGTGATAAAGAAAATAAAAGTGATGAATTTTTTTTTAAAACTGGTTTTTTTGACTTAAAAAAAAATGAATTTTTAGGAAAAGATATTACTGCAAAGTTCCACAAAGATTTATTCGGGGATAACGAGAATGATCCAAGAATAAGTGCAGTTTCAGGATTTGGAGACAAGATTAATACCTACTTTAAAAAAGGTATTTTTACATCATGTAAAAAAACAGATAAATGTCCACCCTGGAAAATTACATCTGATGAAATTCACCATGATAAAATTAAAAAACAGATTAATTATAAAAATGCTTGGTTAGAAATATATGATTTTCCTGTTGTTTACTTTCCTAAATTTTTTCATCCAGACCCATCTGTAAAAAGACAATCTGGTCTTTTAAAGCCTGAATTAGGTAGCTCAAACAATCTTGGTAGCTCAGTTTATGTGCCGTATTTTTTGGCCATATCTGATGATAAAGACCTAACAATAAAACCAAGGCTCTTTGATGATAATAAATTTTTATTCCAAAATGAGTTTAGACAAAAAACAAAGAATTCAATTACAATAGCAGATTTTAGCTTTGTTAATGGCCATGACTCTAGTTCTCAAGACAAGGGAGGTACAAGGTCTCATCTTTTCACTAATACGTTAGTAGATTTGTCGTTGGACAACTTCAAAAAAAGTATGCTTCAAATTAACTATCAAAAAGTATCAAATGATAACTATTTAAAGCTATTTGATCTACAATCTCCCCTTCTACTAGATGACAACAGTGTGCTTGAGTCTAAAATTCAATTTGATCTAGAGCATGAGAGCTATGATCTAACAACCTCATTTGAAATGTACGAAACTTTAAATGGCTCCAATAGCGATAGATATCAATATGTACTACCTAGTTATGATTTTTCAAAAAATTTTAGTTTGAATAATATCGATGGCAGTTTTAATCTCAATTCATATGGCAATAATACTTTAACTGATACGAATGTTGTTAAATCTACAATTTCAAATGATTTAATTTACTCTGCTTTAGGTAAATTCTTTGATAATGGAATTAAAACAAATTTTGAAATTGCTTTGAAAAACATCAATACTGTTGGTAAAAATAACCCTACATATAAAAATAGTCCACAATCAGAATTAATGAGCGCATATACATACAATGCTTCATTGCCACTAATTAAAAAAAATTCCACAACATTCAATACTTTAGAACCAAAGCTGTCTTTAAGGTTTAGCCCCCATGAAATGAAAAATAATAGAAACGAGTCTAGAAGAATTGACATAAGCAATGTTTTTTCTTCTAATCGATTAAGTTTAGGAAACTCATTTGAGTCCGGTGAGTCTATTACATTGGGCTTAAACTTCAAAAAAGAAAAAATTAATACCAATAATAAAATAGATAAAATTGAAGAATATATTGATTTTAAACTTGCATCAGTTTTTAGATTAGATGAAGAAAAGAATATACCTACAAATAGTACTTTAAATAAAAAAAACTCCAATATATTTGGGGAATTTGATTTTAAACCTACTAGAAATATTTCATTAGGCTACAATTTTTCTTTAACAGATGATTTGAATACTTTTGAATATAATTCTTTAATAACTAAAATGGAATTTGGAAACTTTATTACTCAGTTTGATTATTTAGAGGAAAGAGGCACTGTTGGCAGTACCAATATAATTCAAAATACAACAAAATATAACTTTGATAATCAAAATTCTATATCATTTAATACAAGAAGAAATCGAAAGCTTGATTTAACAGAATACTATGATTTGGTGTATGAGTATAAAAATGATTGTTTGGTTGCGGGTGTAAAATATAAAAAGAATTATTATAACGATGCTGATATTAAACCAGTTGAAGAATTATTTTTCTCTATAACAATTGTTCCACTTGGAACTTTTTCACCAGATAAAATGGCTTTAAAATAGGATTATATGAAAAAGAAAATTTTAATATTTTTATTTGTCATAATGTGTGTGCATGCTCAATCAATTGAAACAAAAATAATTCATAATATTCAAAACGAAATTATAACTAACATTGATATTAAAAATGAATTTAAATATCTTGTGGCTCTAAATAATTCTTTAAAAGAGTTAGATCAAGAAAAGATATTAAATATTTCTAACGAATCAATAATAAGAGAGAAGATAAAAAAAATAGAAATATCAAAAAATTTTAAAGAGATAAAACTAAATGAAGACTATTTAGTACTTTTACTAAAAAATATTTACTCAAGGTTAAATCTAAAATCAATAAATGAATTTGAAATTTATTTAAAAGATTATGATTTAAAAATAAGTGATATCGAAAAAAAAATTACTATTGATGCTTTGTGGAATGAACTGATTATAAAAAAATATTCATCTAAAGTTGTAATTAATGAGACTGCATTAAAAGAAGAGCTTCTAAAAAATAGTAAAATTGAATCAAAAGAATATCAATTATCTGAAATTATCTTTGAAGTTAAAAACAAAGAAGAGATCGAAAAAAAATATAAAGAAGTTGTTAAAAGCATAAATGAAATAGGTTTTGAAAATAGTGCTGCAACATATAGTTTTTCTGATTCAGCTAAAATTGGTGGTGATATTGGTTGGATCAATGAAAATTCACTTAATAATAATATTAGAAAAAATATAAGCAGCTTAAAAGTGGGAGAATTTACAAAACCTATAATTTTATCAAATGGTATATTAATATTAAAATTAATAAATATAAAAAATTCCGAAACCACTATTGATATTGAAAATGAATTAAAAAAAGCAATTAACTATGAACGTAACAGGCAGTTGAATCAATATTCAAAAATTTATTATAACAAAATCAAAAAGAATCTAGATTTTAATGGGTAAGGAACCAATAATAATAGTGGGTGGTGAGCCCAACAGTGTTTTTTTAGAAATTTTTTTTAAAAGTTTAAAAACTAATATTTATAAATCACCCTTAATAATCATTATTTCTAAAAAATTACTTCAAGAACAGATGAAAAAATTAGATTTTTATTTCAAAATAAATGATATTGATAAAGAGTTAAAAGATTTCTCTAAACTGACTAATAAAAAAATTAATTTAATTAATGTTGATTATAAATTTAAAAAATGCTTTGAAAAAATTACTAGTAAATCAAATAAGTACATAGATGAAACTTTTAAAGTTGCTTTAAATTTTATGAACCAAAATAATTTATCCAAATTTATTAATGGTCCTGTTTCCAAAAAGTCTTTTTTAAAAGGAAAAACTTTAGGTATCACTGAATATCTTGCAAAGAAAACCAAAAAAAAAGATTTTGCAATGTTAATATTTAATAAAAATTTATCTGTTAGTCCTCTTACGACCCATCTTGCTTTAAAAGATGTTCATAAAAAAATAACAAAACAAAAAATATATATTCAAGTTAACCTGATTAATAAATTTTATAAAACAAAATTTAATAAACTACCAAGGATTGCAATAACTGGGTTAAATCCCCACTGTGAAAGCAATTTTCAAAATTCTGAAGAAGATAAAGTGATAATTCCAGCTATTAAAAAATTACGATTAAAAAATAATAAAATTAATGGTCCATTTCCAGCTGATACTATCTTTACAAAATTTTTATTAAAGAAATATGATGTAATTATTGGTATGTATCATGATCAAGTACTTTCTCCTATGAAGGCTTTATTTGGTTTTGATGCAATTAATATTACTTTAGGCCTACCATTTACTCGTATTTCTCCAGATCATGGACCAAATTATTCAATGCTGGGTAAAAATTTATCTGATCCAAAAAGCTTAATTCAGGCCTTAAAGTTTTTGGATAAATAAGTGTTCATAAAAGCAAAAAAAAGCCTTGGGCAAAACTTCTTAATAGATAGAGAGGTGCTTGAAAAAATTGTATCCATAACCGATATTACTAACAAGGAAGTCTTGGAAATTGGACCAGGTAGTGGAAATCTAACCACATACATTTTAAAAAAAAAACCAAAGAAACTCTATGTTGTAGAAAAAGATGATGATTTAGCCATATTGCTAAAAGAAAAGTTTGAAACTGAAATCGAAATCATCAATGATGACATCTTAAAAGTATCTGAAAGTACTATCTCGGATCAAAAACTATCTGTCTTTGGTAACTTACCTTATAACATTTCAACAGAAATCTTATCTAAATGGATTCTTAATATTAACTCAAATTTTTGGTTCGATAGTCTCGTTTTAATGTTCCAAAAAGAAGTTGCTGATAGAATTATATCTGAATTTAATAACTCTAATTATGGTAGATTATCAATTTTATCTAGCTGGAAATTAAATGTAAAAAAGATATTAGACATTAAACCACAAAGCTTTTCACCAAGACCTAAAATAGATAGTTCTTTACTTTTATTCACTCCCAAAGAAAATTTTTTTAAATTAAAGGATCCTAAAAACCTTGAAAAAATTACTAGAATATTCTTCAGCCAAAGAAGAAAAATGTTAAAAAAACCCTTTAACCAAGTTTTTGATAATGGAAAAGAAGTTGCAGAAAAATTCGGTATTGATCTTAATCTTAGACCTCAAAACCTTGAGCCAGAAGTATATTTTAAACTTGTAAAAGAATATGAAGATTTAAGAGGTTAGTTTTTCAACATGTTTTCTAATGAAATCTTTATCGTAGTCTTTCGAACCATTGTTAATTTCAGCATCAATTAAACTACTAATTTTAGAATAACACTCTTCTAGATCATCATTAATAATTACATAATCATAATTAATCCAATGCAAAACATCTCTACTAAACTCTTTCATACGTTCTTCTACTATCAGTTTATCTTTCATGTCTCTATTTGATAGTCTTTCAAATAGTATCTCTTTGCTAGGGGGTAAAATAAAAAAAGTAATTAATTTATAATTTAATTTTTTATTCTTGATTTGATCAGCTCCTTGCCAATCAATATCAAATATTACATTTTCACCTTTTTCTAATTTTTCAATTACTGGTGTTCTAGTTGTTCCATAAAGATGATTAAATACTTTTGCGTACTCTAAGAATTCTTCATTTTTTATTAAATTTTCAAATTTATCATGATCAACAAAGTAATAATCTTTGTCTGCAATTTCGTTAAGTCTAGGCTTTCTTGTAGTATGGGAAACTGAAATATGAAAATTTTTATTTTTAGAGAGGAGTTTTACTAAGGTTGTTTTACCTGCCCCAGATGGGGATGATAAAATTACCATTATCCCATCTTTTTTTATGGACATTTAATTTCTAGTTTGCTTTTCCTGCTATAAAGTTAACAGCGTCACCTACAGTAAGAATTTTTTCAGCTTCACTATCTGAAATTTCTGAACCAAATTCCTCTTCGAAAGCCATTACTAACTCAACTGTATCTAAACTATCTGCTCCAAGGTCATCTATGAAGCTTGAATCGTCTAATACTTTAGCTTCATCAATACCTAAGTGATCTGCTACAATTTTTTTAACTTTGCTTGAAATATCTTCTGACATAATGTTCCTTTTTGTTATATTTCGTTATTAGTTCAAAAAGTAGTTTTGTCAACCCAAATACATGCCTCCATTAACATGTAATGTTTCTCCATTAATATAGTCTGACTGATCTGAGCTTAAGAAATTAACTGCATTAGCAATATCTTCAGGTTTACCCAGTCTATTAGATGGAATTTTAGCAATTATTGTTTCTTTAAATTTTTCATCTATTTGATCTGTCATAGCAGTGCTTATAAAGCCTGGGGATATGCAATTAACATTAATATTTTTTTTTGCATATTCAATAGCTAAGCTTTTTGACATTGCAACTATACCTGCTTTAGATGCAGTATAGTTAGCTTGTCCAACATTACCAGTATGCCCAACAACAGAAGTTATATTGATAATTTTTCCAGATTTATTTTTAAGCATTTTTTTAATCGAATATTTACACATTAGAAATGTAGAAGTTAAATTAATATTTATCACTTTTGACCACTCTTCTAAGCTCATTCTAATTGTTAAATTATCTTTTGTAATGCCTGCATTATTAACAATACAATCTAATGATCCACCTAGCTCTTTGGTAGCATTTTCTATAAATTCTTCGATTTTATCATGTTGAGAAATATCAAATTTAAGTATTTTTATATTATTAAATTTTTCTTTTAACTCTTCTAGTTTTTCAATTCTTGTACCAGTAGCTAAAATATTTGCACCATTTTGGTTTAACTTCTCAACTATTGAATTGCCAATTCCACCTGAAGCACCTGTGACTATAATATTTTTATCTTTTAAACTACTCATTGATATTAATTAACTTTATATCTTCTTCTGAATTTATTGCACTAACTTTAACATTTTTATCAATTCTCTTTATTAATCCTGATAAAACTTTGCCTGGTCCTATTTCAATAAACTCTGTAACACCCTTCTCAATCATTAATAAAACACTCTCACGCCAACGAACACTACTTTCTATTTGCTTAACTAGTAATTCTTTTAGTTCATTCGAATTAGATATTTCTTTTCCTGTTACATTTGAAATAAGGATGTTTTTAGGTTCATTAAAATTTAATTTTGCTATTTCTTCTTTCATCACAAGTGTTGCATTATTCATCAATTTACAATGAAACGGAGCACTAACTGGTAATTTAATATTTTTAATATTTGAAGCTTTCAAATCAACCATAATTTTCTCCAGGTCTTCAATTTTTCCACTTAAAACGATCTGACCTACAGAATTGTCATTTGCTATAAAGCATTCGTATTTATCTTTATTCTCATCAATAATTTTTTTTATTATTTCAATTTCAGAGCCCAAAACTGCAACCATTCCACCCACTCCTTTTGGAACAGAGTTTTGCATCGCACTACCTCTAATTTTTAATATCTTTAAAGTATCTGAAAATGACAATGACCCAGCTGCAGTTAATGCCGAATATTCTCCTAAAGAATGTCCTGCATAAAATTTTGCTTTATCTAAATCGATTTTAAACTCTTCTTTGATTAACCTAAATATTGAATAACTGAGCAAAAATATTGCTGGCTGTGTATTTTCAGTTAAGTCTAATTCTTCCTTAGGACCATTTAAGATAAGGTTTGATATTGAGAAACCAAGAGTATCATCTGCTTCCTTGAATAGATCTTGAACTAAGCTATATTTAGCATGTAGGTCTTTACCCATTCCTACTAATTGTGAGCCTTGACCTGGAAAAATAACAGAAAACATTTAAATATCTAAAGTTTATTATGGTTTTAAGTGTTGTAATTCAATAATTATAATAGTATATCCTCACTTTTTATTAAAGAACAATTATGAATTTATACGAACACACAATAGTTGCTAGACAAGATACAAGCCCAGCACAAGTTAAGCAATTAACTGAAAAATATTCTAAAATAGTTGAAAAAAATGAAGGAGAAATAGTGCAAACTGAAGATTGGGGTTTGTTAAATTTAGCTTACATTATTAAAAAAAATAAAAAAGGCATCTATATGCACTTTAAGATTAAAGGTCCTGGAAAAATTATTGATGAATTAGAAAAAAATGAAGCAATTGATAAAAATCTTCTAAGATATATGACAGTTAAGGTTAAAAAATTTAATTTAGAGGCTAAATATTTTTCAAAGAAAGATGAATACGAAAAAAAAGAATATAAAAAAGAATTTAATAGAGACTAATTATGCCATCAAAAAAAAGAGCAGGAAATAAAAAAAAAGGAAGTCAAAGTAACTTTGCAAAACTAAGTATTTTTCAACCTAATAAATACAAATTTAAGAAAACTTGCCCTTTATCTGCAAAGGGTGCTCCAGAAGTTGATTATAAAAACATCAGATTATTAAAAAAATATATGTCTGAAAATGGTAAAATTTTACCATCAAGAATTACGAATGTTTCACAAAAAAAACAAAGAGAGCTTTCTCTATCTATTAAGAGAGCTAGAAATTTAGCGTTAATTTAAATGAAAGTTATACTTTTAGAAAATTTAAGAAGAATTGGATCTATTGGAGAAATTATAGATGTTAAAAGAGGGTTTGCTAGAAACTTCTTAATATCAAACAAAAAAGCTCTTTATGCCTCAAAAGAAAATATTGCAGAAGTTGAAAAGATTAAATCTGAGCTAAGTAAAAAAGATACTGAAAAGAAAAAAGAAGCTCAAAAAATTTCTGAACAAATTAACAATAAAGAATATGAAATTAAAAAATTAAGTACTGAAAATAAAGAATTGTATGGATCAGTTAAACCAACTGAAATTTCAAAACTGATATTAGAAAATGACAAACTAGATATTAAACCTTCAATGATACAACCAATAACTGAAATTAAATCAATTGGTAAATTTAAGGTTAAAATTATTCTACACTCTGAAGTAGATTCTGAAATTACTATTAATGTAGTTACAGCTGATACTATTCAATAATTATACAATTTTTTCCCCAGCATATATTTGTTATTTTTTTAAATCCGAATTGAGATAAGATTTCTTCATGGAAAATAACCTCAGTCTAGTTAAAGATACTTTTAAAGAACTTCCAAACAATATTGAAGCAGAGCAGGCTGTAATTGGATCAATATTAGTTCAAAATGAAACGTTTGATGAAATAAATACTATTGTTTCTAGTGTTAACTTTTATGACCCAATGCATCAAAGTATTTTTTCAGCAATTGAAAGCCTAATTTACAAAGGGATGCTTGCAAACCCTATAACTTTAAAAAATTATTTTGAAAATGAAAAGGACGAATTAAATGTTCCTGAGTATTTAGTAAAAGTTACAAAATTTTCTACTCCTCCAAGACAAGCAATAGAATATTCAAGAATTATTTATGATATGTTCGTCAGACGAGAATTAATTAAAATATCTGAAAATACTATTGACGCTGCAAAACTAAATGCACTTGATGTTAATGGCCAAAATATAATTGAAAATTCAGAAAGGTTATTATTTGATCTTGCTGAAAAAGGTTCTTTCAATTCATCACTTATTAAATTTGATGAAGCGATGAAACAAACTATTGAGATGGCCTCAGCTGCTTATCAAAATGATGAAGGCATTGTGGGTGTTCCTACTGGTCTAAGAGACCTAGATGATAGACTGGGTGGGCTTCATAATTCAGATTTAATTATTATTGCAGGTAGACCTTCAATGGGTAAAACTGCTTTAGCAACAAATATAGCTTTTAATGCTGCTCAAAAACTACAAGAAAGTGGAAAGAAATCTGCAGTAGCTTTCTTCTCATTAGAGATGTCTTCTGAACAATTATCAACTAGAATTTTAGCAGAACAATCTAGAATTAAATCAAACGATATAAGACGTGGAAGAATTTCTGATGAGCAATTTGATAAATTTATTGAGACATCAAAGAATATTTCTGAACTTCCTTTGTATATAGATGAAACGCCAGCTATCAGTATCGCTGCTATGAGCAACAGAGCAAGACGTATTAAAAGATTATTTGGTTTAGATTTGATTGTTGTAGATTACATTCAATTGATGAGAGGATCTGGAAATAATAGAGATGGTAGAGTTCAAGAAATTTCTGAAATAACTCAAGGACTTAAGGCAATGGCAAAAGAACTTAAGCTTCCAGTAATTGCTCTATCACAGTTGTCAAGAGCAGTAGAACAAAGAGATGATCATAAGCCCCAGTTATCAGATTTAAGAGAGTCTGGATCAATTGAACAAGATGCTGACGTTGTAATGTTTGTATATAGAGAGGCCTATTACTTAGAGAGAAAAGAGCCTAGACCTGCAACTGTTGAGCATGCTGAATGGCAAGCAAAAATGAATGAAGTATCAAATCTAGCAGAGCTAATTATTGGAAAACAAAGACACGGTCCAACGGGTAATGTTATGGTAGAATTTGAAGCAATGTTTACCAAATTTAAAGATACTCAAATTAACTAATATCCAATATATTAGCTGTGAATGCTTTCTCTATTTTATCAAAATATTGTTTTAAAAAATCCTAAATCAATTTTTATATTACTGTTAATTACTCTCTTAAGTTTTGGGTATTTTTCTAAAGATTTTAGACTAGATGCCTCATCTGATACTTTGTTAATTGAAGGGGATCCCGATCTTGAATACTTGAAAGAAGTCACTGAAAGATATGGCTCTAAAGAGTTTTTAATCTTAACTTATTCTCCCAATGAGGGAATGGTTACTGAATCTTCTATTAATAATCTTTTAAGTTTAAAATATAAAATCCAAAGTCTAGATTGGGTTCATAGTGTTATTACACTACTTGATATCCCTTTATTAAATAATTCAGAAGCACCTCTTCAAGAGAGACTAGAAAGTTTTAAAACTTTAAAAGATGAAGGTGTTGATACTGAAAGAGGATTTAATGAAATATTAAATAGTCCAGTTTTTAGAAATTTTGTAATAAGTGAGGATGGTAAAACAAGTGGCATTATTGTTTATATAAAAAAAGATGAACTAAAAGATATTGAAAATAAATCAGCTCAAGAAATTGAAGAATATAAAAATACTTTAAAAAAGAAAAATCATGAAAATATCACCCAAATAAGAGAGGTTATTAAGTCCTATGGAGATGTTGGAAAAATATACTTAGGAGGTATTCCAATGATCACTGATGACATGATGTCATTTATTAAAAGTGATATTATTGTTTTTGGTCTAGGAGTTCTTTTATTTATTATTGCTACTCTGTGGTTTATATTTAGAAAACTAATATGGATTATTGTTCCAATTAGTAGTTGCTTTTTTTCAGTTTTAATTATGACAGGTCTACTTGGCCTTCTAGGCTGGAAGGTTACCGTTATATCCTCAAACTTTATTGCTTTAATGTTAATTCTAACTATGGCAATGAATATTCATATGAGTACCCGGTTTCTACAATTAAGAGAAGATTTTCCAAATTTAGATAATTTAAAAATTATTATAATGACAACTAGCAAGATGTTTTGGCCTATTATTTATACAGTTCTTACAACTATATGTGCTTTTCTATCTTTAGTATTTAGTGGAATAAAACCTATTATTGATTTTGGCTGGATGATGACCTTAGGATTAATAACCTCTTTTATAATCACATTTACTTTACTCCCTACTCTATTGAGCTTTATGTCTAGTAATAAAGTAAAAATTAAAGAAGATGCAGACTCTAAAATTACTTCTTTTTTTGGTAAAATTTCTATTAACAATAAAAGTATAATTTTTTTAGTAACAGGTTTGGTTATTGCCTTAAGTGTTGTTGGCATAAGCAAACTTGAAGTTGAAAATAGTTTTATAAATTATTTTAATAAGAATACTGAGATTTATAAAGGGATGAAACTTATTGATGAAAAACTTGGTGGCACGACACCTTTAGAAATTATATTAAAATTTCCAGAAAATATCATAGTAGAGACTACCGAAGATGATGAATTTGAAAGCTGGGATGATGAAGGTAGTAAAGATGATGAAAAATACTGGTTTACAAAAGACAAAATTGAAAAAATTCAAAATGTTCATAATTATTTAGATAATCTTCCTGCAGTTGGAAAGGTTTTATCATTTAGTTCAATTATTGAAGTTGCTACACAATTAAATAATAACAAGCCCCTTGGAACCTTAGAAATGGGTGTGCTTTATTCAAAAATTCCAGAAACTATAAAAAAAGATATTATAGACCCTTATATATCCATAAAAGATAATGAAGCTAGGATAAGCCTTAGAATTATTGACTCACAGGATGGTTTAAGAAGAAATGATTTAATAAACCAGATAAATTTTGATCTAGAAAATAAGCTAAAACTTAACAAAGAGGAATTTAAGTTAGCTGGAGTTTTAATTTTGTTTAATAATTTACTCCAAAGTCTTTTTAAATCTCAAATACTCACATTAGGTTTAGTAATGGTTGGAATTTTTGCAATGTTTATGATTTTGTTTAGAAATTTCAAACTATCTCTTATTGGTGTTGTTCCTAATTTTATTGCAGCTTTCTTTATTTTAGGAATTATTGGCCTGCTTGGAATACCCCTTGATATGATGACTATTACTATTGCTGCAATCACAATAGGGATCGCAGTAGATAATAGTATTCACTACATTTATAGGTTTAAAGAAGAGTTTTTAAAAATTAAAGACTATAACAAAACACTAAAAGTTTGTCATTCAACAGTGGGTGTTGCAATCCTAAATACTTCAATAACCATTGTCTTTGGGTTTTCAATTTTGGTTTTCTCTAAATTTATACCCACAATTTATTTTGGTGTGTTTACTGGTTTGGCAATGTTACTTGCAATGATTTCAGTATTAACTTTACTGCCCTCTCTTATTTTAATAAGTAAACCATTCGGAAAATAATATTATTATGCTTGATGCTTTAAAAGATTTTTATCAAGCAGTGTCTTTAATAGATCTAATATTTCTAATCATTACAATTTTTTCAGTTATCAAGTGTTATAGTAAAGGTTTTGTTTTAAGTTTATTGTCAGCTTCAAAATGGGTATTGGCTTATGTTGTAACTTTACTTCTTTTTCCAAAAGCTAAGCCTTATTTTAAAAACATAATCGATAATGAATATGTTTTAGATATTGCGCTCGGCATAACTATCTTTATTTTAGTGATCTTTGTTATTCTTATTACAAATAAAGCTATTAGTAAGACGGTAAAATTTGTTGGTCTTGGAAGACTCGATTCCTTATTTGGGTTATTTTTTGGATTTATCCGAAGTTATGTAATCTGTATTTGTTTATTTTCAGCTGTAGATATTGTGTATAATTATAGTAAATGGCCAATTAATACTGATAAATCATACACCTTCCCATATATTGAAAAAGGTAGTAATTATTTATTGAAAGAGTTTCCAAATGAAAAAAACTATCAAGATTCCAAAGAAAAAATTCAAGATTTATAATCCCAAATTAAAAGAAGAATGTGGTGTCTTTGGCGTAAGTAACAATAAAGATTCAGCCGCACTAACCGCTTTAGGATTGCATGCTCTACAACATAGAGGTCAAGAAGGTTGTGGAATAGTTACATTTGATGGAAAAAAATATTACTCTGAAAAAAGATTTGGCTTAGTTGGAGATAATTTTAATAAAGAGAAAGTGTTAAATAGTTTGCCTGGTGATTATGCTATTGGTCATAACAGATATAGTACAACTGGTGAAAACACTTTAAGAAATATACAGCCTTTTTTTGCAGATACAAATGCTGGAGGTATCGGTGTAGCTCATAATGGAAATTTAACTAATTCAATAACTCTTCGAAATAGATTGGTTCAAGATGGTGCAATATTTCATACTACATCTGACACAGAAACAATTGTTCAATTAATTGCTAAATCAAAAAGAAACAAAACAATTGATAAAGTTATAGATGCCATATTCCAAATACAAGGTGGTTACGCTCTTGTCATGCTAACACAAAATACTTTAATTGGTGTAAGAGATCCTCATGGTATCAGACCATTAGTAATTGGGAAAATCAAAGATAGCTATGTCTTTGCTTCTGAAACATGTGCACTAGATATAATTGGTGCAAAATATATTCGAGATGTAGAAAACGGTGAGGTTGTTTATATAGAGAATAATGAACTAAAAAGCATCAAACCCTTCCCTGCTAGAAAAGTTCGTCCGTGTGTTTTTGAGTATATTTATTTTGCAAGACCAGACAGTTTACTAAATGGTAAATCTGCTTATGAACATAGAAAGCAATTTGGAATTGAACTTGCAAAAGAAAACAAAATCAAAGCAGATATTGTAGTTCCTGTACCAGACTCTGGTAATGCAGCAGCCCTTGGTTTTGCTCAACACTTAGGAATTAACTTTGAATTAGGTTTGATTAGAAATCATTATGTTGGTCGAACCTTTATTGAACCTAGTCAAAAAATTAGAAGTCTTGGTGTGAAATTAAAATTAAATGCAAATCAATCAACTATTAAAAATAAAATAATTATTTTAATAGATGACTCGCTTGTAAGAGGGACAACTTCTCATAAAATTGTGAAAATGTTATATGATGCAGGAGCCAAAGAAGTTCATGTAAAAATTGCCTGTCCGGAAATTAGATTTCCTGATTTTTATGGTGTTGATACTCCTACTAAAAAAGAGTTACTTGCTGCAAATAAAACTAATGATGAAATTTGTGAATATATTGGTGCTAAATCATTAGATTTTTTATCTTTAGAAGGTGTTTATAGAGCAATGGGTTTTAACAAAAGAGATAATAATTATCCTCAATTAACAGATCATTATTTTACAGGTGAATATCCTGTTAAACCTATAGATGAATTAGGGGATGATAAAATTACTCAATTATCATTACTAAGCACCGCTTCAAACAACTAAAGCAACCAATACAAAATTTTCAAACAGAAGAGTTAAACATAAAGACTTTAAAATGAACTTTAAATCCTTATATATAAATCAATGATCACTCATAAAGAACATATAATCAAATATTTTGAGTCTGGAATTAAAGATGTTAAAAATTTTAAAATTGGCATTGAACATGAAAAATTTTTATTTGATGAAAAAACAAACAAAAGAGTAGATTACCCTACTATCCTTAAAATGTTTTCACTTCTAAGTGAATTTGGCTGGAAGCCAATAATGGAAAAAGAAAATATTATTGGGTTACAGAAACAAGGAAAAAGTATTACTCTTGAACCTGGAAATCAAATTGAACTATCTGGGGATAAACTAAATAATATCCATGAAGCATGTGCTGAGTCTCATGATTATTTATTTGAGTTACAGCAAGTAACAAAAAAATTAAATTTAAAAATTGTTAGTGCTGGTTTTGATCCAATTTCAACCCTTAGTGAAGTTCCTAATAATCCAAAACAAAGATATCAAGTAATGACTAAGGATATGCCTAATGGTGGTTCTTTAAGCTTAGATATGATGTATAGAACTTGTGGTACGCAACTTAACTTGGATTACGATTCTGAAAAAGATTTTATTAAAAAGTTTAAGATAGTTAATTCTATAGTTCCAATATCTATTGCCCTTTTTGCAAATTCTTCAATAATTGAAAAAAAAAATAGTGGTTTCAGTTCTTATCGTTCTAAAGTTTGGCAAGAAACATCGAGAGGAGGTTTACCTGAAGTTTTTTTTGATAATATGGATTTTGAAAAATATGCAGATTTTTCAATAAACTTTCCTTTATTATTTATTCAAAACGAAAAAGAATATTTATCAGGAAGCAATTATTCATTTTCAGATTTCATGAATGGAAAAATTAGTGAAATTAACAACCGACTTCCAACTGAAGACGATTTAACCACTCACCTAAGTACAATTTTTACAGAAAATAGACTTAAGAAATATATAGAGTTAAGATCAATGGACACTTGTGGTTGGGATTGTTTGTGTTCTGGACCTGCTTTTAATACTGGAATATTATATGGAAATTTAGATGAGGCTTACGAATTAATTTCTAAGTGGGATAAGAATAAAATAATTAATGCCTACCTAGAAGCACCTAAAAAAGGGTTTAACACTGAGTTGATGGGAAAAGACCTATTACATTGGTCATCCTTGCTCCTTGGGATTTCTAGAAAAGGATTATTAAACAGAGACATTTTGAGTAAATCTAATGATAATGAGGCTAAGTTTTTAAATCACTTAGATAAACTGATTGATAATAAGACAACAAACGCAGATCATATGATAGATAAATTTTCTAAGAATGAAAATTTAAACGATTTATATGACAAATAAGATAGTTGCAATTCAAGGTGATCATCCTTCAAAACTAAAGCCTCTAACGGATACTAGTATATTTCTAGCCATTGAAGCACAAAGGTTAAAATACAAAATTTTTTATTATGAACCTAAAGACCTTTCAATTATTAACGATAAGGTCGTAGTGAATGGATTTTACGTAGAGTTTAATTATTCAAATAAGCGTTATTTTAAAATATTAAACCAACAAAAACTAGAACTTACACAATGTAAGTATATTTTGATACGGCAAGATCCTCCTTTTAATTTAGAATACATTTCAACAACTTACATTTTGGATAAGATAAAAAATAAAGTTAAAATTATTAATAATCCAACCTCTATTAGAAATATCTCTGAAAAATTATACTCAACATCTTTTCAAAAATATATGCCAGATACAATTTTCACAAAAGATATAAATGAAATTAATAAGTTTTTTTCTAAAAATAAAAAAATGATTATAAAACCTATTCATAGTTTTAGTGGAAATGATATTCACTTATTTCAAAATAAAATAAATAAGAAATTGATTATAAATTTTATAAAAAAACATGGACATATTATGTGTCAAAAGTTTTTACCAAAGATTAAGTTTGGAGATAAAAGAGTTTTTATAATTAATGGTAAAGTTTGCGGTGCGATCTCTAGAGTTCCAAAAAAAGGATCCTTTTTAAGCAACATGAGTAAAGGAGCGATACCTATCTCAGCTAAATTAACAAAATTAGAAAATAAAATTTCAAATATAATTGGTAAAGATCTTAAAAAAAATGACATCTATTTTTCTGGTATTGATTTTATCGACCAAAAATTAAATGGAGATATTAATGTAACCTCTCCTACAGGATTAAAATCTTTTTATGATCTTACAAGCATTAATCTTGCAAAAACATTTTGGAAAGGATTAAAAGCTTGAACAAATTATCCGACCAGCAAAAAGGATCTTTACTCGCATTTGTTGCAGTAATGTTTATTACTCCCGATAGTTTATTTATAAGACTTTCTAATGTTGATACTTGGGGGCTTGTTTTTTATCGAGGCCTTATTCCTTTCATCACTGTATTTTTAGGAATGTTATTAATTTATAAATTAAATTTCTTTAAAATGCTTTTTTCAAGTGGCTATCATGGCTTACTTTATATTGGTACTTTCTCTGTAACTAATATTACCTTTGTTGTTTCAATACAAAATACCAATGTTGCAAACACATTAGTTATGATTGCAATGGCTCCTATGTTATCTGCAGTGCTTGGTGCAATATTTTTAAAAGAATTACCTGATAGAAAAACATGGATTACAATATTTGTAACTTTTACTGCTGCTATTTATATATTCTACGATTCAATACAATTAGGTAACTTTTTTGGAGATATATTAGGCCTAATAACTGCTTTAGGTTTGGCAGTTGGAGCAGTTACTATTAGATCCGCAAAGGATAAAAATTTAATCCCAGCAGCTGTTGTTGGAAAATTAATTGTAGCAATGTTTGCACTTCTGTTCATTGAAAGCTTTGCACTAGTTGATAGTGATCTAATTATTGTTCCTTTAATGTGTGTTATGTGTGTTGCTATACCTTTTGTGCTAGTGACTATAGCTCCAAGGTTCATACCTGCAGCTGAAGTAAACCTATTCTTCTTACTAGAGACTATAATTGGTCCTATTTGGGTGTGGTTAATTATTAAAGAACAACCCAGCCTTGAGACTATCCAGGGTGGTGCCGTTATCATCACAGCGATTGCCATTCACTCTTTTATTAAACTAAGAAATTCATAATTTTATCATAATAAAGACTTGATTTACATCTAGATCGCAAATAAGTACGGTCAGTTTTATGAATAAAGTTTTAAAGAACTCTTGGGCATTGTTTTTAGGTATTGGGTTCTTAATGATGGCCTATGGATTTCAAGGGTCCCTATTAGGTGTAAGGGCTGTTCAAGAACAATTTAGTCTAACGGCAACTGGGTTTATGATGTCAGGTTATTTTGTTGGGTACTTTATAGGTGCAATGACAATTTCTAATCTTATTTCCAAAGTAGGTCATATTAGAGTTTTTGCAGCTTTTGCGTCTTTAGCATCTTTGGTTATCTTGGTTCACTCAATATTTATTAATCCTTATGTATGGTTTATTCTAAGAGTTTTAACAGGAATAAGTATGGTTTGTATTTATACTGTTGCTGAAAGTTGGTTGAATGACAGATCAAGCAATAAAAATAGAGGAAGTATTTTATCGATTTATATGGTTATTTTATATGGATCAATGGGTATAGGAATGTTTTTATTGAACTTTAGTAGACCTGAAAATTATCAACCCTTTATATTGGTTTCAATTATTACGTCTCTTGCCCTTATACCTATTCTCTTAACTAAAAAAAAACCACCTACATTTAAAAAAATTCAAGGTATGCCTTTAAAAGAACTTTATGAAACTTCACCATTTGGAATGGTAAGTGCTCTTTTTTATGGAACAATCCAGTCTGCACTATTTACATTGTTAGCAGTATATGCGGCCTCAATGAATTTTACTATTTTTCAAATATCACTTGTGACTTTTCTTTTAGCAATTTCTGGTGCTATCTCTCAATATCCTATTGGAAAACTTTCTGATAAATATGATAGGAGAAAAGTAATAATAATTTCAACATTTGGTGCATCTTTATTTGCTTTACTTGCTATTCTATCATCAGGTCAGATGTACTTACCTGGTGAACTTGCCACAAGTAAAGTATGGTTTTTTATTTTTTTAATTTTATTTTCAATTTGTAGCTTACCAATGTTCTCTTTGATTTGTGCGCACACTAATGACTATATACCAAAAGAAAAATTTGTAGCAGCTGGAGCTGGTATACAATTTACATTTGGCTTGGGTGCTATGAGTGGTCCATTCCTTTGTTCAATATTTATGAATATTGTTGGCTCTAATGGTTTTTTTGTATTTTTACTTTTCTTTCATGCTTTAATAGGTGTGTTTGGTATCTACAGAATGAGGGTTAGAGAAACAGTTGAAAATCCTGATTCTCAGTTCGTTGCTATGCCATCTACTATCACGCCAGCCGGAATCGAATTAAATCCTACTACCGAACATATTGATGAACCTTATTCTGATAAAGTAAAAGAAATACTGGATAGAAAAGGTGTTGAATATAAAAAAAACTGAGATAATTCCACCAATAACTAGTCTTTAAGCATATTGACCTGCCACATATCCAGAAGACCAAGCCCATTGAAAATTATAACCACCTAAATGACCAGTAACATCTACAACTTCTCCGATAAAAAATAATCCAGGGTGTTTATTGGACATCATTGTTTTAGAAGAAATTTCTTCAGTATCAATACCACCCAAAGTTACTTCAGCAGTTCTATAACCTTCGGTTCCTATTGGATTTATCACCCACGCGTTTATAGAATTACTCAAACTAGTTAATACTTTGTTGGATAATTCACATATATTTCCATTAACATTATTTTCATTACAAATTATATGAGCTAACCGTTTAGGGAGAATTTCAGAAACTATAATGCCTATATCTTGTTTAGGACTAGAGATCTTTCTATCATTTAGAAATTTATCTACATCAAGTTTTGGTGATAAATTAACTTTGATATTATCTCCTAATTTCCAATAAGAAGAGATCTGCAATATAGAAGGTCCGCTCAAACCTCTATGAGTAAATAACATTCCTTCCTCAAAAAAAGTTTTTTTAAATGAAACAACTGCTTCAACAGATAATCCAGTAAGTTCCTTACAAATTGCTAGTATTTTTTCACTAAATGTTAAAGGAACTAGTGCAGGTAATGTTTCAATAACTTTTAAACCAAATTTTTGAGCAATATCATAGCCAAATTTACTTGCTCCAATTTTTGGAATAGACAGACCGCCTGTTGCAATAATCAATGACTGACTGAAATATTTATCACTTCCAACAACTATAAAATAGTTATCATCTTGTTTGTCTATATCATCAATAGTTGTATCTTTTTTTAAAACTACTTTTGCCATCTCGCACTCTAAAAGTAGCATATCTATAATTTGTTGAGCACTTTCATCACAAAAGAGCTGTCCTAATTTTTTTTCATGAAATTTAATATTATGTTTCTTTATTAAATCTATGAAATTATTTTGGGTGTATTGTTTTAAAGCTGATATTACAAATTTAGGATTGTTTGAAATAAACTTACTAGGATGAGTATGTATGTTGGTAAAATTACATCGTCCACCACCTGATATTCTAATTTTTTCTCCTATTTTTTTTGCATGATCGACTAAAAGAACTTTTCGTCCCCGTTTGCCAGCTTCTATAGCACTCATCATGCCGGCGGCACCCGCACCTACTACAATAACATCAAATTGTTCTGTCATGGATTAATAATAAAGTTTAATAATGTGGGGGTTTTTTATCAATCATAACCATACCCGCTTCATCACTGCTCTCTAATTCGTTAATTCTTTTTTCAAGATTTGAAACTTGTTTTTTTAAAACTGATACTTCTTTTTGTTGAGAATACATTTCATCACTCATTTGCGATATTTCATTTTGAAGAAAGCTGATCTGTTCTTCTAATTTTTTGACTAAATCTTCCATATAATTGCAACTTAAAAGAGTTTCAAAATAAATCAAATAGTCAATTATGAAAATTTTTGTTAAGGTCAATTCATTATATAATAAAAAATTATGCCTTCATTTGATGTAATCAGTAAAGTTAGTTACCCTGAGTTTGATAACGCTCTTGCAAACTGCCTTAGAGAAATTGGTAATCGATTTGACTTTAAAGGGCTTCATATCTCAATTGAAAGAAAAGATAAGATTATCACCACCTTAGCTCCCGATGAGCTAAAATTAAAACAAGTTAATGAATTATTACAGGTTCATCTTATACGACGAAAGGTAGATCCAAGAGTATTATCAATCAAAAACTCAGAAAATGCTGCAGGTTCATCGATTAGACAGGTTAGTGAACTTCAAGAAGGTATTAGCCAAGAAAATGCAAAAAAAATTATTGCTGAAATAAAAAAACTAAAGCTTAAAATTCAGATTAAAATTCAAGGAGAAGAGTTACGCGCTGAAGGAAAAAAAAGAGATGACCTTCAAGAAGCAATGTCAGCAATAACTGCTATTGATATTGGTCTTCCCGTAGAATTTGTAAACTTTAGAGATTAATTTCACTTTGATGAATAAAGAAAACGCAAGTAAACTCTGGACTTTAATACAGGAAGCCGGCCTTTATTTACTAGGTCAGTTACCGAGCCATCCAAATCATCCTAAAGGAAGAAACCCCTACGCCCATGTTGCTTTATGTGTCAAAGAAAAGTTTGAGAACTCTTATAAAGATATACCTGACGAACAATTTGATGAAGTTGTTAAATATATTGAATTTTTAAAACAAAATCCTAGTTAGATTTTTTTAAGGTCTCTAATAATTGATCCACATCACTCTCTTGAGTATTCCAGGCAGCAACTAATCTAACTGCTTGTCCATCAAGCTCATCTTCATTCATCTTGTAGCCTTCAGAATTTAAATGCTCAATCATATTTCTTGGAAATTTTGCAAAAACTTCGTTTGCTTCTGTTGGGTATGCTAGTTTGATACTATTATGTTTTGCTAATCCTTCACTTAATTTTTTTCCCATCTTATTTGCATGTCTTGCATTCCTTAACCAGACATCATTTGAAATATATGCATCAAGCTGAGCAGATACAAAACGCATTTTAGATAATAAATGCCCTGCTCTTTTCATTAAAAAAGCAATATTACCAACTAGATCTTTATTAAAAAAAATAATTGCTTCAGCTGCAAGACAACCATTTTTGGTTGCTCCAAATGACAAAACATCAATGCCTGATTTCCAGGTCATCTCAGCAGGAGTACAATTTAATGCAGTTAAAGCGTTTGCAAATCTTGCTCCATCCATGTGCATGTTTAAGTTATGCTTATGTGTAATTTCAGAAATCTTTTTAATCTCATCTAATTGGTATACTTCTCCAGTTTCACAAACTTGGGTAATGCTTACTGAAGCAGGTTGAGTATGATGCACAATGCCTTTACCGGTAATAGCTTTATCTAATTCTTCAGGTGTTATTTTTCCATTAATCCCATTTAAAGTAACTAATTTTCCACCCCCTGTATAAAACTCAGGTGCCCCACATTCATCTGTATTAATATGAGAAAGTTTATGACAATAAATATTACCATATGACGGTGTCATTGTTGCTAAAGCTAAAGCATTAGCAGCCGTTCCTGATGCGGTTGGAAAAACAATTACATCTTTTTCAAATAGTTCTGAAAACTTCTTTTGTAAATCAGCTGATATTTGGTCATTACCGTATGGAGTGCTATCACCATCATTAGCTTTCAATACCGCATCTAACACCTCAGGACATGCGCCCGCTACATTATCAGAAGCAAATTTTATTCGCTCTCTTTTTGTTTTAACTGTTGCCATATTTATTGTTTTGGAAAATAATCTTTTAATTCACCTTCACGGTAAACATCTGCTGTACAACAATGAAGACCTCCACCAAATGCATAAGCATCTCTTAATTCAACAGGGATTACTTCCATTCCTAATTTATCTAATTGTTCTGCTTGATATACTTCACTTTTTTCAACACAAACAGTTTTTGGGTCCAATACTAGGACGTTCATTGATAACCAAGTTGAAGAATAACATAATGGTGGTGGTTCATTATGTGCGGGTTGTGCACTATCAATAATTTCCCATCCATTATTTTCAAACAATTTTCTTTGTTCTTTTGGTAGTCTTCTTTGAGGATTATTAATGATTAATCCTTCTTTAATAGGAGTAAAGGTTGCATCGATATGAATTGGATAAGGATCACCTGGAAAATTAACAGCATGAACTCTATGATCTTTAAAATGTCTTTTAAGCCAATCAATTCCTTTAAGATTAGTAGTAAATCCATGTTGAACTACTAAATCTTTTCCAAATCTTAAAACATCTGCTGCATCAAATAATGGTTCTTCTTCAGTTGTTACAAAAAACTTATCTTCAGTCCACTCTAATCTTTTTTGAATACCAATTTTATCTGATAAATAATCTTTCCTATAATCTGCATCAGTTAACCTTGGTTTTGGCGCAGACTCGTGTCTCATATTAGGGTCATCATTATAATATTTCTGTAATAATGGTCGGTAACAAAGGTACTCGAACCATCTACATCTATAACTCATTGTCGCCTCTAAAATTTCACTACCCACAGTTAACAACACATCTCGTGGTGGCATGCAGCCAAACATTGTTTCCGCCTCCCAGTCTGGTGTGGATGTTTTTTGGCTAAAATCTATTGGGTCTGGTCTATCGACCTTGATACCTCTTTTTTCAAGCATGTTTGAAAAATTGTCTAAAAGTTCATTTGCCTTATCAACTGTATCTTTTGTTCTTGGTCCAAACTGACCTCGCATATCACTATCCTCTGGAACTTTTGCATCTAATGCGGGTTCTGGTGCTGGAATACAAGTGCCATCAGCCTTACCAACAATTACATGTTTTAAAGGGTCCCATTCATTCCAACTATTAACTACAGTTTTTTCACTCATAATTTATGATTTAATAATATTATGTTCTGGACCAAAAGGGAACTTAGTAATGTTTTCAGCATTATCTTTTCCTATAACCAAGATATCATGCTCTCTATATCCACCAGCTCCAGGTTTACCCTCTGGTATCATGATCATTGGTTCCATAGAAACCACCATGTTTTCCTCTAATACGGTATCTATATCTTCACGAAGTTCTAATCCTGCTTCTCTTCCATAGAAATGAGATAGGACACCAAATGAATGACCATAACCAAATGTTCGATAATGAAGATAACCAAGTTCAGCAAATAGTTCATTCAACTCATGACAAATATCAGAACATTTTACACCTGGTTTTATTAGCTCTAGTCCTCTTTTATGAACTTTAACATTTGCTTCCCAAGCTTTTAAGGATGCATCATCAATTTTATCTAAAAAAAGAGTTCTCTCTAAAGCTGTGTAGTACCCTGAGATCATAGGGAAAGTATTTAAAGAAAGAATATCTCCTGATTTTAATTTTCTATTGGTTTTGGGGTTATGAGCACCATCCGTATTAAGTCCTGACTGAAACCAAACCCAGGTATCCATATATTCAGCATCCGGATACGTTTTTGCAATTTCACGCTCCATTCTATCTCTACCGGCTATTGCAATTTCAAGCTCACTTTCTCCAACTTTAATATTTTTGACAATTTCTTCGCCACCAAGATCAGCAATTCTTGCGCCATTTTTAATAATTTCTATTTCTTCAGCAGATTTAATCATTCTAAGTTCCATTAAATCTTTTGAAACATCGCTGAAAACTGAAAAAGTAAAAATAGACGTAAGCTTTTCTTTAACATCTAAGGTTACATGATCATTTTCAATACCAATATTCTTAGGAGGTTCATCTCTTCCAATAATTGAAACAATTGCTTTTAAAAAATTATCTCTTTTCCAATCAGTATAAATAACATTATCACTATGAGATCTACGCCAAGGTTGACTAGCATCAATGTTTGCTGAAATTGTTGAAATTTTATTAGCCGTTACTACACAGCCATAAGGTCTACCAAAAGAACAATAAATAAATCCTGTATAGTAAGCAATGTTGTGCATTGAAGTTAAAATAATCATATCAAGATTATTTTTACTCATTGTGGTTCTTAATTTAGTTAATCGACTTTGATATTCTTGATCTGTAAAAGGTAGTTTAGCCTTTTCACCATTCTTTAGAGTAAAAAAATTAGGTCTTTCCATTATAATTAATTAAGAGCAATAAACCGTCTATTAGTTTTAATTGTAAGACTATAATAAATGATAGACATAAAAAGAAAGAAGCCACCTATTATCGTATTAGTCGACGGAATTTCATTAATTCCTAAAATTGGAATCCATACCCAAAATATTCCACCTATAACCTCAGTAAGTGATAATAAAGTAAGTTCTGCAGCGGGGATTGCTTTTGATCCAATAGAATATAAAATTAAACCCATACAAACTAACGTTCCATGTATAGAAAATAGTGCTCCGTTATAACTTGAAGACAAGAAAACCATATCATTAGATAAAATAACTATTGCAGCAACTACAAAGCAAAAAAGACCTGCAAAAGCTACTGTTGTAAATTTTGGTGTTTCTTTTTTCCATCTCAAAGTCACTGAAAAAACAGAAAACCCAATTGAAGAAGTCATTCCAAAAATAAGCCCTAATAAAGAATTTTTTTCAGTATTACCAATGGCTATAATTATTATTCCAACTGTTGCAATAAATATAGCTATCCAAACATTAAGTGAAATTTTTTCTTTTAAAAATAAGAAACCTAATAAAGCTGTAAAAAATGGCATTGCAGCTAAACAGAGTAAAGTAACAGCTGCACTAGTATTTGTTATTGAATAAATAAAGGTAATCATTGCAATACCAAGTCCAGTTCCACCAATGATACCCGACATTCCGATTTTTAAATAATTCTTATAAAAATCTTTTCCTTCTTCAAAAAAAAGATAAAGATTTAAAATCAAAAAAATTGTAAGACCCCGTGCAAAAATATATTGCCATGGAACTAAATTGGGTTGATCCATGTATCTTACAACCAAAGGTCCAAAGGACCATATAAGACCTGCTAATAAAACTACTGGAATTGCAATTTTTTCATTTTTTAGCTCAATCATAATTCGATACTTAATGCTTATTAATTGGCACTACAATAAAAATGAGATCTATTTAAAAATATTAATATTTGAACCGATTGGAGAATAGCAATCAATAAGTTCGCTCTTTTTAAAATTTGACTGACCATGTTTAAATAGGCCCCAAATATTAGACTCTACAAAAGATTTTATTCTAAAAGATTCCTGACCTTTGAGTACCTTGATTTCTAAATTTCCATTATGAGTTGTAGTAAGCCTTGCTTTTATAAATCTAGTAAAATTTTTTTTCTTAAAGAAAGAATTTTTTAACTTAGCTTTAAAAGGTTTTTCCTCCTTAACTCCAAGGATATTTAAAATATAGGGATATACAAAAAATCTAAAGCAGGCGGAAGAAGAAATAGGATTACCTGGAAGCCCAAAGAAAGCCTTTTCACTTCCTTTAAATTTAGCAAATAAAATTGGTTTACCCGGTCTAATGGCCACTCCTTTGAAAAAATTTGATAAATTAAATTTTTTTACTACATAGGGGATAAAATCATGTTTACCTGCTGAAACAGCACCTGAGGTAATTATGATATCTATTTTTGATCTAAGATTTTTATCAATTTGTTTTTTAAAAAACTGTTCATCTTTATCTCTCAAAATTCCACCTTCTATATAATTAAACAAAAAATTATTAGATAAAGATTTTATATAATGACTATTTGAATTTCTAACCTTCCAATCAGCAATATCTACATTATTTGAAATTTCATTTCCTGTTGAAAAAAATAAAATATTAAGCTTCTTTTTAACTTTAATGCTTTTAATACCTAATGTTTTAAAGGCTAAGATATGCGATGGCTGAATAATAGTTCCTTTATTAATAACTAATTCCTTTTTTTTATAATCAGATCCTGCATGTCTTATATGTTGATTAGTTTTAATCTTTTCATTTATTACGATAGACTTTTTATTGTTAGTAAACACAATTTTTTCTATGGGAATAATGGTGTCAAAATATTTAGGAATTAGAGCACCCGTCATCACTTCAACAGCTTGAAATTTTTTTACTTTATTTAATTTAGGATTATCACCCGCTGATATTGATTTTAAAATTTTAAATTCTTTAGGATTTTTTTTATTAATCGTAGATGTATCTTTAGAATTAATGGCAAAACCGTCAAATGCAGCATTAGTTCCTGCAGGATAATTCACAGGACAATAAATATCTTGAACATTAATTCTATTTAATGATTTTGATGTGTTTATAACTTCATCTTTAATGTTTATTTTTGATTTTATTAAAATACTTTTTGCTTTTTTGTAATCAATCATTTTTATCAAGATTTAAAATAGTTTGAGCAACATCAAGGTCTTCTTTGGTATTTATATTAAAAAAAGGATCGTAATTTTTTATTTTAATATCAATTGTGCTCACACCAACTTTATTAGCCCATTCCTCAACTTTTCGATAATTATTTATTATTAAATCTTCTTCTAATTTTTCCATTAAATCAATTGACCATAAACCAAAAATATTATGTCTTTTTTTGTTAGATTTAACAAAATATAAACTACTTTTACTTTGTTCAATTCTTGCTTTGTATTCTTCAATAATAATTGGATCAAAAAATGGAGTATCAGATGGAAAAGTTGCAATCCATTTGTATGATTTTTTATTTTCTTTTACCCACTTCATGGAACTTAGCACTCCTGCTAAAGGTCCTAGATCATTAAAACAATCTGGAATTACTGTGGTATTTTTTGCTTCTTCTATCTTCAATGGATTACTTGAGACAATCAATATTTCTTCAAATTTATTGCTAATTTTGAACAAAACATGCTCTAGCAATGTTTTGGATCCAAGTTTTACGCAATTTTTATCTTGCCCAAATCTTTTTGATTTTCCACCTGCTAGTACAACAGCTAAAATATTGTTATCATTCATAAATCAAAATATAAAACATTAATCTCTTAATTAAAGAATTATAATGGACCTAAGAATTCTCGAAATTGCATCTAATACGGCAAATCACAAAATAGTTAAAAATCATACCCATCACTCAAAAAATAAAAACCCCTTGTGTGGTGATGAAATGGAAATCAGATTAATTGTGAAAAATGATAAAATTAAGGATATGGGTTACCAGTGTCGTTCATGTGTATATTGTCAGGCATCAGTTAGTATGCTGTCTCAAAAGATTATTGATCAAAATATAAGTGATATTAAGTCTCTTATTATTTCAATTGAAGGTTTGTTTAATGAAACAGATATTAAAATTGAAAAAAAATGGAATGATTTCAAAGAAATTATGAATAAAGATAATATCTCAAGAAAAGAATGTCTTTTATTACCGTTTAAAACAATATCGAAGGCATTGAAGTTTTAATCATGATTAACATTACTAAAGATAAACTTTTAAAAGCATCTATCGCAGGAGTTTTATCAACTATTACTATTGGGTTTCTTACACTGCTTACATATAAAACTACAATGGGGTTATTTTTGGCAGCCTCTTTTGGTTCTTCAATGGTATTACTATACGGATTTCCTGAAAGCCCATTCGCTCAACCTAAAAATATATTCTTTGGTCATTTCTTAACTGCACTAATAGGAATTTTGTTTGTAAACTATGTTGATTTACCAATATTTATAAATATTGCCTTAGCAGTTGGTTTCGGTATTTTTTTTATGATTGTGTTAGATGTTGTTCATCCACCAGCAGGTGGAAACCCTATTATGGTCATCATTGGAGGTGTTTCATTTGAATATTTAATAAATCCTATTATTTTTGGTTGTCTAATAATTTTAATTTTTGGAATAATCTTAAATAAATTTCTTTTAAAAAAGAACTACCCCTTAAGTTAATTAAATGAATTCAAAATATAAAATACAAAAATATAAGTCTAATAATTTAAATAATGTAGAAGATTTAATCTCTATTGAAGAGCCTTTAGAAATTTCAATTAAATTTAAAACTAAAGAAACTTGGATACAAAATATAATCTCTATAACAATGAGAACACCAGGTAATGATGAAGACCTAGTTAGAGGTTTTCTTTTTAATGAAAAGATTATTGAAAAAAATGAATATATTGAGAAAATTGAGAGTGTTGGAGAATATGTAGGTGAATATAAACTTCAAAATAAAATTGTTGTCACATTAAACAATTCTGAAAACATTGATATCGATAAGATTAAAAGAAATTTTTTAACAAATTCATCTTGCGGTGTTTGTGGTAAAACCTCTTTAGATTCATTAGAGATTATCAAAAAAGATAAGGTCTTAAAATCTTTACCTAAAATCTCTAAAGAAATAATTATCAAATCTCCTTCTGTGCTAAGGGATAATCAATCAGAGTTTTCTAAGACAGGTGGCATTCATGCTAGTGGCCTATTTACAAGCGATGGTGGAATAGTGTGTGTAAAAGAGGATGTTGGTCGACATAATGCTCTTGATAAATTAATTGGTTATTCATTAAATAAGGGATTATTAACCCCCTCTTCCCAATTTATAACGTGCTCTGGAAGACTAAATTTTGAGCTAGTTCAAAAGGTTTTAATGACCAATATTGGTATTCTAATTGGAGTTGGTGCGCCAACAAGTCTAGCGATCGATTTAGCTAATAAGTTTGACATTACATTGATAGGTTTTGTAAAAGAAGATAGTTTTAATATTTATAGTAACGAAGACAGAGTGATAATTAAAGGTTAATAAGTGTCAAAAAATATAAGTAATTTATCCGGCAGAATAGGTTTAAAGAATAATCTGTTTGAAAAAATATCTGAACGATCTTTAAAATCAAATAATGCTGATGGTATTAAGGAAATTGCAAAAGAATATAACATGGGTGTCTCAACTATTCATGGTGCAGAAAGTTTTTATGAATTTTTAAGACCCTCTCATAGAGAAAAAAAAGCTTTTGTTTGCAATGGAAGTGCTTGCATGTGTGCTGGTACTCAAGAGCCGCTTAAAAAAAAATTACAAGAAAAATTAGGTGACGATAAAGTTGGTGAAATGTTTTGCCTTGGTCACTGCTATGAAAATAATGCTTTTCATTATGATGGCGAGAATTATGCCGGAAATGATATCAATAAGATTGATCAAATAATTAAAGGTGAAGATATAGTTCAAGAAAAATTCTTTTCTAAAAGTTATGCCTCAACTAGTTTTTTAATGGATGACAAACTTTCTAATTTAGATCAATTTAAGGAACTGTTAAAAAAATTTATTGCAACTGACAAACAAGAGATAACTAAATCCCTTCTAGACTCTAATTTAACTGGCAGAGGTGGTGCTGGTTTTCCTACTGGTATGAAATGGGATTTTTGTAGAAAAGCTCCTTCTGAAAAAAAATATGTTATATGCAATGCCGATGAAGGTGACTCAGGTGCTTTCTCTGATAGATATTTATTAGAAGATCAACCATTAAAAGTTTTATTTGGAATGGTTATTTGTGGTTATGTTATTGGTAGTGATGAAGGTGTTTTATATATAAGAGGAGAGTACCCAAAATCTATAGAAGCAATAAATGGAGCAATTAATTCTTTAAAAAAAGCAGGCTTACTTGGTGAAAATATTTTAGGAACTAAATTTTCTTTTGATTTAAATATTTGTATTGGTCAAGGTGCTTATATTTGTGGAGAAGAAACAGCATTGATTGCATCAATTGAAGGAAGAAGAGCTGAAGTAGATGTAAGACCTCCCTTCCCTGTCACTGAAGGTCTTTACAAGAAACCAACAGTTGTAAATAATGTTGAAACATTAGCTGCAGCTACGGGTATACTTATCAATGGAGCTGATAAGTTTTCTGCAATTGGAAATAAAAAATCTGCTGGAACCAAATTAGTTTGCTTTGATAGTTTTTTCAATAATCCAGGTGTTTATGAAGTTGAAATGGGAACACCAATGAAAAAAGTTTTAAATGATATTGGTGGTGGTTTTAAAGAACCCATTAAAGCATTACAAATTGGAGGTCCATTAGGAGGTGTAATTCCTATTACCGAGATTGAAAAATTAAATTTAGATTTTCAAGAATTTACTGCTGCAGGTTTTATGTTAGGACACGCAAGTATAGTAAGTATTCCAAAAGACTTTCCTATGATTGAATATATCCATCATTTATTTGAGTTTTCTGCCGAAGAATCATGTGGAAAATGCTTTCCTGGAAGACTTGGTTCTTACAGAGGTAAGGAAATGTTTGATCAAGCAAAAAATAAAACTGCTAAGATTCCATTAAAATTACTAAATGAGCTGCTTGTAACTATGCAAAAAGGCTGTTTATGTGCTTTGTGTGGAGCAATTCCTACTCCCATCATGAATATATTAAAATATTTTGGTGATGAAATGAAGGATGATATGGTGAAGGATAATTAATGAGCTCAGAAAAAAGAAAAATCGCCTACATAGATGGAAAGCCATATGAAATTGGCCCAAACCATACGTCTGTTTTAAATTTTGTAAAAAGTTATTTGGGTGAAAAAAAAGTTCCAACTCTTTGTGATGATCCAAATTTAGCCCCTTATGGTGCTTGTAGAGTTTGTTCTGTAGAGGTGGCTCTTGTAAAAGATGGTCCAACTAAAGTTGTAGCATCATGCCATACACCAGTTGGTGAAAACCAATACATTTTTACAAATAATGAAAATTTAACGGCTTTAAGAAAAAATATTGTCGAACTAGTTTTAACTGACCACCCAATGGAATGTGGAACTTGTGAAGTAAATAATAATTGTGAACTACAAGATGTTGCAAATGATTTAGGCATATCAGATCATAGATATAACAGTCCAAAGCAACACAAGGGCATTACTAAAGATACATCTCACGATTATATGAGAATGAATTTAGATAACTGTATTAACTGTGGAAGATGTGTTCGTGCTTGTGACGAAATTCAAGGATCTTTTGTTTTAACAATGAGTGGTAGAGGATTTGAATCTAAAATCACAACTGACAACGATGCATTGTTTGGAGATTCGTCTTGCGTATCTTGTGGTGCTTGTGCACACACATGTCCAACAGATGCTATCTCTGATGTTTACCAATCAAAATCTGTTGCAGTAGATAAAAAAGTTAGAACAACTTGCTCTTACTGTGGTGTTGGATGTAATTTAGAAGCATCAATTAAAGATAATAAAGTTGTTGCAATATCTACGCCTAAAGAATCTGAAGTTAATGCAGGTCACACTTGTATTAAAGGAAGATATGCATTTGGATTTTACGATCATCCAGATAGGTTAAAAACTCCTCTAATTAAAAGAAATGGAAAATTTGAAGAAGCATCATGGGATGAAGCATATGACTTTATTAAAAAAGAATTAAATAGAATTACAAAAGAAAGTGGTCCTGATGCTGTAGCTGGAATTTCTTCTGCAAGATGTACTAATGAAGAAAATTATGTATTTCAAAAAATGATTAGAGCTGCAATTGGAACTAATAATATTGATTGTTGTGCAAGAATTTGTCACTCACCAACAGCTTGGGGAATGCAACAAACTTTTGGAACTGGTGCTGCAACTAATTCTACAGAAGATATTTATCACGCAGATTTATTTATGGTTATAGGAGCAAATCCTACAAATGCTCACCCAGTTACCGGAGCAAAAATTAAACAACAAGTAATGAAAGGAAAAAAACTAATAGTTTTAGATCCAATTACTACTGAGCTTGCTAAACTTGCTGATTATCATATTAAACTTAGACCAGGAACAAATGTGGCTGTTTTAAATATGATGTTACATTTTATATTAAAAGCAAACCTTTATGATAAAGATTTTGTTAGAGATAGAACTGAAGGTTTTGCGAATTTCATTAAAGAAATTGAGAGACAAGATATGAATCATCTAGCGAAAGTCGCTGGTGTTGATAAACAGTTAGTTAAAGAAGCAGCAATTGCTTATGCGACAGCTAAAAACTCTATGGAATTCCATGGTTTAGGAGTTACTGAACAAGAACAAGGGTCTAAGACGGTGATGTTAATTGCTGATCTTGCAATGATTACTGGAAATATTGGTAGAAAAGGTGTTGGAGTTAACCCATTAAGAGGACAAAATAATGTCCAAGGTGCAGCTGACATGGGTTGTCAACCTCATCAAGGTGCAGGTTATTTTGAAGTAGCTGATGAAAAAGTTCAAAATTTCTACACTGAAAAATATGGGGTGGTTCACCCAACCAAAGCAGGATTAAAAATTCCAGAAATGTTTGATGGTGCTATTAATAAAGAAGTTAAAGCAGTCTGGATTATTGGAGAAGATATTGTTCAAACAGATCCAAATAGTGCACATGTGGTTCAGGCAATGAACTCGTTAGAATTATTAGTTGTTCAAGAAATTTTTATGAGTGAAACAGCAAAACTTGCAACAGTAGTATTACCTGGAACAACTTTCTTAGAAAAAAATGGAACCTTTACTAATACCGAAAGAAGAATTCAAAGAGTTAATCGAGCTGTTCCTCCATTACCTGGTACTAAAACTGATGGAACAATTGTAACAGACATGATGCAAAAATTAGGCTTTGACCAACCTGAATATGACGCTGATCAAGTTCTAGCAGAAATAGCAGATGTTGTTCCATTCTTTAAAGGTGTAACAAGAGAAAGACTTGGTAAAATGGGATTACAGTGGCCAGTTCAAGAAGATGGAACAGACACTCAAATTTTACACCAAGAAACTTTCAAACTTGGAAAAGGACGTCTTAAAAACTTTGATTGGAAAGAGTCTACAGAAATTGAAACTAATAAAAAAGAATATCCATTAATTTTAACAACTAGTAGAGTTCTGCAACATTACAATGCTGCAACAATGACAAGACGTACAAGTAACATCAATATAGTTTCTGAAGACTTATTATTAGTTCACCCAAATGATGCTAACAAAAGAGAGTTAAATACAGGTGACATAGCAAGACTTTATTCTGGACGAGGAGAAGTTGCTCTAAAAGTAGAGGTTACAGATAAAGTTAAAGAAGGCATAGTATTCACAACATTCCATTTTCCAGAACATATGGTCAATATGGTAACCGGTCATGGTAAAGATGAAGAAACAATGTGTGCAGAATATAAAGTGTCAGCAGTTGAAGTTCAAAAAATCTCAAACCAATTTAAAACTGAAATCAAGCCAAAAGAAAATCAAGCAGAAGTTAACTAATCGATAAAATGACAATTGGTTGGCATTTTGACAATAGTTATTCAAGATTACCAAAAACATTCAAAGAAAATATCAACCCTGTTGCAGTAAATGCACCAGAAATATTAATATTAAATAAAGATCTGGCAAATAAATTAGATCTAGATTTTTCAGATGTTAATGATGATGATTTATCAAAAATTTTTTCAGGAAATATATTGCCTGAAGGGTCTAACTCTATAGCGCAAGCTTATGCTGGTCACCAATTTGGTCATTTTACAATGCTTGGTGATGGAAGAGCTGTTTTAATCGGCGAACACCTGACCAAAAACAATGAACGATTTGATATACAATTCAAAGGTTCTGGTAGAACTCCATTCTCACGAAGTGGTGACGGTAGGGCTGTTTTAGGCCCAATGTTGAGAGAATATATAATAAGTGAAGCAATGCATTCTTTAAAAATACCTACTACTAGAAGTTTAGCAGTAGTTAAAACTGGCGAAGATGTGGTTAGGGAACAAATTTCACAAGGTGCAATTCTTACAAGGGTGGCCTTAGGCCATCTAAGAGTTGGAACATTTCAATACATTGCTGCAAAACAAAATATTAATGATTTAGAAATTTTGATTAATTACACAATTGAAAAGTACTACCCCAATATAAAATCATCAAAGAATAAAACATTAGACTTATTAAATGTTTTAATCGAAAAACAAACCCAACTTGTAATTGACTGGATGCGTGTCGGTTTTATTCATGGAGTTATGAATACTGACAATATGTCTATCTCTGGTGAAACAATAGATTATGGTCCTTGTGCATTTATGGATACTTATGATCCTAAAACAGTTTTTAGTTCAATAGATCAATTAGGTAGATATGCTTATGATAATCAACCAAAAATTACCAAATGGAATTTAACAAGGTTTGCTGAATGTCTCATTCCTCTTATTAGTAAAAACGAAGATGAAGCGATTAAATTAGCTACAGAAGCTTTAGATAAATTTGAACAAAATTATGAAACAAAATGGTTAAATATGATGAGAGATAAACTTGGATTATATGGTGAAGATAAAGAAGATAAAAATTTAATTATGGAATTATTAAATTGGATGTATGAAAATAAAGCAGATTATACAAATACTTTTATTTTTTTGATGGATAAAACAATTAAAAATTCTGAAGTTTATGATAATGCGGACTTTGATTTGTGGAAAACTAAATGGATGAAAAGATTAGTAATGTTTGGTAACACTCATGATAAATCTATGGAATTAATGAATTCATCTAATCCAATGATAATACCTCGTAATCATAAAGTTGAAGAAGCTTTAATGTTAGCTAATAATGGTGATTTAACCTTGTTTAATAAATTAACAAAAATATTACAAAATCCATATCAGGTTAATAAAGATGATTTAGAATTTATGTCTCCTGCTCCACATGGTCATGTGAAGTATCAAACTTTTTGTGGAACTTAATTTTTTATAAAACGTAAGGCTCTGGTCTAGCATTATTATCAAGAACTCTTTCAACAGAAAAATCACTAATATCAATCGTTTGATAAGATCCTGTAGAAATTAATTCAGTTAATGCTCTTCCTATTCCAGGAGCTTGCATTAATCCTCTGCCTGTAAATCCTGAAGCCATATATACATTTTCATATTTAGGGTGTTTGCCAACTACGGCATTGTTGTCTAATTTATTGCAATCATAATAACCAGCCCATCCACCGGTTAATTTTAATTCTTCAAAAGCAGGAATTCTTTGTGCTAATGCAGGCCATACTAATTCTTCAAAATCATTCCAAGCTGGTTCTAGATCAGTAGCATCAAATACTGAATTAGGTGAACCTGCTAAATACTCTCTACCCTCAGGTCTCCAGTAAACGCCCGTTGTTAAATCTCCTGTTAATGGCATTTCTTTAATATATTTAGGACATTTAACTCTAAAAACTGTGTGTTTTTGTGGAACTACCGGAATATCTTTTAATAATTCTTTAGTCCAACATCCTGCTGCCGATATAATTGTTTTAGCTTTGATATCAGAAATATTTTTTACTTCGCCTTTAATAAATTCAGCGCCTAATTCAATTGCCTTACTTTTTAAGGCGCTATGAAACATGAAAGGATCAATCCATCCCTCACTTTGGTTGTCAGTATAAGTTGCTGTTTCAATACCTTCACTATTTATATAAGGAAATATTTTTGATAGTTCAGAACCTTTGATATTTTTAGTTCCAGCTTCACAAGCTTCATGATTTTTTAAGGCTTCATATTGTTCCTCAGCATGCTCTGGACCAAACATTAACAAGTATCCATTTGTAACCATGCTTGCTGTAGGATTTGGATTTTTTTCAGTTTTAAGTAATTCTGGTATTTGAAAAATAAATTCTCTAGCAAACTTTCCAAGTAATATGTTTTCTTTTTGAAAAAACTGTCTTCTAAATCCACCAAGGGACAATGGAAATGAAGCTGTTTTATAAGTTGGGTCTCTTTCTATAACTTTTACTTTTCTACCTTCTTTAGATAAAAAATAAGCTGTAGCAGTTCCAATTATTCCACCACCTACTATTACTACATCATCCATAATTTATTTTAATTTAATATGATTAAACTTATATTAAGAAGTAAAGCAAAGAGACACCAAAGTAAATAAGGAATCATTAAATAATAACTATACAAGTTGACACGCTTAAATCTAATTATGAGAATAATTATCAATAAGATTAAAATTACTAATACAATCATAGCTAAAACTATTTTATTAAAAACAAAAAAAACTATACTCCAAGTTGTATTAAAAATTAAATGAATGAAATAAAGGTAAATAGTGTTCATGTCTCTATTTTTACTATGCCAAAATTTCCAGATAGCAATTGTCATAAAAAAATAGAGTGTTGTCCAAACTGGTGCAAAAATCCAATCTGGTGGATTAAATGAAGGTTTGATGATTAAAGAATACCAAGGCTCTTTAAAACCTACAGTAGCTAAACCTCCTATTGCAGATGCAGAAAAAGTTACAAGAGCAAACAATAAAAAAGATAAGAATTTGTTTTTTAACATATTTCTATTATACAATAGAATATGGAAGATAAAAAAGTTATTTGGATAACAGGTGCAAGTAGTGGAATTGGTAAGGCTCTTGCAATCAAATTTGCAGAAAATGGGTGGATGGTTGCTGCATCTGCAAGACGTGAAAATTTATTAAATGAACTTAAAAAAATTAATCAAAATATATTTCCTTTTCCCCTGGATGTTACTGAAGTCGATGCATGTAAATTAGTCGCAAAAGACATAATCAAACAATTTAATAATATTGATATCTGTGTGTTCGGTACTGGCATGCATGATCCAAAATCAGAGAAAAAATTTAATTTAGACAAGATAAGAGAAATAATGGAAGTTAATTTTTTTGGAACCATGAATTCAATTAATTCAATCTATGATTATTTTTCTGAGAAAAAAAATGGCCAAATATCTATAATTTCTTCAGTTGCGGGCTATAGAGGATTACCTGCAGCTGGTGCATATTGTGCTTCAAAATCAGCACTTACTAGCTTTGCTGAAAGCTTAAACTTTGATATGAGAATGAAGAATGTGCGTGTTTCGTTAATCAGCCCCGGTTTCATAAAAACGCCTATGACTGATCAAAATGATTTTCCAATGCCCATGATCAAAACTCCAGAATTTGCTGCAGATGAAATTTATAAAGGATTAGTAATCAAAAAAGGTTTTGAAATACATTTCCCCAAAGCCTTTACCTATTTTTTAAAATTCCTTCAAATGCTACCTAGTAGTTTATATTTTAAACTAGTTGCTAGAGGTATGAAGAAGATTGATTATTAATTTTTTTTAAAGAAAACTGTCAATTCACCAACTTTAAATCCAAACTTTGTAAGTGTAGCTCGATTAATTGCAACATCTTCATCCTGTTTAAAAATCCAATCATCAAAAGAAACTTTAATATTCTTTCCTTTAAATGGGACCATTAAATCGTACTCAAATTTAAAAGCTGATCCATATTGATAACCTTTAGCTGTACCCACGACATCGGGTGCCGTTCCTTCGTAATAATTTTGATCAATCTTTTTGATTTTCCATATACGATTTTGTTTTTCTCCGTCTGTCCAATAAAAATCTTCTTTAAGAGTTAAAATATCTCCCTCAAAACTACCTGTCATATCAGCTTTAAACTGTCTAGTAACTTTACCACTACGGTCTTGTAGTAGACCCCATGCTTTAACCGGACCATTAAAATATTGCTCTATAGTCATAGTTGGTTCAGTGTTTTTAAAATCTGTCGGTTTCATAGAGTTATTGTTTATACAACTTGCTGTAAAGAATAAAGCAAATATTAATACTGTTAATCTAATTATCTTTAAGTTTATCATGTAGCTCCTATAGTTATTTATTTTGTAGTGAAAATTGAATTAAGTCTATGTTTTTTGATTTAAAACCAGCTTCACAATATGAAAGGTAAAATTCCCACATTTTTTTAAATTTTAAATCAAAGCCTTGTTTTTTAATTAAGTCCCATTTTTTATTAAATATTTCTCTCCAAATAATCAAAGTCTCGGAGTAATGATTGGCATATGAATTATACTCACCAAATTTTAATCCATTTTTATCAACATAATTTTGTAGTTCACTTTTTGAGGGTAAAAAACCACCTGGGAAAATATATTGTTGTATAAAATCTTTTTTATTTTTATATCTATTAAATAAACTATCATCGATAGTTATGGCTTGAATGCCCACGGTACCCGAGGGTGTTAGATTATTTTTAATCGTATTAAAATAACTGTCTAAATAGTTTTGACCTACAGCCTCAATCATTTCTATTGATGCAATATGATCATATTTATCCTTTAAATCTCTATAATCTTTAATTTGAATATTTACTTTTTCATTAAGTCCACATCGATGAATTCTCTCTTTAGCAAATTCATATTGTTTTTTGGAAATAGTAATACAATCTAATTTAACATCATAATTAGTACCTAAATACTCAGCAAAACCACCCCAACCACAACCAATTTCTAAAATTTTATTACCACTTGAGGGTCTTATAAGATCAATTAGTTTTTGATATTTATTGTTCTGAGCTTCAAAAAGTTCTTGTTTGGGGCTTTCAAATATAGCACTGGAATAGGTTAAAGTTTTATCAAGCCATAATGAAAAAAAATCATTTCCTAAATCATAATGTTTGGCAATATTTTCTTTACTTCTATTTTTAGTATTTTTTATAATTTTATTTTTAATAAAATTGATAAAAGGCAAATCGAAGATTCCAGAAAATTTATAAATAGTTTTTATATTCTTTGCTGTTAACTCAATCAAATCAGAAAGATTATTTGTTATAAAAAGATCTTTCATATAAGACTCTCCCAAACCAATACTTCCACTTTTAATCAAATTATAATTTAGGCTTTCATCTTTAATTTCTAAAAAAACTTTTAAATTTTCATCAGGGTTGCCAAACTTTAAAACTTCACCATTTACTTTTTTAATTTCAAGAAAACCATGCTTAATATTTTTTAATGCACTAAACACAATCAAATCTGAAATTTTGTAAATTAACATTAGTTTTCGATAGTAATATTATTCTTAATATTTAATTTTTTTTTTATAAATTTAATTCCTTTTGTCCATAATTTAAATGCCTCATAATGTATCGCTATAATGATTTTGAATGTCATTAATGGATGTTTTAAATAAGATTTAAGTAGGTTTCTATTGGTCAATTCACTTTTAATACCATCTTGTGAAGCATATAATACTTTGCCAACTGGATCATTTAGATCAATTATTACAGATATTTTATTACCAGGTTTCAATAGTCTAAAAAAATAAATACAATTCATTTCTATAAATGGAGATACATGAAATTTCTTCTTACACATATGTTGAATCAGATTTTGGTCTTTTTTAGTTTTAAAAACATAAACATGTTGCTCGCCAAATGTGTTTTTTACTTCATATAAAATAGATATTAGATCAAAATTTTTGTCGTAGACATAAAAAACACTTAATGGATTAAATACATATCCAAATATTCTTGGGTAACATAAAAGTTTAATATGAACATCGTTAGTTTCAATATTATTTTTTCTAAGATTATCTAAAACCCATTCCTTAAGAGAGCTCCCATCTCTTGCTCCATGGTCTTTATCAAAGAAACTAATAATATTTAGTTTATTGTATGAAAATATCTTTAAAGTTTTGTGTAGTAAATCTATTTCCGATAAATCTATAAGAAGTGAAAATACATTGTAATTAAAACTATGAATTTTGGGCTTAAATCTTTTATGAATTACATTTCCTGTATAAATATAAGAATTTTTAATCATTAAGTGTTTTTAGCATATCAATAGAGGACTTTATTCCATCCTCGTGAAAACCATAACCAAAATAACTACCACAAAATAAAATATGTTTTTTATTTTGAATTTTATGCAGGTTACTTTGATTGGTTAATGCTTCTGTATCGTAATAAGGGTGAGTAAATGCTACTTTTTTAAATATCTTATCATTTGGAATTTCTTTAAATGGATTAATTGTTAAAAAAATATTTCTATCTATCTTTAAATTTTGTAACTGATTTATCCAATATGTTACAGCTGTCTTTTCATTATTATTTGAGTCCATTGAAGAATTCCAAGCACACCATGCTTTTTTATTTTTAGGCATAACACTTTCATCAAAATGTATTACTGCAGTGTTTGCTCTATATTTAAATTTTCTTAATATTGACTTCTCGTCTAGTGTTGGATTATCAATTATCTTTAATGCTTCGTCTGCATGAGTTGCTATTACAACTTTATCATATTCAAAGAACTCATTTTCCTCCCCATAAAAAATTTTAGCACCTAAATCATTTCTAGTGATTTTATTTATATTGTAATTCTTAAAATGTTCTCCACTAACTTGGCCTATTATCTTATCGACATAAGTTTTGCTTCGATTTGTAACCGTAAACCATTGAGGTCTATCTTTAATTTTAAACAGTCCATGATTCTTGAAAAAGCTTAGAAAAAAAGATAATGGCATTTGTTTTGCTTCATATGGAGGCATCGACCATATAGCAGATACCATTGGTATAATATGATAATTAATAAAATATTCTGAAATTTTTATTTCTGTTAAATACTCCCCTAATGTTATCGAACTAATTTTTTTAATTTCTATTTTTTCACAGTTTTTATAAAAACTTAAAATTTCAAAAAACATTTTTAAGAATTTTGGATTAAATAAATTTTTTTTATTAGAAAAAATTCCACCTAATCCTTTTCCACAATATTCTAATCCACTATTTTCTACAGTAACAGAAAATGACATATCACTTTTTTCAATCTCTATTTTATTTTCTAAAAAAAAATTAATTAAATTTGGATATGTTTGCTTATTAAAAACCATAAATCCAATATCTATTGGAATTTCTTTGTTAGGGTTGTAAGCAACCTTTATTGTATTTGCGTGACCCCCAAATTGATTTTCTTTTTCAAATAAATCAACTTTATGTTTTTTAGATAGGTAATAAGCAGCACTTAATCCTGATATACCAGCACCTACTACAGCAATTTTCATCTTAGTAAATATCTAAGCAGCTGTGTCTTCGTACTCTTCCATAGATGGACATGTGCAAAACAAGTTTTTATCTCCATAAACATTATCTACTCTACCAACTGGAGGCCAATATTTATTTGTTCTTAAAAACTCTGAAGGATAAGCGGCCTCTTCTCTTTCATACTTATGATCCCACTTATTGGATGTTAATTCAACGTGAGTATGTGGCGCATTCTTCAATGGGTTGTCAGTCTTGTCATATTCACCCGACTGAATTTTATCTATTTCTTGTTTTATTTTTATAAGAGTAGAACAAAATTTATCAATTTCACTCAAACTTTCACTTTCTGTAGGTTCAATCATCATTGTACCAGCAACAGGCCAAGACATTGTTGGAGCATGGTAGCCAAAATCAATCAATCGCTTTGCAATATCTTCTTCAGTGATCCCTGTTTCACTTTTTATCGTTCTAATATCAATGATACATTCATGAGCTACATTGCCACTTTTACCCTTATATAAAATTGGAAAAGAGTCTTTTAATTTGTGGGCAATATAATTTGCATTTAGTATTGCAACTTGTGATGCTTTTCTTAGGCCTTCAGAACCCATCATCTTTATATACATCCATGAAATCGATAAGATACTTGAGCTACCCCAAGGAGCTGCAGATACCGCTCCCATTCCAGTCACTGGACCACAATCTTTTATCACAGAATGTTTTGGCAAAAATATTTCTAAATGTTTTTTACACGCTATTGGTCCCATACCAGGTCCACCACCGCCATGAGGTATACAAAATGTTTTATGCAAATTTATATGACAAACATCTGGTCCAAAATTTCCTGGTTTAGCAATACCTACTAATGCATTTAAGTTAGCTCCATCCATGTAAACTTGCCCACCATGATTATGAATTAACTCACATATGTCAGTTATTTTCTCTTCAAATACACCATGTGTTGATGGATAAGTGACCATAAGGGCAGCTAAATTTTCTGAATGTTCTTCAGCTTTATTTTTTAAATCTTCATAGTCTACGTTTCCATATTGATCACATTTAACAACAACTACTTTCATACCAACCATTTGAGCACTAGCCGGGTTTGTGCCATGCGCTGAACTTGGAATTAAACAAACATTACGATTCGTTTCACCATTTTTTTCATGAAATTTACGTATTACCATTAGACCAGCAAACTCTCCTTGAGCACCAGCATTTGGTTGCAATGAAACTCCAGAAAATCCTGTAATTGATCTCAACCAGTTTTTTAAATCTGTAAATAATTCTCTATAACCATCCATTTGCTCTACAGGAGAAAAAGGATGTGGCTGTGAAAATTCTTTCCAGGTAACTGGTATCATTTCTGCAACTGCATTAAGTTTCATAGTGCACGAGCCTAAGGCAATCATAGATTTATTTAAAGCAATGTCAGAATCTTCTAATTTTTTTAAATATCTAAGCATTTCTGTTTCCGAATGATAACTATTAAAAACTGGATGATCTAAATAAGTTGAAGTTCTTAATAGGTTTTTTGGAATATTAGATAAACTTTCATTCATAGACTCTTTAATTGTTTCTGAACAATTAAAGATTTTTAGTAACTGATTTGCTCTATAAAGATTTTTTCTCTCATCAAAAGATACTGCTAACATTTCAGAATTCACTTTTCTGATGTTTACTCCTTGATCTAAAGCATTTTTGTATATCTTCTCTGTTTTATCTAGAGTTTTTATTGTAACCGTATCAAAAAATTCATTTGAATAAAGTTCATAACCAGATTGCTTTAATTTATCTGCAAAATTTTTAGTTAATTGAGAGACACTTTCTGCAATTTTTTTAATTCCTTGTGGACCATGATAGACCGCATAAGCTGCAGAAACTATTGCTAAAAGTGCCTGTGCAGTACAAATATTACTTGTAGCTTTGTCTCTTCTTATATGTTGCTCTCTTGTTTGAAGGGCAAGTCTATATGCTTTTTTCCCATGTCTATCTACTGACACACCTACTATTCTGCCTGGCATTGATCTTTTATATTCATCTTTTGTAGCAAAAAATGCAGCATGGGGACCACCATAACCCATTGGAATTCCGAAACGTTGTGAGCTACCTACAGCAATATCGGCACCTAACTCAGCAGGTGTTTTTAGTTTAGCAAGTGCTAACAAATCACATGCTAAAACTGCTTTTCCATTAAATTTATGTATTTTACTAATAGCCTCACTTGGGTCTTTAATATCTCCAAGGGTTCCTGGATATTGAATGATACCACATATAATATCTTCTTTAATATCTTTATCTTCGTCACCAACTATTATTTCTAGGCCTAAAGGTTCAGCTCTTGTTTTAATCACATCAATTGTTTGAGGATGACAATTTTTTGAAACAAAAACTTTTTTAGATTCAGACTTAGATATTCTATAACTCAATCCCATAGCTTCCGCTGCAGCTGTTCCTTCATCTAAAAGAGAGGCATTAGCAATATCCATTCCAGTAAAGTCAATTATCATTTGTTGAAAATTTAATAACATTTCCAATCTGCCTTGTGCTACTTCTGGCTGATAAGGGGTATAAGAAGTATACCATCCTGGATTTTCTAAAATATTTCTAAGTATTACATAGGGAGTATAAGTTCCATAATAACCCATTCCTATAAAGCTAGAATAAATCTTATTTTTTTTAGAAATATCTTTTAATTTTCTAAGTGCTTTATATTCAGAATTTGGATCACCAATATCCAAATCATCTTTAAGAAGAATTTTTTCTGGTACAGTATCTTTTATTAAATCATCAAGATTTTGGTATCCCAACTCTTTAAGCATAACTTTTTGTTCATCAATAGATGGACCTATATGTCTTTGTATAAAATCTTTTTGAGCATTCTTTAACATTTAACTACCACTTTCTTTTGAAAATTTTTCGTATTCTTCTTTATTCATTAATGAATCCATTTCAGACTTATCAGTAATTTTTAATTTAAAAAACCATGCTTCATTTTCTGGATCAGAATTAACTTTTGCAGGATCGTCAACAATGGCTTGGTTATTTTCGATAATTTCTCCAGATACAGGAGTATAAATATCACTTGCAGCCTTTGTAGATTCTACAACTCCAGCATTGCCATCTTTAACTACAGAAGATCCTATTTCTGGTAACTCTACGAAAACTATATCTCCTAGCATTTCGGTTGCATGTTGTGTAATTCCTACAACAGCAGTGTCTCCATCTAACTTTATCCACTCGTGTTCTTTAGAATATTTTACTTCACTCATTTACTAGCTCCTTTCACATAACTTTTTTTATAAAATGGCAAATTACTTATAATTGCCGGATATTTTTTTCCTCTCACTTCTAAAAAAACCTTAGTATCAATTTTAGAAAATGAATTTTCTACATAACCCATTGCAACTGGGGCCTGAACGCTGGGTCCAAAAGTTCCACTTGTAATTTCCCCAATATTTTTATCATCCTCACTAAATATTGAAGTTTTTTCACGGGCTATAATTCTTCCTTCTGGCTTAATACCTACGCGGATTTTGCTTACTCCTTTCTCGATTTGAGATTTAATTTTTTCACATCCAATAAACCCGCCCTCAAGAATTCTATTTTTTGATATCGCCCATTTTAAATTTGCTTCTACTGGGCTTTTATTAATATCCATGTCATGACCATACAAACAAAGTCCCGCCTCTAGTCTCAAGGTATCTCTGGCACCTAATCCAATTAAATTAGCCCCTTCATCTATGAGTTTTTGCACAAACGCTTCTGCGTTCTCATTTTTGATCGATATCTCAAATCCATCTTCACCGGTATAGCCTGATCTTGTGATATAAATATCCTCTTTAAGATAATTAAACGTATCACCATTCATAAATTTCAGATCTGACACTCCGTTGATTATCTTTTCTAGTATTTGGACTGCTTTAGGACCTTGAATTGCTATAAGCGATAGCTCTTCACTTAAAATCATTTCATACTTATCTTCTAACAATTTAGTTAAAAGTTTAAAATCTGTATTCTTACAAGCAGCATTTAATACAATGTTAAAACCACCTTCAACTTTTGTGATAATTAAATCATCATAAATTCCTGCTTCATCATTCATTAAAAAACTATATTTTGATTGATTTAATTTAGCCTTACTCAATTCAGCTGGAAAAATTTTTTCAAGATCTTTTGCCAACTTATCATCTCCTTTAATGAATAACTGACCCATATGGGACACATCAAAAATACCTGCATTTTCTCTTGTACTTTTGTGTTCCTCAATAATTCCTTTAGAATATTGAATTGGCATTTGATACCCAGCAAATGGAACAAACTTAGCTCCATGCTTTTGATGTAAACTGTAAAGTGCGGTTTTTAAAATATCCATATTAACTTACTGTACCCATCTGTATGTTTGCCTGAGAGTTTTATTCCGTCGGCGAGAACTTAATCTCTTTCCAGAGTTAATATGTTACGGTCCTTTTGCCTGAGAGATTCCTGGGTGGTTGCTCCTTCGGCGCTACGATTGTTTGTAGTCTCTCCCGTATATAAGAATAATCTACCAGATATGTAACAGAGTCAATTAATAATTTTTTCTTTTTTATTTGAAAAAAGTAGTGAGTAAAATTGCAATAATACAGCAAAAAGAATTACTCCACCTCCAATTAAAGTAAATAAAGAAGGTCGTTCAGCTGCAAATAAAAAGGCCCACATTGGTCCCAACACAGATTCGGATAACATGATTATACCAACCATTGCAGATGGTGTGCTACGTGCACCCATAGTTATAAATATAAAACCAAATCCTACTTGGAAAAAACCTGCTGTAAAACCTAAAAATATATCATGTGAAGAAATCATAAGCTTCTCAGATAATAAAAATCCAATAAAGCATGAACTCACACCAGCTATAAATTGAGCTGGCACCATGTCAACTGTAGGAAATTTTCTAACAATTATAATTAAGACTGCAAATGTAATTGGCATGCTAAAAGCCGCTAAGTTTCCAGACATCTCTCCTGGTGATAAAGAATTACCTACCATTAATAGGACACCCGTAATTGCTAAAATAATTGAAGCTAAAGTAATAGATGAAATTGTTTCTTTTAAAAATAAATAACCAAATATTGCTAAAAAGAGTATTTGCGTCGAAATAATAAAATTAGTATTGGCAACAGTTGTATTATACATCGCAAAGACGTACCCACAAAAACCAAATGATAAAATAACTCCACCAATAAGTCCTGGTAAACCTGAATCGTAAAACGCTTTAAATAATTTTTTTTTATAAGTAATTATTAAAAAAAGTAAGACTGTAAGCGAAAAAAATAAAGATCTCCAAAATAATATTTGCCATAATGTTGATCCTTCAAATGATTTAACAATTAAGCCTCCAAAGCTTAAGCAGCAAGCTCCCATAAAAACTAATATAGGACCTGGAATTTTATTAATTACATTCATTTAAATATTTATTTGTATCTTCTGTGTATGCTTTAAATATATTCTGAGCTTCTTCAAGACTTACTTCCTTAAAATTTATAATAGTGCCTGGTGTTAATTGACCTACTCGATCTAAGTCTGCTGAAATAACAACACCTATTTTGGGATATCCACCTATAGTTCCGTGATCAGACAACATTACAATAGGGTTTCCATCAGCAGGTACTTGTATTACTCCTTTTACAAGACCTTCAGATTTTATATTAGAGCTAACGATGTTTTCTAACTTAGGACCACTTAGTCTAATACCCATTCTATCTGCTAATTTTGTAACTGAAAATTCTTTGTTAAAAAAATTATTTTGAGCCTCTGTTGAAAAATAATCAAAATTGGTACCTTTAATAACTCTAATTATATTATCTGGAACTTCTTTATAATTAATTTCTATTTCTTCAATTTTTTTAAAATCTGAATTTTTTATAAAAATTTTATCTTTTATAGAATATTTTTTTCCATTATTTGGACCAACATTTGCCTTGGTATTTATAGAATAACTATTCCAAGTTTTGTTCAATTCTAAACCCCCACTAATTGATAAATATCCATAAGCAGTATTTTTTGTTGATATTAAATCAATTTGATCTTCGTCTTCTAAAATATAGTTTTTATAACAAACACCATTTTCAATGTTTGAATTTTTTCTAATTATCTTGAAAAGCACATCCCCAGTAACACTAAGATTAATTTTCCCATTTTTTAATTTTAGAAGTGGACCCTGATAAGCAAATTCAATAACAGCTTCATCTAAATTATTACCAACTAACTTATTGCTTAGTTTATAATTTCTTTGATCAATTGCCCCACTTACAGTAATACCCACATAATACATGTGATTTCTTCCTCTATCCTGAATGGTTGTGTTAACTCCTGATCTTATAATTTCAAAATATGAATTACTCATTCCAGTCTAGATACTCCTCCTTAGAAATTTGATAAAAGATCACTTTGTTACCTGGTTTAATTAAGGTTGGATCTAATAAATTTGATTTATCAAAAACCTTTTTTGGCGTGTTTCCAATAATATTCCAGCCACCAGGGCTTTCAAAAGTGTAAATATTTGTAAATTGTTCGGTTATGGCCACAGAACCTTTTGGAACTTTTACTCTTGGTGTTTCCAATCTATCGCATCTGATACCTTTATTAATATCTCCTAGAAAAGGCATACCAGCAATAAATCCTGTCATGTAGCAAAAATATTCTTTACCAAAATATAGTTCTAATATTTTATCTTTATCTATATTCAATTTTTTAGTTAGCCTCAAAAAATCTAGTCCATACTCATCATCACAACAAACTGGTATTCTAATTTTTTGATTATTATCTTTAATATCTCTACTAATAGTTAAACCTTCTATAAAATTTTTGATTTTTTTATAGTTGGTTATAGATAAATCAAAATTAATGATTAATTTATTATAAGAGGGTGTTAAATTAATTATTCCTTCAATTTTTTTATCTTTTATTAATTTTGATGTATGGTGAAAATAATCTATGACATTTGCATTTATTTTTTCATTAACCTCTGAGCCAAAATCACAATATACTGCCGCATCACCAAGATTTGATATATTTTTAACCATGCCATGTTATACTAGAGAGTAAAGAGTATGGAAATTAATATCAATTGTGATTTAGGAGAAAAATCTAAGTTTCATTCTATCGAGAATGATCCAGAATTACTCAATATTGTAAATTCTGCCAACATTGCATGTGGTTACCATGCAGGTGATGAACAAACAATGGAGATGGTTATTCAAATTTCAAAAAGAAATGGTGTTAGCTTGGGTGCCCATCCATCATTTAAAGATCCTGAAAACTTTGGAAGAAAAAGAATGAATTTAAGTTCCTTAGAAATAAAAAAACTAATTTTCGATCAATATGAAATATTACAAAAAATTGCTCAGAAATATAATGAAAATGTTACTCATATTAAACCCCATGGAGCTCTTAATAATATGGCTTGTGAAGACCTGGAATTAGCCACAACTCTAGCTGTGGCCATTAAAGAGATTAATAAAGATATTATTTATCTGGTACCAACGGGTTCACAAATGGAAGTTGCTGCTAAGAAAAATAATTTGAGAATAGCTTGTGAAATTTTTGCAGATAGAAATTATGAAGATAATGGAAACTTAATTTCTAGAAGTAAACCAAATGCTTTAATCACTGACCCTGAATTAGCAAAGAAACATGTGTTGAACATGGTTAAAAATCAGGCAATAAATTGTCTCAGTGGTAAACAGATACCTTGTGAGATTGACTCGGTTTGTATACATGGTGATAATGAAAGCTCATTGGCAACTGCAAAATCTATTAAAGATAATTTAGTTAATAATGGGTTAATATTGAAACCTTTAAACAAAATGGAAAAATTTAATTAAAAATGAAAAAACTTATTTATACTTTACTAATAATTATAGCTCTTACTAATAATTCAATTTCAGCTGGTGATAGTAATACTACTGCTAAAGCTTCAGACTACACAAAAGCAAAAAATTTAATTAACTCAGCTAAGAAATATGAAAAAAAAGGAAAAATTGACAAAGCACAAGAAAGATATGCTAAAGCACAGAAACTTCTTTTAAAATCTAATGATGAAAAACCACTGCAGGCAGATACTTTAAATTATTTAGGTTTTACTACTAGAAAACTTGGAGATTATGAAAAAGGTGAGAAATTTTACCTACTAGGTCTAGAAATTGAACCTAATCATAATGGAATAAATGAGTACCTTGGTGAGCTTTATGTGGTTACAAACCGAATAGATATGGCTAAAGAAAGATTAGAAGTTTTAAAAACTTGTAATTGTGAAGAATATGAGGAGCTAAAAGAAATTATCGACGGTTCAAAGAAGTCTAAATATTAAAACATTGAATTAAAATAATTATTTAATATTATAAAAAAATCTTGATCGAAGAATTCATAATTTTAACTCAAATCATCTTTATTGATATCATCTTAGCAGCTGATAATGCTATTATCATTGGATTAATTGCTGCTAACTTTGTACCAAAAAATAGAAAGCAAATAATTCTCTGGGGTGTAGCTGGAGCTTTAGTTTTTAAAATTATTTTTGCTCTTTTTGCTACTTACTTATTTGAATTTTATTATATTAAAATTTTAGGTGGACTACTTCTAATTTGGATTGTTAATGATTTAAGGAAAGATTTAGTTGAAATGAAGAATAAGATTAAATCACCAGTAAAAAAATCAACAGAACCTTCATTTGTAAAAAGTATTTATAAAGTTTTATTTGCAGATATTACAATAAGTTTTGATAACGTTATTGGGGTAGTTGGTGCTGCAAAAGGTCATTTTGGTTTCATGATATTTGGTCTTGTTTTATCTGTAGTATTAACTGGAGCATTAGCTACTTATTTAGCTAATTATATTCAAAAAAACTTATGGATAGCCTATGTAGGGTTAGGTTTTATTTTAATTGTAGCTCTTCAACTAATAATTGGTGGTTTAAATGATTATGGCGTCTTATCAATTAACGAAACATTCAAACAATATTTTTAATTTAGTATGAATGTTTTTTAGTAGGAAACTTACTTCTAATTACATCTTTCTTAAACTTTAGTGCAGCATCATTTATTTGTTTTTCAATATTTGAATACCTTTTCACAAATCTAGCTTTAATTTTATTCAGACCTATCAAGTCGTCAGTAACTAAAACTTGACCATCACAATGTACTGATGCCCCAATTCCAATTGTAGGAACTTTAACAGTTTTAGTAATTTCTTTTGCTAATGAGCTTTCAACACACTCTAAAACTATTGAAAATACACCAGCATCTTCTAAAAGTTTAGAATCTCTTAAAATAATTTTTCTTTCTGCTATTTCTTTTCCTTTAAATTTAAAATTTGTTGCAGATTGTGGCAGAACACCAAGATGTCCCATCACTGGAATTTTATTCTTAATTAAAGTTTTAATTATTTGAACTACCTTTTTACCCCCCTCAAGCTTGATTGCATCACACTTCGTTTTAGAGATTATTTTTTTTGCATTACTTAAGGCTTCTTTTGAGTTACGGTAAGTATTATGAGGCATGTCTACTACCATTAAACTTTTTTTAACACCCATTCTTACGCTTTTAGAATGTTCAATCATCATATCCAGTGTTACTTTTTTTGTAGAAGAAAAGCTATAAAGTACAGAGCCAAGGGAGTCGCCTACTAATACAAGGTCACAGTGTTTATCTATTATTGATGCTATATTTTTAGAGTAAGCAGTAAGACTTATAATTTTGGATTTATTTTTTTTTTAATAAAGTTTAAGATTTTTTGTCTCATTTTTTACCAAACACCTTCATTTTTCATTGAGGCCCAAGGTTCTTTAATTTCTAAATTACCCTCTTGTAAGATTTCTATAGAAATATTGTCTGGAGATCTGACAAATGCCATATGACCATCTCTAGGTGGTCTATTAATTGTATATCCCATATCTTGAAGTCTCTCACAAGTTTGATAAATATTTTCAACACGGTATGCTAAGTGACCAAAATTACGAGATCCATCACCTAATTCATCACCATCCCAATTGTAGGTTAGCTCTAGTTCAGCTTTTTCATCGCCAGGTGCTGCTAGAAAAATTAAGGTAAATCTGCCTTGCTCATTTTCCATTCTTCTAGTTTCAATTAAACCTAATCCCTTACAGTAGAAATCTAATGATTTTTCCACGTCTGAGATTCTGATCATGGTGTGTAAATATTTCATAATATTATGTACTCTATAGTAAAGTATTACTCTAATTCAATGGTACTAGGTGGTTTTGAAGTAACATCATAAACAACTCTGTTTATACCTCTAATATTATTAATAATTTGATTAGAGATTGATTGCATAAAACCCTTAGGGAAATCAAAAAAATCAGCAGTCATTCCATCTTCAGAGGTAATTGCTCTTAACAAACAAATATGTTCGTATGTTCGATTATCTCCCATAACACCCACAGTTTTTACTGGTAGGAGTGCAGCATATGCTTGCCAAATTTTATCATATAACCCATGTTGTCTTAAAGCTTTTATAAAATAGAAATCAGCCTCTTTTAAAATTTTAATTTTTTCATTGGTTATAATACCAGGCATTCTAATAGCTAGACCAGGACCGGGAAATGGATGTCTAGAGATTATGTCATTAGATAAATTAAGTTCTAATCCTAATTTTCTAACTTCATCTTTAAATAAAAATTTAAGAGGTTCTACTAATTTTAATTTCATTCTTTTAGGAAGGCCCCCTACATTGTGATGTGATTTTATTTTTGAAGTTTGACTACCGGTCACAGATTTACTTTCAATTAAGTCTGGATAAAGAGTGCCCTGAGCAAGAAATTTAACATTCTTAATTCTATTTGCATATCTTTCAAATATTTTAATAAATAGATTACCAATGATTTTTCGTTTTTTTTCAGGATCAGATACATTTGTTAATTTTCTAATAAATTCCTTTTCAGCATTAACATAAATCAAATTAATTTTTAATTTTTTCTTAAAAGTATTAACTACTTGTATTTCTTCATTTTTTCTTAAGAGACCGTTATTAACAAAAATACAAGTTAAATTTTTTCCAATTGCTTTGCTTAATAATTGTGCAACCACACTACTATCCACACCACCCGACAATCCACAAATTACTTTGTTGTCACCTACTTGGTCTTTAATTTCATTAATTAATTTTAATTTTTGATCTTTTGATGACCAGTTTTTTTTAATTTTACAAATAAGAAAAACAAAATTTCTTAATAAAATTTTACCTTTATTAGTGTGTGTTACTTCAGGGTGAAATTGTACACCATAAAAATTTTCTTTAATATTTTCAATAATTGTTAATTTAGAGTTTTTTGTAGAAGCTATAATTTTAAAATTTTTTGGCATTTTTGATACTTGATCAGCATGGCTCATCCAAACATCACTTCTATTATTTTTATTAAAAAAATTCTTAGTTAAAGTACTATTGGATACTTTGTTTATAGTGGCTAAACCAAATTCTCTATGTTTTGATTTTTTAACTTTGCCACCTAATAGTTTTGACAATATCTGATGTCCAAAACATATACCCAGGATTGGAATTCCAAGTTTTAATATCTTCTTATCAAATTTAAATTTATCATTTTCATAAACATTAAGAGGCCCACCAGACAGTATTATTCCAGCAATATTATCTTTTGTAATTTGAGCTATTTTTATTTTTTTATGACTTACAATTTCTGAAAAAACCCCTAATTCTCTTACTCTTCTTGCAATTAATTGTGTAAATTGAGAACCAAAATCGATTATTAAGATTTTACTTAAATTATTACTAAGACTCATTTTTAGGTTCCAAATTCTTTAAGGATTCTAAAATAGAATTTTTCTTATCACACAATTTATTGCAAATTTTTGAAAAATTATCTGCTAGTTCTTTTACTTTGGAATAATTAGATCTTTTTAACTCTATTTCCATAAGCATGTAGTTTGCTTCTTCATTTTTTGGATCAAGTAATAACACTGTATCTATATTTTTTTGTTCTTCTCTTTTGTTCTCTTCAAAATTATAAATTTTTGCTAAATACAAATATGAATCTTTGTCCTTAGGGTTAAAAACAATACTTCTTTGAAATAAAAATTTAGATTCTTCATATTTTTGTTCATCGTATTTATTTTTTCCTTCTTTAAAAAAGTTATTTTCTGCAAAAGAAGAGCTTCCAAAATTTAAAATTATAAATAGGACAATTATTAATTTATTTATTGTTCTCATTAATACTTGCTCTCATTTTTAACTTGATCAACATTATGAACCATACTTTCATAAAAACCAGCCTTAGTTATTTTTACAAAATTTGGTTTATTTTTAAGGTTTGGTACTTTTTTTGCACCTAGATATCCCATAGATGATTTTAATCCTCCAATTAATTTATAAATTATACTTTTCACATCACCTTTATATTTCACAAAACCTTCTACTCCCTCTGGAACATATTTAGATATATCTTTTTGTTTGGTTTGAAAATATCTATCAGCTGATCCTTTATTCATCGCACCAACTGATCCCATTCCTCTAAAACTTTTAAATAACTTACCATTTTTTTTAATTAGTTTTCCAGGTGTTTCTAAGCTTCCTGCAAACAAAGATCCAATCATTATAGCATCGGCACCTGCTGACAATGCTTTAGCTAAATCACCTGAATATTTAATTCCACCATCTGAAATTATTTTTACTTTATTGTTTTTAACACCTTTTTTAACTGCAAGGATCGCACTTAATTGTGGTACACCAATGCCTGCGACTAGCCTAGTTGTACAAATTGATCCTGGCCCTATTCCAACTTTAATAATATCTACTCCTAATTTTATTAAAAATTTTGCTGCTTCAGCTGTTGCAATATTTCCAGCACATAGAGTTGTTTTGTTTGTTTTTAATTTTTTTATAGCTTTAATAATTTCAGCTACTTTTTTGCTATGTCCATGAGCTGTATCCACAACAATTAAATCAACTTTTTCTTTTAAAATTGCTTTTGCTCTTTTAAGTTCTAAAGGACCAGCTCCAACTGCCGCACCAACTAATAAGTTTAATTTTTTAACTTTTTTAATTTCTTCAACTTGTTTTTTAATATCCAAATTTCTATGAATTACACCAATGCCTCCTGCTTTAGCTATTGCTATAGCCATTTTACTCTCAGTAACTGTATCCATTGCAGAGGATAATAAAGGTATTTTTAATGTTAAATTAGATGATAATTTAGTGCTGGTATCAACTTCAGAAGGTAAAACTTCTGAGTATTTTGGTGCCATTGTAACATCGTCAAAAGTGAGAGCTTCTTTTATAGGATCCATAATCATTTATATATGATTCCCCTCAAAAAAAAAGTCCCTATCTTAAGATTTTACAAATAATAAAACTTTCCTTAGATTCTTTTCTGCTAGACTTGGGTTTAAACACCTTCACTTCTTTAAATAATTTTTTGCCCAAAGCAACAATTTCGTTAAATGATGAGCCTAGAAAAATCTTAGAGACAAATCGTCCTTCTTTAACCAACATTTCTTTGGAAAAATTCATAGCCTCCATTGCAAGTTCACCAGTATAAATTGCATCTATATCTTTTATACCCGTTGTATTTACAGCCATATCAGAGACAACAACATCCACTTTTGATTTGAATAAAGCTTTTATTTTTTCTTGAGATTCTAAATCAGTAAAATCACCTTTGATTTGGATCGTATTCTCAATTTCTTCCATACCTTTTAAGTCGATTGAAACCAACCTTCCACTTTTTACTGTTCTTGAAATATATTGAGACCAGCTACCAGGTGATGCCCCTAAATCGATTACAGATATTCCATTTTTAAATATCTTAAATTTTTCATCTATTTCTATTAATTTATATGCTGATCTGGCTCGATACCCGTCTACCTGAGATTGTCTAACATAAATATCTCTTTTTTGTTTATTAATCCAGTTTTTAGAAATTCTATTTTTTTTCAATTAATGACCAAACCTTAAGCTTTTTGATAAAATTTTACCCTCTAAAGTTTTTATATCTATCTTTACTTCTCTATGTAATCTCATGTCTTTATCTCCATCCCAAATCCCAGATGCAAGATGTATTATACCCAGTTTATGATTGGGCAAGTAAGGCTCCACAAAGCTTTTTTCTTTTTCATTAAATTTTGGTAAAAGATTACTAACTAACCAATTGCAATTATGAGGTAGGAACTCTGTTTCTAAATCGTCAATGTAAACTGACATGTTAATAGCCAATTGTTCTGAACCAAAAATATTTCCAGCTTTAAGTGTTTGTTCTAAATTTTTTTGCCAAGTCGTCCAGCCAACTGAATTTTTTTCTAAAGAAAAAACACCAATATTAATATGTGGGGCGAAAGCAAGTTTCCGCGCTTTATCTATTCCAATTTTTGACTTTATTGCATGTTTAAAATTTTGAGATTTAATTATTGCTAATTGTCCAAATATCCATTTAACTTTGGACATTATTTTATATCCTGGTGTAAAGGTTTGAGTAATTCCTAATTTTCCATCTTCACAGGCCTTAAAATAAAGCTCTATTGAATTCCAATCCCCTACCCAAGCGTCACAATCTATCCATAAGAATTTTTCATAACTAGGAAAATATTTTGGTAAGAAAGCTCTAGATACCTGACTCTTTAACCATTCTCTTCCTTTAACTTTAAATGCTGGAACATCAATATCCCATTCGGCTGATTTAATTTCGTCTACTTTTTTAGATAATATAGCTCTTTGTTGCTCGGATAAACCTGCATCTAGAATGCAAATTGCTGTATCTTTGCTTTGTTCAAAACTTTTAATAGAATCGACCAATTCATTTAGTAATTCAAAGTAATTTGAGTCTGCCAGAGATACAATTACATTTTTTTTCATCTATAGAATGTCTTCAAGGTCTTCTTTAGTGTCACTTTCACCATTTAAAATTTTCTGTTTATAAATTTTTTGATAACTAAAATATCCAACTGGAATTAAGCAAATATAGATTAATCCACAAATGACCAAAACTTTAAATGTGTATATTAATAAAAGTCCAAAAAATAAAACAACACCAAACAATGCAAAAATTGTCAAGTGACGAGGAATAGAAATTTTTTTAAATGCAAATGTAGGTACTTTACTGATCAATAAAAATGATATCAAAATAAACAGTATTGGTACTACTATATCGTAATTAATTTTGATTAAATTTATCTCGCTTAGACTTAATATTAAAGGCATCAATACCAAAATTCCACCTGCAGGTGACGGCACACCCTCAAAGTAATTATCTTTCCATGATGGCTCAGAGTTTGAACTTACATTAAATCTTGCAAGTCTAAGAGCAACACAAACTACAAAAATCATTGTGAGTAACCAGCCAAATTTACCTAAATTATTTAAAGACCAAAAATACATTATAAAAGCTGGAGCTACTCCAAAGCTAATTAAATCTGCTAATGAGTCTAATTCTTTTCCAACTAAAGAAGTTCCTTTTAACATCCTTGCAACTCTGCCATCTAATGCATCAAAAATTGCGGCAAAAATAATAGCTATAATAGATAATTCAAACTTTTCATCTAATGCAAATTTAATGGAACTTAATCCAATACACACATTTATTAATGTCAGTGCATTAGGCAAAAGCATTCTAGCTTTTTTATCTGATACTATTTTAAAATTATTTTTTGGTTGTTCCATAAGCTACTTTTTAGCTAATAGTGTTTCACCAGCAATTGTTTTTTGTCCAACTTTAACTAACGATTCATAATTCTCAAAATAAACGTCAGCTCTACTTCCAAATCTAATCATACCAATTCTTTCACCTTGTTGTAATTGTTGATCCTTTGAAGATTCGCAAACAATTCTTCTGGCAATTAAACCGGCGATTTGAACAACTATTATTTCTTCGCCATGAGTATTTGTTATCTTGTAATAGTTTCTTTCATTGTCTTCACTTGCTTTATCAAGTGATGCATTTAAAAATTTTCCAGGCTTATAAAGTATTTCTGAAATTTTACCTTCACAAGGAGTTCGATTTACGTGACAATCAAATACGTTCATAAAGATACTAATCTTAGTAAATTTTCTATCTTCTAAACCTAATTCTTTTGGACCATCTACTTCATGGACCATCAAAACTTCACCGTCAGCAGGACTGGTTAGATAGTTTTCATCATTTATTGAAATTCGCTCTGGATCTCTAAAAAAATAATAAACCCATATCGATAATACTAGACCAATTAATCCTAGAAAAGTGCTCAGGACATATAAAAATATTGTTACAATGATAGCTATCGCTAAAAATTTGTAACCTTCAGAATGAATTTTTGGGAAAATTTTCTCTAACATAAGCTTCTATTTGATAATTTTTTATTAATATGTATATAAAGCACTAAATTACAATTACTAATATATATTATTCATTTATGGCTAAAATAAAGGTTAAAAATCCAGTTGTTGAACTAGACGGTGATGAGATGACTAGAGTCATTTGGGAATTCATCAAAAGTAAACTGATTTTGCCTTATTTAGATTTGGATATTAAATACTACGATCTTGGTATGAAAAGTCGTGACGATACCGATGATCAAATAACAATAGATTCTGCTAACGCAATTAAAGAACATAGTGTTGGTATAAAATGTGCAACAATTACTCCGGATGAAGCACGAGTTGAAGAGTTTAAATTAAAAAAAATGTGGAGATCTCCAAACGGAACGATACGAAATATTCTTGGAGGTACAGTTTTTAGAGAGCCTATAATTTGTAAAAATATTCCAAAACTTGTTCCAACTTGGACAGATCCTTTAATTATTGGAAGACATGCTTTTGGCGATCAATATAGAGCAACAGATTTTAAAGTACCTGGTAAAGGTAAAATGGAAATAAAATGGACTGCAGAAGATGGCAGTGATGAAATTAAATATGAGGTCTTTAACTTTCCTGGACCAGGAATTGCTTTATCGATGTACAATTTAGATAAATCTATAGAAGATTTTGCAAGATCTTGCTTTAACTATGGAATAATTAAAAAATGGCCTGTTTATCTTTCTACAAAAAATACTATTTTAAAAATTTATGATGGTAGGTTCAAAGATATCTTCCAAGATATTTTTGATAAAGAGTTTAAATCTGATTTTGATAAACTTAACATTACTTATGAGCATAGACTAATTGATGACATGGTTGCTTGTGCTATGAAATGGAGTGGTAAATATATTTGGGCTTGTAAGAATTATGATGGAGATGTTCAATCTGATACTGTGGCTCAAGGTTATGGATCATTAGGGCTAATGACAAGTGTTCTTCTTGCACCAGATGGAAAAACTATGGAAGCAGAAGCGGCTCACGGAACTGTAACTAGGCACTACAGAATGCATCAAGAAGGTAAAGAGACTTCTACAAATCCAATTGCTTCAATTTTTGCTTGGACTAGAGGTTTGGCACATAGAGGAAAATTAGATGGTAATGAAGATTTGATTAAATTTTCAACTACATTAGAAAAAGTTTGTATTGATTGTGTTGAAAATGGATCAATGACAAAAGATTTGGCAATTTTAATTGGGCCCTCAAGTAATTATCTAACGACTAATCAATTTTTAGATGAATTAGATGGTCAGCTTAAGAAAAAGCTTAATTAATTAATTTTTTAATATTTTCAAAAGACTCTTCAATTTTATCAGGCAAAGTTCCTCCGGCTTGTGCAAAGTCAGCTCTGCCACCACCGCCTTTACCCCCAATAACTTCTGAACCAGCTCTAACAATTTTTACAGCATCAAACTTTTTTTCTAATGTTTTGGTAACACCTACAGCTAAGCCAACTTTATTATCATTGATTGCATAAATTATAACTAACCCTTCACCAATTTCTTTTTTGCCTTCATCGATTAGCTTACGTAAATCCTTAAATGGTAAATCCATAATATTTTGAAATCTAACTTTAAATCCATTGATAGTTTGATCGTTGACTTTATTTTTATCTTTATCTTTTAATATTGAGATAACTGAAAGTTGATCAAATTGTTTATTAAGGTCTTTTATTAAAGTTACTTGATCCTTGTTTTGAAGATTAGGTTTTCCTCCTAATTTAATAATCTTTGTCTCTAATTCTTTTATAACTGCCTCATTTTTTTGATCCGACAAATTGGATTGGTTTTCTTTTTCTTTTAAAAAATCAGTTAACTGCACATCTCTTAATGCTTCAACTCTTCTTACGCCTGCAGCAATAGATGATTGGCTAATAATCTTAAATTTTCCAATATCAGCTGTGTTTACAACGTGAGTTCCTCCACATAATTCAGTTGAGAAAAATTTACCTTCTTCATCTCCCATAGACAAAACTCTAACTTCATCGCCATATTTTTCTCCAAATAAAGCTAAGGCACCATTTTCAACAGCTTCTTTTGGTGTCATTATTCTTGTTTTCACCTCTGACTTTTTTTCAATTATTGAGTTTACATAATGTTCAATTTTTCTAATCTCTTCGTCTGAAATAGGTTTCATATGACTAAAATCAAATCTTAATCGATCAGATTGAACTAAAGATCCTTTTTGGGTTACATGCTCACCCAAAACTCTTCTTAATGCTTCGTGCAACAAATGAGTGGCAGAATGGTAAGCTCTAATATTATTTCTTCTCTGTGTATCTATTTTTAATTCAACACTGTCTTTTAGTTTAACTGAACCTTTTTTAACTTTTCCGTAATGAGCAAATAAATCCCCTAATTTTTTTTGAACATCAGACACTTCAAATTCAAAAATCTCTTTAGAGATTATTCCAGTATCTGCAACTTGTCCTCCTGACTCTCCATAAAATGGTGTTTGATTTGTTATTATAATGCCTTCATCGTTTTCTTGTAGATCTTGAACCTCTTTATTATTTTTAAGAATTAAAGTGACTACACCTTCTGCTTTATCTGTAGAATATCCTAAAAAATCAGTTGCCCCTAAACGATCTTTTATATCAAACCAAATTTGATCTACCGAACTATCCCCTGATCCTTTCCAATTTTTTTTTGCTAATTTTTTACTTTCTTTCATTAATAAATCAAACTTCTCCCCATCGACAGTCATTGATTTATTTTTCAAAATATCTTCTGTTAAATCTAATGGAAAACCAAATGTATCATAAAGCTTAAATGCCACTTCACCAGGCAATATCTTTTCTACTTTCTCTAGCTCTTCATTTAATATTTTTATCCCTCTATCTAATAAAACCAAAAACTTTTCTTCTTCTGTTTTTAATGTTTCTTTTATTAAAGATTGTGCTCTTTCAAGTTCTGGATAATTATTAGACATTTCTTCTAGAAGCGTTTTAAAAATATTATAGAAAACTGGTTTTTTAGAACCAAGTAAATGTGAGTGTCTCATTCCACGTCTCATAATTCTTCTAAGCACATATCCTCTGCCTTCATTAGAAGGTAAAACTCCTTCTGCTAATAAAAATGAACTTGCTCGTAAATGATCTGCTATTACTCTAAAGCTTGATTGATTATCATCAGTTACTTTAACGTTTAATGTGTCAGATGCAGATAGTATTAGTTTTTTAAAATGATCTGTTTCGTAGTTATCGTGTGTTCCTTGTAATAGTGCCGCTATTCTCTCAAGACCCATACCCGTATCCACAGATGGTTTTGGTAAATTTATTCTCTTATCTTTTGAAATTTGCTCATATTGCATGAATACTAAATTCCATATTTCTATAAACCTATTACCATCTTCGTTTTTAGTGCCAGGTAAACCACCCTCTAGATGATCACCGTGATCATAAAATATTTCAGAACATGGTCCACAAGGCCCTGTATCACCCATTGACCAAAAGTTATCTGACGTTGCTATCTTGATTATTCTATCATCACTAAAACCAGCTATTTTCTTCCAAAAGTTAAATGCTTCTTCATCGTCATGATAAACTGTTACATACAGGCGATTTTTATCAATTCCGAACTCTTTAGTTATTAAATTCCATGCGTAACTAATTGCCTCTTCTTTAAAATAATCTCCAAATGAAAAATTTCCAAGCATTTCAAAAAATGTATGGTGTCTTGGTGTATAGCCTACATTTTCAAGGTCGTTATGCTTACCACCTGCCCTTACGCATTTTTGCGAAGTTGTTGCTCTTACATAGTCTCTTTTCTCTAATCCAGTAAATACATTTTTAAATTGTACCATTCCTGAATTTGCAAACATTAATGTCGGATCATTATTTGGAACTAAATTACTAGATTCAACAATCTTGTGATCATTTTTTTCAAAATAATCTAAAAAAGTTGTTCTGATTTGATTTAACGTTTTGTCAGCCATATAATTAAAATACAGCTTTTTTATTTGATGTCTAGATAAGTGTAGGGAAAAAAGGCGCTTAAATTAAGCGCCTTTTAATAATTAAAGATGACTTTAACTAATTCTTTTTAGATGGAGGTGTTACTTCTTCCTTTGTTTCCAGTTTAGGCTCCTCTATTTGATCTTTTGCTGCTTTTTCTGGATCTAGTGGATTACCTTCAATTTTTTTTGCTATCACTCCAGCCTTTTCTCTAATTGCCATTTCAATTTCTGCTGCAATTTTAGGATTTTGCTCTAAATAAGTTTTAGCATTTTCTCTTCCTTGGCCAATTTTTTCACCTTTATAAGCATACCAAGCTCCAGCTTTTTCAACAATGTCAGCTTTTGCACCAAGGTCAACTAATTCACCCACTTTACTAATACCTTTGCCGTACATTAGGTCAAATTCAACAACTTTAAATGGTGGTGCTACTTTATTTTTAACCACTTTAACTCTTGTTGAGTTACCAATAATTTCATCTCCATTTTTAATGGCACCAATTCTTCTAATATCCATTCTAACAGATGAATAAAACTTAAGTGCATTTCCACCAGATGTAGTCTCTGGACTTCCAAACATAACTCCAATTTTCATTCTAATTTGGTTAATAAAAATCATCATTGTGTTCGTGCTTGAGATTGAGCCTGTTAGTTTTCTTAAAGCCTGACTCATTAATCTTGATTGAAGTCCTACATGGTGATCTCCCATTTCTCCTTCAATTTCAGCTCTAGGTGTTAGCGCTGCAACAGAGTCAATTACGATAACAGAAATCGATCCTGATTTAACTAAAGTATCAGCTATTTCTAAAGCTTGTTCGCCAGTATCAGGTTGTGAAATTAATAATTCTTCAGTATCTACACCAAGTTTTTTTGCATAAATTGGATCTAAGGCATGCTCTGCATCTATAAACGCACAAATTCCTCCAGCTTTTTGGGCTTCTGCTAATACTTGCAATGCTAAAGTTGTTTTACCAGATGATTCTGGTCCATAGACTTCAATAACTCTTCCTTTTGGTAAACCACCTATTCCAAGCGCTACATCTAAACTTAATGATCCAGTTGAAATAGACTCGACGTCCATCGCTCTTCTTTGGCCAAGTTTCATTACTGATCCTTTTCCAAAATTATCGATAATTTGGCTCATTGCCGCGTCCAAAGCTTTGTTTTTTTCGTTGCCTTCTGATTGTTGCGCTTTTGTAGATTTAACTACTTTTAGGTTGTTTTTAGTCATTTTATGCCTTTTTTATTAAATAATTAGTGTTCGAATCGTCTCTTAAATGTACACATTTTGTTCTTATTTTCAATAGTTATTTTTTTTATAATAAAATGGCTTAATTACTGTATTTTTAAGTAATTGCTATTCAACAAACCAATGGCTTGAAGAAGTTTAAATTGTGAAAGTAAATAATTTCTTTCAGAATTTGCTAGGCTTATTTTTGAGTTTAATAAAATTGAGTTTGACTGAATAACATCAAGTGTAGATCTTCCAAGACCTGTTTCATATTCAACTGTTATTCCTTCGTTTGCCGTTTCTGCAGCTTTAACTTGCGCAGTAACTGAATTCAATAAACTTTTTGATACTTGAAAGCTTGACCATGCACTTGCAATATTTGCATCATTTGTTTTTAAGGTATTATCTAATAATAATTTTTTTCTATTTTTCAAATTTTTACTTTTATTTAATGAGGCAGTATTTTTTCCACCATTAAAAATTGGCCATGAAATAGTTGCTTTTAATATTTCTTTATCACGCTCTCCAATACTTGAACTTACATTGTCTGATTTTGAACTATTAAAGGATAAAGATGCAGACGGTGATAGATCAGATCTGGCTATAGCTACATCTTGTTCAGATTGTTCATACTCTAACCTTGAAATAATTAAATTTGGATTAGTTGTTTTTGAAATTTCAATTGCTTCATTTAAATCTTTTGGTAATTCAAAAGTTAAATCTGAATTCTTGCTCAAAGTATTAGTATTTACAATTGGGCCTATAATTTTTTCATAGGTTAGCTTAGCTGTAATTGTTTCATTTTTTGCTTGTAAAAATTGTGCTTGCGCACCTGCAAGTGAAGACTCAGATTGTGCTAAATCAGATATAGTAATTTGACCTCTTTCTAATCTTGCTTGATTGGTCTCAACTTGCCTCTTTAAAAGGTTAACGTTATCTTGATTAATCTTAAGTTTTTCATCAGAAAAAACTAAACCTGAATAAGCTTCAATAGCTTGGTACAAAATCTCCTGTTCGGTTTTTAAAAGTTTTGCCTCAGCTAAAGTTAATCCAATTTTACTTTTTTCCATGCTAGCTATACCTGCAAATCCTTGGAATAATTTTTGCTCAATATTTATTGATTGAGTTTTTGGATCGACATCAGTAAAAGATGAATTAGCACCTGTTCCATCAGTTAACTTTTCTGTATTTTCTTGGCTCTTAGAACCTGATAGTGTTACACTTGGTAAAAATTCACTTCTTGATATTTTTACATCTTCTCTAGAAACTTGAATATTTTCACGTTCTGCATTTAATACCGGGTTTTCATTGTACGCTTGTAACAATGCTTTTGATAAAGGTACTGAAAAAGCTTTTCCATTAAAAAGAATAATAGCTAAGGATATTAATATTATTTTTTTCATTATTTTTTAAATTTTATTTTTTCAATCTGATGATTACTATTTAAATTCATTATAACTGATGAGCTTTTTATCGCATCTTTAAACATTTGTTGAGTAATTCTTTGATAAGTCTGCATAAAGTTTATCACATCTCCACTGCTCATAATCTTTAGGTTTTTCTTGTTTTTTGTTTGAACCCAGAGCTTTCGCTCCTGTTTTAATCTCCATTCTCTTAATAAGTTAAAGTTTTTAGCCTTTAGATACAGTAATCCATCTAATTGTTTGAATAAGGTTTTATATTTAGTTTTTAATTGATTGTTAACATGGGTTCTCCATTTAGTTCCTTGATCATAAACTTTTTCAAGTGAGTTAATTGGTTTTTTAAGTTGGCTACTTGATTGAGCTCTTGCTCCAACACACCAACCTTCAAAAATAACCACATCAGGCTTTGTTTTGATTTTATACCATAAACTCTTTTGGCACCTATCATCTATTGCTTTATCAAATGTTGGAATTTGTAAACTTTTAAAGTTTTTATCTTTAATCTGTTTAAAAAAATTTAACATTAAATCTACATCGTGAGTTCCTGGTACTCCTCTTGTCATTAATAAAGGGTGTTTATTTTTAGACAATAATATTCTGTCTTTTCTTGTTTTATAAAAATCATCAATAGAAACTTTAAAAACATTTAACTTAAAATATTTTTTTAAAATTAAAGTTAAAATTGATGAGATAGTTGTTTTGCCTGACCCTTGTCCTCCAGCTAAACCTATCATTAATGGTCTTTTTTTATTAACTTTTTTTGCTATCCAAAAACTAACAGGTATTAAAAAGGATTTGATCATCTTATCTTTATTTTTAAATTTATCCTTCTTAGTTTCTTGAGAAGAGATAAATTTAAAACAATCTTTTTTTACTTTTTTAAAACAATCATTAACTGCTTGCATAAAAAAATCACTTATTGTCTAGAGGATGATTTTGTCCATCATTGACTGCAACATTTTCTAATTCAAACGTATTTATTTCATCTACGCATCCAAGATTAAATCCTGTCATAGCTGGATTGGCTCTTGGATTGTGATGTGTATAAATTCCGCAGTTCGAACAAAAATAGTGTTTCGCAATTTTTGAATGAAATTGATAAAGTTTTAACTTATCCTCACCTTTAATTATTTTAAAATCTTCGTTCTTAACCATAGACATTATTGCTCCTTTTCTTTTACAAATAGAACAATTACATTTTAAAACTTTTTCTAAGTTATCAGGCATGTTTATTTCTGCTTCTACTTCTCCACAGTGACATGTTAGTTTTTTCATTTATATTTCTCCTTTATTTTTTATATTTATTTCAAACATTGCTTCATTTCTTCTATTCATGGGTAGCGTGAAAGGTCCATCGTAAGTTGCTTTAATAGGTGGGCTCAAAATTATCATATTATCTTTTTTTAATTCATTTTCTAAAATGCTTTTATGTTTAATAAAATTTTTATCAGAAGCCCTTCCTGAGTATCTAATAACTGCATAATAACCACCTTTAATATTTAATATTTTAACATCTGGATTAGACGGGCTCGGTATGTTTTCTTTATTAAATCTTGAAGGTAAATAAAATTGCATGGTCATATTTCCTTTTTTTTGCATTTGGGTGACTGGTGTTGTCATCTTAATCTCTTCATTTTTATCATTGTTGCCTGATATGTAGTTAAATAATTTTCTAAAACTGTTGCCTTCATTTGATATATCTGTTTCAATTGCTAAACGATCAGAATATTTTCTGATTTCATAAACTTCATTTTTTTTCACTACTTCATAGTTTGCTTCTTCATATGACATACTGTTAGAAGTTATAATTAAGCCAAGAAACACAATTGATAGAAATTTTTTCATTTTAATATGAAGCTTAAACTATCTCTGGTTGAAGTTATCCACAAGAGCACAAAATGTAGTTTCAATGTTCACGTTTTGATTCACCTTTGATTCAGTTACAGACTCAAAATACAACCTATTGCGTGTACTGTATAACTAGTCTATAAATTAGAACAAAACAAGAACATGAAATTAACTATTCCCTTTTACTTGCATAAAGCTGGAGCTGGCTTTCCCTCTCCTGCAACAGATTACATTGAAGAAGATGTAGATCTTAATGTTCACTTAATCAAAAATGTTCCTGCAACTTTTATCATTAGAGTTCAGGGAAAATCGATGACTGATGTTGGTATTTATGATGGTGACTTATTAGTTATTGATAGAAGCTTAAAACCTAAAAATTTTTCAACAGTGGTTGCAAATGTTCATGATGAGTTAGTTGTTAAAAGTTTTGTTAAATCAAAAGATGGTCAATTTTTAACATCAGGTTCAAAAAATATTGAAGATAAAATAATTATTGGAGATGAAACTGAAGTGTTTATTTGGGGAGTTGTGACTTATGTCATCCATTCAACGTACTAAGAAAATAGCATTAGTAGATTGTAATTCATTTTATGTTTCCTGTGAAAGATTATTCAATCCTAAGATTAGAAATAAGCCAGTTGTCGTATTGTCGAATAATGATGGCTGCATTATTGCAAGATCAAATGAGGCAAAGTTTCTTGGTATTAAAATGGGTGAGCCTTACTTTAAAGCTAAAGAAATAATACTTAAAAATAAAGTTTATGTATTTTCTTCAAATTATTCTTTGTATGGAGATTTATCTAGAAGAGTGATGAGAACTTTAAAAAGATTTAATCCTGAGTTAGAAATATATTCAGTAGATGAAGCTTTTTTAGATTTGAGTAATTATCCAGATGATGAGGTAGAAGATGTGGGAAAAGAAATTAGAAGCATTGTTTTACAATGGACAGGAATTCCAACTAGCATTGGTATTGCTAAAACAAAAACGCTAAGCAAAATTGCAAATCATATAGCAAAGAAAAAACAATCTGGTGTTACGAACTTAATAGGAATTGAAAATATTGATCCGCTATTAGAAAAAATAGATATCAATGATGTGTGGGGAGTTGGTAAACAGATGACAAAATTTTATCATCAAAATGGAATTTATAATGCCAAACAATTAAAAAATATGTCAAATACTTGGATCAAAAAAAGTTCTAATGTTTTAAGTTCCAGAACGGCATTAGAGCTTAGAGGTATTCCTTGTATACCGTTAGAAACTAAAACTTCAAAAAGAAAAAGTTGTGTAGTGTCAAGGTCATTTGGTACAAGGGTTGAAAAGTTTCAAGAGTTAGAAGAGGCAGTTGCAAGTTATTGTTTAAATGCTTCAGAAAAAATTAGATCAGAATCTTTAATAGCAAAATCAATAACTGTGTCTGTTAGAACAAGCCCTTTTCAAAATAGAGGGGTGTATTATTCAAATGCTAAAACTATAGATTTTCCAATAGCTACCAATAATAGTATTGAAATAGTTAAAACTGCTTTGATTGCTTTAAATGAAATCTTTATTAATGGATACAGATATCAAAAAGCAGGCATAACATTGACTGGTTTAGTTAGTTCAAGTGGCAGTACAAATCTATTTTCCACTGAAAAAGATGAGAAAATTAAAGGCTTAATGAGATCTATTGATAGCACAAATTATAAGTATGGACGATCAACATTAAGTTTAGCTAGCGCTGGAGTTAACAAGAAGTGGAATATGAAAAGAGAGCACTCCTCCAAGATAGATACAGCTGATTTTCATTCACTACCAACGATTAGAGCTAATTAAAGATGACTGTTAATTAAGCTTTAAATAACTTGTCAGATAAATTTTGTAAGTCTTCACCCCAAAACACATCTTTTTGGATACGCTTAAAGTCTAAGTCAAACACTGTCGACATTGCTGATGCATAAACTGATCTAGCATCAATTGTTGCATTAAGATCTCTACCATCATACATTTCTTTTCTCTTTAGCCCTGGCCAATCAGTATGTACTTGGCTTTTCTTTAATAACCCCCCTGCCATAAATATTGCTGTTCCATAACCGTGCTCTGTTCCATTTCCACCATTTTGTTTTATTGTTCTTCCAAACTCAGTCACTGTTAAAATAACTGTATCATTATAAGCTTCTTTAAGATTTTCTTTTAAATTCTTAATAATATCGTCCATTTCAACTAAACATTTTGTATGGGTACCATCTACTCCACCTTGTGCAGCATGAGTATCAAAGCCATTAACTTCAAATACAGCAACTCTCGGACCATCTGATTTTCTTAAATATACCGCAGCTTGTTTTGCAAGATTTTTATTTTTTCTTTTTCCATGACCTGAGGAACCACCCATCATTTGCTCATCTTTTCTTTTTTTTATGTAATTCATCATTTCTAAAAGTTCATCTTCAGAACTTTCAGCATAAACTGATCTTAAAAGATCCAAAGTTTCTTTTCGTGGAAGTCTTCCACTAGCTGGAAAATAATTGTTATTTTTTGGTACACCTCTTAGTAACAAAGGCATTGGTAGTGAAAGTGCTAGTCCATCACCTTGAAGTTTTGCAAGTTTCATGGCTCTACCAACCCATCCTGTTTTTTCTTTATAAGCAACTCTTCCTCCAGTCTCCATTAAATTTTGACCTTCAAAATGTGATCTTTGTGTATAGGGAATACTGGTTGCATGGACTATTGACCCTGTGTTCTCTTTCCAACACTCATTAAATCCTTTTAATCGTGGATGTAATGCAAAATCAGAATTAAGTTTAATTGTATTTTCAATTAGAATATTTTTTCTTCTCTTTTCAAAATTTTTATCTCCAATTACCGGAACTGCACAAAGACCATCCATTCCTCCACGCAACATAATAACTACTAAGTTTTTTTTCTTTGATACAGTTGCTAAAGCTGGAAGGTTAAATCCTGCTAAAAATAAGGTTGTAGCAGAACCTTTTAAAAAATCTCGTCTTGATATCTTCATGCTCTTAATACCTCTGGTAGATTGAACAAAATCATATGTTTTTCTTCATTACTCTTAGCTTTTGATACTATCTTTAATATTTTATCTGGATTATCAAAATTTGTTCGTATAATTTTTTCATGAATCTTGTCATCTAATTGATCTTTAATTTTATATTTAAAAAAAGCTTCTTTAGCATACATCAATCTTCTGATTATTAATTCAGTAGACAACCAATCAGTTGAGATATCAGAGTATCCGTTGGGTTGTTGCGATCTGTATGGATGACATCCTATATCTTCTAAACGCCAGTCAGATTCTCTTAAATTTTGAGCAACTGGATAGCCTAATTGAAATTTATCCATCATTTTTTCTGGAACAGGATAAGCATATCCAGCGCCTGACATATTAATTACTTGTAACCACCAATTTTCAGGATTTTGGAATTTTTGATATTTGTCATTATATTCAAAGGCAACTTTAATTGCAGCTTTATGAACTTCAGGTAAATATCCATCTGACCTTTCCCATGCTTTTATAATTGGAACAATCATGTCTTTTGTTGGATTATCAGTAATCAAATATCTACAAAGCTTTGTTGCAATAAATTCTCTACATGAGGGATGATTTACTAGGTCTTTAATTACAATCTTTAAACTTTTTCTTCCTTTTTTATATTCTCTTCCTAAAACTTTTTTTTTTCCGGGTTCATGGCGATCAGACATAAATTTTATGTCTGTTCCATGATCAGATTTTTTTGTCCATTTAGGCCTCCACCCAGTCATAATCTTTGCAAGTTCTTGAACATCCTCTTGTGAGTATCCTCCTTTAGGAGATATTGTGTGAAGCTCCATTAATTCTCTTGCATGATTTTCATTAAGCGTCGCTGGTTTTTTTTCTTTTCTTCTCCACTCTTGTCTACCACTCTCAGATTTGGGACCAATATTATCTTTATTATCTAAATGCATTATCATTGGCCAAGCAATAGTTGCTTCTGTGGCCATTGTTTCAAAATTTTTGTCCATGTTAGCTCTTATAAATTCTCTTTGATAAGCCCCAGTTGAATATTGATGCAGTCTTTGTGTTTGACTTATTGTGAAATGATTAGTCCAAAAATACCAAAGTTTAGCAAATACAGGATTATTACTTCTGACCCCCTCTGCATGTCTTATACAAATTTCATTGCTGGGCCAATATTTTCCACCCGTATCATACTCTAACTGTTTCTCTGCTCTTTCAAAACCTTGCGGATCATTTTTAAATTTTTTTCTTAAAGTTGTATTTTCTTCAACTCTTTGAGTAATCCAATATTTTCTCATTTCTTTTTCAGAAAAAATATACTTACCTTTCCAATCTAATTCGGGAACTGCTTCAACTTGTTTTTGAGCCCAGCTTAATGGGTCTGATGGGATTTCCTCATCGGGTTTTAATCCAAACGCTACTTTTCTAAAAAAATTCTTCATTTTAATTATTTAATCTTATCAATTCCGTTAATATTTTCTAGGGATTTATCAAATTCGTCTAGGTTTTCTCTTAAAGTAAGAGTTGAAATTGAATAAATCATGATCAATAATAAAATTAAAGGTATTGAAGTGATGATAGATGCATAGCTTTTTATAATAAGAATATAAAAAATAATAAACAAAGCTGAACGAATTAAAACTGTTTTTCTAAAAACGCTAATGATTGACAAAGAATGTTTTAATAGATTAAAAAAACTCATCTTTGATGGTCCAAAATATCGAGTACCTCTAATTGAAGGAATCGATGATAGGTCTTTTTCTACTTTTTTTAAAGAACCAGAAAAACTATTCCATGTCGCTTTTTCATTGATCATTTTCTCGACTGTTATCTTTGACAAACAAGTAAAATTACCAAATCGTATAGACTGACCAGTAAAGGCTAATGTTAAGAATTTATGAAATAGATAACAAATTTTGAAAAATAAACTTTCAGATCTTTTTACTCTCTCGCCCACTATTGATTTATCTTCTGATTGATCTGTAAGTTCTATGAAATTTTTAATTTCTTCAGGTCTATCTTCTCCATCACCATCCATTGGTATCACATAATCAAATTCTTTTTTTTCATAAATATATTTAAGCCCAGAAGCAATACACCTAGCGTGTCCCCTATTTTTTTTCATATTAATAATTTGAACAGACTTTAAATTATTTAAATCAGGTGAAAACTCTGGTCTATTCTCGATAGAGGCATCGTTGATTATTATTACTGAAAACTCATCACTTAATGTTGAAACTTGTAAGTTAATATCTTTTATTAGCTTAAAAACTGACTGCCAATCATTATATATGGGTATTAAGATTATTATTTTGCTCATCTATTTCCTACGCAAATATTATCGATGCAAATAAATTTTGACAATGACTTAAGTTTATCTTTTGTAATCAGCCCTTCCCAAGCTGGTCTAGAATTTAGGTGATATGATAAATTTCCAGCATGCCATTCATCACCAAGCACAACGTTTATTGGCAATTTATGATTTTGCTTCCATAAGTATTCAGTTTTAATTGCTATTTCTTTACCTAAATAATCTGTTCTTTTATCTGTTTCTATAATTGAAATATAGGCATAAGCGAAAGGTGAAAAAATAAATAAAATTAAAAATATTGATATAAACCCATTTAATTTTTTAAGATTTATTTGAGCTTGAAAAATATAGACAATTAGTACGCCAAAAAATAAATAAAATGGGGTCATCCACATTGTTCTTATTTTAGACCCTGTTAACATGGAAGTTAAGAACATTAATCCAATTGGAACTAGGTTAATAAATAATAAGAACAATAATTTCTTATCTTTTAAAGTCATCTTTAACTTAATCTTTTTTATTAAAAAAAATGACATTATAAAAAATGGAATTAATATTCCTATTTGTTTGCCTAAAAATATTAAAGGGTAGATTATATGATCTAATAAACTTGAGTTTTCCAGCCCTGTTCTAGCTAGCCCATATCTAATTGTAATATAATCATTATTAGCTAGCCAAATTAAATGGGGGACCAACAAAACAATAAAGACCTCCAGAGATATTAGATATTTGAAATCAAATTTTTGATATTTCTTTATAAAAATTATGTAAAAAAACAATAAATCTATTGATATTAAAAGATAAATAAAAAGATATTTTGATAAAAAGCCTATAGCTGCAAAAACTCCAAGCAAAAAACAATCCTTAAAGTTAATTGCTTTTTTATCAAATAGTTTCCACGAATAATAAACACATAACGACCAAAAAGGTAATTGGCAAACATTCACATTAAACTCAGGTGTTGTAAAATTATAGAAATAAATACCTTCTAGAAGAAGTACCGATATTAAACTTAAAGTTTTATTCTTAAATAATTCTTCAGCAAATTTAAAAACAATAATAAATGCAGTTACTACAAGCAATTGACTTAATAAGTAATAAGCCCAATCCTGCGGTCCAAAAAGTTGGTAAATAACTTCAGGAAAAAATGCACTTGCTGGTGGATGTTTATTAAATCCCCAATCTAAATTACTTCCCCAAGCTAAGGCTTCAATTGTATCAAGTGGTAAATTGTTATTTGTAAATGTTGGAACCAATGTCCATAAAATTAAATGAATTATAAGAAAGCTATAAAACAATTTGTTTATATTGTTTATATTGATTAGCATTTAATTGATTTTATATGAATTAAGCTTGCTTGACACGTATTAATTGCTGAATATACTCCGGCCACTAAATTTATACATATGCCTAAAATCTCAAAATCATCTACTAAAAAGACAATAGTTAAAACAAAAAAAATTGCTGCTGTAGTCAAAAAAGCTACTAAAGTAATAAAAAAAAATAGTACACCTGAAATCAAAGTAAAGGCACCAATTAAAATTTCAAAAACATATATCCCAAAAGAAACAGAAAAATATATGTGCGATAAACATTTATCTTTTTTTAAGATAAAACTTACTGAATGGAAAAAAGAATTGGTAAAAGCAAATAATGAAGCTCTTTACAATGGGTCAATGGACGACAATAGTGTTTCAGCAGATATTGTTGATCAAGCAAGTTCTTACACAGATAAAACTGTAGAAATGAAAGCAATTAATAGACAAATCAAATTAATTTCTAAAATTGACCAAGCTTTAATAAGAATAAAAGATAAAACTTTTGGATTTTGTGCAGAAACTGCTGAACCAATTGGATTAAAAAGATTGATGGCAAGACCAGTTGCCCATCTTTGTATTGCTGCTCAAGAAAAGCATGAAAAAGATGAAAAAGTATACGCTGACGACTAAAACTTCAAAATTAATACTTAAGACCTCTTTTTCATTAATACTCTAGTTTATTGCCAACTTCTATCTTACCATCATTTAAAGCTGTTAAATATATCCCCATATCAAAGTGATTATAAATTTTTTTTAACGATTGAAGAAAATTAAAATAACTATCATCAGTTTGTGGCTTTAAATTAATTGCTACACATCTTGGTATATTTTTTTCAACTTTAAAAGAAACGTTATTAATTTTAATTATTTTACCAATCCATTCACGTTCTTTCCAAGGCTTAATTCCATCAATACAAATATTTCCCCTAAATATTGAGGCTTCAATCTTTTTATTAGTTTTTTTCTCAAAATCATTGATGCTTTGAACATTTAAAAGTGAAATTGAATTAACAAAATCTACTTTATTTGAAATTGATGAATCAAAAAAAGGAAATTGATTATTTTGCATCAAAACTATTGGTTGTTCTAGGAAGTTTTCTAATTCTATGATTTTTTTTGAAAGTGCTTCTCTCTCACTTAATTGATTGATGTCTATAGTTAAAATTTCTTGATCCTTAAGTGTCAATGTTAACTTTTGATCTTTAAATAAAAAATTATATTTATTCAAGGCAGGTGAATTTTTAAGAGTTAAAATTTTATTCCATTTACCTTTTCTTTCATCTGGATTTTTTTCAAATAATTTTGCCTGTTCCAAATCAAGATTTTTAGCAAATGCAAATACTCTGTCTCCAATAATTCCAATATTTTTTTTGATTTTACAACTTTCAATCATCTGAAATGAAACAGATTTAACTGGACAGTAATTTATTGAAGAAATTGTTGCGTTCATATAAAGTTTAAAAATAATATGGCTTATCTTTCACCAAATCAACTTAAACAATATGAAGATGAAGGATTTGTGTCTCCAATTAATATTTTTTCAAAGGAAAAAGTAAAAGAAATAAGAAGGAGATTATTAATCTTATGAAAAAAATAATTTTTATATTAATGGTATTAATCTTTAAATTAAATTTCCTACAAGCAAGCGAGTTGAATTTTATTAACAATCATAACGCAGTTTGTAATAACGGGGAACGAGCTACTTTTACAATTAAAAAAGGTAACTCAAATAAATGGGTTATTATTTTACCTGGTGGTGGAGTGGCTAGAAATAATGATGAATATATTAATCGATCTCAAAACATGAAAGAGCCAGAACAAAAAGCCCATATTTTCAATCAAGGAATAGAAAAAGATCTTGAAAAAAGAGATTACAATATGGTTTTTATTCCATATTGCTCAAGTGATCTTTTTCAAGGAAATCATATCAATTTGATTAATAATAAAGAAGTTCCATTCAAAGGTCGTGTCATTTTTGAGAGTGTAATTGACCAGATTTATTCAAAATTAAAAAAAGCTGATGAGATTATTTTTGCAGGTTATTCGGCAGGAGCAATTGGAATTGGATTTAATGCAAAAAAAATAAGTGAATTTAAAAATGTACGAATAATTGTTGATAGTTTTTGGTTCGATAATGAAACTAAAAAATTTTATCAAGATTTTGAAAAAAAACATGACAGAAGTTTTTTATACAGAAGTTCTATGAAGTTGTGCAATGATAGCTGGGTATCTTGTTTCCCTTCTCGAGAAAATTTTGAAAAAAATAATATCAATGATGTATTTTTAATTTGGAATATAGGTGACAAATACGCAAAAGGTGTAAAAGATAAAGAAGCAATTAAAATAGCTATTAAAAAAGATATAGATTTCTATAACGCTGGATTCAGTATTGAAGCTGAGGAAAGAAAAGTATCAGGTTTTGAAGATTGGGGGCATGTCTTAGCTTGGGATGATAAAACTTATAAAAAAAATTATTTTAATATTAGTCTCCAAGAAGCAGTCACTAATTGGATGGATAAAAAAAGTAATACTAAAGTAATTGAACACTTCTCTAAAAATGAAATAAAAACTAAAAAAAAATCAAATCTATATGATGGAAAGTATAAATTTAAATTATATAGATCATCAGAAGAAAATAAAACCAAAATTGGAAATGGTAAACTTGAAGTAAAAGATGGAGAATTATTTTTTTTAGTAAAAGAAAGTAAGCTTAAAACTGGTCCAAAAGAATTTTTAAAAACAGCCATGATATCAATAAATAAAGATGGGGTATTAGATGGATCAATTAAGCTTGATATTTTGGATGGTAAAGATCGATCTGAATATTATCATTTTAATGGAAAAATTAATAAAAAAATATGGGGCACTTCTACAAAAGAAACTTTTTTTAAGGTTTATATCGAGATAAAAAAATAAAATTTTATATTTTTGGAATTTGACTACCGATCTTATAAAGATCATACCCTTTTATAACAGCTTCTCTTTTTGCAATATCTAAATACCATCTAGTTAAGTTGTTATAATTTTTAAGACCAATATCATGCCATTCATGTCTTGCAATCCATGGCCAAGTTGCAATATCTGCAATCGTATATTCATTTCCTGCTAAGTATTTTGATGAAGATAATCTTTCATCCAATTCGCCATAAATTCTTTTTGTAATTTTAAAATATCTTTCTTCTCCAAATTCACTTTTACCAGGATTATAATGATGAAATTGATGATGTTGCCCGATCATTGGTCCAATAATTCCCATCTGTGCCATCAACCATTGATTTATAACATTTCGATCTTTTACTTCATAAAATTTATTATATTTTTCTGCTAAATATATAAGTATTGCTCCAGACTCGAATAATGACTGTCCATTTTCGTGATCTATAATTACTGGTATTTTTCCAAACGGGCTTATCTTTTTAAAATCTGTTTTAAATTGTTCATCTTTTGACAGATCAATTTTAGTAATTTTAAAATCACAACCTATTTCCTCTAACATTATTGTAATTTTTTTTCCGTTTGGAGTATCTGCTGTAAATAATTCTATCACTTTTTAACGCCAAGTCTTTCTTGGGCTGCCTTTGATGTGGTAGTAAATTCAAATCTTAATTTTTCATCAGGTCTAGCATATTTAAAACATCCTCTAGCAGCTAAAGCTCCTTCATGAAATCCTGAAAGTATTAATTTTAGTTTTCCAGGATAGGTACAAATATCTCCAATTGCAAATATACCGTTTAGATTTGTTTCAAAATTTTCTGTGTTAACAGGAATTGTTTTTTTATCTAAGTTTAAACCCCAGTCTACAATAGGACCAAGCTTCATAATCAGTCCAAAAAAGCCCAAAACATAATTTGTTTCTAACTCTTTTAAACTTTCATCGTCATGTTTTATTTCTATTGATTTAATATTTTGCTCTCCCTTAACTGAGTTTAATTGGTATTTAGTATAAATTTTTAGTTTTCCAGATTTTTCTAATTCTTTAATTTTATCTATACTCAATTGAGCTCCTGTAAATTCATCTCTTCTGTGTATTAAGTTTACATATGAGCTTTTTGATAATTCAATTGCCCAATCTAATGCTGAATCTCCTCCTCCAAATATTGAAATTGTTTTATCCTGAAAAATTGTTTTATCTTTAATTGAGTAAAATAAAGATCTATTTTCATATTTTTCACATTCTTTTGGCGAAAATTTTCTTGGCTCAAATGATCCCACTCCACCAGCAATAATTATATTTGGTGTTTCAAACTCTTTATTTTTATTTGTTTTTACAATCCACTTATTATTAACTTTATTAACTTCTTCTACTCTTTCATTAAGATGAAATTTAATATTAAAAGGCTTTATTTGTTTGATTAAATTATTAGTTAATTCCTCTCCAGTACATTCTGGAACTGCTGGAATATCATAAATCGGTTTGTCTGGATAAAGTTCAATACATTGGCCTCCAATTTTATCTAAATTATCAACTATCTCACAATTCAATCCAATTAAACCTAGTTGATGAGCACAAAATAATCCTGTTGGACCTGCGCCAATTATTAATGCATCTGTTTTAATCATTTAACCTTGTTTTGATGGAATGCTAACTGTTAGTCCATCTAATTCATCTGAAACTAATATTTGACAACTCAATCTACTGTTTTGTTTTGGTTCAAACGCCATATCTAACATATCTTCTTCCCCATCTTCTTTTTTTGGAAGTTTGTCAAACCATTCTTCTTTGACATAAACATGACAAGTAGCACAAGCCATTCCACCACCACAATCAGCATCAATTCCAGGAATGTCGTTTTGAACAGCGCCCTCCATTACACTCAATCCATTGGAGACTTCTATGGTATGAGACTTTCCATTATCTTCTAAGTATGTAATCTTTGGCATATATCTAAATATAATGAGATAAAAAAAAAGGGCAAGTATGTAAAAACATACCTGCCCTTCTTCTAATTATTTAACGAGTAAAACTACTTAGCTCTACCAGGTTGAGACATTGCTGCTGCCCAAATGATTAGACCAAAAGCGATCTTGTTCAAAAAGTCAGCTGCGTTGTAAATCACGTTTAGTGAGCTTGCGTCCATTCCACCAGTCATGTAACCAAATACATAACCTAATGGGTAGATAGCCCAACCAACTGTAACGATCATTCTCATTGCACCAAATGCAGTAACAAGAGCCTTGTTTCCACTTTTCGCTGCATTTTTTCCTGCTTCGCCTGAGAATACTTCATAAAGAATGTAGAACCATCCAGCCATACCGATTACAAAACCAAGTGTAGTGTTGATGTATCCTGCTTCTCCTAAGTATCCACCGATTAACATTACTAAAGTACCAATCATCAATCTCCAGAAAATTCCAGAGTTTGCTTTATTTACTGCTGCAAGAACAAAATAGAATTCTAACATCAATAATGGAACTGTAATTAACCAGTCAATATATCTGTATACTGTTGGTGACTCACCAGTCATAACCCACACATCTCTCATGTACATGTAGTGAATAAATGCAATACCAGTAACTAGTCCTGCAACAGTGATTGAAACTCTCCAGCCAGCTGGAACCGATGCTCTTTCAATAAAAAAGAATGCCGTTGACGCTAATAACGCCATTGACACAAGCCAGAATGAAATTCCAACAAAGTCATCAGAAGCTAACAGTGTAGTTTCTGCGTTTGCTACACCTGAAACACCCATTAGGGCTACAGCTGTAAGAGCAAACAATTTTAGTTTTTTCATAAAAAACTCCCTCTTTCGTTAGTTTTTAACTTTTTAGTTTATATAAACTAGACTTAAACAAATGCTTAAGTCATGTTGAGGATTAACTATCAAAATAATTAAGTTTTTAGAAGGTTTAATTGCCTCTAATTTGTGTTGATTTTACTTACTTTTTGAATTTTAATACAATTTTTAATTTAATAAGTCTTAAAATATCAAAATAAAGAATCATTAGAGATGAATAAAAAATTCAGTGAAATTTATCAAAACTCTATAAAAAACCCTGAAGATTTTTGGCAAGAAGTGTCTAACGATATTTTTTGGTTTAAAAAACCAACAAAAATTCTAAACAAATCTAATCCTCCTTTTTATAAATGGTTTGAGGATGGAGTTACTAACACCTGTTATAATGCTTTAGACCTTCATATTGATGAAGGTAGAGGTGAAAAATTAGCTTTAATCTATGACAGTCCCATAACTGGCAACAAAAAGCAATTTACCTATAAAGAATTAAAAGAAAAAGTTTCAAAATTTGCAGGAGCTTTAAAAAATCAAGGGGTTAATAAGGGAGATAGAGTTATAATCTATATGCCCATGATCCCAGAGGCAGTTATTGCAATGTTGGCTTGTGGAAGAATTGGAGCAATTCACTCTGTGGTGTTTGGTGGTTTTGCATCCAGTGAATTAGCAAGCAGAATCGATGATAGTAAAGCAAAAATATTAGTTACGGCTTCGTGTGGTTTTGAACCTGGAAGAACTGTTGAGTACAAACCTCTAGTGGAGGAGGCCATAAAAATGGCATCTCATAAGATAGAAAAATTAATCCTATTTCAAAGATCTGGAAATGAAGCAAATATAAATGCTCCAAAAGAAATCAGTTGGGATGAAGCGCTTTCAAATGCAAAAGAAGTAGATTGTGTTGAAATGAATTCAAATGATTTAGCTTATATTTTATATACCTCAGGAACTACGGGTGTGCCAAAAGGAATAGTTAGAGATATTGGTGGTCATATAGTTGCTCTAAAATGGACTATGAAAAATATTTACAATATTGATACTGATGATGTCTGGTGGTCAGCAAGTGATATTGGCTGGATAGTTGGTCATTCTTATATAGTCTATGCTCCTTTGTTTAAAGGTTGCACCACAGTACTATTTGAAGGAAAACCTGTTGGCACTCCTGATGCCGGTGCTTTTTGGAAAATAATTTCTGATTATAAAGTAAAATCACTTTTTACTGCACCAACTGCTTTTAGGGCTATTAAAAAAGAAGACCCTGAGGGAAAGTTTTTTTCCAAGTATGATTTAAGTAAATTTGAGTCATTATTTTTAGCTGGTGAAAGGGCTGACCCTGATACTATTAAGTGGGCAGAAAATTTATTAAAAGTTCCTGTAATTGATCATTGGTGGCAAACAGAAACAAGTTGGGCAATTAGTTCTAATTGTACAGGAATTGAAATGATGAAAACAAAGTATGGCTCAGCTTGTAAGGCAGTTCCTGGTTATGACGTTCAAATTATGAAGCCAGATCAAACTTTAGCAAAACCTAATGAGATGGGAGATATAGTTATAAAATTACCTTTGCCTCCTGGAACTTTTCCAACACTATGGAATGCAGATCAAAGATACAAAGATAATTACATGACCAACTATGACGGTTACTATGAAACTTATGATGCAGGTCATATAGATGAAGATGGTTACATTTGGATTATGTCTAGAACAGATGATATTATTAATGTTGCAGGTCACAGATTATCAACTGGAGCAATTGAAGAAGTTTTATCAGAACACCAATCAGTTGCTGAGTGTGCAGTATTAGGCGTTGCGGATAAATTAAAAGGACAATTGCCAATTGGTCTGGTCGTTCTTAAATCTGGTGTTGAAAAAGATCACGCAACAATTTCAAAAGAGTGCATTCAGATGGTTAGAGATAAAATTGGTCCTGTTGCTGCATTTAAGATTGTAATTGTTATTAAAAGATTACCAAAAACAAGATCTGGAAAAATATTAAGAGGAACAATAAGAAAAATTGCTGATGGGGAAGATTATAAAATGCCAGCAACTATTGATGATCCTGCAATTTTAACTGAGATAAAAGAAGACTTAATGAAAAAAAATATTCTTAAATAATGATAAAGACATATTTATTTTTAACTATTGCAATTTTTTGTGAGGTAGGTGGAACAATGTTATTACCCGTGTCACAAAATTTTACCAAAATAATTCCAACTACAACACTTGCAATTTTGTATCTATCTTCATTTTACCTTTTAACATTTGTGGTTGATAAACTTCCTATCGCCATCGTTTATGCAACATGGAGTGGTCTTGGTATATTTACAATTGCAATATTAGGATATATTTTCTTCAAACAATCACTATCATGGCAGGCTGTTTTAGGGTTATTCTTTATTGTTACTGGTGTTGTTCTGGTAAATAGCTTTACTATAAAAACTATTTAAAATTTTAAAGGCTTACCGTCAGGTTCACCCAAAATCTTACCATCTCTCATTTTGATTTGGCCAGCAATAATTGTTGACACAGGAGTTCCTTTAAATTCATACCCATCAAAAGGTGACCAAGCACATTTACTTTCAATATTTTCATTTTTAATTGTAATTTTTTTATTCATATCAACGATTGTGAAATCTGCATCAAATCCTTCTTTAATAAAACCTTTGTCTTGAATGCCAAAAATTTTTACTGGATTTTCACATATAGAATTCATTAATTGTTCTAAACTTAATTTTCCATCATTAACATGGTTTAACATAACTGGTAAAAGTGTCTGAACACCTGGCATTCCAGATGGTGAATTGGGATATTTTTTTTCTTTGTTTTCTTTTAAATGTGGAGCATGATCAGACCCAATTGTGTCATTAAGATTATTTTTTACTCCATACCATAACCTGTCATAGTGAGACTTATCTCTTATTGGTGGGTTCATTTGAGCATATGTTCCAAGTTTATCATAACAATCTGGGGCATAGATTGTTAGATGTTGAGGTGTTATCTCAAATGTGATGTTACCTTTGTGCTGCGATAAAAAATCAATTTCTTGTTTGGTTGTTACATGAAGGATGTGTGCTTTTTTTTTATATCGCTCAGCTATTCTTACAATTCTTCTAGTCGATGAAATTGCACATTCTTCACTTCTCCAAATTGGATGTGAGTGAACATCTCCATCTTTAATTAATTTTTTATTCCTATTTAAAATTTCTTCATCTTCAGAGTGAACTGAAACAACTTTAGAGCTACTTTTAAATACTTTCTCAATATCTTCTTCAAATTGAACCAATAGATTTCCTGTCGAAGAACCAGCAAAAAGCTTAATTCCACAACATCCTTCTAAGTTTTTTAAGTCTGCTAACTCATCAGCGTTGTCTGGTGTTGCACCAAAATAAAAAGCATAGTTGCAATACATTCTATTTTTTGCAAGATCTAATTTCTTTTGAAATTCAATTTTATTAGAAGTTGGTGGATTAGTATTTGGCATTTCAAAAACACTCGTTATTCCTCCAACAATTGCTGCCTTACTTCCAGAATGAAGATCTTCTGTGTCAGTTGATCCGGGTTCCCTAAAATGAGTTTGAGTATCAATACATCCTGGTAAAACAGTTAATCCCTTGGCATCAAAAACTTCTTTTGCTTCACTATCAATTTTACCAATTTCTATGATTTTACCATCTTTGATTGCTATATCTTGATCTTTAAGATCTTTATCTATGTAGCAAGAACCGTTTTTAATTATTAGATCTAACATTTATGAAAAAAGTAATTATATTATATTAAGACATCAATCAATTATGAATAATCAAAATGTATACATTTTAGAAGATAGAGGAATTCTGTATATAAACGGTGCAGATGCTAAAGAATTTTTACAGAATATGATTAGTAATGATATTAATAAAGTAAGTGAAGACAGTAGTTGTTTTGCATCACTATTAACTCCTCAAGGAAAATTTCTTTTTGCTTTTATTATCATAAAACACAAGTCTGGCTACTTCATTGACTGTGAAAAATCTCAAACAGAAGCACTTTTCAAACAACTTAGTGTCTATAAACTTAGATCAAAAGTTGAAATTATGAATCTTAGTAACGAATTTGTTGTAGCTGCGTTTAATAAAGAAAAATTTTTAGAATTTGAAGGATCAAAAGATATTGCTGGGAATACAATTAAATATAGAGAAGATTCCATCTTGTTAGACCCAAGAAATAAAGATTTAGGTGCAAGGCTTATCATCAATTTAGAAAAGCTTTATCTGTCTTTAAAAAAATTAGAGCTAAAAGATTCTCCAATTACTGAATATTATAAATTGAGTCATCAATTAGGAATTCCTCAAAAAAACATGAATAAATTACAGAATAAGCTATTTGGAATTGAATGTAACTTTGAAGAATTGAATGGAATAGACTTTAAAAAAGGCTGTTATGTTGGGCAAGAGAATACCGCAAGAATTAAATTAAAAAATAAACTTTCAAAAAGATTATTACCTATTTATTTAATTGAAGGAGAAATAAATCAAGATGATTTAATCTATAATGGTGATTTTGAGATAGGAAAAGTTTTAATAAGTAATGAATATCCTTTTGCTTTAATTAAATATTTGGATGATAATTTTAATCAAGAAAATGAGTTTAAAAGCAAAAACGCTAAGTTAAAAATCAAAATTCCTAGTTGGATTAATTAGTGCGTCAGAATAAATGCATGACAAGATTGTATCAAATTGATAGGTTTTAATATGGAGTTTACTGAAGAAGTAAAAAAAGCAACCGATCCAATTTATCAAAAAATCTCTAAGGTTTTACCTGAGATTGAATGGTCAGTTCATGCTCCCTATATTCATAGAATTAATCAATTAAAAAAAGAAAAAAATGCAGTTATTCTTGCGCATAATTATCAAACACCAGAAATTTATCACGGTGTAGCAGATTTTGCAGCTGACTCTTTGGCTCTAGCAGTAGAAGCTTCAAAAACTTCAGCAGATATTATTGTAATGGCTGGTGTACACTTTATGGCAGAGACAGCAAAATTAATGAGTCCACAAAAAAAAGTTTTGTTACCCGATATGCTTGCAGGATGCTCCTTGTCATCCTCTATTACAGGTAAGGATGTAAGATTATTAAAAGAAAAATATCCAGGGGTACCTGTTGTTTCCTATGTAAATACTTCGGCAGATGTTAAAGCTGAAACTGACATTTGCTGTACATCAGCTAATGCCGTTAAGATTGTTAATTCTCTTGGTGTTAAAAAAGTTATATTTCTACCTGATGATTATTTAGCTAAATATGTAGCTTCTCAGACAGATGTTGAAATTATTGCTTGGAAAGGAATTTGCATTGTTCATGACCAATTTAACGAAAAAGAAATCCACGATATAAGAAAAAATAATCCAGGAATAAAGATTATTGCACATCCTGAATGTCCACCCGATGTAATTAAAGCAAGTGACTTTGCTGGTTCAACTTCAGGAATGATCAAATATGTAGAGGACAACCAACCTAAAAAGGTAATGATGGTTACGGAATGTTCTATGAGTGATAATATTCAGGTAGAAAATCCTAATGTTGAATTTATTAAACCATGCAACCTATGTCCTCATATGAAAAGAATTACTCTACCAAAAATTTTGGCCTGTTTAGAAAATGAAACTGGTGAGATAATTATGGATAATGAAACTATCAACAAAGCAAGAATACCCGTTGAAAGAATGACTGCTATTGGCAGATAATAAATGTGCCTAAAATTAAATTAAGCAAATATTATATCAAGAATAAAGTTAAGCTTGCATTAAATGAGGATCTTTATCCAAATGGAGATATTACTTCAAGTTTAGTTAAGAATAGTAAAGTTATAAAAATCAAATTAATTTCAAATCAACAAGCTGTAATTGCTGGCTTAGAGTTTGCTAAACAAACCTTCAAATTAATTGATAATAAAATTAAATTTATTATTAAAAAAAAAGAAGGTTCAATAGTCAAAAAGAACGACGTAGTGGCAACAATTGAGGGTAGGGCTGAAAATATTTTAATTGGTGAGAGGGTTGCTTTAAATTTTTTAAGTCATATCTCTGGAATTGCTACTAAGACTAATCAATTTGTTAAATTAGCTAATAAAAAAACTAAAATTTGCTGTACTAGAAAAACAATTCCAACCTTAAGAGTAATACAAAAATATGCCGTTTCGTTAGGTGGTGGTACAAACCATAGGTTTAATTTAAGTGATGAATTTCTTATTAAAGACAATCATATTGCCAGCTCTGATATTAAAACTTTAGTATCTCTTGCAATCAAAAATAAAAAAGGAAGAAAAATTACAGTAGAAGTTGATAATTTAAATCAGCTCAAAAAAATAATGGGTTTAAAATTTAATACTGTTTTGTTTGATAATATGAAAAATAAAACACTCAAGGCAGGTGTTAGAATAGCTAAAAAACATTATGAAACAGAAGCTTCTGGGAACGTTAATTTGAAATCTATTAAAAAAATTGCAGCAACGGGTGTCGATAGAGTTTCAATTGGAAGTATCACTCATAGTGTACCAGCTATAGATTTTAAATTTGAAATCTAATTTTTTTTAGAAAGTTCAGCTTGCGCAGCAGCTAATCTTGCTACTGGCACTCTATATGGTGAGCAAGAAACATAATCCAAACCTGCATTAGCACAAAAGTGAATACTTTTAGGGTCTCCACCGTGTTCTCCACAAATTCCAAGTTTAATTTTTTTATTAGTTTTTCTTCCTTTTTCAACTGCAATTTCTATTAAATCACCGACTCCGTCATCTATAGAGATAAATGGATCTATAGAAAAAATCTTATTCTCAAGATAATCATTTAAAAATTTACCGCTATCGTCTCTACTTAAACCGAATGTTGTTTGAGTTAAGTCATTAGTTCCAAAACTAAAGAACTCAGCATGTTTAGCTATATCATCAGCTTTAATTGCTGCTCTTGGTAATTCAATCATTGTACCAACTAAATAATCTATTTTAATTTTTTTATCCTTTTGAACTTCTTTTGCAACTCTGACTACTAAATCTTTCATTATTCTAATCTCAGCTTCAGTTGATACTAAAGGGATCATAATTTCTGGAAATGCCGACTTAATTTTTTTTATCTTAAGTTCAGATAAAGCCTCAAAGATTGCTCTACATTGCATTTCATAAATTTCTGGAAAAGAAATTCCTAATCGACACCCTCTATGACCAAGCATCGGGTTTTGTTCATGTAACTCGTTAATTCGAGACTCAATTTCTTTTAATGGTAACCCCACAACTTTTGCTACATCATTAATTTCTTTTTCTGTTTTTGGAAGAAACTCGTGTAATGGTGGATCTAACAGTCTCACTGTGACAGGAAGACCATTCATAATTTTGAATATTTGTACAAAATCTTTTTTTTGATGTGGTAAAAGTTTTGCTAGCGCCCTGTTTCTATCTTCTACTGTTTTTGATAAAATCATTTCTCTAACAGATAAAATTCTCTCTTCATCAAAAAACATATGTTCGGTTCTACAAAGTCCTATGCCTTCTGCTCCAAAGTCTCTTGCAGTTTTTGTATCTAATGGTGTTTCTGAATTCGTTCTCACTTTTAGTTTTCTAAAATTATCTGCCCAGCTCATTAATTTAGAAAAGTCTCCTGAAATTTCTGGTTTAACCGTTGGCACTTCTCCTAGGATAATTCTTCCTGTTGAACCATCAATTGTAATAATATCTCCCTCTTTAATTTCAACAGAAGAAGTTTTAAAGGTTTTCGCTTCATAGTTAATATCAATCTCACTAGAGCCAGAAACACATGGTCTTCCCATTCCTCTTGCAACCACTGCAGCATGACTAGTCATCCCACCCCTTGCTGTTAAAATTCCTTTTGCAGCATGCATTCCATGAATATCTTCAGGTGACGTTTCTACACGTACTAAAATAGTATCTTGCATAACATTATTTAATCTTTCTGCTTCCTCTGATGTAAAAACAACCTTACCACTTGCAGCGCCTGGAGATGCTGGCAAACCGTTTGCTATAACGTTTAGTGTGCTTTTTTCATCTAATGTAGGGTGTAACAATGTATCTAAAGAAGCCGGATCTATTCTCATTACTGCTTCTTTTTTAGAAATCAACTTTTCTTTAACCATATCAACTGCAATTCTAACAGCTGACTTTGAAGTTCTTTTTCCTGATCTTGTTTGTAGCATCCACAATTTATTATTTTCAACTGTAAATTCTACGTCTTGCATATCTTTGTAGTGTTTTTCTAAAATTTTTAAAATCTTATCTAATTGTTTAAATACTTTTGGCATAGCTTCTTCCATCGAAGCTTCTTTTGCTTTTGCATCTTTTCTTGCTTTTTTGGTTATATACTGAGGGGTTCTTGTACCTGCCACCACATCTTCTCCTTGAGCATTAATTAAGTATTCACCATACACTTCATTAACCCCATCTGATGGATTTCTTGTAAAGACAACACCAGTTGCACAATCATTACCCATATTGCCAAATACCATTGATTGAACATTAACTGCAGTTCCCCATTCAGCAGGAATTTGGTTTAGTTTTCTATAAACTTTTGCCCTGTTACTTTCCCAAGATAGAAATACCGAACTAATAGCTCCTAATAATTGATCATATACGTTCTGGGGAAATTCTTTTTTGGTTTGATTTTTAATAACTTTTTTAAAATCATTAATTAATCCCTCCCAATCATCTGCATCAAGATCTGTATCTAAAAGAACACCTTTAGTTAATTTGTAATTTTCAATTAATTCTTCAAAGTGATAGCCCTCAACACCCATAACAACATTGCCATACATCTGAATAAATCTTCGATAACTATCTTTTGCAAATCTGCTATTAGAAGTTTTTTTTGATAGTGCAAGAACGGTCTTATCATTTAATCCTAAATTTAAAATTGTGTCCATCATGCCAGGCATTGAAACTCTTGCACCAGATCTAACAGATAATAATAAAGGATTTTTTAAATCACCAAATTTTTTCCCTACTTCTTTTTCGATAATTTTTAATTCCTTTTTTATAATATTAACAATTTTTGAATTTAATTTTTTTTTATCTTTATAAAATAATTCACAAACTTTTGTTGAAATTGTAAATCCAGGAGGAACTGGCAGTCCCATTCTGCCCATTTCAGAAAGGTTTGCCCCTTTTCCACCTAAAAAATTTTTAGGATTTTTAATTTTTTTTGAGTCTTTTGATTTAAAGTTTAAAATTAGCTTATTCACTGTTTGATATCTATATTTGAAAAATTTATGTAATTATCAAATGTTCTACATAACATTTGTAAAAGTTCCAATCTGTTTTTTTTAATATTTTTATCATCATCATTGACCTTAACATTGTCAAAAAACTCTGAAGTTGCTTTTTTAGCGCCAGCAAGAATTTCAAGTGTTTCTCTGTAGTTTTCATCTTTGCCAATATTTGTAAAATATTTTCTTATTTCATTAATTTTTTTAAATAGGTTTTTTTCATAGTCATTTTTAAAAATACCAGGGTCAGTTGTATTTGATAGTTCAAGATCTGTATTTTTTAACTCACTTTCAAGTATACTGTAAGCTCTCTTATAGCTTGTGATAATTTCCTCTCCTATGACTTTGCTAATTAGCCCATTAAGTGTTGAAGCTTTTTTATATATTTTGTTCATATGATCTAATCCATGTGCTTTTATACTGGCTTCTATTATCTCTGATCTAATCTTTTTCTCTTTCATGTAGTATTTTAATCTGTCCATTAAAAAATCGGATAATTCTTTTTGAGATGAGTCGTTTGAAAAAATAAACCCTTGGTCTTTATGCAGTGAAGTGGAATAACTAATAAGATCTTTAATCTTAAACTCTTTATTATTATCAATTAATAGCTTTATTACACCAAGTGCAGACCTTCTAAGCGCGTAAGGATCTTTTGAGCTAGTTGGTTTTTGGTTAATTCCAAAAAAACCTACTAAGGTATCAATTTTGTCAGTTAAAGCTAAAGCAATGCTAAATGGTTTCTTTGGAGTTTTGCTATCAAGACCTACTGGTTGATAATGCTCACTTATTGCTAGCGCTATCTCTTTATCAAAACCTTGCACTTCAGCAAAATGTCCACCCATAATTCCCTGAAGCTCAGGAAATTCACCAACAATATCAGAAACTAAATCAACTTTGCAAATCGATGCTGATAGTTCAACTTGATCTTTGCTAATTAATAATTCATCAGAAATCATTCCTCCAAGTTTTCTCATTCTTTGAATTTTGTCAAAATAAGACCCAAGACCTTTAAAATAATTCATATTTTTTAATTTTGAAACTTGTTTAACTAAATTTTGAGATTTATTTTTTTCCCAAAAAAATTGAGCATCGCTTAATCTTGCTTCTACAACCCTTTCATTACCCATCTTAATATAACCTTTTTCATCATTGTTATTTGCCACAACTAAAAATTCATTGGTAATTTTTCCTTTTTTATCAAATGTTGGAAAATATTTTTGATGGTATTGCATTGTAATAATCAAAATTTCTTTTGGAATATTCAAAAATTTCTGATCAAACTTGCACACTAAAATATTTGGTTGCTCAACAATATCTGTAACTTCATCTAAAAGTTTATTATTAGGCTCGACAATGAAATTGTTTTTTCTAGATATTTTTTCAATTTCTTTAACAATAAATTCTTTTCTCAATACGTGATCTATAATTATGCCAGACTGACTAAAGAAATCTTTATAACTTTTAAAATTTTTAAATATTTTTTTTTTATCTTCAAACTCTTTGTCAATAAATGTTGAGTTAGAGGCTATTAAATGATGAAATTTAAAATTTAAACTTTTATCATCAAAAACTGCTAGGATAGATTTTAATGGTCTCGCCCAACTAAGGTTATAGTTTCCCCATGTCATAGATTTTTTCCATTGTAATTTATCAAGGATTATAGGTGTATATTCTTGAAGTAAATCTATGGTATTAATTTTACTTGATGCTTTCTTGAAAAAATAAAATTCTCCTTTTTCCAATGTTTTTTTAAGAAGATCTTTTTTTTCTATTTGATTTGACCTTAAAAACCCCTCAATAGCTTTTTCTGGAGCTTTAACATTTGGTCCTTTTATTTCTTCAGCGTTTTGTATTATTTCTTTAGATAGGCCTTCAAATAAAATTATAAGACGATTTGGTGTTGAAAATGAAGAACTTTTTTTGAACAGAATTTTTTTTTCCTCAAATAAATTTTGAAAATTTTCTAATAAAACATTACGTGAGTTACTCTGTAAACCAGCTGGTATTTCCTCACTAAACAACTCTATAAAAAAATCTGACATTAATCTGTTTGACTGCTTAACCAACTTTCGGCAACTGCTTTTGTAATGTCTCTAATACGCCCTATATAACCCGCTCTTTGAGCAACACTTATAACTCCTCTTGCATCTAAAATATTAAATGCATGGCTTGCTTTTAGACATTGATCATATGCAGGTAATGAAATTTTTTTATCTACCAATGCTTTTGCTTCAAGCTCAAACATATCAAACATTTTGAATAGATTTTCTGTATTGGCATGTTCAAAATTATATGCTGAAAACTCTTTTTCAGCTTGAAGAAACACATCCCCATATTTTACACCTTCATCATTCCATATTAGATCATAAACATTTTTCATTTGTTGAGTAAACATGCAAATTCTTTCAAGACCATATGTTATTTCAACTGAAACAGGTTTACATTCAAATCCAGCCATTTGTTGAAAGTATGTAAATTGAGTAATTTCCATTCCATCACACCAAACTTCCCATCCTAAACCTGCCGCACCTAAAGTTGGACTTTCCCAATCATCTTCAACAAATCTAATATCATGTTCTTTATGATTAATACCGATTACAGCCAAACTATTTAAATAAAGTTTTTTGATATTATCTGGTGAAGGTTTTATTAAAACTTGGAATTGATAATAATGCTGTAATCTATTTGGGTTTTCTCCATATCTTCCATCAGTGGGTCTTCTTGATGGCTGAACATAAGCTGCTTTCCATGGCTTAGGTCCTAATGATCTTAAGGTTGTAGCAGGATGAAAGGTTCCTGCACCAACTTCTATGTCATATGGCTGTAGAAGAATACATCCCTGTTTGCTCCAATATTTTTGAAGATTCAAAATAGTATCTTGAAACGATTGAAATTTAGGTTTTATAATTTTTTCCTTAGAAGCCATATCTTTGCCAGATAGATCTTTCCTCTAAAATATTTGCTAGTTGATCTATTTGATTGCTAGATGAAGATAATTTCTTACTTAACCAACCCTTAGATTTTTCAAATTTTTTGATAATCACATCTTCACCAAATTTTTCTTTTAAAATTTCATTAGCATTACCAAGTCCATCAATTAGGCCTAGCTCTTTTGATTTACTACCCGCCCAAAACTCTCCTGAGAACAATTCAATCCCATCCTTTTTAAGTTTAGATCCTCTGCTTTCTTCTACAACTTTAATAAAATCTTTATGCAGATCTAGTTGGATATTCTTAAGTCTCTCAATATCTTCTGACTTCTCTTCTTGAAAGGGATCTAATGAGCTTTTATTTTTTCCAGCTGTATGAACTCTTCTTTCTACACCAATTTTTTTAATTAGTTCTGTAAATCCAAATGATGAATAAATAACCCCTATTGATCCAATAATTGAACTTGAATTTGCATATATCTCATCTCCTGCACAAGCTATTAAGTATCCACCAGAAGCTGCAACATCTTCCGCGAACACTATTACTTTTATTTTGTTTTTCTTAGCTTGAGCTCTAATAAATTTGTAGATTAAATGTGATTGGACTGGCGATCCACCCGGTGAATTTATAGTAATTGCCACTGCTTTTGCTTTTTTTAGTGAAAAAGCCTTTTCTATAATCTCTTGTTGTCCTGCAAAATCTATGCCCTGTTTAAACTTTCCAGCATTGCCAATTACACCATTTAGCTTGATATGAGCTATTATTTTTTTCTTTTTAAAAAAAGAGAACATTGTTAATCCTTATAGAATTTTTGATTTAATATAAAGCCTACTTATAGTTGAAGATTAAGGTGCGTCAATTGATAAGTAATAAATATAACTTAATTATACTAACTTATTTTTTATGGGAACTGTAGTTCAACTTAGAAACCAAATAAATAATTCATATTATCAGCTAAAAGATTCTGTTGATGAAAAATTAGTTTTAGTTGAAGAAAAGATTAAATCAAAACTCTTGAGTGATGTAGACCTCGTTCAAAAAATGACTGAATATCATATCGACACTGGTGGAAAAAGATTAAGAGCCCTACTAACACTTGGGTCAGCTAAGTTATGTGGCTACACTAAAGGAGGTCGAGATATTAATTTAGCAGCATGTGTAGAAATGATACATGGGGCCACTTTAATGCATGATGATGTCATTGATCTTGGAAATATTAGAAGAGGTAAAAAAACATTAAATTCAATTTGGGGAAATCACTCTTCTGTATTAATTGGTGACTATCTTTTAAGTAGATGTTTTGAAATGATGGTCGATGATGGTAATATAGAAGTTTTAAAACTTTTATCCTCAACTTCGTCAAAGATCGCTCAAGGAGAGGTATTACAACTACAACACAAAGGTGAAGTAGACATGTTGGAGGAAACATATTTTAAGATTATTACAGCAAAAACAGCTGAACTTTTTTCTGCAGCAACTAAGGTTGGTGCAATTTTATCTAATAAAGAAACAAAAGAAAAAGAGGCACTAGAGTTTTATGGAAAAAACTTAGGCTTAACATTTCAAATTGCTGATGACACATTAGATTACAATTCTGATCTAAAATTTTTTGGTAAAAAAATTGGTAAAGATTTTCTTGAGGGTAAAATTACTTTACCTGTTATTTTATTATTTCAGAATGTATCATCAATAGAAAAAGATAAGTTAAAAAATATTTTTAAACAAGAAACAAGATCAAATGAAGATTTAAATTTAACCTTAGAGCTTATTAAGAAATACAACATAATAAATGAATGCTACAAAAAAGCTGAACATTTTATTAACCTTGCATCAAATTCTTTAACTGTATTTAAGGATAGTGATGAAAAAAAGATTTTAGAGAGTCTTACATCATTTAGTCTGCAAAGAACCTTTTAGGGGCTTAATAAAGATTTAACCCAGTTTCCCTCGGTATCTTTAGTATATTTAAGTCTTTCATGAATTCTGCTCTCTCCATCTAACCAAAATTCTATACTTGTGGGTATCAAATTCCAACCTGACCAATGCTCTGGTCTTGGTACATCATTTTTATTACTATATTTTTTTTTATATTCTTCTATTGAGTTTAAAAGTTCATCTCTATTATTTATTACAGTGCTTTGTTTTGAGGCCCATGCACCAATTCTACTCTCATAACCTCTACTGCTATAATATTCATCTGCCACTTTATTAGAAACTTTTTGCACCATTCCATTAATTCTTACTTGTCTTAGAAGGCTTTTCCAATGAAAACACATGGATGCTTTTGGGTTATTTTTTAATACATTTCCCTTCTGACTATTTAGATTGGTATAAAAAACAAATCCATCTTTGTTAAAATCTTTTAATAAGACCATTCTAATTGATGGAAAATTATTTTGATCTGATGTGGCTAAAGCTAGTGCATTTGGATCATTTAACTCTGTTTTTTTTGCTTCATTCATCCAAACTTCAAATAAATCTATTGGATCAATTTTATCTAAAAAGCATTTATTAAGGCCTAATGAGTTTTTTTGATTCATAATTTTAACAAAATAATCTATATACTATAGATAATGTCATTTAATACTTTTGGAAAGCAATTTCGTTTCACAACATGGGGAGAATCTCATGGCCCAGCATTAGGTTGTGTCGTTGATGGTTGTCCACCAAATATAAACTTAAAAGAGCAAGATATTCAAGTTGAGCTAGATAAAAGAAAACCAGGACAATCAAAATTTACAACACAGAGAAAAGAAGATGATAAAGTACAAATTTTATCAGGTGTATTTGAGGGCAAAACGACTGGAACACCTATTTCTTTAATTATTTACAATCAAGATATGAGGTCAAAAGATTATGGAGATATCAAAGATAAATTCAGACCTGGACACGCTGATTTTACGTACTTTAAGAAATATGGAATAAGAGATTACCGTGGCGGTGGAAGATCCTCTGCAAGAGAAACAGCTGCAAGAGTTGCTGCGGGTGCAATTGCTAAAAAAGTTTTAGAGAATAAATTAGGTAAAAAATTTAAAGTTGTAGGGGCTGTTACTCAATTAGGAATATTGGGATGTGATACTAGAAAATGGAACGACCTAACAATTAACAAAAATCCCTTTTTTTGTCCTGATAAGAATATGCTGAAACTTTGGGAAAAATATTTGTTAGATATAAGAAAGTCTGGATCATCTTGTGGAGCAGTTATTGAAGTAAGAGCCAGAGGAATTCCTGTTGGTTTAGGTGCTCCAATTTATTCTAAATTAGATATGGATATTGCCTCTGCAATGATGAGTATTAATGCTGTTAAAGGTGTTAATATTGGATCTGGAATGAATTCTGCACAATTAAGTGGAGAACAAAACTCAGATGAAATTTCACAAAAAGGTAAAAAATTAAAATTTGATTCTAATAATGCAGGTGGAATTCTTGGTGGTATTTCAACAGGACAAGAAATTGTTGTTTCATTTGCTGTTAAGCCAACATCATCAATTTTAACAACTAGAAAAACTATAAATAAGTTTGGAAAAAATACTACTATTTCAGTTAAAGGTCGGCATGATCCTTGTGTTGGTATTCGTGCAGTTCCTGTAGGGGAAGCAATGATGAATTGTGTTTTGTTAGACCATTACTTAATGAACAAAGCTCAGTGTAGCTAATTTTAAATTTAATTTTTAACTACTTTTATCGACTCTTTTGTAAATAAGATGTCTAGTATTTTTTTTGATATTTGAGATGCGTTAAGACCAGCAACATCATACATTTTTTTTGGACTATCTTGTTCGATGAAAATATCAGGCAATATCATGGTTCTAAATTTTAAACCTTTATCAAATATACCTTTTTCTGATAATAAATTTTCTACGTGAGAGCCAAAACCTCCAATAGATCCCTCTTCTACAGTAATCATAACCTCATGTTCTCGCGCACATTTTAAAATAAGTTCTTGGTCCAAGGGTTTAGCAAAACGAGCGTCAACTATCGTTGACTCAATTCCTTTATTTTTTAATTCTGCTGCTGCAATTTTACATTCTTCCAATCTAGTTCCTATACTTAAAATACAAACCTGTTTCCCTTCTTGAATAACTCTTCCTTTTCCAATCTCTATGTTCTCATCTATTGATGGTAATTCCACTCCTATGCCATTTCCTCTTGGGTATCTAATAGCACAAGGTTTGTTATTGATTGACATCGATGTATTTATCATTTTAACTAATTCTGCTTCATCACTAGGTGCCATTACTATAAAATTAGGAAGAGTAGAAAGATAAGTAATATCGAATGAGCCAGCATGAGTTGATCCATCAGCACCTACTAAACCTGCTCTATCTATAATAAATCTCACAGGTAAACTTTGAATAGCCACATCATGAACCACTTGATCATAAGCTCTTTGTAAAAAAGTCGAATAGATTGCAACATATGGCTTATAGCCTTCAGTGGCTAACCCTGCTGCAAAAGTAACAGCATGCTGCTCAGCAATTCCAACATCAAACATTCTTTTTGGAAAATCTTTGGCAAAAATATCCATACCCGTTCCACCTGGCATAGCAGCAGTAACTCCTACAACTTTACTGTCTCTTTCTGCATGTTTCACTAAAGTGTTTGCAAAAACCTTTGTATAAGCTGGAAGATTTGTTCCACTTTTTACCTGTTCGCCAGTTACAACATTAAATTTTGAAACACCGTGATAATGATCACTAGCTTTTTCAGCATAAGAATATCCTTTACCTTTTTGAGTTTTTATATGAATCATAATTGGACCTTGATGCTTTGAGTCTCTTGCATTTTTTAAAATTGGTATGAGTGTAGACAAATCATGTCCATCTATTGGACCAACATAATAAAAGCCTAAAGAATTAAAAAGAGTACCACCAGTTACAGCTGATCTTAAAAAATCCTCAGCTTTTCCAGCTTTAGCACTAAATCTTTTAGAAAAAGCAGAAACTATTAATTTAAAAGTTTCCCTTAAACTGAAATAAATTTTTCCTGTTAACAGTTTAGCTAAATAAGTTCTCATAGCACCTACTGGTTTTGCAATCGACATATCGTTATCATTTAAAATAACAATCATTTTAGTTTTTGAAGCACCTGCGTTATTCATAGCCTCATATGCCATACCTGCACTAATTGCTCCATCTCCTATAACTGCGATTATATTACTTGATTTATTTGATAACTTATTTGCTTCTGCCATGCCTAGAGCTGATGATATTGATGTTGAGCTATGTGCTGCACCAAATGGATCATACTCACTTTCAGATCTTTTTGTAAAACCAGACAATCCATTACCTTGTCTCAATGTTTTAATTTTTGATTTTCTTCCAGTCAAAATTTTATGTGGATAAGTTTGATGACCCACATCCCAAATTAGTCTGTCATTTGGAGTATCAAATACGTAATGTAAAGCTACGGTTAGCTCAACAACCCCAAGACCTGCACCTAAGTGTCCTCCTGTTTCAGATACTGCATCAATCATCTCTTTTCTAACTTCGTTAGAAACTTCTTGAAGATCGTTCTCTGATAATTTTCTTAAGTCAGAAGGAAAATTAATATCTTTGAGAAATTTATAGTTTTGCATTATTTATTTCTTTTTAAAATGTAGTCTAGGGTTTCATTTAAACTGTTAGTGTTTGAACTATATTTATTTAAATCTTTAATTATTTTAGACTTAATTTTATCAGCATATTTAATAGCATTTTGATATCCTAGTAAACTGATTAAAGTGGCTTTACCTTTTTTCTTGTCCTTACCTGTTAACTTACCAGCAATAACTGTAGAGCCCTTAAAGTCTATTAAATCGTCAGCAATTTGAAATAAAAGTCCAATATTTGACCCTATATTTTCAAAAAACTTTATTTGTGTATTACTTTTTCTCTTAATAATAACTGGGACAGTGCAACAAAAGCTAAAGAGCTTGCCTGTTTTTTTTATTTCCATGTCTATAATTTTACTTTTAGAAACTTTTTTCTTTTCAAAACTAAGATCTAAATATTGACCACCAGCTATTCCTAGATGTCCAGAAGTCTCTGAGAGTTTTTTTATTAGATCTACTTTTATTTTTTCATTTAACTTTAAGCTCGAACTAACCAAGATTTCAAAAGCCATTGTTAAAAGTGAGTTTCCTGCTAGTACCGCTGTTGATTCTCCAAATTTAATATGTGTAGAAATTTTTCCTCTTCTTATTTTATCATCATCCATGCAAGGTAAATCATCATGTATTAATGAATAAGCATGAATACATTCAACTGCAGCACCAATAGAAATTAATGTTTTATAATTAATTTTAAATATAGCTCCTATATCAATTAAAATTTTTGATCTAATTTTTTTTCCACCAGGAAATAACCCATATTCCATAGCAGCTATTAATTCTGTTCTTTTTTGTCCTTTAATAAATTGCTTTAAAAATAAGTTTGTATCTTTTGCTATTCTAGCAAGTTTATTTTGCATTTTTTTTTGAATTTATATTGTTAATTTTTTTTTTTGTTTCTTCATTGATCATTTTTGAAGTTTTATAGAATTTTTTTTCAATAATATTATTTAATTTTAATAATTGCTGATATGAATCAATTGAATTCTGCAAGTCTTTCTCCGACTCTAAAGATTCAATAATATTATTGGCCTCTTTTGTTAACTCCTCAAGAGACAGTGTGTTATTATCAAGTGGTAAATTTTTATCTTTCATATAATAATAATTATTAATACATGAAATCTAATCAATCAAATATCAAAAAAGCAAAAAAATACCTTGATAAAAATTACTGTATTGGCGTACCTACTGAAACTGTTTATGGTCTAGCCGCTAATGCATACAAGAATTCAGCAGTAAATAAGATTTATAATTTAAAAAAGAGACCAAAAAACAACCCTTTAATCGTACATTATCACGATATCGATTCTCTTAAAAAAGATTGCTTGATAAATGATAATTTTATTAAACTTTATAAAAAATTTTCACCTGGCCCAATAACATACGTATTACAATTAAAAAAAAACTCTAAGATTTCAAAATATGTAACTAATAATAAGAAAAGTTTAGCAGTAAGATTTCCAAAACACACAATATTTAAAAATTTACTAAAACAGCTAGATTATCCATTAGCTGCACCTAGTGCTAATATTACAACTAAAGTAAGTGCTGTTAATGCAAAAGATGTTAAAGAAGAATTCGGTAATAAAATTAAATATATTTTAGACGGAGGTACTTGCGCTATTGGAATAGAGTCTACAATAGTTAATCTTACAGCTAGACCAACTATACTGAGATTAGGAGGTCTAGATATTTCAAAAATTCAAAAAGCTTTAGGTTTCAAGATGAATATATCTACCAATCCTAAGAAAAAAATAACCCCTGGTCAATCACGGCTACATTACTCTCCTGGTATTCCTTTAAGAATGAACGTCACAAAACCAAAAAATGACGAAGCTTTCATAATAATTAAGAAAAAGAAAACTAAACCAAAAAATTATTTTTATTTAACTTCGAAAAGTAATTTAGATGAAGCAGCAAAAAACCTTTATTCGTGTCTAAGAAAAATAAAAAATGAGGGTTATAAATCGATTGCTGTGGAAAAGATTCCTAATATAGGACTTGGTAAAGCTATAAATGATAGATTGCGGAGGGCATCAAAGTATTAGACATTTTGTTTGGTTATGGTGCGCCTGCTAGGAGTCGAACCCAGAACCTCCTGATCCGAAGTCAGGCGCTCTATCCAGTTGAGCTACAAGCGCATATAGTATTAATATTACATTTTATGGAAAAAAACATTAATTTAATAGTTGGTGAAGATGAAAATAATCTCAGGCTTGATGTATTCATCAATAAAAGAGAAAACTTAATTAGCAGATCCAGAATTAAGAATTTAATTCTTAAAGAAAAATTAAAAATAAATGATCAAATTATTAATAGTCCCTCAAAAAAAGTACTGAGTGGAGATGAGATAAATCTTCAAATTCCAGAACCTAAAGAAGCATCATTAAAGCCATATAATTTTAAGTTACAAATTGTTTATGAAGATGATGATTTGCTAATAATCAACAAGCCGGCAGGTATAATCATGCATCCAGGTGCAGGAAATTATGATGAAACAATTGTTAACGCCTTAATGCATTATAACAAGGACTCGTTATCAACAATAGGTGATGAACTAAGACCTGGCATAGTTCATAGGATTGACAAGGATACTTCTGGATTAATAGTTATTGCTAAAAATAATGAAACACACGAAAACTTATCACATCAATTTAGTGAGCACACAATTACAAGAGTTTATCAGCTTTTAATTTGGGGGAAACTAAGACCGTCCTCTGGAAAAATTGATACGTTTATAACTAGAAGCTCAAAAAATAGACAGATGATGGAAGTCAGCAATTCTAAAGGCAAAAGAGCAATCACTAATTACAAAACAATTGAAATTTTTGAAAATGATAAAACTCCTACATTAAGCTTAGTGGAATGCAGATTGGAAACTGGAAGAACACATCAAATAAGAGTTCACATGACACATATGGGTAATAGTATTATGGGTGATGGAAAATATAAAAAAAAATATAAAAAACTTAAAAATATCGATACTAATTTAGAAAATTTAATTTATAAATTAGATAGACAATTTTTGCATGCTCAAACATTGGGGTTTATTCACCCAAGAACTAATGAGGAAATGGTTTTTACCTCAATTTTGCCACAAGAACTTGAAGATATTTTAGTATTACTTAGAAATACTGGCAAATAAAACCTTGAAATAATACTATAGTCAATTAAATAAATACAACTTATGAGTACTACAATGAATAGTAATCTTCCTGCACTTTCTAATGAAGGTGGTTTATCAGCTTATCTGGAACAAATTAAAAAATTTCCTATGCTGGCAGCAGAAGAAGAATATATGCTTGCAAAAAATTGGAAGGCAACAGGAAATGTTAAAGCTGCAGAAAAACTTGTTACTAGTCATCTAAGACTCGTTGCAAAAATTGCGATGGGTTACAGGGGATACGGTCTTCCAGTAAATGAAATGATTTCAGAAGGAAATGTTGGGCTAATGCAAGCTGTTAAAAAATTTGAACCTGAGAAAGGATTTAGATTAGCAACTTATGCAATGTGGTGGATTAGAGCTTCTATACAAGAATATATTCTAAGATCTTGGAGCTTAGTAAAAATAGGAACAACAACTGCTCAAAAAAAATTATTTTTCAATTTAAAGAAAATTAAAAATCAAATCGCTCCTCAATCTGAAGGTGATTTAAGACCTGAACATGTAACTGAAATTGCAAACAAGTTAGATGTCAACAAAGATGAAGTAATTTCAATGAACAGAAGACTATCTGGCAAAGAATTTTCTTTAAATGCAAAAGTTGGAGAAGATGGTGATGAGTGGCAAGACTGGTTGGTAGATAAAGAGCTTGATCATGATCTTAAATTTGCACATCAAGAAGAAATGGGTCAAAGACAAAACTTACTTAAAGATTCTATAAAAATTCTTAATGAAAGAGAAAAAGAGATTTTATACTCTAGAAGATTAAATGATGAACCTACAACACTTGAAGATTTAAGTAAAAAATACAAAATTAGTAGAGAAAGAATTAGACAAATTGAAAATAAAGCATTTGAGAAGCTTCAAAAACACATGTTATTGTCTGCTAAATCTAAAAATCTACTTCCAGTAAACTAAACCTCAAAGGGGTTTTCTAAAAGAATAGTATCTTCTCGTTCAGGGCTTGTTGAAATACTTGAAACTTTTGTTCCAATAAAATCTTCTAATGCATAAATATAATTTTTTGCATTTTCTGGTAAATTTTCAATATTCTTTATTCCTTGTGTGGAACTTTTCCATCCAGGAAAAGTTTTATAAATTGGTTTAATTTTTAACTGATCCTCAACTGCAGCAGGTAAGTAATCCATTTTTTTGCCATCAAGCTCATACTCGACACACATCTTAATTTCATCTAATTCATCTAAAACATCTAATTTAGTTAATGCTATTCCGTCTATGCCTGAAATTTTAATTGTTTGTCTAACCAAAACACCATCAAACCAACCACACCTTCTTTTTCTACTAGTGACCGTCCCAAATTCTTTTCCTCTTGAACCAAGCAATTCTCCAATATCATCTGTTAACTCAGTTGGAAAAGGTCCTTCACCAACTCTGGTAGTGTAAGCTTTTGTTATTCCAAGAACATAATGAATAGAATTAGGACCACAACCAGTTCCTGTTGCAGCCGCAGATGCAACAGTATTGGATGATGTTACAAAAGGGTAGGTTCCATGATCCACATCTAGTAGTATTCCTTGTGCACCTTCAAATAATATTCTTTTTTTTTGTTTCTTAAATTCATCAATTCTAAGCCAAACAGGTTGAGAAAACTTTAATATTTCTGGAGCAATTTTTAAGAGTTCTTCTTTAAGTTTATCTTTTTCAAAAATTTTTTTACCTAACCCTTTTCTAATTGCATTATGATGAAGAAGCACTGTTTCCAATCTATGGTCTAGATTAGTCTCAGATCTTAGATCCATAACACGGATTGATCTTCTTCCCACTTTATCTTCATAGGCTGGCCCAATTCCTCTTCTTGTTGTTCCAATTTTTCCTTTTCCAGCAGCATCTTCTCTTATTTCATCCATCTCTCTATGAAATGGTAAAATAAGATTTGCAGATTCTGAAATTATAAAATTATCCACATTAACCTCAACACCCTTAGATTTAATTTCTTCTATTTCCTCTAATAGTGCCCACGGGTCAACAACAACTCCATTTCCTATAATAGAAATTTTATTTTTTCTTACAATTCCAGAAGGTAGTAATCTTAATTTATAAGTTGTTCCATCAATTACTAATGTGTGTCCAGCATTGTGTCCTCCTTGAAAACGAATAACAACATCTGCTTGGTCTGATAACCAGTCGACTATTTTACCTTTTCCTTCATCTCCCCATTGAGATCCAACAACTACAACATTTTTCATTATCTAAATTTTTTTTCTATTGTTACTGAGCTTAAATGGTTGATAGGCCCATGACCTTTACCGAATTTAAGGTTTGAATTTATTGAATTGTGTACATACTTAGTTGCAAGCTCACAAGATCTCTTTAAGGTTTTTCCACATGAAAAGAATGTAGAAATAGCAGAAGAAAGGGTGCAACCTGTGCCATGTGTATTCCTGGTTGTAATTCTTTTATTTTTTATAATGAAAATTTCATTTTTGTTTACAAAAATATCTTGGACAATTTTAGACTCTAAATGACCACCTTTTATAAAAACATTTTTTGCTCCTAATTTTATTAGTATGCTGGCAGCAAAAATCATATCTTCTTTTGTTCTTATTTTAGTTTTAGTTAATATTTCAGCTTCTGGAATATTTGGAGTAATTAGGCTAACTTTTTTAATTAGTTCATTTTTTAATAACTGAATTGCCTTATCATCAATAAGTTTTGCACCACCTTTAGCTACCATAACAGGATCTAAAATTATTTTTTTAACTTTAATAAGATTTAATGAATGAATTACTGATTTTATTACTTTTGTAGAATGCAACATTCCAATTTTTATGGCATCAGGTTTAATGTCTTTTGAGGTAAATTCTATTTGATTTGAAATTTCCTTTGGATCAATTGGTACTATTGATTTTACACCTGTTGTATTTTGAATTGTGACAGCTGTTATTGCTGTCATGGCATACGAACCTAAAGCTGTGATAGTTTTAATATCAGCTTGGATGCCAGCACCACCAGATGAATCTGATCCAGCAATAACTAATATTTTAGATTTTGGTTTCAATTTATTTAATTTTTCTTAAAATGATTTTCAAACATTTTTGAAGCAATTTAATATTATCACTCTCTCCCATTACTCTGATTTTAGACTCCGTTCCTGAACTTCTAACTAATATTCTACCTTGACCTTTAATTAATTTTTCTGCTGATTTTATAGAATTTTTAATATCAATATTTTTAATTATATTTTTGTCTTTAACATCAATATTTTCTAATATTTGTGGAGTTTTCTTAAAGGTATTAAAAAAACTACTAGCTTTTTTTCCTTTTCTTAATGAAAATAAAACTTCTAAAGCAACTAATAAGCCATCTCCAGTGGTTGCAAATTTGCCTAGAATAATATGCCCAGATTGCTCACCACCTAAATTAAAATTATTTTTTTGCATTTTCTCTTTTACAAAGCGATCTCCTACATTTGATCTTAAGAATTTTATATTATGTAGTTTAAAAAACTTTTCTAATCCATAGTTAGACATTAACGTGCCGGCTACACCTCCTTTTAACATTTTTTTTCTTTTCCATCTCATTGCTATTGCAGCAATTATTTGATCTCCATCAATTACAATACCTTTTTCATCACACATAATAATTCTATCGGCATCTCCATCAAGTGAAATTCCTATATGAGCTTTATATTTCTTTACTGCAAATCTGATTTTATTTGGAAAAGTAGATCCACAATTTTTATTAATATTAAGACCATTAGGATTTATTCCAATTGAAAATACTTTAGCACCTAAAGATTTTAATAATTCAGGTCCTGCCTTATATCCAGCGCCATTTGCGCAATCAATTACTATTCTTAAACCTCTTAGATTAAAATCTTTTGGTAAATTACTTTTTAAAATTTTTATATAATCTTTATTTGCAGTTTCTAACCTTTTTACACGGCCCAATTTTTTTGGTTTTGATAAAGATTTTTCAATCTTTTGATCAATTAAAGTTTCAATTTTCTTTTCAATTTTATTTGACAGTTTTAACCCATCAGGTCCAAATAATTTTAACCCATTGTCATGATATGGGTTATGAGATGCTGTAATCATAATTCCCATATTAGCTTTCATACTCTTTGTGAGCATTGCTAAGCCATTAGTTGGAAGTGGGCCTAATGTATAAACGTGCATACCAGCCGATGTAAGTCCTGATACTAACGCAGGTTCCAAACTATACCCTGAGAGTCTCGTATCTTTAGCAATTATTGCTATTTGTTTCTTTTTTTTTTGAGTTTTAAAGTAAGTTCCTGTTGCAAGACCAAATTTAAAAAACATGTCTCCATTAATATTTTTACTATTAACGGCACCTCTTATTCCATCTGTTCCAAAATATTTTTTTGCCATTAGTTTTTAATTAATTCTTTAAACACCTTTATACTTTGTCTTAATTCATTCACATCATGAATTCTTAGAATTTGAACTCCTTGCATTATTGCATACATGGAAGAAGCTACTGTTCCACCTAATCTTTCCTTGCTATCATTTTTTCCAGATAAATCCTTAATAAATTTTTTCCTAGAAAGTCCAAGTAATATAGGAAAACCAAGAGTATGAAAAATAGAAACGCTTCTAATTAAATTCATATTATGTTTCAAATTTTTTCCAAAACCAATTCCTGGATCAATTACAATATTATTATGTTTTATACCCATGGATCTTAAAAATTTAATCTTTTGTTCAAAAAAATCATAAATATCTAATAATTCATTTTTGTACTTAGGGTTTTTTTGCATTTTTTCTGGTGTACCTTGCGAATGTTGAATGACAAATGGAGTTTTGCTTTTTATCAATACCTTAACTGTTTTAGGGTCATAACTTAGACCTGACACGTCATTTATAAGTTTAACTCCTAAATGAATCCCTTTAATCATAATTTCTGATTTTCTTGTATCTAATGATAGTGGAATTTTTTTATTAACATCTTTTAATATTTCTTTTATTCTATTCCATTCTTCCTTTTTACTTACAGGTTTAGATCCAGGTCTTGTTGATTCTCCACCAACATCAATAATATCTGCTCCAGATTTAAATAAATTCTTTGCATGAGATATTCCTTTTTTCTTTTTATTAAATTTACCCCCATCAGAAAAACTATCCGGTGTTAAATTTAATATACCCATTATATTAGGTATTTTATTAAAATTTAAACTTGAAAAGTTTTTATTTTTTTTAACGATAGTCTTGAGATCTTTATTAATTTTTTTTTTCAGTAGTTTGGGTAATTTTTTTATATCTTTAAGATCAATTTTTTTGATAGAAGTTCGTGTAAGAATTTCAATTTGTCCAAAAGAAATTTTCTTATTACCATTTAGTGGAAGATTTTTTTTTTCTAACTAATTCAATTGAAAATTGACCATAAGCAAAATTACACGCTCTTGTGTAATATTTTTTCATTTAGTTTTAATGAACTATTTTCGGCTTAAGACCCATTGAACTTAAAGCTGAACCTTTATCTTCATCTTCAACTTTTAAATCCTCTTTATTGCTTGGATATATATTTTTATTTATCAGGTTTTCAATTTCTTCACCTGTAAGTGTTTCATATGTTAAGAGAGCTTTAGCTAATTTATGTAGATCGTCAATTTTTTCAGTTAAAACTGTTCTTGCTCTTTCATAACCTTTATCTACAATTTTTCTAATTTCTGAGTCTACTTTCTTTGAGGTTTCTTCAGACATATTTTGAGTTCTCGCAACAGACCTTCCTAAAAATACCTCTTCTTCATTCGAACCATAGGCAACTGGTCCCAACTCTTTACTAAGGCCTGCTTGCATTACCATAGCTCTTGCTCTTTGAGTTGCTTGTTCAATATCACTAGATGCACCAGTTGTAACTTTATCTTCTCCAAATATGATTTCTTCTGCTACTCTTCCACCCATAGCTATAGCTAATTGAGCATGAAGCTGTTCTCTTGTTTGAGATAGCTGATCTCTCTCAGGTAGTTGCATAACCATTCCTAAAGCACGACCTCTCGGAATGATTGTTGCCTTATGAATTGGATGAGCCGCATCCTCATTAATAGTTACTATTGCATGTCCAGCTTCGTGGTAAGCTGTTAATGTTTTTTCTTCTTCTGTCATGACCATGGATCTTCTTTCTGATCCCATCATCACTTTATCTCTTGCTTCTTCAAACTCAGTTAGAGTAACTAGTCTTTTATTTTTTCTTGCAGCAAGTAATGCCGCTTCATTAACTATATTTGCTAAATCTGCACCTGAAAAACCTGGGGTTCCTCTAGCTACTGTTCTTAAATTTACATCAGGTGCCATTTTAATTTTTTTAATATGAACTTTTAATACTTTTTCTCTTCCTATTATATCTGGAAGTCCAACAACTACCTGTCTATCAAATCTACCTGGTCGTAATAATGCTGGGTCTAATACATCAGGTCTATTTGTAGCGGCAATAATTATTACACCTTCATTCGTATCAAAGCCATCCATTTCAACTAATAACTGGTTTAAAGTTTGCTCTCTTTCATCGTTACCTCCTCCAAGACCAGCACCTCTGCTTCTTCCAACAGCATCTATCTCATCTATAAAAATAATACAGGGTGAATTTTTTTTACCTTGTTCAAACATGTCTCTAACTCTTGAGGCTCCAACACCCACAAACATTTCAACAAAATCTGATCCTGATATTGTAAAGAACGGAACTCCTGCTTCCCCAGCTATAGCTCTAGCAAGTAAAGTTTTACCTGTTCCAGGTTGGCCAACTAATAAACATCCTCTTGGTATTTTTCCACCAAGTCTACTAAACTTTTTAGGATCTTTTAAAAATTGAACAACTTCTTCTACTTCTTCTTTAGCTTCTTCTACTCCAGCGACATCATCAAAAGTAACTTTACCTTTTAATTCATTCATCATCTTTGCCTTAGATTTTCCAAAACCCATGGCTCCACCTTTGCCACCCTGCATCTGTCTCATAAAGAAAATCCAAACAGCGATTAGTAACAACATCGGAAACCACGACAATAAAACACCAAACAAAGACGGCATCTTATCTTCTAAAGGAGCAGCTGATATACTTACCCCTTTTTCAGATAGCTTCTCAATTAAATTTGGATAATTCGGTGAATAAGTAGAAAAAGTATTTCCATTAGCTAATACTCCTCTAATATTGTTTCCTTGAATATCAACTTTTATAACTCCACCATTATCAACTTCTGATAAAAATTCTGAAAATATAATAGAATTACCTTTGCCTACATTAGCTTGAGGGTTCTTAAACATATTATAAAGGCCTATTGTTAGAAAAACAATTACTGCCCACATTGCTAAATTCTTCATATTCATACTTATAAGATAATAATTATTATTAATTAAACAAGTGTCAAATTGTTACAAAACCTTAACTTTATTAGTGTTTTCCCTTGAAATTAATATGGTCTCGTTAACTCTTTCAACAAAACAACCTCCTAAAGTTATTTTTGAAAATGTCTTTAGGATAATTCGGTTAATCAGTTCATTAATACTTTTTCCTCTAACAGGATAGTATTTTTTTCCTATTTTTTGAATAACAAATGTCAAAGATCTAAAAACAACTTCATGCGATTGATCAAAAAAATTATGACTTAAAATATAAGTATCTTTTGTTTTAATATGTGTAGAATTATCCTTCAAATTTTTGTTAACATAAAACTTAATTGATTTGTCTGAGTCTCTTAAATTATCAATGGTTAATTTTAGTTTTTTTAAGTCCAATCCCTCTTTTTCAAGAGATTCTAATAAAGTTCTAATTCTTGTTCTTTTGTATATCTCATTAATATTAGATGGATCTTTTATAAAAAATTTAAATACTATTTTAGAAATATTAATTAAATCATTTTTTTTTAAGTTTAGTAATGGTCTTAAAATATTTAGATCTTCATCTTTATATTTTACACTTTTGTTAAAAGATACCAATCCATTTAGTCCACTCCCTCTAACCACTCTAATTAAAAAATTTTCAACTAAATCATTTGAATGATGTCCGAATAATAAGTACTTAATATTATTTTTTTTACATTCTTTTGATAGTAAAGAATATCTTGCTTCCCTTGCTAAAGATTGAATATTTCTAGAAGGTTTTTTACCTTTCCAGATTAATACTTTGCATGTAATACCAATTTTTTGTAAAATTTTTTTTACTAACGTTGCTTCCTTTGTCGACTCATTTCTAAGTCTATGATCAACTAAAAAAAATTTAACTTTTATTTTATTTTTTATTGAATAGCATTTAGCCAAGTAAGCCAATGCTAAACTATCGGGTCCACCCGAAACTGCTACTGCTAAATTTTCCTCAGAATTTAAAGAGGAAGAGAATTCACTATAAACCTTTGAGATTTTTCGATCTTTTAAAAAACTAAGAATTTGTTTATGAGTTTTGTTTTGAACACTCAAACTTTTTTGATTCATATTTTGCTTTTTGAAGCACAGATTGATTTGCTTTAGGATATTGCTCTTCAACCCCCACAATCATTTTACAACCTTGCTCTTTTTCTCCTATTTGAACCATTGATACACCAAGTTTTAATAAATTTATAGGAGCCTTCTCACCTTTTGGATATTTTTGATATCCTTCAAGATAAGCAGTAGCTGCATCTGTATAAAGCTGTCTTATTCTAAACGTTTCAGCATACCAATATTGAGCATTACCTGCCAATTTATGCTCTGAATTATTTATCACAAATTCTCTAAAAGCTCTCTCTGCAGTGCTGTAATCACCTACCTTTAAAAAACTAGTTGCAAATTCATATTGTTTTTCTGGAGTAGCATTTGGAAGTATATTTTTTTCTGATTCAAAGTTTTCTGTCACTATTGACGAAGTAGTTTCTACTGATTGTATTTGCTGACTAGTTTCTTCACTTTCTGTATCTTTATATGAAATAGACCCTAAGTCTTGAGGTTGTGAAGAGCCTGGTAAAGTTTTGTCTACTTGTTCCTTTGGTATTGAAGTTAATTTTTTTCCAATTTCTCCAGATGATAAAGCATTTTCCAGATCTTGAAATCTAATTTGGTTGTCTGCTTGAACCTTAGAAAGCCTATTTGATAATTTATCTAACTTGAAATTAATTTCTTCAAACTTATTAGTCAGTTCTTGAAATTGTTTTTCAACATCAGACAATTTTAGAAGATGTCTTGTTAAAACATCCTCAGAGTTTTCGTTTGTGCCTGTTTGACTATTTGAATTAATTGACCCTGAGTAAACAGCTTTTTCCAGGGTTTTTAAATCTTTTTGAATTAACTCTAAAATTTCATTTACATTATGATTGTCAGCAAAAATAATATTTGGAAAAAATATAAAGACTAATATTAATTTTAATCGAATTATTTTTTTATAATTAAACATAATAAATTGAGTAGTAATTATAATGATGGCAAAAAAAAGACCCTATTCACAAATGTGATAGGGTCTTTTATAATTTATTAAATTGATTAGTTCGCTTTAACAGTAACTGATCTTCTATTTTTAGACCATGCTAAAGGGTTAGATCCAGAATCTACTGGTCTCTCTTTACCATAACTTAATACAGAAATTCTCTCTGAAGAAATTCCATATGTCATTAAATAGTCTTTTGCTGAATTAGCTCTTCTTTCACCTAATGCTAAGTTGTACTCTCTTGTACCTCTTTCATCAGCATGACCTTCTAATACAACGTTAATATCTGAATTTTTTCTTAACCATGCAGCTTGTTTTCTTAAAGTTTCTCGTGAAGCTGTTGTAAGTACAGTTTCATTTGTTGCAAAGAAAACTCTATCTGGAACACCAGAAGCTAAATATTCAACAGAATCTGTTCCTGTATAAACATCACCTTGCATTTGTCCTGTTGTTGTTTTTTTTGTAGCACAAGCAGTTAATACTAAACTTGCTAAAATAATTAGAAATCCATTTTTTAAAATCTTGCTTAAGTTCATTGTTGCTCCTTGATCCTTGTTTTGTAATACTTTATATTTTTCATATTTAATTAGACCTTTCAAGTTAAAAATCAAGTAAAATTAAGACTAATTGCTTAATAAAGACGACCAAGATGGGTCAGAAGCATCAGTTTCGGTTTCAACCATCTTTTCATTGTACCCTGTTAAATCAATAGACCATAATTTGGCTGAAAATCCTTCTCCTTTAGAGTTAGTCTTAGTTTCTCTATAAAAGATAAGAACCCTTCCATTTGGTGACCATGATGGAGCTTCTTGATAAAAGTTCTCTGTTAGCAGTCTTTCACCAGTTCCATCTGTTCTCATTACTCCTATATAAAATTTTCCTTTATGAAGCTTTGTAAATGCAATTAAATCACCTCTTGGAGACCACACTGGCGTTCCATACAAGCCATTCCCAAATGAGATTCTCTTAACATTTTTTCCATTACTATCCATTACATAAATTTGTTGGTAGCCACTTCTGTCTGAGTTAAAAGTAATTTTTTTTCCATCTGGTGAGTAAGAGGGTGATGTATCAATTGATGGATGATTGGTAATTCTTTCAACAATTCTGTTTTCAAGATCCATAGTATAAATATCAGAATTGCCATCTTTAGCAAAACTCATTATAATTTTTTTTCCATCAGGTGAAAACCTTGGAGCAAATGTCATTCCAGGAAAATCTCCAACTACTTCTTGCATTCCAGTTTCAATATCTAATAAATATACCCTAGGTAAATTTCTAAAATAAGAAAGATATGTGACCATCTGATTTGTTGGGCTAAATCTTGGTGTTAAAACTAATTCATTTCCAAGTGTTAAATATTTATTATTAAAGCCATCTTGGTCCATTATTGCTAATTTTTTTATTCTTTTAGTTTTAGGACCTTCCTCAGAAACATATATTATTCTAGTATCAAAATAACCTTTTTCTCCAGTTAAGCGTTCATACACCTTATCTGTAATAATGTGACCTACTCTTCTCCAGTTACTAGGAACAGTGGTAAATGCCAAAGCCATCATTTCTTTTCCAGCTAAAACATCCCACAATCTAAATTCTACTCTTAGTTTTTCATCTACAAATGTAACCTTGCCTGTTACTAGAGCTTGTGCTTTAATTAAATTCCAATCCTCGAACCTTGGTTTTAAATTAGCCACATCTGGTTCTTGAAGAAATGCATTTTTGTCTAGTGGATTAAATAGACCAGATTGTCTTAAATTATTCTCAACAACTATTGAAATTTCTGATCCTAAATCTTCTTGTTTTAAAATTTTTTTAAAATTTTCTTTTGATTTATTATCTATTGATAAAGGGGATACAGCAACTGGTAAAGGATTTAAATTTCCTCTAGTAATATCAACTTCAATTAAAGCAAAAGCTTTAATGGGAATAATAATAAATAATATAAATAAATATCTTAATAACATTTTTATCCTTCTAACATTTCTCTAGCATCAAAGTTCAGCTGCATATCTTTCCATCTTTCATAACCTGTACTAGGTACTCTAAGAGGTTGGCAAAGCTTTATAGCTCTTAATGCGCTTTCAGCTAACACTTTATAAAATCCTTGTCCAGGCCTATTCATTCTAGCATGATCAAGAATCTCTGTTTTTATAATAGAACCATCTGGCTTTAATTGTAACTTAATTCTAACTAATAAATCTTCGTTAAACGGCAACCCTAGAGGAATACTCCAACAACCAAAAATTTGAGCTTTTAGTGCATCTTCTTCACTTAAAGTTAATCCAGAAAAATCCATATCTTTATCCTGATCTTGGGTAACTTGATTAGATTTTTTATTTGTTTCTGCACTCTCAGTCTTAGATTTATCAATTAATGCAGCAATACTATTAGTGTCAAATAGTTCTTTTTTTTCAAACTCTGAAATTTGTTTAATTTCTGTTTCTTCTTTTTCAGGGTTTTGTTTTTCATCTTTAATTTTCTTTATTTTTTCTATTTTTTCATCTGGCAATGGAACAGCATCTGGCTTTTGTTTTTTTATTTTTTTTGGTGGTGCCTGTTCAGAAACTAATTTTTTTTCTTTTTCTTTAACTTTCTCTATTATTTTTTTTGCTTTTGGTGCAAAAGGAATATTAGTTTTGTCTGTGATTTGAATCAACTCAACTGATATAATCGGAGGAAGATCAATCGGTTTTTTAGCAAGGAATGGTAAGCTCATAGCTGTGATTACCACAAGAAATATATGAAGCCCAAAAGAAATAACAATATTTCTATTCACTTTAGTTACCTCTCTTTATATGGCTCAGAAATTAATGCTACTTTAGTAAAGCCAGAGCCAGATAGCATTCCCATTATTTCTAAAACTCTACCATAGTTTATCGATTTGTCTCCTCTAACATAAATTCTAGTGTCTGTTCTATTTTTAGATACAGCTAAAATCTTTGCAATAATTTTATCATACTCAACTTTAGATTCTTGAATAAATATTTCACCTTTAGAGTTTATAGATAATGTTAATGGTTCTAATTCTTCAGGTAATGAGTCAGCAGAGCTTTCGGGTAGATCAACTTGTATTCCAACTGTTAATAATGGTGCTGTCACCATAAATATAATTAATAACACCAACATTACATCAACAAATGGAGTGACATTTATTTCGCTCATAGGCTCTTTTGATGAACGTTTGAGATTAAAAGCCATTTTATATTATTGATAAAAATCTTTTAGAAAAATTTTCTAATCTTTGTGAATATTTTTTTGAGTCGTTATTAAATTTATTATAGGCAACAACCGCAGGTATTGCAGCTAATAATCCAAGAGCAGTTGCAAATAAGGCTTCAGCGATTCCTGGCGCTACAATTGCCAAACTTGTATTTCTTGAGATTGCTATAGATTGGAATGAGTTCATTATTCCCCATACAGTTCCAAACAAACCTATAAAAGGTGCAGTTGAACCAACTGTTGCTAAAAAGGTAAAACCTTTGTCTATTTTTGAAATTTGTTTTTCAATATTAACCTCAAGTATGCTTGCCATTCTTTCATTTAGGTTAGTTTTACTTTTGGCTTTTAATAAACTTTGCATTGTATCTTTAAACAATAAAGCTGTAGGGTTTTCTACATCAGCTGGCAAACTATTGTAAAAAGTTTCGGCTGATTTTGATTTCCAAAATTTTTCTTCAAATTCCTCAGACTCTAAATTAATTTTTTTAAACAGTCTAAATTTTTCAATAATAACGGCCCATGAATATATAGAGCAGCCAATCAACATAAGTATTACTGACTTTACAATAAAATCTGCTCTTAAAAATAAACTCCACAAGGAAAAATCGGTATTTGAGGCAAGGCCTACTGCTTGAGATGTAATGTCAGCTTCCATATTGAAGGTTTCACACTTAAATGTGTCATGAATTTGACTTTTAAAGTCTTTATTTATTCTTCTATTTTATAAGTTTCGTAATAAAAGCTAGCAATCAATATCGCATCAGCTTTATTTGAGTCTTTTTTTCTTGATAACTCTGATGAAAAATAAGGAAATACCTCTATTGCTTTTGTTCTACTAGCGTCTTTTTCTGAATTAATAAGGTTAAAATACTTTTTCCATTTTGTCGGTCTTACAAAATACATCGGTAATTGCATTGCAGAACAAATTCCTTTTAAAATACCAAACGATTGTCCAAAATTAAACATACTAGTAACACCTTGACCTGGCATAGCTGATACTTGTTCAATTATAACTTTGATATCTTCCTTTTTTATATCCTTAATTCTTGAAGAAATTTCGTAATAAATTTGAGCACCATTAACTTGTTTTTTATTTTTTTTCCCTTCAGGCATATTGGGCATTTCAATAACATCAATTATTTTACCGTCTTGAAAAAAACAAATAGAACCTGTTATGCCTGGGTCTATTCCAATAATAAGCATTAGCTATTCTTAAAATTTATATTTGAATAAACACTTTGAACATCATCATCATCTTCTAATGTTTCTAAAAACTCTATTGCAGCTTCCACTTTATCTTTTTCAACATCTACACTATTTAAAGGAACCCATTCAATCTCAGTTGAAATAAAATTTGCAATTGTTTTTTCTAAATTTTTTTTTACATTATAAATTTCACTCATAGGACATTGAATTTCATGAAATTCATCATTTGAAATACACTCATCTGCGCCAGATTCAATTGCTAGTTCAAAAATTTGTTCATCTGAGATTTCTTTTTTATCAATTTTTATAATCCCTAACTGATTAAAGTTATGTGAAGCAGATCCCTGAGTACCTAAATTGCCACCACTTTTTACAAATATAGATCTAACATTGGAAGCTGTTCTATTTTTATTGTCAGTTAATGCTTCCACAATTACAGCTATTTTATCTGGACCAAATCCTTCATATCTTAAATTTTCATAATTTGTCTCAGAATTAACCGAAGATTTAGCAATAGCTCTTTCAATATTATCTTTTGGCATGTTGGCTGATTTTGCTGCTTGAATTGCAGATCTAAGTCTTGGGTTCATCGCAGGATCTTTATCACCTAGTTTTGCTGCTACGCTTATCTCTTTAGATAATTTTGAAAATACTTTAGATCTTTGTTTGTCTGCTTTTCCTTTAGAGTGTTTTATACTTGCCCATTTTGAATGACCCGACATAATAATTATTGAGAATTTTTTAATTCTCCTCCATGTATAAAATTTTTTACAGTTTTTGCTAACCCTGTTTCTACATCACATTCAACAATCACACCACACAAACTAGCTTCACCAATTGCTGGAAAGTGTTTTGTGGACTTTTTTTTTAAAAACCTATTAATTGAATTTTCTTTATTCATTCCAATAACTGAGTCATAATCACCACACATTCCTGCATCAGTTTGATAAGCAGTACCACCTTTTAATATTCTAGTATCATTTGTTGGAATATGCGTGTGAGTTCCAACAACCAATGTTGCTTTACCATCAAAAAAATGTCCCATAGCTGACTTTTCACTTGTTATTTCACCATGAAAATCGACTAATAAAAAATCATAATCTTCTTTAAGCTCATATTTTTTCATAAATTTTTCAGCTGCTTCAAATACATCTTCACATTTCTTCATAAAAACATTTCCCATCAAATTAAGCACTCCTACTCTCATCTCATTTTTAGCAATAAATATTCCAAAGCCTTTTCCTGGAGATGGTTCAAATAAATTTTTAGGTCTAAGAAGTCGATTTTCTTTTTCAATATGAGACATTGTTTCTTTTTGATCCCATACATGATTGCCCGTTGTAATAACATCTACACCACAGTTAAAAAAATCTTTACATATTTCCTCTGTAAGACCAACACCTGAGTCAGCTGCATTCTCACCATTAACAACTACAAAATCGATTTTTTCATCTTTAATTTTTGATAGTAAATTATTCAAAATCATCGACCGTCCTGAAATGCCAACTACATCACCTAAAAAGAGTATTTTCATTTTATAATATTTTTATTTGTTACAATATAATCTAATTTTTGATCATACATATTAGTTGGTACTTTATCAATTTCTTGAATTGAAAAAGCTAAACCTATCTTTATGATATTTTTTTTTTTGATAATTTTTCAATTAATCTATCGTAGTATCCACCGCCATATCCAAGTCTATTTAAATTTTTATCAAATGCTACCAAGGGAATTAATAAAACGTCAGGGTATACTATATTTTTAGCTTCTGGTTCAGGTATTCCATATTTATTTATTTTTAAAGGCTCAGAAAATGACCATGAATAAAAATCCATTTGAAAGTTTTTCTTAATTATGGGTAAAGAAATATTAAATTTATTCTTTTTAAATTTTCTTAATAGTGTCAAGTCGTCTATCTCAAAGTTTATCGGATAGTATCCACCTATAATAATCTGATTGGTTATCTTTTCTTTTTTAAGAATTTTTACAATTTGCTTAAAGTTGAGCTGAATATTTTTTGTATTAAATTGTTTTCTTACTTTAAGAATTTTTTTTCTTAATTCAGATTTTAACACAAATCTATTGAATTGGATTTTCTAAATTTGCTTTTTCAACAAAATTTTCAATTTCATCTGCTGCAGCTTCGATTATTTTTTCATAATCTTCTTTATTTTTTTCTATTTCTTTTTTAAAACTTTCATGATCTTGTTGTAGTTTCTTCATCTCTTCTTCTTTTCTATCTCTGTAATCATAAACTAATGACTTCAATTCTCTAAATTTATTTGATAAATTCTGTAATTCAGTTTTTTTTTGTTCTACTTTTTTTTTAGTTTCAAAATATTCATCCATTATTTGAACTGAAGTGATCAATAAAAGTTTATTTTCCCCTATGTTTCCAAGGTCATTCTTTAAACTGCTAAATTTTTCATTAATATGAGTTAACAATTCTTCTAAATGCTCTTCCTGTCCATCATCACAAGATAGAAGAAACTCTTTGCCATTAAATTTAATATTTACATTTGCCATTTGTCTATTTCTTCTAATAAAGTATCTGTTTCTTGATTTAATTCATCTATTTTTTCTGAAAATTCTGTCTCTTTTTTTTGTTCTTCTATTTTTTGCTGTTTAATATCTTCTAATTTTTGATTAAGAGCTTTGTATTCACTTTCTAAATTTTGATATTTTTCTTCTATTTGTTTTTTTTCAATTTCTAATTGATTTTTTTGAATGTTTAAGTTTTCTAAATTAGACTTTAGCGTTGGGTTTTGTAAATTCAAACTCTTTAATTTATTAAGTGCAAAACTGAGCTTTTTTTCTTTTTCACTGTCTGTTTTCATATATATATATTTATATTATTAAATTGAGTCTTCTAAGTCTAGATAGGATATTTTTGAACAAATTACATAAAGATTTATCAAACGCAATAAGGTTTTTATCTATAGATGCTGTACAAAAGGCAAATTCGGGTCATCCTGGAATGCCGATGGGTATGGCAGACGTAGCAACAGTTTTGTTTAAAAATTTTCTTAGATTTAATCCAAAAAATCCTAACTGGATAAATAGAGACAGATTTGTTTTATCTGCTGGTCATGGATCTATGCTTCTTTACTCTTTATTACATTTAACTGGGTACAAAAGTATTTCTTTAAATGATATTAAAAATTTTAGACAATTAAAATCTATTTGTGCAGGTCATCCTGAGTATCACCCTGGTTCTGGTATTGAAACTACAACAGGTCCTCTTGGACAAGGAATTGCTAATTCAGTTGGTTTCGCTATTGCAGAGGAAATTTTGAAGAAAAAACTTGGTAAAGAAATAATAAACCATAAAACTTATGTTTTAGCTGGAGATGGATGTTTAATGGAAGGCATTAGCCATGAAGCAATGAGTTTAGCGGGACACTTAAAGTTAAAAAATCTAGTTATGCTTTTTGATAATAATTCAATATCTATTGATGGACCAACTAGCTTGGCAGTTTCAGATAATTTCAAAAAGAGATTTGAAAGTTATGGTTGGGATTACTTACTAATAAATGGTCATAACGAAAGAGAAATTTTTTCAGCATTAAAAAAAGTTCAAAATGCTAAAAGACCAACTGTTATTTCATGCAAAACAAAAATTGGTTATGGCTCACCTAATAAATCTGGTAAAGCCTCTTCGCACGGTAGTCCAATTGGTTTAGATGAAATCAAATTAGTTAGAAAAGTATTAGATTGGAAACATAAACCTTTTGAAATTCCTAAAAATATTTTAAGTGAATGGAGAAAAATTGGTAATAAGGGTGCAAAACTTGATTCTGCATGGAGTAAAATTTATAAAAGAAAAAAAAATTTAGTTGATAAAGTCTTTAAAAATAATTTCTCTAAAGCTTTAAAAAGTGAAAAGCAAAATTCTCTTGTAGAAAACAAAAGTCTAGCCTCAAGAAAAGCTTCTGAGTTAACTCTTAATGCTCTTACGAGAGAAAATAATACGTTAATTGGTGGTTCAGCTGACTTAGCAGGATCTAATAACACTAAAACCAAACATCATAATGCTATTAATTCTGTTAATTTTAATGGTGATTATATTCACTATGGTGTTAGGGAGCACGCCATGGCTGGAATAATGAATGGTTTAGCACTTCATAGTAAATTTATTCCATATGGGGGAACTTTTTTAATATTTTCTGATTATTGTAAACCTTCCATTCGTTTATCTGCTTTGATGCAGCAACGGGTTATTTATATAATGACCCACGACTCAATTGGCTTAGGGGAAGATGGACCAACACACCAACCTATAGAACAACTGTCCGGATTAAGATCTATTCCTAATTTAAATGTTTTTAGACCAGCCGATAGAATGGAAACTATCGAGTGTTGGGAACTAGCATTAAAAAACTCGAAGACACCAAGTGTGTTATCTTTAACTAGACAAAACCTTGAACCTATTAGAAAAAAATATTCAAATATGAACAAATGCTCTTTAGGTGCTTATGAGGCTTTAAGAACAAATAAAAAAATTAATTTAACAATATTTGCTAGTGGTTCTGAGGTTAATTTAGCAATTGAGACTAGCCATAAATTAGCCAAAGATAAAATTTATTCTAAGGTTATATCAGTACCATGCCAGGATATTTTTGATTTGCAGTCAAAAGCATATAAGAAAAAAATTCTTAATGAAACAAAATTTAAAATATCTATTGAAGCAGCTTCAACTGATTGCTGGAAAAAATATATTGGAACTGAGGGTTTAGCTTTTGGAATTGATACATTTGGTAAAAGTGCACCCTACAAAGAAATTTATAAATATTTTGGATTAACAGTTCAAAATATTTCACAAAAAACAAAAAAACTAATAAAGAGTTAAATATGACAATAAAAGTTGGTATCAATGGAATGGGAAGAATTGGTAGAATGGTAATTAGAGCTATCATTGAAAGCCAAAACAAAAACATAAAAATCAAACATATCAATAACCGATCAAATTCTGAAGCCAGCTGTTCTTTAATTAAATACGATTCTATTCATGGTAAATTTAATGCAGATTTAGATTATGATGAAAAGCATTTAATTATTAATAATAATAAAATAACATTTTCACAAGAATCTAAAATTGAAGATATTAACTGGAAAAAATTTGATGTTGATTATGTTTTTGAATGTACTGGAAAATTTAATTCAAAAGAAAAATTATTAGCTCATATAAAAAATGGCGCCAAAAAAGTTATAGTTTCAGCTCCATGCAAAAATGCAGATAAAACAATTGTCTATGGCGTAAATGAAAATATTTTGACAAAAGATGATCAAATTGTTTCTGCAGCCTCTTGTACAACTAACTGTCTTGCACCTGTGGCTAACATTTTAAATGAAACTTTTGAAATTGAAAAAGGGTTTATGACAACTATTCATGCTTTCACAAGTGACCAAAGAATTTTGGACAATTCCCATAAAGATCCTAGAAGAGCAAGATCTGCTAGTCAATCGATTGTACCAACTTCCACAGGTGCTTCAAAAGCAATCGGTGAAATTATACCTTCATTGAAAGGAAAACTTGAAGGCATTGCAATGAGAGTGCCAACTCCTAATGTTTCCCTTATAGAGCTAGTTTTTTGTACAAAAAAAGAGATGAGCAAAGAGACAATTAATGAGGCATTTACTATCGCCTCTAAAGAACAATCAAAGAAAGTTTTAGAAGTTACATTAGAAAAATTAGTTTCAATTGATTTTAATCATAATTCAGCTTCAGCAATTGTTGATTTATCTTTGACTAATGTGGTTGGTAAAAATATGGGAAAAATTTCAGCGTGGTATGATAACGAATGGGGTTTTTCAAATAGAATGTGTGACATAGCAGAACATCTTCATCAAGTCTCTTAATGAGAAATATTCAAGACGAGACTAATCTTAATCAAAAAAAAGTATTACTTAGGTTGGATTTAAATGTTCCATTAGATAATGGAAAAATTACTGACACCACTCGAATAGATAAAATTTTACCTACTATTAATTTTTTATTAAAAAATGAAGCAAAGATAATAATACTATCTCATGTAGGTAGACCCAAGGGCAAAGTTGTAAGTGAACTCTCCCTTAAACCAATATGTGAGGATCTAAAAAATAAACTAAATGAAAATATACGATTAATTTCAAAAAATATAAAAGAAATTAATTCTAATGATTTATTTAATGAACAAGATGAAAAAATTGTAACACTTGAAAATCTTAGGTTTTATGAAGAGGAAGAAAAAAATGACAATGGCTTTGCAAAGCATTTAGCAAGTTTAGCAGATATCTATGTTAATGATGCTTTCTCATGTTCGCATAGAGCTCATGCTTCAATTTTTGAAATCACTAAATTTATTCCTTCATACGCTGGCCTTCAATTAAATCTAGAAATTGATGCACTAACTAAAATTACATCTGAAATTCAAAGACCTATAACATGCATCATAGGTGGTTCTAAAATTTCATCTAAAATTAATATCATTAAGAATTTAATTGCTAAATTTGATAATATTATAATAGTTGGTGGGATGGCTAATAATTTACTTAGAAATAAAGGATACGAAATTGGAAAATCTATTCAAGAAGATAATTGTGATAAAATTATTGAAGAAATATTCTCTTTATCAAAAAAAGAAAACTGTAAGATAATTTACCCTGAGGATGTTGTGGTAGGAAAAAGCTTAGAAGGATCAGCTGAAATAAAGGAACTAAATAATATTTCTAAAGATGAGTTAATTTTAGATATTGGTCCCAAGACAATTAAAGCTATTAATTTATTAATTGAAGAAAGTAGTACTATCTTATGGAATGGGCCTGCAGGTTATTTTGAAAATCCTAACTTTGCCAAAGGAAGTATTGAAATAGCAAAAAAAATTATTGAAAAAAATAAGAATAATACAATTTACTCAGTTGCAGGTGGTGGTGATACTGTTTCTCTTTTGAATGGTATTGGGGCAATTAATAATTTTAATTTTGTTTCAACTGCGGGTGGTGCTTTTTTAGAATATCTTGAAGGTAAAGAACTTCCTGGTATAAAGGCTCTGAATTAAAATGTCAGAACTTAATAAAATTGCATTAAAAATATTGTCTAATGGTAAGGGAATCCTTGCAGCAGACGAAAGCAATGGAACCATGACCAAAAGATTAGAGTCAGTTAATGTACCTTCCAGCCCAGAAAATAGACTTTTATTTAGAGAAACTCTCTTTTCATCAAGTGGTATGAAAGATTTTATTGGTGGTGTTATTTTATACGATGAAACCATCAACCAAACATCTAACTCTAAGCAGACTATTCCAGAATTAATTTCTAAGTCTGGAGCAGTTCCAGGAATTAAAGTCGATACAGGTGCAAAAGTTCTAGCAGGGTCTAATAAGGAAAAAATTACAGAAGGTTTGGATGGCTTAAGAGAAAGACTAAAAGATTATTATAAACTTGGTGCAAGATTTACAAAGTGGAGAGGTGTTTTTAATATTTCAGATAAATATCCAAGCAAATTATCCATGCACTCCAATGCTCATGCACTGGCAAGATATTCAGCTTTAGTCCAAGAATGTGGAATGGTTCCAATTGTAGAACCTGAAGTATTAATGGATGGAGATCATTCTGCCGAAACTTGTTTTAATAAAACTTCTGAAGTTATTAAAAAATGCTTTGAAGAATTAATGATTAATAAAATAGATTTAAGTGGAATAATTTTAAAGCCTAATATGATTTTAGCAGGAACTACTGCTGATAAGAAAATATCAAGTGAAGAAGTTGCAAAGCTTACCCTAAAATGCTTAAAAGAAAATGTACCAACAGATGTACCAGGAATTGCTTTTTTATCTGGTGGACAAACAGAAGTAGAAGCAACAGAAAATTTAAACTTAATTAATAAGTATAATGACACAAATTTTATTATGACTTATTCATATGGTAGAGCCTTACAACAAAGTGCTCTTAAATTTTGGTCAAAAGATATTAACAATACTAGTGGCACTCAAAAAGTCTTTAACCACAGAGCAAATATGTGCACACTTGCAGCTCAAGGTAAATGGTCAAAAGAACTTGAAGCAGAATAAAATAAATAAGAAATTTGTTTATCTAATTTCTCCAAATAAAATATCTGATAAAAATTTTTACAATTATTTAGCTCTTGTATTAAGTTCAAAAAAAATAAGTTTTTTTCAACTAAGGCTTAAAAAAGAAACAAATTTAAATAAACTAATTATTGGAAAAAAAATTAAAAAAATTTGTAATAAGTACAAAGTTAAATTTTTAATCAACGATGATCCCTTACTTGCTAAAAAACTAAATGCAGACGGTTGTCATTTAGGTCAAAAAGATATGGACTTAATAAAAGCTAGAAAAATATTAAAGAACAAAATTATTGGTGTGACCTGTCATAATTCTATAAATCTAGCAAAAAAAGCAATTAATGATGGTGCTGATTATTTAGCTTTTGGTGCATTTTATGCAACTAAAACTAAAACAGTTAAATATAGAGCCAGTTTAACTGTATTAAAATCTATTAAAAAAATAACCTCCTTACCAATTGTAGCTATTGGAGGTATAAAACTTAGTAATTATAAAAAACTTTTATTGAATAAAGCTAACTTTTTGGCTATTTCAGGCTACATTTGGAATAATAAAAAATACAAACCATTAGAAGCTATTAGAAAATTAAAATGAAATTATACGCAAGTGAAATTAGAGTTGGAATGTTAATTGAATATAAAAATGATCTTTGGCAAGTTTTAAAGACACAACATGTAAAACCTGGCAAAGGTGGTGCTTTTGCCCAAGTTGAGATGAAAAGTGTTAACAAAAATACAAAATTAAATGAAAGATTTAGATCAAGTGAGTCTGTTGAAAAAGCTTCATTAGATGAAATAAAATTTAATTATCTTTATAGCGATGAAATTGATTATTATTTCATGGATCCAAAATCTTATGAACAAATAAATATTAAAAAAGAAACAATTGGAGAAAAAGGTAAAATGTTAACTGAAAACTTAGAAGTCAGTATAAGTTTTTATAATGAAAAACCTTTAACAGTTGAATTGCCTAATCAGGTAACGTGCACAGTTGATACAACTGATGTTGCTTTAAAGGGGCAAACAGTTTCCTCTTCTTATAAACCCGCAACTTTAGATAATGGTGTAAATATTCAAGTCCCTCCATTTATTGAAAGCGGAGATAAAATCATAGTCGATACGAGAACTATGGAATATGTCAAAAAAATATAAATTATATGCAATCAATATCAGCCAATCTAAATGTTATGATAAAGGCTGCAGAAAAAGCGTCTAGAGCTTTAATTAGAGATTTTGGAGAAATAGAAAAACTACAAGTTTCAATCAAAGGACCTACTGATTTTGTATCAAATGCTGATTTAAAAGCTGAGAAAATAATTATAGAAGAGTTAAAAAAAGCAAGACCCTACTATTCTATTATTAGTGAAGAAGAAGGTTCTGAAACTAATAAAGATAAAGAACATACATGGATAATAGACCCTATAGATGGCACTACTAATTTTTTGCATGGCGTTCCTCACTTTGCAATTTCAATTGCTTTAAAATCTGTTGATGAAATAGTTTCAGGATTAATTTATGATCCTATAAAAGACGAAATGTTTTATGCTGAAAAAGAAAGTGGAGCGTTCTTTAATAATCAAAGAATTAGAGTATCAAAAAAAAGAGAGCTTAATAGTTGCTTGTTTGCTACAGGCGGCATAACTAAAAATGAAGTTGATTTGCCTTTGAGAAAATCTGGAAGTGCAGCACTTGATATTGCCTATGTTGCAGCTGGTAGGTATGATGGTTATTTTCAAAATGATTTAAATTTGTGGGATATAGCTGCTGGTATAATATTGGTAAAAGAAGCAGGTGGCTTAATTAATGAAATTGACCTCTCACAAAATAAAAACATCAAAATAAGAGCTTCTAGTATGGCAATTAATGACAAAATGCTTGAAAAATTAAAGAACTTTTAATTGTTTTATAAAATTCTTTTGCTATAAGTCTCGATATGAAAAAAGACATACACCCAAACTACCACACAATTAAAGTAGAAATGACTGATGGAACTCAATTTGAGACAAGATCAACTTGGGGAAAAGAAGGAGAGGTTTTAAAATTAGAAATCGATCCAAAATCTCATGCTGCTTGGACAGGTGGAAAACAAAAATTAATGGACAAGGGTCGTGTGAGCAAATTCAATAAAAAATTCCAAAATTTCAGATCAGAAAAGAAAGATTAAATGTCAAACGTACCATTAATGCCAATGGCAACAGCTGTTTGGTTAGTAGAAAATACAACACTTACTTTCAAACAAATTTCAAAGTTTTGTAATTTACACGAGGTTGAAGTGCAAGGTATTGCAGATGGTGAAGTTGCAAAAGGAATAATGGCTTATAATCCTATTATATCAGGTCAACTTACTAGAGAAGAAATTGAGTTAGCTTCAAAAGATGAAAATAAAGAATTACAGATAAAAAATACTGACATTGAAATTTCAACTGAAGATAAAAAAATTAAAAAATACATTCCTTTATCTAAAAGACAAGACAAACCAGATTCAGCTTTATGGTTAATTAAACACCATTCTTTATTAAAAGATTCACAAATAGCAAAACTAGTTGGAATAACAAAAGCTTCTGTTACTGCAATTAAAAATAAAAGTTATTGGAATTATAACAATTTAAATCCTAAAGACCCTGTAGCATTAGGTCTATTTTCTCAAAAGGATCTAATCGAAGCTATTGAAAAAGCTGAAAGAAGAATAAAAAGAGAAAAAAAAGAAAAAGAGAAAGCAAAACTAACAAGAGAAGTTTCAAACATTGAATAATTTTAATAGACACCAAAATTATATAATGGTAGTTAAACATTCTTAAAAAATATTTATGAAAATAGAAGTTAAAGATAATAATATTGAACAAGCACTTAGAGTGCTTAAAAGAAAATTACAAAGAGATGGTTTTTTTAAAGTAGTGAAATTAAAAAGTGTTTATGAAAAACCTTCTGAAAAGAAAAAAAGAATTCTACAAGAGAACATTAAAAGAGTTAAAAAGCTTAATAAGCTTAAAAATAGAATTTAAATATACCGCGGGGTGGAGCAGTCTGGTAGCTCGTCAGGCTCATAACCTGAAGGTCGGCGGTTCAAATCCGTCCCCCGCAACCAATCCTCTCGACAAATTACTTAAATTTTAAACCTAGATTTTTTACTATCAACTAAAAATGCTTTAACGGTTTCTATTGTTAGTTGATCAAATGTTTTTCCAAAATTTTCTATTTTTTCAATAGTTGTTGGTGGAATAGTAATAATATGACAACCCAATTGTTTTGCTTGTAAGTAATTATAGGGCTCTCTAACACTCGCCCAAAGTATCTCTACATTTTTAAATTTTTTTGCTAAAGCTATACTTTTTTTAAATTCTGGAACTGGATCTTTACCAGTATCCGCTGCTCTACCAGCAAATATTGAAATTATAACTCTAGTCTTCTTATTAATTAATTTTAGAATTTTTTCTGTTTGCTTTGCACTATAAACTGCTGTGATATTAAGCTTAATATCTAAATTGTTAAGCTCTTTAATAATTTTACCCATAAAAATTCCTTTAGAATTAGCAACTGGTACTTTTACATAAACATTCTTTCCCCAGGTATTAATCTGAAGAGCTTGTTTTTTCATCTCTTTATATTCATCAGCAAACACCTCTAGTGAAACAGGTTTATTCTTGCAAATTTTTAATATCTTCTTTGAGTAAGACTTGTAATCTTTCGCTCCAGCTTTTCTCATTAAGCTGGGATTGGTTGTAAAACCTTTAACTATTTTTTTCTTATTAAATTTCTTTATTAAATTTAATTCTGCAATGTCACAAAATATTTTTGTTGTCATTAATTTTAAAGATTTTTAGTTATATCCTCAGTCATTTTTTTTGCATCTGCAAATAACATCAGAGTATTTTCTTTATAAAATAAGTCATTATCAATTCCAGCGTATCCAGGAGATAAACTTCTTTTTACAAATAATACTGATTTACATTTTTCAACATCTAAAACTGGCATTCCATAGATTGGACTTTGTGGATCAGTTTTTGCAACAGGATTTGTTACATCATTTGCCCCAATTACAAATGCAACGTCTGCATTAGCAAAATCATTGTTAATTTCTTCTAGCTCAAATACTTCATCATATGGAACATTAGCTTCAGCTAATAATACATTCATGTGTCCTGGCATTCTTCCTGCAACAGGATGAATTGCATAAGTAACTTTAATATCATTTTTCTTTAAGGTATCTACCATTTCTCTTAGCGCATGTTGTGCTTGAGCTACAGCCATTCCATAACCTGGAACAATTATAACTGATGATGCATTTTTCATTAAGAAAGCTGCGTCTTCCGCATTACCACTCTTAACTGGCCTTTGTTCTTTATTTCCAGTTGATGCCGACTGTTCTGTTGCACCAAACCCTCCTAAAATTACATTAAAGAAAGAACGGTTCATACCTTTGCACATTATGTAGGATAAAATTGCACCAGAAGATCCAACAAGAGCACCTGTTATAATTAATGCGGTATTTTCTAAAGTAAAACCAATTCCTGCAGCAGCCCAACCAGAGTATGAATTTAACATCGAAATCACCACGGGCATATCTGCTCCACCAATTGGAATGATTAATAAAAACCCAATTAGAAATGAAACTGCTATTAATATCCAAAAAAAGCTAGATGACTGCGATGAGCAAAGTAAGTAAGTTAAAATTAGAATTGAAATTAACAATAAAGCATTAAGAAAATGCTGCCCCTTAAAAGTGATTGGTGACCCTGACATTATTCCTTGAAGTTTTAAAAAAGCAATTATTGAACCTGAGAATGTTATCGCACCAACTGCAGCACCAATTGACATCTCGATTAAGCTTGCAAGTTTAATAGAGCCTACTGATCCTAAATTAAATGCTTCAGGATTCAAAAAAGCTGAGATTGCAACAAAAACTGCTGATAATCCAACTAAGCTGTGAAACCCTGCCACTAATTCTGGCATAGCCGTCATTGGTATCTTGTAAGCTATGAATGCCCCTATAAGTCCTCCAACCAGTAAAAAAATTAGTACATAAATTAGTCCACTAGAAAAACTTCCAACCGATAAAAAAGTAACTGTAATGGCTATCACCATACCTATAATTCCAAAGAAATTCCCTTGTCTTGATGTTTCTGGAGATGAAAGACCTCTTAATGCCAATATAAACAGAACCCCTGAAATTAAATAGAATATTGCTGATAAATTTGCTGACATAATTATTTATCTTTCTTCTTTTTTTTATACATTTGTAGCATTCTTTGAGTGACCAAAAATCCACCAAATATATTAACAGCTGCAAGTGATATTGCTAAAAAACCGAGAATATTAGAGACTGTAAATACATTGTCTGCACTTCCAGCTAGCCCTGCGATTATAGCACCAACAATAATTACTGACGATATGGCATTAGTAACTGACATTAATGGTGTGTGTAAAGATGGAGTTACGCTCCATACAACATAATAACCAATAAAAATTGATAAAATAAATATGCTTAATCTAAATATAAAAGGGTCTATTTCCATAAATCTATTTTATTAAAGTTTTCTCAATTATCTCATCTTCTAAATTAATATTAATCTTTTTATTTTCTTTATCATATAAATTGGACACAAAATTAAATACATTTTTTGAATATAGATTTGAAGCCGAAACAGGAAGCTTATTTAAAATATTTGTTTCACCCATAATCTTTACTCCATTTTTTACCACAACTTTATCAACTTCAGTAAATTCTGCATTTCCACCCTGAACTGCAGCTAAGTCATAAATAACTGATCCAGAATTCATATTATCAATCATAGAGCTTTTAATAATTAATGGAGCTTTTTTACCTGGGATTAGAGCAGTACATATTACAATGTCAATTTTCTTTAAAGTTTCAGCTAAAAGATCTTCTTGTTTTTTTTTAAATTCTTCAGATGCTTCTTTTGCATAACCACCTTCCGTCTCTAAATTTTCTGAACCCTCAACTGTTAAAAATTTTCCTCCTAAACTTTCAACTTGTTCCTTTGAAGCCATTCTAACATCTGTTGCAAAAACAATGGCACCCATTCTTTTTGCAGTTGCAATAGCTTGAAGGCCAGCCACACCCGCACCAACCACCAATACTTTTGCTGCCGGAATTGTACCCGCTGCAGTCATCATCATTGGTATTGCTTTTTCAAAATTTGCGAACGACTCTATTACTGCTTTATAGCCAGCAAGGTTGGCTTGTGAAGAGAGAATATCCATTGATTGAGCTCTAGTTATTCGGGGTAACATTTCTAAGGAAAAAATATTAATATTCTTTTTAGATAAATTTTCTATTTTTTCTTTATTTACATAGGGATTAAACACCCCAACTAAAGTTTGGTTTTCTTTTAAATTTGATATATTTTCATCTGATAATAAACCTAATTGAATAATGATATCAGCACTATTTAAAACTTCAGATTTATTACTTGAGATTTCGACACCTAACTCCTTATAGTCGCTATCTTTAAATCCTAAGTGTTCTCCATATTTTTCAACTATAGAAATTTTAAAACCAAGAGCTATATATTTTTTTGCAATATCAGGAGTGATTGCTATTCTTTTTTCTACTTTTTGATTTTCTAAAATTGAAACGATTCTCATAGAGTAAACTCTATAGTAAGAATATTGCCATTAAAACTAAAACACCTATAACAGCGACAGTTCCCCACAACACAAACTTTGTGAAATTATTCCAGGTACTTTTATGGTCTTGGTTCTCCATAAAAACTACTTCTGTCTTGCTTTAAATTTTGGGTTTGTTTTATTAATTATGTAAACTCTTCCTCTTCTTCTAACAAGTTTAGAATTAAGGTCTCTTTTTTTTAATGATTTTAACGAGCTTTTAATTTTCATAATATTTTTTATAGCCGGCAATGTCCTACTCTTCCGTGTCTTAAGACAAAGTACCATTGGCGCTGAAGGGCTTGACTTCCGAGTTCGGAATGGGATCGGGTATAACTCCTTCGCAATAATCACCGGCGCCGCATTTATACCTAAATTAATTTTATTGTAAACAAACTTTTATCAATTAAATCTAAGTTTATTATTATGCTTTTTAAGGAAATCATTCACATAATCTGATAATTTTAAGCTACCAAAATAGCTATATATCTTATTAGATTGACTAAACCTTGTTAAAGCAGATGCATATCTTTCGCCTTTCCTGGGAGGCAAATAATATAATTTTGATCTAAATAATTTAGCCACCTGATTAATTGAGTAACTCTTTTTATTTGAGATACTATAATGTCTACAAAGGTTTCTTTTCCATGCTAAATAGCAAATATTTATCGTATCATTAATATGTGTAAATCTTCTAGATTGAGTGCCTGGCTTTACGATTGGTAATGGTTTTTTTTTTTATAATAATTTTCAAAAATTCCAATTACTGTAGACATAGGTCCACTTTCTATTTGCCCAGGACCATATACATTATAAAAATAAATTACTTCATATTTCATTTTAAACCATTTTTTTAAGTTTTCTAACATTTCTAAATTTTTTGATTTAGTAAATGCGTATGGGGATAAGTTCTTATCTCTTCCTTTGTTACCAAGACTCGCAGATGTGGCTGAATATATTAATTTAATATCATACTTTAAGCAAAAATTAAAAACTGCATTAGTGCCTATAGAATTGGAATCAATGCATTCATTCATATTTAAAAAACTTTGATATATTCTTGAAAATTCTCCAAAATGAAAAATTGTTTTTATTTTATTTTTTTTATCTTTAAAAATAGAGGCTATATTTTTTGTATAACCATTAATATATTTAACTCTATTATTTTCTATATGATTAATTTTTTTTCCACTGCTATAGTTGTCTAAGCTAATAATCTTTAACTTAGTTTTTTTTAATAGTAATAAAATTAAATTTGATCCAACAAATCCTGCTCCACCCGTTACAATAATGATATTTTTAACAGATTTCATTTAAGTAAGATTTGTATGTTTTTTGAATAGATTCATTTAAATTTATCCTGTATTTCCATCCATATTTTTTTGCAAGCGAAACATCTAAAACTTTTCTTGGGGTTCCATTTGGTTTTGAAGTATCAAATTTAATAAATATTTTTTTATTAGGTAAAATTATTTTTTTCATCAAATTAGCATAATATTTGATATTATAATCTTTTCCTGTGCCAATGTTTATGATGAAATGTTTGGTCTTTTTATTCATAAAGTAAACGCAAGCATTTGCTAAATCATCTACATGAATAATTTCTCTTTTCGCCTTACCATTACCCCATAATATAAGTTTATTATTTTTATTAATTTTTAAATCATGTATTTTTTTAATAAGAGCAGGAAGGAAATGAGAGTTTAATTTATCATATTTATCTTTTTCACCAAATGTATTGGTTGGCATTAAACACTTATAATTAGTTTTATATTGATAGTTATAGCTTTGACACATTTTAATGCCTGCAATTTTTGCAATTGCGTAAGCATCATTAGTTTCCTCTAACTTTCCAGTTAGTAAATAATCTTCTTTTATAGGTTGTTTACATTTTTTTGGATAAACGCAACTGGAACCTAAAAATATCAAATCTTTAATTCCAGACAAATATGAACCATGTATGAGGTTAGATTGTATTGTTAAATTTTGATAAATAAATTCAGCCTTATGTTTTTGATTGAAGTATATTCCTCCAACTTTAGCAGCAGCAATAAAAATGAATTTTGGCTTATTCTTTTTCAAAAATTTAAGAGTTTTAACTGAGTCAGTAAGATCTAATTTCTTCTTACTTGCGGTAATAATTTTTTTGTAACCATTTCTCTTTAATTCTCTAACTATTGCACTACCAACAAGTCCATTATGTCCCGCAACATAAATTTTGCTATTTTTTTTATGCATGTTTGCTTAATTTTTTATTTCGGATTCTACCATTTCTTTAACTAGACTTTTTATATTATATTTTGGCTTCCAATTTAATTCTTTTCTAGCTTTTTTTGAATTACCCAACAAAGTATCTACTTCTAATGGTCTAAAATAAGCCTTATCACATTCAATGATACAGTTATCGTTTTTATCATAACATTTGGTATTAATTCCTTGTCCCTTCCAATAATTCTTAATTCTTAATTCTTTTAATACCAAGTCAATAAAGTTTCTTACTGAATATTGTTTACCAGAAGAGATGACATAATCTTTGGGAATTTTATTTTGTAGCATTTTCCACATTGCCTCAACATAATCTTTAGCATGTCCCCAATCTCTTTTTGCATCTAAATTTCCTAAATATAATTTTTTTTGATTTCCTGATTTTATTCTACACAATGCCATAACTATTTTTTTTGTAACAAATGTTTCACCACGAACAGGACTTTCATGATTAAATAAAATTCCATTACAAGCAAAAATTTTATAAGCCTCCCTATAATTTACAGTTATCCAGTGAGCATAAACTTTTGCCACACCGTAAGGGCTTCTTGGATAAAATGGAGTTCTTTCAGTTTGAGGTATCTCAGTTACCTTGCCAAACATTTCAGATGTTCCAGCCTGATAAAATTTAGTTTTCTTTATAAGCTTATGAAACTTTATAGCCTCTAAAATTCTAAGCGCACCCAATGCATCGGCATTTGCTGTGTACTCGGGAACCTCAAAAGAAACTGCAACATGTGATTGTGCTGCTAGGTTATAGATTTCATTTGGTTGAATTTTTTTAATTAAAGAAGAAACGGAAATTGAATCTGTAACATCACCATAATGTAAAGAAAAATTAATTTTTTTTTCATGAGGGTCTTGATATAAATGGTCTATTCTTTTTGTATTTATAGAAGATGATCTTCTTACAACACCATGAACATGGTAACCTTTTTTGATTAAAAAATCTGAAAGATAAGAACCATCCTGACCTGTTACACCAAAAATTAATGCTTTTTTTTTCATAATATAAATTAATTATTGTTTATCATTTTTTTTTAAAAAACCTAATTCAAAAAATCTATAAAAAAATAAACAGTAAATTGCTCTAAGACCATCCAACATGGATATTTTTTTTCCATTTTTATAACTTCTTCCATTATATCTTATAGGCACTTCATGGATTTTAACATTTAACAAACTGACTTTTGTAGTAATTTCTGGACAAAATCCAAATCTATTTTCTTTTAAATTAATTTTTTTAAATATTTCCTTTTTAAAGACTTTGTAGCATGTGTGAGCATCAGTTAAATTTTGCTTATTAATTATATTTGATAGGATAGTTAAAACATGATTGAAAAATATCCTATATTTTGATGTAAAATTCTTTGAATTATATCTCTTGGTATTTAATACCCTCGATCCATAAACTACTTTAAAATTATTTTTTCTAATTGGGTTTAGTAACCTGTCATAATCACTAGGACTATACTCTAAATCTGCATCTTGAATTAAAATTATTTCTCCATTTAAATATTTACTAGCTGTCTTAATACAAGCCCCTTTACCTTTATTAAACTTATGCAATATAACCTTGTCTACAAAACTTTTAGTAAATTTTTTAACTATCTCTCTGGTTCCATCTGTTGAAAAATCATCTACTAAAATAATTTCTTTTTTAAATTTATTATTTTTGTGAATTAAATTAATAATCTTTTTAATAGTATCTTTTTCATTAAAACATGGAATTATAATAGAAACTATATTACTTTGAGGAGTATTGTTCATATAAATGCTTAGTATATTTTTTTACTCGTTCTGTACGTTATTTTTATACTCTACTTTTGGCTTTTTTATAAAAAAAAAGACTGAAGCTAATAACACATACTTTACTGATTTGGTAATTTATGGCATTATTACAATTTCATTTATAGCATTAGTAATAAATTTTTTTGCTCCCCTTTCCAAAAACATAAATTCATTACTTTTTATACCGTGTTTATTAATTTTTATTAAATTTAGAGAACAGCTTAATACTAAAAAATTTTATTCTTTTTTATTGTTTGGTTCATTTCTATCAACAATATTATTGTTTGCATCTCACACGTATAGACCAGATGCAGGATTATATCATTTACCTTTTGTAAACATATTAAATGAAGAAAAAATTATTTTTGGTTTAACTAACTTGCATTTTAGATATGGACACACATCGATATTACAATATCTTTCTGCAATAAATCTTAATATCTTTTTTGGCATTAATGGAATTGTTATTCCAAGTGCATTAATTGCATCAACTATTATTATTAATTTTTTAATTAAATTTCGTAACGCTGTAGAAAATAATAATTATGATTTTCATTTTTTTTATATACTTTCAATACTCATATACATTTTTTTTAAAATGAATAGATATAGTGAATATGGAAATGATGCACCTGCACATTTTATTACCTTTTATTTATTTTCTGAATATTTAAATTCAAATAAAAAAATAAATTTAAAAAAAATTTTAAATTTAAGTATTTTAAGTGTATTTGTTGTGCTTAATAAATTTACTCTAGTTGGAGTTTTGCTATTACCATTAATATTGTTGATCAAAAATAATTTAATTTCAATTTCAATATTAAAAAAATTCAAATTTTACTTTATTTTATTGTTTGGCATATTATGGTTATTTAAAAACATAATTATTTCTGGGTGTATAATTTTTCCAATTCATTCAACCTGTATAGAAAAAATTAAATGGACAAATATTATTAGTGTTAAAAAAATATCAATAGAAAACGAGGCATTTTCTAAGAACTGGCCATCATATAAAAATAGAATTAGTACAACGCAGCAAGAGTATATAAAAAATTTTAATTGGGTAAATACATGGTTAAAAAAATTTACAAATGAACAAAGAGAAAAATTATTTGCCTTTATATTGCTATTATTAACAATCTACATTTTGTTAATTTTTAAGTCTGAGAATGTTAAAAAACACCATAATCCAAAAATGATGACACTTACTTCAATCCTAATTTTTTTGACAACTATCTGGTTTCTTAAAACACCTGATTATAGATATGCTTATTCAATTATTGTTAGTCTCGTTTCTATTCCATTCGCTTATTTATTATCTAAAAGAAAATTTAATAGCACCTCTAACAAATTATTTTTTTCTTTAATTTTTATTTTTTTCTTAGCCTTTCTATTAAAGAATTTTAATAGAATTATATTTACAGAAAAATATTTAAATTATCCTTTTCCTAGATATAATTCACATAACAATGATAATAAAAAAGTTCTATTAAATTTTAAGATGATTAATGGAAAAAAAATTTTTATACAAAAAGAAGGTTATTGTATGTACAGTAAGGCTCCATGCACACCATATGAAATAAATATTGAAATTATTAAAAAAAATGGTTTCTTATTTTTTTTAAAAAAAGTCTAATTTTTTTTTAATATAAATATATTCATAAAATAAATAGAATGATGCAATCATGTACAATGATGTGCAATGTCTAGTATAAATAAAACCTACCATGTAAGGAAAAAAATATAACAAAACTAAAAGAATCATAAAAATATTTTTAGATGATCTCTGATAAATAAAATTTTTGATTATTAAAAAAGTAAAAGTTATAAACAATATTTTGTTTGGAATATTTGAAATTCTAAGTTCATTTATTAATTGATTATTTTGATCTAAAAATTGTGAATCTTTATTAAGATAAATAAATATAACTTGAATTTTTTTTAGGACACTTAGGAACACCTCATAAGGGTTCAGTTTTAAATAATTTATACTATCTTTAAAATAGTAGTCATTAATTTCCCATTCATCTTTAAAAATATTCTTAGGTAGTTTATTTTCAATTTCTTTAGTAAGAGTATCCGGGCTTATTTCTGGATAAATTGAATTAAATTTTTCATTATAGGCGTGATTTAGAGTGAAAGAATTATACGACACTAAATTTGTACCATAAGCAAAAACCTTAGTTTTTTGATAAGAGTAAATTCCCCAAGATAAACTAGAGATCAAAAAAATCATGATCGGAAAATAATTAAAAATTCTTTTTTTATGGTCATTAATAAGAAAAAAAATACTTAACCCCGTGCACAAAAATATCATAGAAGATTTAAGAAAAAAAATTGACGCTATTATTAGTCCTATATAAATATTACGATATTTAAATTCTGAATAAAATAGTAAAAATAATATAATAATTAAGTAATTTAAAATTCCCTCTTCAAAGTTAATCGAAAGTGTAGTTATTAAATTATGAGGATTGTATAAAAATATCATTAAAGAAATTAGTAAAAATAAAAATTTATTTTTAATTGTTAAATTGACCAATATAAAAAAAATGATTGAAAAGAAAAAAATATTTTTTACAAATAATATTACATAAAAATTTTCTGATACATAGTTGTACAAAAAATGCAGTACTAATGGTAAAAGTGGCATTCTTGATACATAATAATCTATTCCAAAGTACGTAGCCTTAAGCCCATTACCTAATTCAAGGTTCTTCATTATTTGACCAAAATTAAAACCAACATTTTCTAAAATGAATTGGTTATTATCTCCAACTATATTGGGAAATTTGACTGTATATAAATAACTAAATATGAAATTTATAATTAAGATTATAAATACAAATAGTAAGTATAAATAGAATAAATTATACCCAGTTAAATTTATTTTTTTAATATTATTAAAAAATGTTAATGAAAATTTCATTGCTATATTTACCAATATACATAAAAAACTATTAATAAAGAAATTTTATAAATGCAAAAAAATATTTTTAAGAACAAAAAAATACTAATTACCGGTTGTACTGGTTTTACAGGTGGGTGGTTAATTTTGTATTTTAAGTTAATGGGTGCTATAATTTATGGATATTCTAAAAAACCTCCATTTAAAAATAGCCTATTTCAAACACTTAATTTAAAAAAAAAAATATATTTTCAAGAAGGGGATGTTTTAGATGATGATAATTTAAGAAAATTTTATAAAAAATCAAATCCTGATTTTGTGTTTCATCTTGCTGCAAATGCTATAGTAAAAGATTGTTATAAATATCCAACTGATGCATTTCAATCAAACACTGTAGGCACATTAAACTTAATGGAAATTATAAGAACTTCCAAAACTAAAAAAAAAATATCTGTAAATATAATTACAACTGACAAGGTTTATCAAAATTCTGAAATAAAAAAATATTTTACCGAAGATGACATTTTAGGAGGTGAAGATCCTTATAGTGCCTCAAAAGTTTGTGCAGAAATTATTTGCCTAAGTTACTATAAATCTTTTTTAAAAAATAAAAATATTTCAATAAATATTTTAAGAAGTGGAAATATTATAGGTGGTGGAGACTGGTCTAATTATAGATTAATACCAGATATTGCAAATTCATTAAAAACAAAAAAGATTTTAAAAATTAGAAACCCTAATCATACAAGACCTTGGCAACATATATTTGATGTTATAAACAGTTATGCACTTATAGCTTCAAAAAAATATACTCTACAAAAATTTAATTTTGAAATATGGAATATTGGTCCTTTAACTAAAAAAAACTATTCAGTAAAAAATATTATAAAAATGATTGAAAAAAAAATATCTAAAAAAATTGTTATTAAATTAATTAAAAGTAAAAATGTTGAAAAAAAATTTTTGAATCTCAATTCAACCAAATTATTTAAAAAATTAAATATTAAAAATAAGCTAAATACAGCTGAGTCAATAGATTTAACATTTGACTGGTATTTAAAAAGTTTTAAAACAAAGAAAGATAATTTTTCTGAAAATCAATTAAGTAAATATTTAGATTATAGATAAAAATGAAATGTGTTATATTAGCCGGTGGTGTTGGTTCTAGACTTTTTGAAGAAACTAAAATCAAACCTAAGCCTCTAGTTGAAATAGGCAGAAAGCCTATATTACAACATATTATAAAATATATTGCGTCTTCCAATATTAAGGAATTCATAATTTGCCTTGGTTACAAAGGAAACTTGATAAAAGATTATTTTGTAGAACTGGCAAGCAAAAAATATTCATTCAAATACAATAAAAAAGACTCTTCTATAATTTTTTTAAACAAAGATTTAAAAAATGTAAAAATTACATTTATTAAAACTGGTTTAAATACAGGTACTGGAGGTAGACTACTTAAAATTAAAAATAAGTTAAAACAAAATGATAATTTTATGATGATTTATGGTGATGGTCTTCATAACATAAAAATTGATAAATTAATCAAACAACACAATAAAACTAATGCAAAAATTACAATGTGTATTACAAGACCAAAAAATAGATTTGGTTTAGCTTACTGTAGAGGAACTAATTTAGTTAGCTTTAATGAAAAAAAAAATATTAACAAAAATGATAACAACTGGATTAATGCTGGTGTATTTGTAATAAATTATGAAGTTTTAAATTATATACCAAATTTTTCGACTTTCTTCGAGCATGCGCCTATACAAAAATTTATTAAGTTAAAAAAAGTAAAGGTTTTTAAACATAGTGGATTTTGGGCTTGCATGGATACTCTTAAAGATAAAATTGAATTAAATAAATTATACAAAAAAAACCCTGAAGGGATTTTTAATTAAACTTAAGTTTTATCCTTTATAATAAATATATCATTCTTTTTAACCTGCCTATAAATTCTGCCGACATATTCACCTAGGATTCCTAAAAATATTGAGTTAAATGCTATTCCGAAAAGAATTAAGAGCGTTTGAGTTGTAAAGCCAGGAGATTTACTTCCTGTAGTAACAGCATGAAATAAATAGAAAATCGTTAAAATTAAACATATAAAAAAAACTAAGAAACCAAGATAAGTTGCAATTTTCAAAGGAACAATTGAGTGATTTGTTATTCCATTTAGAGCATTATTAAAATAATTAAAAAAATTAAACTTGGATTTTTCATTGTTTCTTATGCCTCGATTATGATTAATGCCTATTTGTTTATAGCCTATCGAGGAAATTAAACCTCTGACATATGGGTCTTGATCATTAACTTCGATAATTTTATCAACAACCTTTTTATCACACAGTCTAAAATCACCAGAATCATTTGGCAAGTTATCATCTGAAATTAAATCAATAATTCTGTAAAATGAATGTCTAAAAAAGGCATATAAATCTTTATTTCTTTTTTTTCTTATTCCATAAACAATTTCATTTCCTTCTTCCCATTTCTTCACAAAATCTGGGATAAGTTCAGGAGGATCTTCGAAATCACAATCTATTTGTATTATAGCATCTCCCATAGCTTGCTGAAAACCAAATAGCAGAGATCTTTCTTTGCCAACATTTTTTGAAAATTGATATCCCTTAACCCTATTGTCTTTTACAGATATTTTTTTTACTAATTGAAATGAGTTATCAGTGCTCAGATTGTCTGTAAATATAATTTCAAATTCATATTCTTTTAGATCATTCTTAAAAATTTCATTAAGTTGACTGTACATTGGCTCAATGTTTTTACTTTCATTTCTAATTGGAATACATATTGAAATAATTTTTTTATTAATGTAGTTAGACACCATGGAAATTTATTATTACCTCATAAAGTTTAAAATATTTTTGCCAGTTATAAAATTAATATCATTTTTATTTAAAAATGAAACTAACTTTAAAACAAAAGATTATATCTATCAGGTTCCCTTAAATTTTGACCCAATATCAAAATTTCTAATGAAATTTGATCTATATGAAAAAAAAGAAAGAGTGATGCTTCAGAAGATGCTTGATAATACAGATATTATCGAAGCAGGTGCTGGCATAGGGCTTATTTCAATGTATTTAAAAAAAAAAGCTAAAAATAAAAAATTGATTATGATTGAGCCTAATCAAAAAATGAACAATCTTATTCATAATAACTTTAATATTAACAAATTCAATTTAGATGAATTAGAAATTTTAAATTATGCTTTAAGTGATAGTGAAAAAGAAAAGGTTGAATTTCAAACATATGAGAGTGATATGGCAAATACTATCAGCAATCAGGCATTAGATTACAATTTTAAAAAGAAAAATGTAGATTATGTAGATACAATTTCACTTAATTATATAATAGAAAAATATCAAATCAAAAATTTTCAGTTAGTTTTGGATATTGAAGGTGAAGAAATTAATGTTATAAAAAAAAATAATGCTTGGCTTGACAAGTGTGCATCAATTCTTTTAGAAAATCACTTACCAAAAAAAGATTTGAATGAACTTAATAGTTATATTTTGAACAAAGGATTTAGTTTAATAGATAAAAAAGAAAATGTTTTTTTGTTTATTAAAAGTTAACTCCATACTAAATGCATTCTCTATAGGGTTTAATAAACTTAATAAATACAAAGCTTTCATATTGATCATTTGAAAGAAAGTTTCTCTTTGCAACTTTTGAATTAAAAACTTTTAGAATCATATAACAATCTGTTTTAAAATTAGAAAGTATTGTTTCATTTTGAAGAAATTCACTTGTATAAGATTTATCTGATCCAATAGAAAAAAAGCCAAATTTTATTTCATCATAATTATTGACTAAAGCTTTATTACTATAATTTTTGTATTTATATCCAACTAAATTTTTAGAATGAAATTTTCCTCTAGTGTTTGATAAGATCTTAGAATCTTTTGATACTTGTTCTATTTCTTTTATATCTTTATATAAGTAGATGTGTTCATTTTTTGCTTCCTCAAAATTTTTATTATACGTAATGGTTGAAACCTTAAGAAAAAATAGAATAAATAATGATACTATCATGGCTGAAAATGCAAATGACATATAATCAAATATATTTTTTATATTTTTTTTTAAAATTAAGTGGTCATGACAAATGGCTATAAATAAAAATGCAAGCATGAACCATCTAGATTGAAAATTTGTATATCCCACTAATACTGCAGTAGTAATAAAACATATAAAAAATATATTTCGTTTAATACTCGATTTAAATCGCGCAATAAAAATTAGGACTGCAGATACACCAAAAACATCTAAAAATGAAAATGGTGATGTTGGTATAACAAAATTAAAAATATTTCTGAGCAATTTTAAAGTAGGGCTAAACTCTTTTGCTAAAAAACCATCCCAACTTGTATACATACTTTTTAAACGTTCCACATCAGTATTATAATCATTAAAAAATCCATTGAGAAAAGGATGAAATGGATCTGAAAATTCTAAAAATTTAATTAATGGAACTGGCAAATAATTGAAAATAAAAACTAATATAGCTAATAAAAAAAATGAACTATAATTTTTTAAATTCCTACATAAAAAAAACATATATAGTAATATGACTGAACTAATAACAATGAATGGATATTTGGTATTCGCAAAAAAACTTATAGCTAGTAAAATTCCTAAATAATCTAATTTATTAATATTTTTTGTTTCAAATTTATTGATAAATTCATTTAAAAATATTACTAGAATAATAGCTGGTAATAGGAACGGTTTTTGATCAAAAATAAATTTTACAAAAATTGGTGTTGCTAAAAAATAAATTAATTTATTTAATCTTTTTTCTTTAAATAGATAAAAAGTTAAAACAGTAAATGCTAAAAATGATTGTAAATTTTCTAAACCTATTGATAAACCTATATAGTTTACTATTTCTCCCAAGCCAACTACACCAAACTCCATGAACGATTTATCGAAAAACAATGTTGAGTTATCAATTAAACTTTTAGGCCAAGCTAAATGATAAGCATAACTGTCAGCTCCATTAATTGGAATTAAAGTTAAGAATGAGAAAAAAAAATACGCAATAAATAACCATTTATTTTTAACAACATCTCTTTTAATTATTGTGTGTTTATAATAGACAAACCTCAATAAAGTTATCATTGACAAAAAAAAAAGTGAGTAAATTATATATTGTGCATACTCTGTCAGATAAATTATTGGGAATAATAGACCAATCAACAATATAGATGACATTATTGAAAACAATAAATTATTGTAATTTATTTTACTCTTTTCTTGAAAAAAAAGTGTTAAACTATAAAAGCCAGTAACAAATAAATAAGGCGTTATAAAAGACATGCTATGAAAATATCTATATTAATTCCCTGTTTTAATGAAGAAAATTTTATAAAAAAAACAATAACTAACGTATTTGAAAATATTGATCCATTTGAAATCTTGGTAATTGATGATGGCTCAACAGATGACTCGGTAAAAATAGTTGATGAAATTGACAATCCTAAATTAAAATTAATCAAAAATGATAAAAATTTAGGAAAGGGTTATTGTTTACAAAGAGGATTTACAGCTGCGACAGGAGATTTAGTCATAGTTCAAGATGCAGATCCAGAATACAATCCTCAAGATTTAAAAGTCATAATTGAACCTTTTGTAAATCAAAGTGCTGATTTTGTCATTGGGACAAGATTTCAGACAAAAAATAAACGTAAAATAGGTTATTTTTATCACACAGTTTTCAATAAATTAATTACTTTTTTGGTTAATTTAAAATCTAATACAAATTTTACAGATATAGAATGTGGTTACAAAGCTGTATCAAAAGAAATATTAAAAAAAATTGATCTAAAAGAAAAAAGATTTGGAATAGAAGTTGAGTTAATAAGAAAATTATCTAAACTAAATTTGAATATGTATGAGGTCCCTGTCAGCTATGAAATGAGATCATACAATGAGGGAAAAAAAATTGGACTGAAAGATGCTTTTTCGGCAATATATTGTTTAATCAAATATTAATTATTTCATGCTCAGATATTTGAGAAACACTAAATTAGAAAAAATAATTAAATCGAACCTGACTTTAATTTTATTATCTAATTTTATAATTAGAAAGTTTAACTTTTTACTACCTTATGAACAAGATTGGTTTTTTTTCAAAAAATTTTTACTTAAAAAAAATGAGATAATATTAGATATTGGTGCCCATTGGGGAGAGTCAGCTATTGTTTTTAGAAAGTTTTTTCCTAATAATTTAATAATTTCATTTGAGCCAAACAAGTATACTTATCTGCAATTGCAAAATGTTACAAAAAATCTAAACATACAAACATTTAATTACGGTATTGGTAAGAAAGAAAGAAAAAATATTTATTTTCCTTATTGTAATAATAGACAGCTATCATTGTGGGGTTCCTCAGACTTAATGCTTTTAAAAGATAGAATTAAAAAATTTACACATTTAGATGAACAAAAAATTGAATATAAAAAAAGTAAATTTAAGTTTGATAAGCTACCTAAGCTTAAAAATAAAGTTGGAATTATTAAAATTGATGTTGAAGGATCTGAGCATTTAGTTTTATCTCATATCACAAGCGTACTGAAGAAAGATAAGCCACTTTTATTTATAGAATATAATTCCAATAATTTTGAAAAAATTTTTTTGAAGTTAAATAAATTTGGGTATAAAGCACATACATATTTTGATGGAAAATTAAAACTGATCAAAGAATGTAGAAAATTTGAAAAAATTGCAATTAAAAAAAGAAGTAGTATCAATATCATTTTCAAAAAAAATGTTCTTAAATAACAAATTTATAAATCTATATTTTTTCCTTTTATTATTCTCTTTAATAATTGGTGCTGCAGCATTCAATTTTGCATCTACAATCTTTATCTTAAGAATATGTTTTGAACTTATTAAAAATAAGGACTTCAAATATTTAAAACAAAAATGGTTTTTATCATTACTATTGCTTTATATAGTTTTTTTAATATCTTCAGTAAGCTCTGAATATACTGAGAAAATTATACTAAAGAATCTATTATTAATTAGATACCCAATATTAATATTATCTATTCAGTACTTTATAAAAATATATAAAAAAAATAATCTATTTTTATTGTCAATATTTTTTACAACTCTTTTTGTAGCATTCGACTCTCTCGTTCAATACTATTTTGGATTTAATCTACTAGGTAATACTATAGATTTAACTAATATACATCGACAAAGGTTAACTGGTGTTTTTGGAGACGAACAAATAGTAGGATCGTTCATAGTAAAATTTTTGTGCCCTGTGATTCTTGGTAGTTTTTTAATTTTTAAAAAAAATTATTTAACTTCATTTGCTTTTTTTATTTTTATGATTTTTATGATTTTAGTTAGCCAAGAAAGAATGCCTTTTATTACATCTTTATTGATTTTTTTTATTATTGGTCTCGTCGTTCTATACCAAAAAAAATTTAGATTATTTATAACTTACTCAGCCTTAACTCTAATTATATTAACTACAACACTGATTGGTGATACTTCTTTAAAAAAAAGATATCTATCTCTTTTTTCTACAGGTAGTGGAATTGTGAAACCTACTTTTGATGATAGTGGAAACAAAAAAAGTATAAATAAAATTTCAGATTTATTGAACGTTGAAATTTCTTTTAAAGATAGCATGTGGGGTGCGCACTTTTTAACTACAATAGAAATTTTAAAAAATAATCCTATAATTGGTTCTGGAACTAGAAGTTTTAGATATGAATGTCAAAAAAAGGAATATGAAAAAATTGATAGCTATGCTTCAAAATATAGATGTTCAACTCATCCACATAATATTTACTTAGAAATATTTTCTGAAAATGGATTTATTGGTGGTTTTTATTTTGTTATTATTCTTCTATTTTTTTATTACAATCAAATTAAAATTTGCATAAGAACTAAAAATATTAATCATACTTTTGCAGTATTAGGTTTGTTCGCTAACTTATGGCCAATTGCCTCAATGGGTAGTGTGTATGCCTCTATGAATATAATAATATATTCGATTTTATTTGGATACGTCTTTTCTATATCAGAAGAAATTTAAGTTTTTTTAATAAGGCGTGCTGGATTACCAGCATACGTTCCTTTTTTAGTAATATTTTTTGTAACCACACTTCCAGCACCAATAACTACGTTTGAACAAATTTTAATTGGTAAAATGGAGCTATTGCTACCAATTGATACATTATTGCCCACATATGTAGATTTAATTTTATTTTTACCACTTGGTTTTCCACTTTCAAATTTATCATTTGTGAACATTACACCGTGACCAATAAAACAGTTTTTACCAATTGTTACTTTTTCACAAATAAAAGTATGGCTTTGAATTCTAGTATTGTTTTTAATTAAAACATTTTTTTGAATTTCAACAAATGGTCCTATAAAACAATTATCCTCAATGGTACAACCATATAAGTTGACTGGTTCAATCACTTTAATTTTCTTACCAAATTTTACTTTTATAATTTGAGATTTAATAAAAATAGTCATATAAAAAGTTTATGTCTCATATTAAATTTTTAGATATTTACAATCAAGATAAAAAAATATTTAAAAAAATTTTAGCTAATATTTCTAGGGCAATAAAAAATAATAATTTTATTCTTACAAAAGAAGTAAGTGAGTTTGAAAAAAAATTTGCTAGGTATTGTAATACAAAATATGCCATTGGTGTTGCAAACGGGACCGACGCCTTATATTTAGCTCTAAAGTCTCTTAACTTAAAAGAAAATTCAGAAGTAATAATTCCTGCTATGACTTGGAAATCTACAGTTACTTCAGTTCTTAATAATAATCTTGCGCCTATTTTAGTAGATATAAATAAAAACAACTCAAATATTGATTTGAATGATTTATCAAAAAAAATAAATAGAAAAACAAGGGTAATCATTGTTGTTCATTTGTATGGAAACCCTGGAGAGATACACGAAATAAAAAAAATAATAAAAGGAAAGAATATAAAGATTATTGAAGATGCGGCTCAAGCACATGGTGCAATTGAAAGTGAAACTAAAAAAAAAGTTGGCTCTATAGGTGACCTCGGGTGTTTTAGTTTTTACCCTGGTAAAAATTTGGGTGCATATGGAGATGCTGGTTGTATCACAACAAATTCAAAAAAATACTATAAAAAAATATTATCACTTAGAAATATTGGAATATTTAATAACAAAAATAAATCAGATTGTAATATTTTAGGAATAAATTCTAGATTGGATACTTTACAAGCTGTTATATTAAACGAAAAACTAAAAAAGTTAGATTTATTAAATAAAAAAAGAAAAAATATTGCTGAAATTTACAATCTAAAAATAAATAATTCAAAAATAAAAAAATTAGATTATAAAAATGGTAGTGTTTATCATCAATATGTAATTAAAACTAAAAATAGGTTAAAATTTTTATACCATTTAAAAAAAAATAAAATAGAGTATGGCATACACTATTCAACTAGCATTAATAATTTAAGATTATTAAAAAAATATTTTAAAAATAAAAAATTTCTAAATTCAGAGATACTTGCGAAGCAATGTGTGAGTTTGCCTATTAATCCAAATCTCAAAAAGAATGAGATAAAAAGAATAATTAATGTGGTAAATACTTTTGAGTAAATTTTAAGCTGATAAATAATGATTTAATCATGACAAAAATAACAATAATAACAGCTACATTTAATAGTGATAAAACAATCTTAGAAACAATTATTTCAGTTAAAAAACAATCATATCAAAATATTCAACATATTATTATAGATGGTGGTTCGAATGACAATACAATTAATATAATCAAAAAAAATATGAGAAAAAAAACTTCTATTTTAATATCTGAAAAGGATGAGGGAATTTACCATGCCATGAATAAGGGTATTAAATTAGCCAGAGGTAAAATTATTTTCATACTAAATTCAGATGATACATTTTATAACAAAAAAGTAGTAGAAAAAATTGTTAATATATTCAAAAAAGATAATAAATTAGATTTATTATATGGAAACTTAATTTACACAAAAAATAAAAAAATAACCAGAAGATGGAATGCTGGAATTTTTTTAAAAGAAAGTTTTTTAAAGGGGTGGAGTCCTGCACATCCATCTTTCATAGTAAAAAAAAAAGTATATGAGAAATATGGATCATTTAATTTAAAATATAAATATGCTGCAGATATAGAGATTATGTATAGATTTTTAAAAAAAACTAAGTGTAAATACTATTACATCAACGAAATTTTAATAAATATGAAGGTTGGTGGGAAATCAAACAATAATTTAATAAATATTATTAAACAAAATATTGAGAATATTAAAATTTTAAGAAACGAAAAAAATTTTAGTTATATGAAATTCATATATTATAAGTTTAAACACAGATACAACCAATTTATTTAATGATTTACTTATTACAATTTATCACAATTTTAATTTCCTTTTTTATTAGCTATAAAATTAATAAAAGTATTAAAAACTTTGATAAACCTGGAAAAAATAAAATTCAAAAAATAAAGGTTTTAACATCTGGCGGAATAGTACCATTTATTTTATTAGCATTTATAATATTTTGTTCAATTTATTTTAGCACTTCTGAGTATAGTGATTATTATTTTAATATTCCAAATATATGGATGGCACCACTCTCTATTTTAATTTTTACATTAATTTCGTTCTATGATGATTTGCATTATATAGCTTTTCAAGCAAGACTTTTCTTGCAATTATCAATTGTTTACCTTTGTGTTTCCTTGCTTCCAGTAAATCCAGATTTTAATTTTCAAACTCCAATTTTTAATGGTTTGCTTCCAGTTAAAATAGATATGATTTTAACCATAACTTTTTGGGTCTTTATAATTAATTCTACAAATTTTATTGATGGATATGATGGAATGTTTAGCTTTCAAATTACAACATGTTTTTTTGCACTGTCCATAATATTTTTTATAATCAATGAAATTTTTCACTTTCAAGTTTCATTATTGATGGTTTTTGTGGGTGTTTTATTTATACCATTTAACTTAGGCAAAAAATTTAAAATGTATATTGGTGATGCTGGATCTATCCCTGCAGGATTTATTCTTGGATGGATGATAATCTCATTAATAAATATGGGACATTTGTTAAGTGCACTTTTGATAAATTTATTTTTTATGTCTGATATTCTAATAGTCCTTTTAAAAAGAATTATAATTAAAAAATCAATATTTGTAAGACACAATGATTTTATATTTAAGAGGTCTATAGTCAAATACGGTGTTAAAAAATATTATAGTATTTCAATTTTTTCTCAAATAGTCTTGATATCGATTTCTATTTACTTAGTTTTATAAAACAAAAAAATTTATGTAACTAAAAATTAATAAAATATTATTATAAATAAAATATAATTGGTGTTACAAAAGTAGTTATTCATTTGATAACTTATCAGTATTTCGTTTTAAATTAAAATTAATGGATAAACCTAGTACCACCCATAAAAAATAAGATAAATTAAAATAATTATAAAAAAGATAACTATCAAAATTTAATATTATAATCATAGACAACACAATGATTAAAAAATTAGTATTATTTTTAGTAAATAATAATATCTTTAAAATACTAAATACCATAAATAATATTAGAACCACTCCTAAAACTTTAAAATGATTAACCAAATCATAAAATTGATTGTGTGGAGAATTAAAAGTTTGGTTACCTTTAAGGTCATAAATATAGCTTGTGCTAAAACCTGGGTAAATTTGTTCTCTTACTGTTAGCGCCGCAGCCCCATACTCATTAGGAACCTCAACTTGAATTAATCTATATCCATAACCAAAATAATTCGCACATCTCTCAGCTGATAATTGTAAATGAATACATTTTTGTAAGTAATATTTGAAGTTTGTAACAAACTCTGACTTGTCAAAAGCTGTATTTTCAGGATTAATAAAAGAAAATGAATAATATTCTATATTAATTATATGGTTATCACTCATGTATATCCCATTAGAAATATTTAGAATATATATTTTGGCTAATGCTGCTCTATAAATGAGCCCAAGATATAATTCTGTACCGAGTTTATTGATAGTATAATTAATTTGTGAAATTTCATAAGTATAAGAAAAATTTTGATCTTTAATATTAATTATACCTAGATTATTTATATTAAATATATAATTAAATGCTTTATTTAAAATATATACATATGTGTCCAAATAAAATGTAATCGTTAATAGATAAAGGAAAATGCTTAATAAAATTAGAGAACAACTAATATTAAAAAAAATTTGAGATTTTTTTTTAATTAAAAATAATATTACAATTAAAATTTCAACCAAAAAGATATAAATAGTACAATAAACATAAGAAAATAAAATTATTAAAAAAAGTAAAGAAGATTTATATTTTGTATTTAAATCATTATCTCTAAATAAAAGAATTAAATAAAAAAACGATAAAAATATCCACGAAAAACTACTTCGTCTAGTAAACGACCCTACGTCAAAAATATCATATGGTACATCAATTAAAAACTTATTAATAAAAATTATTATTAAAAATAAAATAATTAGAAAGTTTATTATATAATTGTTTTTTATATACTTAAAATACATAAATAATGTAACAATTATTGCAGAGAGAAAGCTAATAAAAATAATCCAATCTATATTAGCATTTGTAATTTCATTATGATAATATTGTATTTCATTAATTGTTTTTGAATTAAATATAATATTACGAGATTCATAAACAAAAATTGAGATCGATATTTGTATCGCTGTACTTACCCATATTAGAAATATAATTAAACTTTCGATAAGTTTATAATTTAACTTGTCTTTCAAATTAGCAAAAACAATAAATATAAAAAAACAATAGATTATTTGAAAACTTTTTTTAATATAAATATAATTTATGATGTCATAATTAAACGTGATAGAAAATAATGACCATATTAACGAAATAATTGTTAAATAAATAATATTTTTTTTAGTCAATTTTAACAGGTAGATTAACGATATTAAGATTAATAATAAAAAACAACTCTCACCAAAAATCGCCAGCGCTTTGACTTCATTAAAATAAATAAAATTGAATTTTATGGTGAAGAATCTAAATGTGGATAATGCCAATAGTATAAATATATATGAATTTATTTTATCAAATCTAATCGAATTAAGTAAAAATTTAGTCATATTTATTTTGGTGTAAAATTTAAGTTAATTATTTAATATTTCTTATCAAGACAAATTTATCCATAACCAATATATCCATATTGGTTCTTATAAAACATGAAATTGCATGATCTGGTGTCATTACAATTGGCTCATTTTCATTAAATGATGTGTTCAACAATAATGGAATATCACTTAAATTATAAAAACTTTTAATTAATTTATAAAACCTTGGATTAGTTTTTTTATTTACTGTTTGTAGTCTACCTGTTCCATCAGTATGAACGACAGAGGGAATAATGTGACGTTTATCATTATTTACCTGAGTCACAAATGACATAAATGGCGACTCATGATTACTATTAAACCATTGATTTGCATATTCCTCAAGAATAGATGGTGCAAATGGTCTGAAACTTTCTCTTCGTTTAATTTTAATATTGATAATTTCTTTAATATTTGCAACAGCTGGGTTTGCTAAAATTGATCTATTCCCAAGTGCTCTTGGTCCCCATTCCATTTTTCCCTGAAACCATCCTACAATTTTTTTTTCTAATATTTCTTTTGAAATAAAACTTACTAGTTCATCCTCTGTATCAAAAATAATTTTTTTTACTTCTTTCAACTTTGTTTGATTTTTTTCTATACTCATCTGAATTTGTTGCTCGTTAAATTCTGGACCATAAAATGCACCTTCCTCTTTTTTTAAAAAAATATTTTTTTTGGATAAAAAATAGGTTGCTGCTCCTATTGCACCGCCTGAATCTCCACTTGAAGAGCTTATATAAATTTTATCAAATTTAGTGTTAGAAAGAATTTTACCATTAGCTACTGAATTTTGAGCACAACCACCAGATAAAGATAAGTTTTTGTTATTTGTTTTTTTATAAAGATTATTTAATATTTTAAAAAAAATTTCCTCATAAACGCTCTGAGTTGATTTGGCTATATCTTTGTGATATTGACTAATGTTTTCAGTTGAATTTCTAGGTTGACCTAAAATTTCATTTACCTCTTTATTAAATAAATTACCAATTATTGGTTTTTGTCCATAAAAATCTAAATTAAATTTATTATTAGTATGATTAAAATATTTTAAATTTAATTTAAAATTATGAGTAACTTTAGTGAATAGTTTATATATTTTATTTTTTTGTGTATCTTCACCATAAGACGATAGACCCATTAATTTGTATTCATCACCATAATTTGGGAAGCCAAGGTGCTGTGTAATAGCTGTGTAGAATATTCCTAAAGAATGAGGGAAAAAAACACTATCTTTTATCTTAATACCATTTCTATCTGCCTCACCGTACATTGTACTTACAAAATCTCCAAACCCATCAACAGATAAAACAGATGATGTTTCAAATCCTGACAGATGAAATGCACTCGAGATATGAGACAAATGATGATCAATATTGATAATTTTAAAATTTATTTTTTCTTTTTTGAAGTGATGATTAAATATTTTTTTTACAGATGTAATATTTTTTAAACTATTAAATCTATTCACTAAATATCTTAAATTAGGTTTATTTTTTAAGATAAAACATAATTTTTTTATTATGTTAGCTTTAGGATTTCGGTTAATAGTTACAAACTTAATGTCAGATATCTTTAAATTACAGTAACTTAAGCAATATTTTATTGATTCAATAGGAAAGCCTGAAGAATGCTTTACTCTGTTTATTCTTTCCTCTTCTATGGCAATTAATATTTCCCCATCTTTAATTATACATGCTGCAGCATCACCATGAAAAATGTTTAAACCTAAAATTATCATCTTATAAAAGTAATCTATTTTCCAAGTTTTTTTGAATAATTATTATCATTGAAAAATACTTCTTTAGAAATTTCAGCAGAAGAATAAATTTTATCAATAATTTTTACACTTTTTGACCCTTCCTCAAGTGTTGTTGCAGAATTTTTTTTATTATGTAAGAAGTTGTATACCTCTTTATAAAATTCAATGTGACCAAACCCATAAACGTCTTTATAATTTGATGAATATTTAAAAATATCTGTATCCGCCTTTTTTCTTTTTTTAAACTCCCAAGTCTCTATTTTAGACACTGCAAAACCACTTATAACAGCTGTACCATTTTCTCCCAATATGGAAATCGACCCTTCAAGGTCCTTGGGTCTTGTAGCGGTGGTAGCTTCAATAGATCCAAGTGCACCACTTTTGAATTTTAGTATAGCTAAACAAGTATCAGCTGCATTTGTTTTTTTTGTAATTTTTAGTGTTTTAGCAAAAACACTTTTTACATTACCCATAAGCCATTGCAATAAATCTACATGGTGGCTTGCTTGGTTAGCTAACACACCACCATCAAATTTCCAAGTTCCTCTCCAACTATCTTGCAAGAAATAGCTATCATTTCTTGACCATCTAACTCTTATTGTTGCTAAAAATATTTTACCAAAACGTTTTTGATCAATTGCTTGTTTAAGTTTTTGAATAGCTGGATTAAATCTATTTTGCTTAACTATAAATAAATTTATTTTTTTTTTTTACAGTGTATCTTAATTTTTTCAGCTTGTTGAGTATTCATAACCATAGGTTTTTCTACAATTACATTTTTAAAAAATTTTGAAGTTTGAATTATATGGTCAAAATGTAAACCACTAGGTGTTAAGATTACAATCAAGTCTGCTTGTGATTTCTCACATAAGTCATTAATGGAACTATATATATTGGTTTTAGTATTTAAAATATTTTTTTTGATCTTTAAAGGATTTAAGTCACATACAGATTCAATTTCAAATTTATTTTTTAGTTTTTGTATGGCTATAAAATGTTTGTTAAAAATTCTTCCACAACCAATAATAGCTAATTTAAATTTTTTCATTAGATAGATTTATATATTTTAAGCAATCTTTGAGTATTATTTATCACATTATGTTTTGAATGATAATTTTTTTTAGCATTTAAACCTAGTTCATTCAATTTTTTTGTATCTTTATTTAAATATTCTAATTTTTTAATAAAATTTTTTTTATCTCCAAATTTTAAAACATAACCTGTTTTGTTATTAATAATTGTATCTTTAAAATACTCTTTTAAGCATACAACAGATGGAACTGCATGTGATGCTGCTTCTATTATTGGCCTACCTAATGCATTCATTCTTGAAGGAAAGCATATTACATCAATATTATTATAAAATTTATCTAAGTTTGTAACATTATTTAAAAACTTTACATTATGATATTTTTTTCTTTTAAAATTAATAAAAACTTTTGTAAAATTTTTTTTAATATTAAATAAGTCTAATATAATTGATAGAAATTTATTTGTTACAGATAAAGATCCACCAATTAAAAAAATAAAATTATTTTTTGATTTATTTATTTCAGAAATGCATTCAAAATAAAAATCAAGTCCTTTATGGAAATCAAGTGATCCTAAAAAACCAACATAAAATAAATGTTTTTTGTTTTTTGAGATTATTTTTTTTAAATTTTGAGAATTAAAAATATTATAAATTATGATACTTTTTTTTTTATAAGGTGATGTAGAATAAGTACTTTTGTCTATACAAATAAATCTATCTATGTATTTTTTTGATATAAATAAAATTACTTTAGATAGTTTTTTTTTATTAACACGTGTCCTCACATGACAGATTATTTTTGATTTAAAGAAATATTTTAGTAATGGAGCAATTACGATGAGATTGGTATCATTTAAATGTATTATATCGTACTTTTTTTTTATTTTAAAAATTTTAAATAAAAAACTAAAAAAATAAAAAAATTCTCTTAGCAATAAAATTTTTCTAAATCCTGAATAACTTCCAATTTCTGTAATATCATAGGATGGAATACCTAAAAGTTTATGAACATTTAGTTTTTTGCTCTTAAAAAATTCATACGTAGATCCATTTGGACAAATTATATCAAAATCGAATTTATTTTGTAATTTCAAAATGAATTCAGATATACTTTTTGATGCACCACCAAATTTACTATGATGTTGAATTATTAGTATTTTTTTTTTCATTAAAATTTATAAAAAAATTTATATATTTTTTTAGAAAATTTAAAAAGTTTTTCTGAGTTATCAAAATCTAAATGACTTTTTGGTTTTTCACTTAAAATTTTATCAAATTCTTCTTTAGAAAAATCTAATTTTTTACAAAAATAATCTTTTTCTCTTTCAAGATCACCTGGATAGTCATTATTTGATAATATTTTCAATGCATTATCTCTAGTAATTTCATTATTTCGTATTAGGCAAGATAGGTGAGATTTTCTTTTATCAACATTAAATTTTTTTTTCAAAATATAAGCTTGATAAAATTTTGTAAATAAAGATTCAAAATGTTTATCTTCATATTCTGACCAACCATAGTTTGATTTAAGAATTTCTATAGCATTTTTTTTTTTATAATTAATCATATTTAGGGGTTCTACTAATTTAGGACCAAAATTTAAATATTTTGCAATGTACCAATCAAAAAAACCCATTGTTGGATATGATTTAATTTTTATTGATCCATACTTTTTATGAATAGATTTTATATTTCTTATATCACTTTTTCTCCACATCCACTCTTTAGGCATTGCGTGTTCTGTAAAAATATTAGTACCACTTAAAATATATTTTATATTGTTTTTTTTTGCTGTATTGATAAGATTAGCAAAGATTGCATGATCTGTTGCAAGCTCAATATCTATAACTCCTGATTTAATAAATGATCTTTGTATATTTCGAAACTCACTCCAATTTACAATATATGTTTGAAGATCAAAACCACAACTATTAGTAATTTTTTTTATATTTGAAACAGCTAATTCTGAGTTCCACCCATTATCAAAATGTAATAATAGTGGTCTTAAGTTATATTTTTTTGCCAAATAGACTATATACGAACTGTCAACTCCTCCACTCACACCAATAAGGCAATTATATTTATTTTTTATTTTTGATATTTTGTTAAAAATTTCAATAATTTGATTATTTGAACTATTTTCAATATGTTTTTTTTTTAATAAAGGTATGTATTTTAAACAATAATTACACTGTTCATTTGTAAATTTTAGACTTTCTATAGATGAATCAAGAACGCATGTTTTGCAAATCATTAAATTAACTATTAATTTTTTCTATTTCTTCGTTAGATAAGTAATTTACAAGTACACTTTCATTGTTACCTTTAAATGAAAATAGGCTAGAAGCTACTCCTCCACTTATATCCAAGTTTTTAAGAAATATAAAGTCATCAATTTTTTTTGCTCCACCATTTATAATTAGATTAGTTTTAATAATTTTAGAGTACTTACTTATTAATTCTTTATCATACCCACTTCTTGTTCCTTCTAAATCCACAAAGGTTAAAAGTGTTTCACTAGGATTTAGCATATTAATTTTTTCTAGATGATTTTCAATTGTATCATTATAAAAACTTTTTTTTTTATTATTAAATAATCTTAATTTTTTAATAAAATTTTTCTTAAGATTTACAGATATAGAAATACTAGAATTACCAAATTCCTTAATTGCTTTTTCAATAAATTCAAATTTTTTAAAAACAAGTGAATTAAAACAAATTTTTTCATATCCATAAGATAAAATTTTTTCAATGTCATTAAAGCTTTTTACACCACCACCATAACTTAGAGGTACAAACGATTCCTCAGAAATTTGTTTTAGTAATTTAAAATCTGGTATATCACTGTTTGAAATATCATTTATCAAAATTTCATCAACACCAAGTTCGCTATATATTTTTACAATATTAATTGGATCACCTAAATAAATCTTTTTTTTAAATTTTATTGTTTTGATGCAGTTTTGATTTTCAATTAATAAAATAGGAATTATTCTAAAAAAAATCATTATATGTTTATGAAATTTTTGAAAAAATTAATACCAAAATTATGACTTTTTTCTGGATGAAATTGGACTCCAAAAACATTATTTTTTCTTACAACACTTGAAAATTCTAAATTATTTTCAGAAATTGCAATTGTATAGTCTTGATGATATGGAAAATAATATTTGTGTAAAAAATAAAATTTGCTTTTATTTAAAAAATCAAATTTATGTTCATTTTTTTTTACTTTAGTGTTTGACCACCCCATAAAGATATCTTTTGAATTTTGGTTATTAAATGACTTACAATAAGTATCAAAAACTTTTAAACCTTCTTTATCACCCTCTTCACTTCCAAGAGTAAGGATTTGCATACCTAGACAAATACCAAGTATTTTAGTGTTTTCAGATATTTTCAATTTTAAAATATCAATTAAGTTTTTTTCTTCTAGTTTTTTTATTGCTCTGTCGAAACTACCTACTCCAGGTAATATTATGATTTCAGAATCTTTAATAATTTTAGGATCAGATGTAATTACAGACTTTTCACCAATTTTAGAAAGCATATTTGAAATAGCTGAAACATTTCCAGTGTTGTATTCTATTATAACTATTTTTTTTTTCATTTTGTCTAATTAAATCTTCAATTATAGAAATTTCAATATAGTATCAATTTTTTATTAATATTAAGATATATATAAAAAATAATGGCCAATTTAGCAGTGGTAATCCCTTGTTATAATGTTTCTAACAGCATTCTTGATGTAATTAAATCAATAGGTCCTGAGATTAGTAAAATATATGTAATAGACGATTGTTGTCCTCAAAAATCAGGTGATTTAGTAAATGATAACGTAAAAGATGAAAGAGTTAAAGTTTTATACAATTCAGTAAATTTAGGAATTGGAGGTGCTACCAAAAAAGGTATTTCTGAAGCCTTTAAAGATAATAAAATTGATATCTGTTTTAAAATTGATGGTGATGGCCAAATGGATACTGATAATATAACCAAATTTGTAAGTAAATTTAAAAAAAATTACTTATATGTCAAAGGAAATAGGTTTCACCTTCATAAAAAATTTTTTAAAATGCCATTACTGAGAATAATTGGTAATTTTTTACTTTCTACAGTTACAAAAATTACAACTGGTCAATATAATACCTTTGATGTCACAAATGGCTTTATTGCTATACACAAAGAAGTTTATAAAAACTTAAAATTAGAAAATATTGCAGACAATTTTTTTTTTGAAACAACTATGATTGCAGAAATGAGAAGAATAAAATGTGATATATTAGATATCAATATAGAAACAATTTATAAAGATGAAAAAAGTAATATAGTTATATCAAAAATATTGTTAGATTTTATTTTTGGACATATAATTATTTTTTGTAAACGAATAAATCGTGAGTATATAAAAAATAATAAAATATTTATAATACTTTTATTAATGAGTATTTTATTTTCATTTTTTATTTCATTTTTTATTAAAAAATTTATTTTCTTGCTTATAATTTTAATAACTATTTTCATTATTAAAGACAAAACTTAGATACAGCTTAAGATTAAAAATGGAAAAATATTTGATAATAAACCTATACTTTTTTATTATTTTAATCTTCGGTGAGATTATTAAAAAAAAATATAAACTTCTAGATAAATACACATCTTTAGATTTATATTTATATGGTGTTTTATATTTAACAGTTTTGATTATTATCTTTTCAAGTTTAAATTTATTAGATAAATTTCATCTAATAGTAACATTTATCTTATTTTTTTATTTATCATTTAATTTTAAAAAAATACTTCAAATTGATTCATTTAATTTTGTAAAAACAATACTAATATTAAATTGTATTTTGTTATTGTGCATAAATAAGGAATTCCTTTGGTGGGACGAATTTTCTAGCTGGGGCTTAAAAACAAAAGAATTATTAATTCATAATTCAATTTATTATGAAAATATTATAACAAATCAAAACAAACCCTTTGGTTCAAATTTACTTCATTATATTTTTCTTAAGTATCATACATATGATGAGGGTATAATTATATTTTCTCAATTTACCCTAACTATCTTATTGCTAAAAAATATTTTTAATGATTTTAAAATTGATAATTATTTATTATTAAATTTTTTTATTTATTTTCTTTTAATATATTTTTTAGCATTTATTTTTAATTATGGTCTATTTTCAATTTATACGGGTGTAATTACATCATTATTATTTATTAAAATAATCTCTATTTTATTCATAAAAAAAATAGACAACTCAAAATTAAAATTATTTGAATTATTTCCAATAGTATTTTTAATTATTTTTTTTAAGGATTTTTCTTTATTTTATATCGTATATATATTTTTAATTCTTTTAATAAGTTTTTTTAATAAAGAAAAAAAATATCTAAATATAAAAAATACATATATATTTTCTTTTTCAACATTTGTAACAATTATTTTTCAAAAATTTATTTCTTTTAAATTAAAACATACAACAACCATTAGTAGCTTTAACATAAATGAATTATTTGAAAAATTAATTACTACGCGTATAAACTGGGAGCAGATAAATAGTATAAATATTTTCCAAGGATCTATTTTTAGAATACCCAATCAAATCATAGAAAAAATTTTTTCCAAAACAGAATTTTTTTATGAATTCAAAACAAATTTAATATTTTGGTTAATTTTTTTATCTTTAATGAATTTATTTTTATTTTTTTCTAATAAAAAAAAATATAAAGAAAAAATTATTTTATTTCTATCAATGTATTTAATTAGCTATCTACATATTTTTTTAATTTTGACTTCATATACAATTTTTTTTGGGCCTAATGAGGCATCTGCAATGGCAAGTTTTGGAAGATACATAGGTTTATATTTCATGCCATATACAATATTTTTAATCTATAATGGTTTTACTAATGACTTTAATTTATCTAAGTTTAAGTTTATTTTACTATCTATATTTTTACTTATAGCTCCTGCAAAATCTATAGAAATTTTAATTCCGGAGAGATTCAATAACTTCGATAGTAAAATGCAACATATAAAATATGATAAAAAACAAATTAAGAAATTATCAAATTTTATTCAAAAAAATTATAAAAGCAAAAAAATTTATGTTCTTATAGATAGTGATGATGGGTTTGTGCTTAATATGTTTAAAATATATTTATATCCTGATTTTATCAATAAAGAGTGTTGGTCATTTAGAAAAAATAAAAAACCAACACCATATATGTTTAATTGTGACTATAAAAACGATGAGCAAATTATTAAAAGATTAAATAGTTATGAAATAGTGATTAATTACAACCAAAATAAAACATATGACGATATTTTAATTAACAATGACTATAATAAAATTGAGAGTATTTTTAATTCTAATATTTATAACAAATAATATTATAATTTAATTTTATGATGTTTTATCCATGCTCCTAGAAATATTACTTTCCATATCCAATCACTATAAGCAGACCTCCCTCTAATTATATCTAATGCCTTATTTTTACATTCAATATCTAATATTTTATCTAAATAGTTAAAATAATTTTCAAACATATTTTTAATATACATTCTATTATTTTTTGTCCATTCTTCTCCTGGTGCTAAAAAACCAACTTTAAAATTTCTTTTATAAATTTTGAGAGGAAGAATGCTTTTAAAAGCTTCCCGCAAAATATATTTACTTGTAATCCCCTGAATCTTATTTTCCATTTTTGTTGAAAGAATATTTTCAACAAAATTAAAATCTAAGAAAGGTGATCTTGTCTCTACAGAATGAGCCATTGAGTTTATGTCTGACCAATTTAGTTGTTTCGGTAAACTTGTTTCAAAAAATTGTTTATAATTTTCATTTAATACTAAATTGTTATGAAATTTTCTGTTTACTTTGTAAGTAGTATTTAAATTTAACCATTTATTATTAAATCCATGATTAAAACTATTTTTTAATTTCTTTGAAATATTTTCAGGCAAAAAGTTAATAAATAATTTTTTTAAAAAGAAAAATTTATTTTTAAAATTTGAAAATAAAATATCTATAAAAAAATTAATAAACTTTAATATTTGAAAACTCTTTAGCAGCTCAATTAAATATAAAGAATAATAATTTTCGTAACCACAAAGTTGTTCATCTGCACCATGACCATCCAAATTTACTTTAATTTTTTTTTCTTTTAATTTTTTAAATACTTCCCATTCAGAAAATACAGATAAATTAGGTATTGGATTATCATGACTTTTGACCATTTTAGTAAAATCTTTTTTAAAATTTTTAAATTCTAATTTAATTGGAATATTTTTAAATTTATATTTTTTACTAAATTCTTTTACATATTCATATTCATCATTACGATCAAAGGTTCTGCTTGAAAAAGTATATATTTTTTTTATGTATTTTTGGTCTAAATTTGCAACTATGCTTGCAATGACGCTTGAGTCTATCCCTCCAGATAGAGAAATACCAATATTCACATCAGATCTTAACCTCAATTTGACAGAATCAGATAAAATATTTTTTATTTCACTTTTAATTTTATTATTAGCCAATTTTTTTTTTTAAATCTATACCATTTTTTTTGCTTCAAACTGAAATTATTTTTATCAATTTCAAAATAATTTCCAGGCTTAAGTTGAAAAATATTTTTTATAAAAGTTTGATCTCCAAAATAACTAATGTCATGAAATAAATATGAAGATAGTGATTTTTTATTTACTTCATTTTTTTTATTTAAAATAAGTAATTGTTTAATTTCTGATGCAAAGTAAATAGTATTTTGTAATTTTATATAATAAAATGGCTTAACACCATATCTGTCTCTTGAAGCAACTAATTTATTTTTTTTGAGATCATATATTATCATTGACCACATTCCGTTGAATAAATTAAAACAACTTTTTCCCCAAAAATCATATGCTGCTAATATGACTTCCGTATCTGATTTTGATTTAAATTTATAATTATTTTGTAAAAGTTCCTTCTTTAATTCAAGATAGTTGTATATTTCTCCATTAAATACTATCAGATATCTATTGTTATAAAACATTGGTTGATTTGCTTTATTTGATAAATCAATAATTTTAAGTCTTCTAAATCCAGCACAGAATTTAATACTATGATCTCTTAAATTTTTAAATTTTTTATATGTAATATAGTTTTCTTTATCTGGGCCTCTGTGACTAATTTTATAATTCATTTTCTTTATTTTCTGCAAAGAAACTTCTTCTTTAGAGATACAGAATGAAAATCCACACATATTTAAGAATTATATACTAGTTGTATTTTTTTTGTCACTATTTCTGGAGAAAATTTTTTTTTATAAAAATTGATTATTTTATTTGGTTTATATTTTTTTTTATTACCTAATATTTTTAAAATTGCTTTGATTAGAGCGGTTGGTGAATTTTTTTTAATTAATAGGGAGCAATTAGAATTATATAGGTCTCTAACACCCAAACTATCTGTCATTACCACTGGAACACCCATGGAATAAGCTTCAATCACAACAACACCGAAAGTTTCAAAATTACTAGGTAGAACCAAAATACTACTTTGATTTATCAATTTTAAAACATTCTTTCTATTTAATGTGGTAAATATTTTAACATTTTTTTGTAAATCATTATTTTTGACAAAACTATCAATCTTAGATTTTAATGGCCCATTCCCTACCAAATTTAATTTTAAATTTTTTTTATAAATTTTTTTGAAAGATTTTAATAATAATAGTGGATTTTTTCTTTCCTCAAAACTTCCAACAAATATTATACTATTTTTTTGTTTATATTTTTTAAACTTTATACTAATTGATAAATTGGGTATAACAATGACTAAATTTTTTTTTAGTTTAAAATATTTTTTTACCTTTTTTTTTAAAATCGAGCTAACGCATATCACTTTTTTGCTACTTCTAAAGGCTTTAGAAATGTTTAAAAATACTTTTGAATTTTTTGGATAATTTCTTTCATACTTTCCATCTAAAAAATCTGTGGAATGTTCAGTTACAATATAAGGTATTTTATATTTTTGTTTTATTTTATAAGCAGTCCAAATAGAAAATTCTGAAAAATGAATATGCAACAAATCAGGTTTTCCATAAATTTTAATATATTTTTTAAAATAAATTAAAAAAAAAAATAATGAATTTTATAATTTATATTTTTAAAATACGGTACTCTTGGAAAATAAAAAATAAAATTTCTATAATTTTTTTCACAAGTAAATATTTTGAAAAATAGACTTGTTAATATTTTCCTTATAGAAAATAGATAAATATAAATTAATCCAATTGAGTTATTTTTCTTCAGATACATTTGTTGTTCCATTGTGAAAATTCCTCCTAATTTGTGATCTTTTGTAGGATACTCTGAAGGTACTAATAATATGTGCATTATTTTATTAATGATTTATAAAAATTTATTTATTAAATTTGCAATTTTTTTGTATCTTTTATTAATATCAAAATTTTTAATTTTATCATTATAAAAATCATCTATACTCAATTCAGGAATTATTGGACAATCATTGATTATTGATAAATAATTTTTTTTGTAATTTTTTTTGTAATTTTTTAAAAAAATTCTTAAGTCTTTTTTATTTGATATAAACGTAATACCATTTAATAGTTTCAAATAATTTTGTGAAAAAATTATTGATCTCTTATTTCTAATCATTGATTCAATATTTATTGTACCATTAGCTGAAACAACAAATTCTGCATTATCAATCAATTTATACGTATCTATATCTGTTGAAATAAACTTTACTCTCTTAATTCCATTTTGTATTTTTTTATAATAATTTATATTTTTAATATCGTGATCGACTCTATTCATTGAAAACATACTTGGGTGTTCCTTATAAAAAATTGTTAAATTTTTAGGTAAATTTTTATCTAAAAATTTCAAAATTTTATACTGGTCATAAAAATTTTTATCACAATCTGTGGATGTTGTTCTTTCAGGTTGGTAGCTTGCGGAAAATAATATATATTTTTCGTCATAATTTACATTTTCACATAAAGTTTTATAGAATATAAATTTGTCTAATATTGTAAAATATGATTTTAAGTAAATCATACTTAACTGAAAAGAATCTAAATCATTTCTTTGATCTAGTTTTAGATTGTTATTAAAATTTATTAAAGAAATTGAATTTTTGAAAAAAAAATTCTTTATACATTTCAAAATTAAAATGATTATTTTTGTTAGTGAAAACTGATTAATATAACTGTAATTTATATAATATGGGATATTTTGGTTATATTCCTTTTTACATTTTTTTAGAAAATTAATATTAAATTCTTTATATTGAATTTCAAAATTTGATTGTTTTAATCTTTGTTCTTTTAGAATTTTTCTTATATTTTTCTCATTATAGTTATGAGATAAATATGCGTATCCTCTGAAGTTTAATTTATTAAAAATAATTGTTTTAATTTTATGAAATTTACAAATATGATAGATAATGAGATCAAATCCATGATGAGGAATAGATTTAAACATGACTACATCCGGTTTATTTTCTTTAATAAATGATTTCCATTTTATAAATTGTTTTTTTATGTACTCCCTTTTTTTAACTTTAGAAATTTTATCATCATATTTTTCGTATCTTTTAAGAGTAAAATAAAGTTTTTCATAGCAAAGCTCATAATATTTTTCTTCTTTTCTATTTAATATATATTCTTTTTTAATCTTAAGTTGTCCTCTAATAGCCATTTGCCAATCTATAAATTTTGAATTCTTGAAATTTTTTTGAAATTTTTTTTTAGTAAATTCTTTTCTTTCTATCCAAATATCAGGTTTATAAAATTTTTGCTTTATAAAAAAATCAACCCAAAAATTATCGTCGAAATCAATACAAAAAAAACTGGTAGTTTTCATTTTAAATCAAAGTTATTTTGATTTAAGAATATAATTTCTCTAGCATCACCTCCAAATCTAAAAAGTAAGTCTATCACAGATAAATTTTTTTTGGATTTTAGATTGAATTGTTCAGGAACTAAATAATCTTGAAAAAAAATTTTTATGTTATTTTTTTTAAATTCTTCTATTTTAGCATAATTTCTTCCCTGCTCTCCAAATATAAAAGTGCTAGCTTTAAATTCTTTACACATTTCTAAAACTAAATCTGACTTTTTTAATTGAAAGTTATGATCGCTTGATTTTACTACTTCAGTTTTAATTTCTAAGACTTTTAATAACATTATCAATATTTCATAATTGAAAATACTTAGATAATCATATTTTTTTTCATAGATAATTTTTAATTTATTAAAATAAAAATCAAAATATTTTTCATTTTTATAATTTAAATAAATTGATTTTAGATGTTTTCTTTGCCAATTATAATTATTATTAATTTTAATCTCATTTGTTTTTATTTTAAGAAAATTTTTATCAAGTACAGGTATAGATAAACAAATAGGATCATTTTTACATCTAATATAATTTCTATTCATCCATTCTTTGGGTAAATATTGAACTGTATCTAAAAAAACAAATAAATTTGATAACCAAATTTTATGAAACAATCCAGCCCAAGGCAAATAGGTTGGTTGATGAGCAGAAAGTATCATTATTTAATTTTTAATATCTTATTAACTATTCGTATAGAACCTAGATGATCAATTAATTTTGTTGATTTTGCAAGATTTTGATATCTAAAAATGTTAAGTACTAAATTACTTAGTTTTTTTTGAATTTTATCAATATTTACAAATTCTATTAATTTTTTTTTTCTTAAGTAAATAAGATTATTTAATTGATTATTCCATAGCCCAAAACAAATAACATTTTTTTTTAATAATAATGCCTCATAGATGGTAAACCCACCTGCACAAATTATAATTTTAGATATTTTTATATGGTTAATAATATTTTTTGGATACATTATAAATTTTATTTTAATACCATCTTTTTTTAATTTTTTTAGTTTACTAATTAAGTCTTTTTTATAAAATCTTCCTATTACTACTTTAAATTTAAAATTATGAGTTTTTAAAATATTTATTACTTTTAAACTTAAGCTATAGTGATCAAAGGCTCCAAAAGTAATTAATATTTCTTCATTAACTTTTCTCTTAATTTTTAGATTTTTTTTAATATCTAGATCGAAAGGAATATAAGATAAACCAGATATAAAATTTTTATTTTTAATTTTATTTCCCAAGTGAATATTTAAATCTGCTTTCAATTTTTTTTGGGGGTTATCTGAAAAACAAATTGTTTTATAACCCATTTTTTTAAATTTAGATAAAATATTATTTGTTAATTGATAATTATCAAAAATAATAAATTTTCTTTTTTCTTTTCTAAAAAAAAGTTTGGAAAAGTTTTCTAAATTAATATTTTTAAGTGATTTATTTATGTAAATAAGTTTCTTAAATTTTAATTTTGATGAATCTTTATTTTTTGTTAAAATAAAATTATAATTAATTTTTTTTTTTTTAAACCTGATGATAAATTTTTTAATCTTCTAAGGTGTCCAAATCCAACTTTGTCTGAATAATTTGGCCATAAGTAAAAAAAAACATTATTTTTCATATTTTTTTTTTAAAAACTATAAATGTTTTTTAAAAACTATAAATGTTTTATCGTGTGATAAATAATTGGAATTTAACAAATAATTATTGGATATTTTTTCTACTAATTTCAGAATTTTTGTAGCATCATAGTAATTTTGATTAACAAAAATCTTATTTGATTGTGTGCTTAAAAAATTAAACAAAATACAATATTTTGATAAATTGAACATTTTGAATATTATTTTTTCTAAAGTTTCAAAATTATTATCGAATGGTAAATTTAATAATCCAGACATAAAAACTATATCATATTTTTTCTTAAATTTTAAATCTAAAAAATTTTTGTTAAAAAATTTTACATTCTTACTCTTATATTTTTTTTCACAAAAGTTGACAAAATCCTTATTCATATCTATTCCAGTAAAAGATTTTATTTTCTTTCTTTTTAAATATTTGAAGAAATCTCCTCTACCACACCCAATATCCAAAATGGTTTTTTTTTCAATATTGCAAAATTTTTCTAATTGATAAAATCTTATCATTTGACTCTTTTTAGATCCCCATCCGACAAAATCATAATTATTTTTTACGATTTTAGATTTGTTTTTTATTTCGTAAAATATTTTATTGTAATCCATTGTTAATTTTTTTTTCAAATTTTATTTTATTATCAATAAATTTAATTTTTTGATAATCGCATTTTGTGAACATTTTTACTGATTTATTATTACTCTTAAAAACATAGGCTCTTAAAATTTTAATTTTTTTTGGCAATTCTTTTTCAGATTTTAATAAAAATTTTGTGCTTAATTTTTTTCCTCTGAATTTTGGATTTAGGTTTATTGATATAATGCCAGTGTTTTTGTATTTTTTTATTTTTACCAACCCAAATTTTTTATTTTTATCGTATAATATAAAAATAGAAAAATTATTTGATCTTAATTTATCATAACACCACAAATAATGATTACCATAACTAAAATTTTTTTTTCCAAATGAATTTGCAAGCGCTAAATAATCATTCTCCCATTTATATATATCTATAAAATCTTTTTTTTCAAAATTTCTTATTTTAAAATTTATCATACATATAAGTTTTTTTAATACCGTCAGCTAAATTTGTTTCAGTATTTCCTAAATATTTTCTCATTTTTTTAACATCACAACAAAAATTTTTTATTTCATTTATTCTATTTGGTTTATACCTAAAGTGAATTCCAGGATTAATTTTTTTTAAAATTTTATAAATTTCAATTGTTTTTGTATATTTACCTGATCCTAAATTAATATGTCCTGAGTAATTATTATTTAATGTATTTAATGTTAATTTTGCTGCATCTTTTACAAATATATAATCTCTGGAATTTAATCCTTTACCTATTAAATTAATTTTTTTTTTTTAAAATATTATTAATAAATATTGCTACTACTCCAACTTCTCCCTTTTCAATTTGTCTTGGTCCGTAGATATTTGCGTATCTGATTGAATTAAATTGCAGTTTATAAAATTTATTAAAATATTCTAAATAATGTTCTACCGTCGCTTTACAAATACTATAAGAATTGGATAAGTCTTTTTTTGCATTCTCTTTAACTGGTAACTTTCTTTGATGACCATAAATAGCAACACTTGATCCATATATTAATTTAGCAACTTTATATTTAACAGATAGATTTATAATATTTAAGCTGCCTAATATTTGATTATTTACATCATCCTTTGTATTCTCAGTTTTAATTGAAGTGTTTATTTTTGCTGCCATATGAAAAACGTAATTAAAATTATATTTTTTAAATATTTTTTCTAATGCACTGAAATTTTCAATATCTATTGAATAAAAAATTGATGATTTATTTAAATTTTGTAATCTTCCTGATGAAAGATTATCTACTACGACTACTTTATTTTTTTTTCCTAATAATTCATCAACAATGTGTGATCCAAGAAAGCCGCACCCTCCAGTAACCAATATTTTTTTATTTGACATCATTTAGTGTGATTGGTTCACCTTTTAATTTATTCTTATTTAATTTTTTTTTTAAAATTTTTGATAAATCTTTCGCTTGTAAAGAGATATTTAAATTTTTCATAATTTTAAAGTGTTTTTGATTTAATATTGTATTTTTTTTTGTATTTTTTGAAAAACTCAAGGCTACTTGGATTTGATGTCTATTATCCATTTCTTTAATATTTGGCATTATATCTCCACTACCTTTTGCTAAACAAATTTTATCAAGTAATACTGATAATTTTTTAAATTCTTTTGGGTCTGAGCTAAACCAATGATCTGGCCCATTAAGTTTTTTATCTAATGTAAAATGTTTTTCTATAATTTTTGCTCCTAACGATGCTGCGATTAAAGGTGCCACTGTACCTTTGGTGTGATCAGAATAACCTATTTCTAACTTGAATTTTTTTTTTAATGTTGTCATTCTATTTATGTTAGCGTCTTTAATTTCTGTTGGATAAAGACTGACACAATGCATAAGAATAACAGATGATTTTCCGTTTCTTTCAATTACATCTAGCGCTTTATGAATTTGATCAATAGTAGCCATTCCAGTAGATAAAAAAATAGTTGTAAAATTTTTTGATAAATCACTCAAAAAATCAATATGTGTTAAAAAATCAGAGCCATTTTTAACAAAATCAATATTTAATTTTTTTATATCTTTAATGCCTGAAATTGATGTTGGAGTATAAAATATTTTTTTTCTATAATGTTTTGCAATATTGTTTAGCTCTAGCATCCATTTTTTTTGAAATTCATTTTTTTTACAAATATCAAATAAACTTTTTGAATTTCTGTTTTTGTCTAACCATAAGATTTTTTTATTATTTAAAAAATCTTCTGTTTTAAAATTTTGAAATTTAACAATATCGGCTCCCGAATTAAAAGCTGCAATTGTACTTTTTTTTGCTAAATTAAAATTTCCATTATGATTAATTCCAACTTCTGCAATTAAAAGTGGTTTATTTTGATCAAAATTTAGTTGATCTGTTAATTTTCTTTTGTGGAGTTTCAAATGAGTTTTAAATTTTTTCCTGTGCATTAAACATTTTCATTTTTGCTTTAAGTTCACTAGCGCTCATAATATAATTTTTATCAGATGATGAATAACCATCATTTAAAATATCATTTTTTTTTAAATTTTTAAATTTTTTAGGTGCTTTGAAATTGATGGTTTTAATTCCTGGTTTAATTAAAAAAAATTTATTACAATCAATAATATGTGGTGTTTCATCTCTTGAAAAAAGAAATTCATCTATTTTTTCACCTGGTCTGACACCTGTTATAAAAATTTTATTTTTAGATAAAAAAATTTCTGCAAGATCTTTAATATAATATGATTTTAATTTCGGTATTATTATTTCGCCTCCAGACATAATTTTTAAAGTTTTGACAACTAAATCTACGCCTTCTTCTAATGTTATCCAAAAACGCGTCATTTTATTATCTGTTAAGTAAAAATTTTCCTTATTTTGTTTTACTTTTTCCAAAATCGGTATTACTGAGCCTTTAGATCCGGATACATTGCCGTATCTTACTACTGAAAACTTTGTATTAATTCCTCCAGATAAATTGTTAGCAGCAATAAATAATTTTTCTCCCGCTAACTTAGTTGAACCATAAAGATTTACTGGTCCACAAGCTTTGTCTGAAGATATCATTAAAACTTTTTTTACTTTATTATTTAATGCACACTCAATTAAATTTTGTGATCCTATAATGTTTGTTTTAATGCATTCCATAGGATTATATTCAGAAAGAGGAACTTGCTTCATTGCTGCTGCATGAACAATAAAATCTATATCCCTCAAAGCTAAATTTAGTCTTTCTTTGTCCCTAACATCACCGAGGAAAAATCTCATTTTTTTAGACTTAAATCTAAATGATAATTCATAATGTTTTACTTCATCTCTTGAATAAACTACAATTTTTTTTGCATTGTAGTCTTTTAAAATTTTTTTCACAAACTCTTTACCAAAAGTTCCTGTGCCACCAGTGATTAATATATTTTTATTATTAAACATGAGATAATAGATATTGATTAATTATTAATAATCAATAAAAAAAGATAATGAGCAATCTTATTAACTACTCGAAACCCAAAATATTCCAACAAGATATTCAAAATGTTGTTAAAATTTTGAAATCAGGATATTTAACCCAAGGTAAATTTATAAATCTATTTGAAAAAAAAATATCAGCATTTGTTGGCTCAAAATATTCTTTAGCAGTTTCTAATGCAAGCGCAGCTTTACATCTTGCTTGCGCAGCGATGAAAATAAACAAAAATGATATTGTGTGGTGTAGCTCAATTACATTTATTAGCAGCATATCTTGTGCAATGCAGTTTAAATCAAAAATTGATTTAGTAGAAATTTCAGACAAAGATTTTAATGTTGACGTAAGCATATTAGAAAAAAAGCTAATAAATGCAAAAAGAACTAAAAAATTACCTAAATTAATTATTTTGACACATTTAGGTGGAAACCCATGCAACTTGAAAGAAATTTATAAATTAAAAAAAAAATTTAAATTTAAAATTATTGAAGACGCCTCACATGCGCTTGGTTCAAAATATGAAGGTCATTATATAGGGAATTGCAAATTTTCTGATTTAACTGTTTTTAGCTTCCACCCTGTAAAAACAATTACTACTTTAGAGGGAGGCATTATAACAACTAATAAATATAATATTTATAAAGAGATAGATATATTAAGAACCCTAGGAATTGATAGAGTTTCGAGTAAATCTAATAAAAATTTTAAGCATCACTGGTATTATGAGGTCAAAAAATTAGGTTACAATTTTAGATTGCCAGAAATTCAGGCATCTTTGGGTATAAGTCAGTTAAAAAATCTTAAAAGAATTGTAAAAAAAAGAAATTTTATCGCACAATATTATAAAAAAAAACTTAAAAATAGTAATTTTTTTAGTTTTCAAAATATTAAAAAAGACAATTTATCAAGTTACCACTTATTCATAATTAAAACTAAAAAAAATATAAGTATAAATCAAAAAATAAAATTTTATAAATTAATGCTTAAGAATAAAATAAAATTACAATTACATTATGTGCCACTATATAAGCACCCATTAATAAAAAATTATATAAAAAAAAAATTTAAAAATTTTACAAATTCTGAAAAGTATTTCAAAAATTGTTTTTCAATTCCTCTATATTATGATTTGAGCATTAAAAAACAAAATAATATATTAGCTAAACTAGATAAATGTATTAAGTTAGTAGTTTAGTTCTTTCCGCAAACTCAAAATCAGTAATGTCGTCTATATCAATTCCATTAATAAGTTTAATCTCATAATATTTAGTTTTTTTATTAATAAAATTTTTATGTTTCAAAAAATCACTAACTTTTGCTGATCGTATAGCTCCCGTTAAGGAAAAAAAATGATTTGTAGGTTTGTATTTTGTATTTATAAATTTTCTATATAAAAAATTAAGGTGATCCATTTTTTTTCCATATAATGAATAATTTGGATTTAAAAAATTTGGAAACTTAATAATTGTACATAAAAAAGATAAATTATTTTTAACAAAATAATTTTTGAAATTAATGATATCTTTTGAGTTTCTTAGTGGACAGTTAGGCATTAATAAAAAAACTTCATCATAATTTAATTTTAGTTTTTTATTTATTTCATTCAAGCTCTCATAAACAACATCATCTGTTGAACTTCTATTGGTATTATGTTTTTTTCTTAAAAATGGACATGATGCTCCATATTTTATAGAAATTTTTTGGGTAATTTTGCAATCTGTACTAACAAAAACATAATCAAAAATTTTTGATTTTAAACAAGCTTTTATTGTCCAATAAAGCATTGGCTTACCATTAAATTTTTTAATATTCTTATTTTTTAATCTTATTGAGTTTTTTTTTGCGGGGATTACTGCTATTCTCATAATATGAAAATTGGTGTTATTGGTTATTCAAAATTTAATGGTCATCCTTATTCTTTATCAGCTATAATTAATGGAACTAATAGAAAAAATTACAACATATGTCCCTACAAATATATAAAAAAATATTTAAGAAACTATAAAAAAAATTTAAGTCCTGCTAAAGTTACACACATATGGTGTAAAAATATAAGTATATCTAAAAGAATTTCTAAGTTTGCTAAAATTGATATTGTTTGTAAAGATTTTAAAGAAATGGCACCAGAGATTGATGCTGTTATGATTTTGATTAATGAAGAAAAAGCTAAGCATAAAATATTCAGCTATTTTAAAAAATTTAATATACCAATTTTTATTGATAAGCCTCTTTGCACTTCAAAAAAATATCTAAATAAATATAAAAAAGACAAAAGTAAATTTTTTTCTATTTCAAGTTTCTATTTTTCAAAAGATAGAGCTGAATTTGAGAAAATTATAAATAAAAACAATCGATTTAAAATTATATGTAAAATTGGCAAAGGCTGGAAATATTACGGAATACATATTTTAGATTTCATAAGAAATGCACTACCTAATTTAAATGATGTAAATATACTGAAAGAAAAAAATAAAATTATTATCCGTAAAACTAATTCTCAAATTATTGAAATAATCACTTACAAAAATAAAATAAAACCCTCAATTGAAGTAATTACACCAAAAAATAAGAAGAAATTTCATTGTTCTGATACATTAAATTCAATGAGAAATATGTTAATTTCATTTATAAGTTCAACCTACAAAAACAATAAAAAATCATTTAAAACATTGGAATATTTAACAAATGAGTAAAAATATATTAATTTTTGGAGGCACAAGCCATATTGCAAAAATTATTTATTCTAATTTATTAAAAAAAAATAATGTAATATCTGTCAGTTCATCAAAAAAAAGAATGGACCAGTTAAAAAAAAAATACAAAAATTCTGATAATTTTTACTCATTTTATTTTGACTACGAATTAAAAAATTTAAAAAATTTAGTATTATTTTTGAAAAAAAATAATTTTAAAGAATTGTCAATTCTGTATCTTTATAGGAATAATAAAAATTATGAAAATGATAATTTTAACCTTTGGAATAATGAATTAAAAGATCAAATTACATTGCCTTATTTTATTTGTAAAAAATTAGATAAAAATTTTAATATCAAAAAATTTATTTTAATTTCTTCGATATATTCAGATCTACTTCCCCCTAAAAAGCTTCATAAAAATATCAAAAATTTCCCTATAAATTATTCAGTTGCTAAAGCTGGAGTTGAAAAATTGACAATGTATATGGCTGAACTTTATAAATTTCCAGTTTTTTGTATTAAATTAGGTGGTGTTGAAGGGAGAGCAAATAGAAAATTTTTAAATAAATATAAACAACATACAATTGGTAAATCCATGCTAACTAAAAATGATTTAAATAAAATATTTGAAGATGCTTTCGAAAATGAGAATGGATATATAACTGGTAGAACTTTACAATTTGATTATTTTTTTAGATCTTAATTATTTCTAATTTTTTTTATAATTTTAAGAAAATTAATACCCTCTTCAAATGTGATCATTTTGTTGTATTTTTTTTTCCCACTTAACAATTTTTTTTCATAATAAAGTAATTGATCTTTTAAACTGTTATTTTTTTTTAACTTTATTTTTTTCAATTTTTTTTTATTTGAAATAATTATTTCTGATTTTATTGGTTTATTGGTTTCAGAGTAAATTATTTTAAGTTTATTAAAATAAAAGTGAATTAAACGCTCTCGATAATTACTTAAATAATTTACATCTATGCATGCTGTAATTTTTGAATTAAATTCTAAAATAATACTACTTAGTGAGTCATAAATATTATTTTTTTGTTTTGTTTGCCTAACAAGAGATTTAATTGATTTTATTTTACCAAAAACTTTAGTTATTAATTGTAATTCATGAGATAATACATCGTTTAAAACACCTCCTCCTTTTGAATTATTTTGATAATAAGCTTTATTATTGTTTTGAGTTCTCATATTTTTAACATCAAATGAAAATAGAAAATTAATATGAATTAATTTATCTGGTTTTATTTTAATTATTTGGTTTTTAAGAAAAGTATAAAAATTATCAAATAACAAGTTGCAACTTATTGCAACTTTTAATTTTTTTTTGTTAATCAAAGTGTTTATTTGAGATAGTCCATTTAAATTATTGCAAATAGGCTTCTCTGCAAGAAAATTAATATTATATTTTAACAAGAGTTTGTAATATTCAATCCTTTGGTCTGGAGGTGTGCAAATAATAGCATAATTAATCTTATAAGAATTTTTTTCCAAAAAAATTCTTAATTTTGATAGTAAAATTTTATTATTTAATTTATAAAATTTAATATCAAAAATAAATACATTATGAGTTTTTTTTAAAAAACTAAAATATTTTTTACCAATAGATCCATATCCAATTAATAAAATATTTTTTTTATTTAATTTTAATATCTGTGGCAAATAACCTTTTCCCTTTTTTAATATTTCTGACTGCCACAACCAATTTCTTTTTTTTAACAATTTCGTAAAATTTTTTTGGTGTTAAGCCAGCCTCTGGTGATAAAAAGCTGAAGTCTGTTATTTTTAAAATTTCCCCTTTTTTAATATTTTTATTGCAGAATAAACTTTTTCTCGTTTTTTTGACATTAGACTTAATTTTTTTTATAAAATTAATTTTTGAATTTATTATAGTCTCTATATCTCTCACATTTTGAACAAATTTTGCTAAATCATGAGCCTCTAAAGACATACAATGCTCTACACTTTTTTCATATTTATTTAGTGTAATAGTCTTCTCAATTAAATTTGCTCCTCTGGTTATTGATATATAAGATATTAGCTCACCCGGAGAATGATCTGAAAAACCAACCACAACATTAAATTTTTTTTTTAAATAATTAATATTTTTTAAACTTACATTTCTAATTTCAGTAGGGTAATTAGGTGGATTGTAATGAACAATAATATTATTATTTCCTGAACTACGAATTGTTGAAATTGCTTGTTCAATTTCTTTTAGAGTAGAGTTACCAGTGTCAATTTGTATACATTTTTTTGTCTTTGCTGCATATTCAATTAAAGGCAAGTTAACACAATCAGATGATGAAATCTTTATAGTGTCAACATTTTTTAAAGCTACAAATTCTATATCCTCAAAATCCTCAATTGAGCAAAAACACTTAATTTTTTTTTTCTTACAATAGCTGAATAGTTTAGACCACTCGTCCAAATTCATTGATCTTCTTTTTATAATTTTATGATATTTTTCTGTAATTTTTTTAAATTTGTTATTTTTTAATAAAATTTTATAAGAAAAATTAATTTTTTTATTTTTTGTAATTTTATTTATATTACTGACTAATTGAAACTTTATAGCATCTGCTCCGGCTGCTTTAGAAAAATCAACTAATTTTTTAGCAGAAGAAAGACCTTTATGAGTTGCCCCAGCTTCAAAAACAATAAATGTTTTTTGCCTTTCTCCAATTCTTGCATTACCAATTTTTGCAATCATAAATTAATTTTTAAAATTATTAAGTTATAACCCTAAAAACCTCAAACGCCTCTGCATATTTTACATTTACTTGACTTCCACGAAATATGGCTAGCGATTTTATCGCTTCCAGCGATCTGGGACCTTTAAATTTATCTAGTTCTCGATTATAAATTTTACACAATTTCAATTTAAGATTTATGAATTTCGAAATGTCTACAAAATAATTTGGAGAAAATTGATTATGCTTATCATAAAATTGATGTGATGAAGATACAATTTCAAAAAATAATATCTTTTCAATGTTGGTCAAATTTTTTGTTCTTAAAACTGTCAATACAGCCTCTGATGTTTTTCTATGATCTATATTTAAGTCATTTGGATGGTGTGTATAAATAATATTTGGTCTTATTTGATTAAATATTTTTTCTATTTCTAAAGTTATTTCTAAATTAGAAAAATTATCCATCTGATTATCTAAAAAATCTAAATGATGAATAGATTTAAAATTTAAAATTTTATTTACTTTTTTCAACTCATTATGTCTCGAATTTTCTTTTTTATTGGTGTGTTTTCTCGAGGTAAAACCATCAGCTGTAAAAATTATATTTATTTCATCACCGTTCAACTTATGCTTTAAGATAGCTCCTGAGCATCCAAATACTTCATCGTCGTGATGTGAGGCAATAACTAAAACTTTTTTTTTCATAACTATAAGTATATAAATTGAGTATGCTTTTTAATATAATAAACTTTTTAACAAAAAAAGAGAAAAATCTTTTTTATTTATTGGTATTTCTAGGCTTTATATTAAGTATTTTTGAATTAGCTGGAATTATGTCAATAATTCCTTTTTTAAGTGTTCTAATCGATCCTAGCACACTAGATGAATTTTTTATTATAAAAAATTTTTTTGCTAATCAATATATTGATGAAAAAAAAATAAGATTAATTTTAGGTTTCATATTTATAATAATAATTTTTTTTTCTACTTTATTAAATATTTTTAATATATGGATGGTAAATAGATTTATAGTTAATTTGGAATATAATTTAGCAAAAAAAATTCTAAAAAGTTTTCTTGGAAGAAGTTTAAGTTACTACTCAAATATTAATAGTTCAAAGATTACTGGTCAAGTTCTTGAGGAAACTACCAGGGTTGCAAATGGAGTAATAAATTCAACATTAAATTTAATCAGTAAATCTTTATTGATAATTACAATAAATATAGGGTTGATTATAATCAATCCGAAATTAACTATCTACCTATCTTTAACTCTATTTTTTATATTTTTTATTATTTATTTTTTTACTAGAAAATTAATAAAAAAGAATGGGAAAAAAATCAGCCAATTTATTCCAATCCGACAAAAAAAACTTTTTGAAGGAATCGAATCTTTCAGGGAATTAAAGATATACAATAAAGAGCACATAGTACTTGATATTTTTAATTCCATTTCAAATAAAATTGCAAAATTGAAATGGATAAACTCCTCTTTAGCTCTTACACCAAGATATTTACTTGAATTTTTTTCTTTTTCTATAATTGTCTTTCTGTTAATTTTTTTTTCAAGTAATAGTTTTTTTTCTATGCTTCCAGTTTTTGGAGTATTTGTTTTTTCATTTTATAAAATGCTACCTGCTGCACAAAATATTTATATTAGTCTTGCTCAAATCAAAGGAGATATATCTGCTTTTGATAATATTAAAAATGAAATCAATTTTGAAAAAAAAATTTATTCAAATAAAAAAAATGCTAATAAGGAAAAAGTTGAATTTAATAATCTTCTAGAATTTAAAAATATAAACTTTTCTTATCCTAATAAACTAAATATTTTTAAAAATTTTAACTTAAAAATTAAATCTGGTGAAAAAATTGGAATTAAAGGAAAATCTGGTGTTGGCAAAAGCACGCTAATCAATATAATTTGTGGCTTTTATCAAGTTTCTAATGGAGAAATTTTTATAGATAAAAAGAAATTAACAACTAATGGAATTGTCAGTTGGCAGAAAAATATTTGCTATGTTCCTCAAAAAATATATTTATTTGATAATACAATTTTAAATAATATTACGTTTTTTGATGATGAAAAAAATATAGACAAGGATTTTATAAGAAGAATATGCAAGTACAGCATGCTTAATGATTTTGTAAAAAAAATGAAAAAAAAATTAAATTCTACCGTTGGTGACAGAGCGTCAAGACTTAGTGGTGGTCAAGCTCAGCGAATTGGTATTGCCAGAGCTATGTACTCTAATGCGGAATTAATAATTTTGGATGAATCAACAAACTCATTGGATAAAAATACAGAAAAAAAATTAATTAAAAATTTTTTTACTTTAAAAAAAGATAAAACTATAATAATCGTATCTCATCATGAAAATAATTTAAAATACTGTGATAAAGTTATAGATTTAGATAATTTAAAAAAATGAACATAAAGAAAAAAAAACAAGGTTGGAGATTTAAAGGTAATGAAATCACCTATTTAAAAGATTTGCTATCAAAAGATTTTGCAGCTGGTGATGCCTCAACATATAATGAAAGATTAGAGCAATTATTTGCAAAAAAACACAAACAAAGATATGCAATTACGGCAAATTCCGGAACTTCAACATTGCACATGGCTTTAAATGCTTTTGGGGTTGGTCATGGTGATGAGGTGATTTTACCAGCTCTTACAGTTACTCTTTGTGGTTTTGCTATTTGGCAATGTGGAGCTACTCCAGTCTATGCTGATGTTAAGAATGATACTTTTTTAATTGATCCTAATGATATAAAAAAAAAAATTACTAAAAAAACCAAAGCTATAATGGTTGTACACCTTTATGGATTAATGGCAGATATGACTTCTATTAAAAAAATAGCCAAAGATCATAATCTTTATATTTTAGAAGATTCTGCTCAATGCTTCTTGGGAAGAGATGAAAAAAATAGAATTAGTGGTGCATGTTCTGACGTTGGAAGTTGGAGTTTTGAAAATACAAAACATATAACAACCGGAGATGGTGGTATCGTTACCACTAATAGTGAAAAATTAGCTGAAAATATGAGAAAATTTGCAAGCGCAGGATACAAAAACCTTACTGCAAAAACTGGAAGAATTAGAATTGATAGAAATAAATTTCAAAATCCGAATTGGTTTAGGCATGAGATGTTTGGTTACAATTATAGATTATCTGAAATTTGTGCAGCCGTGGGTTTAGCACAACTTGAAAGATTAAATTTTTTTTTAAAAAAAAGAATATTAATGGGTGATTTGTTTTTAAAAACTATAGAATCGTTTAAAAATGATTTACTCATTCCTCAAAAAACACCAAAAAAATTCTTTCACACATATTACACATTTGCTTGTTTATTTAATGGAGGTAAATATGGAATCAAATGGGAAGAGTTTAGATTAAAATTTATTTCATTTGGTGGAGATGGAATATACGCTGCTTGGAAATTAGTTAGTGATGAAAAGCCTTTCAAAGAAGGTAGGCTAAAAGGACTAAAGTCAGGATCAATGCAACTAACAAATAGTTATGGCTGGGGTTTAACACCAATAGCAAAAGAGTTGCAAAAAAATCTAATGCAATTTACGACTAATCAAAATAATAAATCGGAAATGTTAAGACAAATAAATGCATTAAAGAAAACTTTGGCTTTTTTTGGAAAAACAAATCAGTAATTTATTTTATAAATCTTATTATTTGCTTTATATTTTAAGTTTAAAATTGATTTAGTTCTTGATATCCATTTTTTGTTAAGATTTAAAGATTTTAAAAATAGTTTTTTATTTTTTTTTATATAGGTGAGATAATTTTTTATATTAAAAGTAAAATTTTTTTTATTTAAAAATTGATAAAGACTATTAAATAATTGAAAGTCTTCTATGTAGTCAAGGGTAAACCTGCCCTCAAAAATTTTAGATTTTATAATTAATTTTTTTTTTTGGATGTATGGATGATTTAAAAAAAATAACATAAATCCATTTTGGTTATTTCTAGTTACAATATTTTGATAAACTTTCTTTAAGCCTTTTTTAGTGAATAATTTACAATTTAAGCCTAAGGGTAAATTTTCAGTATAAAGATAATCATAATTATTACTTAGTGATTTTTCTATTAATTTATCTAATATTTCAACATCTGTAAAAACATCATCTCCATCTACCTCTGCTATTAAATCAAAATTATAATATTGATTGGCATTATAAAATCTTTTTATTATGTTTTTTTCACTTCCTTCAAAAACTCCATAACCTAAAAATTTAATGAATTCTTTTAACTCACTGTCTATTTTATTTTTAGTAGTGCAGATAATTATATTTTTCTTTTCAACAAATTTACTTTTACATAAATTAGAAAGTAAAATTTCTATAATCTTTTTACCATCATAAAGATCTAACAATAGTTTTTTTTTTAATCTTGAGGAATTTAATCTACAAGGTATAAAAATACCTATTTTTTTACCACGCAGTGAAACCTCCATCAATAGTAAAAATAGCCCCTGTTACATAATCAGATTTACCAATTGAAAGATATTCGTAAATCTCGTTAAACTCATGTTCTTTAGCAAGCCTTTTCATGGGAGTAATTTTTGAATATTTTTTAATAAATTCCTTTGATTGATTTTTATTTTGAATTCCCCCAGGACATACAACGTTTACTCTTATTTTTTCTCTTGCATAATAAGTTGCTAAATATTTTGAAAAATTAATAATTGCACCTTTGGTTGTGGCATATGAAATTGGGCTATTTATTCCTGAGTCACCATAAATTGTATGATTTGGGGAATTAATTCCATAAGTTGAAGAGGTATTGACTATGGTGCCTCCACTTTTATTTTTTTTAAAAATTTTTACCATATGTTGGCAGATCAAAAACAAGCTATTTAAATTTGTATCAATAGTCTCTTTCCAGATTTTAAATGAGTAATCCTCAAAAGAATTAAAAAATTTAGCATGAGGCTTGAGTTTGGAGCCACCCTTAAAATGAAACAAATTTATACATGTATCAATTTTTTCAAAATTTTTTTTTAAAAATTCAAATTTTTTGTTTAGATTATTTTTATTAGTTATATCTACCTTAATAAATCTATAATTTATAGACTGATTTAAATAGGGATTTCTATCTAAATTTATGACAAAATGTTCTTTTTTTAAAAAATAATTAATAAGATTTCTACCAATAGTGCCACTGCCCCCTACTATTAAAATATATTTTTTATTTTTATTCATAAAAATATGATAATTGTTATTTATGTATTTTAAAGATATTTCTTTGATTATTCTTAATTATGATAGAGCAAATTTTATAGATAGAGCGCTTAGATCTTGTACTGATCAAATTTTATTTAATAAAAAATCTGAAATACTTTTACTAGATGATGGCTCGACAGACAACTCAATAGCGATTGCTAGGTCACAGAAAATACCAAATTTACGAATTATTAAAAACAATAAGAATAAAGGAATAGGTTTTTCATCAAATAGGGCCCTAGAAAAAATTAAGGGTGAATTTTTTATAAGAGTTGATTCAGATGATTTTATTAATAAGCATGCATGCGAAATGATGAGCAGTATCCTCATAGAAAACAAGGATATTGCTTACGTTTGTTGCGATCATTATAAAGTTGATTCTAAGGGTTTAGTTATAGAAAAAGTTAAACTAAATACTATTTCCAAGGTTAAAAATCATGGGGCAGGTATTATGTTTAGAAAGACTGCTGTGAAAGAAGTTGGGGGATATAATAAAAATTTAAAAATTTGTGAAGATTACGACCTGATTACAAGATTAAATAAAAAATATAATGGATTTTACCTTCCTGTTCCATTATATAGGTATTTTAAACATGAAAAAAATATTTCCAATAAAAAAGGAAGAAAATCAATAATATCTAAGTTAAAAAAAAATGAAATTTAAAATTGGTAAGGTCGAATTTAATAAAGACAAGTTTGTTCTAATTGCTGAAGCAGGTGTAAATCATAATGGAAGTCTCAAAATTGCAGAGCAGTTAATAAAAAAAGCAAAAAAAAGTGGAGCAGATATAATAAAATTTCAAACTTATAAATCAGAAAAATTAACAATTAAAAAAGCCCCAAGATTTTGGAATTGGAAAGGTGAAGTAAAAAAAAAAGGATCTCAATATGATTCCTATAAAAGATTAGACAGTTTTGAGGAAAAAGAATACGTAAAACTAAAAAAATTATGTGATAAATACAAAATTGAGTTTATGTCTACACCATTTGATTTTGATGCTGTAGTAATGCTTAAAAAAATTGGTGTAAAAGGATTTAAGATAGCATCGTGTGATATAACAAATTTTCCACTTCTTAAAGTCATAGCCAAAACAAATTTACCAATTATTTTATCAACTGGTGGTTCAAATATAAAAGAAGTAGCAGAAAGTGTAAAATTTATTGAAAAAAATGGGAATAATAAAATTTGTATACTGCATTGTACATTGTGCTACCCAACAAAGATAGGTGATGCAAACTTGCACTCAATAACTTATTTAAAAAAAAAGTTCCCAAATAAAATTATTGGTTTAAGCGATCATACATTGGGTGTAATAGCGCCTGTAATGTCGATAGTGCTTGGTGCAAGAGTAGTTGAAAAACATTTTACTATAAACAAAAAATTAAAAAAATCAGCAGACCATTGGCTCTCAGTTGATCCTAGGGAGCTTGAAGAGATAAGAAAAAAAGGTGATATGGCACTATTATCTTTGGGTAGAGAAAATAAAGAAGTTTTAAACTGTGAAAAACTTGCAAGAAGAAATGCCAGAAGAAGTATTGTTGCAAAAAAAAATATCAAAATAAATGAATATTTTTCATTAGATAACTTAGACTTTAAAAGACCAGGCACTGGGATCAGCCCCAAAATGATTACAAAAGTTTTAAATAAAAAAGCCAAGAAAAGTATTAAAAAAGATGAGATAATTAAAAAAAATCACTTTTAAATCTTTAAATGGAAAAAATATTTGTCTCAGGATTTTCTTCAAAAATTTTTATTGATGTATTTAATTCTAGAGAGTTTAAAAAAAAACATGAAATAGTTGGCTGGTGTTTAGATAAATATTTAATAAAAGATTTAAAAAATAAAAATAAATTCATAGACATATTTGATATACACTTTTGTATTAGAGGATTTGAACCAAGCCAAAAAACTCTCAAAAATACTGAGAAAATAGAGCTTAATTGTAAAAAAATATTTTATGATAATTATAATCAATTTATAAATCTATTTTCTAGAGTTGATCCAGAAAATATATTCAATTTATACAATCGCGAAACATATATTAAGCAAATTATCAATGCCTGGCATCATTATATTATTTTAAAAAATATAAAAACTATATTTCTATTCTATACACCACATTTAATACATGACTATGCAATTTATCAGATAGCTAAGCTATTAAAGTTAAAAATAATAATTTTGGAATCTACTAAATACATAAAAACTTATTTTTTTATTAACAAAATTGAGCAGCTACCTTATTTTGAAAAATTAACTTTGAACAAAGTGCATAAAAGAGCTCATGATAAATTTGAAATTAAAAAATTTCTAGAGAATAGAAAAAAAATTACTTTTTCTTATATTTCAGATATAAAAAATTATCAAAAAAGAGAAGCAATTAAATATAAACTTGGTATTTTGTATTATATTTATTTGTTTATGAGGACACTTTTATCCCCTAGTAAAAAATTATTTAATAAAAACTCAATAATATGGACTTATAAAAAAGAGAATTACTTAAGTTTAAAGAATTTGGTTAGTGAAAAAGATAATTTAATATTTTCAATAAAAAATAATTTAACAAATAAGATATTAGATAAAAAATATATAAAAATGTGTTCAAAAATTAACCTAGATACAAAATATATTTATTACAGTGGTAGTTTATTGCCAGAAAAATCAACAATACCAGACGCAATAAATAATTATAACGATATAGAAAATTTAAGACTAATTAGAGAAGTCTTTGGAAAAAAAATTCCCATTTATTATAAAATTCATCCATTATCATTTATTGGAAATAATATATCTCATAATTATATAGATGAAATATCATTTAAAACTATTGCCGATATGGACAATATAAAATTAGTCAATTATAATTTTAATCAAGCAGATCTAGTAAAAAATTCTTTTTTCAATGCTACGATCTCTGGAGATATTGGAATAGAATCAGTTTTAAATAATAAGCCTTGTATTCTTTTTGGAAATACCTGGTTTGCTAATTGTGAGGGTAATTTTATGATTAAGGACGTAAGTGACTTAATAATTTTTAAAAATAAGATTAATCATTTAAAAATAGATATTAAAAAATTTAAAAAAGAAATTTATCATAAAATTTATAAGAAAACATTTTCTTTTAAATACAATGATTCTTATCCATTATATGATAAAGATGAAACTTTAAATCTTAAAAATAAAAAAAATTACAATAAATATATTCAAGAAATTATAGAAATATTCAAAAATATTTAACTATGAATAAGATCAAAGTGTGGAATAAAAAAAATAATTATTTTAAAAAACAAATAAAAAAACCTTTATTATCTACAGTAGCATTTTTTAACTTTTTAAATAAATTTGGTCTTTTAGAGAAAGACTATTTGATTGATGCTGGATGCGGAAATGGAGCTAATTTAGACTTTTTAGTTAAAAATTATCAACTAAAAAGTAATTTAATTGGTTTTGATAATGCTAAAGATTTAATTAAAGTTGCTAAATCAAATTACAAAAAAATTAAAAATATAAAATTCTATGTTAATGATATCAATCAAATTACAAATAAAAATAGCTTAAAAAAAGGTAATAGTGGTATAATTTCAATTCAAGTTTTAAGTTTTTTAAAAAATTATAAGCGGGCAATTATAAATTTAACAAAACTAAATCCAGATTTTATATCTGTATCAAGTCTTTTTTGGGATTCAGATTTAAGTTTTGATATCAATGTAAATAAATGTAAAAATTTAAAAAGAAAAAAAATAGTCAATTACAATATTTATTCTTTACCTGAATATAAGTTATTTCTAAAAAAATTAGGCTATAAGTACATTAAAATATTAAAATTCATACCAAATAAAAAAATTTATACAACAAACAAAAAACAACTTGGAACTTATACTGTTGAAAACAAAAATGAAAGAATTCAAATTTCTGGTCCAATTTTGATGAATTGGTATTTTATTATTGCTAGCAATAAAAAATTATGAATAAAAAAATAGGTAAACAAATTTATACTTTTGCAAAAGAAATTTTTCCAATTCACAGGAGCATAACAGGTAAAGGTTTAAGATAAACATTGAAGATAAAAAACAAATAGAAAATTTTTTTAAGAAACAACATTCTTACATTCAAAAATTTAAAAAAATCACTTTTATTAATTTTGCTACTTATAAAAAAGATGATTTAATTTTAAATATAAAAAACAAAGATATTAAAAAAACTTTTTCAATTAATTTATTTTCTAATATTTATTTTGTTCAAAATTTAATAAAAAATTTTTACTCTAAAAGTTTAAATATAATTTTTATTAGCTCCTCATTAGGAAAAAAAGTTGATACTGGTACGTTGCTTTATTCTTCATCAAAAGTTTCTTTGGAAAGTTTAATGAAGGCAATTGTAATTGAATATTCTCAATTTAATTTAAGATGTAATACTTTAGTTTTGGGTTTTTTTAAATCACCCTTATGGGATAAACTAGACAATATTAAGAAAAATAATATCACAAAACAAATACCATCAAAAAAAATTGGTAAGGACAAAAGCATTATTAATTCAATAAATTTTATTGAGAATAATAATGAATTAAATTCAAGCTTAATCTATTTGGATTCAGGATTCGGTTCAGTAAAAACATAATTTTAATATTATAAAAAAACCCCAACTGTTTAGATTGGGGTTATAAAATAAAATATCAACTATCTTTCTGGTTACTTAAAAATTTTTTCAGTGCATAAATCAAGCCAATTGAGCTATTAGTACTGGTCAGCTACACGCATTACTGCGCTTCCACATCCAGCCTATCAACGTGGTGGTCTACCACGGCTCTATAGGAAGAACTAGTTTTGAGGTGAGTTTCCCGCTTAGATGCTTTCAGCAGTTATCTCTTCCATACTTAGCTACCCTGCACTGCGGCTGGCGCCACAACAGGTCCACCAGTGGTATGTTCAACCCGGTCCTCTCGTACTAGGGTCAACTCCTCTCAATTCTTCTACACGCATAGCAGATAGGGACCGAACTGTCTCACGACGTTCTGAACCCAGCTCACGTACCACTTTAATTGGCGAACAGCCAAACCCTTGGGACCTGCTCCAGCCCCAGGATGTGATGAGCCGACATCGAGGTGCCAAACACTGCCGTCGATATGAGCTCTTGGGCAGTATCAGCCTGTTATCCCCGGCGTACCTTTTATCCGTTGAGCGATGCCCCTTCCACTCAGAAGCACCGGATCACTATGACCGACTTTCGTCTCTGCTCGACTTGTCAGTCTCACAGTCAGGCAGGCTTATGCCATTGCACTCTACGAACGATTTCTGACCGTTCTGAGCCTACCTTCGCACGCCTCCGTTACTATTTGGGAGGCGACCGCCCCAGTCAAACTACCCACCATACAATGTCTCGCTGCCGGATGACGGCTAGCGGTTAGATGTCAAGAAAAACAAAAGAGGTATTTCACTGGTGACTCCACAAAAGCTGACGCCTTTGTTTCAAAGTCTCCCTCCTATGCTAAATATGTTTTTCCTAACACCAATGTAAAGTTGCAGTAAAGGTGCACGGGGTCTTTCCGTCTAACTACGCGAACTCCGCATCTTCACGGAGAATTCAATTTCACTGAGTTGATGTTGGAGACAGCGGAGAAATCGTTACGCCATTCATGCAGGTCGGAACTTACCCGACAAGGAATTTCGCTACCTTAGGACCGTTATAGTTACGGCCGCCGTTTACTGGGGCTTCAGAAGTTAGCTTGCACCAACCGCATTAACCTTCCAGCACCGGGCAGGCGTCAGACCCTATACATCCACTTACGTGTTAGCAGAGCCCTGTGTTTTTGATAAACAGTCGCTTCTCCCTGGCTTGTGCCACCCTTCTATAGTTGCCTACAAAAGGGTCTTCCTTATCCCGAAGTTACGGAAGCATTTTGCCGAGTTCCTTCAACATCATTCTCTCAAGCGCCTAAATATACTCTATTAATCTACCTGTGTCGGTTTCGGGTACGGTCTTCATGATGGAGCTATTTCTTGGGACCTCTTCGCGGCAAGTTCAATCCATTAAGAACTCACAACTTACGAAATCCGTCACTACCATCAGGTCAAGGAATATTAACCTTGTTTCCATCGACTACGGCTTTCGCCCTCGCCTTAGGTGCCGACTAACTCTACGCGGATTAACCTTGCATAGAAACCCTTAGATTTTCGGCGACGAAGTTTTTCACTTCGTTTATCGTTACTTATGTCAGCATTCGCACTTCTGATACCTCCAGGATCCCTCACGGGTATCCCTTCGCAGGCTTACAGAACGTTCCGCTACCCCTTACAAAGTTCGAAAACTTTGCAAAGCCACAGATTCGGTACATGATTTTAGCCCCGTTACATCTTCGGCGCAGAAACTCTATTAGACCGGTGAGCTGTTACGCTATCTTTAAAGGATGGCTGCTTCTAAGCCAACCTCCCGGCTGTTAAGGAATTTCCACATCCTTTCACACTTAATCATGATTTTGGGACCTTATCTGGTGGTCTGGGCTCTTTCCCTCTCGACCATGGACCTTAGCACCCACAGTCTGTCTGCCGAAGAACAATGTCTAGCATTCGGAGTTTTATTAGGTTTGGTAAGAATCTCTTCCCCCTAGCCCATTTAGTGCTCTACCTCTAAACATCTATTTATTCGACGCACTACCTAAATAGTTTTCGCGGAAAACCAGCTATCTACGAATTTGGTTGGCCTTTCACCCCTTACCACAAGTCATCCAAAGACTTTTCAACGTCAACTGGTTCGGTCCTCCGGTTGGTGTTACCCAACTTTCAACCTGCTCATGGTAAGCTCATTCGTTTTCGGGTCTAATTCATTAAACTAATCGCCCTATTAAGACTTGCTTTCGCTGCGCCTACACCTAGATGGCTTAAGCTTGCTTAATAAATTAAGTCACTGACCCATTATACAAAAGGTACGCCCTCACCCTAAAAAGGGCTCGGACTGATTGTAGGCATGCAGTTTCAGGTTCTATTTCACTCCCCTAATAGGGGTTCTTTTCACCTTTCCCTCACGGTACTAGTTCACTATCGGTCACTGAAGAGTATTTAGGCTTAGAGGGTGGTCCCCCTATATTCGAGCAGGATTTCTCGTGTCCCGCTTTACTCAAGAATTTTGTTAGACATTACTCATACGGGACTATCACCCTCTATGGTTAGCATTTCCAAACTATTCAAATTTTTCTAACAAAACTACTGGCCTACTCCGCGTTCGCTCGCCACTACTAACGGAATCTCAATTGATTTCTTTTCCTCTGGTTACTTAGATGTTTCAGTTCTCCAGGTTGTCTCTTTAAACCTATGTATTCAGTTTAAAGTACCACATAAAGTGGTGGGTTTCCCCATTCGGAAATTTTCGGATCAAAGCTTACATACAGCTCCCCGAAACTTATCGCAGTATATCACGTCCTTCATCGGCTTTCAGTGCCAAGGCATCCACTACACGCCCTTAAACGCTTGATTTATGCACAGAAAAAAATTCTTTTAACAGAAAATTTATCTATGTTGTGATCAAATTTTTATTTTGAACATTAAATAATAACTTTTAATGTTCGGATATAGATATTGATATAAATTATTTTTATTTACAATTTTAATAACTAAATGTTTCCTGGTGGAGGATACAGGGATCGAACCTGCTACCTCCTGAATGCAAATCAGGCGCTCTCCCAGATGAGCTAATCCCCCATTTAGGTTTTTGGTGGGCCGAGAAAGACTCGAACTTTCGACCCCACCCTTATCAAGGGTGTGCTCTAACCAACTGAGCTACCGGCCCTACAAGAAGGAAACATTACTTTAAGAAGAGAAATGAGGACGGTCAACATTACCGATGTATATTATTTAGAGTGAAATTTTACTTTCACTCATCCTTAGAAAGGAGGTAATCCAGCCGCAGGTTCCCCTACGGCTACCTTGTTACGACTTCACCCCAGTCGCTGACTATACCGTGGTCAAGGGTTTAAAACCTTGCCTTAAGGTAGAACCAACTCCCATGGTGTGACGGGCGGTGTGTACAAGACCCGGGAACGCATTCACCGTGGCACGCTGATCCACGATTACTAGTAATTCCAGCTTCATGCACTCGAGTTGCAGAGTGCAATCCGAACTGAGGCATCTTTTCGGGATTTGCTTAACGTTGCCGTTTTGCTTCCTGTTGTAGATGCCATTGTAGCACGTGTGTAGCCCAACACGTAAGGGCCATGAGGACTTGACGTCATCCCCACCTTCCTCCAGCTTATCACTGGCAGTTCTTTCAGAGTGCCCAACTTAATGATGGCAACTAAAAGTGAGGGTTGCGCTCGTTGCGGGACTTAACCCAACATCTCACGACACGAGCTGACGACAGCCATGCAGCACCTGTGTTTCGTCCGGCCGAACCGAAAACTCTAATCTCTTAGAGTCGCGACGAACATGTCAAGTGTTGGTAAGGTTCTGCGCGTATCTTCGAATTAAACCACATGCTCCACTACTTGTGCGGGTCCCCGTCAATTCATTTGAGTTTTAACCTTGCGGTCGTACTCCCCAGGCGGTGTGTTTATCGGTTTCCCTGCGACACTGAAAATAAATTTCCAACGTCTAACACACATCGTTTACGGCATGGACTACGAGGGTATCTAATCCTCTTCGCTACCCATGCTTTCGTTCCTCAGTGTCAGTAATGATCCAGAAAGCTGCCTTCGCAATTGGTATTCTTTCTAATATCTACGAATTTCACCTCTACACTAGAAATTCTGCTTTCCTCTATCATACTCTAGCTGAAAAGTTTTGATGGCAGTTCCAGAGTTAAGCTCTGGGATTTCACCACCAACTTTTTCAACCACCTACGAACTCTTTAAGCCCAGTAATTCCGAACTACGCTAGGTCCCTTCGTATTACCGCGGCTGCTGGCACGAAGTTAGCCGGACCTTCTTATTCGGGTACAGTCATTTTCTTCCCCGACGAAAGAGCTTTACAACCCAAAGGCCTTCTTCACTCACGCGGCATCGCTGCATCAGAGTTTCCTCCATTGTGCAAGATTCCCCACTGCTGCCTCCCGTAGGAGTTTGGGCCGTGTCTCAGTCCCAATGTGGCTGATCATCCTCTCAAATCAGCTATTGATCATAGTCTTGGTAGGCCATTACCCTACCAACAAACTAATCAAGTGCGGGCTCATCCAATGGTGCATAAAGCTTTCTCCGTAAAGACTTATCCGGTATTAGCACAAGTTTCCTCGTGTTATTCCAGGCCAAAGGGTAGATACCCACATGTTACTCACCCGTCTGCCACTAAGTATTGCTACTTCGTTCGACTTGCATGTGTTAGGCGTGCCGCCAGCGTACGTTCTGAGCCATGATCAAACTCTCAAGTTAAAAAACGGCGCACACTAGCTTCATATATAAATTGTAAGAATACAATCCATACGATTTTGAAGTGTGTACGACAAATTTTGGTAACCTTAACCGTCCACACTTCTCTTCTTAAATTTTTACTTTTTAAATAGCTAATTGGGTTTAAAACGCCCAATAATCCTCACTAATCTATTGAGTAAACAATAATTTTACTGAGAAAGTGTGCTGCTTATAAGCTAAAATAAAAGTAAATCAAGCATTTAGCATTTAAATAAATGCTCAAATATATCAATAAATACTAGGTTTTTTTTGATTTTTAGTCATTACTAAATTAATAATTCAAAGTTCAAGATGATATTTAGTTCAAATAAAATAATAAAAATAATAAAAAAAAACATTGAGATTACTTTTCTTTTCTTACTATTGTTAATTACGATTTCAAGCACCAGCATCTATAACGAAAAAAAAGTATTAATAGATGAAAATTACAAAAATTTAATAAATAATATTTATTTCCAAAAAAGTGTTAACCAAATTTTTGACAATCTAGTTCCAAGATATAAAAATATTGATCATAAAATTTCTAGTGGTGAAACCTTTGATAAAATTTTAAATAATTATTCAATACCAAATGAAGAAATTAATCAGATCAAAAAAAAATTAAATTCGGATTATAATATAAATAATCTTCAGCCAAATCTTGAAATAAAAATTACTATTGATCAATCAAATAATAAAAAAATTACTTCTTTTTTATTTCCAGTTTCTAGAACAGAAAAAATTCAATTAACAAGAAATCTAGATAATAATCTTTTTGAAAAAAAAATAATCATTACAAATTTAAATAAAAAAATTGTTTTTAAGGAAGGAAAAATTACACAAAGTTTATATAAAACAGCTATTGATTTGAAAGTTCAGCCAAACGTAATTATTGAGTTTGCAAGAATTTATGGATTCCAAGTTGATTTTCAAAGAGATATTAGAAAAAATGATAATTTTCAAATCATGTACGAAGTGTTTGAAGATGATGATGGTAAAATATTTGAGACAGGTAATATAATTTTTGCAGATCTAAAGCTAAGTGGAAAAAATAATGCATTATATTATTTTCAAAAAAAAGGAAGTGAAGGACACTATGATGAAAATGGTAAGAGTGTTGAAAAAGCATTGATGAAAACTCCTATTAATGGTGCAAGGCTTTCTTCTGCATTTGGAATGAGAAAACATCCTATAGATGGTTTTAATAAAATGCATAGAGGAACTGACTTTGCAGCCCCAATGGGCACTCCTATTATGGCATCTGGAAGTGGTCTGATAACTAGAGCAAGATGGTGTGGTGGTGGTGGAAATTGTATTAAAATAAAACATAATTCAACTTATGAAACTATTTATGCTCATATGAAAAATTTTGCTAGAGGAATAAAAGAGGGAATAAGAGTAAAACAGGGTCAGATAATTGGTTATGTCGGGTCGACTGGAAAATCTACAGGTCCACATCTACATTATGAAGTAGTTGTAAATGGAAAAAAAGTTAACTCTCAAAAATTAAAGTTGCCTTCTGGTAAAACTCTTAAAGGAAAAGAAAGAGAAATATTTGAGGTAGAAAAAATTAAATTAGATGTTTTAAAATCAGAATTAATTATTGGATAAAATTAACTAGCAGCGACTTTCTTTTCAACCACTTTTTTATCTACACTTTTTACAACTTTTTTAACTTCAGGTTCGGTCACTTCTTTTTTAACCGTTTCAGCTTCGGTTTTAATAGTTTCTTCAACCTTTTTGTCTGAATCCACTGGCTTAATAGTTGCAGTTGCAGATGAATTTACTCTAGCCATTCTAAGGCTTTCTTGCTCGTTTTGAACTCTTGTAAAGTGATCCGCATGTTGAAAATAATTTTCAGATAAAATTTTATCTTCATTAGCTAAAGCCTCTCTCGCTAAATCATTGTATTTTTCAATAAGTTTAACCGCATTATGATTATTTCTACCTGGAACTTTTCTTTGAAAATTATCATTATTAGAAAATTTTGACCCTTCATTATTGCTTCTAAATGGAGGTCTTCTATTATTATTGCTTCTAAATGGAGGTCTTCTATTGTTATTACTGTTATTACTTCTAAATGTTACCATAATATTTTCAATTTAAATTTTAGTGCTGATTATACAGCGATCATTGTTGCCATAATCTTTTATGGCTTTGTTAACGTAAAAACCTTCTTCTTTTAATATTTTTATAACTTTATTTTTTTGATTAAAACCAATCTCTAAAATAAATTTACCATTTTTCTTAATCAGATTATTTGTCTTATTGATTACTTTTCTGATTTTTGAAAAACCATCAAACCCACCACTTAAAGCTAACTTTGGCTCAAAATTAACTACATCTTTTTCCAAATATTTTAAACTTAACTGTTCAATATATGGAGGGTTCGAAACAATGACATCATATTTGCCATTATTAAAATTGTCAACACTTGAGTGAAAAAATTTTACTCGATTAGTTAAGTTTAGTTGTTTTGCGTTAAATTTACTTACATTTATACTTTTTTTAGAAATATCTATTCCAGTTCCATAAAAATTAGATCTCTCTTTTAATATAGATAAAAGAATGCATCCAGATCCAGTTCCAATATCGAGAATTTGTAGTTGATCATCTTTTGAATAAATTTTTAAAACCTGTTCTATTATTAGTTCACTATCAGGTCTTGGAATTAGCACATCTTTATTGACAAAAAATTCATCTTTCCAAAACTCTTTTTTATTTATTAAATAAGCAATTGGTTCACCTTTTTTTCTTCTTTCAATTAAACTTTTAAATTTTCCTAATTGCTCTGAGTTCAAAACTTCTTTAGGGTTTAAAATAATATGCTTTTTATCTCTTTTAATCGAGTTGGATAATAATATCTCACTATCAAGTTGAGGGTTGGTTATCTTATTTTTTTGTAAGATATCTATTCCTTCATTTAGAATATTTTTTATATTCATTTAATTAAGATTGCTCAATTTTTCTTCTTGTGCTTGCAGCGTTAAGCTTTCTACCATTTCGTCAAAGGCTTCGCCTTCTAAAAAAGCTTCAAGTTTGTGTAAGGTTAGATTAATACGATGGTCTGTTACTCTTCCTTGTGGAAAATTGTATGTTCTAATTCTTTCAGAACGGTCTCCAGTTCCTATTTTGCTTTTTCTATCCTCTGATCTTTCACCTTCTATTCTTGATCTTTCTAATTCATAAAGTCTTGATCTTAAAATTAACATCCCTTTTGCTTTATTTTTGTGTTGTGATTTTTGATCTTGTTGAGATACAGATAATCCAGTTGGAATATGAGTAATTCTCACGGCACTATCAGTTGTATTAACGGATTGTCCACCTGGGCCACCAGCTCTAAAAACATCAATTCTTAAGTCTGAGTCATTTATTTTTATATCAACCTCTTCTGCTTCTGGTAGAACAGCCACTGTTGCAGCAGAAGTGTGAACTCTCCCTTGAGTTTCTGTATCTGGAACTCTTTGAACACGATGAACTCCACTTTCATATTTTAATGTTGAATAAATATTTTTCCCCCTAATTGATGCAATAACTTCTTTCAGTCCCCCTGCCTCACTCTGAGACATACTTATTAATTCTAATTCCCATTTTTTTTGATGACTAACTTTTTCATACATCTTAAAAAGATCTGCGGCAAACAAACTTGCCTCTAACCCTCCCGTACCTGCTCTTATTTCTATAATTGCATTTTTTTTATCTGCCTCATCTTTTGGTAATAAAAATAGTTTTAATTTTTTTTCTATGGATTCGTTTTCTAATTTTAAATCTTTTAATTCTACTTCAGCCATTTCTTTAAACTCATTATCACTATTTGAGTCGCTTAATATTTTCTCCAGATCTTTTTTTTCACCCTCATAAGAAAAATATTTTCTAGCATCATCAATTACTTCGTTTAAATCCGAGTATTCTTTTGATTTTTCGGCAAAAAGTTTTTTATCCACTTCACCTGATGATAGCTCTTTCTCCAAAATAGAATGCTTAGATATTAAATCTTCAATAGTTTTTAGAGGTATCATTGTATTTATAATTTTTTATCAAGTTCAGCAGCTTTTTTTTCAACTTCACTTACAACTCTTGATATTATATCTTCTGATAAAACTTTTTCACTTTGAATGCCAGATAAATAAAGCATATTATTACCCTTACCGCCTCCAGTAATTCCTATATCTGTCATCGCTGCTTCTCCAGGTCCATTAACTACACAGCCAATAATCGATAATGTTAAAGGGGTTTTGATGTGAGCTAGTTTATCTTCTAATATTTTTACCGTGTCAATTACTTGAAATGCTTGTCTTGCACATGACGGACAAGATATAATTTTTACACCTCTATTTCTTAAATTAAGTGACTTTAATATTTCATTACCAATTTTAATTTCTTTAACTGGATCATCAGACAAAGAAATTCTTATAGTATCCCCTATTCCATCCATTAAAAGTGAGCCAAGACCTATTGATGACTTAACACTACCCGATACAAAACCTCCAGCTTCTGTGATCCCTAGGTGTAATGGATAATCTGTAACTTTTGATAGTTGACGATACGCTGCAATAGATAAAAAAATATCTGAAGATTTTACACTTATCTTAAAATTAAAAAAATCTTGGTCTTCTAAAATCTTAATATTCCTTTGCGCACTTTCAACTAAAGCTTCTGGGCATGGCTCCTTATATTTTTCTAAAATATCTTTTTCAAGAGAGCCGGCGTTAACACCTATTCTAATAGAACAATCATTATTTTTAGCAGCACTAAGCACGTCATGTATTTTTAATTTATCCCCAATATTTCCTGGATTAATTCTTAAACATTTTGCTCCATTTTCAGCAGCTTCTATTGCTCTTTTATAATGAAAATGAATATCAGCAATTATTGGAACAGATACATGTTTTGTAATTTCCTTAAGGGCTAATGAAGACTCTTCATCTGGACACGAAACTCTAACCAGATCAGCACCCTCTTCATGAATATCATTAATTTGTTTTATTGTGGCCTGAATATCAGTTGTTAAGGTATTGGTCATTGATTGAACAGAAATTGGATTGTCACCACCTATTTTTACATCACCAACATTTATTACTTTTGTTTTTTTTCTATGAATGTCTCTAAATGGTCTTAAGCTCATAAGTTAATCTAACTTAAATTCTTTGTGAAGCACTGCTACTGCTTTTTTTATCTGTTTATTTGAAATTAAAACTGAAATTTTAATTTCAGAAGTTGAAATAACCATTATGTTAATCTTTTTTGAAGCCAAGGCTTGGAACATTCTATAGGTAATTCCTGGGGTTGTAATCATACCCACACCAATAATAGATACTTTTGAAACATTATTGTCATACGTAAGTTTTCTAAATGAAATTCTTTTATTTTGTTTAATTATTTTTTCTGTTTTTTTTACATCCTCAGATTTAATTGTAAAAGTTAAGTCTGTTTCTTTTCCATTTAAAGAAATATTTTGAACTACCATATCAACATTAATTTGATTAAGTGATAATGGTTTAAAAACAGCAGCTGCTACTCCTGGTCTGTCTTTAACGCCCACAATCGTAACTTTAGAATCATTTTTTGTAGAAGTAATTCCAGTTATTATTTGATTACTGAAGGTTTTTTTTGCACCAGTTATTAATGTGCCTTTCTTTTTTTGAAATGAAGATTTAACTGAAAAATTAATATTATTTAGTTTTGCATCTTGCACAGATGTAGGTTGCATAACCTTTGCGCCTAATGATGCCATCTCTAACATTTCATCATAGGAAATTTTATGAATTTTCTTGGCTTTAGAATGATTTCTTGGATCTGTAGTATAAACACCATCTACATCAGTGTAGATATCACACGCATCAGTATTAAAAAATTTTGCAAGCATTATTGCTGATGCATCAGTTCCACCTCTGCCCAGTGTTGTAAGTCTATTTTCTAAGTTAATGCCTTGAAAACCAGTTATGATAGGTATTCCACCTGATTTCATGAAACTAAGTATTTTTCCTTTATTGATTTTGCTAATTCTTGAAGAGCTATAAGGTCCTTCTGTAATAATTGGTAGCTGCCAAGACATCCATGATCTAGCTTTAAAACCAAGGTGTTTTAATCTACCAGCAATTAATGCACAAGTTGCTTGCTCTCCTGTTGCTAACAAAACATCATATTCTGCTGCATCAAAGGTATTACTTAATTCTTTTGTTTTTTTTATTAATTCATTGGTTGTGCCACTCATTGCAGATGAAACCACAATGACACCCATTTTCCTCTTTTTGTAAGAGGAAATAATTTTTGCTACGCTCTTTATTCTATCTATACTTCCAACGGAGGTTCCACCGAACTTTAATACAACAGTTTTCATTGATAATTTTGTAATTTATATTTGATAAAATACATCTTAATTGTTATGTCCACAAGTTATCTATTATGAATTCAATAAATAAAAAAGAAATTGAGAAATTTTCCAAAATTGCTGAAGAATGGTGGGATCCTAATGGTAAATTCAAACCATTGCATAATTTTAATCCAATAAGAATTAGATATATAAAAGAAAATATTATCAAAGATTTTAAAATTAGATCATCTGATAAGCCGTTAAAAAATATTAAATTACTTGATATTGGTTGTGGTGGGGGGTTATTATCTGAACCGATGTGCAGACTAGGAGCAAGTGTTGTTGGCATTGATGCATCAAAGAAAAATATTGAAGTTGCAAAATTTCATGCAAAAAAAAATAAACTTAAGATTGACTATAAAGTTGCATCTCCAGAGATGTTAAAAGATAAAAAAAAATTTGATGTAATTTTGAACATGGAAATAGTTGAACATGTTAATGATATAGACTTTTTTATTAAAGAAAGTTCAAAATTATTGAAAAAAAATGGAATAATGTTTATCGCAACCCTTAACAAAACATTAAAATCTTATGTATTTGCAATAGTGGGTGCTGAATATATTTTAAAATGGCTTCCAATTGGAACACATGATTGGGAAAAATTTGTTAAACCTAGTGAGCTAATAGATATAAGTAAAAAAAACAATCTATCTCTTAAAAAATTAGATGGAATGAATTTTAATATATTAGATAATAGCTGGAAAGTAACAAATGATACTTCTGTTAATTATATTACAAAATTTATAAAAAATTAGTTCGTAGTATCTTTTATCCAAGGCAGTATTTCTGCTTTTATACCCTCTTCCTTTAATTCGTTAAGATCTTTTTTTGTTGCGGTACCATAAATACCTTTGGCTTTTTTTTTGTCTTTATAATGTAGAGACCTTGCCTCATAAGCAAAATTTTCTCCCACATATTCAAAATTTTTTTTTATAAATTCTTGATATTTATAAATTGTTTTTTTTATTTCTTTATATTTTTCACTGGATGAATCAATGTCTGTTAAAATATTTTTTGAAGTACTCACATTAGGAGACATCAAGCCCTTTCCAACATTTAAAGAATTACAAAAATGACAATTTAAGAATTTTTTCTTTTTAAGTTTTTCATATTCCTTGGACGATGAAAACCAACTATCAAAAGTAGTTTCACAATCTTTACATATGAGCTTGTATTTGATCATGGTTTATAGTTAATAGTTAATAAAGTTAATTCAATATCAAATTAGCTTCTATAATCAGCATTAATCTCAATATATTTTTTTGTTAAATCCATTGTGTAAGCAGTAAAACTTTTTGATCCCATATTTAAATCTACTGAAATATCTATTGATTGACTTTTCATATAGTTAGCCGCTTCATTTTCTTTATAATATTTAAAAATTTGTCCTTTTTCTATAATCTTAATACCACCAAAGTTTATTGCTAATTTTTTTAAATCTATTTTCACTCCAGATTTTCCTATGGCCATTATTATTCTACCCCAATTTGGATCTTCTCCTGCGATGGCTGTTTTAACAAGATTTGAATTCGCAATAGAAAAAGCTATTACTCTTGCTTCTTTCTCACTTTTTGATTTAACTATATTGATTGTAATAAATTTAGTAGCTCCTTCACCATCCTTAACCACTCTTTTTGACAAATTTAATAATACTGAATGTAGGGCTTTATCAAAACTAAATATTTTTTTATCATTAATATTATTAATGATTGAGTTTTTTACTTTTCCTGTTGAAAAAATAGAAACCATATCATTAGTACTAGTGTCACCATCGCAACTAATTGCATTAAAAGTTGTATTAATATTTTTCTTTAATAGTTTGTTTAAAATATCGTTTGAAAGATCTGCATCTGTAAAAACATAACCTAATGTGGTCGCCATGTTTGGAAAAATCATTCCTGATCCTTTAGCAATCCCATAAATCTTAACATTTTTATTTCCTATTTTGCATTCCTCCATAGAAATTTTTGGCTGTAGGTCTGTTGTCATTATGCCTAATGCAGCTTTCATCCAGGTAAATTTATTTTGTGTATATTTAATTTCTTTGATTAATTCTGGAATGTTCTTTTTAATTTTTTCAGTTGGATATTTTTCTCCAATTGTCCCTGTGCATCCAAAAAGTACTTGATTTGATGATATCTTCTTTGGAAAATCTTCGTCTTCAGTTTGTTTTTTTGTTAATTGTAATGCTGCTTCTTCTGCTATTTCTTTTAAACCTTTGTAACCATCTGATCCTGTAAATGCATTAGCATTTCTAGTATTAATAATTAGAGAGCTTATTTTTTTACTTTTAATATTTAAATTCCACTTAATGTTCTCTGAAACTATTTTTGATTGTGTATAAACAGATGCATAGTTTGCCCCGTCTCTAAAATAAAACATAACCAAATCATCCCTGGGTTTGCTGTATAAATTTGCACAAACTGTGGATATTGAAACTCCATCTAGATGTTCTAAATCTTGAAAGTCACTATTTTTTGACTTTAAATTTAGTGAGTTTATAAAGTTTTTAACGTTTATTGGCATGTGTTTAAAATATTTATTTAATACTTATATTAAAAGTTATAATTAATTATATACCAGAAAATTAAATGCTTAATCCCTTAAATTTTATCACAAAGTTTATTAAATCTAGCAATCAAAAAGAGCTCGATAGAATTAACAAAATAGTTGTAAAAGTTAACTCCTTAGAAGCTTCTGTTAAAAACCTTAGTGACGAAGACTTTCCTAAAAAAACTACAGAATTGAAAGATAGACTTAAAAATGGTGAAAATTTAGACACCCTATTGCCTGAAGCTTTTGCACTTGTGAGAGAGGCTTCTAAGAGAACAAGAAATGAGAGACATCATGATGTTCAAATACTTGGAGGTGTTGTGCTTCACGAGGGCAAAATTGCAGAAATGAGAACTGGTGAAGGTAAAACTTTAACAATAAGTCTAGCTGCTTATTTAAATGCTCTGACAGAAGAAGGGGTGCATATAGTTACTGTAAATGACTATCTTGCAAAAAGAGACTCGCAAGAAATGGGGGAGATATATAAATTTTTAGGATTAACTTTTGGTTTTATAAATAATGACCAAGATGATCTTGAAAGAAAAAAAAATTATAATTTTGATATTACATATGCAACTAATAGTGAATTAGGGTTTGATTATCTTAGAGATAATATGAAATTTTCAAAAGAACAAATGGTTCAAAGAGGACATGTTTATACTATTGTGGATGAAATAGATTCTTGTTTAATTGATGAGGCTAGAACGCCACTTGTAATATCGGGAGCTGCTGAAGACAAAACAGAACAATATCTTGCGATTGACAAACTTATAAAAAGATTATTACCAGAACATTATGAGATTGATGAAAAAGATAAAAATATATTGCTTACCAATGAGGGAATAAATAATGTAGAAAAAATATTCTCTGATGCTGGAATTCTAAAAAATAATAACTTTTATGACCCTGAAAACTTAAGTTTAGTTCATCATGTAAATCAATCTTTAAGAGCTCATCATCTATTTGAAAAAGGAAAGGATTATATTGTTAAAGATGGAACATTAAAAATTATTGACGAACTTACTGGTAGAATATTAGAGGGAAGAAGATTTGGAGATGGCTTACACCAAGCACTTGAAGCCAAAGAAAGAATAGATGTTCAAGCTGAAAATCAAACTCTAGCATCAATAACTTATCAAAATTACTTCAAGCTCTATAATAAAATTTCAGGATGTACTGGAACTGCAGCAACTGAATCTCAGGAGTTTTATGAAATATATAATTTAGTTGTGGTTATCATCCCTACAAATAAAGAAATGATTAGAAAAGATTGGAATGATCAAATTTTTAGAACTGAAGAAGAAAAAAATAAAGCTATCATTGAAAAAGTTCTGGAGTGTCACAAGCAAGGTCAGCCTATATTAGTTTTCACTTCTAGCATTAATAAATCAGAAATTTATTCAAAATTACTAAATGATGAAAAAATTAAACATGTAGTTTTAAATGCAAAAAATCATGAAAATGAAGCTGAAATCATTGCAAATGCTGGAAAAATGAATTCAGTTATAATCACAACAAGTATCTCGGGTAGAGGTGTTGATATCCAGTTAGGTGGAAAAAAAGGAAGTCAACCTGATGATGAACTTTTAGAAAATAAAAATAAAATAAAATCACTCGGTGGACTATTTGTTATTGGTACAGAAAGAATGGAATCTAGAAGAGTTGATAACCAAGCCAGAGGAAGAGCTGGTAGACAGGGTGATGAAGGAAGTTCAATTTTTTATGTTAGTTTAGAAGATGACTTAATGAGAATTTTTGGTTCAGAATCTATGAATAATATTCTTCAAAAATTAGGCTTAAAAGATGGAGAAAGTATTGATCACCCTTGGATTAATAAAGCACTTGAAAGGGCACAACAAAAAGTTGAGGCTAGAAATTTTGATATAAGAAAAAATTTATTAAAATTTGATGACGTGTTAAATGATCAAAGACATGTAATATTCTCTCAAAGGAATGGCGTGATGAATAGTGAAAAAGTTTTTGATTATTCAGATGAATTCTTATCTGAAATTATTAGTCATCTAATCAGCTTAAAAACACAGAAACTATCAACAACTAAAAATAATGAATTTAATAATCAGTTAAAAACTTTACTAGGAAAAAGTGTTGATGATAATGAATTTAAAAATGTTACTGAATTAAAAGATGAAGAGTTCAAAAATAAAATTAATTCTAAATTTTTAGAAGCAAAAAATGAAAGAATTAAAATGTTGGATGAAGAAAAAGCAAAAGAAGTTGAAAAAAGAATTTTTCTTCAGTGTATAGATTTAAACTGGAAGTCACATATTCAATATCTTGAACAACTAAGACAAGTTATTGGCCTAAGATCTTATGGTCAAAGAGATCCATTAGTTGAGTATAAAAAAGAAGCCTTTTTTCTTTTCGAAAACTTATTGAATAAATTGAAAATGGATTTTGTTACAATTTTAATAAATTTAAAAATAGTTCAAGAACCTAGTGAAAGTATTTCAAGACCATTAAAAAAAGAAACATCTAACGATCCAAATTGTTTACTAATAAAAAGAAAAAATGAAAAAATTTCAAGAAATGAGAAATGTGAAGCTACAGGTAAAAAGTTTAAAAACTGTTGTGGGGCCTTATAAAGAAAATATAAAATAGCCCAATAAAACTATTACTCCAAATAAAACTGCTAAATTTAACTTTGATTTAAAGAAGTTTTTAATAAATAAATTAACCTTACTTTCTTTCATGCTGAGTGTACTTAGATCGTCTATTTGATTTACGAAACCTTTAGATCTTCCAATAGTTAAAAATTTATTTTTTCTATGATTAAAAATTTCTTCTCCACTCATGTTAAAAAATTCATTCAAATTTTTTTCAATCGATTTTCTTACGTTATCTAATATTAGGTCTCTATCTCTGTGGGCACCACCAATTGGCTCTGGAATAATTTCATCAATTACTTTTAGTTCTAAAAGGTCTTTTGAAGACAATTTCATAGCTTTTGCTGCTTCTAAAGTTCTTTTAGGGTCTCTCCATAAAATGGTGGCACAGCCCTCTGGAGATATTACTGAGTAAATTGCATTTTCTAACATGATTACCTTGTTAGATGAAGCAAGTGCTATTGCCCCTCCTGATCCACCTTCTCCAATAACAATTGCAAGAGTTGGGACGTTTAAAGACATGCAGCACTCAATTGATTTTGCAATTGCCTCTGCTTGACCTCTTTCTTCCGCTCCTACACCAGGGTAAGCTCCGGGTGTGTCTATAAAAGAAATTATCGGAATGTTAAATTTATTTGCTAATTTCATTAATCTAATTGTTTTTCTGTAACCTTCAGGTCTCATCATTCCAAAATTTCTTTCAATTCTACTTTCAAGGCTGTCCCCTTTTTCTTGACCAATAACTAAGACAGATTTTTCATCAAATTTTGCAAATCCTGCTAATACGGATTTGTCTTCTCCATAATATCTATCACCTGACAGTGGGATAAAATCCTCAAATAAATTATCAATAAAAAATTTTGCTTTAGGTCTGTCTTCATGTCTTGCAACTAGAGTAGTTTGCCAGGGGTCTAAGTTAGAGTAAATCTCTTGTAGTTTATTATCTATCTCTTTTTGAGACTCAGATATTTTTTTGGTATCTACTTCCGAAAGACCATCTTGATTATAAGGGTCTTTAAGTTTGTCTATTTCTATCTCTAAATTTTTAATATCTGTTTCAAAATTTAAATAATTTTTCATATGATTGTTTAATTATTAATTAATTAAGAAAAAAGGCAATAAAATGTTTTAAATAATTTATATTTGACATAATTCTATTAAAAGGTACTCTTAATTGATATCGGGAGAGACTATTAAATAATAGCGCCGAAGGAGCAACCACCCCGGAAACTCTCAGGCAAATGGACCGATAACAAACATAACACTCTGGAAAGAGATTTATCTCGCCGATGGAGCAAAACTCTCAGGCAAAAATACAGATGGGGTAAAATGGGTGCTATGAAAGAACAATATACAAAAATACACAATCTATCAGTTTCTAATAAATTGCTTAACTTCGTTAATGAAGAGTTGCTTAAAGATACAAATATTTCTTCTGAAAAATTCTGGGAAGGCTTCGACCAAGTAGTTCATGAGCTAGCCCCAAAAAATAAAGAGCTATTAAAAATAAGAGAAGATTTACAAAAAAAAATAGACGATTGGCATATTGCTAATAAAGGTAATGAAATCAATCTAGAGGAGTATAAAAAATTTTTAAAAGAAATTGATTATTTAAAAGAAGTGGGCCCTGATTTTAAGATCAAAACAAATAATGTTGATGAAGAAATAACTAGTATTGCTGGACCTCAATTAGTAGTTCCAATCATGAACGAAAGGTATGCACTGAATGCCGCTAATGCTAGATGGATGAGTTTATATGACAGTTTGTATGGTACAGATGTAATCGAGCAATCTGAGGATAGTGCCACTCAAAGATACGATCCTTTAAGAGGAGAAATGGTTATAAAATATGGAAGAGACTTTTTAGAAAAATATTTTCCTCTAGAAAATTTTGAATGGCATAATATTACAGGCTTTAAAATTGATAATGGCTCTTTAACAATATTAAAAGATAGTAATAAATCATCTTTAAAAAATAAAGATAAATATATTGGTCATAGAGGAGAGGCCAATGATCCATCAGCAATAATTTTAAAAAATAATAATCTTCATATAGAAATAATTATAGACCCAAATGCTTTTAGTGCTCAACAAGATCCTGCTAAAATTAGTGATATTATTGTTGAAGCTGCAGTTTCAACTATTTGTGATAATGAAGATAGTGTCGCTGCAGTAGATGCTGATGACAAAGTTATTTGTTATCGTAATTGGCTTGGACTTATGAAAGGTGATTTGAAATCAACTTTTGAAAAAAATGGAAAGACTTATGAGCGTAAATTAAATCCCGACAGAAGTTATATTTCTAAAGATGGAAAAGGATTAAAGCTACATGGAAGAAGTTTATTATTGGTAAGGAATGTTGGACACCTTATGACTAACTCAGCAATCACTTTAAAAGATGGTTCTGAAATACCAGAAGGTATTATGGATGCCTTTATAACTTCAGCAGCTTGCCTTCATGATATTAAAAAAAAAGGTAATTCTAGAACTGGTTCTATTTATATTGTTAAACCAAAAATGCATGGTCCTGATGAAACCTCATTTACTGATTTAATTTTTACTAAAGTTGAAGAAGTTTTAGGATTGGAAAAATACACTTGTAAAATTGGAATTATGGATGAAGAGAGAAGAACCTCATCTAATTTAAAAGAGTGTATTAGAACACTTCAAAATAGAGTATTTTTTATTAATACTGGTTTTTTAGATCGTACTGGTGATGAAATGCATACTTCAATGGAAGCTGGTCCTATGATTAAAAAAGGAGATATGAAATCTTCTAAATGGATTGGGGCATATGAAAATAACAATGTAGACATAGGTCTTCAATGTGGTCTTTCTGGTAAGGCTCAAATTGGCAAAGGAATGTGGGCTATGCCGGACAAAATGAAAGAGATGATGGAACAAAAAACTGGGCATCTAAATGCTGGAGCAAATTGTGCTTGGGTTCCCTCACCTACAGCGGCAGCTCTTCATGCTCTTCATTATCATGAAATAAATATTTTTGAGAAACAGAAAGAAATTCAAAAAAGAGAATCTGCAAAACTGGATGATTTGTTAACAATTCCTGTAGCAGACAGACCAAACTGGTCAATGGAAGAAATTAACTCTGAAATTTCCAATTCTGCACAAACTCTTTTAGGGTATGTCGTCAGATGGATAGATCATGGAGTTGGCTGTTCAAAGGTACCTGATATTAATAATGTTGGTTTGATGGAGGATAGAGCCACTTTAAGAATTTCTTCTCAACATATAGCTAATTGGATACATCACGATATTTGTACAAAATCACAAGTTATGGAAGTAATGAAAAAAATGGCAAAAATTGTTGATGATCAAAATAAAAATGATGGTGCCTATACTCGCTCCGGAAGAGGAAGCTACGAAATGATGTCTGAAAATTTTGAGCAATCAATTGCTTTTAAGACAGCTTGTGATTTAATCTTTAAAGGTAAAGAGCAACCTTCGGGTTACACAGAACCGTTATTACATCTAAATCGATTAATAAAGAAATCTAGTCAGAATTAGTTTTAATTCCAGTTCTGTTTTTAAAAGCTGAATATAAAGTTCCATCATCGAGACTTTCTATTTCACCACCAACAGGAAGTCCTTGAGCAAGTTTTGTAACCTTAGTAGAAGTTTTTTTTAAACTATCCTCTATGTAATAAGCAGTAGTTTGACCTTCTACTGTTGCACTTGTTGCTAGTATAACTTCTTCAATATTTTCTCTTGAAACTCTTTCTACTAATGAATTAATCAAAAGATCCTCTTTTCTCTGGCCGGCAGAAGAAATAGTGCCACCAAGAATATGAAAGTAGCCTTTATAGATATTTGAATTTTCAATTGACCATTGATCTGCAATGTCTTCAACTACACATATTTTATTATATTTTTCTTTTGAATTTTCACAATTGTTACAGCCTAATGAATTAGATTTTAAAGTACCACAAGATTGACACCTAATAACATTTTTATAAACTTGTGCCAACGTGTTTGCCATTGGCTTTACAAGTTCATCCCTATTATTAATAAGTTTTAATACAATTCTTTTTGCAGATTTAGGACCTAAGCCAGGAAGTTTAGAAATTAATTTAATTAACTCTTCTATCTCATTAATATTTTGCATATTCTTAAAGTGGCCATTTAAAACCAGGAATACCTAATCCACTTGTAGACTTAGAAATTTCTTCAGATGTCTTAGATTTTAATTCTGATTTTGCATTATTATGGGCAGCCACTATCAAATCTTCGATTATAATTTTATTTTCCTTTAATATTTCGTCTGAAAGGTCAATTTTGATCATTTCATTTTCACCATTTAAAGTAACCTTTACAGAATTTGAACCAGACGTTCCTTCTACCTGAATGTTCTTTATTTTTTCTTGGCTCTCTTTCATTTTAGCCTCTAATTCTTTTGCTTTATCTAAAATTTTTGTAAAATCAGTCATTCTTTAATCTTCTTTTCTAGGTTTAACATCAATAAGTTCTGCGTCAGGGAAATTTTTTAAAATATCTTTATAAATTGAGGAGTTCTTTACACTTTCTATCAGTTCTTTTTTTTCATTAATTTCTTCTTCTTTTTTTGATGGCTGTCCTTTAGTTTTGCTTAGACTTATAATCCATCTTTCATTGGTCCATTCAAAAAGTTTTGTTGAAAGATCTTTAATAAAATCTTTATCTAAATCTTCATTAAATGAAATTTCAATTCTTTTGTTCTCAAAACTTACAAGGTTAACATTTTTTTCTAATTCATATTTTAATTTAATCTCTTTTTTAGAAGAGCATGCTTTTAATAGATCATCAAATGAATTTATAAGACTGGTATTTATTTCAATGTTATTATTTTCTTTTTCTTTGATATCTTTTTCCTGAACAATATTTTTCATTTGCCCTATTGTTTCAGATTTATCTTTTATTCCAAAGATATCTTCGTTTGTTTTTTTTGGGGAAAAGGATGTTTGGTTTTCACTTTCAGATAATAGTTTGCTATCGTCTTTATGTTTGTCACTTTCCTGTTTAATGCTTTTTAAATGAATTAATCTAATTAAGAACATTTCTATTGATAAATGTTGATTAGAAACAATATCAAGCTCCTCAAGTGTTTTAATAGTAAATTGCCAAAATAATATTAGGGTCTCATTGTTAACTTTTTCTGAAAGATCTTTAATTTTATTAAACTCTTCATCATTCAATAAAAAATTATTACCATCCAAATTGAGTGAATCAATATTTTTAAAATAATATAAGAGCTCTAAAAAATCATTAATAAAAATTTTTGGTTCAACACCCTGGTTATATATTTCTCTGTAAGTGTTGAGAACTTCAGTTTCTTTACCTTCAAATATCAATTCAAATAAATCAATTAATTGAGACTTATCAAAATAACCAAATATTTTTTGTGCTGCTGCAAGATCTAATTCTTTGTCTTTATCCAAGGTAAGTAAAGCCCTATCAAGTAACGATAGCGCATCCCTAACTGAACCCTCAGAAATTTTAACAATTAATTTAAGAGCATCATCTGATGCGTTACCATTTTCTTTTTCTTTAATTTTCTTAATAAAATCAAACAACTCTAAAGATTTAATTCTAGATAAATCAAACCTTTGACAACGTGAAACTACTGTAATTGGAATTTTTTTTATTTCTGTTGTTGCAAAGATAAATTTTAAATATTCTGGTGGCTCCTCTAAGGTTTTTAACAATGCATTGAATGCTTGTTTGCTAAGCATGTGAACTTCATCAATTATAAATATTTTATATTTAGCAGTAGTTGGGCCATATCTAGAAAATTCAATAAGGTCTCTTACATCGTCCACCCCTGTTTTACTTGCTGCATCCATTTCCAATACATCAATATGATTTGAGTTAGAAATGGCATTACAATTTTCACAAAGTTCCTCTTTACACAAATTATCTATTCCATTTGAACAATTTAGAGATTTTGCAACAATCCTTGCTGTTGTCGTTTTTCCTATTCCTCTAATTCCAGTAAAAAGATAGGCATTAGGCACTTTATTAGCCTTAATAGAGTTAGAAATTGTTTCCGCAACAACATCTTGCCCTATAAGATCATTAAATGTCTGAGGTCTGTACTTTAAAGCTAAAACTTTTGTATTTTTATTCATTTTATATAAAGGAGACTAGAACCTGAATAACTGTCTCTACGACTGCTTCCGTTAAGATCTGGTCGGGTTCAAGCAGTATTCACCTCTAGCCTCCAAAACTATTATAACAGTAATGTTTTCTATTCTACAAGAAAAGTTTCTAAGTTATTTTTCTCTAAACTTATCAGCCTCAAAAACACCTAGTACGTGAAAATCTTGGCAATGAAGTCCTAATTCTTCTAAAGACTTTTGTATTTTTGGATTGTCGATGTGTCCCTCTAAATCACATAAGAAAAAATATGACTCAAAGGAATTTTGCTCTGGATAGCTTTGAAGTTTTGTAAGGTTAACTCCATTTATCGCAAAGCCACCTAATGATTGATAGAGAGCTGCAGGCTTGCTTTTTAGCTTAAATAGAAAAGAAGTTATGTATTTCTTATCACCAAAATCAGGCTGTAAAACTTCATTACCCATTACCAAAAACCTCGTAGCATTGCCTTTTTCATTCTCAATATTTTTTGAAAGTATTTTTAGATCATAAATTTCAGCACTTAAAGTAGAAGCAATTGCTGCTTCAGTTTTAATTTTAGTCTTTGAAATTGTCTCAGCCGAACCAGCAGTGTCAGCACGAATATGTTCAACTAAATTATTTTTTTTAATAAATTTAGAGCACTGTGATAAAGCTTGAGCGTGAGAATAAACATCTTTGATATCACTTAAATTGCTATCTGGCTGTCCTAATAAATTATGTTCAATTTTCTGAAAATGTTCCGCATAAATATTAAGTCTATACTTAAAAATAAGATATTCGATTCCAATATTTCCTGTAATTCGATTTGACTCTGGAATTACCATTCTCGAATTTTTATCTTGTGATGTTTTTAAAAAACATTCATCAAATGTCTTACATGGAATTATTTCTGCTTTAGGATCTATTTCTAGTGCTGCTAAATGTGAATAAGCACCGAATGTTCCTTGAAAATAAATTTTGGTCATTTTAGGATTTATATTCCATAATTTTTTTTATAGCTAGATAATCTTCTTTTGTATCTACACCAATGGGAGAAAAGTTTGCCAAAGCAACATTGATTTTCAGATTATTATCCAATGCTCTTAACTGTTCTAATCTATTTTTTTTTTCTTTTAATGTTTGGTCCAGACTAACAAATTTTTTTAATGTACTTGTTTTATAAGAATAGATTCCAATATGATGATAAGTATTTTGATCATTTCTTGAAAAACCATCTCTAGTAAAATTTAATGCTATTGGAAAATTATTCTTTTCTAATTTTTTTTCTGTAATAACCTTAACTATATTTTGATCAATTAACATTTTATCATTTTTAATTTCTGCTGCTAGCGTTCCAATTCCAGAATTACTATTAATCATAAAGTTATTTAAATTTATAATATCATTTTTATCGATATTTGGTTCATCCCCTTGCAGGTTTAATATAAAATCAATGTCTTTAATATTAAGCTTTTCGTAAGCCTCAAAAATTCTATCTGTGCCAGTTTTATGAGTGTTACTCGTCAAAACAGCTCTACCACCATTTTTTTCAACATCATCGAGTATTTCTTGATCTTCGGTTGCTACTACTACCTCGCCAATATTTGTTTCTTCTGCCTTTTTAAAAACATGAGAAATTATTGATAAATTATTAATTGTTAAAAGTGGTTTACCTGGCAATCTACTTGCTGACATTCTTGATGGAATTAATATTAATGTTTTAGCCATTATAAATTTACCAATTTGTGCGTCTAACAGACGCAAAATTAAAAAATTAAAAATTAAGTATTTTTTAATTATCATGTTATATCTGCAAAATAATAAAATTTATATGGATTCGTTCGAGCTTAATAAAATTATTGCTGCTATTTTAATGGTTGCGCTTCTTGTAATTGGTTTAGGAAAAGTTGCTGATGGTGTCTTTCATGTAAATAAACCAGAAAATCCAGGGTATCAAGTTGAAGTTGAAGGACAACCAGCTTCCACAATATCCCAAGTTGCTGAAGTTGAGCAAAAAGTAGACATTGCCGCTATAATGGCTCTAGGCGATGTAACTTCAGGTGAGAAAATTTTTAAAAAATGTGCAGCATGTCACTCTATTGAAAAAGGTGGTCCAAATAAAATTGGTCCTGCTCTTTATAACGTAGTAGGCAGTAAAGTAGGTGCTGTAGAAGACTACAAATATTCTAAAACTTTAGCCTCATATGGTAAAGACTGGACTTTTGAAGAACTTAATGGTTTTTTAACTAAACCTAGCTCATATTTGAAAGGAACAAAAATGTCTTACGCTGGCTTGAGAAAAGAAGAAGATAGAGCCTCGATTATTAAGTACCTAAATCAAAATAGTGATAGCCCTAAACAGCTACCTTAATTTACCAAAACAATATAATAAAATACTTTTTTGAACGTGCACTCTATTTAGAGCCTGCAGCCATACTTCAGAGTTTTTTCCCAAAAAAACATCTGTCGTAACTTCTTCTCCCCTTGGAAGACAGTGTAAAAAAGTTGTATCTTTTTTAGCAAAACTCATCAATTTTGAATTAATTTGAAAGTTTCTAAAATCTTTAATTTTTTTATTTTTATTAACTTTATCGTTCAATGAAATTACTTTATCTGAAAAAATTACATCAGCATTTTTAACTGCTTTTTTAGCATCATTAAAGATATGAATTTTTCTTTTATTTTTTTTTACCCAATCTAATACAAATTTTTTAGGCCCATAATTCTTGGGACAGCCAATATTTAAGTTAAATGAAAATTTAACTGAAGCCGCAATCAAACTATTTAGAACATTATTAGAATCTCCAATCCAGCAAATATTTAATTTGGAAATAGATTTTTTTTTAATCTCTTCAACTGTGAAAATATCTGATAGCACTTGTGTTGGATGAGACGATGGACTTAAACCATTTATTACTGGTATCTTTAAGTATCTGCTAAATTCTTCTATTTTTTTATCACTATCAGTTCTCAGCATAAAACCATCCCCATAAGTTGATAAGATTTTAGCAGTATCTGCTAGACTTTCGCCACCTTTTCCTAGGTGTAATTCATTAGCTCTAAGTGTTATAGTTCCTCCACCTAGTTGTTTTATTGCAAGGTAAAAACTTAATCGCGTTCTCGAACTTGCCTTTTCAAACATTTGAATGAGTAACTTGCCTTTTAAAGGTTTATCTTTATCAACTTCTAGGGTGTTATAATTTTTTCTTTTTTGTTTTCTATTCTTTGCATCAATGATGATTTTTTTAAGGTCTGCTGAAGGTATATCTTTAAGGTTGATGAAATGTTTCATATTTATTTATAAGTAGAACACACTTTTTTAATAATATTTATTGCTATATCTATCTCTTCTTTTTTAACATTAAGAGGAGGTAATATTCTAATAACATTTTCAGCCGCTCTAATTGTTAATAATTTATTATCCATTAGTTTCTGTATAAATTTTGTTTGATCATCATGAAGTTGTAATCCGATTAATAAACCAACGCCTCTTACTTCTTTAATTATTTTAGGAAACTTTTTTCTTAATTTATTTAATTCTGAATAAAAGTATTTTGATAATTTTTTAACATTTGAAAGAAATCCTTTTTTTAATATTTGATCTAAAACAGCATTTCCAACAGACATAGCTAGTGGGTTGCCACCAAATGTTGACCCATGAGTTCCAGCTGTCATTCCTGATGCTACCTTTTTATTCATTAAAACTGCACCTAACGGAAATCCACCTCCAATACCTTTTGCTATTGGGACAATATCAGGCTTAATTTTAGAATTTTCAAATGCAAAAAAATTTCCACTCCTTCCAATTCCACACTGAACTTCATCTAAAATTAATAAAATTTTTCTCTTATCACAAATCTTTCTTAATTCTTTTAAACACCAATTGGGTATAACTTTAATTCCTCCTTCCCCCATCACAGTTTCAACCATAATAGCAGCCGTTTTTTTTGTTATTTTTTTTTTAAAATCTTTATGATTTCCAAATTCAAAATGGTCAAATCCATCAACTTTTGGTCCAAAGCCCTCAGTCATCTTCTTTGATCCACTAGCATAAATTGTAGCTAATGTTCTTCCATGAAATGAATTTTTAACACAAAGAATTCTATTTTTTGAAGGTTGTCCTATCGAATAAAAATATCTTCTAGCAACTTTAATTGCAGCCTCTGTGGCTTCTGCTCCACTATTTTGGAAAATAATAAAGTCTGCAAAAGTTTTTTTTGCCAATCTTTTAGCTAATTTTTCACCCTCTGGAATTATAAATGCATTAGAAACATGCCAAAGTTTTTTAGATTGTTTGTTAACTGCTTTTATTAAATATGGGTTTGCATGTCCTAAGGAATTTACTGCTATTCCCTGAACAAAGTCTAAATATTTTTTTCCATTAGTAGAATATAAAAAACTTCCTTTGCCATATTTAAAGGAAATTTTTCTTCTATTATAATTTTTTGCTAAAGCGCTCATTAACTAAGATTTAATTTTATAACCTTTTTTGTAAAGAAGAAAAGCAACATACCACATAACAATACTTAATATGGTTAGATAGATTAGGCCTATTGTTATTGGTCCATCTGATTTTCCTAAGAAGCCATATCTAAACCCATCGATCATATAAAAGAATGGATTTATGTGACTAATATTTTGAAATAATTCTGGCAGTTTATCTATAGAATAAAATACACCTGATAAAAAACTTAATGGAGTTATTATAAAATTTGTTACAGTTGCTGTATGATCAAATTTTTCAGCCCAAAGGCCAGTTATAAAACCAAGACTTCCAAGAATAAATGCACTTAAAAAACCAAATACAAAAATATAAAAAATATTATAAATTGTGATATCAACTATTAATGAAAAGACAGCTATTGAAATTATAGCTATTAAAAAACTTCTTGTTAAGGCAGCTAGTATTATTGCCATCGACACTTCAAGGGCTGAAAGTGGTGCATAGAGCATATCAACAATGTTTCCTTGAATTTTTCCTATCATTAGTGAAGAAACAGAATGACTAAATGATTGTGTTAAAATGCTCATTGCAATTAAACCAGGCGCTAAAAAATTTATAAAAGAATAGCCAAGCACATCTCCTCTATTATTGCCTAAAGCTAGGGACAAAACTGATAAAAATAATAAACTTGAAACAAGTGGAGATAACAAAGTTTGCTGCCAAACTGCCATGAACCTGTTACACTCTTTAAGCCATAGGCTTTTAAAGCCAATCCAATTTACAAAGCCAAACTTTTTAACTCCGATATGATATTTTTTATCCAATTCAACCATAAGTAATCATATATAAATTTTAAAAAAAGATGTGTATAAAACAGAAAAATCCATTGTCTTTTTTTTATTCTTGTGTGATCTGTATATAGTTATAAAATTTAATTAACATACTAAATATAGAATATGAGCTGGAACGAAGAAAAAGTAGAAAAGTTAAAAGAACTTTGGGGCAAAGGAAGCACTGCAAGCCAAATAGCTGAAATAATCGGTGGTATTAGTAGAAATGCAGTAATTGGTAAAGCTCATAGATTAAATTTATCATCAAAAATTAAAACTAGAAATGCATCTTCAAGCCAAAATTTTGATAATAGTTCAGAAGAAAATTCTTCTAAGCAAAAAAGAGGACGAAAAAGTAAGTTTCAATCCTTAATTATTGAAAAAGACTTTGAACCAGAAAATCCTAAGAAATTAGAGGAACTAGACGAGAGCTCTTGTAAATGGCCTATAGGTCACCCTGAAGAACAATCATTTTATTTTTGTGGGCGATCGTCTTTAAAAGATTTTTCATATTGCAAACTTCATTTGCTATATGCCTATCAGCCAAAAGGAAGAAAAGAAGAGCCTGTAGCTGATAAAGATGAAGAGACACCTCAGTATATTGATAAAAAAATTAATACTGCTTAATAATTATTAATTTAATTAATCTTAATTTTTTATTTCTTATTCTTCCCATTAAACCCTCTAATCAGAGATTTTATGATTAGATAAATTAGATAAGAGAAAATTGAGAATATTAAAAAATAAATAATATTAATTATCATAAATAATCATACAATTTTAGTATAGGAAATTCTATTAAGAATTAGCAGGGTTATATTTTTTTGTAGAAAATTGCCCACCTTCTCTCCACATATAGCTATATTTTTCTACTTCATTATCAAATACTCTTGTGCTTGGAACCCCAATATCAGCATTAGTTTGATATTTACCTGAAGGAACATTATCATATTTTAAAAGCGTAAGCTGATCTATTGTTAGGAGTGGTTTTGGAAATAATTGAAAAACTTTAGCAGACATAGTTGCTACAAAAAGAGGTAATGGTACTAATAATCTTTTTTTATCTATTAAATGTAATAATTTTTTTAAAATTTCTTTTAAGGATAAGATGTCAGGCCCAACACACTCTATAATTTTCGAGTAAATACTTTTAGAGACAACATGATAAATGGTATCAGTTAAATCCGAACAATGTATTGGAGCAAATTTAGTTGATCCATTATAATAAAGAGGGAAAAATGGAAGTCTACTGAGTAAAGTCATAAAAGACGTAGTAAAATTATCATCAACTGAATAAACTACAGAAGGCCTTAATATTGTTGCTAAAGGAAAATTTTTTTGAATATTAAGTTCGCCATCTAATTTACTTTTTGCATACTCTGAGTCTGGTGCATCATTTATCCCTAATGCTGACAAATGAATAAATTGCTGAACTTTATATTCCTTACAAAGTTTAGATAAAATAGATGGAAAAATAGAGTGAATATTTTTGAAAGTATTGCCCTTGCCACTTTCATATAAAATACCAATTAAATTTATACAAATATCAGTTTGAGAGAAAAGCTTTCTAATTTTTTTTTCATCAAAGATATTAGCTTCAACAATGTCTATGTAACCTGCATTAGCTTGAGTTTTTATTGCATATCCTTTTTGATGAAGGTTTCTAGTAACCACAGTTACTTTATAATTATTTTTAGTAAGCTTTCTTATTAAATGACGACCTATTTGACCACTACCGCCAAAAATTAGACAATTTTTTGCTTTCATATATATATAATTAAAAATGAATATTGATATTAAACTTCACAAGAATGATCTACCAGAAGATTTAGATTTAGGCAATATTATAGCGGTTGATGGAGAGTTTATGGGTCTCAATGTTAAGCGTGATCCTTTGTGCCTTATTCAAATATCAACTGGTAATTCTGATGCTCATATTATCCAGCTTGATAGGGAAAAATATGATGCTCCAAACTTAAATAAAGTTCTTTCTGACGCATCAATCATAAAAATATTTCATTATGGTAGGGCGGACATGGCTCACATTAAGCATTACCTGAAAACAGAAACTAATAATATTCTTGATACAAAAATAGCTTCAAAATTAGCTAGATCCTATTCTGATAGTCACTCCCTAAAAACATTAATTAAAGAATTTATGAACGTAGATGTAAGTAAACAATTTCAAAGTTCAGACTTTGGAGGAGAGCTATCTCCAGCACAATTAAAATATTGTGCTAATGATGTTATTTATTTGCATAAAATTCATGAAGAATTAAATAAAATTCTAGTAAGAGAAAAGCGAATTGATTTATATAAGAGCTGTTTAGCATTTTTAAAAACTAGAGTTGATCTTGATTTGGCTTTATTTAAAGACGATATATGGTCTCATTAAATGAAAAAAAGAAATTATAAAAAAATTGCAAAGAGTGTAATTGATCTTGAAATCAAAGCTTTAAAAAAATTAAAAGATTCAATTAATAATTCTTTTAATGAAGCGGTAGAATCGTTGGCAAACTGTCAATCAAAAGTGATATTATGTGGGGTAGGCAAAAGTGGATTAATAGCAGCAAAAATTTCAGCAACACTTTCCTCTGTTGGCACACCTTCATTTTCACTATCTGCAAATGACTGTTCTCATGGTGATCTTGGTAGTATTTCAAAAAAAGATATTTTAATTTTGATAAGTTATTCTGGTTCCACAGAAGAGTTAAAAAATATTATTAAATATGCAAATCGAAATAAAATCACTCTAATAGGAATAATGTCTAAAAAAAATTCGATATTATACAAAGCGTCTGATATCAAACTCCTTATTCCAGAAGTAACTGAAGCAGGTCTTGGTATCGTTCCAACTTCAAGCACAATTAATCAATTGAGCATAGGTGATGCGTTGGCAGTAGCAGTTTTAAATAAAAAAAATATTAATAAAAAAGATTTTAAAAAATTTCATCCCTCTGGAAATCTTGGTGCACAACTTAGAACTGTTGAAGAATTAATGATCACAGGAAAAAAAATTCCATTTGTAAATGAAAGCTTAAATATGAAAAAAGCTTTACAAATTATTTCAAATAAAAAACTTGGTACTTTAATTGTTCAAAATAATAAGAAAATCACTACAGGAATAATTACTGATGGCCAAATTAGAAGAGTTAATGCAATGAGCAATAATCTCCAAGATCTATCTGTCAAAAAGGTTATGACCAAAAACCCTATAAGCATCAATCTAGACACTCTTGCTGAAAAAGCTTTATCTATAATGAATGCAAAGAAAATCACTTCATTATGTGTTCACAAAGATAAAAACAAAAAAAAGACAATTGGAATTTTACATATTCACAACATACTTCATTCAAATATTCGTTAAATGAATAAAAAAACAGGCCTACAAGTTGTAATGGTTCTTATTATTATCCTTATTTCATTATGGTTTTATTTAAAGTACTTCACTGAGAATTTTGAAGATGTAAAGGAAACTCAAGTTAAAGAAAAAATTGATGAAAATCAAAATAGCAACTCAACCTATATTGATGATATTAATTATGTTTCTACCGATGTTAAAGGTAATAAATATCAGATCACTGCAAAACAAGCTGAAATTAAAGTTGAAAATTCTGACGTGATGTTTTTAAGAGACGTTGTAGCTTTTATTTTTATAAAAGATTCAGACACAGTTAAAATTACTTCTAATTTTGGCAAATATAATTCAAAAAATTATGATACTATTTTTTCTGAAAATGTAATAGTTATTTACCCAAGACATAAGATATCAGGAGAATACTTGGATTTTTCCTTTTTAAGTAATCTTGGGACATTTACTGAAAATGTCGTTTATGCTGGAGAAAAAACAAATTTATATGCTGATAAAATTGAAATGAATCTTACTACCAAAGACACTAAAATTTTTATGAATGATACTGGAAAAAAAGTATTAATCGAAGGAACTAAGTAATATGGGTGTAATAAAAAAATTTAGGATTAAATCTTTTAAAAACCCTCAGCCCTTTATCTCTCTAGAAAATATATCATTATCATTTGGTAAGAGAAAAATTTTAGACAACGTAAGCTTTAAGATTAATCATGGACAAATTTTAGGAATGTTAGGACCAAATGGAGTTGGAAAATCAACAATTTTTAATTTAATCACAGGTTTAATTAAACCTGACTTTGGTAAAATTAAATTTGAGGGGATTGATGTTGTTGATTACCCAATATATTTGAGAACAACAAAATTTAGAATTGGGTATGTTCCTCAATACGGTGGTTATTTTAGTGATCTTACTTTATTAGAAAATTTAAAAGCAATAGCAGAAATCGTAATCGACGATAAAAATTTAATTCATCATAAGATTGATATGCTTATAGCTAAATTTGAATTAGACGCTATCAGAGATATAAAAGCAAAGTTTCTATCTGGTGGACAAAAAAAGAAGCTAGTAATTGCTCTTGCCTTATTAAGTGACCCAAAGGTGCTTTTACTTGATGAGTGTTTCGCAGCACTAGATGTTCTGACTATTAAGATGCTACAGGAAATCATTGTTAATTTACAAACAGAAAGCAACATAACTATTTGTATTTGTGATCACCAAGCGCGAGATCTTCTTTCTTGTGTGGATGTAGCAGTCATTTTATCAAACTGTAAGATTGTAGCGCAAGGATCTCCTAATGAATTGATTAATAACACTGAGGCCAAAAATGCTTATTTCGGTGACTCTTTTAAATTTAATTAAAGCATGTCAAAAACACTCATAATTAAAGATAAAATAAAAAAATTTAATAAACAGATAAGAGTTAGTGGAGATAAGAGTTTAAGTATAAGATGGGTTCTTTTAGCTTCTCAAGCAATTGGAAAATCAAAAGGTTACAACCTTTTAATGTCAGAAGATGTATTAGCTGCAATTGATAGCATCAAAAAACTTGGCATAAAAGTGCGGATACAAAAAAATTACTGTGAAATAGTAGGCAATGGAATTAATGGCTTTAAATACATTAAAAACTTAACAATAGATGCTAAAAATTCCGGAACACTTGGTAGATTAATTTTAGGTCTTTTAATTAAATCTCCTAAAAAGATAAAGATAATTGGTGACAAAAGTTTATCTAAAAGAGATTTTTCAAGAGTAACCACACCTCTAAGAAAATTCGGAGTTAAATTTTTTTATAAAATAAAGAATAAACTGCCTTTAACAATTCTTGGCACACAATCAGCAAAAGGTATTAAATATTTTGAGAACAAAGGTTCAGCTCAATGCAAAAGTAGCGTAATGCTTGCAGCATTGAATGCATCAGGAACAACCTCTATTAAAGCAAAGAAATCAAGAAATCACACAGAATTACTTTTTAAATATTTAAAAATTCCAATCAAGGTAAGAAAGACTAAAAAATTTGATTTTATAGATATTAAAAAACCAAAAAAAATTATTGCCTTCAATTATCAAATTCCAGGAGATATAAGCTCAAGTGCTTTTTTTATGGTACTAACAACGCTTGCTGATAATTCAAAACTTTTAATTAAGAATGTAAATATCAATCCTTCTAGAGTAGGAGTTATTACAATCTTAAAAAAAATGGGAGCCAAAATAACACTTGAAAACCAAAAAAATTATAGAGGAGAAAAAATTTCTGATATTTTAATAAAAAGTTCAAAAAAACTTAAAGCTATTAATTGTCCAGTTGAATTAAATAGTAGTGCCATTGATGAATTTTTGGTTATTTTTTTAATTGCAGCAAAAGCAAAAGGTATTTCTTATTTTAAAGACCTTTCAGAACTAAACCAAAAAGAAAGTCCAAGATTAATTTGGGGTTCTAAAATTTTAAATATGATGGGTATAAAAACAGATTTAACAAACGATTCTATTAAGATTTATGGACAACCTGATTTAGAAATAAAAAAACCAATAACTGTTAAAAACTATCTAAAGGATCATAGAGTTTTTATGATGAGCACAATTGCTGCTTTAACCTTTGGTGGAAAATGGAAAATTTATGATAAAGACTCTATAAACACTTCCTTTCCATCTTTTTTGAAGATAATTAAAAATATAAACCATTCATCACTATGAAGCTTAAAAAAAAAATTAAAATCGCTATAGACTCACCTGCTGCTGCTGGTGCCGGCACTCAAGCAAAATTAATTTCTAAATATTTTAACTTATTTTATTTAGATACAGGAAAAATTTATAGATTAATTGCAAATATTAAACTTACTCAACCAAATAAGTATAGTCATAGTTTAATAAAAAAAAAGATGCTCAAATTAACTATGAAAGATTTGCAAAATAAAAAATTGTTATCAGATGAAGTTGGAACAATGGCATCAATTATATCAAAAGATAAAAAAATAAGAAAACTTGTTCATGCATTTCAAATTAAAAGCGCTTATCATCCTCCCAAAAAGTATAATGGATCTTGTTTAGATGGAAGAGACATAACTTATAAGATAATTCCTGATGCTGATTTTAAATTTTTTATAACAGCAAATACTAAGACTAGAGCTTTAAGAAGGTATAAAGAGTTAAAAGGACTAAATAAGAAAATATCTTTTAATGAAGTCCTAAAAAGTATCAAAAACCGTGACAAAAGTGACTATAATAGAAAAGTTTCACCTCTTATGAGAACTCGAGATTCGGTCTTGATTAATACCACGAATTTAACTAAAAGATCATGCTTTTTAAAAATTAAACAAATTATGGATAGGAAACTAAAAGCTTAATGGAAATTTATAAAGACCTTTCAAACCCCGCCTCTAAAGAATTCGAACAATTACTAAATTCACAGTTTACTAAAACAGCAAATCTTGAAGAAGGAAAAATTATTACAGGTGTAGTAAACAAAGTTACTGATAACTTTGTATTTCTTGAAGTACCTGGTTTAAAATCAGAGCCTATCTTAGATATTAATGAATTAAAAAGCATGGGTATGCTTGATAAAGCAAAAGTGGGTGAAAAAATTTCTGTTCTTCTTGAAAGGTTAGAAGATAAAAAAGGTGAAGTACTAGTATCAGCTTCAAAAGCTCAAAAAATTCAAGGTTGGGACAAACTTGTTGAAGCGTATGAAAAAAATGAACCTATCATGGGTAAAATTACTGGACGTGTTAAAGGTGGATGCATAGTTGAACACATCGATACTGGTTCTTTAATGTTTTTACCTGGATCTCAAATTTCAGATAAACCATTAAAAGACATTAGTCATTTAATGAATGAGCCTCAAAAATTTGCTCTAATAAAATTAGATAAAGTTAGAGGAAACGCATGTGTTTCTAGAAGAGAAATAATCTCTTCATTTAAAAAAGAAGATAAAATTAAAATTGTCGAAAAATTCAAAGTTGGGGATATAATTAAAGGTGCTGAAGTAAAAGGCTACAGTTCATTTGGTTGTTTTTTTAGTGTTAATGGTGAGCTTGATGTTTTAGTTCACTTACAAGAAATTTCTTATTCAAGAGTTAATCACCCTGATGAAGTTTTTACAATTGGTGAGAAACATGACCTTAAAGTAATCAGTGTTGATCTTGAAAAGCTTCAGGTTGGTTGTTCAGTAAAACAACTTACACCAGACCCTTTTGAAAACATTTCAAATTATGAACTAAACAAAATCTATAAAGTAAAAGTCGTTAAGCTTATGGACTTTGGAGCTTTTTGTGAGCTTGAAAAAGGATTATCAACTTTATTGCACTCAAGTGAATTAAGTTGGACTAAAAAAAATATTTCTGCAAAAAAAATGTTTAAAGTTGGAGATGAAATTGATTGTGTAATCACTGAAATTGATAAAGAAAAAAGAAGAGTGGCAATATCTCACCGTTTAACAACTGATAACCCTTTTGAAACATTTGAAAAAACTTACCCAATTGGATCTGAGGTTGAGGGTGAAGTTGCAAGTAAAAATGAATATTCTATTTTCTTAAAAGTTGATGGCTTAGATATTGATGCTTTCTTGCATTGTAATGATTTAACTTACCTAAATAATGGTGAAGAAGAATTAGCTAAATATAAAATTGGCGATAAATTAAAAGTTAAAGTATTAGAAGTAAAAGCAGCAGAACAAAAAGTTAGAGTTGGCTTACGTCAAACTCAACCAGACCCTTTTGATTGGTTTAATGATAAAAAGGTTAAACAAACTATCACTGTTAAGATTATTTCAACTGACAACAAAGGTCTTGTTGTAAGACCTGAAGGCTGTGAAATGGACTTCATTATTAAAAAATCTGCAATAGCTATTAATGCTGCTGATGCAAGACCTGCTAGATTTACAGGTGGAGAAAGAATTGACTGTGCTATTCAAGAGTTAGATATAGATAAAAGAAAAGCAACATTAAGTATTAAACTTTTAGAAGAAATTGAGCGTAAAGTTGCACTAGATACTTATGGTTCTGAAGCAAGTGGTAAAAACTTACCTTTCTCATCATTATCTGATGATTTAGAGAAAAAGAAAAAAGAAGACGAATAAAAATTGGCTATTGTAAAATCAAAGCTTCTAAAACAACTCGCTAATAACTACCCAAATTTTTTAAAAAAAGACTTAGAAAAGTTTACTGATATTATTCTTACTGAAATAAAGCAGGCCCTTAAACGAGGAGATCGTGTTGAATTAAGAGGTTTTGGAATGTTCTCTACTAATATTCAAAAGGCAAGAATATCAAGAAATCCCAAAACAGGAGAGAAAGTGAATACGCCTGAAAAAAAAACAATTCACTTTAAAATGTCTAAGGAAATGTTTAAAAAATTAAACAATGATGAATAAAAATATCTTTGTTGCTTGTGATACATCAAGCTTAAAAGAAATAAAAAAAATAATTAGCGATACGAAAACTAATAAACTTCAAATAATTCCAAAATTTGGCTTACAGTTCTTTTATTCAAAAAGTGGGAGAGCTTTTCTTCAAAATTTTAAGAGAGATTATTTCTTAGATTTAAAAATAAATGATATTCCACAAACTGCTTTATCTGCAATGGATAGTTTAAAAGATTTAAAGAAATGTAAATATATTACAGTTCATGTAAGCGGTGGCCTTGAAATGCTTAAAGCTATTACAAAAAAAGCTAAATCAATTAACAAAAATTTAAAAGTATTAGGAGTTACAATTTTAACAAGCCTTAACAAAAAATCTCTTGAAGAAATTGGTCACACCAAGACCGTAGAGCAGCTAGTATTAAAACAAGCTGGTCTTATAAAAAAATCAGGTGCAGCTGGAATTGTGTGTTCTGCACAAGAAGCAAAAATAGTTAGGAAAAAATACAAAAATTTATTTATTGTTACGCCAGGAATAAGGCTACCTGGAGATGATGCAAATGATCAATCTAGAGTAATGACTCCTAATGATGCTTTTAAAAATAAAGTTTCTGGTATTGTAATGGGAAGGTCATTAATAAAGGGTAATATCAAAAACAACATTAAAAGATTAATTAATCACTTAAATCAATGATCCAACCCTGCAAGATTTGTGGGATCTCCGACTCTAAAACTTTAGAATTTTTAACTTCCCATCCTACTCCACCTAAGATGATAGGGTTTATTTGTAATTGGCCTAAATCAAAAAGATTTGTTGAACACAGCAAGCTTAAAAAGCTATTAAAAGTTGATAAAAAAAAATCAGAATATGTTGCTGTATTAGTTAAACCTAATGAAGATATATTAGAAAAAATAAAGGATTTACCATTCGATTATTATCAACTTTATGATTGTACACCTACTGAAGTTAAATCAGTTAAAGAAAAATATAATAAGAAAATTATTGTTGCGATAACTGTAAAAGATCAAAATGACACAGTTAAATATTTAGAATATAATGAGCTTGCAGATATAATATTATTCGACAGTAAAGGTTATGAAAAAAGCATGTCCTTTGATCATCAATTAATTAAAAATATTAAAATTAATAAAGAATTGATGCTTGCTGGGAATATTCAAATTGAAGATAACCTTGAAAATTATAAAGAAATTGCAGACATTATAGATATTTCTGGAGGTCTAGAAACATCTGGATTAAAAGATGTTTCAAAAATAAATATTTTTTTAAATAAAATTAAATTAATTAACAATGAAACTTAAAAAAAAAATTCCTTTAATTGATCAGCACAACAAAAATGGATTTTGGGGTGGTAAATTTGGTGGAAATTTTATACCTGAAACATTAAAAAAGCCCATTGAGGATTTAACTGAACTTTTTGAAAAACTTAGATACGATAAAAAATTTCTTAAAGAAAGAGACTATTATTTTAAGAATTATATAGGCTCTCCTACTTCATTTATTAAACTTCAAAACCTATCAGATCACTTAAGTGGAGCTCAAATATATGCCAAAATGGTGTCTGAGGCGAACGGAGGAGCTCATAAAATTTATAATGCAACAGTTCATTGCCTTATTGCTAAAAAGGCAGGGAAAAAATATGTCGTTGGTGATACGGGTGCAGGGTATGCTGGAAAGATGCTGAGTATGGCTGCTAAAAAATTTGGCCTTAAATGCAAAATATTCATGGGTGCAAAGGATATTAAAAGACAAAAGCCTAATGTAGATGCAATGAAAAAGAATGGTGCAGAAGTTGTACCTGTTTATTCAGGAAGCCAAACATTAGTAGATGCTGTCAGTGAATGCATGCGTTATTGGGTTTCAAATTGCGATAACACCCATATGTGTGTTGGATCAACAGTAGGCCCTAATATATTTGTTAAAATTTGTGGCTGGAGTACAGCTCAAATTTCAAGAGAATTGAAAGTTCAAATTCAGTCAGAATTTAAAAAGATGCCTAAAAAAATTAAACTCATTAATTGTGTTGGAGGTGGAAGTTCAGCTTATGGGTTTTGGAGTGAGTTTATTGATTATGACAAAAAACAGATTGAATTAATTGGTGTTGAAGCTGGTGGACCAAAAAATTCAAAACTACATGCAGCACCTCTAACTAATGGAGCTAAACTTGGGATATTGCATGGAGCTGCAGCTTATGTTTGTCAAAATAGTGAAGGACAAATTAACGATACCGCTTCTATTTCTGCTGGATTAGATTATCCTGGGGTATCCCCTATTCACTGCTTCTTAAAAGATACTAAAAGAGCAAGATATACATCTGCAACTGATGAGGCGGCTTTAAATGCATACAAACTAGTTACAAAACTTGAAAAAATAAACCCAAGTCTTGAACCTAGTCATGCTTTTGCTGAAGCTATAAAAATTGCTCCAAAATTAAACAAAGATACTATCATTATTGTTAATTCTTGTGGTGATGCCAAAAAGGATCGTGATATTTTAAAAGAAAGATTGGGAAAAATTAACTAAGATGTCATTAATCAACTTAGCATTTAAAAAAGTAAAAACTGAAAAGAGACCTGCATTACTAACTTACACGGTAGCTGGAGATAGTACTAAAAAGAAGTCTCTTGAGATATTAAAATCAATTGCAAAATATGCTGACATTTGCGAAATAGGATTTCCTCATAACACTCCAATTGCAGATGGTGGACAGATTCAATCAAGCGCTTATAGAGCTCTAAAAAATGGTATCAAAATTAAAGATGTTTTTTCAATAGTTAAAAATTTTAAAAAATCAAAACAATCAAAACCCGTAATATTGATGGGTTATTATAATATGATTTATCAATATGGAGATAATAACTTTATAAATATTTGTAAAAAAGTAGGAGTAGATGGATTAATTGTTGTTGACCTTCCTTATCCAGAAAATAAAGAATTTGCAAAAAAATGTAAGAAAAAAGATATTAGTTTTATTCAATTAGTATCTCCTACTACGTCTCTGGACAGAATGAAAAAAATTATAAGAGACTCACATGATATGGTCTATTATATCAGTATGCTCTCAACAACTGGTGGCAAGCTAAAGGTTTCGCCTAAAAAAATTTTAGAGCGTTACGGTAAAATTAAAAAACTTAACAAGAATAAGAATATTGTAATAGGCTTTGGGATCACTGAAAAAACCATAGCATCTTTAAGAAAGGCTGATGGATTAGTGGTTGGCAGTGCTTTATGTAAAGAAATATCAAATTCTATTAAAAAACGCCAAAATCCTGTCACAAATGTAACTAATATTGTGTTAAAGTTAAGAAAAAAAATAGCATGAATTGGATTAAAAAAACTTTAAGATTTGGTGAAAAGATTAAAACCATCATTAAAGCACGTGCAACCAAAACAGAGATAGCTAATAGTGACTGGACCTCATGTTGTAAAGGGCCAATCTTAAAAAAAGATTTAGAAGAAAACTTATGGGTTTGCCCATCTTGTAACAAACACCACAGAATAAGCCCACGTCAGAGATTTGACATTATATTTGGCAAAAATAATTATGAAGTTTTAAAAACTCCAATTCCTCAAGATGACCCTTTAAATTGGAATGATGCAAAACCTTATAAAGATAGATTAAAAGCTGCTAGAAAAAAAACTGGCATGGATTGTGGAATGATGGTTGTTAATACTAATATTCTAAATTTAAAAATCACAGCGATTGCATCTGATTTTGATTTTGTAGGTGGCTCAATTGGTGCTGCAGAAGGTGAAGCTTTTTTATACGGAATTCAACATGCAATAGAAAATGAACAACCTTTTGTAGTGTTTACTTCTGGTGGCGGAATGAGAATGATGGAAAGTCTTATATCTTTAAGTCAAATGACAAGGACGACACTTGCAATTAACGAACTAAAGAAAAATAATTTACCCTATATTGTTGTTCTAACTGATCCAACTGCTGGTGGTATTACAGCGTCATATGCAATGTTAGGTGATCTGCACTTAGCAGAACCAGGAGCTCTTATAGCTTTTGCAGGAGCAAGAGTAATTCAAGGCACTGTAAGAGAAGAGTTACCAGAAGGCTTTCAAAGAAGTGAGTATGTAGAAAAAACTGGCTTTGTAGATTTAATTGTAGAGAGAAAAGACTTAAGAGAAAAAATTGGATCATTATTATCAATATTGTTAAAGAAAAATTCTGCTATAAATTCATCAGAAAATGAAACTTCAGAAGATAGTAGAGCGCTTACAAAAGCTGCATCCTAAAGAGATTGATCTAAGTCTAGATCGAACTAAAAATCTTTTAGAAAAATTAGGCAATCCTCAAGATCAAATTAACTGCATTTCTATTGTTGGCACGAACGGAAAATTTTCAACTATCCAGGCACTTTATGCAATTTTAAAAGAGGCTGATTATAAATGTAATATTTATACCAGTCCTCACATTCAAAAAATTAATGAGAGATTTGTCTTTAACAATAAGCCTCTAACAGATGATGAATTAGCCAATCTTTTTTCTGAAGTAGAAGAAGCTAATAATCAAACACAAATCACTTTCTTTGAAATTTTAACGGTTGCTTATTTTCATTATGCAAAGAAATACCCTGAAAACATTAACTTAATTGAGTCAGGTCTATTTCATAGATTTGATGCAACCAATATTTTAAAAAAAAACTTAGCTAGTATTGTAACAGCTATTGGTCTGGATCACTTAGACTGGCTTCCAAAAGAAGAGCAAACAGTTGAAAAAATAATATTTGAGAAAACATCCACTTTGTTAAACTCTAAAATCGTAGTTGCAAAACAAAGTTCAAATGAAATAAGCAAAAGTATTGAAAATACAATTAAAGACAATACTTCTAAAAAAATAATCTTTAATAAAAATTATAATTTTACATTAAAAGAAAATGATTTTTTTTATTTTGAGGATGAATTTGGTGCTCTTAAACTTCCAAAACCTAATTTGCCTGGAGAATTTCAATTAGAAAATGTCTCTACGGCAATTGCAACTGTTAGACAATTAACAGACTATAAAATAACTGATGAACATATTAAGAGTGGTATTACTAAAATAGAAAGTATCGCACGACTACAAGAATTAAAATCTGGAAAATTAAAAGATTTAACTAGTAATAATTTATTATTTGTTGATGGATCTCATAACCCACTTGGCGCAAAGGTATTAAATGAATATCTTCAAAGTCTAAATTGTAACAAACATATTATTTTAGGGATGATGGCCAACAAAGACCACAATGAATATATGAGTTACTTTAAAGATATTAAATCATTAACAACAATTGACATTCCAAATCAACCCAATGCTATTAAGGGAAGTGAACTTAAAGAGAAAATTAAAAATTTTGAAAATATTAATTATAAAAATTCTATTGAGGAAGCAATTAGCTCAATTGATCTTCAAGAAAATGATATTATTTTAATTACAGGTTCTTTGTATCTTGCAGGAGAAGTTTTAAACTTAAACTAGATATTCTTATCTAGAAATTCTTTCATTTGACTTTCAGCAACTCCACCAACTTTTCTGTCTACTTCAACACCTTTTTTGTAAACAATAACAGTAGGTACACCTCTTACACCAGCAGCTGAACCTGTGTTAATTCCACCATTTTCTATGTCAGCATAATAAAAGTTTGCTTTATCTTTGTAGCTATCTGAAAACTTATCCATGATGGGTTTAAGGCTCTTGCACGGAGCACACCATTCTGCAGAAAATTGAACTACAGAGATATCTTCATTCTTAATTTTTGTTTCAAATTCTTCGTCTTTAAAATCAATAAGCATGATTCATATATAAATTCTTATTAGATTTATTCAATATGTAAAAAATGATTTTTTTAGTTAATTAACAGAGACTTATTATGCTTGTTCGTATTTTTTTTGAATACCTTCTACGAACTCATTAATTTCGTCTAGAAACTTCAGCTTTTTCTCATCTTTTTCGTTTGTATATCTATCTCTTAAATTATCACACTCAAAATAAAATTCTTTGCATGTCCACCATTTTTCTTTTTCATCACTTAATATTCTTTCGGCTATTCCACGCTTAATAGTCTTAAACATATCAGGTGGAAGTGTCTCAGGTGATTCTTGATATATTATCTTTTTTCCAAAGCTTACCATTCTCTCGTCTTCAAATTTATCTAATAATATTAATTTATCTTTCCAAGAAGCTGCATGCCATTTTGGAAATAAAGCTGTATCTTTTTGAGGAGTAAATTTTTTATAAATTGTCTCTTCTGCCAGTAAATCAACTTGTGAATCGAATTGTGCTTTTTCTTCAGCTGTTTCTCGTAATGCGGTTAAAACATTTTGAGAAAATCTCTCATTACTGTTTACTAATTTTGCACGCTCTTTAATTAGATCAGGATCAAGATTACTATATGGTTCAACTTGTAGTCCATAACTTGCGTCTAGAATTATAGGAGCTTTATTTGATCGTATAGTTCTTAAAAACTTTAATTTTTTAATAGCACTTTTAAGTTCAGAAATTGACATATCAAATAATGGAATAGGATCAATTTTAAGGTCAAAAGCTTGGCCCCATTGATAGATTGGGTGAATACAATGTTTTGGGTGAAGTGGTGCAACTACAAATCTATAATTTTTACCAAAATGATATTCAGCTAATGTAAACATTTTTTCTGTTTTAAATATTGTTTCTGTATCGCTCTTGTTTGCTGTTCTTAAAAATGTATCCCAAGTTTGAGGCTGATTTTTTTTAATTAATCCTAAAACCTTAACGGTTAGTTCTGCATCAAATAAAGCTGAGTGAGCACCACTTGATTCAAAACCATTCATTCTAGCTAACGATTCTAGTTTCATGACCGCATTCCCTTTTGCATTTATTTCAGTTTTTACAACACTTTCATCTACTGCATGAGCGCCTCTTGCAATGTTTAAACCATCATGTCTTTTGTTAGGAGTTGCGTTAGTGATATAAGGATATCTAATTCCTCTAAAGAATTCATTTCTTATCATTTCATCATCAAAGCCAATATTTGACCAACCCATAAACATTGCTGGGCTCCATTTTTTAAATGTTGCTTCTAACTGAGATAACATTTGGTAGTGACTTAAATTTCCTTTGGTTAATAAATCAACGCTAGTTTTGTTAACTATTAAAGCCATTGCTTGAGGAACTTCTCCTTCTGGCAATCTACATCTAAAATTAAAACGATCTAATTCTTTAAAATTTGGGTCAACTAAAATGCCACCTACTTCAATAATGCTTCCCCATGAAGTATTAGCGCTACTAGATTCGATATCCCATATTGCAAGGTTCATATTAGTTCATATTCCTTTGGTGATAGTATTGTTCGACTTTTTCTAAAAACTTATTTTGATATTCTTCTAGTTTAACACCTTGAATTCTAAAATCTTGGAATAAATTATCAACCGTACATAGCAGGACAATTCCTTGAGTGATATTTGAGTTATGAACAACGTTATGAGCTAATGAATAAGCCCCTAATTGAAGGTAATAGTCCTCAATCCACTCTTCTTTTTTCGGTTTGTTGGACTGTTTAAAATCAATGATAGTTTCTTGTCCCTCGTACACTCCACAAGCATCACATGTACCCGCATATTTTCCTGGATAATATAATGTTGCTTCAGTACCATAAATTTCTGACAATTTTCCTTTTATACCTTGTTCAATAATTTCATCTGCCATTTTTTTGGATTTACTAGCCTCTTCTTCTAATAGCTCTAAATTTAATTGACCTAATAAATATTTTTCTAAATGAGAATGCATCGATGTTCCTCTACTTGAAGCATCATTTTTAATTCTATTAGCTTCAGCAGCGCCCACTCTTGCTTTCCAATTTGCAAGAGATGCTTTTTTTTCTTCACTTTGTGTTGCTTGTAATATGGAAGTTACTGATGGAAGTTTTTCTTGATTTACAGCATACATTCTTGAGCCACTAACCATTGATCTCATAGATTTTGGATAAGTAAATTTATTATTCCACTGCATATAGTTTGTTATAAGGGGTATTGAAGGAAAAATGAAATTAATTTTTGGCTTGTTTTGAATGGTCAACAAATTTTTCTACATTTTCTGTTTGAACAGCTTTATCAACTTGTTCGGGATCTTTAATATTTTCTAGGCTTCTGCTGATCGATCTTGCATCTGTTCCAAACTTATCAACAACAATCATTGCTTCTTCTAATTTTTTTCTAAGAGCAATTATATTATCAAAGTGTTTTCCAAATCTTGAGCTAATTGTTTTTAGATGATCGTAAATTTCAGTTGCGCCCTTTTGAACTTTTAGAGATTGAAAGCCCATGTGTAATGATTGTAAATAAGCAGAAAGAGTATTTGGACCACAGATTACAACTTTATGTTTTTTCATTAATTCTTGAGTTAATAACTCTTTAGTAGTTGGATCTTGGTATTCAGTTAGCTCTTTATATAAACTTTCAGTCGGTGCATAAACTATTGCAAAATCTGTTGTCTTTGGTGGAACAATATATTTTTCATTAACACTTTTAGCTTTAGCTTTAAATGCAGTCGCTAATTTTGCTCTTGCATCTGCAACAGCTCTTTTATCATCCGCGTCATAACCATCGGTAATAGCTTTAAATTTTTCTACTGGAAAGTGAGAATCTACTGGTACTAAAACATCACCCTGAAGCTTAATTGCAAATTCAACATTTTCACTTGTGTCCTCTTTCATCTTAACGTTAGTCATGAATTGAGAAGCAGGTAATAAGTCTTTAATCAGTGCATCTAATGAAAACTCCGCAAGAGTTCCATATTTTTTAACTCCAGCTAAAATTTTTGTTATACCTTCTTGGCTTTTATTTAATAATTCGACCTGACTGTTGAAGTTTCCTACTTTTTCATCAACTTTTGTTAAAGCTTCTGTCATATCTTTAGTCACCCCAGTTGATAGAGCGGTAAATGAAGTCGACATTGAACCAAGTGAAGTATTAATAGTAGTATTTAAGGTATCTTTTAATGAAGTAATTTCTGTCTTTAAATTGGCCATCTCTTCAGCTTCTTTATTTTCGCTCTCATCTTTTGGCTTAGATCTTAAGTTCAGATAAAGGATTGCTAAAGCAACTCCTAGTAATAAGACTAAAACTGTTAATAAAATTATGTCCATGATTCTATGAGATATTTTATAGTAAAAATTTGATTTATATATGTAATTATTTAAAACTGTCTCTATGGAATTAATCTTAGTATTAAAAATACTACTTATTACAGGAACTATAGTTACGGCTTATGCAGTACTTAGAAACCTTGATATTATTAAGATTATTTTAATTTACGTTAAGGATACTCTACTTAGAAAGTAGCTTAACTAATTTTTTAACTAGACTATTTTTTAAAGAAGATTTTGAAGCCATCATGCAGGCTTCTGACTTTAAAATTTCGCCATCTTTAAGAATTCTAAGATTATTCGCTCTCAGAGTTTCACCAGATGAAGTAATATCGGTTATAATTTCAGATGACCCTGTAAAAGGATATGCTTCAGTTGCACCTAAACTACTAACTAACTTAAATTGAGTAACTCCTTTTGAAAACAAAAACTCTCTTGTTAAATTAGGATATTTCGTTGCCACTCTTAATCTTTTTTTCTTTTTATCTTTAAATTCAAAAGCAATTTCTTCTAAATCAGCAACTGTTTGAACATCAATCCAAGGGTCTGGGATAGCAACAACCAATGTTGCTTTACCAAATCCATAATTCTTAACAACACTTATCTTTTTTTGAATATTTACTTCACTTTCTTTTAATAAATCAAATCCAGAAAAGCCAAGATCTAAAGAGCCATCTCCAAGTCTTTCAACTATCTCTCTTGCATGAAGATATAATACTTTAACATTATTTAAGTTTTTAATAGATCCTAATAAATCTCTTTCACCTCTTTCTGAGACTAAATTTAATTTATTTTTTTTAAATATCTTTAAGATATCAGCTCTCAATCTACCTTTACTTGGAATTCCAATATTAATAATATTTTTTGTCATTAGTAGTTTAAATTTAAAGCAGCTCCTACTGCTGGAACTTGTTTTTTAGATCCAAGGTCTGAAATTAGTTTGTCGTATCTTCCACCATTGATTACATTAATATTTTTAGATTTAGATTTAATATCGATTTTAAATACCATGCCTGTATAATATTCTAATTGACGCCCAAAAGACGCTGAGAACTCTACATTTAATTTTTGAATTTTATTTAATGAAGTTGGGAAATATTTTTGATCCACAACTAAATTAATTTTATTTTTTTTAAAAAAAATATTAAGGTTTTCAGCAGCTTGTCCTATTGGACAGTTAATTTTTAAAAACTCTTTAATAATTTTTGAAACGTTTTTACCTCTACTAGCTCTTCTTGGATCTTTAATCTTGTTATCAAATCTCTTTAAAATCTCTTCAATTGATCGTCCAGCAACTATTGTTTGCTGATTATCTTTTAACATTTTTAAATATCTCTTTTTATCAACTTCAACAATCGTTGGGTCTACATCAGAGTTTGTCTCTAACCTTTTTAATAAATCATTGAAGTATACTTCTCTCCAAAAGTGTCTTGAAAGCCTTAATTTCCATCTTTTTGGGATATCTAGCTTTGAAATTAATAAATTGAAAATCTCAACGTTACCAATTTTTAAAGTTCCTGATGAATATTGTAAATTAGATAGAGATTTTAAGGCTGTATTAATAATTTCCTTATCATCTTTCTTTTCATCTTTAGAGCCAATAATCTCAAAGCCAACTTGGTCTCTAATAATAGAATCTTTTTTATTATTTGATTTTCTATAGGCCTGACCGCTATAAAATATTTTCTCTTTTCCTTTAAGATTATTTTCTAAGTATCTTAAACATGATGCAATAGTTAGATCGGGTCTAAGACAAAGCTCACTACCATTTTGATCAGTAAATGAAAAAATAAACTTTCTAAAATTTTCCCCAGATCGTTGAACGATATGATTGGCCTCAATTACTGAAGGTAAATCAATATATTTAAATCCTTTAGATTTAACCGATCTAAGAATTTTTTCAGATAAATTTTTTGATTTCATTAATTAAATTTTCTTTTGGGAACGTTAACTGATTGTTTTCACCTTTAACTCCTAAAAGGTTTTTTAAAGTAATCGTATTATCTTTAAATTCATTTTCACCACAAATAACAGCTACCGGGCATTGTTTTTTATTTGCGTACGTTAATTGTTTGCCTAAATTTTTTTTACTATCTAAAAATATTTCAGAGTTAATATTATTATCTCTTAAAACTTTTAAAATCTCATAATAATTTTTTAAATACTTTTCGTCCATTACACAAATAATGACTGGTTTTTTTTCATCCACTTCAATTTGATCAAGTTGCATCATTGCAAATAATAATCGGTCAACACCAAAGCTCATTCCAGTTCCTGGAATATCAACTCCCTTAAATCTTGAAATTAATTTATTATATTGTCCACCTGAACAAATACTTCCTATATCAACTTCTTTACCTTTGCTGTTTTTTGCTTTGAAATTTAAATTGGTTTCAACACAAAACCCATCATAATAAGCAAGCCCTCTTACAATTGTAAAGTTTGTCTTTATTTGATCTAAATAATCTCCATAACTTACTATTTCTAATAAATCTTCTAATTCTTTAATTCCTTCTTGAGATAAAGGATTTTTTAAATTTTCTTTTAATTCTTTTAAATCTTTTACTTTTAAGAAATTGATTATTTGTGAAGCTTGATCATCTGTTAAGTTAGCACCCTTTGTAACAGCTCCACTTGCATCTACTCTTTCTTCTTTTAATAAATCTTCAACTCCTCTTAAACCAAAGCCAGGCTTATCTAATTTATCTATTGCTCTCATAACCTTTATCTTCTTATCATCGGATATTTTAAGGTCTTCAATTAAACCTTGAACAATTTTTCTATTACTAATGTTAACAACGAACTGATCTTTTTTTAAACCACAGGCAAGAAGTGTACTTGCAATCAAATTACATAGTTCAGCATTTGCTTGGGCTGGGTTAACGTTACCAACTATATCAGCATCACATTGTAAAAAGCTTCTATAACGAGCATTACCCGCTTTTTCGTTTCTCCAGACATCACCCATTTGATATCTTTTATAAGGTAAGGGTAATTCCTGATTATTTTGAGCAACAAATCTAGCTAGTGGACTTGATAAATCATATCTAAGTGTAATATTTTTCTCCCCATCTTTGAATGAGAATACGTCAGACATAGGATTACTATCATCATCTGCAAGAAATGATCCTATGTTCTCTGAAATTTCAAATGAAGGCGTTTCAAGAGCACCAAAACCAAATTTTACAAAATTAGCTTCAATAGTATTAATTAACTTTTTCTTGAGAATTAATTTTTTGCCCCATCGATCTTCAAATCCTGAGGGTAACCCAGGAATTAGTTTATTTTCTTTATTCATCTTTTTGGTACCCGCGCTTGGAATCGAACCAAATCCTATAGTTCCACAAACTATCGTACTAACCGTTATACTACGCAGGCATTCCTTGTGTTTATATTATTTTTGTGTGGATTTAAAATTATATTATAAATAAATAGCCTAAAGGCTATGGAAACAAAGTCTGTGAGTACTTCTTGAAGTCTCTCTGTATGTAATATTTATAATCATGATCAGTCTTTTAGACAATTAAGAATAATTTTCAACACCTAAATATAAAAGGACGTTAACCTTATTTTTAAGGATTAAACGCCCTTTTAGATTTTTGAAGTTTAAGAACTAGTCTATTTTTTTTAAATTTACAGCTGAAGGGCCTTTCGGGCCATCCTCCATCTCAAATTCTAGTTTATCACCTTCGTTTAAAAAACGCATACCTGCAGTTTTTACTGCTGATGCGTGAACGAATGCATCTTTTTCTTTATCTTCTCTTTCAATAAAGCCAAAACCTTTTTTACCGTTAAACCACTTTACTGTTCCTTTTAGTGTGCTCATTTTTACTCATCCTTTTATTATTTATATAAAAAAGTTATTTTATTTCTTTTATTTTTTCAATAATTTTTTAGATTTTTAAGGGAGGTGGTGGTGGCCCCAACTGGACTCGAACCAGTGACACACGGATTTTCAATCCGATGCTCTACCAACTGAGCTACAGGGCCCCATATTAACCTCTAAAAGTGATACGACCTTTGGTCAAATCGTAAGGTGTCATTTCGACTTGAACCTTATCACCTTGAAGTACTCTAATTCTGTTCTTACGCAATTTGCCTGCAGCATGAGCTGTAACAATATGGCCGTTTTCTAATTTTACTCTAAACATTGCATTTGGTAATAAATCCTCAACAATTCCTGAGAACGACAGCATTTCTTGTTTTGACAAATTTATTTTCTCCTAATTCTTTTTTCTACCGACTTAGCGTGTCCCACTAAACCCTCGTAGTTTGCAAGTGTTATAACTGATGGACCAAGGGTTTCAATCCCTTTTTTTGATAGGTTTATATATGAAATTCTTTTATAAAATTCATTAACACTAACTCCACTTGAATATCTTGCTGAGGAATTGGTTGGCAATACATGATTAGAGCCAACATTATAATCTGTCATTGCCATTACAGCATATTTTCCTAAACAGATAGATCCTGCATTTTTAATCTTGCTCACTACCTTTTTATAGTTCTTAGTATTAAGCTCTAAGTGCTCAGGAGCAATTTTATTTACTGTGTTAATAATTTTTTGGTCAGACGGCATATAAATTAAAATTCCATTATTAAGTAGACTATTTTTTGCAATCACTGCTCTAGGCAATTCTTTTAATTGATTGATAATTTCATAATTAACTTTTTTAATAATTGATTTGTCTTTTGAAATTAAAATACATTGAGCAAGGTTATCGTGTTCTGCTTGACCTATTAGATCGCTCGCTATCCATTCAGGATTTGAAAACTTATCACAAACAATTGTCACTTCAGAAGGACCTGCAATCATTCCTTCAATTCCAACATCTCCAAATACTTCTTTTTTTGCTGCAGCTACATAAGAATTTCCAGGGCCAATAATTTTGTCAACTTTTTTGATTTTCTTAGTACCATATGCAACAGCTGCAATAGCAGATGGTCCTCCAATTGAATAAATCTCTTTAATCTTACATTTTTTAGCAGCATATAATACCGCAGGATTTTGTTTACCTTTTTGACCTGGATTAACCATAACTAGTCTTTTCACTCCAGCAACAATTGCAGGTACTGCATTCATTAAAACACTGGAAGGATATGAAGCTGTTGAACCAGGTACATAAATTGCAACTGATTCAATAGGTACGTATTTATACTCTAATTTATTTTTTAGTTTGTCTGTATAAGAAATGTTTTTAAATTTTTGTAATGAATGGAATTTATAAATTCTATCATAAGCAAGATCGATTGCCTTTTTAACTTTTTGATCTAAAGACTGAATAGCTCTATTAATTTGTTTTATGCTTGGGGCAATAATACTATTTTTATTAAATCTCTTTTCATACTTTAAAATAGCTTTATCTCCATTTTTCTTAACATCTTTAATAATTTTAATAACTGAAACTGAATTAAGTTGGACTTTATTTTTTCGTTTAGACAGTAATGCGTCTAAAGTTTTATCAAAGTTTTTATTTTTACTATCTAATATCTTAATCATTAATCAGCTTTGTTTTGGTCATCTAAAGTTACTTCAATTATTTCTGTCGATAATGTAATATATGCATTGTTTGTAAACATTAAGTTTATCTCATAATTGTCATTATTTTTTAAATAATCCATCCCAATTAACTCTAATTTTTCCTCAGGGTCGTTTTGTTTAATATTTTTAGATTTAACTCTATCTACAAATTCAAATTTGCAAATACTAATAATTTTTTTATCTTGTTCTTCCGTTTCTACTTTAGATCTTTTTAATGATAATAGAAAAACTTTGTTTTTCTGAAGATACTTAATTTCATTAACTTTAACTTCAGCTCCAGAGCAACATGCTGAGATTACTTGTAATCCCTCATTATCTGTAGCTATAATTTTTGATAAATATTTTTTATCCATTAATTAATTCTCTTAATTTTAGCCCCTACTTTTTTTAATTTCTTCTCTATATCTTCATAGCCCCTATCAAGGTGATATATTCTATTAATTACTGATTTTCCTTTAGCTGCAAGAGCTGCAAGAATTAAAGATACAGAGGCTCTTAAATCTGTGGCCATTAATTCTGCTGCTTCAAATTTGATATTTCCTTCTATGCTTGCTTGATTTCCATTAATAGAAATTTTAGCTCCCATTCTATTAAGCTCTGCAACGTGCATAAACCTATTTTCAAATATTTCTTCTTTAATATGAGATCTTTTATTAGCCTTACATAATAATACCATCATTTGTGCCTGCAAATCTGTTGGAAACCCTGGATAAGGAGATGTTTTAATATTTATATTTTTAATCTTTTTACTTCCTTGAATAAGGATTTCATTTTTTTTTAAAGTAATTTTTGATCCTACTTTTTTTAAGATATTAATTTCTGTACTTATTATCTTAGGATCAATTCCAGTAATTTTCAAATTTCCTTCAGTTAATGCTGCAGCTATTAAATAAGTTCCAGCCTCTATTCTATCCGGCATTACTGAGTAATCTAATTCTTTAAGATTGTTCACTCCTTCAATTCTAACCGTTCTCTTTGCAGTCCACTTAATATTACACCCCATATTAATTAAAAAATTAACTAAATCTTTAATCTCAGGTTCAATCGCACAATTTGATAAAGTTGTTTTTCCTTTAGCTAAACATGCGGCTATAATTAAATTTTCTGTAGCACCAACTGAAACTTTAGGAAATTTTATATTTGCTCCTATTAATCCTTTGGGTGCATTAGCATGCACATAACCTTGGATAATTTTATATTTAACTCCAAGTTTTGATAGAGCTTGCAAATGAATATCAACAGGTCTTGTCCCTATTGCGCAGCCGCCAGGTAATGAAACTTTTGCTTTACCAAATTTAGCAAGTAATGGTCCTAAAACTAATATTCCTGCTCTCATAGTTTTAACCAAACTATAAGCTGCAAAAGTTTTTGTTTGCTTGGTATTTTTGATAATCAATTCTTTTTTATTATCTTCAATAATTGAACCTAATGACTTTAATAAAAGTATCATTGTTTCAATATCTTTTACCCGTGGGAGGTTTGCTAAAGATATCTTTTTATTTGATAATAATGTTGCAGCTAAAATAGGAAGGGATGCATTTTTAGAACCTGAAATTCTAATTTGTCCCTTGAGCTTTGCTGCCCCAAAGACTTCCAATTTTTTCATGATTATACTTTTGGTAAAGTTACTCCAGTTTGACCCATATATTTTCCTTTACGGTCAGCGTATGAAGTTTCTGGAGACTGATCTCCTTTTAGAAATAAAAATTGTGCAACACCTTCATTTGCATAAATTTTTGCAGGTAGCGGTGTGGTATTAGAAAACTCAAGAGTAACTGTTCCAAAAAACTCAGATTCAATTGGAGTTACATTAACTATGATTCCTGTTCTTGCATATGTGCTCTTACCAACAACAATACACATAATATCTCTTGGTATTTTAAAGACTTCAATAGTAGTTCCAAGAGCGAAAGAATTAGGAGGAATGATAATATAATCAGAGCTTTTTTTGGTTACAAAATTATCTGAACTAAACTCCTTAGGGTCAACGATAGAAGAATTAACATTATGAAATATCTTAAATTCATCTCCTACTCTTGCATCATAGCCAAATGAACTAAGTCCATAAGAAATTTTACCATCCCTGACTTGCTTATCTATAAAAGGAGAAATCATTGACTGCTCAACTGCTAACTTCCTTATAGATTTATCAGAAAGTACTGACATTATTTACTTTTCTTCTTATTTTTTTTTTGAAAAATTTTTCTTTTTTTTAAATTTTTTCTAAGAGCCAGACTTAACTTCTCATTTTTTTCTTTATCATTCATTATTTGTCTGGATTAGTTAAAAAATCTAAAGTGATAGGCTTTGATGCATCTAAAGTTTTCTCTGGTTCTTCTTGAACTTTTGGTCCTTCTTTAGCTTCACGTTTTGCTTTTTTTTCAGCAAGCTTTTTTTCTCTCTTTGCCTGCTTCTCCATAAGCTTATTGCCTTTAGTAGATTTATAATCGTAATGAATGCCCATAAAATTTCCTCTGTAGGTATAAATCATTATATGAAAAAAATTAAGGCAATTTTTTGAAAAAATGATTTATTATAGAAATACTTCAATAAAATAACAAATTAGCCCCTATAGTTAAATGGCATAACATGTCCATGGTAAGGATAAATTTCAAGTTCGATTCTTGGTGGGGGCACCAAATTATTTTTTGTAGAATATTTTTCTAGCAACAATTGCAGCTACTAATAAAGCTCCAAAAGCAATCATTGGAATGTAGATATCTGGTGAATATATCAAATCAATGATTCTAGGAGCTTCTAAGTTTTGTTCTATGATTTTTTCAAGTCCACTTCCAATTGAAACAACTAAAAATAGTGGTGGAGTTAATCCTATTAATGTTGCCCAAAAAAAATTACTCACTCTAACATTAAAAATACAAGGTAACACATTTGATAATGCAAAAGGAATGCCTCCAATAAATCTATAAGCTAAAAGATAAATAAATTCTGATTTTTTAAATTTTACTTCTAAATTTTTAAATCTATTTAAAAACTTTTCTTTAATAATTTCTTTAAAAAAATAATTTCCAATGATGTATAAAATTGTTGCACCAATAGTCATTCCAATTATTAGAATAATCGTTCCAAGCCACTTGCCAAAAATAAACCCTGCTAAGAGTGCAACTGGCAAACCAAATCCAGCCATCACAACCCAGATAATTGTGGCTGTTAAAAATATTAAAGAAATTAAAAATAAATTAGTTTGTTTTAATCCAAAAAAATAATCTCTATTGTTTTTAATAAATTCATAGCTTGTTAATTCTTCGAGGGTGAATTTTGATAAAAAAAAGTATAAAAATGATGAAACAACTAGAAGATAAAATAAACCTAAAGTTATCTTAACTTTTTTTGATTTTTCCATAATTTATTGGTCGTATTATAAAATCTTCTATTTGCTATTTATACATATAATTACTATAAAGGGCGAAATTTAAAAAAACTTAAATAAATCCTATGAAAAGAACATATCAGCCCAAAGTTGGAAAACGTCTTAAGAAGCATGGCTTCAGATCAAAGATGGCAACTAAAGGTGGGAAGAAACTTATTAAGAGAAGACGTGATAAGGGACGTAAAAACCTTACAGTGTCATCCACTCAAAAAAAACCTCAGGGTAAATAGTTCAAAATAAATGAAAAGCAAAATTGTTGCTCTTTCTAAAAACGAAGATTTTAAAAATTTACTTAAGAAAAAAAAAATCTCAAATAAATATATCACTCTCTTTTTTGGTCCTCTTGCAGATAAAGATAATAAAAAATTAAATATTAGCTTTGTAGCTAAAAAAAAACTAATCCGTAGTGCTGTAAAGAGAAATAAAATTAAAAGAAGATTAAGAAATATAATGAACGAAGCTATAAAAAAAGTGTCTATAAACTTTAATTATTCTTACCTTGTGATTGCGAAAATAACTATGCTAAACAATGAATATGCGATAATAAAAGATACTTTATTCCAAGACATAGAAAAGATTAAGTAATGAATATTATATCAAACATTTTAATTGGCCTGATCAAATTTTATAAAATGGTTATTAGCCCCTACTTAACTCCTTCGTGCAGATATCTTCCAACTTGCTCAGAATATACAATTGAATGTTTAAGAACATATGGGCTTGTTAAGGCAATCTCAAAAAGTACTAAAAGAATATTTTCATGTCATCCTATTAAGATATTAGGTGGTGGTGAAGGATTTGATCCAGTAAATAAAGAATTCAAGGCTAAGAAATAATGGATACTAGAAACGTAATCGCAGCAATATCCTTATCAGCAGCAGTAATTATTTTATACTCTCTTTTTTTTCAGCCTGACCCTGCGACTATTAAAAAAAATATAGCTGAACAAAATAAAATTGAAAATAATGAAGACACTCCTAGCTTAGATAAAAATGAAAATTTTTCAAAACTTTCAAGAGCAGATGCTTTAAAAGAAAATGATAGAATTCAATTTGAAAATGGAAGTGTTGTTGGGTCAATTTCTTTAAAGGGTGCAGCAATAGATGATTTAACTTTTAAGGAATATAATGTCGAACTTAATAAAAATGAAAAAATAACCTTATTAAGCCCAAGAAATGTTGAAGATGGTTATTTAATTGAAAGTGGCTTTGTAAGCACTAATAAAAATATAGATATACCTGATGCTTCTACCGTCTGGGAAGTTTCAGGAAATAACAAATTAACTAATAATAATCCTGTAAAGCTAACATGGAGTAATACTCAAGGGATTACATTTGAAAAACATATAAGTCTAGATGATCAATTTTTATTTACTGTAAAAGAAAAAATAATTAACTCATCAGATAAATCTTATAATTTTTACTCCTATGGGCAAATAATTAGAAACGAATTACCAGAAATATCTGGTTTTTATATTTTGCATGAAGGGTTTTTATCTGTACTTGATGATGAATTAATTGAGGAAGATTACGACGATATCCAGGATAAAAAATTTACTCAAATTGCACAAGATGGATTTGTTGCTATTTCAGACAAGTTTTGGGTTACATCAGTTATACCACCAAAGGGTAAAGAGTTTAAAACAACTTTTGATTATAAAAATAAATTCAGAGCAAATTACATATCTACCAAAGGTATTGAGGTTAAAGCAAACAGTTCCATTGAAGAAAAAATTCAAATTATAGTTGCTGCTAAAAGAGTAAATGTAATTGATGGTTATGCTGAAAATTTAGATATCAATAAATTTGATCTAGCGATTGATTGGGGCTTTATGTACTTCATCACAAAACCTTTGTTCTTTGTATTAGATTACTTCTTTAAATTACTTGGTAATTACGGTTTAGCAATTATTGCTGTCACTATTTGCATTAGATTGGCTTTCTTTCCTCTTGCCAACTTTAGTTTTAAGTCTATGGGTAAAATGAAGTTATTAGCACCTGAAATGGCTCGTCTGAAAGAATTGCACAAGGATGACAAAATGAAATTACAACAAGCAATGATGGCTCTTTATAAAAAAGAAAAAGTTAATCCTATGAGCGGTTGTCTGCCTATCCTAGTTCAAATTCCAGTTTTCTTTGCACTATATAAAGTATTATTTGTAACCATTGAAATGAGACACATGCCATTTTATGGATGGATACATGACTTAAGTGATAGAGATCCTACATCTTTATTTAATGTTTTTGGTTTACTTCCTTGGGACCCACCTTCTTTCTTATTAATAGGTGCGTGGCCAATCATTATGGGTATCACAATGTGGATACAGCAGAAACTAAACCCAACTCCACCAGATCCTATACAGGCTAAAATATTTATGTTCTTTCCGGTATTTTTAACTGTAATTCTTGCACCATTTCCTGCAGGTCTTGTTATCTACTGGAGCTTCAACAACATCTTCACAATGATACAACAATATATTGTTCAAAGAAAAATGACTATCAAAACAACATAAATGTCATCGTTAAGAGAAGAAGAATTAATAAATATCCTACCCAAAGATGGCCCAACAGTTGAAGAAGTAAAAAAATATTTAGAAAAATATAATGATGAATTTATTATCATTAAGTGTGGTGGCAGTGTTTTAGTTGATCCAAAATTATTTAAAGTTTTTATTGAAGATGTAGTCGTTTTAAAAAAACTTGGTTTCAATCCTATAATTGTTCATGGAGGTGGAAAAAGAATTAATAATAAACTTTCAGAAGTTAATATTAAAAGCAATTTTATTAACGGACTAAGAGTTACTGATAAAGATACGATCAACATAGTTAAAGATGTATTAATTGAATTTAATAAAGAGATTGTTGAAGCTTTAAATGAGTTAGACTGCAAAGCAAAAAGAATTACCTCAAAAGAAAATAATATAATTACTGTTGAGCAAGAAGATAAAGATCTTGGATTTGTGGGAAAGCCTACTGGGATTAACAAAGAGTTCTTAACTGAAACAATAAAAGCAAACGAAGTACCAGTCATTGCACCCTTAGGTGTGGATAAAGATAATCAGACCTTTAATATAAATGCAGATACTACTGCAGGATCAATTGCAATTGAACTAAAAGCTAGAAGATTAATGATTATTAGTGATGTTGAGGGCGTATTAGACAGTGAAAAAAAACTAATCCCTGAAATTAATTCTAAAAAAGCTAATGAATTAATTGATCAAGAAGTAATTTCTGGTGGAATGATACCTAAAATTAAGAATTGTCTAGATGTTGCAAGTAATGGAGTTAAGGCAGTTGTAATAATTGATGGAAGAAAAAATCACTCACTCCTTTTTGAACTATTATCTGATAATGGTTCAGGAACTTTAATTAGAGAATGAAAAATTTAATTGATACTAAATACTGGCTATTCGACTTAGATAATACTTTGTATTCTGGACAAACAAAGGTTTTTTCTGAAGTTGATAAAAAGATGTCTTCTTTTATTTCAAAGAAATTTAATGTCGATTTAATTAAAGCAAGAGAAATTCAAAAAAAATACTTCTATGAATATGGAACGACATTATCTGGATTAATGAGTCACGATAAAATTGATCCACATGAATTTTTGGAATTTGTTCATGATATTGATATTAGCTGGCTTCCTAAAGATGAGATATTAAGAGAAGAATTAATTAAAATAAAAGAAAAGAAATATATTTTTACTAATGGTTCTCACGCTCATGTTGAAAATGTAACTAAACAACTAGGTATAGATGATTTGTTTGATGGAGCGTTTGATATTGTTGATGCTAATTTTATTCCAAAACCAAAAATTGAACCTTATAAAAAGATAATAGAAAAATTTGAGCTTGATCCAACAAAATCAATATTAATCGAAGATATTGCTCATAATTTAGAACAAGCGAAAAATTTAGGAATGAAAACTTGTTGGCTTGAGAATGATGAAGTATTTGCAAAAAAAGATGCCGATAAACCATATATTGATTATAAGATTAAGAACTTGCCTTCTTTTCTTCAAGAAATTAATATATTAAAAGCACAATAAAACTAACCTACTAAAGATAAAATAAAACTATGAAAGAATTTGAAAGCATTATTAATACAGCTTGGGAAAATAAAGATTCCATAAATGGTCAATCTGATAAATCTATATTAGATGCTATCAACCAAACAATTGAACTTGTTGATAAAGGTGAGCTAAGAGTTGCTGAAAAAAATGGCAATGAGTGGGTAGTTAATCAGTGGGTTAAAAAAGCAATAATGTTAAGTTTTAGAACTCATGATATGGATTCATTAAGCGGCCCGTATAGTAGTTGGTATGATAAATCTCATTTATTAAAAGGTAAAACAGCAAATTGGACTAAGGAAGATCATATAAAAGCTGGTTTTAGAATGGTTCCAAATTCTCCAGTTAGAAAAGGATCTTTTATTGGAAAGAATGCAGTACTAATGCCTTGCTTTGTAAATATTGGAGCTTATGTAGATGAAGGAACTATGGTGGACACTTGGGCTTCTGTAGGGTCTTGTGCACAAATAGGAAAGAACTGTCACATATCAGGTGGTGCTGGAATTGGAGGTGTATTAGAGCCAATGCAAGCTAACCCTACTATCATCGAAGACAATTGCTTTATTGGAGCTCGTTCAGAAATAGTTGAAGGAGTAATTGTTGGAGAAGGATCTGTATTATCTATGGGTGTATTTATTGGTCAATCTACAAAAATTGTTTATCGAGAAACTGGTGAAGTAATCTATGGAAAAATTCCACCATACTCAGTAATAGTTCCAGGTAGCATTCCTAGTAAAGATGGTAAAGGTCCTGCTTTATATTGTGCGGTAATTATTAAACAAGTTGATGAAAAAACTAGATCTAAAACTTCTATTAACGACTTATTAAGAGACTAAATGCCAACTTATAATGAAATCACATTAGCTAAAGAGCTAATAAGATTTCCAAGCATTACACCAATTGATGCTGGGGTAATGAAATTCTTAGCTAAAAAATTAACTACTATTGGATTTAAATGTAAGATTTTAGAGTTTAAAGATAAAAAATCTAAACCAGTTAAAAACCTATATGCAAGATTGGGTAATACTCAACCAAACTTTATGTTTGCTGGTCATTTGGATGTAGTGCCTCCCGGAAATATACAAGATTGGACGATTAAACCTTTTAGTCCAACTATTAAAAAAAATCATCTTATTGGTAGAGGTGCTAATGATATGAAAAGTGCAATTGCAAGCTGGGTTGTTGCTGTAAACAACTATGTATTAACTAATAAAAAAATTAATGGATCAATTAGTTTATTAATTACTGGTGATGAAGAAGGTGTTGCAATTAATGGTACTAAAAAAGTAGTTGATTACTTAAAAAAGAAAAAAGAAAAAATAGATTTTTGCTTAGTTGGTGAGCCAACAAACCCTAATAAACTTGGTGAAATGATTAAAATAGGTAGAAGAGGAAGTATTAATGTTGAATTAACGATAATTGGAACTCAAGGTCATGTTGCATATCCTCATCGTGCTAAAAATCCATCGACTTCATTAATAAAAATACTAAATGAAATAAAAGAAATAAAATTTGATAAAGGAACAAAAGACTTTCAGCCTACAAATTTAGAGGTAACTAAAATTAATATCAATAATACAGCTGATAATGTTATTCCAGGCCTTGCAAGAGCTACCTTTAACATAAGATTTAATAATAAACATAAGTCTTCTAGCTTAAAGAATAGATTGAATAAAATTTTCAAAAAAATTACTAAAAACGATAAATCTAATTTTAAAGTTGAATATCGTGTATCAGGTGAAGCTTTTTTAACTAAGCCTAATAAAACAACTTATATGATTCAAGATGTAATAAAAAAAATTACAAAAATTAAACCTCAATTGTCTACAACCGGTGGAACTTCTGATGCAAGATTTATTAGAAAAATTGCTCCATGTTTAGAATTTGGTCTAGTAGGTAAAACAATGCACAAAGTAGATGAGGCAGTATCTATTTCAGATCTAAAAAAATTGACTAAAATATATTATAATATTTTAGAAAATTATTTTAAATGAAAACTGGTTTAATAACCTCTGGCACTTATCAAAATCATAATACAGGCGACGGTCATCCAGAGAAAATTGATAGAGTTACAGTAGTTATCGATAACTTTAAAAAGTTAGATAATAAAGATTTAGTTTGGAAAAAACCTTCAAAATTTGACCGATCACTTTTAGAAATAACGCACAATTCTGATTATATAAATTTTGTAGAAAAATCTTTTCCTGAAAAAGGATTATCTTTTTTAGATGGAGATACAATAGTCTCCCCTGGGAGTAAGGATGCGACCTCAGATGCTGTAGGTTCAATTATAACAGCTATTGATGGTGTTCAAAATAAAGATTTTAAAAATGCTTTTTGTGCCGTTAGACCTCCAGGGCATCATGCAGAGAAAAATAAAGCTATGGGTTTTTGCATTTATAATAATGTCGCTGTTGGAGCCAATTATCTTATAAATAAATATAAACTTAAAAAAATAGCAATTATTGATTTTGATGTGCATCATGGAAACGGCACTCAAGATATTTTTTATGATAATGAAAAAGTTTTATATATTTCTACTCATCAATACCCTTATTACCCAGGCTCAGGCACTAAAGATGAAAAAGGAAAACATAACAATATATTAAATATTCCTTTACCAGCAGGAACAACTTCTGAAGAGTATTTAAATGCTTATGAATTTGTACTTAATAAAATTAAAGAGTTTAAACCTGAATTTATCTTACTTTCTGCAGGGTTTGATGCTCATAAAGATGATCCATTGGCACAACTTCAATTAGAGTCAAAAGATTTTTATAGTATTACCAAAAGAGCACTCGAGTTATCAAAACAATATTGTGATGGAAAAGTAGTGTCAATTTTAGAAGGTGGATACGATCTACAAGCACTTCAAGAAAGCACTGAGATGCATGTAAAAGCTTTACTAGAATTTAATTGATAATTTCTCAATACGCATTAAAGAACTCACAATGAAACTTTACAAAATTAAAAAATCTGACATCGATAAAAAAGGTCGTGGCCTATATGCTGCAAAAGATATCAAAAAAGGTACTAGAATTATTGATTATGTGGGTAAAATTATCACTAAGAAACAAACAGAAGAATCACAAAAGTTTGATAATGCAAAGCCCATATATTTATTTAATTTAAATAAAAAATATGACTTGGATGGAGATGTTTCTTGGAACACAGCACGTTTAATAAATCACTCATGTTCTAATAATTGCGATTATAACGGGACAGGTTTAAAGTTATGGGTGGTTGCTATAAAAGATATTAAAAAAGGTGAAGAAATTACAGCCGATTATGGTTTTGGTTATGATGAAGATTACAAACAATTTCCATGCAAATGTAAGTCAAAAAATTGTTGTGGTTATATTGTTAGAGCAGAATCTAGATGGAGAATTAATAAAAAATTTAGTATTGGCCGACAAAAAACTAGTAAATAACTTTTTCTAAGAATAATCCCTCAGCAGGTGCTGGTGGTGCACAAAGAATTCTTTTTTTTGATTTAATAACAAATTCAAATTTTTTTAAATCCCATTTATTTTCAGCTAAGTATTTTAAACTACCTACCATTGATCGTACTTGTTGTTGTAAAAATGATTGTGATTTAAATTGTATTTCAATTCTTCCATCTTTTGATTTAATCTTAACAGATTTCATAGTTTTGATTGGACTTTTTGCATTACAGCTTGATGCTCTAAAAGTAGAAAAATCTTTAGTACCTAAAAGTTTTTTTGCCCCTTTTTTCATTAACTCAATATCTAATTTTTTGATTATGTGCCAACCCCTTTCTTTTTCAAGAGAAGGCTTACTTAATCTATTAAAAATTATATATTTATAAATTCTTTGTTTGGCTGAATGTCGTGCATGAAATTTTAGACTTCTTTTTTTAATTGCTAAAACAGAAATACCTTTATCATTTATAAAATGATTAATTGATTTTAATAACTTATCTAAATTTTGAATTTCTTTTTTGCTATCAAAATGGGCTGACTGCTCTATTGCATGAACGCCTGCGTCTGTTCTTCCAGATCCTATCAAAACCACTTTTTCTTTTAAAAATTTTGATAACTTGACTTGTATTTCTTTTTGAATTGATTTTCCTTTAGATTGTATTTGCCAACCAACAAAATTAGTTCCTATATATTCTATTAAGACTTGATATCTAAACATTTGTTATTCTTGAGCCTTTTGTAATTTGAGAACCAAGAACAAATTCATTAATATTTTGAGGCTTTTTTCCTTGTCTTTGAATTTCAATAATTTTGATAGATTTTTGGTTACCGCAGCTAATTTCTAAATCATTGGACATTACTTCACCTATCTCACCACTTTTATTTCCTAATTCTGCTTTTAAAATTTTGTATCTTTCATCTTTAAAAATAAAAAAGGCCCCAGGGCTTGGGTATAATCCGTTTATTTTTCCAATAATACTTTCTGCATTATCATTCCACTTAATTTCACCCTCTGATTTTTCAATTTTAGAAGCATAGGTTGCGCTTGTATCATCTTGTTCTTTAAATGTTAATTTATCTTCAAATATATTTTCTACATTTTCTATGATTTTTTCTGAAGCTAAAATTGAAAGTTTAGTTGATATTGTTTCTGCATTATCACTATCTTTAATTTTTATTCTATAACTATTGCCAACTGGACCAGTATCAAGTTTTTCTCCTATTTTCATAATACTAATTCCTGTTTCTTTCTCTAAATTCATAATAGACCTTTGAATGGGTGCAGCACCTCTCCACTTTGGCAGAAGGGATGCGTGAATGTTTATAAAACCTTTTTTGGCAAGATTTAAATATTCTTTGGGTATTATTTGACCATAGGCCACAACAATTACCAAGTCTAAATCTAGTTGTTTTAAATATTCATATTCTTCTTTATTTGCTTTTAATGTGTCTGGTGTTCTACAATCTATATTATAATCTTCTGCTACAATTTGTATTGGGGACTTATTTATTTTTTGACCTCTTTGAGATTTTTTTGGTGGCTGTGTATATACAGCAGGTATTATATAATTTTTTTCATATAAAGATTTTAAAATTGGTACAGCAAAAAATGGTGTACCCATGAAGACAATTTTCTTTGTCATTTAAACGATTATTCTATTCGACTTAATCTTAGAGAGTTTTTTAATTATCATAGATTTTTTTAATTTAGATAAATAATCTATAAACAAAACTCCTTCTAAGTGATCCATTTCATGTTGAATACAAGTAGCCAATAATCCATCTGCTTTTAATAATTTTTTTTTTCCATTGTAATCTAAATATTCAACTTCACATTCATTTGGTCTTTCTATTTCAGCAAACTGATCAGGAACTGACAAACAACCCTCTTCATATTTTGACGTTATATCATTTTTATTTTTGATTACTGGATTAACAAAATATCTTGGCTCCTTTTTGTCTTCATCTCTACTTATATCCATTACTATAATTCTTTTTGGTACCCCTATTTGAATTGCTGCAAGACCTATTCCCGGTGCTGCATACATAGTATCCAACATATCATCCATAAGTCTTCTTTCTTCATCACCAACATTTTCAACTGGTTTAGAAATCTGCCTTAATAGTTTATTTGGTTCTGTTAAAATTGGTTTAACTGACATTATGGTTGATTATTTTAGTATAAATTTTAAACTTTTAAAGGAAGAACTTTAAAGAGTATTTTATTTCTTAGTGGATCCGCATTTAGCTGATTAAGTGTGCTTATAATAAAGTATAACGTATCTTCATCAATAGCATTTAAGCTGTCCTGCCCTATAACCTCAACAATTCTAAGCAATGCAGCAGCCATATCACCACTGTTAACAAATATTTGAATATCAGAAGGTATTTCTGAATCGTTTATTTGGTATAAATCATCATACTTATCTAAAATCTTGACCCCATCGGACTTAAAGGTCTCAACTAAAATTACATCCTTTTTAGAAAAAAAATATTTTTTATCTTTTTTTATCTTTTTTAAGAAATCATTTATATCTTTTGTGGGATCATTTTTAGATTTTTCTAATTTTAAATAATTTATTAATTTTGATTGATGTAAAATTTTATTATTTATTTTAATATTTGCTTGTTCTGTCTCTTCATTACCTAAATTATCTTGATAAAATGTTGTAAAATTTGAAGGTACCTTGTTCTCTTCTATATTTTTTAAAAAATTTTTTAATTCTATATTAAATGCATTCTCAATACTGTCATTCTTGAAAGAATTTTTGAGGGCATTCATTAACTGTAACTTATTCTCAATTTCAGTAGTAATTAAAATTCCTTGATAAATTAGCGCTCTTGTCTCTATTCTTGAGAGTACTTTTGTTGACTCTTTAATATTTAATAATTGATTAATATTAAATTGAAATCTCTTATAAAGTTCAAATAATTCTTTTTCTGCATAATTTCCTTCATGTGTTGCTTTTTCAATACTCGTAATTTTCTCTATATCTGTAAGCTCAATATCACTGATATCATCTAATAGATTTGAAGTTGATAGATATTTCCATATTTGCCTGGATGTAGTATTTTTTGGTTCAAATTTAAATTCTGGGTTCGTTCTGTGAGATAAATGGAAATCTAAAATTGTTTTTTCTGAAACTTCTGTTGCTGGTTCTGTATTATACCCCATCAAATAATCAATTTTTTTATTAAAAAACTTATCTGCAATGCCTAATTCTAATTGAAGATCGATAAGCAATTGAGCTTCATCTCTTTTATTATTATTAATTAAGCAATAAATATTGAATTTAGATAAATATAAATCTTGTATCGGTTCATTAATTTTAGAAAAAATTTCACAAGCTTTTTTAACATCTGATTGAGACAAATAATGATCAACTAAATGTTTAGTAAGTTTTGGATGCTCATTAATAATCACATTATTTAATAAATATTTTTCAATCAAGTCAAAGTTTGAGCGTTTAATAAGCCACCTTGATTTAATTTCTAAAAATTGTTCTTTTGAAATATTCATTTCTGGATAATGTGCATTTGTTAATAATAAAACATCCAAAATCTCTGCAGCATCCCTTGAAAGTTCCAATTTATCTATTCTTTTAAAGATATTTAAAATTTGATCTCCATTAGAATTAGACCACATATTAATATCCAAACCATTTTCTGCAGGATCATAAATTCCAATTAATTTTTTTTCTTTTGAAATTAAAGTTTGTGTTTCTTCTATACTTAATTCCCCTTCTTTTTGGGACTGCATTTTATAAATACTATTCTGTGGAATGTTTTTTTCCGCTTCATCTTCGGTTAAGATTATGTTTTCTTTAGATTTTTTTTCTCCTACTTCCCAGATATCCACTGGTTCTTGTGAGTTGGTTGCAAAACCAAAAAATAAGAAAAATAATATAACTAAAAAATAGTTCTTACTTAACAATTTTAAGTTTTTCATTAGGGATGATTTTTTCAATGTCTTTATTTGGAGATGGAAATTCAATTTTACCAAGTAGTACTATGGCTCCAATAAAAATAATTAGCACAAATACTATTTTGATTAATAAACTTTTACCACTCCCATTACTTGTGTTTTTTGAAAATTGCATATATTCTTTAGTAATTTCAAATTAAGACATATTTGTGTTTTTTCAATAAAGAAAGCTTATGAATTCAAATAAAAACCTCGTTTTTTTAGGTATGATGGGGTCAGGTAAATCTTCTATCGGAGCTATGGTTTCCAAACAATTAAATATTCCATTCATTGATATAGACAATTTAATTGAAGAACATGCTGGTATGACCATCTCAGAAATATTTAAAGTAAATGGCGAGGCATACTTTAGAAATTTAGAGGAAAAAATAACTATTAAGTCTTTAAAACATAAAAAAGTTGTTGTTTCTTTGGGTGGAGGTAGTTTTATTAATGACAAGATAAGAAAAGATATTTTAAAAAATCATTTTTCTTTTTGGCTCGATTGGGATGATGTAGTTTTAATTAAAAGAATTAAAGGTAGCAAAAAAAGACCCTTAGCCTCAAATTCAACTGATCTTGAAATTAAAGCCATTATTAATAAAAGAAAGAAAGTATATTCAAAAGCTAATTTTAAAATAAACTGTAATAAATTAACAAAAAGTGAAATAGTTAAGACAATAATAAAAAAATATGAGCTTAATTAAATTAAAAGTTAACACCAACAGTCAACAATATTCAATTATTATTGGAAATAATATTTTAAAAAAAGTAAATAAATTTTTGAAAGAAAATTCTATTGATTTTAATCGATGTCTTCTGGTAATTGATAAAAATATTCCAAAAAATTTAGTAAAAGATACTTTAAAATCTTTACCAAAAGGATCTGTTTCAATTCATTATTTTAATGCAAGTGAAAAAAATAAAAATTTAAAAAGTGTCAATGAAATCACATCAATTCTTTTAAAAAAAAGTTTTAATAGAAATGATTGTTTAATTTCTATTGGTGGTGGTATTACTGGTGATGTATCAGGCTTTGCAGCGAGCACTTTTAAGCGAGGCTTAAAGTTTGTAAATATACCAACTACACTACTTTCACAGGTCGACTCATCAATTGGAGGCAAAACAGGTGTAAACACCAAATATGGTAAAAACTTAATTGGCTCATTTTATCAACCTAGTCTAGTTATATCAGATACTAACTTTTTAAACTCTTTACCAAAAAGAGAAGTTGTATGTGGATATGGTGAAATTTTAAAACACTCACTTATTAATGGAAAAAAATTTTTTTATTTTTTAAATAAAAATGGAGAAAAAATTCTCCAATTAAAAAGTCCCTTTATACAAACAGCTATTCATCAAAGCTGTTTGATTAAAAAAAAAGTAGTTGAAGCTGACGAAAAAGAATTAGGTATAAGAAAAATACTAAATTTTGGACATACCTTTGCTCATGCCTTTGAAGCAACACTGCGTTATTCAGCAAAATTAAATCATGGTGAAGCAGTTATCCTCGGTGTTAAAACTGCTGCTAGATTTAGTTTATTAAATAAAATTTTAAATAAAAAAGAATTTGAATTAATTGATGGTCACTTAAATGACCTAAATCTTCCAAGAGATATTAATAAATTGTTTTCAATAAAAAATTTAAATACAATTATATCTTTTATGAAAAAAGATAAAAAAAATAATACAAAGAAAATTAGTCTGGTTTTGCTTAAAAGAATAGGTTCTCCAGTTTACAAATTACAGTTTAATGAAAAAACTATTAATCTCTTTTTAAAAAAAGAATTAACTAAGTAGTATTTGAATAGAATGTATGTGTTCTTTCAACTCATGATCTAAAATATTATAGATTTTCTTGGTTGATACTACCTTATTTAATTTTTTAAGCTCTTCAGACTTAATAATTAATTTTAGATGGAACATTCCTTCTTGATTTCCTTTATGATTTTTATGTAAAAAACTTTTATCTTCGATTTTAAGATCTTGTATAACAATTTTTGCTTCAAGTTTATTTTTAACAATTTTAATTAATTCGTTTATATTCATAAATAATAATTTATTACTATATAGCATGAAAAATATTTGTGATTGGAATAATTGCTTTGATACTGGTGAATATAAGGCACCAATTGAGAAAGATAATAGCAAACGCTACAGATTGCTTTGCTTAGCTCATGTTAAAGAATTCAATAAAAATTGGAATTATTTTAAAGGAATGGATGATGAGCAAGTATTTGATTTTTTAAAGTCTGACATGACCTGGCATAAACCCACTCAGAGCTTTAGCTCTTCAGATAATTTTTTTAAAGTTCTATGGAACAACACTTTAAAAGATGAGTTTGATAAAACCAAACTTAGAGGTGAATATAACCATATGAATCAATTCAAATTTGATGCTAATGATATTAAAGCTTTTAGTATTCTGGGTGTTTCAGTTGGCCAAAAATGGGAACAAATACAAGATCAGTTCAAAACTCTTGTCAAAAAATTTCACCCTGATATTAATTTGGGAAATAAAGAATACGAAGAAAAACTTAAATTAATTACTTTGGCTTATACTCAGCTAAAAAATACTTATAAGGAAAAAATTGACACCTAATTTAAACATACAGCCAGACATTAAAATGTCTTTAAAGCAAAGCTTTGGAATTGATTCAGATATGGAAGTTGACGCTTTCTCTAAAAGAAGTGAATACGTTCCCGAAATAGATAAAAATTATAAGTTTGATAGAGATACTACCCTTGCTATCTTATCAGGTTTTGCTTTTAATAAACGTGTCTTGGTTCAAGGTTATCATGGTACAGGAAAGTCTACTCACATTGAACAAATCGCAGCTAGATTAAACTGGCCTTGTATTAGAGTGAATTTAGACAGTCATGTAAGTAGAATTGATCTTATTGGAAAAGATGCAATTGTTGTAAAAGATGGAAAACAGATTACTGAGTTTAAAGAAGGTATTTTACCTTGGTCCATTCAAAACCCTGTTGCACTTGTTTTTGATGAGTATGATGCAGGAAGACCAGACGTGATGTTTGTTATTCAAAGGGTGTTGGAAGCCGAAGGTAATTTCACTCTTTTAGATAAAAATAAAGTTATAAAACAAAATAAATTTTTTAGATTATTTGCGACTTCAAATACAGTTGGTCTAGGGGATACAACAGGATTGTACCATGGTACTCAACAAATTAACCAAGGGCAGATGGATAGATGGAATATTGTAACATCTTTAAACTATCTTAGTCTTGATAGAGAAATGGAAATCGTTCTTACTAAAAATAAAAATTTAAACAATCCAAAAGGTAAAGAAAAAGTCTCTAACATGATTAAAGTTGCATCTTTAACTAGAAAGGGCTTTATAGCTGGAGATATATCAACTGTAATGAGTCCAAGGACGGTACTTCATTGGGCTGAAAATGCTGAAATTTTCAAAGACACAGGTTATGCTTTTAGGGTCACTTTTTTGAATAAGTGTGACGATATAGAAAAAAATATAATAGCTGAATATTATCAGAGATGTTTTGGAGAAGAATTACCAGAGTCGATGGTTAATATTCAGATCTAAATGAGCTCAAAAGAAAACAATTTTAAAGAGCAATTTAAACAAGCATTAATTTCTACAGCTAAAGTAATTTCTGAAGATTATAAATTAGATGTAAAAAAATTAGATAAAGATTTAAGTAATAAAAAAACTGATTTTTTTGATATAACCAATTTATCAAATAAAAATGATTTTGTTAAACTAAGAGCAGAAACTGACTCTGGTGCCTTAAAGAAAAAATTTTCAAATAAAGAAATATTTAATAAAAACCTACCTAATAATCCTTCTTGTAAATCTTTATATAATATTGCCGAAAAAATCAGGTATGAACTTCTTGGCGGCAAAATGCTTAAAGGAGTTGGAAAAAATTTAAGTGAAAATTATAACCAAAAAATACTTTCTAATCGTAAAGAACAATTAAAAAATAAAGAAGATGTTCCTGTTAATGAAGCTTTTGAATTATATATGTTAAACAAATTCTTTAAATTAGAACTCAATGATGTGTCTACAAAAATGTTAAATTTTTGGAAAAAAGAATTTGACAAATCTATTGATAAGCATTTTGATTTTTTAAGTAAAAATTTGGAAGATCAAAATAATTATAGTTTAAAATTTTCAGAAATTTTAGAGAATATGGATGTCTTTGCTTCAAATAATGAGGAAAATAATGAAGAAAACGATGAACAACAAAATGAGCAAGACAATAAATCAGAGAACGATAATGACGGCCAGTCTGATGACAAAGAGGAAGAAAATAAACAAGATGATAGCCAGACTAGTTTAGATGCTGGCTTTGATCTAAGCGACCAGCAGATGGAAGAACAATTAGAAGACTCGGATTCTTTAAAAGAGAGTGCAGAAAGTGTTTTACAAAAAACAAATATTGATAATATTGATCAAGATTACAAAGTATTCACCACAGAATTTGATGAAATTGCAAAAGCTGAAATATTAGAAGATATAAAAGAAACACAAAAATTAAGAAAAAATTTAGACCAACAACTTGTCGGGTTTCAAGATTTAATTACTAAGCTTGCTAACAAACTACAAAGGCAGCTCCTTGCAAAACAAAATAGAGCATGGGAGTTTGACTTAGAAGAAGGTTTATTAGATAGCTCAAAATTAACTAGAATAATTATGGATCCTTATAATTCTTTATCTTTTATGAAAGAAAAAGATCTTGATTTTAAGGACACAATCGTAACCTTGTTAATAGACAATTCTGGTTCCATGAGAGGTCGGCCAATAACAATTGCTGCACTTTGTGCAGATATATTATCTAGAACCTTAGAAAGATGCTCAGTAAAAGTAGAGGTTTTAGGCTTTACTACAAAAAATTGGAAAGGTGGTAAAAGCAGAGAAGCTTGGACTAAAAATGATAAGCCAAAAAATCCTGGAAGATTAAATGATTTAAGACATATAATTTATAAAGGTGCAGACACACAGTGGAGACAGGCAAAAAACAATATAGGCTTAATGCTTAAAGAAGGATTATTAAAAGAAAATATTGATGGGGAAGCTATTTCGTGGGCCTATAATAGAATTAAAAAAAGAAAAGAAGAACGGAAAATACTGATGGTTATTTCAGATGGTGCCCCAGTTGACGACTCTACTTTATCTGTTAATTCAGGAGATTTTTTAGAAAAACATTTAAAAAAAATGGTTAAATTTATAGAAACTAAGAGTGACGTTGAAATTTTAGCTATCGGTATTGGGCATGATGTTTCCAGATATTACAATAAAGCTATTAAAATAACAGATGTGCATGAACTTGGAGATGTAATGGTTTCTCAATTGAGTGGCTTATTTGAAAATAAAAAAAAGCTACATTAAAGTTTTAAAAGATCATCATTTTTCCATTTAATACTTACTTCAGCCCCACTTCTTGTTTGGGAATTTCTACATAAAATATTTGCATAATTTTTTTCAAGTAAAGTTTTGCCTATAAAAATTCCAAGACCTAATCCAGATTTAGATTTTATTGAAGACTTAAAAGATTTAATATAAGGCTCTCCAATTTTACTCAAAACATCTTTTGGGTACCCCTCACCATCATCTTCAATCATAACTTCTGTGAAATCATTATCACTTTTTATGTTAATAAAAATCTTATTTTCAGAAAACTTATTTGCATTACCGATAAAATTTCTTAGCCCATAAACAATTTCTATTGATTTAGTTATATTTAGTGGATTTGAATTTTGATCATAATTTACAATAAAATCTTTTTTACTTGTTTCTTGGAATGACTTAACTATTTCACTCACGTATTGTGCCATTGTTAAATCGCGATCAATAAAATTATCTTCTATTATTGGGTTTAATGTTAATTTTTTTAAAATTTCACTACATCTCTCTAATTGACTGGATAATAACTCAATATCTTTTTTAACATCTTCATTATCTTTAAATCGCTTCAATAAATCAGTGGAGATTATCTTCATTGTTGAAAACGGTGTACCTAATGAATGTGCAGCAGCAGCAGCCTGCCCCCCTAATGATAATAGCTCATGTTCTTTTGACATGATTTCTTCCATTTTATTTAGTGCCTCTTTCCTTATTCTAGATTCTGATCCGAAGGTTAATGCAAAATAATTTAAAAAAATTAAAGCAATAATTAATGCTATTGGAATTGAATAGTAATAATAGCTGTCTACGTGAAAATGTTCTTTAATTGGATAGGGCAAAGGTTGATTAAAAAAAGTAAGAAAAATAATCACTAAAACTGTGAAGCTAACTAACAATAAATTACTCCTAAAACCTAAATTAGATGATGAAAATATAGCCGGGATAATCAAAAAAATTGAAAAAGGATTTATAATTCCACCTGTTAAATAAATCAAACAACTCAGTTGTAAAATATCAATAGATAAAAAAAGAAATGCTATTTTATCTGACAGTTGTGTGTTTTTATTAATATAGATTAAATAAAGATTACTTAGCGCTCCAATCAAAATTATCAAATTTTCTAAGATTAGATTAAATCTAAAATCAAAAACAAAATAAATAATATTAACTGTTATAAGTTGGCCAATAATAGCAATCCATCTTAAATTGATGTAGGTCGATTTTTTTAATGAAAAATATTTAGAAGTTTCGAAAAACTTCATTATTAGATATCTAGATTTTGAACATTAATTGCATTTGAAACAATAAAATCTTTTCTCAATGCAACATCATTACCCATTAATGTGTGTATTAAATCTTGATCTTTTTTTATATCTTTTGAGTATTGTACTTGTAATAAATTTCTTGTTTCAGGATCTAACGTAGTATTCCATAGCTCTTCTGGGTTCATCTCTCCTAATCCCTTAAACCTTTGAATACTCATTCTAGATTTTTCATCTTCATAAGCTTTAGTGAATTCTTTTGTTCCTTTTTTAATTTTTTGTAATTCTTTATTATTCTTTAAAATATAATCTTCTAACTCTTTTTCATCTTTTATATAAATGCCTTTTGTTCCTTTATTGATCTTGAATAAAGGTGGCTGTGCAAGATAAACATGTCCATTTTCAATTAGTTTATTAAATGGCTTATTGTTAAAGAATGTTAGTAATAATGCTCGTATATGAGAACCATCAACATCAGCATCAGTCATGATAATAATTTTTCCATATCTTAAATCTTTCAAATCAATATCTTCAACTTTTGGATCAAGGCCAAGTGCGTTAATTAAAGTCACAACCTCATTAGATGACATCATTTTTGATAAAGATTTTGTTCTATGTTCGCTACCATCTCTATTGCTATTTTTTTTAAGAACAATCTCTTCCACATAGGTATTAAGAATTTTACCTCTAAGTGGTAAAACAGCTTGATTTGACCTATTTCTTCCTTGTTTAGCAGAACCACCCGCAGAATCTCCCTCAACAATAAACAATTCAGTTCCTTCTTGTTTACCTATTTGACAATCTGCCAATTTTCCAGGTAATCCACTTAATTCTAAAGCGCCTTTTCGTCTAACATTTTCTCTAGCTTTTCTAGCAACATCTCTTGCCAGAGCTGCCTGCATTACTTTAGCTAAAATAATCTTAGATAAAGTTGGGTTTTGATCAAACCATATTGAAAGTTTTTCACTAACAATGCTTTCTACAATCATTCTAACTTCTGATGAAACAAGCTTATCTTTTGTTTGAGAAGAAAATTTAGGGTCAGGTATCTTTGCTGAAATTACACATGTAAGACCTTCTTTAATATCATCTCCTGAAATAGTTAATTTATTTTTTTTTAATAAATTATGCTCTGTAGCGTATTTATTGATAACTCTAGTAAGAGCGCTCCTAAATCCTAATAAATGAGTTCCACCATCTTTTTGATAAATGTTATTTGTATAAGGATAGATGTCTTCTCCATAACTTGCATTCCACTTTAAAGAACATTCAATTTCAATATTGTCTTTTTTTCCTTCAATATAAATAGGCTTCTTAAATAAATCATTTCCCGTTTTATTTACAAGTTTTTCTCTTTTTTCGTCTAAAAAATCAACAAATTCTAAAACTCCTCCATCAAACTTAAATACAATTATTTTTTCTTTTTTTTGATTTAAATCGTTAACAGTTATTTTTATTCCCTTATTCAAGAATGCAAGTTCACGCATTCTTTTAATAATTATACTTGGAGTAAATTTAATTGAAGAAAATATTTCTTTTGATGGTAAAAAAGTTATTTGTGTTCCAGTTTCTTTTGATTTTCCTATAACTTTAAGAGGTGCTTTTGAGGCTCCATCTTTAAATTCTATAAAATATCTATTTCCATCTCTATCTATCTCTAATTTTAATTTTTCTGATAACGCATTTACAACTGAAACTCCAACACCATGTAAGCCACCTGATACTTTGTATGAATCATGATCAAATTTTCCTCCAGCATGAAGCTGAGTCATAATAACTTCTGCAGCAGACATTTTTTCACCCTTGTGCATATCAACAGGTATTCCTCTACCATCATCTCTAACTGTAATTGTTCCGTCAGAGTTTATTTTAACATCTATATTTTTACAGTGTCCTGCTAAAGCTTCATCTATTGAGTTATCAACAACCTCATAAACCATATGATGCAAACCTGTTCCATCATCGGTATCACCAATATACATTCCGGGTCTTTTTCTAACAGCTTCAAGACCTTTTAAAACTTTGATAGAGTCAGCCTGATATGTATTTTTATTATTCATTTTTAAATATTTGGAAATTATCTATTTATATCACTTTTTAAATAAAATTGATGAATTTTGTTGTTTTTCTTAATTAAAATTTTTAAAAAAAAGGCCTATTTTAAGTGCTAATTTCTTCTAAAAAGATATCTGATTTAACATTTAAAAATTTATGAAATTAAGAAGTATATTAAGATCAATACCAATTTTAAAACGAATCTATCCATCTTTATTTCTTAAATTTTCTTATCTTTTGAATAAAAATATTTTTCTAAGTAAATTCAAAAATGTTTATCTTAATTTAGATATACGAGACCCAATCGATAGGTCTATTCTTTTATTTGATTTTTATGAGGACAAACAAATAAAATATTTATGCAAGATATTTAAAGAAAATAAAATTAATTATTTTTTTGATGTTGGGGCGAATTGCGGAATTTATTCATTAATAATATCAAAGTTATTTCCAAAAATTTCTACATTATGCTTTGAACCAGTTAAATTTACTTTTAAAAAACTAAAAAAAAATATTTCTTTAAACCCTAACCTTAAAAATATAAAAAAATATAATTATGGTTTATCTGACAAAAATTCAAAACTTAAGATGAAGGCATTATTTAAAAAAGAATTTATTCAATCTGGTGGGTATGGTGTTGTAAATAATAAAGATAACCTCAAAAACCTACATACTGAGTTTGCAGTGTTTAAAAAGGCTGATGACAAATTCAAGTATAAAAAAAAAACTATTTGTTTAAAAATTGACGTTGAAGGACACGAGGTTTTTGTTTTAAATGGACTAAAAAAAATTTTTAATAATAATAAAATATTTTTGCAAATTGAAATACTTCCCAATAATTTTATTAAGACTAATAGATGGTTAAATGATTTTGGCTTTAAAAAAATTAATAAAATAAATGCAGATTATTATTTTATGAATAAATAAATTAATGGCGGAGAGACAGGGATTCGAACCCTGGGTACCTTTAACAGTACACACACTTTCCAAGCGTGCGCTTTAAACCACTCAGCCATCTCTCCAATTTAAATTGAATATTATTAATATAATATTTATAACTATCATCAATGAAATTAGGAAGAAAAATTAGAAAAGCCAAAGCAAAGATCTTACTTTTTTTTAGAAAATATTTATTTAGAAAAGTTTATAATTTTATTATTTACCAAATTGCAAAAACTAAATTTTTAAAACATGTTCAGGCAAATAAAATAATTCTCCAAAAATCTAAAAACCTTGATCCTATAAATATATATGAATTTAAAATAACATCTCAAAATAATGAAGACGGAATAATTGATTTCTTGTCAAAGAATATAATAAAACCTGATAAAAAATTTTTTGAAATTGGTTTTGATTATCATGAATTTAATACTCTAAATCTTATAAAGCAAAATTGGTCTGGTGGTTTGATTGATGGTGACATTTTAAAATGTGACAAGCTTAAAGTATGTCTAGATAAGAATTTTTCAAACAAAAAGGTGGTAGTAAAAAACGAATTTGTTGATTATGAAAATATTAATGAAATTATTAAAAGTGTAATAACTGATGCTAATTTTGATTTTTTTTCTCTAGATACTGATGGTATGGATTATTGGATAATTGAAAAATTAAATTTTAATCCTAAAATTATTTGTCTTGAATTTAATCCTTGGTTAAATAAATTTAGTTCATTAGCAATTCCAAAACAAAAAAAATTTAATTATCAATCTGATATGTTTTATGGAGCTTCATTAAAAGCTTTTAAAAACCTATTAAACAAAAAAGGTTATAAATTAGTAGCTATAGAGAGTAGTGGTAATAATGCTTTTTTTGTAAGACAGATAGAGTTTAAGATAAAGTTTGATGAACTTGATATTGAAAAAAGTTTTAAGTACGACCCTAAATTTAGCTCTAGCGAATATAATACAGCTCACAATAATTTAATTAAAAGAAATTTTATTAGCCTAGAATAAAAATTTATTTTTTTTACTCTTTGCTAATTTTAAGAACACCAATAAATGCCTCTTGTGGTATTTCAACTTTTCCAAATTGTTTTCCTCTAGCTTTTCCTTTTTTCTGCTTATCTAATAGTTTTCTTTTTCTATCTCTAGCGCCACCACCATGAATTTTTGTTAAAACATCTTTTTTAAAACCTTTAATGGTTTCTCTTGCTATAATCTTTCCACCAATAGCAGCCTGTACTGGAATCATAAAATTATGACGTGGGATTAAATCTTTTAATTTTTCACATACCTCTCTTCCAATAGTTTGTGCAAAATCTTTATGAACCATCATTGATAAAGCGTCTACTGGCTCAGCATTAACAAGTATTCCTAATTTTACTAAATCCCCCTCTCTATGACCTATGATCTCATAATCAAAACTTGCATAGCCACTAGTCATTGATTTAAGTCTATCATTAAAATCAAAAACAACTTCGTTTAGAGGGATTTCATAATTTAAAACAGCTCTATTACCCGAATAACTTAGGTTTGTTTGTACTCCTCTTTTATCCTGACAAACCTTTATAATTGCACCTAGATATTGATCTGGTGTAATAATTGTTGCTTTGATCCAAGGCTCTTCAATAAATTTGATTAGCGTAGGTTCTGGTAAACTTGAAGGATTTTGTAACTCTATTATGTCTCCTTTGTTCATATGAACTTTATAAACAACCCCAGGTGTTGTGGTTAATAAATTTATATCAAATTCTCTTTCTAATCTTTCAGTTATAATTTCTAAATGCAAGAGACCTAAAAAACCACATCTAAAGCCAAGACCTAACGCAGATGAAGACTCTGCCTCATATGAAAAACTAGCATCATTTAATTGAAGTTTACCTAAACCATCTTTTAATTTTTGGTATTCAGAGCTATCTACAGGAAACAAACCACAAAATACAACTGGCTTACTAGGTTTAAATCCAGGAAGTGCTTCTTGAGGTGGTTTAGTTGCATCACAAATAGTATCTCCCACTTTTGTTTCTGATAAAATTTTTATTCCTGTTGTTATAAAACCAATTTCTCCTGCATTTAACTCATTAACATCAGTTGCTTTTGGAGTAAACACACCTACTTTTTCAATTATATATTCTTGGTCAGTAGACATCATTTTAATCTTCATATTTTTTGAAATTTTTCCATTAATAACTCTAACTAAAATAACCACCCCTAAGTAAGTGTCATACCAACTGTCAACTAATAAGCATTTTAAATCAGCATCTTTTTCTCCTTCTGGAGCTGGTAGTGACACAATAATTTGTTCTAGAATATCTTCTATACCCTCACCTGTTTTTCCAGAGCAAGGTATGGCATTTTCAGTATCAATACCAATGACCTCTTCTATTTGCTTCTTTGTTTTTTCTAAATCTGATGCAGGTAAATCAACTTTATTTAGTACAGGTACTATCTCGTGCTTGGTATCTAAAGCTTGATAAACATTAGCCAATGTTTGAGCCTCAACTCCTTGGGTACTATCAACAATTAAAATAGATCCCTCGCATGCATACAAAGATCTACTAACTTCATAGCTAAAATCTACGTGTCCAGGAGTATCAATTATGTTTAGAATGTACTCTTTACCATCTTTTGCTTTATAATTAAGTTTAACTGTTTGAGCTTTAATAGTTATGCCTCTTTCTCTCTCAATATCCATTGAGTCTAGAACTTGTGCCTTCATTTCTCTTTCAGTTAGACCACCACAACTATGAATTATCCTATCTGCAATTGTTGATTTACCGTGATCAATATGCGCAATGATTGCAAAGTTTCTGATGTGATCAATTTTTGTCATGATTATGATCTAATCTTAGCACCAGTTTTAGATTCAACAGCTGAAATAATAAGTTGATTAATTTTGTTTAAATCATCCTCAGCCAAAGTTTTTTCTAAAGATTGAATAATTACATTTAATGCAATTGATTTTTTACCTTCAGGAATATTCGCTCCTTCATAAACATCAAATACTTTGACAGATTTTATCAACTCTTTGTCTACATTAGAGATGGCTTCAATTAATTCTTGAACTTTAAAATTTTTATCTAAAACAAAAGCAAAATCTCTTTCTGATTTTTGAAAATCTGAATATTTATACTGAGTTTTTTGATCTTTTAATGATTTTTTTGGCTGTTTTAAATTGTCTAAAAATATTTCAAAACCCACTAAAGATTCAACTTTAATATCTAATTTTTTTAATATACCTGGGTGAATATCACCAAAAAAAGCAACTACTTTTTCTTTTCCTTTGTTAAGAAATATTCTTCCTGATTTTCCAGGGTGATAATAGCTTGGTGTTTCATCATCAATATAGAGCTTATCTTTATTATAACCTGCTTCAACTAAACTTTTGATAACATCACTTTTAACATCAAACACATCTATTAATCTTTCTTTTTCCAGCCAGCTCTGCCTAGCCAATTTTCCTGATCTCAATCCAGTAGCTACTGTCTGTTGCTCACCTGGCTCAGATCCTAAAAAAGTTGGACCTATTTCAAAAAATGACAAATCTTTAAATCCTCTTCCTAAATTCTTATTCAAATGAATTATCAAATTAGAAAAAATTGAACTTCGCAAAACGTTCAAATCAGAACTTATAGGATTAATTATTTTAATTTCTTTGTTATTTTCAATGAATAGTTGATTAATTTTACTGTCGGTAAAAGACCATGTGATAGTTTCAAAATACCCCTTAGAAGCAATAGATCTTTGTAAAAAATGAAATAATTTCTGTTTTAAATTTAATGTTTGTTTTTTTCTAACTTTTTCAGGATCAATAATTTTAATTTGATCATAGCCCTTAATTCTTACAAGTTCTTCTACCACATCAACTTCTTGTGAAATATCTGGTCTCCAAGATGGTATAACGACATCTAGCATTCCCTTACTTTCTTCAATTTCAAATCCTAGGTTATCTAAGATTTTTATCATTTCTTTTATATCAATATTAAATCCAGTAATTTTTTCAAACAAAGAAGGATCAAATTTTAATGATTTTTTTTTAACATCTTCAATTTTTTGAATATCAAATTCACTAACTTCACCACCACATATTTCCTGTATTAAATTAGCTGCTCTTTCCAGTCCTTGGTCAATTGATAATGGATCAATACCTCTTTCAAATCTAAATTTTGCATCCGTATCTATATTCAAGATTTTAGATGATTTTCTGATTGATCGTGGACTAAAGTAAGCAGACTCAATTAACACATTCTTTGTATCTAGTTCAGTTCCAGTTCTTATGCCTCCTATTATGCCTCCAAGACCTAATACACCTGACGCATCTGATATGACACACATCTCATCCTCTAATTTATACTCCTTATTATCTAATGCTTCGAATGATTCACCTTTTTTAGAATTTCTTACAACTATTCCTTTATCTATTTTATCAACATCATATGCATGAAGTGGTCTATTTAAATCAAACATTACATAATTTGTAATATCAACTATTGCTGAAATAGGTTTTTGGCCTAGAGCAATTATTTTGTCTTTTAGCCACTCTGGACTTTCAGTATTTTTTACTCCTTTAATTAAACAACTACCAAAGGATATACATGCTTGATTTTTTTCATTTTCAATTTTTACACTAATTGTTTGTTTATTTTTTTTATCAAGTTTTTTTTCTTTTTGATTTATTAATCTTCCCGCACCTGCAGCAGCTAAATCTCTTGCTATCCCTCTAACCCCTAAGCAATCTGCTCTATTTGGTGTAATAGAAATATCAATTACATTTAAATTTTTTTTTGGAAAATAATTTTCTCCTACTTTTTTGTTATATTTTTCTGGTAAAAGCTCTGTTATGCCATCACTTTCGTTTGATATGTTAAGTTCAGATTCTGAACAAAGCATTCCATATGAGGTTACACCTCTTATTTTACTTACCACCAATTTCATTTTATTTTTTGGCACTACAGCGCCAGGAGGAGCATAAATTGTTAATAAACCCTCTTTAGCATTTGGAGCTCCACAAACAACTTTTACTGGTTTGCCTAAACCTATATCAACATCACATACTCTAAGCCTATCTGCATCAGGATGCTTTTCAGCCTTCAAAATTTTAGCAATTACAAATTGATCAAGCTCTCCTGATTGACTATCAACACCCTCTACTTCTAAACCAATATCTGTAAGTTTATCGATGATTTGATTTTCATTAAGTTTGGTATCTAAATGATCTTTGAGCCATGCTGTTGTAATCTTCATCGGCTTAAGCCCCTATAGTTTGTTGGGACATCTATTGGATCAAATCCAAAATGATTTAGCCATCTATAGTCACAATCAAAAAAGGCTCTTAAATCATTAATGCCATATTTCAACATTGCGAGCCTATCTATTCCTATTCCAAATGCATAACCTTGGAATTCATCAGGGTTTACTTTAACATTTTTTAAAACATTGGGATGAACCATTCCACAACCTAAAACTTCTAGCCATTTATCACCTTCCCCAATTACTATTTTTCCATCTTTTATTTCATAACCAATATCAACTTCTGCAGATGGCTCTGTAAATGGGAAATGACTAGGTCTAAATCTCATTTTAATTTTATCAACCTCAAAAAACTCTTTAATAAAATAATTTAAGCATCCTTTTAAATGCCCCATATTAATATTTTTATCAATATGTAGCCCTTCGACTTGATGAAACATTGGAGTATGAGTTTGATCGCTGTCAGATCTATATGTTCGCCCTGGTGCTATTATTTTAAAAGGTGGTTTATCATTAAGCATTGTTCTAATTTGAACTGGTGAAGTATGTGTTCTTAAAAGTAGCTCTTTTGCATCATCTAGATAAAAAGTATCATGCATATCTCTAGCAGGATGGTTATCAGGTGTATTTAACGCAGTAAAATTATTATATTCATTTTCAACATCTGGTCCCTCTTCTACACTAAAACCAATTTCTGAAAAAATTGAAGAAATTTCATCTATAACTTGAGATACAGGATGAATTTTTCCCTGAACAAAAGGTCTCTCTGGTAAAGTTATATCTATTTTTTCTTTTTCTAATTTTTTGTTAATCTCTTTTTTTTCAATATCATCAATTTTTATAGTAATTAAATTTTCAAGTTCACTTTTGACTAAGTTTAAATCTGATGCAAATTTTTTTCTTTCTTCTTCTGCTAATTTTCCAAGCTGTTTAAATTGCGAGCTGATTAACCCAGTTTTACCAAATAGTTCTGTTTTAATTTGATTAACTTGATTTAAATCCAAATTTTCTTTTAACTTTAAAAGAAATTCATCTTTTATTTTTTTAATATCAGACATATTTAGAGATTATTTCTTCACCGAAGAAAAACAATAGTGAAGATTAATTTAGTGCCGATTGAGCTTTTTGAACGATCGTTTTAAAGGCTTCTGGGCTATCGTATGCTATTTCAGCTAGTATTTTTCTATCTAACTTAATTCCACATTTAGTTAAACCATTAATAAATTTTGAATAAGTTATTCCTTCAGATCTAACACCTGCATTAATTCTTTGTATCCATAAAGATTTAAATTCTCTTTTTTTAGTTCTACGGTCTCTGTATGCATATTGCATAGCTTTTTCCATAGCTTGCTTTGCTACTCTTATAGTGCTTTTTCTTCTGCCCCATTGACCTTTGACAGCTTTTAAAACTTTTTTATGTTTTGCGTGACTTGTTACACCTCTTTTTACTCTAGCCATTTTATCCTCTTAAACTGTAAGGCATGTATGATTTAACTATTTTGCCATCTTGTTTTGACATAGCAGTCGTGCCTCTTAATTTTCTAATTTGTGAATTTGTTCTTTTTATCATACCATGTCTCTTTCCAGCTTGAGCCATCATAACTTTCCCTGTAGCTGAGATTTTAAATCTTTTTTTTGCTGAACTTTTAGTTTTTAATTTTGGCATAATTCTGCGGACTTATACAAATATTGGAATGGATTTACAACCTCTATTAAGCCTTATAAAGGCTGAATAACCATGATCATTTGCTTACCATCAAACTTTGGGTGCAATTCAACTTTGCCAATATCTTGCATATCAGCTTTTATTTTATCCATTAATTCTCTACCTAGGTGTGAGTGTTGTAGCTCTCTACCCTTAAATCGTATTGTAAATTTTACCTTGTCACCTTTTCCAATAAATTTTTTAGCATTTTTAACTTTAAAATCATAATCATGAGTTTCTGTAACTGGTCTCATTTTAATTTCTTTTAATAAAACTATTTTTTGTTTCTTTTTAGCAACATTTGCTTTTTTTTGAGCATCATATTTAAATTTACCCATATCAATAATTTTACATACAGGTGGTTTTGCGTTTGGAGCTATTTCAATTAAATCCAATCCTTGCTCTTTAGCCATTGATATGGCTTCATTTGTATTTATGATTCCTATATTTTCACCATCGCTTCCAATTACTTGAACCTCAGGTGAAGAAATTCTATTGTTAGATCTTGGACCTTTATCTTTAGTTCTTCTTTGAAAATAATTTTGTTTAAAATCTGCCACTTAGTTTGAGGATGCTTTGTTTAAAGCTGAGAAAGTTTCTAAGAATAAATTTAATTCCATATTTTCTTGTTTGTTAGTATCCAATCTTCTAATCGTTACTGAGTTACTGTCAACTTCTTTTTTTCCACAAATCAATAAAAGTGGTATTTTTGATAGTGAATGTTCTCTAATTTTATAATTTAGGTTATGGTTTTTTAAATCTACCTCAGAGCTTATGCCTGCATTATTAATTTTTTCATTTACTTCTTTTGCATAAGAATCAAATTCCTCTGAAATTGGAATTACAACAACTTGTAAAGGAGCTATCCAAAATGGAAACTTACCTGCATAATTTTCTATAAGAATTCCAATAAATCTTTCTAATGATCCAAATAACGCCCTATGAAGCATTACAGGAATTTTTTTAGTTCCATCTTTATCAACAAAAGAAGCATCTAATCTTCCTGGTAAATTAAGGTCTACCTGTAAAGTTCCACATTGCCAATCCCTACCAATAGCATCTCGTAAAACAAATTCAATTTTTGGACCATAGAATGCTCCCTCTCCTTTATTAATTGTGTATTGAAGCTTTGAAGCTTTAACTGCATCTAATAAAGCTTTTTCAGCTTTGTCCCATACATTATCATCACCAACTCTTAAGTCTGGTCTATCTGAGTATTTTAATATTACATCTTTAAATCCAAGATCTTTATAGATATCTAAAATTAAATTAGTAACAATCAAACATTCTGATGTAATTTGATCTTCTGTGCAAAAAATATGAGCATCATCTTGAGTAAAAGCTCTAACTCTTAAAAGTCCATGTAAAGCACCTGAAGGCTCATATCTGTGTACTTTTCCAAATTCTGAAATTCTTAAAGGAAGATCTCGGTAACTTTTTAATCCTTGATTAAAAACTTGTACGTGACCTGGACAATTCATTGGTTTTATTGCAAATATTTTTTCATCTGGTGTTTGAGAAGTATACATATGCTCTCCATATTTTTCCCAGTGGCCAGATTTTTCCCAAAGAGATCTATCTAAAATTTCAGGAGTGTTCACTTCTTTGTAGCCAGCTTTTTCTTGTCTAGCTCTCATATATGCAACTAATTTTTGAAATAACTTCCAACCTTTTTCATGCCAAAATACTGATCCTGGACTTTCTTCCCTAAAGTGAAATAAATCCATTTCTTTTCCAAGTTTTCTGTGGTCTCTTTTTTCTGCTTCTTCTATTCTTTTTAAATATTCATCTAAATCTTTTTGTGATGCCCAACTTGTTCCATAAATTCTTTGCAACATTTCATTGTTTGAGTCACCTCTCCAATAAGCCCCTGATACCTTTGTTAATTTAAAGTACTTACCAATTTTTCCCGTTGAAGACAGATGAGGGCCTCTGCATAAATCATGCCAGTCTCCATGAAAATATATGGAAACATCTTCACCCTGTGGAATACTTTCAATAATTTCAGCCTTGTATACTTCTCCTTTATCTTTGAAATGAGATATGGCCTTATCTCTTTTCCAAACTTCTCTTGTAGTTGGAACATCTCTATCAACAATTTCTTTCATTTTATTTTCAATTTTATTTAAATCATCTTCTGTAAAGGGTTCTTTTCTTGAAAAATCATAATAAAATCCATTTTCTATAATTGGACCAATTGTAACTTGTGTTCCAGGAAAGAGTTCTTGAACAGCCATTGCAGTTATATGGGCCGTATCATGACGGATAGTTTCTAATCCTTCTTTATCTTTTGAAGTAAAAATTTTGACTGAGCAATCTTTATCTAAAACAAAACTTAAATCCTTAAGCTCTTCATTAACACTAATAATAGTTGCCTGCTTTGATAAAGATTTACTAATCTTTTCAGCAACCTCAAGTCCTGTTACTTTATTTGGAAATTCAATAGTGTTTCCATCTGGCAATGTTATTAATGGCATTTAATTCAATAATTTTTTGTATTCTGAATATGTAGAAAAACACATTTTTTCAACATTAAATTTTTTAATTATATTTTTTCTACCTTCTATACCAATAGATTTCAATCTAGATTCGTCTAATTGTAAGACTTCTATTATTTTTTTACTCAAAGCTTCTGCATTACCAGACTGAAATAAAAAACCTGTCACGTTATCGATAATAGTTTCATTAGATCCCCCAATATCACTTGCAATTATTGGTTTTTCCATTGATTGGGCTTCAACTGCTACCCTTCCAAAAGCTTCAGGTTCTACTGAGGCTGAAACAACAATGTCTGATATTTTGTAGGCTAACGGCATATTTTTACAATGTTCTATAAATTTTAACTGACTAGTTAACCTATATTGCTCAGCCAATCTTTTAATTTTTTTGGTATAAATGTCTCTTCCTTGATCGCTACCCAAAATAACTGCATTAAAAGAATCATACCCCAACTCTTTATTAACAAGATTTAATGCCTCAATAAATGTCTCCTGACCTTTCCAAGCAGTTAACCGACCTGGCATTAGGATCGTTTTTTTATTTCTATCAACTTCCCAATCTGAAATAAGTCTGTTTTCTTCACTGTCTAAAATTGTTGATAATTCAAAATAATCGACATTAATTCCCCTAAAAATTACTAAGAATTTTTTTTTTAAATCTAAAAATTTTGGATAATTTTGATTAATATGTGAAAAAATAAAATTTGATCCTGCTATTATTAAATCTGATCTAACCATTACTGAATTATAGAATTTTTTAATTGAGTTTTTAAAATTATAAGTACCATGAAAAGTTGTAACAAACTTTCTTCTTGTAATTTTTGTTGCAAACAAACAAGACCAAGCTGGAGCACGACTTCTTGCATGAACAATAGATATATTATTTAGTAAAATAATAAAAATCAAAGCTATTGAATTAAAGAGCATTAAAAATGGATTTTTACTATGGACGGGAAGTTTTATTACTTTTACTTTTTTTTTATCAATAAATTTTAATAACTCTCCTCCGCTAGTTACTATATAAGAACCACAATTATTTTCTGGTAAATAGTGTGCAAGATCGTAACAGCCTGTTTCTGCACCCCCATATCCAAGTTTAGGAATTACTTGCAGTACTTTTAATTCTGAAGACATTTGATAGAACTATATATTAAGAATTAATTCTAATAAACTTATATGAATAAATTTAAATACATTAAGATCCTTAATAACAAGCAAATAAGATACTTAAGTAAGGAATATAGAGATAATCTTTATATTGTTTTTTTACATGGTTTTATGTCAAACATTGAAGGTGAAAAACCTCAAGCAATACAAAAATTTGCAAAAAAAAATAAGCTTGGTTTTCTTGCTCTTGAATATTCTGGTCATGGAAAATCTTCGGGAAAATTTACCAAGGGAAATATCACACAATGGTCAAAAGAAGTTGAAATAGTAATAAAAAAAATAGTTAAAAAAAATAAATTTATCTTAGTTGGTTCAAGTATGGGAGCGTGGCTCTCCTTAAATCAATTTAAATATTTTAAAGATCAAATTAAAGGTTTTTTAGGAATTGGTTCGGCTCCAGAGTTTTTACAAAACCTAATGTGGAAAAAATTTACAAAAAAAATGAAAAATGAAACTATAAAGAAAGGAATTTATAACTTAAAACATGGTAATTATGAGTATCCAATCACCTATCAGTTAATAAAAGATGGTAGAAAAAATAAAATCTTGAATAAAAACATAAAATCCAAAATCAATGTAACTATGATTCATGGAAGTAAAGATGAAGTTGTTCCAACAAGTTATTCTAGAAAAGTTCTTAAGTTATTTACTAAAGCTAATAAAAAATTAGTGATAATAAAAAATGGTGATCACAGCTTATCAAGTAAACGAGGTTTAAAAAAAATACTCTTAGAGCTAAATAAAATTACAGCTAATATGGTTTAATCCTTCGATATAGCTTGGAAATTTTAAATTATAATTAAAATAACTTTTCATCTTTTTGTTGCTAACTTTTTTAGACTCATTATAAAAATTTTTCAACATCTCACCTTTAATTTGGTCAACTTCAATTTTTTCGATATTTTCAATATTTAATATTTTTGCTCCAAATAAAGTAACCTCTTCAGATGTAGACGGTTTATCATCAGATAGATTATATATTTCTCCTGACTTAAATTTTGATAAAGATTTAAATAATATATTTGAAATATCATCTACATGAATTCTAGAAAAAAAATGATTTTTTTTATTGATCACTTTCACGCCTCCTGATTTTAGACGCATTAAAATATTTTTTTCATTAGAATAAATTCCAGATAACCTAAATATCTGAATTGGTACTTTCTTATTTTTCTCTAGAGAAAACCATGCATTTTCAGCTTTCAATCTTGCAATACCATTATTTGAAATTGGGTTTGTTTTGCTATTTTCATTAACCCACTCTCCTTTATGATCACCATAAATGCTAGTGGCTGATAAGTATGTTATCCATTTTGCTTTGGAGCTTTCTATAAATTTAGAAAAATTTTTTATAACTAAATCTTCTTGATTTTCTGGTGGTATAGAAACCAAGATATGATCTGCTTCTTTTAATTTTACAACTAAACTTTGATCAAAGTTCTCACTATTAAATAGATAGCTATTATAATTAATACTGTTGAATGATTTTTTTGAAGACTCATTTCTAGAGGTTGCTGACAAATTAATATTATACTGCTCAACACTAAGCTTCTTTATAAAATTTTTTGCGACTTGGCCAAAACCAAAACAAAAAATATTTATATCCTTCATTTTAACTAACTTCTTTTATAATAGATTTTAAACTTATTGGGTTTTTTAGCTTATCAATCATTTCTTTTGGACAAACTTGAATAAAATTAGAAATTTCTCTATCAAAATTTTCTATAATCTTTTTAGAAAAATCTGAATTTGTCTCCTGGTGATGCTCTTGAACTAAATTTTTTAAATAAGTTATCCAATAATCTGTTTCAGGTGTTTGCCATACTACAGTCTCTGGGTTTACTTTTTTATCAAATTTCTTATTTATATCGTAAATAAACGCCATTCCGCCAGTCATTCCAGCTCCAAAATTGTCTCCTACATCGCCTAGAATTACAACTGTGCCACCAGTCATATATTCACAAGCATTAGAATCGCATCCTTCAATAACTGAAATTGATCCTGAATTTCTTACAGCATACCTTTCTCCAGCTTGACCTGCTGCAAAAAGTTTTCCGGATGTTGCTCCATACAAAACTGTATTTCCTATTATGGTATTCTCATGTGAAACTAGATTACTTTCGTCAGGAAGTTTAACTACGACTGTTGCGCCTGATAAACCTTTGCCAACATAATCATTAGCATCACCTTTTAAAATAAGTTTTAAGCCTTTTATTGCAAATGCACCAAATGACTGTCCAGCTGATCCTTTAAACTTTAAAGATAAAAAGCCATCATCTAGTTTTTCAGATCCATATTTTTCATAAAGATGATTAGAAATTCTTGTTCCAACTGTCCTATGAGTATTTTTAATAATATATTCCTTTTCAATAATTTTTACTTTTCCAATTTGTTCTTTAATTTCAGGTAAAATTTCTTGATCCAAAGTATCTGGAACAGAATTTATTTCTGGAACTGTACAGTATCTTGTGTTCTCACCAGCATCTGTTTGAACAAATAAAGGGTTAAGATCTAAATCGTCTAAGTTTGGTGAAGCTTTACTTACCTGTCTTAATAAATCAGTCCTACCAATTATTTCATTTAATGATTTAAATCCTATTTGTGCTAAAATTTCTCTTACTTCCTCAGCTATAAATTTAAATAAGTTGACTACCTTTTCTGGCGTACCAGAAAATTTTTCTCTTAGTTTTTCATCTTGAGTACAAACTCCAACTGGACATGTGTTTGAGTGACACTGTCTAACCATTATACATCCCATAGCTACTAAAGCTGTAGTAGCTACTCCATATTCTTCTGCTCCCATCATGGCTGCAATAACAACATCTCTTCCTGTTTTAATTCCACCATCTGTTCTTAGAGTAACTTTATGCCTTAAATTATTTAAAGTTAAAACTTGATTAGCTTCAGTTAATCCCATCTCCCAGGGTATCCCCACATATTTAACACTTGTTTGCGGTGTAGCTCCTGTTCCTCCATTATGTCCAGAAATTAAAATTATATCTGCTTTAGCTTTAGCTACCCCAGCTGCGATTGTTCCTATCCCAGAGGATGCTACTAATTTTACACCAACTCTTGCTTTTGGATTTGCTTGTTTAAGATCATAAATTAATTGAGCTAAATCCTCGATAGAATAAATATCATGGTGAGGTGGTGGTGATATTAGGGTTACACCCGGAGTTGAATGTCTTAATTTAGCAATTTCTTCCGTAACTTTAAACCCTGGTAATTGACCTCCCTCACCAGGTTTTGCTCCTTGTGCAATTTTAATCTCTATTTCGTTACAGTTATTTAGATATTTAAGTGTTACTCCAAATCTTGCTGAGGCTATTTGCTTAACTCTAGAATTAGCACTATCTCCGTTTTCCATCTTAATAAATCTTTTTTCATCTTCTCCACCTTCACCACTACAAGAGGCTCCTTTAATTCTATTCATTCCTATAGCTAATGTTTCGTGTGCTTCTTTCGATAATGCACCATGAGACATACTTCCACTTCCAAATCTTGTTAAAATATTTTCGATTGGTTCTACTTCTGAAATATCTAAGGATGGGTTTAAATTTTTATCTTTAAATCCAATCAAGTCTCTAAGGTGTATAGGAGGAAGATTATAAATACCTTCTGCATATTTTTTATAAGCTTCAAAAGAATTTGATGAAACTGCACTTTGCAAAAGATGAATGAGCTTACCTTGATATTGATGAGTTTCACCATCTTTTCTATATCTATAAATTCCTCCGATTGGTAAAACTGCATCCGTTCCTTCAAATGCTTCTTTGTGAATAGTTCTTAATTTTTTTTCTATTCCATTTAACCCTATGCCTGAAATTTTTGATAAAATTCCTGGAAAGTATTCTGATGCTACTGTTCTACTCAAACCAACTGTTTCAAAATTACATCCACCTCTATAAGAGCTTATGACTGAAATTCCCATTTTTGACATTATTTTCAGAAGTCCATAATTTACTGATTGTATATATCTGTCTATGCATTCATCGTACTCAAACTTTCCAAATAATTTTTTTTCAAACCTTTGATATAAACTATCCAGTGCTAAATAAGGATTAACAGTAGTTGCCCCAACACCTATAAGTGTTGCAAAAGAATGCGTGTCTAATGCTTCTCCAGTTTGAGCATTGATTGATGCATAGCCTCTTAATTTTTTTTTAATAAGATAAGTATTTATTGCACCAACACATAATAGCATTGGGATTGGTAATCTTTTTTCAGAAATATTTTTATCACTTAAAACTAATTGCGTGAGGCCTTGTCGAACTGCAATTTCAGACTCTTTTCTAATTCTCTCAATAGAAGTTTCAAGATTTTCACTTTTATCAAAAGTACAATCAATTGTTATTGATTTTTCCCCAAAAAAATTAATAAATTTTTCTAATTGAGAATTTGATAATATGGGGCTGTCTAAAACGTATATGTTTTCTTCTGTTAAATTAGTAAAATCTAAAATATTTCCAAGATTACCAAAACGAGTTTTTAAACTCATAACCTTGTTTTCTCTTAAAGAATCAATTGGTGGATTTGTAACTTGACTAAAATTTTGTCTAAAAAAATGGTAAAGCGGTCTATAACGGTCAGACAATACCGCAAGTGGAGTATCATCACCCATAGAGCCAATGGCTTCTTTTGCATCTTCTGCCATCGGGTGAAGAATGAGCTCCAGATCTTCTAAACTATAACCAAATGTATGTTGTCTTTTTTTTAGCTCATCACCTGAAAAAGTAGATTTTTCATTCTTTATTGGGAATTTCTTTTCTAAATCAATTATTTGATTGTTAAAATGTTTAAACTCTTTTGCTAGATAGTCTTTTATTTCAACATTAGAGAATACTTTACCTTTAGCTATTCTAACTCCAAGAATTTCTCCAGGTCCTAATCTGCCTTTTTTAAGAATTTGCTTCTCATCGATTTCAACCATTCCCGTCTCTGATCCTGCACACAATATTTTATCTTTTGAAATAGTATATCTCATTGGGCGTAACCCATTTCTATCAGCTGCTACAATGGCCCATTCATTATCGGTAGCTGCAATAGCAGCTGGTCCATCCCATGGCTCCATTGTGCTATTTAAAAAATTAAATAATTGTTGGTGATCTTTTGATAATGTTTGACTTTTTTTAGACCATGCATCTGGAATTAACATTAATTTTGCAAGGGGTGCTGATTGGCCAGAAATATTTAAAAGTTCAAAAACACTATCTAGTGCAGCAGAGTCTGATGATCCTGGTTGTATAACTGGTTTTAAATTTTCCATATTATCAAATAATGGACTATTCATTTCTTGCTCATGAACTTTCATCCAGTTTGTATTTCCTTTGAATGTATTTATTTCTCCATTATGAGCTAATGCTCTAAAAGGTTGTGCCAGATCCCAACTAGGTGCTGTGTTTGTTGAAAACCTTTGATGAAATATTGCAAATCGAGATATAAACCTTTCATCTTTTAAATCTAAATAAAAATCTGCAATAGACTCTGCTAAAAACATTCCCTTATAAATAACTGACTTAGAACTTAGTGAACAAATATAAAAACCTTCTATCGCATCTTTAATAGCTTCTTTTTCAATTTTTCTTCTAGATTCATAAATTTTTCTTTCTAACTCTTTTTCTGTTAAATCTTTATTATTATGTTTAAATAATACTTGAGTAATTTCTGGTCTTGTAAGATTTGCTTTTTCACCTAAAACTTTTGGATTTACAGGAACCTGTCTCCATCCATAAATACTAAAATTACTTTTTGTTAATTCACTTTCAACTAAAGTTCTTGCATTTTCTTGTGCTTGATAATTATTTCTCGGTAAAAAAATCATACCCACACAAATTTCAGAACCATCATGGTCGTGACCTGTAATTTCTATCTTTTCAGCAAAGAAGTCTGAGGGAATTTCTAAATGGATTCCAGCTCCATCACCTGTTTTTCCATCAGCATCAACTGCTCCTCTATGCCAAACCGCTTTTAGGGCATTAATTCCATATTCTACTACTTTCCTAGATTTTTTACCTTCTGTAGAAGCAATTAACCCTACTCCACAAGCGTCATGCTCCATTTCTTTAGAATAAACATGACCATCCTCAAGAATTTTAAGATTTTTTTTATAATTTTTCATTAAGCAACCTTCTCTTTACTGAGTTCTTTGGTCTCTAAAAAATTTTTTATTGATACTGCTACATCTCTTCCGTCTTTTATGGCCCAGACAACTAAAGATGCGCCCCTAATAATATCTCCAGCTGCAAACACACCTGGTAAATTTGTCTCCATAGTATCAAAATTAGTTTTTAATGTTCCCCATTTAGTAACTTGTAGATCCTCAGAACCAAATAGTTTTGGTAAATTTTCTGGATCAAAACCAAGAGCCTTAATTACTATGTCTGCCTTAATATTAAAATGAGAATTATTCTGAATTTCTGGTTTACGTCTTCCACTGTCATCAGGTTCCCCAAGTTTGATTTTATCCACCATCAAACCTTCAACTTTATTTGTTCCAATAAATTCTTTGGGACTAGATAGCCATACAAACTCTACTCCCTCTTCTTCTGCATTGGCTACTTCTCTTGCAGATCCAGGCATATTTTCTTTGTCTCTCCTGTAAAGGCATTTAACTGATTTTGCTTTTTGTCTAATTGAAGTTCTAACACAGTCCATTGCAGTGTCACCTCCTCCAATTACTACAATATTTTTTCCTTCGGCATTTAAAGTTCCATTATCAAATAATTCTACCTTGTCTCCTAATCCTTTTTTATTTGAAGCTGTTAAAAATTCCATGGCTGGAAATATATTTCCTAAATCTTTTCCTGGAAGATCTATTTCTCGAGCTTTATAAACTCCAGTTGCAATTAAAAGAGCATCATGTTTTTTTCTTAATTGCTCTAATGTAGCATCTTTTCCAACTTCAAAATTTTGAACAAATTTAATTCCACCTTCTTCTAATAATTTGGTTCTTCTCTCTACAACAAATTTTTCTAATTTAAAATTTGGAATGCCATAAATCATTAAACCACCAGCTCTATCATATCGATCGTATACTGTAATTTGATAACCTGACTTACGTAACTGCTCCGCAGCAGCTAGACCAGCTGGGCCTGCTCCTATAATTCCAATACTTTGACTCTTTTCATTTCTAACCTTTATTGGATTTACCCATCCTTGTTCCCAAGCATTATCAGTAATATACTTCTCAACTGAACCTATGGTTACAGTTCCATGTCCTGATTGTTCAATTACACAATTTCCTTCACACAATCTATCTTGTGGACATATTCTTCCACACACCTCTGGCATGTTGTTAGTGCTTTGAGATAATTCGTAAGCCTCTTTTAATCGTCCTTCTGCGGTTAATTTTAGCCAATCTGGAATATTATTACTTAATGGACAATGGACCTGGCAAAAAGGAACTCCACATTGAGAACACCTGCTAGATTGTTCGCTTGCTTTATCGTTAATAAATTCCTTATAAATTTCGTTAAAGTCTTCTTTTCTATTTCCAACTTCTCTTTTAGGTGGAGTTTGTTGACCTATTTTAACAAATTTAAGCATATTTTCTGACATATTTAACCCTCAATAAATTTAGCATATATCAAGGTTTTTTGTAATAAAAGACAAACAAGGTCAACATATATGACCTTAAATTTGAAATAAATCCAATTAAATCATAATATTTTAATTTATGCATATCTAATATGTTAAAATGGAATTGTTTAAATTATTGAATATTTAAGCTACGAAGCATTAAATGTTCTCAAATATTATTGAAATTATAATCTTATCAATAGTTCAGGGAATATCAGAATTTTTACCAATTAGTTCATCAGCTCACTTGAATATTGTTGAGATAATATTTGAGTTTAATTCTAACTCACTAATGATTGATGTTAGTCTCCATCTTGGCTCTTTACTTGCAATAGTCTTTTATTTTAGAAGAGAGTTATTAGACCTTAGAAATAATCAGAAGTTATTATCTTTATTAATTATTGGCTCAATACCAATTGTAATAGCTGGCTACGTAATCAGCTCCACAGGTCTAGTTAACCTATTAGAAAACAATTTAAAGATAATCGCTTGGACAACATTAATTTTTGGAATTATCTTATATCTCGCAGATAAAAGTAATTTTGATAAAAAAATATCATCTAATTTAAATTTTAAAACAATACTATATATTGGTTTGTTCCAAATACTTGCTTTAATACCTGGTGTGAGTAGGGCAGGAATTACAATAACGGCTGCAAGACTTTTTAGATTTAATAGATTTGATTCAAGTAAAATTTCTTTTTTACTAGCTATACCTGCTATAGCTGGAGCAAGTGTACTGCAATTAAAAAATGTCATTGGTCAAAGCTTTGAGCTTAACTATCTTGTGCTAATATCTATCACTCTTTCTTTTTTATTTTCTTATTTTACAGTTAAGTTTTTCCTAGATTATATAAACAAATTTTCTTTAAATGTTTTTGTTATTTACAGAATAATTATTTCAATAATTCTGTTTATAATAATATACAATTAATTTTTTTTTAATATTGGTGCTAATTGTGAAAACAAAACACCAAATAAAATAAATAAACATCCAAATAAATTATTTATATCTAAAATTTGATCTAATAAAATCCAAGCAGCAATTGTCGCAAAAACACCCTCTAAAGAAAAGATTATTGCTGAGGGAGCAGGGGATATATTTTTTTGTGCATATATTTGTAAAACAAATGCAAGGCCTCCAGATAAAATTCCAGCATATAAGATTTGAAATTTTTCTTTAAGAATATTGGACCAAATAAAATCTTCAAAAATCAATCCTATAAATAATGACAAAGAGGAAACAATTAAAGTTTGAATCGCACCAATTGTTAATGGAAGATTATATTTTTCTATAATTTTACCAGTGAAAATAATGTGTGTACTCCAGAAAAATGCGCCCATTATTATAAGCGCATCACCATTTCTAACTGTTGCGCTATAAAAATTAGTTAACAAATAACCTCCCATCACACAAAGAAGAACAGAAGGCCAAATACTCCAGTGAATTGGCTTTTTATACATGAAAAAAATTATAAACGGGACCATTGGCACATAAAAAATCGTAAAGAATGCAGCATTAGCAACATCTGTATAGAGTAAAGCTACTTGTTGAAGTGCTGATCCCAAAAATAAAGATAGGCCTATTAAAATAGCCAAGTTGATAAATTCTTTTTGATTTTTTTGTACTGATTTTGATATTTTTTTTCTTTCAAAAATAAAAGCTAAAGGAGCTACTACTAAAAAACCAACAAAAAACCTGACAGCATTAAAAGTGAAAGGACCAATGTCGTCCATTCCAGTATCTTGAGCTATAAAAGTCGTTCCCCATATGAATGTACATAATAATGCACAAAATAATGATGATGTTTTTGACATTAATATCTATACAGCTAATTTATAAGCAAAATTTTTGCCTAAATTTTCTTTTAGATCATTATTAAATCTAGCTGCTTCAGCTCCATCAATTATTCTGTGATCATATGATAAAGAAAGCGGTAGCATTGTTCTTGTTTCAAATTTCCCATTAATAAAAATTTGTTTTTTTTGTGCCTTGCCTACTCCTAATATAGCAACTTCTGGATAATTTATTATTGGTGTAAAGAATGAACCTCCAATTCCTCCAAGACTCGTAATAGTCATAGATCCTCCAAAGAATTCTTTCTTATCTATTTTTAAATTTCTACATTGGTCACTTACTATTTTCAATTCATTGCTAATATATGAGATGTTTTTATTATCAGCATTTCTAATTTTTGGCACCATTAAACCATGTGAGGTATCCACTGCAATTCCAACATGAAAATAGTTTTTCATTGTAATTTTTCCATTTTCAATATCATCTATTGAAGAGTTGAAACTAGGAAACTTTTTTAAAGATGCAACTAAAGCTTTAACAATAAAAGCTAATGGAGTAATTTTTTTTCTCTCACCTGTATACATATCGGTAAGTGAAGTTCTAAAATCTTCCATTTCAGTTATATCTGCTTCATCATGATTTGTGACATGAGGTATTGTTGTCCAAGAATTAACCAAATATGTAGAGGCTAATTTTTTAACCCTAGGCATATCTTTAACTTCAATTTCACCAAAATCAGAATGGGAATATTCACTAACAATTTTTTTTGATTGAACTTCGGTCTTATCTGGAGCTTTATTAATTTTAGAGGATATAAAATTTTTTACATCTTCTTCCACAATTCTTCCCTGTCTTTCACTACCAACTATTTCGTTAATATTTACCCCAAGCTCTCTAGCAAATTTACGTACTTTTGGGCTTGCAGATGAAATTTCTGAATTATCTTTTTTTATTGTATTTTGTGCTGGATTAACTTTTGCAATTTTTTCTACTTGATTTTGATTTGTAACTTGTTCTGCTTCTTTAATAGTTTTTTGTTCTATCTTTTTTTCTTCTTCTCCGGATTGTTCTATAGTTAATATTAAATCACCTTCTGAAACCCTATCTCCCACTTTAATTTTAACAGACTTAACCTTTCCATCAAAAGAAGCTGGTATTTCAACACTAGATTTGTCACTCTCAATTGTAATAAGTGGATCATTTTTAGAAACTGACTGGCCATTTGAAACTAGCACCTCAATTACCTCAACGTCTTTAAATTCACCAATATTTGGTACTTTAATCTCTTTATCTGACATCTTATAGTTTTGTTGGCATTGGTTTGCTGCCATCAATATTATACTTCTTTATGGCTTCTTTAGCGTATTTAGAAGCTATCAGTTGCTCTTTTGCTAACACACTCAGTCCATAGGCAACAATATGCTCTTTATCAACTTCAAAAAATTTTCTAAGGTTTTTTCTAGTGTCACTTCTTCCATAACCATCTGTCCCTAAAGAATAAAAACTTTTATTAGTATAAGGTCTAATTTGATCAGAATTCATTCTCATATAATCTGAGGCTGCCATAATCGGTCCTTCAGTTTTTCCTAAACACTGCTCTACAAATGAAACTTTTTGTTCTTTATCAGGGTTTAAGAGATTATATCTTTCAACTTCCATACCATCTTTTCTCAACTCATTAAAGCTAGTAACACTCCAAATTTCACTATCTATCTGATATTCATTTTGAAGAATTTCTGCTGCAGACATCATTTCTCTCAATATTGTACCTGAGCCTAAGAGTTGAATTTTTGTTTTTCCATATCTATTAAATTCTTTAATCTTGTACATTCCTTTAAGAATTCCTTCTTCACAATTTTTATCTTTTGGCATTCCTGGATGTGAATAGTTTTCATTCATGGTTGTGATATAATAAAAAACATTTTCATTTTTTTCATGCATTCTTCTCAAGCCTTCTCTAAAAATAACAGCTAACTCATAATGAAAAGTTGGGTCATATGTTACACAATTTGGTATCGTTGAAGCTATCAAGTGACTATGTCCATCTTGGTGTTGTAATCCTTCACCAGCCAAAGTAGTTCTTCCAGCTGTTGCTCCAATTAAAAAACCTCTGGCCTGACTATCTCCAGCAGCCCATGCAAGATCTCCTATTCTTTGAAAACCAAACATTGAGTAAAAAATATAAATTGGAATCATTTCAATATCATGATTCGTGTAAGCTGTTGCAGCTGCAATCCATGATGACATTGCTCCAGCTTCATTAATTCCTTCCTCTAATACTTGTCCACTTTTATCTTCTCTATAAGAACTTAACTGCGCAGAATCTTCAGGTTCATATTTTTGACCTTCATGCGCATATATTCCTATTTTTTGAAAAAATCCTTCCATGCCAAAAGTTCTTGCTTCATCAGGAATAATTGGGACTAACCTCGGTGAAACATTCTTGTCTCTTAGCAAATTTGTAAACATTCTAACTAATGCCATGGTTGTAGACATTTCTTTTTCACCTGTTGATACTTTCATAAAATCAAAAATATCTTTTGCTGGTGCTTTAATTGGCTTTGCGTAAGTTGTTCTCTCTGGCAAAGAACCCCCAAGGTTCATTCTTCTTTCTTTGATGTATTTAATTTCAGGAGATTTTTCGTCTGGCTTAAAATACTCTACATTTTTTACTTGATCGTCAGTCAAGGGCACATCAAAACGATCTCTATAATATAATAAATCGTCTACGTCTAATTTCTTAGTTTGATGAGTTGTGTTAACACTTTCGCCTGTTTTTCCCATGCCATAACCTTTAATGGTTTTAGCGATTATAACCGTTGGGCTGCCTTGATTTTTTGATGCCTGATCATATGCTGCATAAACTTTATGAGGATCATGACCACCTCTATTCAATCTCCAAATATCTTTATCTGACAAACTAGAAACTAGCTCTTGTGTCTCTGGATATTTTCCAAAAAATTTTTCTCTAACGTAAGCTCCATCTCTAGCCTTCATTGCTTGATACTCACCATCAACAGTTTCGTTCATAGCTTTAACTAAATGACCTGTTTTATCATTAGCAATCAGTGAGTCCCAGTAAGAACCCCAAATTACTTTAATTACATTCCAACCAGCTCCTCTAAAACTTCCTTCTAGCTCTTGAATAATTTTTCCATTACCTCTAACAGGTCCATCTAATCTTTGAAGATTACAGTTTATAACAAATATTAAATTATCCAGTTTTTCCCTAGAAGCTAACCCTATAGCACCTAAAGACTCAGGCTCATCCATTTCTCCATCACCAAGAAATGCCCAAACTTTTCTACCTTCATCTTTAATTAATCCTCTATTAATTAAATATTTCATATATCTTGCCTGGTAAATTGCAAGCATAGGTCCTAATCCCATTGACACAGTTGGAAACTGCCAAAACTTTGGCATCAACCAAGGGTGTGGATATGAAGAAAGTCCCCCTGGTTTTACTTCTTGTCTAAAACTATCTAATTGTTTTTCATTTAATCTGCCTTCTAAAAATGCTCTAGCATAGATGCCTGGTGCACTATGACCTTGAAAATAAACTAAATCACCACCAAATTTATTATTTTTAGCTCTCCAAAAATGATTCATTCCTACATCATAAAGTGTTGCTGCAGATGCGAATGTTCCTATATGACCACCTAATTCAGGAAATTTTTTATTTGCTCTCACAACCATGGCTGCTGCATTCCATCTAATTAAAGATCTAATTCTTCTTTCAATGTTCTGATCTCCATTGGACTTGACTTCTGCCTCTGGTGGGATTGTATTTATATAAGGAGTGTGTTGTGTATAAGGAATATTTGCACCTTCTTGATATGCTTTGTTGATTAATTCTTTTATCAAAAAATGAGCTCTTTGATTTCCATCTTTTTCAACAACTGCAGATAAAGACTCTAACCAATCTTGTGTCTCTAATGGATCAATATCATTTTCATTTGTAACTTGAATTATTGTTTGTTTTTTTTCTGGGGCTGGACTTTTTTGAATAGCTTCTTCTTTTTTTTCATTCTTTAAAACAGATTCTGCTTGTTTAATAATACTTTCTGTATCTTTAGGAATTGGCTTTTCTGAAGGGCTTTCTTTTGAAGACTCAATACTTAATAATACGTCTCCTTTAGAAACTTTATCACCCACTTTAATATTTACAGATTCTATCTTGCCAAAAACTGTTGATGGAATTTCAACACTAGATTTGTCACTCTCAATGGTAACAACAGGATCATTTAAGTTTATTTGATCTCCAACTTTTACTAAAAGTTCAATGACCTCAACTTTTTCAAATTCACCAATGTCCGGAACAAGTAATTTTTCACTCATTATTTTAAATCGATTTATACACTTAAAAAAAACTATATCTCATGTTATTTTAGCACAATAATAAGCCTTTTTGTGCAAACCTGTATTTTTATTGAACAAAAAACTTTAAAATTAACAAATAAATAAGAAGTTAATTTCTCTCAATGCACATGGCTATTCCCATTCCACCACCAATACAGAGGGTGGCACAACCTTTGCTTTTATTTCGTCTAATCATCTCATGGATAAGGGTTACTAAAATTCTGGTTCCTGAAGCTCCAATTGGATGTCCTAATGCAATTGCCCCACCATTAACATTTACAATCTCTTTTGGAATTTTAAGATCTCTAATTACAGCAATACTTTGAGCTGCAAATGCTTCATTTATTTCAAATAAATCGACATCTTCTCTCCTCCATTCAGCTTTTTCTAAAGCTATATTAACAGCCTGAATTGGACCTAACCCCATCAACGAGGGTTCAACACCACAAGCTGCCCAAGAGACTACTTTAGCTAAAGGCTCTATATCTCTATGTTCTGCTTCATCTCTAGACATTAATATAGTTGCTGCCGCACCATCATTGATTCCTGATGAATTTCCTGCGGTGACTGTTCCATTTTCTTTGAAAACAGTTTTTAGTTTTTTTAGATCTTCTAAATTTAAATTGCTTCTTGGATGTTCATCTTTTTCAAAAAGAAAATTTTTATTATCTGTATCAATCTTTAATTTGATCAGCTCATTTTTGAATCTATTTTCATTTGTAGCTTTTTGAGTTTTTTCTTGAGAATTTAATGCAAATAAATCTTGTTCATCTCTAGAAATTTTATATTTTTCTGCAACATTTTCAGCAGTTATTCCCATGTGATAATTGTTAAATGAGTCTATTAATCCATCATTGATCATCGTATCTACTAACTTATTTTCATCTAGTTTTTTATCTTTTCGATAAAATATAGCATGTGGTGCTCTAGACATATTTTCTTGTCCACCAGCAACTATAATTTTATTTTCACCTAGTTTAATAGACTGATATCCTGAAATTACAGATCTTAATCCAGATCCACATACTTGATTGATTATATGTGCAGGTTTTGAAACTGGAATTCCAGCATGAATAGAAGCTTGTCTTGCTGGGTTTTGCCCTAATCCAGAAGTCAAAACATGTCCCATAATCACCTCATCAATATCGTCTGATTTTAATTTTGATTTATAGACAGCTTCTTTAATAGCTAATGCACCTAATTTATCAGCACTCAAACCTTTTAAGGATCCTTTATATGTGCCTATAGGTGTTCTTAATGCAGCTGTAATAACTACATCATCTAGTTTTTTGGTCATTGCTAATACAACATAATATTTTATAAGTTAAATTACATTAAAAACTTTGATATACCGAGTAAATTATTTAATTAAGGACCGCTGGCCAAATTGGATAAGGCGCTCGGCTACGAACCGGGAGATTCCAGATTCGAGTTCTGGGCGGTCCACCAAAAAGGATAAATAAAAAAATGTTAGATTGGCTACTAAAATCATCTCTACAAAAATCAGTTATATATTTTTTTATAATTGTTTTTATAATCTTATTAATTTTAACCTTCATATTATAAAAATTATGAGTAATGAATTTGAGCAAATAAGTATTAAGCCTGGTTTTATGAAACACAATGGTGGTGTTTTATTTAGAACTATTTCTGAAACAGAATATGAATTTAAAACTACAATTAATGAAAATCATTTAAATGCTGCTGGGATAACTCATGGTGGTTATTTATCAGCCTTAATTGATGCGGGAGCAGGGACTGCTGCACATAGAGCATCTGGAAATGCACCTTGTGTTACTATTTCATTAGACTTAAAATTTATTGGTGCATCTAAAGTGGGAGATGAAATCACCGGTTTTACAAGAATTTTAAAAAAAACAAATTCACTAGTATTTTTGTTTTGTGAACTAAAATGTAACAATAAAATTATAACCTCTGCTTCAGGTATATGGAAAATTTTAAAAATAAAATCTTCTAACTTAGGTCCAGGTGGTTAATTTTTAATAATTTTATAAACTTTAAAATGAGAACTTTTCTCTAATGATTCGGTCATGTTTTAACCTATTTTTGTTCTTTATGGACAACAATATATGGTGGAGTAAAAATTTAAGGTACCATCAATAGAAATGTCTAAAAATAAAATTACAGCTGTTCTTGGTCCAACAAATACCGGCAAAACCTATCTTGCAATAGAAACAATGCTTTCTTTTGATTCGGGAATGATTGGGTTTCCATTACGTTTACTTGCAAGAGAGGTATATGACAAAATTATAAAAAAAATAAGCTCTGATAAAGTTGCATTAATCACGGGTGAAGAAAAAATAATTCCTCCTAATGCAAAATATTTTCTTTGCACAGTAGAATCGATGCCAATCAATAAGCATTTAGATTTTGTGGGTATTGATGAAATACAAATGTGTGCAGATCATGAGAGAGGTCATATTTTTACTGATAGATTGTTAAATCTTCGTGGCGAAAAACTAACGATGTTTATGGGATCTAGCACTATTAAAAATATAGTTAATAAATTGAATGAAGACACTGAGTTTATAAATAGAGAAAGACTTTCAAAACTTACTTATGTAGGGCATAAAAAAATATCAAGAATAAATAGAAAAACTGCAATAATAGCTTTTTCAACTGAAGAAGTTTATGCAATTGCTGAACTTGTACGTAGACAAAAAGGTGGAGCAGCTATTGTTATGGGCTCTCTAAGTCCAAAAACCAGAAATGCGCAGGTTGAATTATATCAATCAGGGGATGTTGATTTCCTAGTTGCTACAGATGCAATTGGTATGGGAATTAATATGGATTTAGAAAATGTATATTTTTCAAACCTTAAAAAATTTGATGGTAAAAAATTAAGACGTCTTAATATGTCTGAGATTGGGCAAATTGCTGGAAGAGCAGGCAGATATTTAAATGATGGTAGTTTTGGAGTGACTGGAGACTGCAAAGATATTTCAGCTGAGGAAGTAGAATTACTTGAAAATCATAAATTTGAAGAAATTAGAATGTTATTTTGGAGAAATTCTAATTTAAATTTTAATAACGCTTTAAGTTTAATTAAATCACTTGAAGAAAAACCCAATAAAGATTGGTTAAGGAAAATACACGAGTGCGGAGATGAAAAAGTATTAAAATATTTTTTAAAAGATATGGAAGGTAACAAAATTGAAAACAACAGAGAAACACTTGAATTACTTTGGGAGTGTTGTCAAATTCCAGACTTTGTGAAAAAAACATATGGAAATCATATTGAAGTTGTTGGCAAGGTATTCAATTTTTTAAATAGTAATTATGGTAAAATTACCAATGATTATATGAGATTACAGTTGATGAAATTAGATAAATTAGAAGGAAATGTAGATTCTTTGTCAAATAGAATTGCAAATGTTAGAACTTGGTCTTATGTTTCCAATAAAATTAATTGGGTTGAAAACCAAGATTATTGGATAGAGAAAACAAAACTATTAGAAGATAGATTATCAGATAGACTACATGAAGAACTTACAAAAACATTTATTGATAAACGAGCCAGCGTACTTGCAAGAGGCTTAAACCAAGATATGGATTTTAAAACTGAAATAATGGAAAACGACAAAGTAATAATTGATGAGCAGTTTATTGGTGATTTAAAAGGTCTAAAATTTGAAATGGACTTAAAAGTTGGGGCTTTAGAAACTGACATTAAATCATTGAAAAAGGCAGCAAGACAGACTGTGGGGCCCGAGCTTCAAAAAAGAGTTCAGTTAATCATAGAAACAGGTCTAATTGAATTAAAAGATGATTTTAAAATCTATTGGAAAAATTTTCCTATTGCAAAATTAGTAACCGGAAAAGATTATTTAAATCCAGATATACTTTTAATAGTAGATGATCTTTTAGAAAATAATGACAAACAAAAATTATCAGAATTTATTGAAAAATGGGTTAATGAAAAAATTAATTTAATACTAAAAAGTTTAATTGATCTAAGAAATTTAAAAGAAAGTAACTCATCCATTAAAGCTTTAGCTTATCAATTGTATGAAAGCAATGGTGTAGTTAAAAGAGAAATGGTTACCGAATACTTAAAAAAACTTGGGCAAGATGAAAGAAAAATTTTAAGAGACTTAGGGGTGAAGTTTGGGCGTTATCATATTTTTTTATTCAAACTATTAAAACCTGAAGCAGTTTCTTTAAGAACTTTATTATGGAAAAATTTTAACCAAAAGTATTTTGAGTTGACGCCACCTACGTTTGGTTTAAATTTTTTAGATGACAAAAATAAAAGAAATAAAAAATTTATGCTTTTATGTGGATTTGAAAATTTTGATAATTATTTTGTTAGAATTGACATCTTAGAGAGATTATTTATGCTAATTATTAACGCTAGCCCCGAAAAGGATAAAGAAATTAAACTAGTACCAGAGATGCTTAATTTATTAGGATGTAGTAAAGATAACTTTAAGAAATTGATTGAAAAAATGAATTATAAAACTTTAGAAAAAGACAATGATATGTATTTTAGATATAATCCAAAAAAACAAATTAAAAAAACTTTTAAAAAAATAGATACTTCAAACAGCCCATTTAAAGTATTGAAAAACTTAAATTTGAATTAATGATTAGCTTTTTTAAAAATAAAGAAAAAAATGAACCTCAGGATAACTCTTATTCTAAAATTGCTGCCTTGCTAATTCATGCAGCAAAAATAGATGAGGCTTATGAAAAAAAAGAAGAAGATATTATTAAAGAAACGCTTATTGATTTAGGCGCACCGGTCTCTGAGATAGATAAAATTATGTCTGAAGCAATAATTGTTGAAGATAACTCAAATCAAATATTAGATTTTACAAGAGAAGTAAAAAATGTTCCAGATTCTGATAAAATTAAAATAATTGAGTCATTATGGAAAATAATCTATTCAAACGATAGTGCTGACATTTATGAAACAAACTTAATGAGAAGACTCTCAGGTTTACTATATGTGGATGCCAAGACAATGGGAGACTTGAAGTTAAAAGTAAAAAGTGAATTGGGAAAATGACATACGTTGTAAATGATAAATGTATTAAGTGTAAACTAATGGACTGCGTTGAAGTCTGTCCTGTTGATTGCTTTTATGAAGGCAAAAATATGCTTGTAATTAAACCGGAGGAGTGTATAGATTGTGGCGTTTGCGAGCCAGAATGTCCAGTAGATGCGATAGTAGCAGATACTGAGTCTGGGAGCGAAAAATGGCTTGAACTAAATACAAAGTATTCTGAAATTTGGCCAAATATAACTATTAAAAAAGATCCTCCAGAGGATAATGAAAAATATAAAAATGAAGAAAACAAGTACGACAAATATTTTAGCGAAAATCTTTAAAAAAACTCCTGAGAAAAAAGTAAAAAAAAAAACTAAAGCAAAGGTAGCAAAAAAGCCTACGCTTCCTAAAGCTAAAGTTGTAAAAAAAAAAATTCCAGTAAAAAAAACTAAAACAATAAAAGCAACTCCAACTAAAATTAAAAAAAATTTAAAAACAGTCTCTAAAAAAGCTGTTCCAGAAAAAGTAGAAATTAAAACTGATAATTTAAGAATTTCAAAAAGTAATGAAGTTAAGCCTGAAATTAAAAAGGTAAAAAAACAAGAAACAGAAAAAAGAGAATATAAAGTTAAAGATTACGTTGTTTATCCAAAACATGGCGTTGGCCAAATTACAGAGTTTAAAAAAATTAACATTGGTGGAATTGATGTTGAAACTTATGTTCTTAAATTTGAAAAAGACAAAGCCAATGGTATGGTTCCTGTAAATAAGCAATCTCATCTTAGACCTCTTGCAACAATAAATCAGGTCAATAAATGTATATCTATTTTAAAAAGCAAGCCAAAAATTAAAAGATCTATGTGGAGTAGAAGAGCACAGGAATATGAAGCAAAAATTTCTTCAGGCAAAATCTATGAGCTTGCAGAAGTTGTTAGAGATTTAAATAAAGGTGACGACTTAATGGTTGATCAATCATACAGTGAAAGACAGTTGTTTGAAAAAGCTTATGAAAGAATTTTATCTGAATTTCAAATAGTGATGGGTGTATCATTAGAAGATACCCAGAAAAAATTAGATAAGGCTTTAAAGAGAAATTTGGAGGGCCAAGCAAAAGCTGTGGCTGCACCAACTAAGATTAAAGAACCTATCACAGAATCTGACACAGACTCAGAGCCAATTACCGATACTGAGGATTAAAAATTAGGGCAAAAAAAAACGCCTCTCACACATAACGTTATGAGAAGCGTTTTTTGAAAAGTCTAAGATACTATCTTTTTCTTTTCTTCGCTTTTTTAGCTTTTTTAGCTTTTTTCTTAGTCTTCTTTTTAGCTTTTTTAGCTTTTTTCTTTGTAGCCATCTTTAGCTCCCTGTTTAAGTTAAACGAATCAAAGTGATTCGTTGTTAACTTATTTTTATTTTTTTATACAAGTGATGTCAATTCATTAATTAATTGGCAAATTATAAATTTATTTTTTAAAAAAAATTTTTATTTAAAATTTTTGTTATGTAAAAAACATTAACGTTTATGCGACTTATAATGTCTTTTATAAAAATTAATTAAAAAGTTTTTCTAACTCATTTTGATAAGTTTTTATAATTTTATATCTTTTTAATTTTAAAGTAGGGGTCATCATATTGTTTTCAATTGTAAATTGATTTTTAATTACAAAAAACTTTTTTATTTTTTCTATTTTACTTAAATTTTTATTTATTTTTTCTATTTCTATTTTAATTTCTTCATTCTTTATATTTTTATATTCTGAGCTTAAAACAATTAAACAAACTAGATAAGGTTTGTTGTCACCATAAACTAAACTTTGCTCTATGTAATTAGATTTATTTAAATCACTCTCTATTTTGATTGGAGAAATATTATCTCCACCTGGAGTTATAATTATATCTTTTTTTCTATCTGTTATTTTTAAAAACTCGCCATCAAACTCTCCAATGTCACCTGTAGATAACCATCCATTCTTTAAAACTTTATTTGTTTCTTCTTCATTATTCCAGTAACCCAACATCACATTTTCTCCTTTAACCAGAATCTCACCATCATTTGCAATTTTAACTAAATTTCCTCTAAATGGTTTGCCCACAGTTTCTACCCTAATTTCATTAATAGAATTACAGCTTACTACAGGAGATGTTTCGGTTAATCCGTACCCTTGTAACGTTGGGAGACCAATTGCATTTAAAAAGCAACCCACTTCTTTGTCTAACGCTCCTCCTCCTGAAATAAATGCCTTTAGATTTCCACCAAATTGTTCTTTGATTTTCTTTCGTACTAAAAGATCACAAACAAAATTTATTAAACTTTCTATTAATGAAAATTGCACTCTATTTAATTTCTTATTTCCAAGTTTGATGGTTTGATTGATTAAGAATTTTTTTATTCCTGTAGCTTTACTAAAATTAGTATTTATTTTTTGATGTAAATTTTGATAAAATCTAGGAACTGCTGTCATTATCTCAGGTGAACAATTTTCCATATTTTTTATAAGTTTTTCTATACTCTCAGCATAGAATACCTGTGCTCCCACGACTATTTGAACAAATTGGACTGTATGTTCATATGAATGAGAAAGGGGTAGCCATGTCAAAAATTTAGGTTTTTTTGAGACAAACTCTTTTAATAAACCAAGGGCTCCCTCACAATTGTTTAAAATTCCACCATGGCTTAATACAACTCCTTTTGGATTTCCCTGGGTACCAGATGTATAAATTATACAAGCAATATCTTTTCTTTGAATTTTTAATTCAGAAAAATTTAAGGAATTAAAGTTTTTATTAGCAAAAATTTGATTAATACTTACATGAAGTTCTTGGTCAAATTCTTCAATTACATCAAAAAAAATAATTTTTTTTATAAATTTTTTTTTAGGTATAATATTTTTTACTTTTAAATACTGTGTCTTATTAGAAATGATTAAAACAGTCGGAGTGCAATCATCAATTATATACTCATAGTCTCTTTCTACATAAGTTGTATAAGCCGGAACTGTTATGCCCTCCGAAAGCATAATAGATAAATCTGATATCATCCACTCTGGTCTATTTTCTGATATTAACAAGCATCTATCACCTTTTTTTATATACCTTGATATTTCCTCAGAAAGTTTAATGACATTTGAATATACATCTTCCCAAGAATATTTTTTTTCAACTTCTTTTAAGGATTGTAAAAACACACTTGTTTTATCTTGTGTAAGATACTGTTTATAAAATAGTTCTAATAAATTATTAATTTTGTTTATTTCCATAATATATTGGTGGGCGAAGAGAGAATCGAACTCTCACTTCTTGCGAAACACGATTTTGAGTCGTGCGCGTCTACCAGTTCCGCCACTCGCCCTTTGTTTTCCTTATTATAACTATAAAATTAAATAGTATAAGAACATAATTTATATTAAAAACAAAAAAATGCTTAATGAATTATATCAAAAAACTTTAAAACTTGCTGCCCACAAGAAGTCAAATACTTATCTTGCAATTTTATCTTTTACTGAAAGTTCTTTTTTTCCAATCCCACCTGACGTTATGATTGCTCCAATGGTTATTGCAAAAAAAAATGATTATTTAAAAATTTTTTTAATAGCTACTTTGTTTTCTTCACTTGGAGGTATCCTTGGATATTTCATTGGATCTTATTTTTTTGATCTTGGAATGATTGTAGTAGAATTTTATAATTATGAAGAAAAGGTAATTAATCTTAAAAATAGCTTATCTGAGGGAAGTGGTCTTTATGTGTGGCTTGCTACATTATTTCTTGCTGGGTTTACGCCTTTGCCCTTTAAAGTATTCACAATAACAAGTGGTATGATTGGTTTTAATTTGCCTATATTTTTCATTATTTGTCTATTTTCTAGAGGGTTGAGATTTTTTATCGTCTCATACCTATCATATAAATTTGGTGATATTTTTAGCAAGTTTATGAAAACTGATGCTGCAAAATGGTTTACAATTTTAGGTATTATAATTGTATTAATTTTTACCCTAATATATTTTGCAATTAAATAACACAAACATGATTAAACGAAAAACTACACTTCATCTTATATTGTTATTCAGTATTTTTGCTCTTTTAACAGCCTATTTTATTGAACATATTTTGGGTCATCAACCGTGCAATCTTTGTTTAATTGAAAGAATACCTTATGTTGTTTCAATAGTTATAATTTTACTTTTTATTTTTATTCAAAAGTTTGAAAGATTTTTTTTAATAATTTTAAGTATTACATTTATTATAGCATTCTCTATTTCGTTTTATCATTTTGGAATAGAGCAAGGCTTTATAAAAGAGTCTTTAGTTTGTGACCTAAATTCTAATAATGCAGATTTGACTAAAGAAGCTCTTCTAAATCAGCTAAAAGAGGTTACAGTTAGCTGTAAAGATGCAACGTTTAAAATTTTAGGATTATCTCTTGCTACAATAAATATTTTTATCTCTTTAATAATCACAACTATAACTATAAAACTTTTCTTAACTTATGAAAAAAACAAATAAAGAAAAAGTAAAAGAATTTATTCGAGTTGATCACGCAGGTGAACGAGGTGCAATAAAGATTTATGAAGGCCAATTACTAGCTCTAAATACATTTGTTAAAGATGAAAACCTTAAAAAGAAAATTGAAGAAATGAAAATTCACGAAAAAGAACACTGTGAATATTTTGAAAATGAAATTAAAAAAAGAAATATAAAACCTACAAAGTTTTTACCTTTATGGGATTTGCTTGGTGTAGGACTTGGTTTTGGCTCAACAATGCTGGGGAAAAAAGCTGCTATGCTATGCACTGCCTCAGTGGAAGAAGTAATTGACGAACATTATCTAAATCAAATTAATGAGTTAGAAAACGATGAGAAAAAATTAAAAGAAAAAATAATTAAATTTAGAGAAGATGAGCTGCATCATAAAGATATAGCCTATAAAGAAGGTGCAACTAAAAAAGGAATGTATTCTATTCTGGATAAATTAATTAAAACTGGATCAAAAATTGCTATTAATATTTCTGAGAAAATTTAATTAAGCTTCTAACTCAACATCCCAATACAAATAATCCATCCAGCTCTTGTGTAGGAAATTTGGTGGGAAATTTTTACCATTTTTATGTAGGTCTTCTGTAGATGGCTGATATGGCTTTTGATTTAAGCTCATATCCAAATTTTTTAATAACCTTCCACCTTTTTTTACATTGCATGAAGAACAAGCAGTTACAACATTATCCCAGTTGGTTTGTCCACCTTTGGATCTTGGAAGTAAATGATCAAAAGTAAGATCTTCACCACTTCCACAGTATTGACATGAAAATTTATCTCTTAAAAAAACATTAAATCTTGTGAAGCTAGGATTAGACTGTGGTTTTATAAAACTTTTTAATGCAATAACACTTGGTAATCTCATATTAAACGATGGGCTCCTAATAACTCTGTCATAATTACTAACTATAACAACTCTATCCAAAAAAACAGATTTTATAGAATCTTGCCAGCTCCATAAAGACAATGGATAATAACTTAAAGGCCTATAATCTGCATTTAACACTAGCGCAGGACATTTTTCTAAAGACAAATTCTGATCGTTAAAAATCATTATAAAAAACTCTAACTGAAAAAAAATAATTTATCAATAAATAGAATTTAATTATATTTGAAAGTTATTTTTAATATAATTTAAAGCCGCGCTTGATGCCTCAATAGGAATATGATGTTCACAATTCTTTATCATTTTGGTTTCAATTTCAATATTATTTCTAATTAGGAAATCTTTTGCCTCTAATAAAAATGTTGGTGACACAACTGCGTCTTGATCACCATGTATCAATAGCATTTTAGTAGAAGAAGATTTTCTCATACTAAGATCATCTTGATTAATTATCTTACCAGAAAAACCAACAATACAATTATAATTTTGATTGCTAGTTAAACCTAAATTAATAGACATCATGCATCCTTGACTAAATCCTGATAAGCAAATTTGAGAATTATTAAGATTATATTCACTTTTAACTTCTTCAATATATTTTTGGAGTTTATTTTCTGCTTTTTTAGATTCTTCTAGAATATAACTTGGATCATCTTTAGTTAAATCAAACCATTGAAAACCTGCTGGGTTAATTTTACATTCTTCATGACCATCTGGACATAAAAAAATAGTATTAGGCAAAAATCTTTTCCAATTTAAGGTCAACATACTTATGTCTTTCCCATCACCCCCATAACCGTGCAGTAAAATAATAGCATTTTTAATTGGCATATCTTTTTCTGGCTTAATAATTGTAGTTGATAGACAAAGTGTCATAGATGTTTTTATTATGTTTTTTTTATTAAAAATTATTCTACAATAGTTTCATGATAACAGGAACATTAGTTAAAATTTTAGGTATTGTGCTTTTAATAGTTGTAGCAGTCGTCTTGATCTTAGGAATTGGAACTTTGTTCAAAGGTGGCGAAACTAGCAAAAAATATTCGAATAAACTGATGCAGCTAAGAGTGTTGCTGCAATTCATTGCTATAGTAGCATTGGTTAGTTTTGCTTATTTCTTTAAAGATTAATCGTATTGTTTTAGCCAATTAATAAAATCCAAATTATTAAAATCAATAGATCCCATAATACGCCCAAACTCTTCACCTTTTTTATTAAATAAAATAGTTGTAGGAACTCCCCTTAAAGAAAATTTTTTAGCCAAAGTAATTGGCGCATCAAAATATATCTCTAGATTTTGAATATTTAGTTCTCTAAAAAAAGAATCTGATTTAGAGAAATTTTCCTGGCCAATATTAATAGGAAAAATTTTTAAGTTATCAAAATTACTATTTGACTGTAAGTCATCTAGAGATGGCATCTCCTCTCTGCAAGGAGCACACCAAGTAGCCCAAAAATTCAATATTAACAATTTTCCTTTAAAATCATCTAAATTTACATCATAATTATTTGAGTCTTTAAAAACTACTCCCTCATATATTTTTGTATTTTTTGATAAAACTAAATTTTTTATATTAGGTTTTTCTAGTGCATAACTAATGTTGCTAGTTATTAGGTAGATAAATATTAATAATAATTTCATGCTAAATATGTATAATTAATTATCATGGTAAAAAATAAAAACAATATGGCAATATGGGGATCAAGAATAAAGAAAGATGCCTCAACTTTGTTCCAAAAAGTTGGTAATTCAATAGATATTGATAAAAAGCTTTTTCAAGAAGATATTTTAGGATCAATCGCACATGTTGAGATGTTATTTAGACAAAAAATTATTTCTTTTAAAATTAAGAATAAGATAATTTTTGGACTTAATAAAATTGAGAAAGAAATTTTAAAAAATAAATTTGAATATAATAAAAAATATGAAGATATTCATATGAATATTGAAAAAAGATTATTTCAAATTATAGGAGAAGAGGCTGGATATGTTCACACGGCTAGATCTAGAAATGATCAGGTAATTACTGATTTTAAAATGTGGACGACTTCAGCAACTAAAGAAATTAATAAGAATTTAGACAATATTATTAAAACCATTCTCAAAATTTCAGAAAAAAATATTGAAACCATAATGCCTGGGTTTACTCATTTAAAAAATGCACAAGCTGTATCTTTTGCGCATTATTTAATGTCTTATGTAGAAATGTTTAATAGGGACAAAAAAAGATTTACCTATAATTTAGAAAGTTTATCAGAAAATCCTTTGGGTGTTGCTGCTTTAACAGGTACTTCTTTTAATATTGACAGAAATTTTACTTCAAAAAAACTAGGCTTTAAAAGACCAACAAATAATTCAATTGATACTGTTGCAGATAGAGATTTTGTTCTAGATTTTTTATATAGCGCTTCTGTTTGTTCAATGCATATTTCAAGAATTGCTGAAGAGCTTATTATTTGGAACTCTGATGGATTCAACTTAATTGCACTTTCAGATAAAGTGGTAACTGGTTCTTCGATAATGCCTCAAAAGAAGAATCCCGATTTGTTAGAATACTTAAGAGGGAAAACTGGAATGGTTTATGGAAATTTATTTTCAATGCTGACAATTCTTAAAGGACTTCCCATATCTTATTTTAAAGATCTTCAAGATGACAAAGAAATACTCTTCAAATCTAATGAAATCCTCAATAATAGTATTGCTATTCTTAATGAGGTTTTAAAAAATCTAAAGCCTAATAAACAACAAATGTTAGACCTTGCTAACTCAGGCTATATTACAGCTACTGACTTAGCTGACTATCTTGTTAAAAATCATTCAATGCCATTTAGAAAAGCGTATCAAACTACAGCTTCTATTGTGAATTATGCAGAGAAAAAAAAGAAAAAATTGAATGAATTAAATATTGACGAACTAAAGAAAATTGAACCAAGGCTCACAATTGAAGTTTTAAAGATATTTAATGTGAAAAACTCTGTTAACTCTAAAAAATCTTATGGTGGAACGTCTTTTGATAATATCAAAAAAATGATAATGAAATATAAAAAGATGTAAAATGATAAAAAAACTAATTTTAATTTTTATAATTTGTTCTTTCTTGTTTTCATGTGGAAAAAAAGGAGATCCTCAATATGAGGGGAATGAAATGGTTTTTCCAAAGTCAGTAGATTGATGAAATATATAAATAAAAACTTAACAATTGAAAAAGTTAATGTTCAAAAAATAGCAAAAAAGTTTGGTACACCAACTTATTGTTATTCACACAAACGGCTAACAGAAAATATAAAAAATTTTAAAAAAAATTTTAGCTCTTTTTCTCCATTGATTTGTTTTGCTGTCAAATCCAATACTAATGTAAATCTGATAAGAGAAATTAGAAAATTAGGGCTAGGTGCTGATGTTGTTTCAATGGGTGAGTTAATGATGGCTCTAAAAGCAGGTATAGACCCAAAAAAAATTGTTTTTTCGGGCGTGGGTAAAACTTCAAAAGAAATAAGTTATGCAATTGATAAAAAAATTTTATTAATAAATGCTGAGTCTAAAAGTGAAATTATTGAAATTGAAAAAATTGCAAAATCAAAAAAAAAAATAGTTAATATAGGTATTAGACTTAATCCCAATACAGATGCTAAGACATTAAAACAAATTTCAACTGGAAAAAAAGAAAATAAATTTGGTGTAGATGAAAAAACTTTTTTTGAATTAGTAAATTTTACAAATCATTCTAAAAATATTAACCTTAAATGCTTAAGTGTTCATATTGGTAGTCAAATTTTAGATCACAAACCATATGAAAAAATGCTCAATGTAGTGAATAAAATAATAAAAAAAAGTGGTCATATCTTTGAATTTATTGATCTAGGTGGGGGCATGGGTATTTCTTATGAGAAAAATAGTAAAAAACTTAACTATCAAAAATATAACATTGCTATACAAAAATTTTTAAAGGGCCAAAAAACAAAAATAATATTTGAACCTGGTCGATCTATAGTTGGTAATATTGGATTTTTAATTTCTCAAGTTATTTATATAAAAGAAAATACTAAAAAAGATTTCATCATATTAGATGCTGCAATGAATGATCTTATGAGACCTGCATTATATGGTGCAAATCACCAAACTATACCTGTAGTAAAAAATAATAGAATTTCAAACAAAACTTATGAATTTGTAGGACCAATTTGTGAAAGTACAGACAAATTTACAACTATAAAAGGTTTTCAGAAATTAAAAGAAAAAGATCTTGTGATAATGTGTGATGTTGGAGCTTATGGAATGTCACTAAGCTCAAATTACAATGTAAGACCAAAGCCAGCAGAATTAATAATTAAAGGATCAAAGATTAATATTATTAAAAAAAGACAAAAACTAAAAGATTTGATTTAGTTTTTGATTAATATGATAAGAAATTTTTTATTTTCATTATTTTTTTTCTTAGGAATAGTTTTAATTTCCATAATTTTCTTGCCAGCAATTTTACTACCAAAAAAAATAGTTTTATTTGGTGGAAAAATTATGGGCTTTTGGACTTCTTTATGTTTAAAAATATTTTTATCAACAAAGATAATCATTAAAGGTAGGGAAAACATAATTAGAGGAAAAAAATTTTTTATAGCTGCTTCACACCAGTCAATGTTTGAAACTTTTTTTTTACAAACTATCTTTAATTCTCCTGTTTTTATTTTAAAAAAAGAATTGCTAATGATTCCTATATTTGGCTGGTATTTAAAAAAAATAGGGTCAATTTCAATTAAAAGAAATAAAATTTCTAAAGAAAACTTAGGTTTTTTCGATGATATTTCTAAACAAGTGAAATTATCTGAAAGACCTTTAATAATTTTTCCACAAGGAACAAGGCTTTCTGCAGAAGATAGAACTCCTTTTAAAAAAGGATCTGGTAGAATTTATGAAGAATTAAATATTCCATGCCAACCAATCGCAATCAATTCTGGTAATACCTGGCCAAAACATGGTTGGAAAAAAATTAATACCACTCTAACTGTTTCAATTTTAAAACCTATTGAACCTGGACTAAGCAAGGAAATTTTTACAAAAGAATTGGAAAAAACTATTTACACTGAACTTGATACTTTAAGCTAGCCTTTCATAGGCATTACAACAAATATACTGTCAAAATCGCCTGGATCTTTAATTAATGCCGGAGACCCAGTATCATTGAAAAAAATTTCAATCTTATCTCCATCAAGTTGTGCTGCTACATCAATTAAATATCTAGAATTAAAACTTATTTCTAGATCATGATCAAACTTTACAGTTAAACTTTCTTTTCCATCACCACTATTTGTGTTGTTAACTGATAAGTTTAAAACGTCTTTTGACAAACTAAATTTAACTCCATCTTTTTTATCTAATGAAACTGAAGCAACTCGATCAACAGAGTCTAAAAATAATTTTAAATCTATTTCTAACTTCTTTTGATTATTCTTAGGTATTACCTGAATATAATTTGGAAATTTTCCATCAATTAACTTAGATATTAATATACTATTATTTAATTCAAATTTTATTTTAGATTTAATATTTGAAATTTTAACATCACCATCATAACTTTCTAACAATGAGCATAGTTGAAAAATTGTTTTTTTAGGAAGTATTATTGGTTCAAAATCTACTTGCTGGTCTAATCTTATTTTTGAAATAGACATTCTATGACTGTCTGTAGCTGCTGCTGTTAAAAAATTTTTATCTTCAGTTTGTGTTTGATGAAAAAAAATTCCACTTAAATAGTGTCTTGTTTCATCATTTGAAACTGAAAATTTACATTTATTCAATAATTTCAATAATTGTTTTGATTTTATAGAAAATTCATTTTGATTAAAGTTTTCATCTGTTAGTGGAAACTCAGATGCACTAATACAATTTAAATTAAAAACAGACTTTTCAGACTCAACTTGAAGTTTGCTAACGTCTGTTAAAGATAAATTAATTTTTTTTCCTGACGAAAATTTTCTTATGATGTCATACATAATAGATGACGTGGTAGTTGTGTTTCCTTCTTCTATAACTTCTACATTGTTAATTTGATGAATAAATATTAAATCTAAATCTGTTGCTGTAATTGTTAGGTTAGAATTACTCGCATTTAATAAAACATTTGACAAAATAGGGAGTGTGCTTCTTTTTTCAATTACGCCTTGGCAATAATTAAGTGCTTGTTGCAGATCTTGTTGATTAACGTTAAATTTCATTTTCTTTATTATACAATATCTGATTTTTTAGATTATTAATATTGTTTGTCATTTCTGGATCTTTTTCTTTCAATTTTTCAATGGTTTTAACTGAATGAATGATTGTTGTATGATCTCTATTAGAAAATTCTCTTCCAATTTCAGGTAATGACTTAGATGTCAAAATTTTTGTTAAATATATTGCTGTTTGTCTTGGTCTTACAAGATATCTAGATCTTCTTGAAGAAAGCATCTCACTTTTACTAATTTTGAAGAACTTACATACGGTTGATTGTATTAAATCTATTGTTACTTTGTTTTCTCCAATATTTAATAGATCTTTTAAAACTACTTTAACCTCTGATAAATTTGAAACTTTGTTGTAAATTCTTGAAAAAGAAACAACTCTATTAATTGCTCCTACTAACTCTCTAATACTTGTGGTTATTTCTGTGCTTATAAACTTTTGTATTTCTTCTGAAATATTTACTTGATTTGAGTAAAAAATGTTTAGTTCCTCTGTTTTTTGTTTAACAATTTTACTTCTAAGTTCATAGTCAGGTTTTTGTATATCCACAACAAGACCTCCAGCAAATCTTGATTTAATTCTATCTTGGATTCTTGATAATTTGTTCGGAGCTCTATCGGCAGAGATTATAACTTGTGAGCCTTTATCTAATAGTGCATTAAACGTATGAAAAAACTCTTCTTGCATTGCTTCTTTACCATTCATGAATTGAATATCGTCTATCAATAATATGTCAGTATTTCTAAAATACTCTTTAAACTTCACCATATCATTAGATTTGATTGATTTTACAAACTGATACATAAATCTCTCAGCAGAAATAAACATAACTTTGTTTTTTTCTTTTAATGAAAGACCAATTGAATTTAATAAATGTGTTTTTCCCATTCCAACTCCTCCATAAATATAAAGTGGATTATAATGAGAAATATTTTCTGAAACTTTCATGGATGCTTCATAGGCAAGTTTATTACTTGTTCCTGTTATAAAATTATCAAATCTTTTATTTGGGTCTATTCTGTTATATTGTAAGTATGTATCTTTAATGAATGATACGTTTTCATTATTTTCATTTTTAGTAAAATTATTTTCTATCTCATTTTCAGAATTTTTTTCAATAATCTTAAACTCTATTCTTGTTAAATCTTTCTTATACGTTTTTACTATTTGCAAAATTTGGTCTAAATATCTTGAAGTAATCCAGTCTCGAATAAATCTAGTAGAAACCGAAAGTAAGACATAGCTATTCATCTCTTCAACAAAGTCTATCTTTCTAAGCCAGCTTTCATATATATCGCTACCTAGCTTATTTTTCATATCCTTTTGAATTAAAGCCCAATCTAAAGCTTCAGATGAAACATCTTTTGTACTTTGTGTTGTGTTGTTGCTTGTCAT